>CAVQNS010000001.1:0-7507 GCA_963714285.1 uncultured Solirubrobacteraceae bacterium
GCCACCGGCTGCTCGACCTCGCCGAGGGACACGTCCAGGTGCGCCGCGAGCGTCGCCGCCGAGGCGTGCAGCTGCGCGGGCGAGAGCTGCTGGTCCTCGAACCCCCATCCCCAGTGCTTGCGCCGACGGCCGCTCACGGTCGCGAGTGTATGGCGATCGCTGCTCCACAGCTTCACCGGGCGTTCCGGAGATTCAATAGCCTTGGGCTCGCGTGTCCGATCGACCCCAGCCCCCCACACAGGCACCCGAGATTCTCGCCCGCGGACCGTGGTCGCTGGAGCAGATCACCGCGCATTGGCAACAGGAGACATTCGAGCCCTTGCCGGAGCACGCGCATGCGGCGGACGCAGCGATCAGGAGGCTGCAGGAGCGCGGCTCGCCAAGCCACGACGGGGTCGCTGCACGCCTGGTCGACTATCGCCAGGACGAGCACGGACTCGCGATCGAGCTGCAGCCGCTGCGTTGGGCGCTGCGACTTGTCGAGGACGACGCGTCGCAGAGCATGGCCGCGTTGTGCGTCACCCGCTCGGCCGATGGCCGCTGGCTGGCGGGACGCCGCGCTCCGTGGGTGTCCTCGTGGGCGGGACGTTGGGCGCTGGGCGCGGGCGGCGCCGTCGATCTCGGCGAGAGCCCGGCGGAGACACTCGTGCGCGAGCTGCAGGAGGAGTGGGCCGTCACGCCAGAGCGCGTGCAAGGCGAGGCGCTGCTGTGCCTGCCCCATCGCATGGTGATGTTCGTCGGGCAGGCGTGGCTCGCCGAGGGAGTGGATGAGACGGTCACCCCAGATGACGAGCACGACGAGTTCGCGTGGTGGCCGCGCGACATCGCCGATTGGCCTGCCGAGGCCGGCGAAGTGCTGCCGCGGATGGCCCAGTGGCTGTCGGAGTGAACAAGCACCTGCCCGCCTGTCCTCCGCCACGGAGGGTGCCCCCGAAGGGGGTGCGCCCGGCGGCCGGGCCGTTGACGTTCACGCGCTTGAAGTGGACGTCGTTCACCCACTCGTGCGTTTACACGGCGCTGCTCGTCTGCGCGTTTGCGGCGGGCAAGCCGGAACCGCTGACGTTCGTGCTCGGCATGACCCACGGGCTGCTTTGGATATTCATGTCGTTGGCGTGCATCGCGGCTGCGCGACTGCGGGTCGTCTCGCTGAGGCTCGCCGTCGCCGTGGCGGTGCTCGGCGGGATCGGGCCGTTCTTCGGCAGCTATGAGTTCATCCGCGAGCAGCGTCAGCGTGCACCGGTACAGCCCGCGCTAAAGTGAGGCATCGATGGCAACCAGCACCACCGCAGTGCAGACGATAGACGTCGTAACCCCGGCTGCGGGAGAGTCGGTAACCGAGGGAACAATCCTCGAATGGCGCGTCAAGCTCGGTGACTTCATCAAGGTCGACGACACGATCGTCGAGATCTCCACAGACAAGGTCGACGTGGAGCTGCCGGCGCCGGCGAGTGGCACAGTCAGCGAGATTCTGGTCGAGGAGGGGGACACGGTCACCGTCGGCCAGGTGATCGCACGCATTTCCATCAACGGCGCGGCGCCGGCTGCGTCGAGCACCGAGCCTGCCCCCGAGGCGGCGTCGAGCGAGACGGCCGCCGCACCGGCACAGGAGAGCTCCGCGGCACCCGCCGAAGCGCCTGCCGACGGCGCGCCTGCCGACGCAGCTCCCGCCGACGCACAGGCCGCGGCCGAAGCGCCGTCATCGGACGGCGCGACGGCGCAGACCGTCGACGTCCTCACTCCCGCAGCAGGAGAGTCTGTTACCGAGGGAACGATCCTCGAATGGCGTGTCAAGCTCGGCGACTTCATCAAGGTCGACGACACGATCGTCGAGATCTCCACAGACAAGGTCGATCTGGAGCTGCCCGCGCCGGCGAGCGGAACCGTGAGCGAGATCTTGGTCGAGGAGGGAGACACTGTCACCGTCGGCCAGCTGATCGCGCGCATCTCGGTCAGTGGGGCGGCGCCGGCGGTCGCAAACGACGCCTTCACCCCGGTGATGGGCAACCAGCGCGGGCCTATCGGCGAGAGCGCAACGGCCACCGTCCCGGGCGAGCCTGCGCCGGGCGACGATGCGCCCGAGGGCAAGAAGGTCTCCCCCGTTGCCGCCCGCGCGGCGGCAGCCGAGGGCGTAGACCTGTCTTCGGTTTCGGGCAGCGGACCGGCGGGACGGATTACCAAGTCTGACGTCCTCAGCGCGGCTTCGCGCGGCCCTGTCGCACCGGGCACGAACGGCGCGGGCGCCACCAACGGCGCCGCGGCAGCCAACGGAGCGGCCAGCAGCGAGGCGGCAGCAGTGCCGCTGCGCGGCGGCGCTGCGGCGCTCGTGCGCTACATGGAGGATTCGCGCTCGATCCCGACGGCGACCAGCTTCCGCACGCTGACGGTGAGCGTGCTCGACGCGCGCCGGCGCGAGCTGAAGGCGGCCGGCAAGAAGGTGTCGTTCACCCACCTGATCGCATACGCGATCGCCCGTGCCGGCGAAGACATGCCGGTGATGGCCAACCACTTCGCGGAGATCGACGGTAAGCCGCACCGCATGGTTGACGGCCAGGTGAACCTCGGCTTGGCGGTCGACGTCGAAAAGAAGGACGGCTCGCGCACGCTGATGGTGCCGGTGATCTCAGACGCGGGACGGCTGCCGTTCGACCGCTTCCTGGCCGCCTACGACGCGCTGGTGGAGAAGGCGCGCACCAACACGCTGACCGCCGACGATCTCGTGGGCGCCAACATCACGCTCACGAACCCCGGCGGAATCGGCACGGTCGCATCGGTGCCACGGCTGATGAGCGGCCAGGGCACGATCGTGGCGACGGGCTCGATCTCCTACCCGGTCGGCCTCGGCGAAATCGGCGCGAGCATCGGCGCCGAGAAGGTCATGACGATGACCTCCACGTATGACCACCGGGTGATCCAGGGCGCGGAGTCCGGGCGCTTCCTGGCGCTGATCGAGGGCTATCTGCAGGGGGGAGCAGCTTCTACGAGGAGTTGTTCGGCGCGCTGGGAGTGCAGGCTGCGCCGCTGACGATCCACGTGGCGCCGACCGCGCCCGCGAGCTCGGCGAGCACCGCCGGCGCTGCGACTCCCTACACGGGAGGCGACGAGCTGCTGCAGGCGGTGCAGGCGGCGAGCACGTTCGTCAGCCGCGTGCGCAGCCACGGTCACCTGGCGGCGCGCTTGGACCCGCTTGGCAGCGAGCCCGAGGGCGACCCGGGCCTGGACCCGGAGGCACTGGGGCTGACGCCCGAGATGCAGGCGCGCCTGCCGGCGAAGATCTTCCAGATGTACGTCTCCGGCGCGACGCTCGCCGACGCGCTGCCGCACCTGCGCGAGACCTACTGCGGCACGATCGCATATGAGATCGAGCACATCGCCTCGCACCGGCAGCGCGTCTGGCTGCGCGAGCACATCGAGTCCAGCGCATTTCGCCACGAGCTCACCAACGACGAGCGCAGGACGCTGCTGAAGCGGCTGGTCGAGGTCGACGCGCTGGAGCGCTTCATGCACAAGGCGTATCTCGGCCAGCACCAGTTCTCGATCGAGGGTCTGGATATGACGGTGCCGATGCTCGACGAGCTGATCCAGCTGTCAGCCGCGCACGGCGGCCAGGAGGTCGTCGTCGGGATGGCGCACCGCGGTCGCCTGAACGTGCTCGCCCACAACCTCGGGCGTTCCTACGACACGATCTTTGCCGAGTTCGAGGGCGCATCGACGCTCGAGGCGGTGACCACGATCCCGCAGGGCGGCACGGGCGACGTCAAGTACCACCACGGCACGCAGGGCACCTACCAGCTGCCGGACGGCGGCACGATTCGCGTCAACCTGGAGTCCAACCCGAGCCACCTCGAGTACGTCTCACCCGTGGTCGAGGGCGCGACGCGCGCGGCGCAGACCTCGCGCAAGGGGCCGCATGCCCACCAGGACACGAACGCGGCGGTGCCGATCGTGATCCACGGCGATGCTTCGTTCCCCGCTCAGGGCGTTGTCGCGGAGACGTTCAACCTGCAGGGACTGGACGGCTACAAGGTCGGCGGCACGGTGCACATCATCACCAACAACCAGGTGGGCTTCACGACCGACCCCGACGACGCGCGCTCGACACGCTGGGCCTCGGATCTGGCGAAGGGCTTCGACGTGCCGATCATCCACGTCAACGCCGACGACGTGCCGGCATGCATCAGCGCCGTGCGGCTCGCGTTTGCGTTCCGCCAGGAGTTCGGCCACGACGTGCTGATCGACCTGATCGGCTACCGCCGCTTTGGACACAACGAGTCCGACGAGCCCGCCTACACGCAGCCTGAGATGTACGTGAAGATCAAGACCAAGAAGCGCGTGTATGAACTGTGGGCCGACCGGCTGGTGGCCGAGGGCGTCGTCTCCAAGGAGGAGGTCGACCGCCAGGCACAGGAGGTGTGGGACAACCTGACGCTGCTGCACCAGCGTCTGAAGGCGAAGATCACAGCGGCAGCCGAGCACGAGGACGAGCACGTCACCGGCGAGTACCAGCTCGACCGTTCGCCGAGCCCCGAGGTGGACACGGCGGTACCGGCGTTCGAGCTGCGAGCGCTCGGCGAGCAGCTGCTGCGCGTACCCGATGGCTTCACCGTGCATCCCAAGCTCGTCAAACAGCTCGAGCGCCGCCACGACGCGCTCGCGGAGAGCGCATCCGCGGAAGCGAAAGTCGACTGGGCGCACGCGGAGGCGCTGGCGTTCGCGTCGCTGCTCACCGAGGGCACGCCGCTGCGCCTGACCGGGCAGGACACCGAGCGCGGCACATTCAGCCAGCGCCACATGGTGCTGCACGACGCCAAGACCGGCCAGACCGTGTGCCCGATCCAGAACCTGCCGGACGCGCTGGCGCCGCTGGAGCTGCACAACAGCCCGCTCTCAGAGCTTGCTTGCATGGGCTTCGAGTACGGCTACAGCCAGGAGGCGCCGGAGACGCTGGTGCTGTGGGAGGCGCAGTTCGGCGACTTCGTGAACTCGGCACAGGTGATCATCGATCAGTTCATCGTCTCTGGCCTGGCCAAGTGGGGCCAGACCTCGCGCCTGACGCTGCTGCTCCCCCACGGCTACGAGGGCTCGGGGCCGGAGCACTCCTCGGCGCGTCTGGAGCGCTTCCTGCGCTCGGCCGCGGAGGGCAACATCCGCGTGGCGAGCCCCACCACCCCCGCCCAGTACTTCCACCTGCTGCGCCGTCAGGCGCGCATCGCCAAGCAGCGCCCGCTCGTGGTGATGACGCCGAAGTCACTGCTGCGCCTACCACAGGCGGCGAGCGCGGTCGCGGACATGGCCGAGGGCACGAGCTTCCATCCGGTGCTGGCCGAGCCGGGAGTCGCGGACGAGCAGGTCACGCGCTTGGTGCTGTGCACGGGCAAGATCTACTACGACCTCGTCGGACACCCGGACCGCGCTGAGCACACCGGCCTTGCGGTCGCGCGCGTGGAGCTGCTGTACCCGTTCCCCGAACGTCAAATCCTCGAGCTGATGGGACGCTACCCCGACCTGAGCGAGGTGCTGTGGGTGCAGGAGGAGCCGCGCAACATGGGCGCGCGCGCCCACATGTTCCCGCGTCTGATGCAGATCATGCCCGAGGAGATGCACTTCGGTTACGTCGGTCGCCCCGAGCGCGCAAGCCCGGGCGAGGGCTATCCGGCGGCGCACATCGACGAACAGAACCGCATCGTGACGACCGCGATCGATCTGCGCCAGCCGATCTCGCAGTACCCGCGCAAGACGCCGGGCGAGCGCTGAGATGCTGGCCCTCTGGCGCCGCTTTCTCGCGATACGCCGCCAGCGCAAACGCAAGCGCCGCTAGACGGACGTAGACGCTGCGCGAGGCGGCGTCCTCGCTCGCTCGTGTGCGGCTTGCACACTTCGCTCACTGCGTCCTTGCCTCGCTTGGTCTACGTCCGTCTAGCCCCTGGATGCAGGCTTAGCGACCCTGCCAGATCGGCTCCCGCTTCTCCTTGAAGGCGTTGGCGCCCTCCTTGGAGTCCTCGGAGGCGAACACGGGGCCGGAGAGGGCTCCCTGCTTCGCCCACATCTCCTCGGTTGACCAGTCGTACTGCTCCTGCAGGATCTGCTTGGAGGCGATCAGCGCGAGCGGGCCGTTCTTGGCGATCCGACCGGCGAGCTCGAGCGCGACCTCGACGGCCGCGCCGGGCTCGGCGAGGCTGTTGACGACACCGAACTCGTGGAAGCGCTCGGCGGGCATCGTGTCGCCGGTGAGCGCGAGCTCCATGACGACGTGGTAGGGCATCCTGCGCGGCAGCCGTAGCAGCGCCCCGCCGGCTGCCACAAGCGAGCGCTTGGCCTCGGGGATCCCCATTTTGGCGCCTTTGGCGGCGACGATCAGGTCGCAGGCGAGCGCGATCTCCATGCCCCCGGCGACCGCGAAGCCCTCGATTGCGGCGATCAGGGGCTTGCGCGCGGCCCGCTGCGCGATGCCCGCGAAGCCGCGGTCACCGAACCACGGCGACTCGCCTTTGACGAACGCGCCGAGGTCCATGCCCGCGCAGAAGAAGCCGCCGGCGCCTGTCAGCACGCCCACCGACAGGTGCTCGTCGGCGTCGAGCTCCTCCAGGGCGTTGCCAACGCCTTCGGCGAGCGCGGCGTTGACCGCGTTTCGCACCTCTGGGCGATTGAGGGTGATCAGCAGGACGTTGCCGTGCTGGCCGATTTTCAATCGGTCGGTGAGTACCTCGTTGGTGTCTTGATCGCTCATGACCGGGACTATGCCGCAAACAGCTTCAGCTCGGGCTCGCGCTCGCCGCGTAGCACCGCGGGGTCCACCTCCACGCAGTCGATCCCGCGCGACTCGGCGAGCACGCGCGCCTGCGGCTTGATCGTCTGGGCTGCGAGCACGCCGCGGCAGGAGCCGAGCGCTGGATCGAGGCGGATGCGCTCGAGGTAGCGGGTGAGCTGCTCGACCGCATCGATCGTCGCGATGCGCTTGATCTCCACGGCGATCCATTCGTCCTCGCCGTCCCTGCACATCAGGTCCACCGGTCCGATGTCCGTGGGCCACTCGCGCCGGACCAGACGCAGGCCCTCGCCGCACCATTGCGGAGCCCCGGCGAGCAGCTCCTGCAGTTCGCGCTCGACCCCCTCCTTCTCCAGCGTTGCGAGCAGGTCGAGCTCGTGCTCGACGTCGGAGAGCACCTCCGTGATGGCGATGTCCAGCAGCTCCTCCTGGCCGCGCTTGCGCACGAGCAGGCGCTGCAGAGCGCCGTCCTCGCCGGGCTGTTCCTCGATCACCGTCGGCGCGACCATCCAGTTGAGCGGCTTGACGTTCGAGCCGCCCGCGTCCGCCCACACCATGAACGTGCCGTCAGCCTTGATCATCAGCAGGCGCACGGCCTCGGGCAGCACGGTGCTCAGCCGGCCGGCGTAGGAGACCTCACAGCGGGCGACGATCAGGCGCACTGCGCGAACCTATAGCGGCAGGTTGAGGCCGTCAACGGCGCCGGTGGACTTCGGAGGGGTGATGCTGTGCAGTAGGCCGCCG
>CAVQNS010000002.1:0-116096 GCA_963714285.1 uncultured Solirubrobacteraceae bacterium
GCTCCAGCTGCCGGCGCCGCGCATCAAGGCGCCGCCGTCGCTGTCACTGATCTGCGCCGAGGACGTTCACGCGCGCGCCAGCCACGCGCTCGGCAAGTCCTACAGCGACGTCGTGCGCGGCTTTCGCGGGCGCTTCGAGCATCCTCCCGACCTCGTCGTCACACCGCGCGAGGACGCTGACCTCGAGCGGGTACTCGAGTGGTGCTCCAGCGAGCGGATCGCCGCGATCCCATTCGGCGGCGGCACCTCGGTGGTCGGCGGCGTCACCCCGAGCATCTCCGGCGCTTACAACGGCGTCGTCTCGCTCGACCTCAGCGCGCTCGATCGTGTGCTGGAAGTGGACGACGTCTCGCGCGCCGCGTGCATCCAGGTCGGCATCTTCGGTCCGCAGCTCGAGACGCAGCTCGGCGAGCACGGCTTCACGCTGCGCCACTTCCCGCAGTCGTTCGAGTACTCCACGCTCGGCGGCTGGATCGCCACGCGCGCAGCCGGTCACTTCGCGACGCTGTGGACGCACATCGAGGATTTCCTCGAGTCGGTGCGCGCGATCACCCCCGCAGGCGCATGGGAGTCGCGGCGACTGCCCGGCTCAGGCGCCGGGGTCAGCCCCGACCGCATGCTCGCCGGCTCAGAGGGCACGCTCGGCGTGATCACGCAGGCGTGGGTGCGCGTGCAGCCCCGTCCCACCTACCGCAGCTCGGCAGGCGTGCGCTTCGCCGACTTCCTCACCGGCGCCGAGTGCGTGCGCGCGATCTCCCAGTCCGGGCTGCATCCATCCAACTGTCGGCTGCTCGACCCTGGCGAGGCCAAGCTGACGATGGCCGGCAACGACCGATCGAAGATCGGCCAGCGCGCGCTGCTGGTGCTCGGCTTCGAGTCCGCCGACCACCCAGTGCAGGAGGCGATGGCGCGCGCGCTCGCGCTGTGCGCCGCGCACGGCGGCGTCGTCCCGGAGCAGCGCGATCCCGGCGTCGATGCGGACGCGGCAGGCGCCGGTGCAGCAGGCACGGGCGCAGCAGGCACGGGCGCAGCGGACGCGGTCAGCTCCTGGCGCGAGGCGTTCCTCGGCGCTCCCTACGCGCGCGACGCGCTCGTCGCGATGGGCGTGCTCGCAGAGACGTTCGAGACCGCCATCACCTGGGAGCGCCTGCCGGCGTTCCACGCGAGCGTGACCGCCGCGACCGAGCAGGCCGTGCGCGAGCAATGCGGCGCCGGCGGCAAGGTCTTCTGCCGCTTCACGCACATCTATCCCGACGGCCCCGCGCCGTACTTCACCGTGCTCGCACCCGCGCGCCGCGGCGAGGAGCTCGAGCAATGGGCGGCGATCAAGCAGGCCGCCGCGGAGGCGATCCTCGCCGGCGGCGGCACGATCACCCACCATCACGCCGTCGGGCGCGATCACCGCCCCTGGTATGACTGCCAGCGTCCCGAGCCGTTCGCCGCCGCGCTACGCGGCGCCAAGCTGGCGCTCGACCCCGCAGGCATAATGAACCCAGGCGTGCTGATCGATCCGAGCGCATGAAGGTCGCCGTTCTCGGCCCCGGCGGCGTCGGTGGGTTGATCGCAGGCGTGCTCGATCGTGACGGCACCGACGTGGTGGTCGTCGCGCGCGAGAGCACCGCCGAAGCGATCGAGCGCGACGGCGTGCGCTTGCAGAGCGTCACGTTCGGCGAGTTCACCGCGCGCCCGCGCGCCGTCGCAGAGCTGCAGGAGCCGGTCGACGCGCTGATCGTCGCCACCAAGGCCTCAGGCCTCGCGCCCGCGCTCGAGCGGATCGCGGCCGAGCCGGGCGTCGTGCTGCCGCTGCTCAACGGCCTGGACCACCTCGCGCTGCTGCGCGCGCGCTTCCCCGCAGGATCGGTGCTCGCGGGCTCGATCCGCGTCGAGGCGGACAGGCCCGCGCCGGGCGTCGTCGTGCACACGAGCCCGTTCCTGCTCGTCAGCATGGCCAGCGCCGAGCCCGCCGCGCGCCCGGCGATGCAAGCGCTCGCCGACACGCTGTCGCATGCGGGCGTGCCGGTGAAGGTGCAGGACTCCGAAGCAGACGTGATGTGGTCGAAGCTCGTGCGGCTGAACGCGCTCGCGTGCACGACCAGCGCGTATGACGTGCTGCTCGGCGAGATTCGCTCCACGCCAAAGCTGCGCGCCGACCTCGAGGGCGCGATCAGCGAGGCATGCGCGGTCGCTCAAGCTGAGGGCGCGAAAGACATCGACCCAGCGCGAGCGATCGCCGAGCTCGAGGCTGCGCACGCCACGCTCGGCAGCTCCATGCAGCGCGACATCGCCGCCGGGCGCGAGCCAGAGCTCGACGCGATCCCCGGCTCGGTGCTGCGCGCCGGCGCCCGCCACGGGATTTCGTGCCCGACCATCGAACGGCTCGTTGCGACGCTCACAGCGAGGCTCGGCGCGGTCGAGCCCAGTTCGCGTAACCCATAATAAAAATCCTGATGCGCAACAGCATCGTGCGCGAGCGCCGCTCGCATCAGGCGAGGTCGCCGCTCGTCTGGCGATCGTGGCGCAGCACCTCCAGCAGCTCCGCATAAGGCCCCACCAGATAGGCGTCGTCGTCCGGAGCCAGGCGCGTGTCGCGCCGCGGCGGATGCTCGAGCGCGCCCGCGCTCGCCGCGCGGCGGATCGCCACCACACGAACCGTGCCCGGCAGCTCCAGCATCGACAGGCCGTCAAGGCCACCGCCCGCGCTCACGCGCAGGCGCGCCAGCAGAAACGGGTTGTTGCCGACATAGAACGTGAACAGCACCTCGAGGCCGAGCGCTGCGCCGACGAACCACGGCGCAGCGATCGCAGACGTCGACCACACATGCCGGAAGCCAAAGCTCTGCTGCAAGCGATGCCCGAGCTGGCGATCGAAGACCCTGAGCACGACCGGCACATCGGTCCAGCGCTCGCCCAGCCGGTCGCGCACAGCCAAGCCCGTCTCGATGTTCGTGAGATCGTCAGAGGTGAGAATCGCCACAGCCGCCGCACTCGACAGGTTCACCGATTCGAGCGTCCGCGTCATCGTCGCATCGCCGATCACCAGCGGCGCCTGCAAGGCGCGCGCCTCGCTCAGGTAGCGGTTGTCCGCCATGCGCTCGATCACCACCACCTCCTGACCCGCGGCGAGCAGGCCTTCGAGCACCTTCATGCCAACCGCGCCAAGGCCGACGAGCACGACATGCCCCCGCATGCCGGGGATGCGCCCGCCGCCAAGCGACTGTGCGATCCGCCGGCTGACCAGCGCGTTCGTGAGCAGCGCGAACAGCGTGCTCACAAGCGTCGTGCCGCCGAGGATCAGAAGGATTCCGAACACCTCCATGCCGCTCGACTGATGCGAGAAGTTGAAGTCGCCGAAGCCGACCGTAGCAACCGTCTCGACAGTGAAGTAGATCGAGTCCAAAAGCGGCAGGTGCGAGTGCAGCTCTCCTTCCGAGGCCCTGCTGTAGCCGAGGTGCAGCACCACCGAGGAGACGATCGTCAGCACGAGCCCGAGCACCAGCGCGATTCGCACCGGCCGGTCGATCACGCTGAAGATCGCTCCCGAGGTCCGCTTCGCGAGCGCGCGCGAGCGCGCCAGCGCTTCAGCGACGAGGCTGACGTCCGCCTGACGTGGCGACAGGCCAGCCGCCTCGAGCTCGGCAGGAGTGCCCATCAGCGTCACCCGGTCGCCGGTCGAGACCGACCGATCGCGCCCCGGGCACGCGATCAGCTTGTCCTCCGCCTCCGTCACAACCCCGATCGGCGCAAGCGCGCCGTAGAGCTCGCGTAGCGTCGCGTCCCTCGGCGCCAGCACCTCCGTTGCGACGAACACGGTATCCCCCAGCACCAGCTCGCGCGCCCGCCGGCCCCGACACGCTTCGATCACCGCCGGCGCAAACAGCGCCGCCACGTCGAGCACGCCGACCGAGCGCAGCACGCCCTCCAGCGCATGCGCCACCGACGGGTTGTCGAGGTCGGCGACTACGCGCACGTCGGGGCGCAGGTCGCGGATCTGCAGGACCGTCTCCAGCGTGCGCAGATCGGTGTGCTCAGCGCAGACCACCGCAGAGGCGCCGAGGATGCCCGCGTCGAACAGCGGGTCGCTCAAATGCCCGCCGCGGGGCAGATGCGGGATACCCCAGCCGCGCACGATCCGCACCAGCCGCTCCTCAGGAGCATCATCGAGCACGACCACGCGCGCGCCCGCCAAGTGCAGCTGCTCGACCGTCCGCAATCCAACCGCGTTCAGGCCGCACACGATCACATGGCCGACCCAATCGCGGCACTGCTGAAAATCAGCTGGCGAGATCCCCGCAACGGTTGCCACGTCCTAAGAGTTTGCGCCGCGCAGCGCTCCCCGCCCTTGGCCGGGCGTCCAAGATGCGCGCGGCTAGCGCTCTGCGAATGGCGAGTTGCGGCTAGGGCTCTTCGAATGGCGAGCGGCCCGGGCCCGGCGAGAACACGGGGATCGACTGCGTCGCGATCGCCTCCACAGCCTTCTCCTCAGCCTCTGTCAGCTCCTCGTCCGCGTGCTCGCCGTCGCACAGCACGCGGAAGTTGCCCGTCACGCCGCTGTCGCCATGGATCGTGATGCCCGGCAGGATCTCCTCGCCCTCGTCGAAGCCCAAACGCTCCATGTCGAAGTGCGCGAGCCCAATGCCATACGCGGTATGCGTCGGGTTCTCGCGGTCATGCGCCGCCACCGCCTGCGCGAAGCGCTCGAGGTTCTTGGCGATCTTGCCCGTGTCCGCCATGACTCGCGGTCAGGGTAGCGCGAGCCGGATAGATTGGCGTCGAGATGCCCGCAAGCGAGATCATCCGCACCGTCGAGCTGACCAAGGTCTACGCCGGCACCGACTTCGCCGCCGTCGACCAGCTCGACCTGAGTGTGCACGCAGGCGAGATCTTTGGCCTGCTCGGCCCCAACGGCGCCGGCAAGACCACCACCGCCGGGATGCTCACCACGCGCGTGATCCCCACCTCGGGCACCGCGCACGTGGGGGCGATCGACGTCGTCGCGCATCCCGCGCTCGCCAAGCAGCTGATCGGGATCGTCTCTCAGCAGAACACGCTCGACCGCCAGCTGACCGTATGGGAGAACCTGTACTTCCACGGCCGCCTGTTCGGCGTCTCCGCCGCAGAGTCGCGCAGCACCGCCGATCAGCTGCTCGAGCAGTTCCAGCTCGCCAAGTGGGCCAAAGCCTCCGTGTTCGCGCTCTCCGGCGGCATGGCCCAGCGGCTGATGGTCGCGCGCGCGATCTTCCACCGCCCAGCCGTGCTGTTCCTCGACGAGCCAACCGCCGGGCTCGACCCACAGGGACGGCTCGCGCTATGGGAGATCCTCGGCGAGCTGAACCGCGAGGGGCAGACGATCCTCTTGACCACGCACTACATGGAGGAGGCCGACGCGCTGTGCAACCGCGTCGCGATCATGGACCACGGCAAGATCCTCGCGCTCGACACCCCCGAAGCGCTCAAGCACTCCGTCGGCGCCGACACGATCGTCACCATCAAAGCCGGCGGCGATTCCGATGCGCTCGCCGCGCACCTCATAAAGGAGATCAGCGGCGCCACGCGCGCACGTGTGATCGAAGGCGGCGTCGAGCTGCACGTCAAGGGCGTCGAGCGCCTCGTGCCGCAGATCGTCAACGCCACCGAGCGCGGCGGCTTCGACGTCGTCGACCTGTCGGTCGCCGAACCCAGCCTCGAGACCGTCTTCATCAACCTCACCGGCAAGGAGCTGCGCGACTGATGGCCAGCGCCCCCTCCACATCCACCGCCAGCCGCCACGCGCAGATCAACGTCGAGCCCACCCGCTCGACGATGACCGCCAGCCGCGTCGCCCTGCGCGCGCTCGTGCTGCGCGACCTAGTCGTGCTGCGCAAGCACTTCGGCGAGTTCATCGTGCGCACGCTGATCCAGCCGTTCCTGCTCGTGTTCGTGTTCCTGTACGTATTCCCCTCGATCGGCCAAGGCATCGGCGGCGGCGCCGGCAAGGCCGCCGAGTCGCACTTCGCCTCCGTGCTGATCCCCGGCGTCGTCGGCATCTCGATCATGTTCCAAGGTATCCAAGCCGTCGCGCTGCAGCTGTCCACCGAGTTTGGCTACACGCGCGAGATCGAGGACCGCGTGCAAGCACCCTGTCCGATCTGGCTGGTCGCCCTCTCAAAGGTCTTCTCCGGCGCCGCGCAAGGGCTGCTCGCGGCCGTGATCGTGTTCCCGATCGCCGCCGTCGTGCACGCGCCCGGCGTGCACGCCAACCTCACAGTGCACTGGTGGGTCGTGCTGACGCTGATCCCGCTCGCCTGCGTGACCATGACCTCGCTCGGGCTGCTGCTCGGGACCGCCTTCGAGCCGCGCAACATCGGGCTGATGTTCGGCTTCGTGGTGCTGCCGCTGACGTTCCTCGGCGGCACCTACTACCAGTGGACGAAGCTCGCGCCCGTCAAGCTCGACGGCGTGCACTGGCTGCAGATCGTCGTGCTCGTCAACCCGCTGATCTACGTCAACGAGGGCATGCGCGCAGGGCTGACCGAAGCCTCACACATGCATCTCTACATCGTCTACCCGGTGCTGATCGGCTTCTGCGCGATGTTCCTCGGGCTCGGACTGCGCAAGTTCCGCGGGCGCGTGCTCTCGTGACGCCAACGCTGCTGATCGTGATCGCGAGCACCCGCCCCGGCCGTAAGGCGCTCGCGGGGTTGCGGGGCGATTAGCGGTGTCATCCGGCCCGCGGCCCTGACGAGGTGTCAGCTGGGGGACACGACTGTGATCCTATTTCTGTTCGATCGGCTCAACCCGGTAACCGTCGAGGTAGTGGACGGTTTGCAACTCACTCATGCCCGGCGTCCACGAGTGGCAAAGGCGTTCGGTTGCGTAGGCGTAGCATGGCCGTATGAGCTCAGCAGAGGGGCCTAAGCAGCGGCACCGGCGACTTCTTCTCTGCTCAGCAGGGGTGCTGATCGCCACGCTGGCGACGCTCCTTGCAGGAGCCGTCTTGGGTGAAAGCATCGCGGACTCCAACTACGACGCGACAGAAAACCGAGCACCCGGGGCACGGATCGCCATTGCCGCTCTCGCGACGGTCTTGGCGTTGTCCGGCCTCGGCGTCGCGGTGGCGCGGCTGCGTGGCCGACGCGGGGGACCATCAGCGCCCACCGGGCTGTTGTTGAGCGCCACGTACGTCCTGCTCGTCGTGCTCTATGGAATCGTCAGGCTCGCCAGCGGACCGACTTAGGTCTGTCCCAGCTGCTTCGAGAGGTTCGCCTCACGCTTCGCGCGGGGCTCAGGTTGATCGAGCGCTACGATCTCGAGCTAGGAGGCCAAGCGAGCCGGTGCTGCGGGCTTCATCGATCAAGCGGGCGAAGATCCTCGATTTGGCAAGGACGATCAGGCAGCTCGACGATCTCTGGGTCGCCAGTGAGCAGCACGAAGCCATGCGCGGCGGCCGTGGCCACAGCGAAGCAGTCTCCAAGTGCGGCCGAAGCGCCCGCCTTCAGGCGAGCTACCTCGATCATGCGGGCGGTCCCAGGCAGCTCTAGGGAGAGCACGGCTCGCAGGTCTGAAAGCGTCTCGTCGGCCGCAACCCGTCCGTGGTCGCGCTCGACGCGGTAGTAGACCTCAACCAGGTTCACCCAGCTGGTCAGGGGCCTGGTGCCGATGATCTCCTCGATACGCGAGAGCGCCGGCTCTTCTCCATCCAGCCAGGCCAGAATCGCCCACGAATCGAGGCAGACGCTCACCGAGGCTCGCGCGATCGATCCTCGAGCAGGCGCGCCGCCATCCCGGTCTTCGAGAACCGGCCACCCAAGCGAGCAGTAGACGGTTGCGCCACGAGCACGATCTCCTTGCCACGCAACTCGAAGTCGACCACATCGCCCGGCTGCAGAGAAGCACGATCGCGCAGCCACTTCGGGATCACGACTTGACCCTTGGCTCCGATTCGACCAGTCATACTGGATGAGTATAACGTCCGGCCGGGCACCCTGTGGACTGGGTTCAGTCCGTCTCGATCAGCTCGATGCGGTAGCCGTCGGGATCCCTCACGAAGCAAAGCCGCGACCCTCCCTCGCGTACCGAGTAGGGCGGCTTCTCGGGCTCGATGCCCTGGTCTGCAAGACGCGCGAGCGTGCCGTCGAGATCGGTCGCTGTGATCGCGATGTGGCCGTAGCCGGTGCCGATCTGATAGGAGTCGACCCCGAAGTTGTACGTGAGCTCCAGGCGGGGCATGTCGCCGTCGCCGGGCTGGTTCATGAAGACGTTGATCGCCTCGTCTTTGATCGGCAGGCGGCCGACCTCCTGGAAGCCGAGTGCCTCGTAGAAGGCGACCGAGCGGTCGACGTCGGTGATCCGGTAGCAGGTGTGGATGAGGGCCATGCGCCAAGTTTACGTCGCCGCGCCTATGGGCGGGACGTTGCTGAGCCTGCCTGTCGGCTGCGGTCTACACTTGCGCGCGTGCGGACCCTGATCGTTGGCCATGGCGGGCGTGAGAGCGCGCTCGCGCGCGCGATGGCCGAGCACAGCGAGCTACATGCGTTCGTCGGCCACGAGAACCCGACGATCCTCCGTCACGCGGCGGACTCGGGCGGTAGCCACCAACGCGGTGATGTCTGCGACCCGCAGGCGGTAGCTGCCTTTGCGCGCGAGCGGGAGATCGACATCGCGATGGTCAGCGCCGACGAACCGCTTGCGGCAGGCGTCGTCGACGCGCTGCTCGGGCAGGGCACGCGCGCCGTGGGGCCGACCGCCGCCGGCGCGGAGATCGAGTGGAACAAGACATTCGCACGCTCACTGCTGGCGGAAGTCGCCCCGGATGCCTCGCCGCTGCTGCGCGTCGTCCACGACGAACGCGAGCTGGACGCGGCGCTCGCCTTCTTCGGCTCGACGCCCGTCGCCGTAAAGCCCCCCGGCCTGACGGGCGGCAAGGGCGTGAAGGTGATGGGCCCGCACCTCGCGAGCCACGAAGCGGCACGCGACTACGCGCTCGAGCTGCTCGGGCGCGGTAGCGAGCGCGAGGGAGTGCACATCGAGGAGAAGATCGTCGGCGCCGAGTTCACGATCCAGGCGATCAGCGACGGGCGCACCGTGATCTTCCCGCCATCCACCTACGACTACCCGTACCGCTACGACGGCGACGAGGGGCCCGGTACGGGTGGGATGGGCTCGCTGTCGATGGCGAGCCCGGTGCTGCCGTTCATGAGCACCGGCCACTACAAGCAGGCCTGCTCGATCATCGAGCGCGTGATCGAGCGCCTGGCACAGCAGGGGCGCCACTTCACCGGCGTGATGAACAGCGGCTTCTTCGCGACCGTCGACGGGGTCAAGGCGATTGAGTTCAACGCCCGCTTCGGCGACCCCGAGTGCATGAACATCATGAGCCTGTTCGACAGCAGCTGGCCCGCGGTGATGGAGCGCATCTGCGCCGCGAGCCTTCACGCCGACGACGTTCCGCTCCGTGACGAGGCGTCGCTCGTCCTCTACCTAGTCTCGCCCGACTACGCGCTGACCACCGGCTTCGCCGGCGGTGCTCCCGCATACGAGTTCACGCTCGAGCGCGAGCGGATCGAAGCGGGCGGCTGCAACGTGTTCTTCTCCTCAGCGGTTGAGGTCGGCGATAACGCCTACCGGACCGTGGGGACCTCGCGCGCGGTGGCATTGACGGCCACGGCGCTCACGCTCGAGCAGGCACGCGCGCGGGTCACCGAGAGCGCCGCCACGGTGCCGGTGCTGGAGTGGCGCAAGGACGTCGGCGACGAGCGCTACCTAAACGACCTTGCCAGGCTCGTCGAACCACAGGACGCGGTCGCCCAGGCAGACGGTCGCGCTGCCGGCGAGGCGGCTGGGAACGCGACGTTGCTCTCGAACGCCGGCTGACGGATTCGTGCAAGGATGGCGCGATGCTCGTCGAGCGCGCCATGCATCCCCGGTTCCTGTCGAACACCTTCCTCGTGGCCGACGGTGACGGCGGTCCGGCGTTCTTCGTCGATGCGGGCGGCCCCGTGGCGCCGCTGATCGAGGCGGCCGAGCGTCTCGGCCTGGCGCCGACGCACGTGCTGCTGACCCATCACCACTTCGATCATGTCAGTGACGTCGGCGAGCTGCAGGCGCGCTGGCCGAAGCTCGAGGTCCTGATCAGCGAGCGCGAGCGCGAGCTGCTGAGCGAGGCCGCGGCGGACGGTGGCGGCGGCCTTCCCGACCCTGCGCGCATGGGCTCGGTCGAGCCCGGCCAGACGCTGCGATTCGGCGCGCTCGAGGTGCGCCCGCTGCACACGCCTGGGCACACTGCCGGGATGCTGTCGTTCCTCGTCGGCGTCCGCTCCGGCGGCGAGGCCGCACCCGCACGTGCGGCCAGGGGCGCGGCACCCGGAGGACTCGTGGGCGCCGGGCTGGTGGTGTTCACCGGCGACACGCTCTTCAAGGATTCGGTCGGCGGCGTCAAAGCACCAGGGCACACCACCTACACCGATCTGCGCGACTCGATCATGGGCACGCTGATGGAGCTGCCGCCAGACACCGTGATCTACCCCGGTCACTCGGACGAGACGTCGGTCGCGCGCGAGTGGGACTCAAACGCGTTCATCCGCGTCTGGCGAGGCCTCGACGCCGAGGGCGCGCAGCCGTGCACGGCGCTCGGCCAGCCAGCCAGGCTGGTGCTGCTGGGAGCCGACTACGACGGCGGCACCAAGGCCTGGGTGCGCTGGCCCGACGGCTCAGACGACATCGTTCCCGGCTCGCACGTCGAGCGGCAGGCCTAGCGAGCGGCGCCGCCGGATACTCGCTCGGGCCGTCCAGCTCCTAGCATGGGGAACATGGCGCGCGAGAACGAGAAGATCCCCACGTCGCGTGCGAGGCGCACGGCGACGGTCGCCACGCTCGCCGCCAGCGAGGCCGTCAAGCAGTTCGGGACACGCGCCGCGAACGTGACGCGCGGGGAGGAGGCCTCCGAGGAAGCGATGGCCCGGCGCCAGCTCGAGACCGCCAAGCAGATCGTCGCGGTGCTGGGCACGATGAAGGGCGCCGCAATGAAGCTCGGGCAGGTGATGTCCTTCTTGGACGTCGGTCTCGTCGCCGAGGAGCACCGCGAAGAGTTCCAGCGCGAGCTCGCGAAGCTGCGCGACGCCGCGCCGACGGTCTCCTTCAAGCAGATGCGGCGGGTGATCGAGGAGGATCTCGAAGCGCCGATCGCCGAGATCTTCGCATCCTTCGAGGAGGAGCCGATCGCGGCGGCGTCGATCGGGCAGGTCTACCGCGCGACGCTCACCGATGGTCGCGAGGTCGCCGTCAAGGTCCAGTACCCGGGTGTGGCCAGCGCGGTCAGGGCGGACATGCAGAACCTGGACATGATCCTGCGCCTGCTCAAGCGCATGACTCCGGCGCTCGACGTCAAGGCGATCGCCGAGGAGATCAAGGAGCGGATCGTCGAGGAGCTCGACTACGAGCTCGAGGCCCAGAACCAGCGCTCGCTGGCGCGGATCTTCGCTGGCCATCCGTTCATCGTCGTGCCCGACGTGGTCACCTCGCTCTCGCGCGAGCGGGTGCTGGTCAGCGAGTTCGTCGACGGTGTGGGCTTCGAGGAGCTCAAGAGTCGCCCGCAGGCTGAGCGCGACCGCATCGGCGAGATCATCTTCCGGTTCTTCCTCGGCTGCCTGTATCGCCACCGCCAGTTCTCCGGCGATCCGCACCCCGGGAACTTCCTGCTGCTGGGTGACGGGCGTGTGGCGTTCCTCGACTTCGGGCTGTTCAAGCGCTTGGATGCCGAGCCGGTCGAACTCGAGCTGGCCGCGCAGCGAGCCGTAACGGAGGGCGACTCGGCCAAGCTGCACGAGCTGCTGGCCGCCTCCGGCTTCCTGCCCGAACCCGAGCGTGTCGACCCCGACAGCCTGCTGGCGTTCATCAAAGATGCGATCTGGTGGTACACGACCGCCGATGAAGACGTGCTGCTCTCGCCCGAGATCGCCACACAGGTGATGATCGAGAGCTCTGACCCGCGCTCCAGCCACTTCCGCGAGATGCGCCATCAGACGATCCGCCCCGAGCACCTGTTCGGACGCCGCATGGAGATGCTGACGCTCGCGGTGCTCTCGCAGCTGAGAGCCAGCGCCAACTGGCACAGGATCGCCCGCGAGTGGATGTACGGCGAGGACCCCGTCACCGAGCTCGGTCGCGAGGAGGCAGACTTCTACGGACGCAGCGGCGTCGCCACGCGCGGCTGAAGCAAGGGTTCTCGCGAGCGGTGCGGCGGGCCGCCGGGGTGTGGCGGGACCGTCGGCGGAGAAGGCGGCCCTGCCGCCGCATGGATCAGACGCCCGACTCAGCGATGATGCGCCCGGACCTGGCAGCCGCCGCCAAAGCGTGGTAATCGCGCTCGTTCTGCTCGGCATAGCCGCGGGCGAAGCCCACCATGGCGCGATCGAAGTGCGCGCCTTTGCCGAGGTAGGCGGCGATCGCGATCCGGTCGCCGCTGCGCGCATGCGCCCGGGCCAGCGTCCAGCCGCACAGTCGCCCATAGCTGGCCATGCCCTTGGGGGTCATCTGCTCGATTTCCGCCGAGCCCTTCCAGTCGCGCAGCTGGCGAGCATAGAAGTCGCGGGCGCGGTCATCCGGCCCCGGCTCGACGTGCAGCCAGCCCAGGAAGATGTCGCTGCTGGCCTGCATCAGGCGCTGTCCGGTGACGACCCGCTCGCCGTGGTTGTGGAACTCGCTGGGACCCAGGAACTGCTCGAGCACCGACGACTCCGCCTCCTTCAGCTGCAGGAACAGCGGGTCTCCGTCGTCGCGGCCGAGCAGCAGCGCGACCCAGGCGCTCGTGCCGACGCTGCCGACGCCGACGACCTTGCGCGCGAAGTCGATGACACGGAAGCGCTCGAGCAGCACGCGGCGGTCGCGCTGGAGGGACTTCCGGTACGAGCGCAGATGGCTGTGCAGTGCATCGAACATCTCCCCGCGTTCGCCGCCGCCGGTAAGCTCGTCGATCGGCACGATCAGCGGCGGGTCCGCGCGAATACGCGGCCGGCCGTCGACGACGTGGGTCAGCTTCGAGAGCGCTGAGGTGCTGTCACGCGTGCGCGCCTTCGCGAGAGCCTGCTCGGTGCGCTTGGCTACCTTCGGCGCCAGCTGGGAGCCTAGTCGCTCGAACGTGTCGTCGATGTCCAGGTGCGCGTACCAGACGTCCAGATCGGCCATCGCGGCGAAGCGCGCCATCGCCGTGCGGTACTCCTCGGCGCTCGCCAGCACGATCCGCTCCTGATGCTTGACGGAGAAGTCGTTGTTGCGCGCCGCGATCAGCAGGCTTGTCGTCAGGCGCTTGATATCCCACTCCCACGGACCCGGCAGCGTCTCGTCGAAGTCGTTGACGTCGAACACCAGCTGGCGCTCGGGCGAAGCGAACACGCCGAAGTTCGAGAGGTGAGCGTCGCCGCAGCACTGCACCGTCAGCCCCGAGCGCGGCGTGGGCGCAAGGTCGCTGGCCATGACCAGCGCGGCTCCTCGGTAGAAGTTGAACGGCGAGACCAGCATCCGCCCGTAGCGGATCGGCACGAGCTCGGGCACGCGCGTGGCGGATTGGCGCTCGAGCAGCTCGACCGGGTCGGCGCGATTCGACGCCGGCCCAAAGCCGGCGTGGCTCGAACGCGGCGCCTGTGCGCGCGCCGCCTTCCCAAGCGCAACCCGCTCGGCCACGCTCGGATGCGCCGCTCGCTCGAGCACGCTCGCGTGCGCCATCACAGCGCTCAGAACCCGGTGTTCGTCTTCACGCGCTTGCGGTCCTGCGGGTGCAGCCGGCCCTTGGCCTCGAGCGCCTTGCAGGCCTCGGCGATGTCGTTGCCGAGGCACGTCGTCAGCGAGTGCCCGAGCGTTTGCTTGACGAGCACGCGCATGATCTTCACGTGTTCGGCGTTGGGTGGAAGCGTGTAGGCGGGCACCATCCAGCCGCGCCCAGCAGCCAGCTGCGCAGCGATGTCGAACTCGTCGTAGGAATGCTCACCGGCGAGTTTGAATGCTACGAGCGGCAGCTGCTCGTCCTGCGCTGAGCCGATCAGCTCGAAGTCGCCGGCCGCTTCGATCTCTTTCGCCAGCGTGCGTGCGTTGTACTTCATCGTCTCCATCACATAGCGATAGCCGGAGTGCCCTAGACGCGCGAAGTTGTAGTACTGCGCGAGCACCATCGCCGAGCCGGTCGAGAAGTTGAGCGTGAACGTCGCGTCGCGCTTGCCGAGGTAGTTCTCGTAGAACACAAGATCCTCGGGCAGATCCGCCTTTTCCCTGAACACGAGCCACCCGATCCCTGGATAGACGAGCCCGAACTTGTGGCCGGAGACGTTGATCGAGCGGACCTGCTCGAGCCGGAAGTCCCACTCCGAGTCCGGATACAGAAACGGCCACACGAAGCCGCCGCTGGCCGCGTCGACGTGCAGCGGCACGTCCAGGCCGCGCCCGCGCTTGAGTGAGACAAGGTAGTCGTTGATGCCGAGGATGTCGTCGGCGTGCCCGGTGAAGGTAGTGCCCAGCACGGCCGCCACGCCGATCGTGTTCTCATCGATGTGCGGCTCCACGTCCTCGGCGCCGATCGTGTACTTGTCCGGCTTCAGCGGCACGATCCGCGGCTCCACGTCGAAGTAGCGGCAGAACTTCTCCCAGACCACGTGTACGTCGCCGCCGAACACCAGGTTTGGCCGGTCGAGCGCCTTGCCGGCAGCCTCCCTGCGCGCGCGCCACTTCCACTTCAGCGACAGCGCCCCCAGCATGATCGCCTCGGAGGATCCCTGCGTGCGCGCGCCCGTGGTCTCGCCCGAGGCGTTGAAGAGGTCGGCGAGCATGCGGATGCAGCGCTGCTCGATCTCCGCCGACTGCGGATACTCGGCGTGGTCGATGAAGTTCACGCGCAGCGAGTTGTTGATCACCTCGTCGGCCTCGGGCTCCATCCAGGTGGTCACGAACGTCGCGAGGTTGCGCGCAGGCAGCCCGTCGAGCAGGGTCTCCTCTTCGACCAAGCCCTTGGCTTCCTGTGCCGACATGCCGTGCCTCGGCAGCTTGTGGTCGGGCGCCGCCTCTAGCAGGTAGCGGTTGCCGTAGATGCTCTCGAGCTTCTCGATCTGGGCGCGCGTTAGCGCTGGCGGTGCGCTGGCGGGGCGCTGCTCGGCGCTGGGCTGCTCGGGTGGCACGGTCATTCTCCTATCGTCGCAGTACTGTGCTCGTCGAGCATGACTGATGCAGCGCTCGAGACGGTGCACCTGCACGACGAGGCCTCGGCGCTCGAGGCCGCTTTCGTTCCCGGCGCGGGGCTTCTGTGCTGCTCGCTGCGCCATCGCGGCGAGGAGCTGCTCGCCCAGAACGCCGGAGTGGCCACCTACGCACAACAGGGCAAGACGATGGGCATCCCGCTGCTCTACCCCTGGGCCAACCGGCTCGCGGGCTTCGACTACAGCGCCGCTGGTCGCAGCGTGCGCGTTCCGCGCGATCAGAGCCGTGTGCGCTTGGACACGGGCGGCCTGCCGATCCATGGCGTGATCGGCGGGCGTCTGGCGTGGGAGCTGACCTGCGCGCCCGATCGCGACGCGAGCACCCTCGCCGCCCGCCTCAGCTGGAGCGAAGCGCAGCCGGAGCTGTTCGAGGTCTTTCCGTTTCGCCACGAGCTCGGCTACGCGGCGCGCCTGCGCGACGGGCGCCTGGAGATCGCGGTGAGCGTGCACGCGTGCGGCAGCGACGCGGTGCCGCTAGCGTTCGGCTTTCACCCATACCTGTCGCCGCCGGGCGCCGTGCGCGAGCGCTGGCTGATTGAGCTGCCGGCGATGCGCGCGCTCGAGCTCGACGCCGCGCAGATCCCGATCGGTCCTGGGCGGGAGCTGGCGGCTCGGCACTTTGAGCTAGAGGCGCTGCAGTTCGACGACGGCTTCGATTCCGTCGCCGAGCCCGCTCGCTTCAGCGTCGTCGCGGCTGGGCGTCGGATCGAACTGACGTTCCTCGAGGGCTACCCCTGCGCGCAGGTGTTCACGTCCGCCGGCGAGCAGTTCATCTGTTTCGAGCCGATGACCGCGCCGGCCAACGCGCTGCGCAGCGGCGAAGGGCTGCGGATGGTGCAGCCGGGAGAGCGGTTCGTCGCGAGCTTCGCGCTCGCCGTCAGCGACCTACGCTGAGCGCGCGCGTCACGGCACCCACGGGCCGTGCCACTCGCCGAATCCCGCGACCAGCTTGTCCGCCTCCGGCGGCCCCCAGGAGCCACGCGTGTATGAGTGCACGGACGGTGGCTTGCGCAGCAGCGGTTCGAAGATCCGCCAAGTCTCTTCGACGCCGTCCTGGCGCGTGAAGCGCGATCTGTCGCCGCTCATCGCGTCGAGCAGCAGCACCTCGTACGGAGTCGGCGCCTCGCCGCCCTGGTCGGCGAACTCGAGGTCGAGATGGACCGCCTCAGGACCCGCGGCGTCCGCGCGGTGGGCGTCGAGCGTCACACGCGTGCCCGTCGCGGGGTCGAGCTTGACCACGAACTGGTTCGGTTCCGCTCGACGATGCCCACCTTCCATGAAGCCCAGGCGGGGCGGCTCGCGGAACACCGCTCGCAGCTCGGTCTGGGTGAGCGGCAGCTTCTTGCCGGTGCGGATGAACCACGGCACCCCCGACCAGCGCCAGTTGTCGATCTCCAGGCGCAGTGCGGCGTAGGTCTCGGTGCTCGAGTCCTTGGCGACGCCGTCGATCTCGCGATAGCCGTCGTACTGGCCCCGGACGTAGTGCGCGGGGTTCGCATCGGCGATCGAGCGGAACACCGCGAACTTTGCGTCCTGGAGCGTTTCCGCGTCCGGACCGGCAGGCGCCTCCATCGCGGCCAGCGCGACGAGCTGCATCAGGTGGTTGACGACCACGTCGCGCAGCGCGCCGACGGGGTCATAGAAGTGCCCGCGATCCTCCACGCCGAACCTCTCCGCCATCGTGATCTGCACGTATGCGATGTGGTTGCGATTCCAGATCGGCTCGATCATCGTGTTCGCGAAGCGCAGGTACAGGAGCTCGTCGGTCCCCATCTTGCCGAGGAAGTGGTCGATCCGATACAGCTGGGGCTCCTCGATGTACTCGTGGATTTCGGTGGCCAGGGCGCGGGCGGAGGCGAGATCGTGCCCAAACGGCTTCTCCACTACCACGCGCGCGCTCTCGGTCAGCCCGGCGCCGGCCAGCTGCTTGATCACCGGCCCGAACAGGAACGGCGGGATCTCCAGGTAGAACACGGGGGAGCTTGCGTCACCGATAGCGGCTTTCACGCGCTCGTAGGTGGCGGCGTCGTTGAAGTCGCCGCTGACGTAGGAGAGCCGCGCGGCGAAGCGCTCGAACACCGCTGGATCGAGCGTCTCGCCGGTCCCTTCGATGCATTCGCGCGCGTGCTCGCGCAGCTTCTCGACGCTCCAGTCGTCGACCGCCACGCCGACGACCGGACGCTCCAGCAGCTCGCGCCGCTCGAGCCGGTACAGCGAGCGGAAGGTCATCACCTTCGCGAGGTCGCCGGTGATCCCGAAGATGACTAGGACGTCGGCGTCAGCAGGCACGAGCGCTGATGATTCCAGATAGGTTGTGCCGATGCCCGACGAGCGTGTCGCGCAGGCAGCTGCCGCGGTGGGGGAGGATCCGCTTCCTGGAGCGACGGTTCGACGCACACGCCACCTGCTGGCGCTCGAGTTCGGAAGCAAGGCGCAGTTCGACGATCCGAGCCTGGAGTGGCGCAGGCTGTTCTCCGAGCTGCTCGGCACCTTCATGCTCGTGCTCGTCGCCGCCGGCGGTGGGATCCTCCACGGCAAGGGCCAGATCAGCCTCGCCGCCGCGGTCGTCGCGCCGGGGCTGATGGTGATGGCGATCATCCTGTTCATGGGCGCGGTCTCCGGCGCGCACCTGAACCCTGCGGTGTCGCTTGCGTTTGCGCTGCGGCGGGACTTCCCGTG
The DNA here is from genome assembly GCA_963714285.1 of uncultured Solirubrobacteraceae bacterium. GTDB lineage: Bacteria > Actinomycetota > Thermoleophilia > Solirubrobacterales > Solirubrobacteraceae > Palsa-744. The sequence continues at coordinate 17,892 of CAVQNS010000002.1, forward strand.
GAAGCGCGTCCCCGGCTACGTACTCATCCAGCTCGCCGGAGCCACGCTTGCCTGCCTGTTCCTCGACGCGGTGTTCGGCAACATCCAGCATCTCGGCGCGACCCTGCCGGGCGCGGGCTACGCCGATTGGCAGGCGCTGCTGATGGAGATCGCGCTGACAGCGACGCTCGTGAGCGTGATCCTGGGGACGGCCTCCAGCGCTCAGAACGTCGGCCGCGTCGCTGCACTGGGCGTCGGCGGCTACATCGCGCTCGCCGGCCTGTGGTCGGCGCCCGTCAGCGGCACCTCGATGAACCCCGCGCGCTCGTTCGGCCCGGCGCTCGTGAGCGGCGACTTCAGCGGCTTCTGGGTCTACGTGCTCGGCCCGATCGCGGGTGGGCTGATCGCGGTCGGCTGCGCCTATGTACTGCGGGGAGGCGGCGGCGATCCAATGGCCTACGCGGCGGGCTCGGGCAGCCTCGATCCCGGCGAGCTTCAGCGGATCGCGAGCGAGTTGCACAGGCTCTTCGAGCGGCCGCGGCTCCGAGGCGCCTGCGAAACAGCCGCCGTCCGGCGGCTAGCTGTAAGACCCGAGGACGTTGTTCAGCTAGAGCACCTGGATCTGGAACAGGCTCGTGGTGCCGGGGCGTCCAGATGGCAGCCCGGCGGTGATCCCGACGCGCTGGCCGCGCTCGCACCAGCCGAGCTCCACCACGCGCCGCGCGGAGTCGGCGATCAGCTCCTCGGTCGTCTCGTGTCGCGGCATCGAGGCGGCCTGCACCCCCCACATCAGCCCGCAGCGCCTGACCGTCTCTTTGCCTGGTGACAGAGCATAGATCGGCACCGTCGGGCGGTGCGCGGAGACAAGTCGCGCAGAACGCCCGGACAGCGTCGGGATCACCAGCGCGTCCAAGCGCAGCTCGCGCGCGGCGTCGCAGAGGTTGTGCGCGATCGTGTAGGCAGGGTCGGAATGCGTACGGCGCACGCGCGACTGGTTCCAGCGCTCATACGGGGCGATCGACTCGGCCTGCACGGCGACGGCGGCCATCATCGCCACCGCCTCCACCGGGTAGGCGCCGACAGCCGTCTCCTGCGAGAGCATCACCGCGTCGGTGCCGTCCAGGATCGCGTTGGCGACGTCGGCGACCTCAGCGCGGGTGGGGCGCGAGGAGCTGACCATCGAGTCGAGCATCTGCGTCGCGGTGATCGACGGCCGCGCCATCCAGCCGGCCAGCTCGAGCAGCTGCTTCTGCACGATCGGCACCTGCTCGATCGGCAGCTCGATGCCGAGATCGCCACGCGCGACCATCACGTAGTCGGCGGCATGCAGGATCTCCGCGGCACGCTTGACCGCCTCCGGCTTCTCCATCTTCGCGATCAGCGGCAGGCGCGTGTGGTCGCGCACCGATTCCACGTCCTCAGGCGACTGCACGAACGACAGCGCGACCATGTCCACGCCGATCGACTCGCCGTGCGCCAGCAGGTGCAGATCCTCCTCTGGCACCGCCGGCAGCGACGACACCGGGCCGGGGATGTTGAGCCCCTGGCGCGAGGCGACGGCGCCACCGACCTCGATCTCGACATCGAGCTCGCCGTCGCCGACGCGGACCTCGGCCACGCGTAGTCGTACGGAGCCGTCCGCCAGGTAGAGCACGGACCCTGGCTCGACCGCGTCTGGCAGCCCAGCCCAGGAGATGCTCATCGAGCGGGCGTCGCCTCCGCGCTCATCCTCGCCGCAGAAGAACGTCAGACGCTCGCCGGGGGTGAGCTCGACGACGCCCTCGCGTAGCGGGCCGATGCGCAGCTTGGGGCCGGGCAGGTCCTGCAGGATCGCCACCGGTCGTCCGGCGCGCCCGGCTGCCTCGCGCACGCGCCTGACGGTCTCGGCGTGCTCGTCGAGCGTCCCGTGCGAGTAGTTCAGCCGCGCGACGTCCATCCCCGCCTCGACCAGGCGGACCAGCGTCTCCGGCTCGCGTGAGGCGGGGCCGATCGTGGCGACGATCTTGGTGCGGCGCATCGTCGGACGGTATCGACGCCGGGGGCGGCGTGCGTAATCACGGCGTGGTGTGGCCGCTGGCTGGTCGGCGGCGTAGCATCGAGGAATGCTCGGGCCTTCGCGACAGGTGCCTCGGGTTGGCGCTCACGCCCGAATCCTGTACTTCGGCGGGGGGTTCGAGCTGGGGGTTGTGGTGGCGGTCCACGACGAGGGCCGGCGCCTGGAGGTGTGTGGCGAGGGGGGAGAGGTATTGGAGTTCGTGCTCAGCCTGGCCACCGCGCGGTTTGTGGCGGGAGGTGGGCAGGGGCCGCGGTTGGAGCTGGTCGGGGGCGAGGGCTGATGGTTGGGTGGTCGCGGTGGCGCTCAGAGGTCGAGCAAGAAACGCAGTGCGGGAGTGGCTTGGAACATGCTTTCGCCACCGACGACGCCGAGGCGGGCGATGAGGCGCTGTTCGGAGACGGACTTGACGTCCTCGTACTTTGCGTAGCTCACCTCGTCGAGCCCTGAGCTTCCTCGGTCGACCTCTATGTGAGATGGCAGGCCACGATAGGTCCTCGTAATCGGGATCACGACGATGGTGCCAGCCGGGCCTTCATTCAGCGAATCGGACGAGACGACCACGGCGGGGCGGCTGCCCGACTGCTCCCTGCCGACAGGGTCGCCGAAGTCGACCAGCCGAGCTACGGCGCCTGCACATCCGGGAAATGCTCCGCGCAGTGCTCGCGCAGCGCCTCGCGCACCCAGGCACGCTCGTCGGGTGAGGCGACGCGAAAGCGCGCCAGCAGCTCACGCTGTCGCTCGAGCGGCGCGCCCGCGATCACCCAGCGAACGGCCAAGCGCTCGAACAGCAGCTCGCCGGCGCGCTGCCACGCGTCCTCCCGGGTGCCGGCCGGTCTCTCCGGCGATCCGGCGAGTGCCCGCGCATAGTCGCGTCGAGCCCCGACGGTGAGCGAGCCGCGCAGCGTGAGGACGTTGCCGTGAGTATCCGTGTAGTCGCTGTTCGGGGCGGCGAGCTTCTCGGCGCGCTGCTCCTGGCGACGTCCGCGCCTGCCCACGCTCAGACCGCGTCGGCGGCCTGTTCGAGCTGGCGGCGAACGTCCCCGGTCACCGGCTTTGCGTGTCCCGGCCACGCCGCCGCGGGCTCCAGTGCGGCGAGCTTGCGGAGGCTCGCGCGCGCCTGCTCGGTGTCGAGGTTGTAGATCGCCATCGGCAGTGCAGGAGCGCAGTCGCGCCCCCAGCGGTTGAGCGTGTAGAAGCAGTCGCTGCTGAGCGCAAGGCGGTCGGACTCGCGCCACAGCGCGATCATCCCCGGGGCATGCCCGGGAATCTCCACAACCCGGAAGCCCGCCACCTCATCGCCCTCGCTGACGGTGTCGGCGATCTTCACCGGGCCGCCGTCCCACGCGAAGCGGTGCAGCAGCAAGTGCAGCTGACGCAGCCCCACCGGCAACCCTGCGAGCCCCTGCGGCCAGTAGCGAAAGCCGCCGCTGCCTTCGGCGTCCTGGACCTCGTCGGCGTGGCACAGCACGGGCACGCCCAGCGCTGGTGCCACGCCGCGGTGGCCGGTGTGCCCGTGGCCGAGCACCACGCGGCGGATGCCGCCGAGCTTGGCGCCGGCGCTTGCGACCGCACGCGTCATCGTGCGCGCCCCAGCGTCAAAAAGCGTCACGCCGCCGTCATCCTCCAGCAGGTAGACGTTGCAGCGCGCCGGCTGGCCCTGAACGACCCAAACACCTTCGGCCACCAGCTCAGCCTCACCCGGGCCTAGGCGCGAGCTGAGACGCGTCTTGCCGTTGAACGCCTGCGTCAGCCTTGCCTCTGCGCCCGATGCCTTCGGCGGCAGCATTCCGATCTGGCGCGCGAACGTCATCGAGTCCGTGAACGCGTCGTTGCTCTGGATCAGGCCGTCGCGCACGGTCAGCAGATCGAAGCCTTCGAGCACGACCGGACGCCCCGTGGGCGCAATCCCGCCAAAGCTGCCGGGACCGGCGAACGTTCCCGTCAGACGCCACTGCACGCCGCAGCGATCGCCCTCGCTGATGGTGGAGAGCACCTGCATGCTCAGGTCTGGAAGCGCTCCGATCAGCTCGCCGATGAACTCGCGCACGCCGTCCGGCGCGAGCACGTCGACCTGGCCGCGCACGTTCTCGCGACCGCCCGGCGCCCACAGCGAGACCGCCTGCTCGAGCTCACGCGCGTCGATCGCCGCGAAATAGCGCCGTCCGATCGCCTCGGCCTTGCTACCCGAGATGCGTTTGCGCGTGGCCGCCGCCTGCTGCATGTTCGCGGCGACCTCCTGCACCCTGGTGCTCGCCTCGCTGGGGGTCTCCCGATCGGCCATGCCGCCTCCTTTACGCCGCTGAACGGCCGTAGTCTAGTCTCCGCCGCATGTCCGACGTGCTGAGCAGGCGCGAGCTCGGTCGCGGCGAGCGGGTGCTTCCCGGTCTCTATCGGCTGCGCCTGCCGCTGCCCTGGCCCGGCGTGCCTCACTGCAACGCTTGGGCGATCGCCTCGGGCGATGGCTTCGTGCTGTTCGACACCGGCATGCACGACGAGCACTCGATCGCACACCTGGAGCGCGCGCTCGGGATGTGCAACCTGCGCCTCGAGCAGGCGCGGCTGGTGGTGTGCACACATGCGCACACCGATCATTGCGGGCAGGCCGCCACGATCGTCGAACGTGCCGGCTGCGAGCTGTCGATGCACCCGAACCACAAGAACCTCAGCCGCATGATCGAGGATCCAGAGGCCGTGTTCGCGCGGCGTCTGGAGATCGCCCGTCAGAGCGGCGTCCCCGCGGAGCCGCTGCGCCGCTACGCCGCCGAGCGCAGCGGGCGCGGGTCGGGGATCGCGGGCCCGATCGAACCGGACCGCGACCTCCTCGCCGGTGTGAGCGTCGGCACCGACCTCGGTGAGTGGATCGTCTACGAGACGCCCGGGCACGCGCCGTCGCACGTCTGCCTGTTCCAGCCCGAGCGCCGCCTGCTGATCTCCGGCGATCACCTGCTCGGACGCATCTCGCTGTATTTCGACTACGGCTACTCACCCGATCCAGTCGGCGAATTCCTGAGCTCGCTCGGCGCCGTCGAACGACTCGGCGCGCGCCTGTGCCTACCCGGACATGGGCGCACGTTCGCCGACGTGTACGCGCACATCCAGGGCAACCGGGCGCTCGTCGGCGAACGCCTGACGCGCGTGCGCGCGGCGCTTGCCGGCCGCGAGCTGACGGCCTTCGAGATCGTTCCCCACGTATACGGCGACTCGCTCTCGCAGCAGAACGCGCACTGGCTGCTGTCGAAGATCCTCTGCTACCTCACCCATCTGCAGGCACTCGGCGAGGTCCGACACATCGCTGGCGAGCCCGAGCGCTGGACTGCATAATCAGAGGATGCGCATCGACCAGATCTTCGCAGCCGGCGCCGGGCCGGTGTTCTCCTTCGAGTTCTTTCCGCCCAAAACCGACGCCGGCGAGCACAATCTGTATGCGGCGCTCTCGGAGCTGCGCGAGCTCGACCCGGCGTTCGTGTCGGTCACCTACGGAGCCGGCGGCTCGACGCGCGAGAAGACGATCGAGATCGTCAAGCGGATTCGCGAGGAGTACGGCCTGGAGGCGATGGCGCACTTCACATGCGTCGGCGCGACCGTCCCCGAGCTGCAAGCCACGCTCGCGGCGATGCAGGACGCCGGCATCGACAACGTGCTCGCGCTGCGCGGAGACCCGCCGGCGGGGCAGGAGGGGTGGACGAAGACGGAGGGGGGACTCGAGTACTCGCGCGAGCTCGTCGGGCTGATCTCCGACGGCTACCCATTCGCGATCGGTGCTGCCTGCTTCCCGGAGACCCACATCCATGCGTCCAGCCCCGAGGACGACCTCGAGCACCTGGCCGAGAAGGTTCGCGCGGGCGTGGACTTCCTGATCACCCAGCTGTTCTTCGACAACGCCGTGTACTTCGACTTCATCGAGCGGGCGCGCGGCGCCGGCATCGAAGTGCCGATCATTCCCGGCGTGATGCCGATCACGCGGGTCGGCCAGGTCGAGCGCATGGCGAGCATCTGCGGCGCGTCGATCCCTGGGCCGCTTCGCCGCGAGCTGCACGCGCGCGGCGAGGATCCCGAGGCGGTGCTTGACTTCGGTGTCGCCTACGCGACGCTGCAATGTGCCGAGCTGCTCGCCGCGGGCGCGCCGGGGATCCACTTCTACACGCTCAACCGCTCGCCCGCAACGCGGGCGATCCTCAGCGCTCTAAAGCTCGCAAAGCCGTGGGAGAAGGCCGTCTACCCCGGCTCGATCCCGAGCCCCCCGGCCACCCGCAGTCAGCCGTCGGCCGCCTCGTAGCGCGCCGTTCAGCTCGGGAGCGTCTGCGGCGTCGTCTGGCGGCCATCGCCTTGGCGTGCCAGCCTATGCGCCCGGCCGGGCGCGTACCCTCAGCAGCGGATGGTCGAACCGAGCACCCACGAGATCCCTTACACCGTCCGGCGCTCCTCGCGCGCCCGGCGCGTGCGCGTCAACGTGCACGCTCATACCGGCGTCGAGGTGGTGCTGCCGGCTCGGGCGCCCGAGCGCGCAGCCGCGGCGGCCGTGAGCGAGCTGCGCCCGTGGATCGAGCGCCGTCTGGATGAGGCCCAGCAGGTGCTAGCCCGGATCGCGGCGCGAGCGGGAACCGTCCCGTATCTGGATGCGACCCTCGAGTTGGTGGCGCAGCCCGGCCGCCAGCGCGTGCATCGAGACGGCATGCGGCTGCTGGTGCCGGAGGGGGAGCATCGCCCGGCGCTCGAGCGTTTCTACCGGCGTGCGGCGCGCGTGGAGATCGCGCCGCGGCTGGATCGCGCGACCGCGCTCGCCGGAACCCCCTACAGCGGTCTGGACATCCGCGCTCAGCGCACCCGCTGGGCATCATGTTCGGCGAGCGGCCACATGAGCTTCAACTGGCGCCTGCTGATGGCGCCCGAGCGGGTGCTCGAATACGTCGTCTGGCACGAGGTCTGCCACCTGCAGATGCTCGACCACTCGCCGCGCTTCTGGGCGCTGCTCGAGCGGCGCTGGCCTGGCTACCGCGAGGATCGCGAGTGGCTCAGCCGACATGGCGCGACGCTTGTGCTGTAAGCCGGAGCTATGAGGCCCAGCACCTTGTTGCGCGGCGCTCAGTCGCGCTGGTCGATTGCCGTGTAGTCGCGGTCGCGCTCGCCGGTGTAGATCTGGCGCGGACGGGCGATCTTCTGCTCGGAGTCCTCGACCATCTCCTTCCATTGTGCGATCCAGCCGCTCGTGCGCCCGATCGCGAACATCACCGGGAACATCGCCACCGGTAGGCCGAGTGCCTCGTAGATCAGGCCGGAGTAGAAATCGACGTTCGGATAGAGCTTGCGCGAGGTGAAGTAGTCGTCGTCGAGCGCGCGCTTCTCCAGCTCGGTCGCGACGTCCAGCAGCGGGCTCTTGCCACGCACCTCGAACACGTCGTCGAGATATTTACGGATGATCCGCGCGCGCGGATCGTAGTTCTTGTAAACGCGATGCCCGAAGCCCATCAGGCGCTCGTTGCCGGCCTTCACCCCCTCGAGGAAGTCGGGGATGTTCTCGACCTTCTCGATCCGCGAGAGCATGCGCAGCGCCTGCTCGTTGGCGCCGCCGTGCAGCGGTCCATACAGAGCCGCGACACCCGCGGCGACCGCCGAGTAGGGGTCGACCTGGGTCGAGCCGACGGCGCGAACGGCGTTTGTGGACGCGTTCTGTTCGTGGTCGGCGTGCAGGATGAACAGCACGTCGAGCGCGCGCTCCAGACGGGGATCGGGCTCGTATTTGAGCTCGGTCATCTTGTACATCATTCCGAGGAAGTTGCCCGCGTAGTTGAGGTCGTTGTCCGGGTAGACGTAGGGTTGGCCCATGTTGTGACGGAAGGCGAACGCCGCGAGCGTCGGCATCTTCGCCAACAGGCGGATGATCTGGATCGCGCGCACCCGCTCCTCGTGGATCTTGTTGGCGTCCGGGTAGAAGGTCGAGAGCGCGCCAACTGACGCGACGAGCATCCCCATCGGGTTCGCGTCGTAGCGGAAGCCCTGCATGAAGTCCTTGACGTTCTCGTGCACGAACGTGTGGATCGTGATCTCGCCCACCCAGCCCGTCAGCTCGGCGTGGGTCGGCAGCCTGCCGTTGATCAGCAGGTAGGCGACCTCGAGGTAGCTCGAGTGCTCGCACAGCTGCTCGATCGGGTAGCCGCGGTGCTGCAGGATGCCGGCGTCGCCGTCGATGTAGGTGATCGAGCTGCGGCATGACGCGGTGTTCATGAAGGCCGGGTCGTAGGACATCATCCCGAATTCGTCCTCGTCGACCTTGATCTGGCGCAGATCGCTTGCGCGCACCGTGCCGTCCTCGATCGGCAGCTCGTAGCTCTTGCCGGTGCGGTTGTCGGTCACCGTGAGCGTTTGCGGCGCGGGCGCCACGCCATTGCCGGTCGCCTCGTCGCTGCCCCCGGTGATGGTGTCCTCGATCGTCGAACGCTCGCTGCTCATGGATGTCTCCTATCCGCGGTTTCGGATGCTCTTGCTTTGATTATTAGCAACCGCGCGCGCACTCGCCGCCGGCAGCCGACCGAAGCTCATCGCCGAGCCCGGAGCGGCCGGCCCGCTCAGCCGCGCAGCTGCAGCGGCGCGCCGCTGAACTGCGTCATCGCGTGCAGCTCATGGATGCGCGCGGCCACCTCTGTGCCTGTGAGGCGCACCATGCGCTCGGTCCCGAACTCCTCGACGTTGAACGACGCGAGCACCGTCGCGTGGGCCATCGCGCGCCGCAGCAGCGCGTCGGAGAGCTCCTCGTCTGGATGGACGGCGATGTAGCCGACGAGACCCCCCGCGAACGTATCGCCCGCGCCGGTGGGGTCGATCACGCTCTCCAGGGGATAGGCGGGCAGCGCGAAGAAGCCTTCCCGGGTGATGAGCGCGGCGCCGTACTCGCCCTGCTTTGCAACGATCACGCGCGGGCCGCGCGCGCCTTGGCGCGATGCGTCCGCGGACGGTGACCAGGAGAGGATCTCGCGAGCGGCGGAGACGAGGTTGGGCTTGCCGGTCAGCTGGCGCAGCTCGGCGTCGTTGAGGATCACGCAGTCGACGCTCTCGATCGCTGCCACCAGCGAGTCGCGTGCGATCTCGATCCACAGGTTCATCGAGTCGAGCGCCACGAAGCGCGCATGCGGCAGCTGTCCGCGGACCTGCTGCTGCAGATCGGGCTGGATGTTGGCCAGGAACAGCACGTCGCTGGAGCGCGAGTTCTCCGAGAGCTTTGGCGAGAAGCCCTCGAACACTCCCAGCTGCGTGTCGATCGTCTCGCGCGAGTTCAGATCCCAGCCGTACTCGCCCTGCCAGAAGAAGGTCTTGCCGTCAGCCACGCGCTCGACGTCGGACACGTCGACGCCGCGCGCACGCAGCACATCGAGCTGCTGCTCGCCGAAGTCATCACCGACCGGACCGACGACACGCACGTCGTCGAAGAACGATGCCGCCAGCGAGAAATGCACGGCTGCGCCGCCGAGCATTCGCTCGCGCTCGCCGAATGGCGTCTTGACGGTGTCATAAGCAATTGATCCGACGACGGTGATGGGCACGAGCGCGCACCTTAGAGCACCCCGCCGGCGCCCGGGTGCGCCGGCGGGGTGCTGCCGCGGGGCATTCGAGGCGGGGCACGCTCGCCACTCCGATAGCCTCGAAGCCGATGCGCGCCATCCAAATGACCGAGTTCGGAGGCCCCGAGGTGCTCAAGCTCGCCGAGCTGCCGACCCCGCAACCTGGTCCAGACGAGACGCTGATCAAGGTCACGCGCGCCGGCTTGAACTTCGCGGACACGCACACCCGCACGAACTCCTACGTGCAAAAGGCGACGCTGCCCATGGTGCCGGGAGGCGAGGTGGCGGGCGTGCGCGAGGACACGGGCGAGCGCGTGGTCGCGCTCGTCGGCAGCGGCGGCTACGCCGAGTACGCGGTCGCTCCCAGCGAGCGCGTGTTCTCGATTCCCGGCGAGCTCGACGACGGCACTGCGCTTGCGATGATCGTCCAGGGGACGACCGCGTGGCACCTGTACCGCACCGCGGCGCGCGTGGGCAGCGGCGAGAGCGTGGTCGTGCACGGCGCAGCCGGTGGCGTCGGGTCGATCGCAGTGCAACTCGGCCATATATTCGGAGCCGACCCGGTGATCGCCACGGCCACGAGCGAGGAGAAGCGCGGGCTGGCACTCGAGCTGGGCGCCGACGTCGCGATCGACCCGGCGGCCGAGGGACTCACCGGGCGGCTGCTCGAGGCCAACGGCGGCCGTGAGGTCGACGTCGTGTTCGACATGTCCGGCGGACCGGTGTTCGACGCGTCCTACAGGGCACTGGCGCCGTTCGGGCGGATCGTCGTGTGCGGGATCGCGACCAGCGAGCCGAACGACGTGCGCACGGGTTCGCTGCTGCGCCACTCGCGCGCGGTGGTCGGCTTCTACATCTTCCACTGCCTCGAGCGCCCCGGGATGTTCGCGGAAGCGCTCGCCGATCTGTTCACGCGTGCCGCTGCCGGCGAGCTACGAGCGATCGTCGGGCACACCTATCCGCTCGCGCAGGCAGCCCAGGCGCAGATCGACCTGCGGGCGCGTCGCACGACCGGCAAGCTGCTGCTCGACCCGGCCGCCTAAGCTCCATGTCCACAGTCATGACCAAGTCCTTTGCCGACCTCGGGCTCTCCGAGGCAACACTCCAGGCGCTGCGCGACGTCGGCTACGAGTCGCCGAGCCCGATCCAGGAACAGGCGATCCCCGCGCTGCTGGAGGGACGCGACGTGATCGGGCAGGCCCAGACCGGAACCGGCAAGACCGCGGCCTTCGGACTGCCGATCATGGAGTACCTCGACCCGAGCGAGCAGGTGGTGCAGGCACTCGTGCTGACCCCCACACGCGAGCTCTGCATCCAGGTCACGCAGGCGCTGCGCACGTACGGTTCGCACAGCGGCATCGACGTGGTCGCGGTCTTCGGCGGCGCTCCGATCCGCACCCAGCAGGCGCAGCTGCGCGCCGGCGGCCATGTCGTCGTGGGAACCGTCGGACGCGTGCTCGACCTGATCTCACGCCACTCGCTGGTGCTGCACGACTGTCGTTTCCTCGTGCTCGACGAGGCCGACGAGATGCTCGACCTCGGCTTCCTCGAAGATGTCGAGAAGATCCTCTCGCTGACGCCCTCGAGCCGCCAGACGGCACTGTTCTCGGCGACGATGCCCGGCCCGATCAGGATGCTGGCCGACCGCTACATGTACGACCCGGCGCTGATCAAGGTCGAGGCGGAGACGCTGACGATCGACACCGTTGCGCAGTTCCAACTGCCGGTCGAGACGCGTGACAAGCCGGACAAGCTCGTGGAGGTGCTGCGCGCGGAGTCGCCTGACCAGGCGATCGTGTTCGTGCGCACCAAGGTGCGCTGCGACCAGCTGTTCCGTACGCTCCGCGATCGCGGCATGAACGTGCGGGCGCTGCACGGCGACATGTCGCAGGGCTCGCGCGACGGCGTGATGCTGGCGTTCAAGAGCGGACGCGTGCCGATCCTGGTGGCCACCGACGTCGCCGCACGCGGGCTGGACATCTCGACGGTTACGCACGTGATCAACTACGACGTGCCCACCAGTCCCGACACGTACGTGCACCGCATCGGACGCACCGGGCGGGTCGGGCGCTCTGGCCGCGCGATCACGTTCGTGGAGGATCGCCAGAAGCGAGAGCTCGAGGCGATCGAACGACACATCGGCACCTCCATCGCCAAGTGGGAGCAGGGTGCGGTCGCCGCGCCGACGCCTGTGCGAGAGCGCCCGCGCAGGCATTCCAAGCCACGCATCTCAAGGCGCGACGAGCAGGAGTCCTACGCCAAGCTGGTGCTCGGCGGCGGGCGCGCGGCAGGCCTGAGCGTGGCCGACATCGTCGCCTCGGTGACCTCCTCGGCGGGCCTCGACGGCGAGGCCGTGCGCGACGTGCTCGTGCTCGAGCGCTTCTCGTTCCTGTCGGTGCCCGAGGCGGAGGCCGACCGCGTGATCGAGACGCTGCACGAACAGCCGCTCAACGGTCACTCATTGAGTCTCGAGCGCGTGAAGGTAAGGTAGGCGCATGTCAACCCTCACGATGCAGACAACAGAAGGACCGATCGTCTTCGAGCTGTTCGACGAGGACGCGCCCAAGACTGTCGAGAACTTCCGCAAGCTCGCCGGCGATGGCTTCTACGACGGACTCACCTTTCACCGCGTCATCAAAGACTTCATGATCCAGGGCGGCTGCCCACAGGGGACCGGCACGGGCGGTCCCGGCTACACGTTCGAGGACGAGATCAATCCGCACAAGATCGTGCGCGGCGCGCTCGCGATGGCAAATGCCGGGCCTGACACAAACGGCTCGCAGTTCTTCATCGTCACAGCCGACGCCTGCCCATGGCTGGACGGCAAGCACACGGTCTTCGGCCAGATCACCGAGGGCATGGACGTCGTCGAGAAGCTCGAGGGCGTCCCCACCGACGGGGGAGACCGCCCGTCCGAGCCGATCGGCATCGCCTCGCTCGAGATCTCGGAGTAGCGCCACACGGACAGGAGTACTCTGTTTCGTACGAGCTACGAAGGGGAGAGTGCATCTGATGGCGAGCGTTGAGCAGCACGTCGAGCAGGAGATCCTCAAGCCGGGCGGCGACGCTCAGGCGGCGGACGAGGCGCCGGTCGAGAGCCCCGTGGAGGCTCCGCCCACCGGTGAGATCCCGGTTGAGAACCCCGCGACCGGGGAGACCATCCGCACGGTTCCCGACCTCGATGCGGCCGCTGTCGCTGAGATGGCCGCGCGCGCACGCGCAGCGCAGCCCGAGTGGGAGGCCTACGGCTTCGAGGGGCGCGCGCGGGTGCTGTCGCGGGCGCAGAAGTGGTTGATGGACAACGCCCAGCGCGTGACCGAGACGATCGTCTCGGAGACTGGCAAGACCTATGAGGACGCGAGCCTCGCCGAGATCGGCTACGCGGGCAACGCGTTCGGCTTCTGGGCCAAGCAGGGATCGCGTTACCTGGCCGACGAGGCCGTCAAGTCGAGCCAGGTGCTGGTGAAGGGCAAGAAGCTCATCCTGCGCTACCGCCCGCTGGGTCTGATTGGCGTGATCGGGCCGTGGAACTATCCGCTGACGAACTCCTTCGGCGACTGCATCCCGGCGCTGATGGCCGGCAACAGCGTGATCCTGAAGCCTTCGGAGATCACGCCGCTGACATCGTTGCTGATGGCAGAAGGGCTGCGCGAGTGCGGTCTGCCTGAGAACGTCCTGCAGATCGCCACCGGACGCGGGCAGACGGGCGCGGCGCTGGTCGAGCACGTGGACATGATCATGTTCACCGGCTCGACGAAGACCGGCACGAAGGTCGCCGAGGCGGCCGCCAAGCGGCTGATCCCGGCATCGCTCGAGCTCGGCGGCAAGGACCCGATGATCGTGCTCTCCGACGCGGACCTCGAGCGTGCGGCCAACTTCGCCACCTACTTCTCGATGCAGAACGCCGGGCAGACATGCATCTCGATCGAGCGTGTCTATGTCGAGGAGCCGGTCTACGACGAGTTCGTCGCCAAGGTCTCAGCGAAAGTCGGCGCGCTGCGCGTCGGACGACCCGATGGGGGCTTCGGCACAGTTGAGGTCGGAGCGATCACGTTCCCGCCGCAGCTCGACACGATCAAGGACCATGTCGCCGACGCGGTGCAGAAGGGTGCACGTGTGCTCACGGGTGGCAAGCAGCTGGCCGGAGCGGGGCGCTTCTATGAGCCGACGGTGCTCGTCGACGTCGACCACACGATGAAGATCATGACCGAGGAGACCTTCGGGCCGACGCTGCCGATCATGAAGGTCGCGGACGCTGAGGAGGCGGTACGGCTTGCCAACGACTCGCCCTACGGCCTCGGCTCGTCGGTGTTCACGCGCGACACAGCGCGGGGCGAGGCGATCGCCCGACGGCTTGAAGCCGGTGCCGCAAACGTCAACGACGCGATGATCAACTACACCGTGCTCGAGCTGCCGATGGGCGGCGCCAAGGCATCAGGGCTCGGCTCGCGCCACGGCGCCGGCGGAATCCGCAAGTACTGCTCTCAGCAGGCGATCGTGGTGACCAAGTTGGCGATGAAGAAGGAGCTCTTCATGTACCCGTACAAGTCGCGCACCTCGAGACTGCTTGCCGGGCTGTTCAAACTGCTCTACGGCCGCGGCAAGCGCGCCTAGACGCCGTAGGCGCGGCGCGAGGCTTGTCCTCGGTCGCTCGCGTGTTCGCAAGCCGTGGCGTGCGTTCGCACGCCACGCTTCCTTGCGTCCGCGCCTCGCTTGGCCTACGGCCGTCTAGGGATTTGCTCACAGGCGCGCGAGCGCCGCCTCGGCGTGCTCGGCGTCGCGCTCCAGGGCCGCGATGAACGCTTGGACGACGCACGCGTCGAATTGGCTGCCGACACAGTGCTCGAGCTCGGCGCGCGCGGCGGTGTGCCCAATCGAAGGGCTGTAGGCTCGGTCGCTGGTCATCGCCTCGTATGAGTCCGCCACTGCGAGGATGCGCGCCTCGATCGGGATCGCGTCACCGCTCAGGGCGAGCGGATAGCCGCGCCCGTCGGGACGCTCGTGGTGCGCTCCCACCCACTCGCGCACGTCTGTGAGGCTCTGGTGTTCGAGGATTTGCGCGCCGAGCTCGGGATGGCGCTTGATGACCGAGAACTCCGCGTCGGTGAGCTTCGCGGGCTTGCTGAGGATGCTGTCGGGGACGCCGACCTTGCCGATGTCGTGCAGCCTGCCCGCAAGCTGCACGCGGGCCGCACGCTGCTCTGAGAGACCGAGCTCGCGGGCCATCATCTCGGCGTAGCGCCCAACCGTCTCGGAGTGTCGCGCGCTGCCACTGAAGCGCAGGTCCACCGTCTCGGCGAGGTCCAGGACGACCGCGAGGAACCGCTCTGCCTGCACGTCGCGTGACTCTCCGTCCATGCGCTGCTCCCGCTGGATGGTCCGGTTGTAGAGCATCGTGATGTCGCGTCCGCTGGCCTTGGCCGCGTACAGCGCATGGTCGGCGGCGCGCAGCAGCGAAGCGGCGGTCTCGCCGTGCTCGCGATAGCTCACGACGCCAAAGCTGATGGTCACGGGCACCGCGTCGTCGGCGAACTCGTCGCGCAGCTCGCAGCGCAGTCGCTCCGCGATCGCGAACGCGCTATGCGGGTCAGTGTCGGGGAGGATCAGCGCGAACTGCTCGCCGCTCACCCGCGCGAGGCCGTCGATCGCGCGCTTGCCGGCTTCCAGCAGGCGCGCCACTCGCTGCAACGCGGCGTCGCCCACGCGCTGGCCCGAGCGGTCGTTGATCTCCTTGAAGTGATCCATGTCGCCGACGAGCAGCGCCATCTGGCCTGTGCCGCGACGTGCGCGCTCGAGCTCGAGGTCGAGCAGTTCGCGGAAGCCCCGCCGGTTTGCAAGCTGCGTCAGGGGATCTGTGCGGGCGGCGTCGTAGAGGCTTGCGATCAACAGCTCGGCGCGCTCGCGCATCGAGCGGGTCAGGATCGCGGCGACCAGCAGCGAGCCCATGCCCACCAGCCACCACGCCGGGATGCCGCTCGACGGCGGCCTTGCGAGCAACAGCGCCCCGTATGCGATCCCGACGTATACGACCTGCACGATCATCTCTCTGGTCGTAAAGAAGTAAGCCGAGTAGAGAAACACCCACAGGTAGAAGAAGACCAGCGGGCTCGGGCTCTGTGCGGAGAAGTAGGCGACGCCGGTGATCAGCGTGCTGCCCCATGCCAACGCGAGGCGCAGGATCCAGCTCGGTGCCGGTACGCGCACGCCAGAACAGCGCCGCCGCGACGACATAGGCGATGCCGACGATCAAGAGCAGGCCGGTGTCGCTCGCTTGCGCGGAATGCGGGAGCGCGACCGTGACCAGCGCCAGCGTCGCGCCGGCGGCGAACAAGCCCGCGAGCGCCTTGGCCATCAGGCTGGACTCGAAGCTCGAGGCAACCCTTGCCGCTGATCCTGATGGCACGCCGGGATCCTGGGCCATGAGCAGCATGGTCATAGCCGTGCTTTCGGCGTGGTTGCGCCAACGCATGAGCATCGGCGCGAGGTTGGCAGACAGGCGTTGACGCTCTAGAGTGACGAGCGTGTTTGGCTCGTCGCGCTCGCTCAAGCGGACGCCCAGCAGCCGCTCGAGCTCCGGGATCGTCTTCTCGGCGCTCGTGTGGTGGATCGTGGCCATCCCCAGCTCCTGCGCCGGGGTGAGGTTGAAGGGCAGGTCATCGACGTAGACGCACGCGCTGGGCGCCACGCCGGCGCGCTCGGCGCCCAGCTCGTACATGCGGCGCGAGGGCTTGCGGATGCCCTCCTCGGCGGAGATCACGACGCCGTCGAACAGCTCGTCAAACATCTCGTGCGGGTAGCGGTGCACGCCCCAGGAGTTCGACACGAGCGCCGTGCGCACGCCGGCCGCGCGTGCGCTGAGCGACAGCCTGCACCATCGCTGTGTCCGGGTGCACGCCCGCGAACAGCCCGTCGATCAGCCCGTCGGGCTCGACTTCGAGCTGCGCGGCGAACTGGAGCTCGAACGCGTCCTCCTCGAGCTCGCCCTTCTCCAGTGCGATCAGCAGCTCGCGCGCGGCGGGGTCGGTCCTGAAGCGCCCCATCAGCCTCTCCGGTGGGATCCCGGCCGGCGAGGCAGTACGCGTGGAAGGAGGCGAACAGGTTGGTCGTCAGCACGCCGCCCCAATCGATCAGCAGGGCCGAGCGCGTCGCCGCCGTCGAGCTCGTTCGAGCGCTCATGCTCAGGCACCGAGCGCCACCTCCTCTGCGCGTTCGGCCAGCTCGAGCACTCCCTCGCCGAACTGGTGCAGGTACGGATCGTCGGTCGTGCCGGCGATCGCGCGCTTGTAGTTGCCCTCCATGAACACCACGCTCTTCCACAGCGCCAGCGCCATGTACCAGCGGATGTCGCCGACCGAGCGTCCTGAGCGCTCCTCGTAGCGGGCGATCAGCTCCTCGCGCGTGTCGAAGCCCTCCGCGCGCGTGACGTTGCCGAGCGCTGCCCGCAGGCCGTCGCTGGGGTCACCCGCCTGCGCCCACATCATGCACAGGTAGCCGATGTCGGCCAGCGGGTCGCCGATCGTGGCCATCTCCCAGTCGAGCACCGCCGTCAGCCGCGCGGGCGCCTCCGGCGCGAACATCGTGTTGCCGAGGCGATAGTCGCCGTGGACGATCGTCGCCTGGGTCGGCGTCGGGCTCGGCAGGTGCTCGCGCCAGCCACGCGCCGACCGTCTCGACCGCGGGTATCTCACGCGTCTTGTTCAGCTCCCACAGGCCGCCGAAACGCCGCAGCTGGCGCTCCAGATAGCCGGTCGGCTTGCCGAAGTCCTCCAGCCCGATCGAGCGCCAGTCGACGCCGTGGATCTCCACGAGCGCGTCGATCAGCTGCTCGCCGATCCGCCGGCGCTCGGCGGGCGTGTCGAGCTCCGGCGGGACGCTCGCGACGATCACCTCGCCCTCGACCCGCTCCATCACGTAGAACGGCGCGCCGATCGTGCTGTGGTCCTCGCACACGGCGAGCACCTCCGGCACCCGCGCCGGCGTGTCGCGCAGCGCGCGCAGCAGGCGCGCCTCGCGCAGCACGTCGTGGGCGCTCGGCGGCAGCGGCGGGCGGGGGGGACGGCGCAGCACGAGCTCGCTGCCGTCCCGCTCGATCAGGTAGGTGACGTTCGAGTGGCCCTCGCCGATCGGGGTCGCCCGCAGCTCGCCCTCGCCGAGGCCGTGCGCGTCGAGGAACGCCCGCAGCGGCTCGATCACGAGCAGCGGCGGGCGGCTGTTACCCTCCGCGTCCGCCGGGGTCTGGACGATGTCGTCTGCTGCGATCGGGGCGCTCACGGACCCGAACGCTACATAGACCGCAACCTTCTCTGCGCCGAGGTGTCTAAAGCGACCATGCCCAGAATCCGAACTCTCCTCCTCTCGCTCGTCGCCGGCGCTCTGCTGGCCGGCTCCGCCGGCGCCGTCCAGGCGCTCGCCTCCCAGGGCCAGACCGACTACTTCGAGGGCTCCGCGCTGCTGCTCGAACCCGACCACGCGCCACCACGCGATCGAGCAGATGCAGCACCTCGGCGTCAAAGCCGTGCGCGTCGAGTTGAAGTGGTACGAAGTCGCGCCCAGGCGCCAACAGCGCCACGAAGCCGAGCTTCGAAGCGGCCAATCCCGGCAGCTACAACTGGGGCGCGTACTCGACGCTGCTCGCCGAACTCAAGCAGCTCGACTGGCCCGTGCTGCTGACGGTCACCGGGCCGGCGCCGCGATGGGCGACCGCCAACCACCAGGCCCCCTACATCACCCGCCCGGAACCCGAAGCTTCGAAAGTTTCATGACCGCGGTCGGCACGCGAGTTCGGCTCGGAGGTCTCGACTTATGCGATCTGGAACGAGCCCAACGAGCCGGTGTTCCTGATGCCGCAATGGAAGTCCAACGGCACGCCTGAATCGGGGCGCATCTACCGCGGCCTCTACCAGGCCGGCTATGCGGGGCTCAAAGCCGCTGGGCTGGCTCACCCGCGGGTGCTGTTCGGCGAAACCGCGCCGGCCGGCTACGACACTGTGAGCACGCGCAGCGAAGGCTCGAGGGCGCTGCACGCACCCGGTCGCGCCGCTGGCGTTCATGCGCGAAGCGCTGTGCCTCAACGCCAAGTACAAGAAAGCCGGCGTCCTGCAGCGAGCTGCCGATGAGCGGCTACGCCCACCACGCCTACACGCTGCCCGCCGGTCCCTACTACGTCCGCCGAAAAGCGCGACGACGTGATGATCGGCGTGCTCTCGCGGCTGTCGAACGCCCTCAACCTGGCCGCGCGCGGCGCACGCGATCCCGAGCGGCCTGCCGATCTACCTGACGGAGTTCGGCGTGCAGAGCTTCCCGAACAAGGATCTCGGCGTCTCGGGCGCCAAGCAGGCCGAATTCGACGCGATCGACGAACACATCGCCTACGACAATCCGCGTGTTGCCGCGTTCTCGCAGTACCTGCTCAAAGACGACGCGCTGGGCGGCCGGGCGCAGAACCGCGGGGCGAGCTTCCAGACGGGCCTCGAGTACTACAGCGGTGAGCCCAAGCCGCTGTACTCGAGCTGGCCGATCCCGCTGACCGTCACCAAAGAGCGCCACGGCGTCGCGCTGTGGGGCCTCGTGCGCCCGACCACGAGCTCGACCAAGGTGACGGTGCTGGTCCGGCCGCAAGGGCTCGAAGCGCTTTCGCACGCTGCGCACGGTCGAGACCAACAGCCTCGGCTACTGGAGCTTTAGCTCGAGCACGGCCGGGCAGGCACTGGCGCGTGCGCTGGACGAGCCCGAAGGGCGTGAAGTACGAAGGTCCGGCGATCGGCGCGTACACGGTGCCCTGACGGCGGTGAGCGCGTTCGCAGACGTCGGATGACGGGCGCGGCGGGCTATCCGCCGCGCCGCTCGGAGATGCCTCGGCGCCGCCCTACGATGAGTGGACATGCCCGAGCTGCCCGAGGTCGAGGTCACCGCGCGCCTGCTCGACGCCGCGCTGGGCGGTGCGCGGATCGTGTATGCGCGAGCGCCTGGCATCAACGCGCTGAGGACCTTCGACGCCGCCGTTGTCGGCGCTGGAGGGAGGGCGCATCGCAGTCGCGCGCAGGCGCGGCAAGCACCTGATCGTGGAGATCGACGGAGGCGCAGGTGGGGAGTCTCCGACGCGGCTGGCGCTGCTGATCCATCTGATGTCCGCGGGGCGCCTGCAGCTCTACGACAAGCCCGCCGGACCGCGCGATCGCACATCGCGCCTGCTCGTGGGGCTCGAGGACGGTCGCGAGCTGCGCCTGCGCGAGTTCGGCTCCAAGCAGGCCGCGTGGGTGAAGCTGCTGCCGTCGATGAGCTGGAGCAGGACGATGCGCTCGCGTCGCTCGGCCCCGAAGCATGGCCGGATCCGGGTGCAGCGGCGCAGCTGCAAGAGCTGCTGGACGCGCCGCGACCGCTGCACGCGCTGCTGCGCGACCAGCACGTGATCGCGGGCATCGGACGCTCGTGGGTCGATGAGATCCTGTGGCAGGCGCAGCTCTCGCCGTACAAGCGCGGCGCCGACCTCGACGACGGACGAGGCGCAGCGGCTGCACGACGGCGATGCGCGAGACGCTCGGCGGCGCGATCGCGCACTACGAGCAGACGATCAGCCTGCCGATCCCCGACAAGCTGCCGATGCCGCTGCGCGTCCACCGTCACCAGGGCGAGCCGTGCCCGCGCTGTGCGACTACGCTCGAGGCGGTCCACTTCGAGGACTACGTGATCGCCTACTGCCCCACCTGTCAGACCGAGGGACGCGTGCTCAAGGACCGCCGCCTGTCGCGGCTGCTGCGGTGAGCGACGACGCGTCGCTCGCGTGATCAGTCGGCTCGAGCAACCTCGAGCGTCTGCCCGGCGAGTCGCAGGCGCTCGACGAGCACGTCGCCCATCGCGACCGCGGGCGTCAGCACGCCCGCGCGCGGCGGCAGCCGCTCGCTCGTCGAACGCGAGGCACAGGCTGCTCTCCCCGAACATCACCGAGGTCGCCTTGTAGCCGGGGTCGCCCTGGGCGGCAAGGCGAGCGACGTAGCGCGCGCCGCTCGACGTGCGCGCATGGATCTCGATGCGGAAGAAGCCTCGCGTGCGCTGGCTCTCGCTCGGGCCCTCGCCGGGGGATGGCAGTACCCGGTCGAGTACTGCCCGCGCAGGCCCGATCGACAGGCCCGCTGTGAGCGCGCCGACGCCGGCCGCGAGCGCGCCGGCCTGCAACGCGCCTGGCGGACCCGATCCGAAGCCCATCACCTCCCGATAGCGAAACCGCGGTCCGTAGGCCCAGCCCTGCAAAGCGTTGCTGCGGCGCACCGCGCGCGTGTTGATCGAGCCCATGATGAACGGCCCCACCCAGATCTTGAGCTCGTTGTCGTACTGCACGCCGCGCAGGTCGCGCTCTGGGCCGAGCTTGGGCTCAGCGTCGCGGTCGGGGCTCAGGGCATACGGGTCCGCCAGCACGCGCGCGAGCTCACGGTTTGCACGTCCATCGTCGACTGTGCCCTTCAGCGACGCGATCGTGCCGCCGCTCGCCCCGCCCTTCATCGCGCGCACGACGAGCGTCGTGTCCTCGAGCTCGCCGGTGCCGTCAGCGGCTACCGTCTCGTGCAGCAGCAGCACGCCGAGATCGGAGGGGATCGAGTCAAAGCCGCAGCTGTGCACGATCCGCGCGCCGCTGTCCGTCGCGACGGTGTTGAATCGGTCGATCGCGTCGCGCATGAACAGAACCTCGCCGGTCAGATCCGCGTAGTGCGTGCCTGCCCGTGCGCACGCCTCGAGCAGCGCCAGCCCGTAGCGGCGGTACGGACCGACCGTCGTCCCCACCACACGTGCGGCGCCGGCGAGCTCCCTCAACGACCGCTCGTCGGCGGCGTCGGCTGCCAGCAGCGGCCAGCCGGCGGCGCGGCCGCCGAGCGTAGCCTGCAGGTCGCTTAGCCGTGCAAGCGAACGGCCGGCCAACCCGATCCGCGCCTGCGGCGGCGCTGCGTGCAAGAGGTACTCGGCACACAGCCGCCCAACGAAGCTCGTCGCGCCGAAAAGGACAACGTCGAGTTCGCGCTCGCTGCTCACAGGCGGATACTACGTGCCGCGAGACGAGGAGCACACGACAAGCAGGCGCTCAACTTCCGGCTGCTGGCCGCATAGCCGACGTCAACCTCAGCCCATACTGTCTGTCAAGGTCGGCGTAGCGTCTTGAGCGCCTTCAGTACCAGCTCGTCGTGCTGGGAGGGCTTGACCTTGCGCAGTACCTCGGCAACCTTCCCGCCAGGATCGATGATGAAGGTCGTCCGCTCGTTGCCACGATAGGAGCGCCCATACATGCTCTTGGTGACCCATACTCCGTAGGCCTCCGCAACAGCGTGGTCCTGATCGGCTAGAAGGGCAAAGTTCAGCCTCTCCTTGTCGTGGAACTTCTTGACCTTGGCGGCAGGATCCGGTGAGAGTCCCAGCACTACAGCGTCTGTCCGCTCGTAGTCGGCGCGATGATCACGAACACCGCACGCCTGAGTCGCACATCCCGGAGTGCCGGCCTTCGGGTAGAAGTAGACCACGACGGGATGGCCGCGGAAGTCGGAAAGCTTGACAGTACGGCCGTTCTGGTCGGGAAGCTCGAACTCGGGGGCGAAGTCTCCTTGACCGATCACGCCGGGAAGCGTAGCGACGAGCGCCTCGGGGCGGACGCCCGTCGGCAACGAGCGCACGACGTTGGTGATCGGACCCGATGTTCGTGATCGGACCCGATGGGTCGTAGCTGGCTTGCTGCGCAAGGTCAAGCCCGCCGCGCACGACGAGCTCGTGCTGAAGGCGCTGCGAGAGCTTGATTTCCAAGCGGCATAGGCATCGCCCGCTGGGGGCGACCATGATCAGTTCCAGGTAAATGAGCCTTCTCCCGTTTCTATCTACTCGGTAAGACGCAAGGTTTGGAATGAACGGTACGATTAGGCTTAAGTCAAAGATCGATCGGCGCGTGTCCCTTTAGGAGTCCACGTGGTGGTGCCTGGCGAGCATGTCTTGGAGGAGCGGGGGCGGATACCGCAGGCAGCGCCGTGCTGCGCTCGCAAGTCGCTTGCGCGGTGCTCGGCTTGGTGATCGAGAAGCCGAGCCATGGCTACGAGATCGGGCAGCGCTTCGACCGGCGCTTCGGGGGCTTTCTGAGCGTAGGGCGCTCCTCGATCTACGCAGCTCTCGCGAGCCTGATGGATGCCGGGCTGATCGAGAAGATGGCGGGCCGCTCGACGACGGGCGTCAGCCGGGGAGCCAAGGCGGGCGCGTCCTACCGGGCTACCGCACCGGGCGCACGCGCCTATAGAGAGTGGCTGGCCGAGCGCGTTCGCAACGATCCCGCAGCGTGTGGAGATGCTGGGACGGATGACGCTCGCGGGGGTGCACAGCGTCGAGGCGGCACTCGACTTCATCGGTCGCTATGAGCGTGAATGCGTCCGCGAAGCGCAGGAGCTCTCGCGCGCCCGAGTCGACGCGGGCGCTGGCGAGCGGCCGGCATCTCGGGCGTCGTCGAGCGGCTGCTGATCGAGGAGCGCCGACGGATGATCGACGCGCAGCTGGGGTGGATCAGCTACGCGCGTGCCGAGCTCCGCGCACGCGCGAGCCGGCGCGCCCGTGGATGGGTGATCGATGACGAGCCTGCTGTCGATCGAGCATGTGACGAAGCGCTATCGGCGCGGCAGGCTGGAGCGCGTGGCAGTCAGAGACGTTTCGCTCGATCTCGAGCCGGGCGAGCTCGTGGTCGTGTGGGGCGCTCGTTTCTCCGGCCGCAGCACACTGCTGCGCGTCGCCGCCGGTATCGAGGCGCCCGACGAGGGCACGGTCGTCATTCGAAGGGCGTGACCTGGGTCGTGCTCGCAACAAGCTTCTGGGCAGACGGATCGGCTATTGCCAGACCGGCTTCTCGGCGGGCTCGCGCGGACTCGTCGTCGAGCACGTCGCCGCCGGACTGCTCGCCCAGCGCACATCGCCGAAGCAGGCGTGGCGGCGCGGGCAGGAGATGCTCTTCCACGTCGGCGCCGAGAGCTGCGCGCGACTTGAGTGTCACGAGCTGGACGGCGCCGAGCTCGTGCGCGTGGCGATCGCATGCGCGCTGATCACCGCGCCCTGCGCTGCTCGTGATCGACGAGCCGACGAGCGGTGTCGACCTGCTCCAGCGCGACCCGCTGCTCGCACTGCTGCGCTCGCTCGCCGACGATGGCATCGGCGGTGCTGATGAGCACAGGCGACGCTCAGGGCCTGTCGGGAGCGGATCGCGCGCTGACGATCGACAACGGCGAGCTGCAGGGAGAACCGGAGCCCGTGCAGGCGCACGTGGTGCCGCTGCGCCGAGCGGAGTCGGGAGCACGACGGCGGTGAGCGCCCGTGAGCGGGGCGCCGTGCTCGAGTTGGATGCGGTCGTCAAGCACTACCAGGGCTTCGGCGGCGAGGTGGTCCGCGCGGTCGACGGCCTCAGCCTGACCATCGGCCCAGGGGAGATCGTCGCGCCTGCACGGTCCCAGCGGCTCCGGGTAAGAGCACGCTGCTGATGCTCGCCGCTGCGCTGATGGCTCCCGACGCCGGCGTGATTCGCTTCGAAGGTCGCAGATCTCGCGACGCTCTCATCAGGCGAGGCCGCTGACTACCAGCGGCGCCAGATCGGGTTCGTCTACCAGTCCTTTCACCTGATGGCCGGAGTGCCGGCACTGGAGAATGCGGCGATCAAGCTGCTGGCGGATCGAGTTCCGCTGAGGCAGGCGCGCCGGGCGGCGAGCGGGTGGCTCGAGCGCGTCGGGCTCGAGGCACGCTTGAACCACACACCCGACCAGCTATCCGGCGGTGAGCGCCAGCGGGTAGCGATCGCACGGGCGCTCGTCAACGAGCCCCGGCTGATCCTCGCCGACGAGCCGACCGGCAGTCTCGACACCAAACGCGGCGGAGAAGTCCTGGCGCTGCTCGCGGACATCGCTCGTCAGCAGCAGGCCGCGATACTGCTCGTGACCCACGACTCGCAGGCTGCCGCGATCGCAGACCGGGTGTGCACGCTGCGCGACGGCAAGCTCGTCGTCGACCGCCCGGCGCTTGCTCCGCCTACACGAGCCCCCGAGCGACGGCGGGCTTGGGGCTGAGCGGGTGCGGTTCTCCGGCCTGCTCTACCTGTACGGCAGGCGGCTGCGCACTCGCCCGGTCCAGGAGCTGCTCGCCGGGCTCGGCATCGCGATCGGCGTGGCGCTCGTGTTCGCAGTCCAGGTGGCCAATAGCAGCATCACCGACTCGTCGAGTGCGATCGTCCGCGGCGTCGCCGGCAGTGCAAGCTTGCAGTTGCGCTCGCGCGATGCGGACGGCTTTGACCAGCGGCTGCTGAAGCGCGTCGAACATCTACCCGGCGTCGAGCAGGCGGCGCCGATCCTCGACGAGAACGCGTCACTCGTCGGCCCCGGTGATCGCCGCGTGGCAATCGATCTCGCGAGCGCGGCCCCCAGTCTGCTTGCCCTCAACGGCAGCATCACCCGCAACATCTCGATCCGCGGCGGCCCGTCGGAGCCCGGGCTGCTCGTGCCGAGCGCAACCGCGCACGCGCTCGGGCTGTCCTCGCCGATCCAGCCGCTCAACGGAGCACTGCCTCGTGTCACGCTCGAAGTTCGCGGTCGCGCAAGCCGGGTGCCGGTCCTCGCGGCGCTCGGGCCGGAAACGATTGGAGCCCTCTCCGGCGCGATGGCCGCGATCGGAGCGTTGTGGTTCGTGCAGAAGCTCACCGGGCTCTCGGGGCGGGTGACCCGCATCCTCGTCACGACCAGGCCCGGTCAGCGCGCGAGAGTCCGACGAGAGCTAAGCAGCCTGGCGGGCGGACGCCTGACGGTGGCCGCCGCCGACCAGGACGTCGCCCTGCTCAAACAGGCTGTCACGCCCAACACGAAGGCGACCGGGTTCTTCGTGCTGGTCAGCGGGATCGTGGGTCTGCTGTTGGCGTTCAACGCGATGCTGCTGACCGTGCCCGAGCGTCGTCGCACGATGGCCGATCTGCGGATGCAGGGTATGCGCCCCGGCCAGTTGTCGAGGATGCTGCTGTTCCAGGCGATCTGCCTGGGCGTCGTCGCCTCGCTGTTCGGGCTGGCGGTCGGCGACTTCCTGTCGCGGACGATCTTCCACGCCACCCCGAGCTATCTGTCGGCCGCGTTCGCGTTGGGGACGCAGACGGTGATCGGGTTGCGTCCACTGCTCGTGTCCTTTGGCGGGGGAGTGCTGGCGACATGCCTCGCCGCAGCGCCGCCGCTTTTGGACCTGCGGCGCAGGCGTGCCGTGGACGCGGTGTACTTCGAGGACGGCGAACCCGGCCAGGCGTTGGACAGCCGCGCGCAGCTGCGGCTGTTCGGAGCCGGCGCTGGGTTGATCGTGGTGACCAGCGGACCACTGCTGCTGTGGCCTTCGGCGATCGTGCCCGCGACGATCGGGCTGGCGATCGCGACGTTGCTCGCGATCCCGTTCGCCTTCCAGCTCGTCGTGCGACTCGCTGAACACGTAGCGTCCGTCTCCGCGCGGCTGAACATGCTCACGGTCGCTGTGCGTGCGCTGCGCGCCACAACCGTGCGCTCGCTGGCGCTGGCCGCCACGGGCGCGATCGCGGTCTTTGGCTGCGTGGTCGCCGAAGACTCCCACAACGACCTGCTCCACGGTCTCTACCGCGACTACTCCGAATATGTGTCGACGGCCAACCTGTGGGTCGTCAACCACGATGACGACCTCGCCACCAGCGGCTTCGTCGCCGGGCATCTACCGGCGCGCATCGCGGCTGTGCCGGGCGTCTCCAGCGTGCGCGTCTACCAAGGCGGGTTCCTGGACTTCGACGGTCGACGCGTCTGGATCATCGCCCGCACTCCCAGCGCCCCGGCGCCGATCCCCGCGAGCCAGCTGCAGGAAGGAAGCCTCGCCACGGCTACCGCGCGCCTGCGCCACGGAGGCTGGATCACAGTCTCCCAGCAGCTCGCCGAAGCGCATCACGTGTCCGTCGGCGATCCGCTCACGCTGCCTACACCCACCGGCCCGGTGACCTACCGCGTCGCGGCCACGACCACCAACCTCGGCTGGAGCGCCGGCGCGATCGTGCTGAGCAGCTCCGACTACCGGCGCGCGTGGGCATCCTCGGACGCGAGCGCCCTGGAAGTGAGCACGCGGCCCGGAGCCGACGTTCCAGCGGTCCGGCAAGCCGTCGAGGGGCTGCTTGGCCCCCCGAGCGCGCTGATGGTCCAAACCAGCGGCGAACGAGCCGCGCAGGCAGACGCGCTCGCTCGCCAAGGACTCAGTCGCATGAGCCAGATCACGCTGCTGTTGATGGTCGCGGCGGCACTCGCGATGGCCGCGGCCATCGGAGCAGGGATCTGGCAGCGCCGCGCATCGCTGGCATCGCTGCGCATTCACAGCTTCAGCCCGTGGCAGCTGCGTGGGGTGCTCACCTGCGAGTCGATCCTCGTGCTCGGCACGGGCGGCCTCGCGGGTGCGGCGGCGGGTATCTACGGACATCTATTGTGCGATCGCTACCTCAGGCTCACGACGGGGTTCCCGGCGCCGTTCGCCGTCGAAGGCATCCACACGATTCAGACGATCCTGCTGATCGTGATCGGGGCGCTCGCTGTGCTCGCGATCCCGGGATATATGGCCTCGCAGGTCTCTCCGCAGCTCGCGCTACAAGACTAGAACATTTGATTTCAATAGCTAGAAATATGGCTCTCAGGCGCCAGCATGTGTGCTATGAGACCGAAAAGTACGTCCTACCCGCACGAGATAATCGCGCTCATGACCGCTGGTGTGGTCTATTGGCTGACGATCTATCCCCGCGCCCGGCTGGAGATACGTCGTTGGCGACGCTGTGCACAGCGGATTCCCGACGGGACTCTGCGCGCCCAGGCGCTCTACAAGCTGACCCATGAGCGCCTGAACCCAGAGGCGGCTGCCTTCTTCGCGGTGCTGGCGCCGCGGCGGCACAGGCGCGCACTCGTGCGCCTGATGGTGGACTTCCAGATCGCCTACGACTATCTCGATGCGATCAACGAGGATCCGACGACAGCGCCGTTGCGCAACGGCCTGCAGCCTGCATCGCGCGTTGACCGACGCCGTAAGCTCGCAAACGCCTGACGCCGACTACTACCTGCACCATCCGCAGCATGATGACGGCGGCTATCTCGTCGGTCTGATCCGCGCCTGCCGTACGGTGCTGCAAACGCTCCCGTCGGCGCGCCGCGCTCGAGCCACTGCTGGTGCACGCCGCTGAACGTTGCGGCGAGGCCCAGAGCCGCAACCATGCGGTTCTGGTCGAAGGCCCGCAGCAGTTGATCGAATGGGCCGCGGCCCAAGAGGACACAGGCGAGTACCTGTGGTGGGAGCTGGCCGCCGCGGGCATCTCCTGCCTCTCGCTCCATGCGCTGTTCGCGGCCGCCGCCTGCGCGACGACGTTGGCCGAGGCCGAGCGCATCGACACGGCCTACTACCCGCCGATCTGCGCGATCAGCGCACTACTGGACAGCTTGGTCGACCACGACGACGATGCTGGCGGAACGCAATCACAGCTTCGTTGGCCACTACCCGAGCTCCGGCTTCACCGCGGAGCGCTTCGCGGCCATCACTAGCCGAAGCACGCGAGCTCTCGAGCGTGCTTGCCAACCACCGTCGCCACGCGGTCATCCTCGCCGGGATCGCCAGCTTCTACCTCTCAGCCCCTGGGGCGCGCAGCGAGCTCGCCCGGCCTGCCGCATGGCGTACGCTCGCCTGTCTCGGGCCCTCCAGCGTTCCGATCCTCGCTGTGATGCGCCTGCGACGTCGAACTGCCGGGTGACAGAGCGCGCCCCCCTGCGTTGCGTGCCGCAGGTTCTCTCTGGGTCAGCGCGTTCGCTCAAAGCGGCAGCCGGTACTTACGTGTCGCCGGATCCTGCACGAGCAGTCCAAATGCGACGAGCGTGGTCATGTAACGGTGGGTCGTGCTCGGGCTCAGCCCCAACTGTCGTGCGACTTCCACGACACCCCTGCCTTCTTCGCCGGAGATGAACAGCGCGAGTATCAGCAATCCCCGGAACAGCGAGTGCGATAGGCGCCCGCTCTCCAGCTCGGTGCAGTAGCGCTCTTCGAGCGACCCCTCAGAGATCGCCTGCTCGGTTATGAGCCCGGACAGCAGCAGGCTGAGGCTCGGCCCACGCGCATCGGCGGTTGCGCGGATGACTCCCTCGATCTGGGCCTCTGTCAGCTCCAGACACACCAGATCCTCGCGTGCGCGACTCGTCGCGTGGCTCGAGCTGTCGCTCTTCCCGTTCAGGCCCGCTCGAGCCTTGGTGGCATCCTCGACGATCATCGTGCATAAAGATCATGGCGGCTGACCCGCGGCACGATAAGGCGCACCTTGAATATTCAGGCGATGGACTATTCACGGAGCCGATATCGTCCCGTCGATGCAGCCCGAACAGCAGCAGCGCGCCGACGAGCAGGACTGGCGGATGCAGGCAGAGCTCGAGGTCCCCGAGGCCGGCGGCGCCTTGCACGAGCTGATCGGGCGCCTGCGCGGGCCCGACATGGTCAAGGAGATCGAAGCGCGCGTCCCTCACGACGTGGTGATCACGCACGACGGCAAGCTGCTGTTCGCCTACGCCGCCGAGCAGGCAACGCTCGCGGCGGCCCGCGGCGCGATCGAGGACGTTCTCGCCGGCGATGGGATTCAGGCGAACGTGCGTGTCAGCTACTGGGACGACGAGGGCGAAAAGTGGCGCCAAACCGACCCGCCGCTGACCGCCGCGGAGCAACAGAGCGAGGCCGCGACGGAGCGCGACGCGAACGCGACCGAGACGCGCACGCTGGTCGTCAGCTCCGGCAGGATGATCCGCGCGGAATTTGAGCAGAGCATCCGCGAATGGGCTGAGAGGCTGGAGCTGCAGTGCTCGATAGTCGAGCACCCGCACCTGCTCACGACCCAGCTGGCGTTTCACGGTCACCGGCCCGAAGCACAAGATCGACGAGTTCGCGCGTGGCCTGCGCGCCGAGGAGCTGGCGACGATCCGCACCGAGGGCGCGGTCATGATCAGCCCGCTGTAGCAGCTTCCTGCGCGGCCGGCCGGGCCATCCCGCCGACGAGCATCCCCGAGCCGAGGTGCGCGCCGAGGACCGGGCCGACCTCAGTGCAGAACAGCGGCGGGAAGCCGAACAAAACGGTTCCTTCGGTGACGAGTCGCTCTGCATCGGCGGCTGCCTGGGCATGCTGGACGATCCAGTCGGTGGCTCCTCGCTCATGCAGCTCGTGCAGGTAGGCGGCCATCCGCTCGAGCGCGCGGCGGTGCGTGCGGACGCGTCCAACGGGTGCGATCTCGGTCCCGAACGTGAGGATCGGCTTGATCTTCAGGGCGGTTCCGACCAGCGCCTGCGCCGCGCCGATACGCCCACCGCGGCGCAGGTACTCGAGCGTGTCGAGACAGAACCAGATGTCGAGGCTTTCGCGTCCCTGGCGCACACCTTCGAGGATCTTCGCCAGCGGCTCGCGCCGCTCGGCGAGGCTCGCGGCCAGTGCCACGAGACAGCCGAGGCCGCCGGCTCCGGTTTCGCTGTCGAGCACCTCGACGCTGCCCGGAGATGCCCTCGTCGGCGAGGATCCGAGCCGCTTCGCGAGCACTCTCGCAGGTGCCCGACAGGCCGGCGGCGATGTGGATCGAGAGCACGTCGCAGCCGGCCTGCAGCAGCGGCCGGTAGCAGGACAGGAAGTCGCCGACCGACGGCTGCGATGTCGTCGGCAGCTGCGGCGACGCGGCCAGCTTCGCGTAGAACGCGTCGAGGTCGCGATAGTCGTGCTCGGGGCGTAGATCCCCGCCCCAGCCGACGTACAGGCTGACCTGATGAACCCCGAGATCGTCGATCAGCGACTGCGGAAGATATGGGGTGCTGTCGGTGACAACCGCCACGCGGCGGCCCGTCGGGGCTGACTCGGTGCTCGCTTCGCTGCCCATGAGCTGGGAAGCCTACGGCCTTCGGCGCCTGCCTTGTCTTGTGTTGTCTTGGTTCGCCGGCGCCGCGCCTTCGGCGCCTGTCCGGCTTTAGCGAATCAGGCGATCCAGGCGCGTCGTGTCGATCGTTTCGCGCAGCGTCTGCAGCGCGTCGTGGCGCGGTCGCCAGCCGAGTTCGTCGTCGCGCCTTGCTCGCGCTCATGATCACCGGCTCACGGAACGCGGCGATCCATTGTGCCTGCGCCGGCAGGAAGCCGAGGCGGCCGATCATCTGCGCGACCGCGTCAACGGCCAGCTCCGGCACTGGAATCGAGTACCAGCCGAGCTCCTCGGCGAGCTGCTTGACCGTCAGCTGCCCGGCGCCGGCAAGGTTGTAGACGCCGGGTGCTCCGCGGCCGAGCGCGGCGGCGCACATCGCGCTTGCGACGTCGTCGTGGTGCACCAGCTGGAAGGGCACGCCCGGATCGGGCAGCACGGGCTTGAGGATCGGGACTCCCTCGAGCAGGCGCAAGACGGGCCCGGGCAGTCGCTCGGAGATCTGCGTGTAGGGCAGGCTGTCGATCAGCAGCGGCGCCTGCGGGCCGGCCACGATACACGGGCGGAACACGTAGCCGGCGGTCTTGGCGCCGGCGAGCGTGGCCTCGAGCAGCTGCTCCACCTCCGCCTTCTGCGCCGAGTAGTAGTGGGCGGCGGTGCCACGCGCGGGTACCTCCTCGGTGAGCGGCTGTGGGTTCTCGCGGTGGAAGCCGTAGGCGGCGACCGATGAGGCGTAGACCAGCCGCTTGACGCCCGCCGAGACGGCTGCCTCGAACACGTTGCGCGAGCCGTCGAAGTTGACCTCGCGGCTCTCCTTCGCGCCGCCCATGATCATGAATGCCAGGTGCACGACGACGTCGGCGTCGCGTACGAGCCGCTGCACGGCGTCACGGTCGAGCACGTCGCCGCGCCTGTAGGCGACCTTCTTCCAGCCGTGCGCGCCCGGATCGAACGGCCGCCGGGCCATGCCGAGGATCGAGGAAACCTGATTCGAGCGCTCGAGCGCGCCGACGACAGCCTGCCCGATCTCACCGGTCGGTCCGGTGATCGCGATCGTGAGGCCTTCCCGGGTGGGCCGGCGCGGCGCCATCGCACCGTTGTAGCGCATCGGCCGTACGCTTGGCAGGTGTCTGCGCTCGTGGCGTCCACGTCGATCGGCCAGAGCGTCAGCTCGTTCCTGGATGCAGCCGGGAAGTTCTTCTCGGACCTAGCGGCGGTCCACTGGGGCGCGCTGCTGCTGGGGCTCGTGTTCTTCGCAATGAACCTGACGTTGCGCTCGCGCGGCTTCTTCAACAGCCTGCGCGCGGCCTATCCGGCCGTCGCGTTCCAATGGCGGCGCATATGGGGCGCCTACTTCGCGGCGGTGGGGTTCAACAACGTCGTGCCGGCGCGCGGCGGCGACGTGATCAAGCTGTTCTTGACCCGCTCTTCGATCCCGGGCGCTCGCTATCCGACGGTGGCGGCGGCTTTCTTCGTCGAGTCGATCTTCGACGTCTGCACGGGCGTGCTCGTGCTGATCTTCGCGTTCACTCAAGGTGTCTTTCCGAAGCCGCCCGACTTCTCGAAGCTCAGCTCCTTCGACATCTCCTATCTGGCCGAGCACTTCCACCTGACTTTGTTCTTGATCACCGCGCTCGGGATCCTCTGCGCGGTCGCCTTCGCGCTGCTGGCGGAGCGCGCCAGGGCGACCTGGTCGCGCGTCCGCCAGGGCGTGACGATCCTCAGCGACCGCCGTCGCTATCTACGCGAAGTTGCGGCGCTGCAGGCCCTCGCGTGGCTGTGCCGCTTCACCGCCTTCTGGTTCCTGCTCGACGCCTTCAGGGTCGGTGGCTCGGTCAAAAACGTGCTGCTCGTGTTCGCCGTCAACCAGGTGGCCGGCGCGGTGCCGTTCACGCCCGGCGGCGCCGGCGTGCAGCAGGCGCTGCTGCTGAAGGTGTTCGCTACGAGCGCGCCCACCGCGGTGGTGGCTGCGTACTCGGTCGGTCAGCAGCTCACGATCGCGGTCTTCACCGCGCTGGTCGGACTTGGCGCGGTTGTGCTCATCTTCCGCTTCCGCTCCTTCAAGGAGGTGCTGTACGCGGGGCGCGCTTCACGCGAAGCGGAGCGGGAAGCCGAGCGCGCCGGCGCCTATTGAGCTCGTCCTTGACGGCGCTACGCGCCGCTGACAGCGTATGAACCCGTCCGGGACGGCGCTTACGCGCCGGCTGGACTTGTTACTACTGAAGGCCCTCCCGGGCCTCGCGCACGAGCGCGACGGCCTCGGGGAAGACGCGCGCGATCACGGTGCGGATCTGCTCGGCTTGCGCCTCGGCGTTGCCTTGGACGTTGATTCGCCCGACGGCAGCGACAGTCATGTCGACGGCGAGCTTGATTGCGTTGTCGGCCCACACGAGACGCTGGTTGCCTTGCATCTGTTCTGCGAACTCAGCCAGGCGCCGCTGCAGCTCCTCGGGGTCGCCGAACAGATCTCCGAGTCCACCACTGTCCATGCTCGCATCATAGACTGCGCTGCTCATGCCCACGGCAGCTGAGATACGCGAGCAGGTCGCGAGCGAGGAAGCGCGCCGCAATCGGCTGGCGGTACCCGCGTTTGCCGGCGGCTTCCTGTACCTGCTGAGCGCGATCATCGTTTTCAAGACGCTCAACGGCGGACCTACGGTCGGCCTGCTCCAGGGGCTTGGGCCGGCGATCTCCGGCGTCGCGACCCCGGCGCGAAGCCCGGCGACGGCCGAGTTGAAATACCTCAGCCACAACGGCTTTGCGCTGATCGCGGGGAGCGCGATCGCGGCGCTGTCGATCGTGGCGCTGGTGGTCGTGCTGCTGTTGCTCTGCGACGCCGTGGTCTTCCGTCGCCCGCACTCATGGGTGCTCGCGCGCCCGCTGGTGCTGTACGGCGGGATCGCGTTCGCGGTGCTGAGCATCGTGCGCCAGGTGACGAGCGCGGTCATCGCCCACAGCTTCGCGACCGGTCACGACTTCTCGATCAAAGCGTTTGAACACGCGACCACCGGCAACAGCGCGAACCTGATCGTCGGCGTGCTCGGTCCGCTCGCCGGCATCGCGCTCGCGGCGGGCATGATCGGGGTGCTGGTCAATACCGTGCGCGTGGGATTGCTGGCGCTGTGGATGTCGGTGCTGGGCAGCTTCTCTGCGCTGCTGCTGTTCTTCCCGATCGGCGGCGCCGACCTGCAGGTCGTGCCCGCGCTGTGGCTCGTGATCATGGGCGTGATGTTCATCGGGCGCTGGCCCAAGGGCGAGCCGCCGGCCTGGGCTGCGGGCGAGGCGCGCCCGTGGCCTTCGCAAGCGCAACTGCGCGCCGAACGGGCCGGTGGGGGACGCGGGGCGTCGAGCAAGGCCAAGGCGGTGCGGCCGCGGTCGCGGCGCCAGCACCGTTGCTGCCGACGGGTGGCGGCACTTCGCGCAAGCGCCGGCGCAAGCGTGGCGGGCGTTGATCTGACGCGCCGAGGCCGGCGTGGGGTTGAGCCGAGCGCGGCGCTGGGTTGATGATTAGTTTTTGCAGGGACGGGAATAATCTGAGCAGGACCGAGAGCACGCGCAACTGCGGCTCTCCGTTTGAGGGATTCGATCAATAGGCGTCATGTCGCCACCGGTCGGTGGTGCAAAGGAGGCTCCCATGGAGGCAGCAACGATTGAGCGTGGCCGGCGCGAGGAACCTGCGCGTTCGCCGGGCTCGCAGACGGGTTGGAAACCGGCCGATCCCGGCCCGCTGGGCTTGGGAGCGTTCGCGATGACGACGTTCGTGCTCTCGATCTTCAACGCCAACCTCGTCAATGAAAAGGGCGTGCCGGTGGTGCTCGGCTTGGCGCTCGTGTACGGCGGCATCGTGCAGCTGATCGCGGGACTGTGGGAGTTTCGTACGGGCAACACGTTCGGCGCGGTCGCGTTCTGCTCGTTCGGCGCCTTCTGGATCTCCTTCTGGGCGCTGAACGTGTTCTACGCCAAGCAGATCGGCGGCAACACGGGCCATGCGGTCGGCGTGTACCTGTGGGCGTGGGCGATCTTCACGAGCTACATGGCGGTCGCGGCGTTGCGCACGAGCGGCGCTGTGCTGAGCGTGTTCGTGCTGCTGGCGGCGACGTTCATCCTGCTGGCGATCGGCAAGGACGGGGGGAGCCAAAACATCACGCACTGGGGTGGCTATGTCGGCTTGGCGACGGCGGCGGCCGCTTGGTACGCCTCGTTTGCGGCTGTCGTCAATTCGACGTTCGGGCGCACGGTTCTGCCTGTGGTCCCTTTGAGCGGACGGTAGGGTTCGCTCATGGCGACGGGATCCGAACAGGCGGCCGGCGAGGCGCTCGACGAGGAGCTCGCTTCGCTCTTGGGGGTCGAGAGGTTCGACCCCCCGGCGGACTTCCGCGAGCATGCGCTGCTGAGCGACCCTGAGGTGTACGAGCGGGCGGCGGCCGACCCGCTCGGCTGGTGGACGGCGCAGGCTGAGGAGCTCGACTGGTTCCAGAAGTGGAGCAGGGTGCTCGATGACGACAACCCGCCGTTCTACAAGTGGTTCACGGGCGGCACGCTGAACGTCTCCTACAACTGTCTGGACCGCCATGTGATCGCGGGCTGCGGCGAGCGGATCGCGTTTCACTGGCGCGGCGAGGACGGGCAGGAGCGCGACATCAGCTATGCGGAGCTGCTCGGCGACGTCGAACGCTTTGCGAGCGCGCTGAAGGGGCTCGGCGTGGAGAAGGGCGACGTGGTCGGGATCTACCTGCCGATGATCCCCGAGGTCGTGGTGGCGATGCTCGCATGCGCACGCATCGGCGCTCCGCACAACGTGGTGTTCGGCGGCTTCTCGGCGGAGGCGGTGCGCGAGCGCATGGAGTTCTCCGAGGCGAAGGTGCTGATCACGGTCGACGGCGCTGCGCGCAAGGGCAAGACGGCGCCGGTCAAGGACCGCGTCGACGAGGTGATCGGTGATCTGTCGAGCCTCGAGAAGATCGTCGTGGTGCAGAGCAAGGGCACGCCGTGTGAGATGCAGGAGGGCCGCGACGTCTTCTACGACGAGATCGTCGCGGCGGCCGACCCGGTCTGCCCGGCTGAGCCGCTGGACGCGGAGCACCCGCTGTACATTCTCTACACGTCGGGGTCGACGGCCAAGCCGAAGGGGATCCTGCACACGACCGGCGGCTACCTGACTGGCGTGTCGGCGACCCACCGCTATGTGTTCGACCTGAAGGGGGAGCAGGGCGGGTCCAAAGCAGATGTGTACTGGTGCGCGGCTGACGTCGGCTGGGTCACGGGGCACTCCTACATCGTCTACGGGCCGCTGTGCAACGGTGCCACCTCGGTGATGTGGGAGGGCGCGCCGGACTACCCCGACAAGGGCATCTGGTGGGAGATCGTCGAGCGCTACGGCGTCACGATCCTGTACTGCGCCCCGACGGCGATCCGCGCGTGCATCAAGTGGGGTGCGGAGTGGCCGAACAAGCACGACCTCTCCAGCTTGCGCCTGCTGGGCTCGGTCGGCGAGCCGATCAACCCGAAGGCATGGCTGTGGTACCACAAGGTGATCGGCTCTGAACGCTGTCCGATCGTGGATACGTGGTGGCAGACGGAGACGGGCGCGATCATGATCACGCCGCTGCCGGGAATCACCTCGACGAAGCCCGGCTCGGCGACGCAGCCGTTCCCGGGGGTGTTCGCGCAGGTGCTCGACGAGTCCACGGGCGAGCCTGTCGAGGAGGGGCAGGGGCTGCTCGTGCTGACGCATCCGTGGCCGTCGATGCTGCGCACGCTGTACAAGGAGGACGAGCGCTTCATCGAGACCTACTTCGCGCGTTTCGGCCGCGAGACCTATCTGGTGGGTGATGCTGCGCGCCGCGAACGCGATGGCTACCTGTGGGTGATCGGGCGCATCGACGACGTGGTCAACGTCTCGGGCCACCGGCTCTCGACAGCGGAGGTCGAGTCGGCGATCGTGGCGCATCCGGATGTCGCGGAGGCGGCGGTGATCGGCCAGCACGACGAGGACTCCGGCCAGGCGATCGTCGCGTTCGTCACGCTGCAAGGCGAGCTCGAGGGCGGCGAAGCGACGGTTGAGGGCATCCGCGACACGGTCGCTGAGCGGATCGGCAAGTTCGCGCGCCCGAAGCGGATCATCTGGGCCGAGGACCTGCCGAAGACGCGTTCGGGCAAGATCATGCGCCGTCTGCTGCGCGACATCGCCGAGGGCCGCGCGCTCGGCGACGTGACGACGCTGCGCGATCCCGCGGTGATGGGCGCGCTCGAGGAGCAGGTCAAGCAGATGCAGGCCGAGGAGGCCTGAGGTCCGGGCAGGCTCCGCGGGTTTCCTCTTTTTTTATGGGGCGGCCTGCCGGCCGCCTGCGGCGTGCGCGTGGCGGGCATCGGGGTAAGGGCAATCCCTTAGGTGTGCGCGAGATCGCGCTGGCATGATTGAGCGATGGCTTCCGCTCCAGCATCGGCAGGGCAGCCCAAGGCAGCCGCATCGCCGTCGTCGCTGCGCCGGCCGCTCGACCGGGCACTGCTGGGGGGCGTGTGCGCGGGCTTGTCCGAGCGCATGGGCGTGGAGGTTCTCGTGGTGCGCGTGATCGCGGTGATGGCGGCCACGGTCGGTGGGCTCGGCGTGGCCGCGTACGCGCTTGCGTGGGCGCTGATCCCGGCGAGCCCTGGAAGCGCGCGGTCGCGTAGGCCCGGTGCCTGGCGCCAGGCGCCGCTGATCGTGCTGACGGTCGCGGCGCTGTTCGCCGGCGTGCACCTGGCCGGCTCGCACGTGGGTGAGGGGCTGTGGCCGCTCGTGCTGGGGGCGTGCGGGATGGCGCTGCTGTGGCGCCCGGCGGTGGCCGTGGAGGACTCGCTGCCGAGACGGCGCGCGACGCTGCGCGATTACCTGAACCGCCCCGCGCAGGTCGGCGCTCCGCGCCTGATCGCCGGTGGCCTGTTCGTGGCTTTCGGTGCCGCTGCGCTGCTGCACGCGGTCGGCGTCCAGCACAGCCTCGGCAAGGCGATCTGGGCTGTGGCGATCATTGGCCTGGTGCTCGGCCTGGTGGTCGGTCCGTGGGTCGTGCGGCTCGGGAGCAGCCTGTCGTTCGAGCGCGCCGCGCGCATCCGCGAGCAGGAGCGCGCGGAGGTAGCGGCGCACCTGCACGACTCGGTTCTGCAGACGCTCGCGCTGATCCAGAAGCGCGCGGGCGACCCGCGGGAGGTGGCGGGCCTGGCGCGCCGCCAGGAGCGCGAGCTGCGCAGCTGGCTCTTGCAGCGGCCGGGCGAGGCCGAGCAGGACAGCGTGACCGGCGCGCTCGAGCGGGCGGCGACCGAGGTCGAGGAGTTGCATGGGGTGCCGATCGAGGTCGTCACGGTGGGCGATGCGCCCTTGAACGGCGGCCTGGAGGCGCTTGTGCAGGCCGCGCGCGAGGCGATGACCAACGCGGCGAAGTTCGCCGGCAGCGAGCGGGTGGACCTGTACGCCGAGGTGGAGGCGGATCGCGTCGAGCTGTTCGTGCGTGATCGCGGGGTGGGCTTCGACCTTGACGCGATCCCGGCTGATCGTCGTGGCGTGCGCGACTCGATCATCGCGCGCATGGAGCGCCACCATGGCCGTGCTGCGGTCAAGAGCAGCCCGGGCGAGGGCACGGAGGTCGAGCTGGTGATGGAGCGGGGATCGAGCGCATGAGCGGGCATGCCGAGCGCTCGCATGTCTGAGCATGCGCCGGACGCTGCGGGCGAGAGCGTGCGGTCCAGGCCGCGTGTGGTGATCGTCGACGACCACCACCTGTTTCGCTCGGGCGTGCGCACGGAGCTCGGCGAGGAGCTGGAGGTGGTGGGCGACGCCGGCACCGTCGAGGATGCGGTGGCGCTGATCCGCGAGCAGCGGCCGGACGTGGTGCTGCTGGACGTGCACATGCCGGACGGCGGCGGCGTCGAGGTGATCGCGCGCTTGAGCGAGGAATGTCAGGACATCCGCTTCCTGGCATTGTCGGTGTCGGATGCGGCCGAGGACGTGATCGCGGTGATCCGCGCGGGCGCGCGCGGCTACGTGACGAAGACGATCTCCGCGACGGAGCTGGCGGACGCCGTGCGCCGGGTGGCGGGCGGCGACGCGGTCTTCTCGCCGCGTCTGGCTGGCTTCGTGCTGGACGCGTTCGCGCAGGACACCGGCGCCGGGGCGGCCGCGAGCGTCGAGTCCACGGCGGCTGAGGATCGCGAGCTCGACCAGCTGACGCCGCGCGAGCGCGAGGTGCTGCGGCACATCGCGCGCGGCTACATGTACAAGGAGGTCGCGCAGAGCCTCGGCATCTCGGTCAAGACGGTCGAGGCGCACGTCTCGGCGGTACTGCGCAAGCTGCAGCTCTCGTCTCGCCACGAGCTCAGCCGCTGGGCGGTGCAGCGGCGGCTGGTGAGCCTGGATGGCCCGTGAGACGCCCGGCATGTGTTACTCGAGCTGCTGAGAGTCGAGCCAGCTCCACGTCTCGAGCGCTGCCAGCGCATGTTGGAGGGTGAGGCTCTGCTCCTCGGCTGGAGCCCAGCTGAGGACTCCGACGACGTACAGCCATCCCGCGTGCTCCAGTTTCCAGTCTGTCAGGAGGCCCCTTCGCAGAACCATGGAGTGGCGATACGCAGTCTCGCCCGCTATCCGGTCGACGGCTACCTCGTAGGAGCCCTCGGCTCCGCTGTCGAGCAAGCACCTGAGCGACTTCCAGGCGGATTCTTCGACATCGACCGGGCCACCGCTGCGCCGTAGGCAGACGGCGGCCAGCGTGCTTCCATGCCCGTCGACCAGAATGCGAAAGTCCTCGCGGCTGTCGTCGCGACAGATCCGTGGTGCGTACAGCGACCGGCTCGCGCTCATCAGACGCTCACCGGGGCGGCTGTCGGGGCCGGTGGGAACCACCAGCTCGTGGAGCAGCGGCCCTCCGCTGAAGCCGGTTTGCTGATGCCACCTGCGAACCGTCCGTCTCCTGACCAGAAGCGCCGAGTCCCACACGGGGTTCGTTATCGACCCGCAGATCCAGGCGCTTGAGGCGACGCCTGGCCCGCGATGCTCACCGACCCTAAGGGTAATCCCGGATTGTCGGCTGCGAAAGCTGTCGATAACAATGGGTAGCGATGGACGCGAGCTCCACACCGGCGATCGAAACTGTCGGCCTGACGAAGCGGTTCGGCGAGCGCGCAGCGCTCGACGGCATCGACCTGCAGGTGCCGCGCGGCGTCGCGTTCGGCTTTCTCGGACCAAACGGCGCCGGCAAGACGACGATCATCCGCACGCTGCTGGGTCTCACGCCGGCGAGTGCTGGAACGATGCACGTGCTCGGCTATCCGGTGCCGGCACAGCGAGCGCAGGCGCTTGAGCGCGTCGGGGCGATCGTCGAGGAGCCGCGCTTTCACATGCACCTGACCGGGCGGGAGAACCTGCGCATCGTCTCCGCGGTCCGCGGCCCCGAGACGCTCCGGCGAATCGACCCGGCGTTGGCGCGCGTGGGCTTGTCGGAGCGCGCCGGCGAGAAGGTCAAGAGCTACTCGATGGGCATGCGCCAGCGCCTCGGTGTCGCGCGCTGCCTGCTCGCCGACCCGCTGCTGCTGATCCTCGACGAGCCGACCAACGGGCTCGATCCGGGCGGCATTCAGGAGTTCAGGGAGATGATTCGTGCGATGGTCGAGCAGGAGGGACGGACGGTGTTCATCTCCTCGCACCTGCTCGACGAGGTCGAAAAGACGTGCGACGCCGCGGCGATCGTCGATCGCGGCAAGATCGTCACGCAGGGCGCGATCGCCGAGCTCGCCGCAGGCGGCGGCGCGCGTCACGAACTGATCTTGGGGGTCGACGACGCCGATCGCGCGCTCGACTTGCTCGGCTGCGAGCGAGCTGGTCGCTGAGGCTCGCCCCGCCGACGAAGGCATTCGCGTGGCTCTCGCCGGAGATCCGCGGACAGCGGCGCAGCTCAATGCCGCGCTGGTGGGAGCTGGGATCGGCGTCACCCGCCTAGAGCCCGTCCGCCACAGCCTCGAGCAGCGCTTCCTGCGGATCACCTCGCGGCTGGACGCCGAGCTCCTACCCGAGGAGGTGAAGGCATGAACCCGACGATCGCGCTGCGGATGGCTGGAGCGGACTTCCTGAAGCTGCGCAAGAAGCGCTCCACGCTGATCTGGGCGTTGGTGCTCGCCGTGGCGCCGCTCGTGATCTACTTCATCGTCAGAGGTGTGCAGCACTCGTCGAGCCCCGCTCAGCACTCGCCGGCGGGCGGCATCAACGGCTACGAAGACGCGATGCCGGTGCTCGCGCTGTTCTTCGGGCCGCTTGCGGCGATCATGATCGGCACTGACGCGGGCGCCGGCGATCTAGCTGCGGGGGTCTTCCGCGACCTCGTCGTCACCGGCCGCTCGCGCATCGCGCTGTTCGCCGCGCGCGTCCCGGCGGCGCTCGGCCTGTGCTGGCTGGTGATGCTGGTCGCCTATGCGGTGATGGTCCTCGGCACCTACGCGCTCGCCTCCGGGACGCCCACGCCGTCGGGCGCGCTCGTGATCAACGGACTGCTGTTCACGCTGTTCGCCACCGGCATCCTGTGCGTCGTGGCCGTCGGCTTCTCATCGCTCGTCGGCTCGCGGCCGGCCGCGCTGACGGTGCTGATCGGCTGGCAGCTGGTGGCGAGCCGCATCCTCGAAAACATCGAATCGCTCGGCAGCTCGCGCAAGCTGATCCTCAGCCAGGCGGTAGCGCACTTCAGCCCGATCGGGCTCGGCGAGCATCATGGCCCGCGCGGCGGAGCGACCGTGACGATGTCGACGGGTACAGCCGTGATCGTGTCGCTCGGCTGGATCGTCGTGTTCCTCGTACTCGGTGCCTGGCGCACACGCACGATGGACGCCTGAGCCCCTCCGTATTCATCGAAATGCACGGCTCATACGAAACCTCGATTCGGCTTTGGCGCGCGTCGTAGACTTCTCGCCAGTGGATGTCTCAGCCGTCGACGGCTATCAGAACATCGTCGAAGCCCAGGATCTGACTCGACGCTACGGAGAGGGCGAGGCGGCGGTCGACGCGCTGGCGGGCGTGAGCGTGAGCTTCCCCGCTGGTCGCTTCGCGGCGATCATGGGCCCGTCGGGCTCTGGCAAGTCGACGCTGATGCACATCCTCGCCGGTCTCGATCGCCCGACCTCGGGCACCGTGCGCCTTGCCGGCGTCGAGCTCACCGCGCTCGACGACCGCGCGCTCACGCAGCTGCGGCGCGATCGCATCGGCTTCATCTTCCAGACGTTCAACCTGCTGCCGGTGCTGAGCGCCGAGGAGAACATCCTGCTGCCGCTGTCGATCGCGGACCGCAAGCCCGACAGGGAGTGGTTCGACCGACTCGTCGACACTGTCGGCATCCGTGACCGCCTCAGCCATCGTCCGGCTGAGCTGTCCGGCGGCCAGCAGCAGCGCGTGGCCGTCGCGCGCGCGCTGATTTCACGCCCGTCGGTCGTATTCGCCGACGAGCCCTCGGGCAACCTCGACTCGAAGTCCTCGAACGGTGTGCTCGAGCTGCTGCGCCACGCCGTCGACGACTTCTCCCAGACGGTCGTGATGGTCACCCACGACGCCCACGCGGCGTCGTTCGCCGATCGGCTGCTCGTGCTCGCCGATGGCAGGATCGTGCACGACGGCGAGGCTGCCAGCGCCGAGCAGGCGCTCGACTTGATGAAGGCAATCGGCTGATGAGCAAGCTGGTGCTCCGCGGCTTTGCCGAGCGCAAGGTCCGGGCGCTGCTGACGGGTATCGCGATCGTGCTCGGCGTGGCGCTGATGGCGGGTACCTACATCCTCACCGACACGATCAACCACGCCTTCGCGGAAGTTTTCGGCAACGCCTATAAAAACAAGGCGGTCGTCGTCAGCGCCAAGGAAACGCTCGGCCACAACAGCGGCTCGCAGACCTACGCCATCCACGAAGCGACGCTCGAGCGTGTGCGCAAAGTGCCGGGCGTCGCCGCCGCTGCGGGCGCCATATCCACGCGCGCCACGCTGCTCACGATCGGCGGCAAGCGCATATCGAGCACGGCGCCGTCGCTGGTGGACGCCCTGCAGCCGCCTCGCTTCGAGGCTTTCACTGCGGTGCAGGGCCAGCTCCCGAGCGCAGGTGATGAGATGGCGATCGACCAGGCCACCGCTAAGCGCGAGCACCTGCACGTCGGTCAGCAGCTCGTGATCGCGGGCGCCGCTGTGGCGCGCCACTACACGATCTCGGGGATCGCTAAGTTCGCCGGCAGCGAATCCTTCGGCGGCACGAGTGTCGCGCTGGTGCTGCCCGCGCAGGCCCAGTACATCGCCGGCGAACCCGGCGAATACGACAGCATCAACGTCGCCGCGAGCTCAGGCATCTCCCCGGAACAGCTGGCCGCGCGCGTCCGCGCCGCGCTGCCAACGACGCTGATCGTCCGCACCGGCGCCCAGGAAGCCGCCAACCAGACGTCCGAACTGGAAGAAAAGCTCGGCTTCCTGCGCACGTTCCTGCTTGTCTTCGCCTACGTCGCACTGCTCGTCGGCGCGTTCATCATCTTCAACACCTTCTCGATCACCGTCGCTCAGCGCACGCGAGAGTTCGGGCTGCTGCGCACGCTCGGCGCGTCACGGCGGCAGATCATGCGCGCAGTCATCGAGGAAGGAGTGCTGCTCGGCGTTGCCGGATCGGTGGTCGGGCTGTTCGCGGGGCTCGGCTTGGCGCCGGCGCTCAACGGGCTGTTCAAGGCGTTTGGCGCCGACCTGCCTGACAACGGCACGGTGCTGGAGGCGCGCACCGTGATCGTCTCGCTGCTTGTCGGGATCGTGATCACCGTGCTCGCCGGCTTCTTCCCGGCGCTGCGCGCGACGCGCGTACCGCCGATGGCCGCGATGCGCGAGGGCGTGCAGATACCGCCGCGGCCGCTTCCCACACGGCGCGCGCTCGTGATCCGCTTCGCGCTCTATATCGCGGTGGTCGTCGCGCTCCGGGTTCTCGTCGGCGGCGGCATCGCGCTCGTGGCGTTCGTGGTGATCGCCCTGCGCGCGTTGCGGCTGCGGGCGCGGTTGAAGCGCGGCGGCGAGCGCCCGCCGCGCCACTACCGCGTGATCCCCGCGCTCGGCCATGCGCTGGGACTGCTCGTGAGCTGGCGCGGCATCACCGGGCGTCTCGCGCGCGAGAACTCGGTGCGTCAGCCTGGCCGCACGCTTGTGACCGCGCTTGCGCTGACCATTGGTCTCGGGCTCGTCGCCTTCATCTCTGTGCTCGCCGCCGGCACCAAGGCGACGATCGACCAGTCGGTCAGTCGCTCGTTCGCCGGCAGCCTGATCGTCCAGAACACACGGACCGGCGAAGGCGGGATCCCGGAGGCGATCGCTCCCGCGCTGCGGTCGATTCACGGCGTCGGCACCGTCACCGCGATCGCTTTCACCAAGGGCAGGGTGCGCGACCTCTCCCGTGCGGGCACGCCGGTGATCGCCGAAAAGAGCCCGCTGACGGCGATCGAACCGCAGTCCTTCAACAGGATGTACAAAGTCGAATGGGAACACGGCTCCGCCGCAACGCTCGCCTCGCTCGAACAGAACGGGACCGTCCTCAGCAAGAGATTCGCGAGCGCTCACCACCTGCGGGTGGGGCAGCGGCTGCGCGTGCTGACGGCCTCAGGCCACCAGGTGACGCTGACGGTGCGCGGCATCATCAAGGAAGAAGCAGTTGGCCTGTTCTCGAATCTGACGATCTCGCGCTCGCTGGCGCTGACAGCGTTTGGGCAGAAGGAAGACGGCGTGGACTTCGTCGCCTACGCCACCGGCGCGAACACGACGGAAGTGCGACACCACATCGTTGCGCTGCTGCGCGGCAGCTTCCCGCAGACGCATGCGCAGACGGCGGCGGAATACACGCGCGAAGTGAGCAACGGCGTCAACAAGCTCCTGCTGCTCGTCTACGTGCTGCTCGCGCTGTCGGTGCTCGTCTCCTTGTTCGGGATCGTCAACACGCTCGTCCTGTCGATCTACGAGCGCCCGCACGAGCTCGGGATGATGCGCGCGATCGGCGCCTCGCGCCGCCAGATCCGCCAGATGATCCGCTACGAGTCGCTGATCACAAGCCTGATCGGCGGCGTGCTCGGCCTCGTGATCGGCGTCGTCGGAGCTGTGCTCGTCGCCACGCTCGAGCTGTCCGGGTCTGGTTACGTGATCTCGATCCCCGTGGGCACGCTCGTCGTGCTGCTGATCGCCGCTGCGCTCGCCGGCCTGCTCGCCGCGCAGCTCCCCGCCCGTCGCGCCGCGCGCCTGGACGTGCTGGGTGCGCTCGCCGGCGAGTAGCCGCCAGCTAAGCTGCCGTGGCGATGGCCGCCACAACTCCCGCAGAGCCCGCCGATCCTGAGCTTCAGGCGACGGCGTGGGACCTGGAGCCGCTGGTCGAAGGCG
This sequence comes from uncultured Solirubrobacteraceae bacterium, assembly GCA_963714285.1. Lineage (GTDB taxonomy): Bacteria > Actinomycetota > Thermoleophilia > Solirubrobacterales > Solirubrobacteraceae > Palsa-744. The sequence continues at coordinate 62,801 of CAVQNS010000002.1, forward strand.
AGGGTCAGGAGGGCGTCGAACGCCGGCTGAGCGACGCACTGGGGCGTGCGAGCTCGTTTGCCGAACGCCACGCGGGCAAGCTCGGCGAGCTGAGCGCCATGCAACTGCGAGACGCGATGGGCGAGCTCGCGAGCATCTACGAGCTCGTCGCGCGCGCGGGCTACTACGCGGCGCTGCGCTTCTCGACCGACACCGCCGACCCGGCCAACGGCGCGCTTTTGCAGAGCGTGCAGGAGCAGGAGACCCAGATCGAGACGAGGCTGCTGTTCTTCGAGCTCGAGTGGGCGGCGCTGCCGGACGAGCGCGCCGAGGAGCTGCTCGCAGGCGCGGGCATGGAGTTCTGCGCGCACCACCTACGCAACGTGCGGCGCTACCGCGAGCACCTGCTGAGCGAGCCCGAGGAGAAGATCCTGACGGAGAAGTCGCTGACCGGCGCAGGCGCGTGGACGCGGCTGTTCGAGGAGCTGACCTCGGCGATCGAGGTGACGCTCCCGGCTACCGGCGCGTCGCCGGCGGCGGCGAGTGCTCAGGACGCGGACGCCACCGACGAGAAGGTCGCGCTCGACGTCGCGCTCAGCCGCCTGTCGCTTGCCGACCCCGAGGTGCGTCGCACGACCGCCGAGGCCGTCACCGCGGCGCTGGCGCCCGGGCTGCGCACGCGCGCGTTCCTGTTCAACACCCTGCTGGCGGACAAGGCGACAGACGACCGCCTGCGCTCCTACCCGCACTGGCTGGCGGCGCGCAACCTCGCCAACGAGGCCAGCGACGAGTCTGTGCAGGCGCTGATCGAGGCGGTTCGCGGCCGCTATGAGATCCCGCGTCGCTGGTACCGCCTGAAGGCGAAGCTGCTCGGCGTCGAGCGGCTGGCGGACTACGACCGCATGGCATCGGTCACCGAGGACGAGGTCAGCTTCCCGTTCGCGCAGGCGCGCGAGATCGTGGAGGACTGCTACTCGTCGTTCTCCCCCGAGCTGGGCGCGCTGGTCAGGCGCTTCTTCGAGGAGCGCCGGATCGACGCGCCGGTGCGCGCCGGCAAGCGCGGCGGCGCCTTCTGCGCGGCGGCCGTGCCGTCCGTGTTCCCATACGTGCTGCTCAACTACACGGCACGCCGCCGCGACGTGCTGACGCTTGCGCACGAGCTCGGCCACGGCGTCCACTTCGCGCTCGCCGCGCGCCAGGGCGTCTTCCATCAGAGCACGCCGCTGACGCTCGCCGAGACCGCGTCGGTGTTCGGCGAGACGATCGTCTTCGGGCGCCTGCTCGAGGAGGACTCGACGCCCGCCTCGCGCCTAGCGCTGCTGGCCGAGAACCTCGAGGACACGATCGCCACGGTCTTCCGCCAGGTCGCGATGAACCACTTCGAGGCGCTCGTGCACACCAACAGGCGCGATCAGGGCGAGCTGTCGGTGGATCGCCTCGGCGAGCTGTGGCTCGACAGCCAGTCGGAGATGCTCGGCGACTCGGTCGAGCTGACCGATGGCTACCGCACGTGGTGGTCCTACATCCCGCATTTCATCGGCAGCCCCGGCTACGTCTACGCCTATGCCTACGGTCAGCTGCTGGCGCTGTCGGTATACGAGCGCTACGAGCAGGCCGGGCCAGAGCTCGTGCCGCGCTACCTGGAGATGCTCGCAGCCGGTGGCTCGCGCTCGCCGCAGGAGCTCGGCGCGATCGTCGGTGTCGACCTCGCCGACCCCGGCTTCTGGACCGCGGGCCTGGACCTCGTGGAGCGCCAGCTGCAAGATGCGGAAGCGGCCGCGGAGGCCTCTGGGCGCCTGCAATGAGCTCGGCGTCGGCAGGGTGCGTTCGATGAGCTCGGCGTCGGCAGGGTGCGTTCGATGAGCTCGGCGTTCGCCGGCAAGACCGTCCTCGTTACGGGCGCGTCACGCGGCATCGGTCTCGCCACCGCACGCCGCTTCGCGGCGCTCGGCGCGCAGGTGGGCCTCGTTGCAAGCAACGCGCAGCTGCTCGCCGACGCCGCCAAGGACTTGGACGGCAGGCACCATGCGGTCGCCGCCGATCTCACCGATCCGGCCGAGTGCGCGCGCGCTGTCAGCGAGGTGGCGGCGGCGCTCGGGCCGGTCGACGTGCTGATCAGCTGTGCCGGCGTGCTGCGGCGCGACTTCATCGAGGACGTCAAGCCCGCAGACCTCGAGCAGAGCTACCGCCTGCACGTGGGCGCCGCGGTCTGGCTCACGCAGGGCGTGCTCGCAGGCATGCGCGAGCGCGGCTACGGCCGCATCGTGCTCGTCTCCTCGGAGCTGGGGCTGATCGGCGGCCCCTCCTATGCCTCCTACTGCACGAGCAAGTGGGCGATGGTCGGCTTGGGCGAGGTGCTCTTGCACGAGCTCGCCGGCAGCGGCGTGCGCGCCACGGTGCTCTGTCCCGGCGACGTGCGCACGGACCAGCTGACCGAAGAGCACCAATGGGGATTGACGGGCGGTGTGACGCCCGAGAAGGCGATGTCCCCGGACTACCTCGCCCGCGCGATCGTGCGCGCCGCCGAGCGCGGCAAGCCGCTCGTGGTCGTCGACAAACCGCATCTGCGCGTCGCGTTCTGGGTCATGCGCCGCGCTCCGCGCTGGCGTGGGCCGATCGTCGCTGACGCCTACAAGAAGCTCACGCGCGAGCACGGCCAGTGAGGAGCTGACGGAAGATCGCGTTCCGCTGAGTCGACTATTGAGAGACAAATCGGGCTTTTGGACCATGTATGTGGACAACGTGTGCGCAAACGGGTACAGATGTCATATGCGCCGTGCCCATGAGCGTCGAAACCCAAAGGATCACGCGCTCGCGGTGATAGTCCGGCGCGCTCGTGTCAAGCGCGGCGAAACGCAGGAAGACGTTGCTAGCCGCGCAGGGCTGACGGTCGCCGCGTACGCGCGTATCGAGCGAGGCACGTCGGACCCGAAGTGGACGACGGTCAGGGCGATCGCCGAGGCTCTCGAGATGAGCCTCGCAAGCCTCGACTCGAGGCCACGATCAGGCGAGCTGTGACGCGGCGACATAGGGCAGCGGCGGGCCCGTCAGGGCAAGCCGGCGGGGTTCTCAGAACAATCCGAGCACGCCGCTGGCCTGGTGCACCAGGTCGAACAGCGGCTGCGGGATGATGCCGAAGAAGATCGTGGCGGCGCCGGCGAGCACGGCGACGAACACCACCTCTGGCTGCAGGCCGCCGCGCGACGGTGCCAACAGATCCGCGTCGCCGCCCGCCGGAGCCAAGCCGTCGTCGACGTCGAGCTCGGGCGAGCCGCCCGCGAGTGCCGGCAGCGAGCCGCTCAACGGCGCCGATGGGCCGCCGGCAGCGGCGGTTGCGCGCCCGGCGCCTGCGGGCGCCTCGCGCATCCACATCGCGGCAATTACCGGCAGGTAATAGCCGAGCGAGATCATCGAGCCGATCACGATCGCCACGCCCAACCACGTGTAGCCGCCCGAGACAGCCGCATCGATCAAGTAGAACTTGCCGATGAAGCCTGCGGTCGCGGGGATGCCGGCGAGCGCCAGCATCGAGATCGTCATCGGCCACGCCAGCCACGGTCGCTCGCGCCCTAGCCCCGCCACCGCGTCGAGCGAGTCGCCGAGGCCAGTTTCGCGTTCGCGCGCGACGATCACCGCGAACGATGCCATGTTCATCAGCAGGTACACCGCGAGGTAGAAGACGGTTGAGGCGACGCCGAGCTGCGTCGCGACGACGACGCCCGCGAGCATGTAGCCGGCCTGGCCGACCGATGAGTACGCGAGCATCCGCTTCAGCGAGGGCTGCCCGAGCGCGCCGACGTTGCCGACGATGATCGTGATCGTCGCGAGCACCGCCAGCGCCGGCCCCCAGCTGTTCTGCGCGCCGATCAGCGCGACGTCGAAGAAGCGCAGGAACACACCCAGCGCGGCGACCTTGGTGGTGACCGCCATGAACGCCGTGATCGGCGTCGGCGCGCCCTCGTACACGTCCGGGGTCCACTGGTGAAACGGAGCCACCGACGCCTTGAAGCACAGGCCCGCGACGCACAGCGCGATTCCCGTCAGCGTCAGTGGGTCGGTCGCGAGGCTGCCGCTCGACAGGGCATTGGCTACGTGTGAGAAGTCGGTCGAGCCGGTCGCCCCGTAGATCAGCGCCAAGCCGTACAGCAGCGTCGCTGAGCCGACCGAGCCGACGATCAGGTACTTCAGTCCCGACTCCAGCGAGTGCTCGCGTCGTAGTTCGGTCGCGCACAGCACATACAGCGGGATCGACAGGAGCTCGAGGCCGACGAACAGCGCGATCGTGTTCTGCGAGCTCGCCAGCACCGACATGCCGCCGACCGACGTCAGCAGCAGCGCGTGGAACTCGCCGTGCGCGGCTTCGTGCGCCGCCAGCGAGCGCCACGCGAGCAGCACCGTGCAGGCGCCGCCGGCGATCAGGATCAGGTTCAACGCCAGCGACAGGTCATCGACGCGCAACGCTCCCGACACGATCGACTTCTGCGAGTTCCACTGCCAGATCGTCAGCCCCAGCGCCGCGCCGAGCGCGACCAGGCTCAGCGCCGGCACGACCTGCGCGCGCATCCAGCGCGATCTGAGCAGGCCCACCATCAGGACGATCACAGCGCCGCCCAACAGCGCGATCAGCGGCGAGAGCCCCGCGAAGTCGACATGCGGGCCTTTCAGGTGCGTCGTCGCGACCGCGGCGGAGAACAGGGGCACATAGGTCATCGCTATTCGGTTTCCACGACGGTGGGTTGCGACCCGGAGCGGGTCTCCGCTTTCGGTGCCTGGGCTTCGCCGGTCTCGGCTTCGGCCGAGCCTTCATCAGCTTCCGTTTCGACCGGGACGGACCCGTGGACCGTGATCGTCTGGGTCCGGGTCGCGGCGAGCGCGCCGGTGCTGGCCGTGCCGGTGAAGAAATGGAACTGGGTGTCCGGATCGGTCGCGAGCGCCTGCGCCTCGAACACGGCGCCCTTGACCGAGCCTTCACTGCGGTGCAGCGCCAGCTGCGGGTAGAACGCCAGGAACAGGATCACAAGCACCAGCGGCACGAGCACGGCGCCGTCGCGCAGCGTGATCTCACGCGACTCGACGCCCGGCCCGACGCGGTTGTGCATCGCGCGGATGAACAGCCGCAGCGCGTAAACGCTCGCCAGCACGACGCCGCTGAAGGCGATGATCGCGATCGCGAGCTTGGCTTTGAAGACGCCGAGCAGGATCAAGAACTCACCGACGAAGTTCGACGAGCCGGGCATCGCGAGCGTCGCCAGCGACACGATCAGGAAGATGCTCGCTAGCACCGGCGCACGGAACGCGATCCCACCCATCTCGCGAATGTCTTCCGAGCCGCCCGCACGCCGGCCGAGCAGCCCGGCGATGAACAGCGCCGGCGCCACCACCAGCCCGTGGTTGACCATCTGCAACAGCGCGCCCTGTGCGCCCTGCGGGTTCAGCGCGAAGATCCCGAGCAGGATGAAGCCGAGCTGCGCCACCGAGGAGTACCCGAGGATCAGGCGCGCGTTGGTCTGGCTGAACGCCTGCATCGAGCCGTACACGATCGACACCAGCGCGATCAGCAGCATCAGCGTCTGGAAGTGCACGGCCGCGCGCGGGAACAGCGGCAGCACGATCGCCAGAAAGCCATACGCGCCGACCTTCGAGAGCACGCCCGAGAACACCATCAGCACCTCGACCGGCATCGCTCGGTAGCCATCTGGCATCCAGCCGTGCAGCGGAAACGCCGGCATCTTGACAAGGAACGCTGCGGCAAAGAACAGGAAGATCCACTCCTGCGAGCCGGTGCTCAGTGGCAGCGCCTGGAGCTGGGACAGCACGAACGTGATGTGGCCGCCGCCTTGCTGCGCGGCGAGCACGCCGGTCGCGACCGCTGCCGCGAGCATCAACAGCGAGCCGACGAGCGTGTAGATGACCAGCTTGATCGTCGCTTTGATGCGGTCCGGCCCCTGGCCCCAGCCTCCGATCAGGAAGTAGAAGGGCATCAGCATCAGGTCGAAGAACCCGACGAACAGCGCGAGATCCTGCGCGAGGAACGCGCCGAGCACCGCCGACTCGGCGAGCATGAAGTTGAAGTAGAACAGCCGCGGGCGCTCGAGCGCGCGATCCGCGCTGCGCAGGTTCGCGGCGAGCGTCGCGGCGGCGAACAGCAGCGTCGTCAGGCCGATCAGGAACACGTTCAGCCCCGTGACCGCGAGCTTGTAGTGGATTCCGAGCGTCGCGATCCAGACGATATCGGTCACGTGCTGCAGGCCACCGCCAGCTTTGTAATCGGCGATGTAGCCGATCGCCAACGCAAGCGCCACGAGCGAGCCGAGCAGCGCCATCAACCCCGGCGCGCTCCAGCCCGCGCGAGCAGAGTCGTCGCGCTCCTCGCCATCCGATCCCCCGCCCGCAGTGCGTCCGGAATTGGTCACAGCGCCGAGTAGCGCACCAATCAGGCCGCAGGCGAGGGGAACCCAGATCAGGATCGAGAGCGCCGGCATCAGGCCTGCAGCAGGAAGTAGAAGCCGACGCCCGCGACGCCCAGCACCAGCAGCGCCGCGTAATAGCGCACGAAGCCAGACTGCGCCGCGCGCACCGCCGCCGAGCCGGCGCGCACGATGCCCGTGGTCCCGCCTACGAGCGTCTCGTCGACGAACACGCGCTCGAACGTGTCGCGTGCGAACGCGCCGGCCGCCGCCATCGGGCGCACGACCAGCAGAGCGATCGCCTCGTCGAAGTACCACTTGTTGACGAACAGCTCATACAACGGCCGCGTGCGCGCCTGGATCGCCGCAGCCACTGGGAAACGGCCCTCGGCATCGCGCCCGCCCACGATCCAGATGCGGTACGCGAGCGCGATGCCCGCAAGTCCGATCAGCGTGCCGAGCGTCAGCCCGACGACGAGCAGCCCCGTTTTCGTGTGCGGTTCGTACAGCTTCGAGGTCGCGAACGACGGGCGCAGGAAGTCGTCGACCACGAAGTCCACTTTTGGAATCTGGATCAGTCCCGCACCGACCGCCCCAAGCGCGAGCAGGCCCATCGCGATGCGCATCGGCAGCGCCCGCTCCGCGATCGCGTGGTCGGGGCCGGGGAAGCCGACGTCGGTGTCCTCCTCCTCGCCGTTTGCGGGGTTGCGCGGCACATCGGCGTGGTGCAGATGGCCGGCTTCGAGCTCGCGCGCCTCCGTCACGGGCTCTCCGTGGAAGGCGCGGAAGATCATCCGGAACGTATAGATCGCAGTGAAGAACGCGCCGATATAGCCCGCCACGTACAAGATCCAGTGCCAGCCGCCGCGCTCGCCCGTCACGAGCAGGATCTCGTCCTTGGAGAAGAAGCCCGAGAACGGCGGGATCCCCGACAGCGCGAGCCCGCCGATGATGAAGCACGCGTACGTGAACGGCATCGCCTTGCGAAAGCCGCCCATCTTCTGCAGCGACTGCTCGCCGCCCATCGCGCCGATCAGCGAGCCCGCCGCCATGAACAGCAGCGCCTTGAAGAACGCGTGCGTCATCAGGTGGAACAGGCCGGCCGCATACGCGCCCACCGACACGCCCATGATCATGTAGCCGATCTGCGACATCGTCGAGTAGGCGATCACTCGCTTGATGTCCGTCTGCGCAAGGCCGATCGTGCCCGCGATCAACAGCGTCGCCGCGCCGATCACCGCGCCGACGTCCTGCGCCGCCGGCGCAAGTTCGAACAGCGGGTGCATGCGCGCGATCAGGTACACGCCCGCCGTGACCATCGTCGCCGCGTGGATCAGCGAGCTGACCGGCGTCGGCCCCTCCATCGCGTCCGGCAGCCACGTGTGCAACGGGATTTGCGCCGACTTCGCGAACGCGCCGATCAGCAGCATTATGCAGCCGGCCACGAGGTCGCCTGGGTTCGTCGCGTTGGCGCCCGTCGCCGTGTGTCCGAACGCGCCGGTTTCCGCCGCGTGGAACGTCTTCAGGAGGTCGAGCGTGTGGGTGTGCTTGAAGATGAAGTATGTCCCCAACACCAGCCCCACGTCGCCGACGACGTTGATCACAAACGCCTTGATGCCCGCTTTCGTGGCCGTCGTGCGGCGGTACCAGAAGGAGATCAGCAGGTAGGAGGCCGCGCCCACGAACGCCCAGCCGACGATCAGCAGCAGGAAGTTCCCCGCGAGCACCAGCAGCAGCATCGAGAACACGAAGAAGTTCAGGTAGGAGAAGTACCGCACGAAGCCGCGGTCCTTGTCCATGTAGGAGATCGAGTACAGGTGGATCAGCGTCGAGACGCCGCTGACGACCAGGATCATGAACACCGACAGTGGGTCCACGAGGATCGACATCTGCGCATCGACGCCCACCGTCGAGGCATAGCTCCACAGCAACGAGACGATCTGGCGGTGATCGCTCGTATGGCCCTGCAGCGAGATCAGCGCGCCGAGCGCCGCGAGGAACGCGAGGAAGATCGCAGCCGTGCCGATCCAGCCGGCGGAACGCCCCGGCAAGACCCGGTAGCCGAACGCGGTCACGAGCGTGCCAAGCAGGGGGAAGGCCAGCACCAGCCAGCCATACGTGGTGGTGCTCATCTAGCCCTGCAGCTCTCTCAGCTCGTCGACGTCGATCGGCAGGTGGCGGCGGTAGATCGCGACGATCATGCCGAGGCCGATGCAGACCTCGCAGGCGGCCACCGTCATCACGACGATCGCGAGGATCTGCCCGTCGCCATTGCCCCACATGCGCGAGAACGCGATCAGTGCGAGGTTGCCGCCGTTCAGCATCAGCTCGAGGCACAGCAGCACCACCAAAGGGTTGCGGCGCGTCATCACGCCGACTGCGCCGAGCGAGAACACGATCGCCGAGACCGCGAGATACCAGGCGATGCTCATGACGGCTGCCCGGCGCCAGTCTTCACCGGGGTCGTGTCGGGTTGATCGGCGCGTGCCGATCGGCCGTTGCCGACGCGGACGCCGACGCCCTCGGCCATCGTGCCGGTGCCGAGCGGGCGGTTGACGTCGAGCGCCACGAACACCTCCGGCTCGTCCTCGCCGATGCCGCCGCGGCGGCGGGCGAGCACGACGCCACCGACGGCCGCAATCAGCAGCAGGAACGACGCGAGCTCGAACACCAGCAAAAAGCGCGTCAGCAGCAGGTTGCCGATGTAAGCGGGCGTGCCATACGTCCTCGGTCCCGGAACATAGCCCGCCCCGTAGCCGCTCGTCGTCTCCAACCCCGTGCCGAGCAGCGCGATCAACAGCTCAACGAGCAGCGCGCCGCCCGCGAGCGCGCCGCCGAGACGCAGGCCCGAGCCGACCGAGCCGGCGCCCCGCAGGCGCTCGCCGATCGTGTCGCCCTCGCCGCCGACATAGGCGACCACGAACACGTACAGCACCATCACCGCGCCGGCGTAGACGACGACCTGCACCGCCGCCACGAACTCGGCACGAAGCAGCAGGAACAGCACCGCCAGCGAGATCAGGTGCGCGACCAGCGCGAGCACGCTGAAGAACGGGTTGCGCAGCACGACCACGCCGACAGCGCCCGAGATCACGCCGATCGCGGCGAGGAAGAACAGGACTGCGCTCACTCGCCCTCGTTCCTCAGCGGCGTGCGCTCGAGCGGCTCGGCGAGCAGCATCTCCTTCGTAAAGATCAGGTCAGTGCGATCGTAGTCGGAGAGCTCGTAGTCGTGGCCCATCGTGATCGCGTCGAACGGGCACGCGACCTCGCAGTAACCGCAGAAGATGCAACGGGACAGGTTGATCTCGTAGACCGCCGCGTAGCGCTCACCGGCGGAGACACGGTTGTCGGGAGTGTTCTCGGCGGCGACCACGCGGATGCAGTCCGCCGGGCAGGCGGCCGCGCACAACGAGCAGCCGACGCACTTCTCGAGGCTGGGGTGGGTGGGGTCCGAAGCCTCGAAGCGATGCAGCTTGTGGCGCCCGCGAAAGCGCGGGTAGACCGGCACCTTCTGCTCCGGGTAGGAGATCGTGTTGGTGCCCTCGGCGATACGCCCGAACGTGGTCTTCAGGCCGCGGGCGGTCTCCACGAACGTGCGCCACGCGCCTCGCGCGGCGCCGGGCGCGGGCGGGCGCTGGACCTCGATCACGTCCTCGCCGGGGCTCCAAGCAGTGACGTTCAGGCTGGCTGTGGGCGTCTCCTCGGGACTGGCCGTGGGCGTCGCGCCGATCGGTGTCTCGCCCATCAGTGCGTCACCACCACGAGGATCGCGGTGACGAGCGTGTTCAGGGTCGCCAGCGGCAGCAGCACCTTCCAGCCGAAGCTCATCAGCTGGTCGTAGCGCAGGCGCGGAAGCGTGGCGCGCACCCAGATGAAGAAGAACGTGATGAGCGACATCTTGAACAGCACGATGAACGGGTCGACCCAGCCGGGCGGGTGGATCCCGAACGGCATGAGCCAGCCGCCGAGGAAGACGGTCGTGACGATGCCCGAGACGACCAGCACGTTGAGGTACTCGGCGAAGTAGTAGGAGGCAAAGCGCCCGCCACCGTACTCGGTGTTGTAGCCGCCCACCAGCTCGGCGTCGGCCTCGGTCAGGTCGAATGGCGCGCGGTTAGTCTCAGCGAAGCTGGCGGTGAGGAAGATCAGGAAGCCGGCGAATTGCGGCACGATGTACCACATGCCTTTCTGGGCGGTAACGATGCCGGTCAGCGACAGCGTCTGCGCGGTCATGATCACGCCGACCAGCGCAAGGCCCTGGGAGACCTCATAGGAGATCAGCTGCGCGGCGCCGCGCATCGCGCCCAGGAACGAGTACTTCGAGCCCGAGGACCAGCCGCCGAGCATGATCCCGTAGAACGCGATCGCGCCGAACGCAAACAGGTACAGCGGCCCGATCGACACATCCACGCCGTAGAAGCCCACGCGTTCGCCGAAGATGTGCTGGACGTCGCCGAACGGGATGATCGCGAACGCCGCCACCGCCGTCAGGATCGAGATCAGCGGCGCCACCGCGAATAGGAACCCAACCGACGTTTTCGGCCGGAACTGCTCCTTGGTCAGCAGCTTGAGGATGTCCGCGAGCGGCTGCAGCGCTCCGTAGGGACCGACGCGGTTGGGGCCATAGCGGCCCTGCATGCGGCCCATGATCTTGCGCTCGGCGATCAGCACCACCGGGACCAGCTGCAGGCCCACCGCGAAGATCACGATTGCCTTCAGGATCTGCACCCACCACGATTCGTAGTAGCCGACCAGCGCGAGCGGCGTGTTCATGTCCGCTCACCACCGCTGTACGACAAGGGCGGGACAGCGTCTTTGCTGCGCGGGAACAGAAACTCCAGCGCCGGCGAGAACTCGACCTCGGGCGCGTCCCACACCGAGCGCCAGCCGGCGATCTCGGCGGCGTCCGGCCCCGGCTCGGCGTCTGTCCCCCGCGCACCGGCGTCGGCACCGCGAGCTTGCGCAGCATTGGCATCCGTGGCGGGGAGGGCGGAGGCGGACTCGCGCTCCTGCCAGCGCACGCCGCGGCCGCCGATGTCCTCCAGCGTGAGCCCGGCGTAGAAGGACACGGCGTCGAACAGTCGCTGTGAGGCCATGCTGGCGCTCAGCACGTCGAGATCGAGGCCGACGCGCAGCGCGAGCTCGGCGATCACCCGCCACTCGGCGCGGACGCTGCCCGAGCGCGCGATCGCCGGGCGCAGCCGCTGCAGGCGTCCGTCGGGGTGTACGATCGTGCCCTCCTTCTCAGCGTAGACCTCGGCCGGGAACACGACGTCGGCGTACTCGCGAATGCCCTCGGTGAGGAACGACGCATGTGCGATCACCGTGCCCGCTTTCGCGAGCGCGCGCTGCCACAGCTCGCGGTCGGGAAGCTCGCGCAGCGGGTCGCAGTGCAGCAGGTACAGCGCGCTCAGCTCGCCGCTCGCCAGGCCCTCGGCGATCGCGTGGGTGTCGCGCGCAGCCGAGCTGCCATTCGCGGCGGCAGAAGTAGAGTGCGTCGCGACCGGCTCGCTCAGTCCGGGGCCGGCGTTGGGCAGCGCGCCCGCCTCGCGCAGCCCGCGCCCGTTCGCGAAGCTCGGCACTTCCAGCAGGCCAGCGCCGTCGGCGCGGCTGATCTCGAGCGAGTCGGCGAGCGCCAGCAGCGCGGCGGCGCCGGCTGCGGCGCTCGAGCCGGCGGTGAGCCGCTCGCCCCACAGGATCACGACCTCGCGCGCTGGCGCCTCGCTGCCCGCGCCTGCGCTCTCGTCCGACGAGGGTCCCGCGTCGGCGAGCAGTCTCGCCAGCTCGCGCACGGCGGCCGGCTCGGCGCCCGCCCGCTGTGCCAGCTGATCGGCATCGGTGGCGTCGGCGAGCGCGGCGGCCAGCGCGGCGGCGAACGCGGCCCCGGCGCCGGGCGCGTAGCGCACCGACAGCGCGGCGTTCGCGTCGAGCAGGCTCGCATGGGGCGAGGCGACCGCGAGCTTCAGCCCGTGGCGGCGCATGCCCTTGCGCAGGCGCAGGTCGAGGATCGGCGCGTCGTTGACGGGCTCGGTGTCGAGCACGAGCACCGCGTGGGCGAACTCGAGGTCTGAGACCTTGGCCTGCAGCCGCGGCGCTGCAAGCGCGCGGTGCAGCTCCAACGGCAGCGAGCCCGCGCGGCGGGAGTCGATGTGCGGCGAGCTGAGTCCCTCGCGCAGCAGCCGCGCCAGCAGCAAGCCCTCCTCGTTGGTGCTCGCGCCGGCTGCGATCGCGCCGGTGCCGGCGCCCGCCCGCGCCAAGCCGGCCGCGGCCTGCTCGAGCGCTCGCTCCCACGAGACGGGTCGCAGCGAGCCGCCGTCGCGTACGAGCGGCTCGACGATGCGCTGATCGACATGGAACGACTGGTAGCCGAAGCGGCCCTTGTCGCACAGCCAGCCGTCGTCGACCTCGACGTTGTCGCGCTGCAGCACGCGCAGCGCCCGCTCGTCGCGCACCGTGACGGTGACGTTGCACTGCGCCGGGCACAGCGTGCAGACCGATCCTGCGCCCTCGATGTCCCAAGGCCGCGCCCGGAAGCGGTACGGCCGCGAGGTGAGCGCCCCGACCGGGCACAGCTCGATGATGTTGCCGCTGAAAGGCGCCACGTAGGGGTGTCCGTCGAACGTCGAGACGTAGGAGTGCGCGCCGCGCTCGAGCAGCACCAGCTGGTAGTCCTCGGCGACCTCCTGCGAGTAGCGCACGCAGCGGTAGCAGAGGATGCAGCGCTCGCGGTCGATCGCGATCAACGGCGAGAGCTCGAGCGGCTTGACGAAATGACGCTTGGGCTCGACGAAGCGCGAGATGCCGCCGCCCCAGCCGAAGGTGATGTCCTGCAGCGGGCACTCGCCGCCCTTGTCGCACACCGGGCAGTCGAGCGGGTGGTTGATCAGCAGAAACTCGACGACCGACTGCTGCGCGGTCTTGACGCGATCGGTTTCCGTGTAGACGACCATGCCGTCCTTGACCGGCGTGGAGCAGCCCGTCTGCAGCTTGGGGATGCCCTCGATCTCGACCAGGCACATGCGGCAGGCGCCGACCGGCTGGCCGAGCTTCGGCTCGTAGCAAAAGACCGGGATCTCGACGTCGCCGTGCTTGGCCGCGTCGACCAGCATCGCGTTCTCCGGCGCCTGCACCTCGCGGCCGTCGATCGTGAAGGTGATGGTCCTCGGCTCCGCGCGCGGCATCGCTAGGCGCCTCCCCGCTGTGTGCCGGGGGCGCCCTCGTGGGCGCCGGGAGCCTGCGCGCCGGTGCCCTGATGCTCGAGCTGCGTCTCCGGTTCTTCGGCGAACGCGCCTTGGGCGGCGAGCGCGCTTTCCGGGGCGGCGGCGCCGTCCAGGCCCCTGCGCATGCGCGCCCGCTCGATGTGCTCTTCGAACTCGTCTTTGAACTTGGCGATCATCGAGCCGATCGGCATCGCCATCGCGTCGCCGAGCACGCACAGGCAGTTGCCGATGATGTGCTCCTGCACCGAGGCCATGATCTCGAGGTCCATCGGCGTCGCCTCGCCGAGGTCGATCCGCTCGAGCATCTTCACCGTCCAGTTGGTGCCCTCGCGGCAGGGTGTGCACTTGCCGCAGGACTCATGGCGATAGAACTTCGCGACCTTCATCGCGACGTCGAGGATCGGCGTGGAGTCGTCCACGACGATGATCGCGCCGGAGCCGAGCATCGACTTGGCTTCGGCGAGTGAGTTGAAGTCGTAGGGAATGTCGAGGTCGGCGGCGGTCAGCACCGGCGAGGACGAGCCGCCGGGGAACCAGCACTTGACCTCGCGTCCCTCGGGTGGGCCGCCGGCGAGGCCGTAGATGATCTCGCGCGAGGAGGTGCCGAGCTCGACCTCGTAGTTGCCGGGCCGCTGGACATGGCCGGAGACGGACACGAGCTTGGTTCCGGTCGAGGTCTCCACGCCCAGCTTCGCGTACTCCTCGCCGCCCATCGCGATGATCGCCGGCACCGTCGAGAGCGTCTCGACGTTGTTGATCAGCGTGGGGCCCTGGTAGAGGCCCTGCAGGGCCGGGAACGGCGGCTTCAGGCGCGGGTTGCCGCGCTTGCCTTCGAGCGAGTCGAGCAGGCCTGTCTCCTCGCCGCAGATGTAGGCGCCGGCGCCGCGGTGCACGACGAGCGACAGCGAGAGCTCCGACCCGAGGATGCTCTCGCCGACGTAGCCTGCCTCGCGCGCTTCGTGCAGCGCTGCGTCAAGCATGTCCGCCTGCAGCGCGTACTCGCCGCGGATGTAGATGAACGAGCGGTTGGTGCCGGCCGCGTAGGCGGCGATGATGATCCCCTCGATCAGCGTGTGCGGCGTCTTCTGCATCAGCTCGCGGTCCTTGAACGTCCCCGGCTCGGACTCGTCGGCGTTGCACACGAGGTACTTGTCCATCGAGCCCTTCGGCAGGAACGAGATCTTCGTCCCCATCGCAAAGCCCGCGCCGCCGCGCCCGCGAATCGCCGACGCTTTGAGCTGCTCGAGCACCTCTTCAGGTGTCATCGCGAGCGCTTTGCGCAGCGACTGGTAGCCGCCGCGGCGCTCGTACACCTCGAGCGTGTTCAGACCAGGCTCGTCGATGTCTGTGAACAGGAGGATGGGAGCCCGCCCATCCACGGCGGCGGCCATGCTCATTCGCCTCCCTCCGCCGGGTGCAGCGGGAACTCGCGGCTGTTGGCGTACGGATCGGCGACGAGCCGTCGCGCGAGCTGCTTGTCGGGCAGGACGGCGCGCCCCGCGCGAACGTCCTCGAGCAGCTGCGGCACGTCAGTGACCGACAGCGGCCCGACGTAGACGCCGTCGACGGAGGCCATTGGCGCGATGTCGCACGCGCCCAGGCACTCGAACGAGCGCACGTTGACGTCTGCGGCATCGCCCTCGCCGGCGGCCGCGCGCATGGCCTCGTACAGGTCGTCGGCGCCGCACAGCGAGCACGAGATGTTCGTGCACACGTACACGCTGTGCAGGGGCACTGGTGAGGTCTCGAGCATGTCGTAGAAGCTCGCCACCGAGTCGAGGTACGCGGGCGTCACGCGCATCACACACGCGACCTGCTCGAGCGCCTCCGGCGAGCACCAGCCGTGCACCCGCTGGGCGGCGGCGAGCGCCGGCAGCGTTGCTGAGCGACGGTCGGGATAGTTGGCCATGTGCGCCTCGATCTCCGCACGCAGACCCTCAGGCACGGGTGTCGTCGCCGGGTCGGGGATCTCCGCCGGCTCCTTCTCCAGGTCGACCGGCAGATCCCAGCCGGGCACCCGCGAGCCGTGCGCGAAGCGACGGACCTTGGGCGGCGGGCCTGCCTCCGCGGCGCGGACTTCGAGCTCCTCGGCAACTGCGACCAGCCGCTGCTCCTCAGGCGTGCTCACCGGTCGATGCCTCCGAGGATCGGATCGAGCATCGCGAGGGTGGCGATCATGTCGGCGATGTAGGCGCCCTTGACCATCGGCGAGGTCGCCTGCAGGTTGACGAACGACGGGTCTCGCATGTGCACGCGCGCGGGCTTGGAGGAGCCGTCGGAGCGCACGAAGCAGCCGAGCTCGCCGCGCGGCGACTCGATCGGGAAGTACACCTCTCCGGGTGGCACGCGCATGCCCTCGGTGACGAGCTTGAAGTGATGGATCAGCGCCTCCATCGAGGTCGCGAGCTCGTGGCGAGGCGGCAGTGCGACCTTGCGGTCCTCGGTGATGTGCGGCCCCTCGGGCAGGCCTTCGAGCGCCTGCGAGGCGATCTTGACAGACTCGTACATCTCGGCCACCCGGCAGGCGAAGCGGTCGTAGTTGTCGCCGGCGGTCCCGACCGGGATCTTGAACTCGAAGTCCTCGTAGGAGGAGTAGGGGTCGGCCTTGCGCAGGTCCCAGGGGTTGCCCGCGGCGCGCAGCAGCGGGCCGGTGACGCCGAGCGACAGCAGCGTCTCGGCGTCCAGCGGGCAGGTGCCGCGCAGCCGCTGCAGCACGATCTCGTTGCCGCTCAGCATGTCGCGGTACTGGTCCACGCACCCCGGCATTTCCGCGAGGAAGCCGCGCAGCTTCTCGGCGAACCCGGACGGGATGTCCTCGATCACGCCCCCGACCTGGAAGTAGCGCGTGTGCATCCGCTGCCCGGAGGACATCTCGAACAGGTCGAGGATCTTCTCGCGCTCGCGGAAGCAGTACCAGAACATCGAGATCGCCCCCAGGTCCAGCGCGCTCGTGCCGAGCCACACGAGGTGCGACATGATCCGGTTGAGCTCGAGATGGATCACGCGCAGGTACTGCGCGCGCTTGGGCACCTCGACGTCGATCAGCGTCTCCACCGCACCGCAGAAGGCCATCGCGTTGAAGTAGTAGGACAGGTAGTCCATCCGCTCGATCACCGGGATGACCTTCCAGTAGGCCTTGTCCTCGGCGGTCTTCTCGATGCCGGTGTGGACGTAGCCGATGATCGGTTTGACGTCGCGCACGATCTCTCCCTGGAGCGTTACGAGCAGCCGCAGCACGCCGTGCGTGGCCGGGTGGTGCGGCCCGAAGTTGAGCGTCAACAGCTCCTGCGTGGACTCCCCGTCGCCGTCCTCGCCCTGAACGCCCAGCTGCTCCTCCAGGGAGCCGAGCGTGATGCTCTGCTCGCGCTTGCGGTACTCCGAGATCGTCGGCTGCTCGGCCGGGCTCACTCGCTGCTCCCCAGCGCGTCGCGCTCGTTGAACGTGAAGATCACCGGTTCGCCGCCGATCGGGAAGTCGCGTCGCTGCGGATGGCCCTCGTAGTCCTCTGGCATCAGGATCCGCCGCAGGTCTCGGTGCCCACGAAACACCACGCCGAACATGTCATACACCTCGCGCTCCTGGTGGTCGGCGGTCGGCCAGTCCTCGGTCACCGACTCTACCTCCGGCGCGTCGATCGGGACCCGCAGCTTGACCGTGAGGCGATCGACATTCGTCATGTCCAGCAGCTCGTAGCAAACCCCCAGGCGCGGCTCGTGCGGATAGTAGTCGACGCCGTGCAGGCTCGCGAGGAACGCGTAGCCCTTCGTCCGCAGATGCGCGAGCACCGCGCGAACGTGCGCCGGCGCCACGCTCAGCGTGGCGCGCTCGCGGAAGAACAGCGTGTCGGTGACGACGTCTGCCCCCTCCGCATCGCGCAGCTCTTGAGCGATCAGCTCGAGGCCGGTCGCGTCAGGCACCGGCCGTGTCCCCCTCCCCGAACACGTTCACCGCGGCTGGAGCCTCTGTCGCCGCCGTGGGCTCAGGCAGCAGCTCCTCGGTGCCATGCGCGCCGTAGCGCTCGCGCCAGCCCATGTCGGGATCCTCCTGCACCATCTTGCGGAGCTTGAGCACGCCGTGCATTAGCGCCTCGGGGCGCGGTGGGCAGCCGGGGACGTGCACGTCGATCGGCATGAACTTGTCGGCGGGCACGAGCGCGTAGTTGTTGAAGACGCCCATCGAGCTGCAGCACGCGCCCATTGAGATCGCCCACTTGGGCTCGAGCATCTGGTCGTAGATACGGCGAACGATCGGCGCCATCTTGATCGACACGCGCCCCGAGAGGATCAGCAGATCGGCCTGTCGCGGTGAGGCGCGGAATGCCTCGAAGCCGAAGCGCGCGACGTCGACGCGCGCGGCGACGATCGACATCATCTCGATCGCGCAGCACGCGAGCCCGAAGGTGGCGGGGAAGAACGAGTTCGAGCGCGCCCACGCGACGGCCTTGTCGAGTGTCGTCGTCATCACGCTTTCTTCGACGTGGCGCTCGAAGTCGGCTCCCTCGAGGTGCGCGGAGGGGTTGGGGCCCTCCACCTCGCCGCCGCGCAGCAGCTGGCGCGCGTTCAGCGAGCGTACGCGCAGGTCCGCGGGGGCGCCTGCCGGCGTCCCCGGACGCTTCCCGCTGGCCCGTCCCTGCGTGCCGAGGATCTCACGCTTTATCTCCACTCCAACGCCCCCCTTCGCCAGACATAGACGAAGGCGACGAACAGCAGCACGATGAACACGATCGTCTCGGCGAGCGCGAAGCTGCCGTAGGCGCGCAGCTCGATCGCGATCGGGTACAGGAACACGACCTCGATGTCGAACAGGATGAACAGCATCGCGATCAGATAGAAGCTGATGCCGAAGCGCAGACCGCGCTTGACCTCCGATGGCAGGCCGCACTCGTACGGATCCTGCTTGTGGGGGGTCGCGCGACGCGGCCCGATGACCGAGTTCAGTACAGCGAACGCGCCGCCCACGGCGCCACCGAGAACGAGGAAGACGATCGCCGGGAGATATGTGCGCAGCACCGCGCGCTGTTATATCACTGCTTGTGGCACGCTGTTACTAGTGGCAATCGGCGCGAAATCCAAGCCGTGACAGAGGCCATCGTGGCGGGCGCGCTGGTGGTCGCCGCGCTCAACGCAGTTTCGGGCCTGATCGGAGCGTGGGTCTGGCATCGGGGCGATCTCGCGGCCGGCGCAAGCGCCGATCACAGCACGGCCGGGAGAGCTGTTCGCACGTTCTGGGTGTTGCTGCGCGTCGGCCAAGGCTCGGCGCTCGCGCTCGCGCTCGCGGTCGGCTCGCTGGCCGCCGTGGGCAACTACTCGACCGAGCACCTCTTCTATCTCTACGCGCTGCTGCCGCTCGCGGTCGCGTTCGTGGCCGAGCAGCTGCGCGTCGCCTCGGCGCAGACGATCCTAGACCAGCGCGGGCTCGAGGACGCCGCGGCGGTGGGCGCGCTGCCCGAATCCGAGCAGCAGATCGTGGTGCTGATGATCGTGCGCAGGGAGACCGGCGTGATGGCGCTTTCGGCGCTCGTGGTGGTGTTCCTGGCGCTTCGCGCGGCGAGCACGGCTCACGGGTTCTGAATCGAATCGATGATCCGGCCGGCGCTCCGTGCCGGCCTCGTCCCTATATATTCTCCGCGCATGAAGCGCGTAGCCATGATCGTCGCCCTGCTCGCCTGCTCCACGGCGCTCGGCGCCTGCGGGTCGCAGGGGATCTCGATCGCCAAAACCAGCCTGTACTACAAGGGTGCGGTGCTTTTCCGCGATCACTGCTCTGGCTGCCACACGCTCGCGGTCGTCGGCGCCGAGGGCTCGGCGACGGAGATATCCAACCGCGTCAAGACCAACGGGCCGAACTTCAACATCCGCAAGGAGAACGTCGAACAGGTGCTCTACGCGATCCGCAACGGCGGCTTCTCGGGCGCGATCATGCCGGAGAACGTGGTGGTCGGCGAAGACGCGCAGGCGGTCGCGAAGTTCCTCGCGAAGTACTCTGGGCTGAAAGCCGAAAAAGTGCCCAGCACGAACATCACGCTGTCGACAAAATAGGGCCTGGCCGCAGAGGCGATGCTCGACCTCAAACGCATCCGCGAGGATTCCGACGGTGTGCGTGCGGCGCTGGCGCGGCGCGGCGCGGGGGTGGCGGACGGCCTCGACCGTGTGCTCGAGCTGGACGCACGACGGCGCGAGCTGCTGCCCGAGCTCGAGGGGCTGCGCGCCGAGCAGAACGAGGCCAACCTGCGCATCCGCTGCGCCGCCGACGCAGGCGAGCGCGAGCGCGAGATCGAGGCGATGCGCGGCGTTGCCGCGCGCGCCAAGCAACTCGAGCAGGAGCTGGGCGAGGTCGAGCTGAGCCTGCAGGCGGCGCTCGCGCCGCTGCCGAACCTGCCGGACTCGAGCGCGGCGCCCGGCCCCGAGGATGAGCTCGTGCGCGAGGTGGGCGCCGTGCCCGAGCTCGACTTCCAGCCGCGCGACCATCTCGAGCTGGCCGGTGAGCTAATCGACATGGACCGCGCCGCGCGGCTCTCGGGGACGCGCTTTGCCTACCTCAAAGGCGATCTGGTGATGCTCGAGCTGGCGCTCGTGCGCTGGGTGCTCGAGCAGCTCCGCGCCGCAGGCTTCGAGCCGGTGATACCGCCGGTCCTGGTCCGGGAGCGCGCGCTGTACGGGACCGGCTTCCTGCCGGACACCGAGCAGCAGATCTACAGCCTGCCGGAGGACGAGCTGTTCCTGGTGGGCACCTCCGAGGTGGCACTCGCATCGCTGCACGACGGCGAGATCCTCGACGCGCAGGCGCTGCCGCTGCGCTACGCGGGCTTCTCGCCGTGCTTTCGGCGCGAGGCCGGCGCGGCCGGCAAGGACACCCGTGGCATCTTCAGGGTCCACCAGTTCGACAAGGTCGAGATGTTCAGCTTCGTCGCGCCCGACCAGTCGGCGGCCGAGCACGAGCGGATCCTCGCGCTCGAGGAGCAGATCCTCGGCGAGCTGGGGCTGCCCTACCGCGTCGTGAACATCGCGGTCACCGACCTGGGCAACTCGGCCGCGAAGAAGTACGACTGCGAGGCGTGGATGCCGAGCCAGGGTCGCTATCGCGAGCTGACCTCGTGCTCGAACACGACCGACTACCAGGCCCGGCGCCTGAACATCCGCCTGCGCGCAGACAAGCGGACGCAGGTCCTGCACACGCTCAACGGCACCGCGGTCGCGGTCGGGCGTACGATCGTCGCGCTGCTCGAGAACGGCCAGCGCGCCGACGGGAGCGTCGAGCTGCCCCAGTGCTTGCTCGCCTACGGCGCGCCCGCACGCGTCACCGAGTGGAGTCGCTAGCCGATCTTGAACACGATCGAGCGTCCCGCGCCATCGGCGGGCGAGACCGTCAGGCGGTAGGTGCCGCTGCCGAGGGCCGCGTGTCCGCCGAGGCGCCCGCCGTTGCGTCCTACGGCGGCGGCGATCGTAAGCGGGTGCGTGAGCGTCGCCCAGCGCATGTGCCGGTGCACGCGGAGTTGCTTTTGCAGCGATACGAGCACGCGGACATTCGCGTTGCTCAAGAACGTGAAGCCGATCTCGGCGACCTTTGGCCGGCTCGTGTCCAGCGCGATCAGCGCCTTGGGCGTGAGCGTGAGGCCGCCGATCTGAATCGGCGTCGCGGCGATGACGGTGCCGGGCACAGGGCTGGTGAGCGTCGTCGTCGCGCCGGCAACGC
This sequence comes from uncultured Solirubrobacteraceae bacterium, assembly GCA_963714285.1. GTDB lineage: Bacteria > Actinomycetota > Thermoleophilia > Solirubrobacterales > Solirubrobacteraceae > Palsa-744. The sequence goes on from CAVQNS010000002.1 coordinate 84,101, forward strand.
CCGTGCCATTTTTGTTCGAACCGCCTGATTTCGTCGGTGCTTCGACTTCGACACCGCCTCCACCTTCAGCTTCTTCTTCGGCTTCTTCTTCGCCGCCGCCGAGGGCTTCGGGCGACGGCTGGAACGCAGCGATGCCGTCAGGCGTGCCGAGCCCGGTGGGGCCGTCATAGCCTGGGGCCGCCCGGCAGATCAACGTCGATGAGCAGCTCGTCATCGCCTCTTCGGCGCTCGTGCACGAGGTGCTTGCGGTGGCCGCGTCGAACGGCGTGCGGCAACGGCCGTTGGAGCCTTCGGTTACGTCGTGCAGCGAAGCAGGCGATCCGGCGACGTTCTCATACAGCGTCTGCGCGGGATACGCGACGCCCTGCGCGCCCCCCGCCAGCGCGAACACCGACGCGATCAGCGGCGAGGCTAGGCTCGTGCCGCCGATCGTGCACCAGTGCGTGGTGGCTTCGATGATTTCTCCACCGCTTTCTTCTTCGATTTCAGCTTCGCATTCGTGGCTTGTGTCGTATATGGCCAGGCCCGTGTAAGGGTCGGCATCGGCGGACACGTCGGCGACCGCGCGCTTGCCCGCGCAGCCGACGGTCGACCAGTCTGAGACGCTCTTCTGCCACGACGGAGCAGCGAACTGGGTACTGCAGCCGCCACCGCCGGCGCCGTGCCCTTCCCTCGTGCCGCTGCTTTCGCCGCCGTCGTTCCAGACGCTCTCGCCCGTCCATTCGCCATCGGCGCCGAGGTGCAGACGCGTGCCGCCGACCGCCACCACATGCGGCGAGGACGCCGGGTAGTTGGCGTAGGGCGTCTGCGGCGATTCGAGCCAGTTGAGATAGCCGTCGTCGCCGGCCGACACGGTTATCACGACACCTGGATGGTTGAACGCGGAGCTGTCTTCGATGCAGCCGAGACCGGATTCGCATTCCGGGCCGCCCCAAGAGTTGGACACCTCCTGCGCCGGCAGGCGCACGGCCGCTTCCTCAGCTGCCTCGAGGTTCGCATAGGCAGGGGAGCTCGCCTCGACCAGCGCGATGTGGCAGCTTTGGCATGTGGCGCGCGCGGTCTCGACGTCGAGTGAGATCTCGACGGACCAGCCTTCGGCTTCCTGCGCCTCTTTGCGTTCAGCCGACGTGCCTGTACCCGCGCTTTCCAGTTCCAGCTCGTTTTTGGGGAACGGGAGGTTGCCGGCTTCGCCGTTTTGGTTGACCTGCTTGAAGCAGCCGTTCCCGGCGGTGCAGCGGGGCAGGCCGAATTCGCGGTCGTAAGCTTCCAGATCCTGTTCCGCGTGTGGGTCGTTGTAGGCGTCGACGAGCGCGATCGTCTGCGTGGCGGAGGCGCTCGTGGGGAGCGCGTAGGCGCTGTGCAAATCCTGGGGCCGCAGGCCGAAGCAGCCTTCCTCGGCCGTCGGCAGCGCGCAGATTTCCGTGCTCGCACCTGTCGGAGCCGAGCTGCTGCGGGTCATCCCCAGCGGGCGCGAGTGAGCGCGCGCGACGGGCGTCTCGGGCACCAGCTGCAGCGCCAGGCAGCCGGCATGGCCGGGGGTGGGCGCCGCGCACACCGAACGCACGGAGTAATCCGAGACAGGCAGCGGCGCCACGGTTCTCGCTGCCAGCGCCGTCGCGCACAGCAGCACGAACGCTGCCAGGGCAACTACCGAGATCGACGCGGCTGTTGAGCGCTTGTGTGTCCTCATTGTCCCTGAATGCCTGCCCCAAATGACGTCGGCGTGCGTCCCTGCTCGCTTTAGCAGCGTGGCGGCAGACGGACGCACAAGCCGTTGGATCACGAGATCGTCACAGCATGGTCACGCGACCGTCACCTCGAGATCCGCCGCGCCGACGATCATGCCCAATGGGACGGTGAGACATGACAGCAGGGCGGGGCTCTTCGAGCGACGAGCCCCGCCCACGCAGCGCACCGAACCGCGCAGGGCGCACCGAACGGGGCGGGAGGCGAGACCCGCCCCGTTCGCCTTACGCTGGGACCGATGGCTCCCCCGTTTGGTTCTCTACTGGCAGCGGAACCGCCTTCACGGCGGGCAGGCGCGACCGTCGCGGTGCTCGCCGTGGCCCTTTGCACTGTGATCGTCTACCCGCTCGCGCACGTCGCGCCGGTTGTCTCGCTCGGCGTCGTCTACCTGCCAGCCGTGCTGGTGGTGTCGATCGCGTGGGGCGCTTGGTTCGGCGTCGCCACGGCTGTGCTCAGCGCTGCGGCGTTCAATTTCTTCCATCTCCCGCCGGTTGGCCGGTTCACGCTCCAGAGCTCCGAGAACTGGGTCGCGTTGGCAGCGTTCCTGGTGGTTGCGGCGCTCGCGAGCTCCGTCGCCGAGGTCACGCGCGCTCGTACCCGTGACGCCGAGGAGCGCCGGCGCGAGGCCGATCTGGCAGCGGAGATGGCGAGGCTGCTGCTGCGCGGCAACAGTCTTGCCGAGGCACTGCCGACGGCGGCTGCGCGCCTCGCGCACACGCTCGATCTGAGCTCAGCGGCGATCGAGATGGACGCCGTCGAAGGAGACGAGCGCAAGGTTGCGTTTCCACTGCGCGAAGGACCCAACCGCCTGGGCACGTTGCTCGTCGGCGCGGGCGCCTCGGAGGCCAAGCTGCGCCGATTGCAGGAGCGGGTGGTGCCGGCGCTCGAGGCGCTGCTGAGCGCCGCGCTCGAGCGCGAGGCGCTGCTGAGCGGAGTTGTGGAGACGGCGGCGCTGCGGCGCGCGGACACCGTCAAGACGGCGCTGTTGCGCGCTGTCTCCCACGATCTGCGCTCACCGCTGACCGCCATCTCAGCCGCCGGCGAGGCCGTCGGCTCGCCGGCGCTCTCGCCTGGGGAGCGCGCGGAGATGGCCGCCGTCATCCAGGAGGAGACCAAGCGCCTCGCGCGGCTGGTCGACAACCTGCTCGATCTCTCACGCCTGCAGGCCGGCGCCGCGGAGCCTCGCAGGGAGTGGACCTCGGTCGACGAGCTGATCCGTGCGGCCGTCGCCGACGTGGGGGCCGGTCGGGAGGCCTTCACCCTGTCGATCGATCGCGAGATGCCGCTGGTGAGCGTCGACCCGGTGCAGATGGAGCGCGCGCTCGTGAACGTGCTCGAGAACGCGCGTCGCTACGCCGGTGGGCACCCGGTGTCGGTGCGCGCGCGGGCGGTGCGACGCGTCGTGATCGTGCGTGTGGTCGATCGTGGTCCCGGGATTCCACCGGCCCAGCTCGAGCGGGTGTTCGAGCCCTTCTACCGCGCCGGCACGCCCGCCGGTGGGCGCCGCGGCTCGGGGTTGGGCCTCGCGATCGCGCGCGGCTTCACCGAGGCCAACGCGGGGTCGCTGCACGTTGAGTCCCTGCCGGGCCAGGGCGCGACGTTCGTGTTCGAGCTGCCGCTGGATGAGCGATGAACAGCTCCGAGTCGGTCGAGCCGGCGACGCGCCAGCGTGTGCTCGTGGTCGACGACGAGCCCCAGATCGTGCGCGCGCTGAAGGTCGTGCTGCGCGAGGCCGGCTTCGAGGCGGTGCCAGCAGAAACCGCCGCTGAGGCACTCGACCTCGCGGCCGTGCGCCCGCCCGACGCGGCGATCGTCGATCTCATGCTGCCAGACCTCGACGGCATCGCCGTGACACGCACGCTGCGCGAATGGAGCGAGATGCCGATCCTCGTGCTCTCCGCGGTCGGCGAGGAGGAGCAGAAGGTGAGGGCGCTGGAGGCTGGGGCCGACGACTACATCACCAAGCCGTTCGGTGCACGCGAGCTGGTTGCCCGGCTGCAGGCTGCGCTGCGCCGGGCGGGGCGCGGGGAGGACGAGCCGCGCATCGAGGCGGACGGTCTCGAGCTCGATCTCGCCGCGCGGGTCGTGAGCCGTGAGGGCGAGCCGATCCACCTGACGCCGATCGAGTTCGACCTGCTGCGCGTGCTGGCACGCAATCGCGGACGGCTGATGACCCACCGCAAGCTGCTCGCGGAAGTGTGGGGGCCGGAGTACGTCGAGGACGTCCAGCCGCTACGCACGCACATCGCGCGGCTGCGCGCGAAGATCGAGCCGGAGGGGGAGCGCGGACCGCGCTACATCGTGACCGACCCGGGAGTGGGGTACCGATTCTGCGGGTAGGACCGGCACGTCGCTATACGTCGCGGCTATCCGCGTCGACGTGGTCCAGTCACGGAACGCCGGCGACTTCCCTCGGACTCGGCCGGGTTCCCTCCGCCTGGCCTCGCCACGACGCGTCCGCCGAACCTTCGCTGGCGTCGCGAGTACTCAGCGAGCGACTCCTCGAACGCCAGCCGTCCAAAGTCAGGCCACAGCTCCTCCCGGAACACGAGCTCCGAATACGCCGCCTGCCACAACAGGAAGTTGGACAGTCTCCGCTCCCCGCCGGTGCGGATCACCACGTCGGGGTCGTGCATCTGCGGCGCGTGCATCAGCTCGGCGAATTCCGCCTCGCCACCCCCCTGATAGCGCGCCGCCGCACTGACGATCTCGCTGCGCCCGCCGTAGTCGAAGGCTACATACGCTCGCATGCCCGTGTTGTTACCGGTCAGTCGCTCGGCCGCGGACATGGCGTCGGCCAGCGCCTCGCCGGCGCGATCGCGCCGGCCGATGAAACCGATCCGCACCCCCTGGGCGCCAAGCTTGGGCGAGTCCACCCTGATTCTCCTGGCAAGCATCTCCAATAGCGCTTCGACCTCCGTGCGCGGTCGCGTCCAGTTCTCGGTGGAGAACGCGTACAGGGTTAGATCCTCGACACCCAGATCAATCGCATCCGCTATCCGTGCGATCACGGCATCCGCCGCAGCTTCGTGGCCTTCGCTGATCGACAAGCCGCGCGACTGCGCCCAGCGGGCGCTGCCGTCGCTGACGATCGCGACATGGCGCGCGCGCTTCGGCGCATGCTGGCCCGGGCCGCGGTCCTCGAGCGCTGAAGCGGCTTGCGCCAGCGGGTACATGCCCGTGATGTTATGCCTGTGGCGTACCCCCGTCGTCTCGAAGAACTTTCTACCTCTTGACTGTTTCTGTCCAGCCGTTCCGCGGCGGCGCGCCGGCCGGGGCGAACTTTCTAGCCCTTGACTGTTTCTTACAACGACTGTAGGCAATGATCATATGTGTCAGAAATGCGCTGCCCAAGTCGACCCAGTCTGGGAGTGATGCCATGACAACTGATCTACAGAGTGAACGGGCGTCGATCAGTTCACTCGTGCGCCCCGCCGCGCGGCGTCCGGCGCGCGCCACCGTCTCGCCCGAGCGCAGGGCTCGCCTGCTCCGCGCCGCGGAGCAGCTCGTGCGCGACCGCGGCGCCGAGCACGTCACGGTCAGCGCAGTCTGCACTGCGAGTGGTGTCTCACGCGGCGCTTTCTACGCGGCCTTCAAGGATCGCAGGGGATGCCTGCTCGCAATCTTCGACGAGACCAGCGCTCGGGCGGGCGCTGCGATGGCGGACGCCTATCGAGCGGGAGCGTCGTGGGTTGATGCGGTGCGCGGCGCGCTGTTGGAGCTGCTCGCCTTCCTCGACGACGCGCCGCTTCTCGCACGCTTCCTCGTGGTTGACTCGCTCGCCGGGGACCCGAGGCTGCGCGCGCGCCGCCAGGCGGTGCTGACCACGCTCGCACGGGCGCTCGAGGTCGACCGCCCGCCAACGGCAAGCGGCTCGCTGCCGGCGGGCTTCGGCAGCGAGGCGGTCGTCGGCGCGATCGCTTCGATCCTGCACGGACGCCTGCTGGAGGAGCCCGTGCCAGCGCTTGGCGAGCTGAGCGGCTCGTTGATGGGCGTGGTCGTGCTCGCTTATCTGGACGCGGCAGCCGCGCGTGGTGAGGTCTCGCGACCGCTGCCGCTTGACGCCGCTTGAGCTCACGCGCCGTGGGGGCAGGGGATCACGGTCTCCGCGCGGCTGCTGCTCCCGTCGATGAACGCGAGGCTCGTCCCGAGCTTCCAGCCGCCGCGCGGGCAGCTCTCGGGCAGGCCGATGCCCCTGGGGCGGTAAGCGATCGTCCGGCCGTGCACGTGTTCGTAGTAGGTGAGCGCGCCGCCTAGGGTCGCGTGCATGCTCACCACGCTTGCATAGGGCGCTTCGGGCAGGCTCACGATCGGCGGGATGCTGATCTGCAGCCGTCCGGGCAGCAGGACGCCGGTGAGAACGATCTGCGCGATCACGGGCGTCGCTCCGTACGCGAGGATCGCCAGGTGCAGATAGCCGTCGCTCGAGGGCGCTGCGTAGATGCCGAGGGCTACGTGCTCTTTGACGATTGCGGGTCCGAACGCGACCTCGACCAATGCCGTGCCCGTTCCCATCTCGGAGTCGGCCGGGCAAGCGCTCGTGCCCTCGATCGCGAGCGCTGCGGGGTTGCAGGATTCCAGCCCAAGCCCGCTGGTGGCGAGGCCGAGGTTCGCCGGATAGCTGACTTCGATCCCCTTCAAAGGCAGTGGGCCGTCCGCCGGCGGCGGGTCGATCTGCACTGCGAAGGAGATCGTGGTGGCCGCCCCGAGACGCTCGGGCCGGAACGCCGCGGAGAGGGTGGCGGACGGCCCGCCGGCCGCATCGCGGCTCGTCTGCCCGTCAGCCGGTGCGGCGCCCAACATGCCCCCGCCGGCGACCAGCGCCAGCGCCACCGCCCACAAGCTCAGTAGCGCAGCGTGCCTTCCGTCTGCACGGTCATCGCGTAGCTGCGGCGGTAGAACACCCCGTAGAGATGTCCGCTTCCATGCGCGTGGGCGTAGCGTCCGCCCCCGCCGGTGATCGTGAGCGCCCCCCTGAAGCTCGGGCTCGCGCTCGTCGGGCTGGACAGCCGTCCCGTGGCGTGCGCCTGGAGGCTGCCGCCATGGCCGTAGATCGTGATCTGCGCGTCGACCGTGGGGTTTCCGTCGTAGACGAACACGATCCTCACCTTCCCCGGAATCGTCCCGGTCGCCGTCCCTTCGTCGATCAGCTGTGAGCCTGAGCTCTTGACGAGCCGCAGGTGCCCTTCGTCCTTGACGCCGACGGTGCTCGCGGCGCGCGCCCGCAAGCCCTGGCGTGCGTTCGCGCTGGGCGTGCCCGCCAGGCTGACGGCTATCGCGAGGCCCGCGGACACGGGGAGGCTCGCGGCCAGCCGGCGCGCGCGGCGTCTTCGACCCGCGCCCAGCGCCGGCCGCCATGGAGCCTGCTCTATCGGCCATGGAGCCTGCTCTATCGGTGGAGTTCTCAGCACGTGCTGCGTTGACCTGTCCCACTGCACCTCTCCATCCACTCATTCTACGACAGGGCCGGTGGTCGTCGACCGCATTCGCGCCCGTGCCCACTTGGCGGCACGCCAGCCCTGCATTACCGCGAGCGTCGGCCAGATCGTGGGGGCGAGCTCCCGCCGCACACTCTTGACAATAGTACGCGCGTGCGTCTCCCGTGCGCCGGGATGGGTGGTGTAGTAGGCGATGACGCCGGCGAGTGTCATCGCGTGGTGATCCCCGTTGGGAGCTTCGCGCGCACGCGCAAGCGCCTCGCGCGTGAGCGCGCACAGCCGCTGCGCGAGCTGCTCGCGACTGTCATACAGACGGATGAAGCCCGCCTGGCCGAGCGTCGTATCGGCGCGGTGGTCGACGAGGCTGTCGAGCATCGTGATCACGCCGCCGATCGCCAGGTAGGCAGCGTCGATCCGCTGTGCCTGCACGGCGCTCGTACAGGCGTCGGCCGCGGCGGCGATCAGCGCGTGCACGGCAAGCACCGAGGAGGCGCAGCCGCCCGCGTACTCGCGCCACTCGAGTCCGCTCCCGCGCGCCTGCTCGCGCGCCCACTCGCGCAAAGGCCCATCTCCCAGCGTGGCGCCCGCGTGCAGCAGCGTCTGCGCCTGCGCGCAGCGCTCGGCGCTTGCCTGTGCGACGCCGGCGACGGCGCGCGCCGCCGGCAGCGTCAAAAGCTGCTCGCGAGCACAGGCTCCGAGCGCCTCCAGATAGACCGCGTCGGGAGTGCTCGCAGCGTCGGCCATGTCCACTCCGCTGCCTGCACCGACCCTGGGTATCGGCTTGCGCGCGCTGTGCCCGGCGTCGAGCGCGCCCGTGAAGACGGCGAACAGGCGCCTGCCTTCGCCGAGCGGGTCCTCGGACGGCCGCTCGGTGCGCCCGTCGAGGTAGTCGAACAGCAGCTCCAGCGCGACTATCGCCCGCGTCGCGGCCGGGCGTGCTCGGCACGGCGCGAGCGTGGCGAGCGTGGCGGCGACCTCGGCGTTGAAGCGCTCCTCGTCGAGCTTCGCCACGGCCAGCTTGCGCAGCGCGGGATCCGCTATCCGCTCGGCCGAGCGCTGCCAGCGCGCGAGCTCGCTCGCCACGACGGGCGCGACGCTCGGCCAGTAGCGGGCGTTGGCCAGCGCGAGCGCTCGCACGGCGCTCCTACTCCTCCGCCAGCGCGAGCGCCGGCGGCACGCGCGAGGCGAGCCAGCCGGGGATCGCGACGGCCGCGAGCACAGCCGCGAGCACGAGCACGAAGATCTCGAGCGGTCGAGCGCTCGCGCCGGCGCCGGTGACGGGGAATCCCGTCACGTGGCGCAGGTAGGCGTCGATCACGAACTGCCCGTAGACGCCCGCGAGCGCGCCCGTGACACACCCCGCGCCCAGCATCAGCGCTGCTTCAACGAGCAGGATGCGTCGCAGCCGCGCGGACGGCGCGCCCGCAAGACGTAGTCCCGCCAGCGCGGCGCGCCGGTGCTGGATGCTGGATGCGAGCGCCGCGGCGAGCGCGACGATCGCCGCGAGCAGCAGTAGCGTCGAGATCTCCCCGAGCTGGCTCAAGCCTTCGCCGGTCAGCGCGTCGATCTTCGCTTCGCGTGTCGCCGCGCTGGCGACTTCGAGCCCGCTGTCGGCCCCGAGCGCCGCTGTGATCTGCGCTTGGACGGTCGCGACATCAGCGTCCGCGACTGGGCGCACCGCCAGCGCGCTCGGGGCCGTCGTTCCCCACGCGCGTGCGAAGTCGCTTGTGCTCATGAACACGACTCCTGGGCTCCAGGCGAGGTTGCTCGTCAACGCGGCGACGCGGTAGGCTCGCTCGCCGGTAGGCGTCGGCAACGTCATGGTGCCGCCGATGCGCACGTGCCGTTCGGTCGCGACCTGCTGGGAGAGCGCGATCCACCCGCCCTGCGCGAGGCGCGCGTCGGTGCTCGCAGCCGCCCGCGCGCCGCCGATGGTCTGGGTGGCGAGCACGCTGCGCGCCCCGCCTGCCGGGCGTGCGATCACCCACAGCCGCCGTGGGCCGAGCGTCAGGAACGCGCCCTGGAAGCGCTGCACCGAGGCGACGCTCGGCAGGCGCGCGAGGCGCGCGGCGCCGCCGTCGCCGGCGAGCTGCTGCGTGGCCTGGTTGTCGCCCGGTTCGCCCACCCAGATCGGCGCGTCGGCGGCATAGCTGTGGGCAAAGCCGCGGATACCGCTCAGCAGGTTCGCGCGCGCGCCACCGAGCGCGACGCTGCCGAACAGCGCGACCGCGCCGGTGGCGGCGAGCGCGAGCGAGCGCAGCGTCGTCCCGCGCACGCCACCGAGCGCGAGCGCGAGCGTCGCCAGGCGCGGCGCGCGCCTGCTGAGCGCGCGTGCGCCGGCCAGCACGGCTGCGAACGCGACCGGCACGGCGAGCAGGGTCGCGAGCGCGAGCGCGACGCTGGCGAGCAGCGCCTGTGACGGTACGATCGCGTACAGCACGCTCGCCAGCACAAGCAGCGCGAGCGCGGCGGCGAACAGCCAGGTTCGCACGCGCGCGGAGAGGGCGCTGCCGGGCACCCCCGGCTGGACGTAGATCGCGTCGCGTGGCTGTCCGCGCCGCAGGTCCGCGAGCGGCAGCGCCGAGGACAGACACGTGACGAGGATCCCGCCGGCGCCCGCCATCAACACGCTGCGCAACCCCACGACGGTGCCGCCGGCGATCGTGAACGCCTCGGCCAGGTAGCCGGTCGGCTGCTGGAACACCCAGCGCGAGAGCGCGTAGCCCGCCGCCACGCCGACGCCGGAGGCGGCGACGCCGAGGCACAGCGCCTGAAACAGGGCGAGCTGCACGATCGCGCTGCGTCGCGTCCCGGACAGCCGTAGGTCGGCGATCGCTTGGCGGCGCTCGGGGACGGTCAAGAGGATCGCGTTGAACGCGAGCAGGAACCCGAGCAGCGCGCCGATCACCGCGAACAGGTAGCTCGCCTGGGCGCTCGGGCGCAGCGCCTGCTGGAGCAGCGAGACGTCCTGTTCGGGGCTGCTGACGATCAGGCGCCCGCCCGTGAGCGCCTGCAGGGCGCGCTTCACCTGCGCCTGGCGGCCGGGCGCCGTCTTCACAAGGATCCGCGTCACTCGCCCGCGCTGCGACAGCAGCGCCTGCATGTTCTGCAGCGGCATCACGCCGACGAGTGCGTGCGCGAGCACGCCGACGGCTTCCTGGCCAAGCACTGCGCTGACGGGCATCGGTCGTCTGGCGCCACCGACCAGCAGTGTCACGCTTGCGTCCCCCGCGCCGTGGGCGTGCGTGAGCCCCACGGCCCGCGCGGTGTCGGCGCTCAGCCCGATCTCCCCCGCCGACAGCGCGTCGAGCGGCAGCGTGCGCCCGAGCCCGTTGAGCACGGACAGGCTCGTGTCGGTGCCGGCCACGTACACGCTCGCGCCGGCTCCGTGCGGGCCGATCACCCGCAGCGAGCGTTCGAGCAACGGCGCCGCCTGCGCGACGCCCGGGATCTGTTCCACGCGCGCGAGCAGCGCTTCGCTGAACCCGTCCGGGCCGCGTGCGTGCAGCTGCAGGTTCGCAGGGCCGACGACCGCTCGCACGACCTGACGACTGGATTCGGCGATGCTGTTCTGCGTGAGGCTCGCGGCGAGCACGACCGCGACCGCGACCGCGATGCCCACCCCCGCGAGCAGCTCCTGCGTGCCGTGCGCGCGCAGGCGCCGGCGGTAGAAGTGCGCGAGCGCGCGCGGCCGCAGCAGACGCCGCGTGACGAGCCCCGTTGCCGGTGGGTGGCTCATCCGCTACGAACGACGTCGGCCTCGAGGTCCAGGCGCCCGTCGCGTAGGGCGAGCACCCTGTCGGCGGCGCCGGCGGCCTCTGCGTCGTGGGTTACCAGCAGCACCGCTGCCTGTTGCTCGCGCGCGAGCTCTCCGAGCAGTGCGACGATCTCCCGCGAGCGCTGGCTGTCGAGGTTGGCGGTCGGCTCGTCGGCGAGGATCAGCTTCGGTTCCGCGGCGAGCGCGCGGGCGATCGCGACGCGCTGGCGCTCTCCGCCGGAGAGCTCCTCGGGCGTGCGTCCCGCCCGCTCGGCCATCCCCACGCGCTCCAGCCAGGCGTGCGCGCGTGCGTGCGCCTGGTCGAGCTCGACGCCGCCGAGCAGCAGCTTGGTCGCGGCGTTCTCGACCGCCGGCACGCGCGCCATCAGATGGGTGTTCTGTGCGATCAGCCCGACCTCGGCGAGCCGGTACTGCGCGGATTCGCGCTCGCTCATCGCCGCGAGGTCGCTCCCGCGGTAGGTGACGCTGCCGCTGTCCGCGCGCAGCGCGCAGGCGGCCAGCAGCAGCAGCGTGGTCTTGCCGGACCCGCTCGGGCCCTGTAGCGCCAGCATCTCGCCTGCCTCCACGCGGAGGCTGACGCCGTCGACGGCGTGCACGTCCTCGCCACCGGCGCGATAGCGCTTGACCACCTGCTGCAGCTCGAGCATCCTGAGGGCTTCTACACGCCGCGGCGGCGCAGCGCAACCACCGGCGCGAGCTCCGGCACGGCGGGCCCGCGCAGCGCGCCTTCACCGAGAGTGAGCGCACGGTGCGCTCCGGCCAGCTCACTCGCCTCGCCGGTGCTGGCGAGCACGGCTACGCCTTCGCGGGCGAGCGTGCGCAGCAGCGCGAGGATCCCGTCGCGTTCGCTGAGCTCGACGGCGCCGGCGGGCTCGTCGATCACGAGCAGGGCGGGGGAGAGGCAGAGCGCTCGCGCGAGCGCCACCCGCACCCTCTCTCCGGCGCCGAGCTCGCTCACGCGCGCGGCGGCGCAGTCCTGAGCGCCGGTGCGCGAAAGCGACGATCTGACAGCCTCGCGCCCCTGCTCGACGGACACCCCCCGTGCCAGGAGCGGCGCGGCGACCTGCTCGAGCACCCCCTGCTCTTCAGCGGCGCGCAGCCCCCGGTGGACGTAGCCGATGCCCTCGCCGAGCACGCTCTCGCCGGCGCCTGCCAGGTCGCGACCCTCGAAGTGGACGGTGCCGCTATCGGGGCGCTCGATGCCGGCTGCGATGCGCAGGAGCGTTGAGCGACCCGAGCGGCGCAGGCCGTATACGACGACCAGCTCCGCCGCGGACAGCTCGAGCGAGACCCCGCTCAGCACGACGCGCTCGCGCTGGCTCTCGCGGTAGCGCTTGCTGACGTGCTCCAGCGCGAGCAGGCTCATCAGAAACGCGCTTGTTCGGCGGCCGGCACGGCGAGCACGGCGTCCGCGAGCACGCGTAGCTGCCCACGCGCGTACTGCGCCCACTCGAGCTTGGCGGCGATCGCCAGGCGCGCCTCCTCGCCGGCGAGTCTCGCGACGAGCCGCGTGGTGCCGGGGCCGTCCTCGCCACCCGGGGCCGGCGCGGCCGCCGCCTCGGTCAGGCACGCCTGCTCATAGGCATCGAGGACCTCGAGCGCGCGCGCCGGTGTGCGCGCCAACGCGCCGATCTGCAGCACGAGCAGTCGCTGGCGCCGGCGCTCCTCGGCGACCTGACCCACCAGCCACTCGGCGTGTTCGCGCACACCGTCCGCGGTCGCCTGGTAGCGGCGCTTGGAGCGCATTGCGCCCTGCGTACCGGGCACCTCCGCGACGAGTCCCCGCTCGCGCAGCGTCGCCAGCGCCGTGTAGACGTGCGAGACGCTCGACAGCGACAGTGCCCCCTCGTAGGTGCGCTCGAAGCGCACCGCCAGCTCGTAGGCATAGCTCGGCCGTTCGATCACGAGCCCGAGCAGCGCCCAGTTCACCGGCGAATGCATCGGCGCTGCTGCCTGCTCCCGGGCGCTCCCCGCTCCCATACGCGCAATGTTAGCGCAAAGCACTTGACATGCGCAAGGCCAAGTGTCTACCGCAGGTTGCGCTTTACCGAGCGTTGCCGGGCGCGTGCCTGGTCGCATGGACATCGAAAGCCGATCGTGCCCTGGCGCGCTACAAAGCCAAGCTCGCCAGCCGGTCAGCGAACGGTGTCCACCGGCTACGTCGGGCTTGCCCCGCGCTCGCGGGGTGGGGCGCATGGTGTGTCTCGTTTGCTGGTTACTTCTTTTTCTTTTTCGCTGCGTATTTCTTTTTTGCTTGTTTTTCGCATGTGGTGCGCTTGTGCTTCTTCTTGTCTTTCTTGCATGCTTTGAGTGCTTTTGCGAGCTTTTGGCTGGTGGTCAGTGGTTTGGGCGGGGTGTTTGTGGCTGGCCCTGTTTCGGTTGGGAATGTGATTGGGGGGAGGGTGATGAGTGGTGCTGAGGGGGGGATGGTGAAGAGGTTGGGTAGTGCTGTGGTGGTGAAGGCTTGTTCTGTTCCGTGTGTGGTGCCGTCGGTGTTGGTGGCGGTGATGCGGTAGTAGTAGGTGGTGGCGGGCTGGAGTTCGCCTAGTGTTTGTGTGACGGTTTCGGTTCGTGCGCCGCCGATGCTGCCGAGGCCGGTCGCGGGTCCGTAGTTGCCGGGTTGGGTGGCGATTTCGAACGCGTACTCGGTTTGTAGGCTGTTGGTGTTGACTGTGCCCGAGAGCGTTGCCGTTGTCTGCCCGATGTTGCTCGCGGTGGCGGTGGTCACGGTCGGCGGGGTCGCCGTCGTGGTTGTGAGGGTTTGGTCTTCGCCGATGCTGACGCCGAGGAGGTTTTTGGCGATCAGCGTGTAGTGGTAGGTTTCGCCTGGTAGCAGCCCGTTGATCGGGGTCGGGTTGATGGGTTGGGGTTCGTCGCTTGAGCTGTCGCCGGGCACGGGGGTGGTGGTGGTTGTTTCGCCGGCGGTGTAGGGGTCGGCTTTTTCTTCGGTGTTCCCGGCGAGCGCTTTCTGGTAGCCGTGTTCGTTGATGTAGGCGAAGTAGTAGCTCGTTTCGAGGCCGGTGGGGTTGACTGTCCCGGTGAGTGTCGCGGTGGTGCGGGTGATGCCCGCCGCCGTGCCGGTGCTCACGATCGGCGGGCCTTGTGTCGCGAAGGACTGCACGGGGCCGTAGCTCGTGCCGGTCGTGCCGGCGGCGACGGCTTGGTAGTAGTAGGTCGTGCCACTGGTCAGGTTGGTGAGGGTGCTGGGGCCGAGGGGCTGATCGCCGTAGCTTTCGCCGAGTTCGCTTGCCGCGGTTTTGCTGGCGCTGGTCAGCGACCCGTTGGCGTTGACCGCGGGGCTCGTGGCGTACTGGAAAGCGCCGCTCGTTTCCTGGTTGTTCGGGTTGATTTGCGCTTCGAGTATCGCTTCATCGGGTGTCGCCGCGGAAAACGTCTCGCTATCGATTTTCGGGGGGGCGGCGAGCGTCGTGAAGTGCACCGTGGCGGGGTCTGTCTGCGACCCGTAGGTGTTGCTCGCGACCAGGCAAACCGAGTATTCGGCATTGGGTTGTAGTTCGCTGACGGTGGTGCTCTCCGCGACGGCGCCGGTGCCCTCCCCGGCTTCCTCGCTGCTGGTCTGGCTTTCGCCGGCGCATTCGCTGCCGAGCCGGTAGAGGAACGAGTACTGGGTAGCGACATTCGGGTCCAGTGGCGCCAGTTCGCCGTTGAATGTCGCGGTCGTCGCGGTGATCAGCGTGACGGGGCCGGTGTGCGGGACGGGCAGCGTCGTGAATGATTGCACCGCGCTTGCGGCTGGTTTGCCTTCGACAGCGGACTGCGCGTTTTCCGCGACGACACGGTAGTAGTACGTCGAGCTGGCGGCGAGCCCTTTGATCGCCGGGACACTCGCGGCCTCGTCGATTCCGCCTTCCAGCGGGCTCGCGCCTTGCAGTTTGACGATCGTTCCCGTGAGTTTCCCGCCGGTTTCGCTGGTGGAGTATTCGAACGTGTAGCCGGTTTCCTCGTTACCGGGGTCGATCTGCGCTGTGAGTGTCGCTTCCGTCGCCCCCACTGCCGCGGTCTGGCTGTCGATTCGCGGGGGTGCGGGCGGGGTCGTGAAGCTCACCGGGGTCGCGTCCGTTTCCGAGCCGAACGCGTTCATGGCGACCAGGCACACCGCGTATGTCGCGTTCGCCTGGAGCCCTGTCACGAGCGTCGACGGCGTTTGAAACGCGCCGGACCCGGTCCCTGCTTCTTCGCTCGGCGTCGTGCTTTCCCCGGCGCATTCGCTGCCGAGCTTATAGGCGAAGGAGTACTGCGCCGCGACCGCCGCGTTCAACGACACCAGTTCGCCGTTGAGTGTCGCCGTCGTCGCGGTGATCCCCGTCGCCGGGCTGGTATGCGGCACAGGGACGGTCGTGAACGACTGCACCGGCCCATAGCTACTACCGGCCGCGTTCGCTGCTACGGCCTGGTAGTAGTAGGTCGTGCCGCCCGCCAAGCCGGAAACGCTCACCGGGCCGAGCGGCTGATCGCCGTAGCCTTCACCGACTTCGCTCGACGCTGTTTTCGTCGCGCCGATCAGCGACCCGCTCGCGTTGACCGCGGGGCTCGTCGCGTATTGCAGCAAGCCGCTGGTTTTCTGGTTGTTCGGGTTGACCTGCGCTTCGAGCATCGCCACAGTCGCGCCCGCCGACACGAGGCTCTCGCTGTCGACAGCCGGGGCGGCTGGGAGCGTCATCAACGGCACTTCGTTGCCCTGCGAGAGTTCGCCCGGGCTCGTCGCGACCAAACAGAACACGTACGCCTCGTTCGGCTCAAGACCGCTCACCGCCGCGTGCACCGGGACAGCATGCCCCACGACTTCCGGCTGCTGCGGGGTCGTGGAGGCCCCCAAACACGACAGCCCGGTGCTATACGCGAAATACCAGCCCGCGTTCGCGGTCGCGCTCGCGTGCGGATTCAACACACCTTCAAACACCGCCGAGGTCGCCGTGAGCGATGTCGCGGGGCTGAGCGTGACCGGCGCTTCCGGCGCCGCGAACGCCGGCGCCGCCATCAACAACAACCCACCAGCCGACATGCAGCACGTGACAGACCCGGCCGCGATCGTCCTAGGAATACGTGTCACGCCCGCCGCGATCCTCCTTGGAATGCGTGTCATGCCGGCGACGATTGCTCTTGGAATGCGTGTCATGCCGGCCGCGATCGTCCTTGGAATGCGTGTCATGAGTTCCTCCCCTGCTCGTAGCCGGCATCTCGTGCGCTACCTACCTGTTGCTCGCTGCTCGCCTTTTTCGCTTTCTTCTTGCTCGTCTTCGCCTTCTTCTTGCTTGCGGCTTTCGCTTTGGTGCAGCCTGTGACCGCTACTGGGGTTTCTTGGTGGATTTCTGCGCCGTTTTGCGCGATGAACAGGGTCGGCATCTTTAGGGTTTGTCCGCAGAAGTTGTAGTGGTCTTTCGCGGGGAGGTTCGCCCCGAACTCCGAATACGCACCGGTTGGGACGCTCACTTCGATCGATTCGAACGGCACATCCGGCGTGTTACGGAACGTCGCGCTGGTCACGCCTTCCTTGCTGATGAACGTTTCGCCATGCAAGTCAACGCTGACGCCGTAGCCTTGGAGCACGACCACGGCTTCGGGGAACTTCGCGTTCCCGTAGGACACGAAATACACCGGCCCCATCAACGCCACCGGCAGCACCGGCGTGTGCACCCTCGCCTCGCCGATCATCGACGCTGGGGGGCATGCCGCGGGGTTCGCTTCGAACGTAGCGGCTAGGCATGCCTTTTGGAGCGTCGTCAACCTTGCTGGTAGCTGCTTCGGGAGATCGAACTTCGCCTCCTTGAACCAGGCGTCCCCGCCGATTTCGGTTTTCGGGTAGCTGATCTTGAAGAACAAGCTCGCCCCGTTCGCTTTCGAGGCTTTCCCAGCGGTCGAGACCGATAGCTTCGGCTGGAACTTCAACGCCGCGCAGTTCGTGACCTGGTAGGAAGAAGAGTCCGTCGCGACCGCGTCAGCGACACTCGTCATCACCCCCGTGACCGCCGTTTTATTACAGCTCGTCGCGTTGAACGTAAAGTCAGTGTTTGTGCCGACCGTGACGTTCACGAGGCGAAGCTGCAACGGGATCCCGTCGAGCTCCGTCGGCAACGGGTCCGAGGTGACCGTCAACGCCGCCGAGCGCGGGTTCACGCTGATCGCCGAGCGCACCACGACCGTGCCTTTCCCCGTCGTCCCCGCAAGGGTGTACGGACCCGCGACCGCCGGCACCACGATACTCAACCCATACGGGGCGCCCTTATACCCTTCGGTGATATACACCTTCCCGCCCGTCACGAGGAACGGGTCAGCACCCGGCCCCGTCTCCACGCTCGTTTCACCGACGAGGCTTTCCGGACCGCACGTCCCTTCCGCGGCCGCGGGTTCGCCGCACAGCTTGACTTTCGAGAGCATCCCTAGCATCCCCGCGGGCATCTGTAGCTGGATGCCGTTGAGGAACTCGTCATCATCGCCACGCCCGAACGACAATGTGAACGGGCTGAACCCACCCGCCTGGTTACTCGTCGTGCCCGCGCTAAACGACGGGCTGAACTGCGGCCCGAAACAGTTTTCATCGATATCGAAGCTACTCGTCGGGTCCGCGTTCGGCGTATACGGCGTGCTCCACGGTTCCAGTTCCGCGGTCGTCGTCTCCGGCCCGCACGACCGCGGGTTCGACAACGTCGCGCGCTCCCCGCCCTGCAACGTCAGCTTCAATTCGCTGAACGGCACCTGCGGCACTTCAGCATCCGTGACCGTCAACTGCCCCGTCTGCTGATTGATCTCACCCGTCAATTCCTGCTTCACCACAATCCCCGATTCGCCTTCGCCTACCAGCTGCAAGAACAAGCGCACCATCCGCCCATCCGCCGCATCCGCGGGCGAGCACGGGTCACACAACGGCGACGCCAAAAACACCTCACCCGTCAACGCTTCTTCAAGCGCCGGCGTCTTCGAACGCACCGTCCCCACCTGCGAATCCCGCGGACACGAACCAGGCGTCCCCGAATGCAAATCAAACTGTTCACTCGTGCAAGCCCCCAGACCGTCCGCCGCCGACGGCGAAATCACCGTACCCGCCGGCAACGTCACCGACGTCCGCCGCACATCCGGCGTCGCCAACCCATCCGGTTCCACATCCTGCGGCAAACGCAAAGCAAACGAATAGCCAGCCGGCGCACCCGCTTCCAACGAATCCGGCAACATCGACACTCCAGGCTCAAACGACAACAAATTACAACCCGTCAGCGTACCCATCCCCGTCGCCTCACTCACAAACACATGCGGATCCGGTTCTTCCCACGCATCCGTTTCCAACACACCCTCAAGCGGCACCCCACACTCCGACGGATTCGTCAACAACGCCACAGGCAACACCCCCTCCACTTTATTGTGGCTCACGTTAGCCGATTCAAATTCTTCGATACCCGAGTCGCCAAAGGTGAACTGCGGGTGGTGTCTGTGTTCGGCTCCAAGGTTCTTAGCGGCTTCGTCGGGGCCGGGGCTGTTGTGTTCGGCGGGCACTCCCCAGATCGTGATCGCGCTCATATAGTCAGCCGCCCCCTGCGTGAGATCCGGCGCCGAGACACGCACATTGTATTCCCCATCAGAGAGCACGCTCGTATCCAGCCGCACCGGGAAGAACAGCGCGTTGAACGCAAACGCCGCCGGCTCACCCGGCGACGGCGCGATATTGAAAATCGGCACCGTCATCTCGATCCGCCCACCACCATGCGCGTTATAAACGATCAACGTCGCCGTGCCCACCATCGTGTCCTGCGGACAATTCGCGAAGTTCAGCACTTCCGCCATCGTGCAGCGCGCCATCCCTACCGTCGTACCGACCAGACCAGGAGGCAAATCAAAGCGGACGTCCTTCGGATCAGCAACTGCTTCGGAGTCGAAGTCCTTTCTGACTTCTTTCCCAGATTCTTCACCGTCGTTTTGATTGATCGTGTTGAGGAAGAACACGTTTGTGACGTTCGGATGCCCGCCCGCCTGGGTCGTGGAGGTCGCGCCAAACAGGCTTCCTGGGGTCACCCCGTATTCAGCCGGTGCAGAGCTGATCGTCACCGGCTCAGACGCCGACGCGGCCGCAGCGCCGCCGCCGGCCACCGTGGCACTGTTCACTTCACTGGAGCCTTCGACATTCGATTCGACATCCACCCGGATCGTCAGAATCAAGGTATCTCCCGGATCGACACGATTTGGATCCGTGCAGGACGGAGCGGTCTGCGACTGCGTACAGCTCAAGGCTTGTCCTGCGTTACCGGAGGCGATGGGTTCGTGATAGGAGTCGTGGCCTTGGACTTCGAGCGCTGTCAGCCCTGTGGGCAGCACGTCGCTGACAATGATCGGGTTGGCCACGGGGCTGCTCGACGGACACACCGGCACTAGCCTGGCCGCTAGTTCTGAGTGGTAATCCGCGGAGGTGCAACCCGCCGGGGCGTTGCTCACGTTCACTGCCGTCACGATCAACGAGTCGGTACCGGATTTATCGCCCGGCCTGAAGTTCGTCGGGGTCGAGACCGCCACGATCTTCCAAGCCGGAGAAGCCGTTTCGGCCAACGCCGAAGGCGCGGCCACGCCCATCGCCAAGCCCGCGGCGAGCGTCAACGTCACGAGGAGTCTCTTTGAACGGATCATGAATACTTGCTCCTCTTGTGAGTTTTTGCCTTAGGCTTCTTGACACACTTGCCCTTCTTTTTCACATACCCTTTCTTGCAGCGCTTCGCCTTCGCCGCGGGCTTCGGCTTCGCGACCGGCACGGCCGCGGGTTCAGGCACAGGATTACCGAGGCCATTGAACGTCGAGCTGGCACTCGCGGCAAGCGGCGAGGGCACCCGCGGCGGACCCTGACACACCGACCCTTCACACGGCACCGCCGCGGGCGGCGGATTATCCCCCGGCTGCGGCACCCGCGCGTCGTACACATCATACGCACCATCAGTATCACTAGGCACAAGGCCTTCCATCGTCGCGAAGAACACATCATCACCGTTTTCACTGCTATCCAACAGATAAGAATCACGCAGACTCTTACCCGAAGAAATCAGATACACAACACCGTTCTCCCACTCATATACATCCATCCCCTGCTTTTCATATTCGTCTTCCCCGACTTCGACTTCCGGCGAGTTCGTGTTTGTGTCCTGCGGCACCAGCGGCGTCTGCGTCTGGAAGAAAACGCGACCTCCGTTGGCGGAGATCCCACGCTTGTCAATCACCCCTTTTTCGAAGGCACCCAGCAGCTGCTGCGAGATCAACGCACCACCGGCTGGTGTGACGCCAGCAGGCGCGCAGGACACACACCCGAGCGTGTTCGTCACGGAATCATAACGGTAGATCTGTTCAAAGCCACCGCTGTTGAAGGTATTCGACAGACTCGAGCCCGTAATGAACACGAGGATCGACCCGTCAGACGACATACGCGCCTCAGTGACGCCCGCTTCGGGCAAGCTCGTCACTGAAGTGACGCTCCCACCGGCCGAGCCAGCGGACCACCGGTCTAGTTCCTGCGGGTTGTGTCCTGTTTCAGGACGTAGGAAGGCAAGCGAATCCCCGTCAGCGTCTGTGTCGAGGAGCTGCCCGACCACGCCCGGCAGATACGTCAACACGCCAGTTTCGACATCAAAATCATACGTCTTCGCTTCACTGCCCGCAGACGCGTCTTTCGCCGCTTCTGTGAGATCTTCAGTGCTCTGGAAGAACGCCTGCGACCCATCCGGCGACGCAAACACATACGACCCCGGGTCTTGACCTACACCAGCGAAGTGTTCCGTTGAATTGAGCATCTGCAGCGGACCGTCCGGGGCGGCGGCTGGCAGCCCGCCCACAGCAGGCAGCAATGTGTCCCGCGAGACCAGGACGCTCTTTTCGCCGCTCTCGCGCACATACAGCTCCGGCGGATCGACCGCGCAATTGTTTGTACCCAGAACCTGCGCGCACGACGCCGGATCAGGGCTAACGAAGAACGCCCGCGACCCCGCCGGCGCGCCATCAGGCGAATCCTGCGTCGAGACCTCGTTGCCGTAGAGCGCACGACCACGACCCGAAGCCGCAGGCACCGCGCCAAACGAGTCGAAGCTGCCATCCGGCAGCATCCCCGCATTATGCAAGACGCCTTCACGATCTTCATAAAAGCCCCAAGCTTCGACACCATCGAACTCAGGATCTTTTCGTTTGGCGTGCGGCGTACGGGAGGCGTCTTCGGACAGAAACGTGCCAGGATAAGTGAAATAGGCGGTGCTGAAGTCCGACGTGCCACCAACCGGCGCGCCACCTTCGCCTTCGGATTCATTGCAGATCAGGGCCGGATCTGCGAGTCCGGGGCTGGGCCGCTCCAGCCACGTGCCGGCCACGAACGGATCGGGCCCGGTGAGATACATCAAATCGCCGCAATCTTTTCCGTTCGCCGCCGCCGGCACCGGCGCGAGCGTGTCATAAGAGGTCGCGACCAGCGCGTGGGTGAGATCCGGAGAAGGATCGAAAACTTGCGGCTCAGCACTGGCCGCGTCGACCACCGCCCCCGACTGCAGCGGGCGTGGCAGGACGGCCCGCGTGCTCCAGCCGACGGCTTCCTTGTTCTTCGTCGCCACGAAGAACTCGCTCTCGGCCGTGTCTGTTTCACCCAGCGCGCCGGTGCCTTCAAAGAGCACCGAGTTCCCGTTAGCCGCCGCAAGCGAATAGCGCCGGAAGCCCGGGAAGGTTTGTTGTATCTGCGTCGACGCGCCCGCCTGGTTGCCGTTCTTGTCTACCGGGGAGACCTGTTCGTAGACACGCCCGTCGGGCAGGCCGGGGGCCGAGGAGAAGAGCGGGGGGCCTTCGATGCTGGCGTAGGCACCAGCGGCGGCCGGCAGGGCGGCCGGCAGCACCGCGGCGACAGCGACGCTCGCGAGGAAACAGCCGAGGACGCCCGTGGGCGCAGCAAGCCGTCGACTGATTTTGCGCGCAGCACTCCCGTGGGCGCGTAGGCAGGCACGGAGCGTCGCGAAGAGGCCGAGCTTCGTGGAGGCGGACTTCGCGGCGTGCCATGTGGATTTCACTGTCGTGCCTTCCTTCTCGTTGGAGTTGAGGTGCCGCAGCTGGGGGCGTAGGAGACGCGGCCTGAGCGGCCCATGGCCTTCGTCAGGCGCTCGATTCACCGTTGCGGTGTGCATATCCCGTACGGGTCCTGCCGAGGCTCGGCGATGGCCGTGGCGTTGTGGTCAGCTCGCTCGCGAGCCGCCGAAGTCAAGCGCGCTTGCGCGTCTGGTGCTGCTGGCTGCATCGTGTCTCTCCCACTCCTCCGCTGCCTCTGCAACGCGCCTTCCGGGACGTTCCGCCGCTGGCGGACGCACCTCGTGGCACGCGCCTAAATAAACGATGACAAGCACGCTATAGCAATCACTCGATGAAAGTCAAGCGAGAACCGTTGCGCCGTCATTTTGTTCGACTTTCCTGCGAGAAATCTGCGCTACTGCTGCACCGATCGGCGAGCGGTGCCATTGCCGCTCCCAGCGGCACTCCACGGGAATAAACGTAACCGTATGGATGCCGAACAAGAGTGCTGGGCACGAGCCCCAGGCGACGATATAGCCGTGTGCGGTTGTCGTATGGGGACATGTAATGCCTCATCGTCACAGGCATGATCGTCGAGCTGATCGCGCCCGGTAAGTCAAGGCATAGAACATTTGGCGCTGGGCGTGTTTGCTATGGCGGTGACATCCTGAGCCGGCGTGACGAGAAGGCCCTCGAGCGCCGGCCAAGCTGGTCTCAGGGTCCGCAATCAGGAGGTTTGTCCTGATAGTGGACATCTGGCGAGCGTGCGTGGGGTGCGTGCCTGTCACTGATTTGTCACCGCCGGCCACCCACGCTGGTGCCGATCAGGGCACCGGGATTCGCGCGGCCTGCAGATAGGCGTCCATCAAGATGGCAGCCTCGTCCTCAGCTCCGGGCATCAGATGCCCGTAGCGATCGAGCGTTATGGAGATGTTCGCGTGACCCATGAACGTCGAGAGCGCCTTCGCGTTGACGCCCGCGGCGATCATCAGGCTGGCGAACGTGTGCCGACACTCGTGCAGGCTGATCGGCTCCATCCCAGCATCGCGCCATGCGCGCTGCGCGCGTTCGCCGACCGAGGAGGCGCTGAACGGCTCCCCGTGCAGGCCGAACACGAGCCGTTCGAGGTCGGCACCGTCGGACGGTTGCAGCGGTGCGAGGAACGCCCGCAGAATCGCTGGGATCGGGACGCGGCGGTTACCGGCCTTGGACTTCGGCTCGACCATTGTGCGCTCGTTGGGATCCCACGCTCGCACGACGCGCAGAATGCCCTGCTCGAGGTCGATGTCCTGCCAATACAGCCCCATCAGCTCGCCGCGGCGCAGTCCCGCATAGAGCGCGGTCGCCCACAGCGGGCGATCGGCGATCGACAAAGCAGCCAGCAGCTGATCGGCTTCGGCGGGCGAGGCGATGCGATCGCGGCCGCCGCGCACGGCCGGCAGCCTGAGCCCCACCGTGGGGTTGACGGGCACCTCCCGGCGCCTCCAAGCGCAGATCACCCGCACAGGCATGATCGCGTTACGGATCGTTGAGGGTTGCGCACCGGCGGCGAGCAGCCCGTCAGCGAAGTCCTGCACATGGTCGAGCACAACGTCCGAGAGCTTGATCGCTCCGAGTTGGCGCAGCAGCCCCCCAGAGCCGTCCTTGGGGCCTCGCAGCGCCTGTTCGTAGGAGCGAATCGTGCTCGGCTTGTAGAGGTCGCCTGACCGCGTCCGGATGGAGCCCGTGCGAATCCCGACCAGCCATTGCTCGGCCGCCTCGGCGAACGTCAGGGCGGAAGGGGCCCGGAACTCGCGTCGGCGGAGCTTGCCGTAGCTCTCCGCGCGCCATATCTTGGCGGCGTCGAGCGAATCGAAGTGCCTGCGGATGCGCTTGCCCTCCCGTGCGCTCCACACCGCCGCCTGGTAGACCTTGCGACAATTGCAACGAGCATCGCGCTCCGAGGCGCATCCCGCCCGGTGCTTGACGACGATCCCCACGTGGCGCGCATGCATGCGGCTTACGCTCACAACCTCGCTCCTCCGGACGCCCCTTGATTGACCTTTCAGCACCATCAAGCGTACTACAGTCAACTGCTACACGGAAGGGCTGCGGAGAATGCTGAAGGGCGAGGCACTCCACCGCGTTTGAGGCGAGATACGCGTTGAGGCGTTAGCACTAGTCCCTAGCAGGGGCGAAGGATGGCCCGAGACGCACCGCACGCCCCTGAGCTGGCCGGCGCTGTGGGTCGACCGGCACCCGGCTCAGCACTCGGTTCGGGCGTAAGCACACGGCTGCCGACCGCGAGCAAGTCGGGCGTGTCGTTGCGCCACGCCGGCTCGGAGTCGACCGGACCATCCGACCTCGGGCTGGGCAACAGCGGCATCGACCGTCACCGAACTGTCACCGCGGCGCGAAAACGCCCGCCGTTGCAGGGCTCTGAGTGGCGCCCCGGTTATGCACGCCGCGACGGGTTTTGGGGTCGTTTGTGGCGTGTTTTGTGTGTGTGGTTGGGCTTGTTGGTGGCTTGGTGTTTGCGGTTGGGGTGGCGGTGGCTGCTGGTCCGGAAGCGCCGGAAGTGTCGGTGGTGGTACCGGTGCACGCCACGGGAGCGGTTGTGGAAGGTGTGTTGCAGCCGCATGCCACGTCGGCTGGGGAAGCGGGCTCCTACCGGTTCCTATACAAGGTGGGCTTGGCTTGTACGGGTGGTAGCGAGACGGTGGCGGGTGTTTCGATGGGCGTGGAACACGAAGTGCTGCCGGCGGAAACCTTGTCTGGACTGGCTGCGGGGACGGAGTACACGGTGTGCCTGGAAGTGGAAACGGCGGCTGGGAAAGCGCTGAGCTCGCCGCTGAGCTTCACGACCGCGATCCCTCCGGAAAAGCCGGAAACGTCGAGCCCCGCGAAAGAAGTCACGGCCACGACCGCGAAGCTGGAAGGCGTCGTGAACCCGAAAACTGAAGCGGTCACGGGCTATGAGTTCGCGTACAGCACCACGGGGAAATGCACCGAAGGCACGACGACGCCCGCGGTCGCGCCGGCGAAACTCAAAGACTTCAAAGTGCCCGCGACGCCGCTGACGGGCCTTGAACCGTCCCGGAAATACGAGGCGTGCCTGGTCGCGGACAACGAAGCCGGCGAAACAGCCGCGGGCAACGAAGTGTCGTTCACGACCCTCGCGTCGAAGCCGACCGTTGAGTCCGAGGGCGCTAGCGAAGTGAAGGCGACGAGCGTGCGTTTGGAAGGGGCCTTGAACCCGAACAACCAGACCAGCGAATGCAAGCTCCGCTACGGCACCGAAGCAGCGCTCGCGACGGGCACCGACGTGCTCTGCGAACCCGCGAGCTTCCCGGCCGAGTACGGCAGCCAAGCAGTGGCCGCGAACATCAGCGGCCTGGAAGCGGGCAAGACCTACTACTACCGCATCCTCGCGAGCAACCCATCCGGGACACAGGAAGGGACGGTCGAGCGCTTGACCACCGCGATCCCACCCGAAACGCCCACGGCGGAAGCCCCCTCGCCCTTGACAGCGAGCACCGCGGCGCTCCACGGGGTCCTGAACCCCGGTGTGGAAGGCGATGCCGGTAGCTACGAATTCCTCTACAACGCCTCCGAAGGCGAATGTGCGGGAGGTAAGTCAGCGCCCGAACCAGCCGGGGAAGCCAAAGGCGAAGCCAAAGAAGCCGTACAAGCGCCCGTGACCGGGCTAGCACCAGGGACCGTCTACACGGTCTGCCTGCTCGCCCGTAACGCTGCCGGGGAAACCGCGCAGAGCGCCCCGGTCACCTTCACGACCGCGGTCGCGGCCCCCGAGATCGTGAGCGAGTCCGCCTCCAACGTCGAAACGACCCAAGCAACCCTCGAAGCCCAGATCAACCCCGACGGCGCCACCACGAGCTACCACTTCGAATACGGACCCACAGAAACCTACGGCACAAACACACCCGAAACCACCATCGAACACCTCACGGGCACTACCACCGTCAAAGCCACAATCACCGGGCTCACCCCCGGCGCCACCTACCGCTACCGGGTCCTAGCCACCAACCCCCAAAGCCCGGCCGGCGGCACCCCAGGCCCCGACCAGACACTCACGACCCCCGCCACACTCGGCAACGAACCCCAAGACTGCCCCAACGAAAAACTCCGCTCAGAACAACCCTACGCACTCGCCCTGCCCGACTGCCGCGCCTACGAGCAAGTCTCACCGCTCGACACCCAGGGGCAGGACGCAACCGACTCCACCGTCGAATCAGGACCGCGCGCCGCCGCGTCGGGAGAAGCAGTCACCTACGCATCCCTGGGCTCTTACGCCACCCCAGAAGGCTTCACCATCAATGCTCAGCTCGTTTCCCGCCGCGGGTCATCGGGTTGGACGACGCAAAACGTGACACCGCTGCACGATCCTTCTCAGACGGAAGCGAGCGCTTCTTATCAAGCGATGGCTTTCACGCCCGAACTTACGGCCGGGATCGCCAGCACCAATGCTCAGTTGACCAGTGAAGCACCCCCGCCGGAACCGGGCGAATTCGGGTTGTATCTCACTGACTTCGCGAACCACTCTCACCAGTATGTGGGAAACGCATACAACACGATGGGCACCTCGACTGATCTCAGTCACGTGGTCTTCGGCGAATACGGCAGAGTTTCTGAGTGGGTGAATGGCAAAGTGATGGCAGTGGGAATCGCTAACAATGGCACCGCCATGGACGCTACCGTCGGCTCGCAGCACTTCTACGGCCTGTTCGCCCGGGACCATGAGGTATGGCATGCCGTGTCAGCCAACGGATCGCGTGTCTACTTCTCGAGTCCGTCGTCCGCTTTCGAGAATAGTACGGCTGAGCCACCGGGCGCATTGTATCTACGCGACAACGCCGAACAGCCCCAGAGCCCCATGAGCGGTGAAGCGTGCACCATCACCACTGATGCCTGCACAATCGACGTGTCTGCTTCGCAGAAGACGAATGGCACCGGCCCGGGAGGCTCTGATCCTCACGGACCCCAGACGGCGCGCTACTGGGGTGCGAACCTCGAAGGCTCGAAGGTCTTCTTCACGAGCACGGCGGAGCTCACGAACAATGCATATACCGGCCCTAAAGACAACGCGGAAAACCTATACGAATACGAACTGAGCCACGAAGCTGGTAAGCCCGGACGATTGACCGATCTCACCGCCGACGGGGTGGGCAATGGCGCGGCTGTGTTGGGAGTAGCACAAATCTCTGAAGAAGGCGCGTATGTGTACTTCGTCGCAGAAGGCGCGCTCGCGCCTGCTGCGGTCGCCGGAGCGCCGAACCTATATGTATCTCACGAAGGCGGCGCACCTCAGCTCATCGCCACACTCGCCGCAAACGATACGTCTGACTGGCATGCTGCCTACGAAGAAGACGGGAGCGGCCCGGCCGTCAACAGCGCGGTCGTAACTCCGAGCGGCTCACGTCTAGCCTTCATATCCGAACAGAGTCTGACGGGCTATGACAACGAGCAAGATCAACCCGGAGAGTGCGAAGGCGTCGGCGGCAGGTGTCCCGAGGTGTATCTCTACGATGCCGAGACGAGTGGACTCGTGTGCGCGTCGTGCAATCCAAGCGGGGCGAGGCCGATCGGTCCGTCTGCTCTTAGCACGCTCAGTGCGGCGCGGGTCGTCTACGCGCAATATCGGCCGCGCAACCTTACAGAAGACGGCACGTTGTTCTTCGACAGCAGGGATGCGCTGGTGCCGCATGCCAGCGACGGCAGGCAGAATGTGTACGAGTATGAGGACGGCCGCATCCACGCTATCTCCGACGTGGCGGGCGGATTCGAATCGTTCTTCCTCGACGCGAGCATCAACGGGGACAATGTGTTCTTCGGTAGCGCGGATCAGTTGCTGCCGGAAGACACGAGCAATAACGTCGCGGTGTGGGACGCGCGGGTAAATGGCGGGTTCCCGGTGACGGTTGCTCCTGCGGCGTGTGATAACGCGGATTCGTGTAAACCGCCACCAACACCGCAGCCGGCTGCGTTTGGGGAGCCAAGCACTGCGACGTTCTCTGGTCCGGGGAACCTCGCCCCGACCGTCGTAGCGACGGTGGCTCCAAAGAAGACGGCCGCGCAGGTCAAGGCGGAGAAGCTCGCCGCCGCGCTGAAGGCGTGTAGCAGAGACAGGTCGAGGAAGAAGCGGGCGGCGTGTGAAAAGACCGCGCGTAAGAGATACGGCACAGCGAAGTCGAAAGCCAAGAAAGCCAGCAACCACCGGAGGCCCAGCCGATGACCACCTTCAACGCTCTTCCAAAAGTAGCTCGGCTCGCCCTACCGGTCGTGGCTGCATTGCTGGCTTTGCTCGCATTGGCCGCGGCCCCCGCGATGGCGGAATTCGGCATGCAGAAGATGGTCACCGCGGCGACGAACGAAAATGGGACGCCTGACCTGCAGGCCGGTTCGCATCCGTATGCGCTGACGAACACGTTCGTGCTGAACTTCCCTGCTGGAATTGGCGGACGAGAAGGCCGGCCACGCAGAACCCATGTTCGTCCTGAAGGCACTCTCAGGGATGTGAGACTCGAACTGCCTCCAGGTTTCGTTGGGAACCCGAACGCCACCCCGCACTGCTCCTATCAAACTTTTATTCGGAGCGCCGAATTCGGCCAGCCGAGCTGCCCGAACGAAACAGCCGTGGGGATTGCGACCACCTACGTCACGGAGTCTGGCATATCCGAACTTACGGCGACGACTGACCCGGTCTTCAATCTCGTGCCCCCAAAGGGCGTCGCTGCCGAGTTCGGGTACATCGCGGCGGGAGTAACCCCGGTGTTTCTGGATACCTCGGTGCGCACGGGAACGGATTATGGTTTGACAACAAACGTCCAGGAAATCAGTCAGGCCGTGCTCGTGGGCGCGAGCAAGGTGACGATCTGGGGAGTGCCCGCGAGCCCCGTCCACAACGATGTTCGTGGAGCGTGCGCGGATGGGATTCTCCAAGGTGCCGAACCTTATGAAACCCCTGGTCAGGGTCTGAATCCCGGCGAAGACGAAGTGGAAGGCCCTATTTCGGATAGCTCAGAAACCAACAGTCCGGTCACGTCAAGCGGCGAATGTACGACGCAGACGCCAGAAGTGCCCCTGTTGACGAATCCGACGTCGTGTGGGGTACCGAGGACTGTGACCGAGGCCGTTGACTCGTGGGAAGAACAGGGTATTTTCCATTCTAGTACCGGGTCGTTGCCGCCGCTTGAAGGTTGTGGGAGGTTGGATTTTAGTCCGACGGTTGGGGTGACGCCGGATGGGGTGGCGGGGAGTACGCCGACGGGGTTGGATGTGGGTGTGCATGTGCCGCAGGAAACGACGGAAAATCCGGTGGGGTTGGCGGAGGCGGATGTGCGGGATACGACGGTGACGTTGCCGGCGGGGGTTGCGTTGAGTCCGGGTGCGTCGGATGGTCTGGAGGCGTGTTCGGAGGCACAGGCGGGGTTCACGGGATTCCGGGAATTGGATCCTGTGGTGGAACCGGGTGTGGAGTCGGCGCAGTTCTCGGAAGCGGCGGTGTCGTGTCCGGATGCGTCGAAGGTCGCGAATGTGCGGATCAAGACGCCGTTGCTTGAAGATGAACTGTCGGGCGTCGGTGTATCTTGGCGGCGCCGCAGAACTTTCTGGGTGTCCCGGAAAACCCGTTTTCGTCGTTGATGGCGTTGTATCTGGTCGCGGAAGAACCGGTTGCGGGGGTGCTGGATCAAGCTCGCGGGGAAGGTTGTCCCGAACCCGGTGACAGGGCAGTTGACGACGACATTCGAAAACACGCCGCAGCTGCCGTTCAGCGAACTCAAGCTGGAATTCTATGGGACGGACAGGGCGCCGTTGACGACCCCGGCGTTGTGCGGAACGTATGCCACGCAGGCGGCGTTCGGGCCGTCGTCCGGGACGCCGGCGGTGACGGCGGACTCGAGCTTCCAGATCGCGTCGGGCCCGAATGGGAGCGCGTGTGCGGATCCGCTGCCGTTCGCGCCGACGTTGGTGTCGGGGACGACGAACATCAACGCGGGTGGCTTCACGCCGCTCGTGACGACGTTCTGCCGGGAAGACGGCCAGCAGGCGTTCGCGTCGATCCGCTGCACTACCCCAACGGGGTGACGGGCTTGATCGCCGGTGTCCCGCAGTGCGCGGAAGCGCAGGCGAACGCGGGGACTTGTGGCCAGGAAAGCTTGATCGGGGAAACGATCGTGTGCGTCGGCTTGGGCGGCGACCCGTTCAACGTGACCGGCGGCAAGGTCTATCTGACCGGGCCCTATGAGGGCGCGCCGTTTGGCCTCTCGATCGTGAACCCCGCGAAGGCGGGTCCGTTCGACCTGCAAGAAGGCCGGCCGGTAGTGGTCCGTGCGAAGATCGAAGTGGACCCCCACACCGGCGCGTTGACGGTCACGAGCAACCGCCAGGGACACCGGGGTCGATCCCGCCGATCATCGACGGGATCCCCCTGCAGATCAAGCATGTGAACGTCAACGTCAACCGGCCTGGGTTCACGATCAACCCGACGAACTGCAACCCCCAACAAGTCACCGGGACCGTCACCAGCACCGAAGGCGCCACGAGCCCCGTCTCAGACCCGTTCCAGGTCACGAACTGCGCGATCCTGAAGTTCCAGCCGACCGTCGCGGTCTCGACCGCGGGGAAAGCAAGCAAAGCCGACGGCGCGAGCCTGAACTTCAAGATCAGCTACCCCAAAGGCTCCCAAGGCACCCAGTCATGGTTCAACGAGGCGCGCTTCGACATCCCCAAGCAGCTCCCCGCGCGCCTCACGACCCTCCAACAGGCGTGCCTCGCCGCGACCTTCGAAACAAACCGGGCAGCATGCCCCAAAGCCTCGAAGATCGGCACTGCGGTCGTGCACACTCCGGTACTCCCCGTCCCCCTCGAAGGGCCCGTCTACTTCGTCAGCTACGGCAGCGCCAAGTTCCCCGACGCCGTGCTCGCCCTCAAAGGCGACAACGTCAACATCGAACTCCACGGCGAAACATTCATCAACAGCAAAACCGGCGTCACCAGCGCCACCTTCCGCGACACCCCCGACGTCCCCTTCGAATCAATCGAAGTCAACGTCCCCACCGGCCCCTACAGCGAGTTCGGAGCCAACCTACCCCCCAAAGACCACTACAACCTCTGCGGACAAAACCTCAAAATGCCAACCCTCCTCAAAGCCCAAAACGGCCTCGAAATCAACCACGAAACCCCCATCACCATCAGCGGCTGCACCAAAACCAAAACCAACGCCAAACACACCAAAAAACACAAAAAAACAAGAAGAAGTAGCAGCAGCGCGACCGAAAAAGTCCCTACGGCCTGGGCGGATGACGTCGCCCGCGGGAATCGGGGAGCGCGATCCATGCGATCCTCTCCTCATTGGCGACGGCGAGGACGTGAGAGTCGGCGCTTGCCAAGGTGTCCTGCACGCCAGTCATTGCTAGCAGCAGACAGTCGCCCAGCGAGAGCGGGCGGCGGGTGCGGTGATAGTGCTTGACGCGAAGCTCGGCCGCACGCCACGCGTGAGGGCGTTCCGCGGCTCGCACGTGCAGATCGGTGGATTGCTCGAGCAGCTCAACCGCATTGCGTGTGCGTGCGACTGAGATGCCGTGGATGCGTGCCAGGCGATCCGCCGCCTCGGCAAGGTTAGGGGCGGGAACCGCCGTCGCCCCGTCGGCGAGCAGCCCCGACACATCCTTGGCCGAGCGCCTCCTCCGAGTAGCGCGATCACGGCATAGGCATCGAGCACGATCACCGCGAGCGTGCCCGGCGTTGCTCCAGCTCCGCGTCCTCGACGCGGGTGACAGCGCGCATGCCATCGCTTGTGGGCCCGGAGCCCATCTCGTCCGCGAATATGCCACGCACCGCGGCTATCGGATCATCCGGCGCTGGGCGCAGCGCGAGCTCGTCCCCACGATCCTCCGCCAGCACAGCCCGCGTCCCCCAGCGCTTGCGTACCGCGGCCGGCACCGATACCTGGCCTCCTCTAGAGATCACAAGACGCTTTGTCATGGCCATGAGAGCATACCATGAGATACGC
>CAVQNS010000003.1:0-210939 GCA_963714285.1 uncultured Solirubrobacteraceae bacterium
GTGGCTCGGCGGCTTCCTCTCGCACGCTTTCAGCGCCTTCGCAAGCTTCCGCGCGTTTGCCAGCGATTCGAGCTTGGTCGTCTTCCTCACCGCGGGGCCAAGGGGTCTCACGCCCGGAGCCGATGAGGATGATGAGCCTCCCGACGCGTTCGACGTGCTCGAGGTCCCCGACTGGCCCTCGCTGGTCGCAGACGGTGCGACGATGCTCAGCGGACTTGCGCCGGAGGACGGTGCGGTGAACGCCGAGGATTCCCCTGGGTGTTGCCTGCCGCGCTGGCCGTCGTCACCCAGTATTCATAGCGTTCGCCGGGCGAGAGGGTCACTCCGGCGCTGTTCAACTCGACGCTCACGCTCTGGGCGACGAACGACCCGAGGAGCTTCCCGCTCGGCAGCGGAAGCAGATGTTGCGGAGGCTCGCAAGGCGGATTGGCCTGCAAGCAGAGGGGCGCCGTGAGCAAGTGAAATTCGTAAGTAGATTCAAGGCCCTCGGTCTTGATCTGCGCTTCCAGGGTCGCATCGGTCAACGTGATATTTGAGACCGACTCGCTTTCGATGGAGGGCACGTTCGACGCCGGGGTCGTGAACGTCTGGTCGGGTCCATAGACGGTCGGGGCTTCCCGATTCGATCGTGTCTTCGGTCCGGACACGCTGGGCGACCAGCACTCGGTAGTGGTAGGTCGTGCCAGGCTCAAGCGTCACGCCGGCGCTGTTGAGGTCGAGGCTGACGGGTTTTTCGAGGTGCTCGAAGCTGCTCGGGTGAAATCCGATCGGCGGAACGCCGGGTGATTGAGGGCCGACGCATATTCCGACCCTTGCGGGCGAGTGGACGGACAGAGGATTTCCGAGGCGAATTCGCTCGGGTTCGCGA
Organism: uncultured Solirubrobacteraceae bacterium; assembly: GCA_963714285.1. Taxonomy (GTDB): domain Bacteria; phylum Actinomycetota; class Thermoleophilia; order Solirubrobacterales; family Solirubrobacteraceae; genus Palsa-744. Next base: position 869 of record CAVQNS010000003.1, read on the forward strand.
CGACCTGGAACTGGTAGTAGTCACCTGCTGGGGCTTCCTGGGAGTTGATGGAGGCTTCCAGCGTCGCGTCGGTTGAGGAGATGTGGGAGGCCGACTCACTGTCGATCACCGGCGGCGAGCCGGCATCGGCAATGGCGGGGACGACCCCGAGAACAGCGATGAGCGCCAAGGCGAGCAAGGCGGTAGCGAGCGAACGACGTTGGCCGCTTGTGTCCGCACTCCGAAAGGGACTATCCCACAACGATCTCAGGCCAACCCGAAACATGCAACCTCCTCAGTACAGCTAGTCCCGGCTACGGCAAGCCTAGCACGGCCGATGGGCCCGGAAGCTGCGCGATTAAGCATCGAACGGCGACGTGGGCTGCGCCAATGTGGAGTGGGGCGCTTTTCGCGGACAGTCGTGGCTTTAGTCGCTAGTTCTTGTTTGTGGGTGTGAGGTTCTTCGTCTCGTATTCTTCTGGAGAGAGGTATTCGAGTGTTGAGTGGCGTCTCTGGCGGTTATAGAACGCTTCGATGTACTCGAAGACGGCCGAGGATAGATGGCGTCTGCTTGGCCATGGTTGGCGGTGCACGAGCTCCTTCTTGATCGTCGCGAAGAAGCTCTCCGCGACGGCGTTGTCGTAGGCGTCGCCACGGGAGCCCATCGACATCGCGATCCTGCGTCACGGGCTTGCTGGCCGAAGCCGAGAGCGACGTATTGCGATCCCTGATCTGAGTGATGGATGAGGCCTGGTTCTGGCCGGCGGCGCTGACGGCCATCTGCAGCGCGTCGGCGACGAGCTCGGTGAGCATGTGCTCGGTCATCGTCCACCCGACGATCCTTCGGCTATAGGCGTCCTGCACGGCGGGCGAGGTAGAGCCACCCCTCCCAGGTTCTGAGATAAGTGATGTCGGCGACCCACAGCACGTTCGGGGCATCGGGTCTGAACTTCCGTTCGACGAGGTCATCCGCGACACGAACACCCGGCACCCCGATCGTTGTTCTGCCGCGCTTGACCTTCACTAGCCCTGGGATCCCGGCCTGGCGCATCAGCCGTCGCACGCGCCGTCGCGAGACCTGGATGCCCTGTCCAGGCCGAAGCTCAGCCTGCACACGCCGCGAGCCGTAGACGCCTCGGGCGCGCTCGTGGATCTCGGTGATCTTCGAGGTCAACCACGCATCACCCAGAGCCCTATTCGATGGCGCCCGACCCTCCCAACCATGGAACCCAGATCGGCTGACGCCGAGCACTCACAATCACAGAAACTGGGAAACTAGCCCTCCCCGCCGAGATACGGTAGGCACTCACCGGGTCTCGGTCTCCGCTGCGAAGAGAACCGCGGCTCGCTTGAGGATGTCGCGCTCCTGCTCCAGGCGCTTCACCCGTTTACGCAGCTGCCGGAGCTCCTCACGCTCGACGCTCGTCAGCCCATCATCGCGTTCTCGGCATCGAGCTGACGCTGCTTGACCCAGTTATGCAGCGACTGATCGCTACAACCCAAGCCCTCCGCAACGTCCATGACGCTCCGGCCAGCGAGCACCAACTCGACGGCCTCCCGACGGAACTCCAACGGATACGGCGGCCACGCGCATGGCATAAAGGACATCCTTTCGCGTCCAAGCCACCAAAGCCATCAACCGTCCGTCGAAACACATCCTCCAATGTGACGCATCAGCGGACGCAAAACGCGACAGGTGTCGCATCCTGGCGCAGGCAAGGGTGTCGGGGAGCGCGCGTTAGGCGACTACAACCGCACCGGCAGCGGACCTTCGATCGGGCGGTGTTTCGCAGGAGGACATGTTCGGCTCAGTCCGTACCGCGAGCCGGCATGTCCGATGCTGACGCAGATCCTCGATTCTCAGCGCGACCTCGATCTCGGCTTGGTGCTCGTGCAGCCGGCAGCACAGCCGTTGCTCGATCTCCTCGCGCCAGCGATGGACGGACTACGATGGACCTTGAGTACATGCGCTGCCGAGGACACATTATGTTCCGTGTCGAAGAGAGCGCGCGGCGTCCTGCGGCCGCCTGACCGCCACTGCGTATGTCATCGAGCGGCGACAGGTATCTCTCGATCAACGAATCTGCTAGGGCGTCGTCCTGGAGAGCGGTGGCGTCGAGCGCGACATCCAGATACCGCGTGAGCCTACGCGGCCGCTCTCGCGCGACCAGCAGCGCCCCCTGCGCCTCCTCGTGCGACACTCGCCATCCCTCAAGGCCCCGCCCTGCCTCACCGACGGCTAGCAACACATCCGCTACGCCTTCCTTCGGCCAGGCACGGTCGATATCAGCGAACGCAGTCTTGTGCCCTCCACCGAGCCACGCCCACACAGTCTCTGCGTTTTGAGAGACGGGTAGCAGCTGGCGGCCAAGCCCCGCAGCGAGGGATCGCACCGCCTTCTCGGCGCCTGCGCCTGTCGCGATCACGGCGACGTGCCAGCCATCGAGCTCGTATCCAAGCCCCGCACGCTCGCTGCCATCTGGTGACTCGCCCGCGAGCAGCTTGTTTACGATCTCGGCTCGGCGCTGCTCTTGCGAACGCGCTCTGCGCTTAATCTCGGACGAGTGCGCGCGGGCGACTTCGGCCTGCACGCGCGTAAGTAGTGAGCCCATCACGGCCGACGCCTGGAGCAGCAGCGCAAACCTCTGCTCGTCTGGGAGATCATGGTGGGCTACCTCGTTGAGGACGAAGCTCCATGCCAGCATGTAGCCGGCGACGCACCGGCATAGTGCGGTCGTCAAGCTCTCGCCACCGGAAGCAGCGCGGCTCGCCTGAGCGGCCACCGATGGTGGCATCCGTCCTGACCACGGGGCTCCCTGCTCGATGCCCGCAAGACCACAGTCTGTGCACGCCGCGATCATCTCCCGCAGTCCCAAAGCAAGCCGCGAGTCCCCGTCAGCGGCCGCGTCCGGCACTACGCTGCGCACGTGTGCAAAGACGGCCTCCTGAAGCTCTGCTTTCCGTGATCGCAGCCGGCGGGCCAGCTCGATGCGAGCTGGCCGAGTGAGTCGCCGCCACCTGCCGACAACAGCTCGATCTCGTCAATCGAGCTCGTCGCCTGGTATCGGCGTGAGCTGAACGGACGTGCTGCCTCTCGGCGCTTTGGGCCGGTAGGTGCCTTGATGGCAAGACGATCTGGTGCCCCGATGCGGACGGGCCGGTTAGTCGAACCGCCGCCGGCACCAGACATCTAACGCCCCGCCCCCATGTGCTCGCCAGTACCGTTTCCTACCGACACCGGCGTCCACGTGGTCGTAACGCGATGTGTCTCGCGGGCGCCCTGGCAGGTTTCCATTTGATCGCTCCGTACCACTTCTCAGAATGCTACCCCAATCGAGGGGGCGTGCGAGGGCCGCCGTCGTAGTGTCAACGGTCATCTGACTAGACCGCAATGGCACCCCCGTCTGACGGGCGACCTCAGCGTCTTTGGGGATGCGGTGCGCTTCCGCTGTCACACCTTGGGCAAGCCGGGTGTGGAGGGTCTCGATGGCCTGTGCCGTTGTGTCTGGCTGGGACACATGTATGCCGCACCGGCGGGTAAGCCGGAGACTCCGAGGCTGAGCGGTGTGCGCGCTTCTGGCGAGCTCCTGCGAGCGAGAGCGCGACAGCGAACGATTCGGCGCTCGATGCGGGTGGCGAGCTGGAGCGATCAGCGAGGCGCTGTTCGGCGCCGGGGTGCCTGCTGCTGACCGTGGCGGCCCGGAAGCTCACGTTGCCGGGCGGCATCTACATCGGGCGTCGGCCGGCACCTACCGGAGTCACGCACGGGGTAGCGCCGTCGTCCTCTCCTGGGGAGTAGGGGCGGCAAATTGGCGCACGGCTGTGATGGGCGTGGGCCGGCGTTGCGACCGGCGGCCGACGCTACGTTCGCCGCAGCACTCCACGGCGACCCAGCCTTTACTCTCCACATCGAACCGGAGCTGACTCCGCGCCCTCTCCACAACTCAAAGACCCCCCGGCCGAACGCCAGCCTTCCAGCCGTGCCTTTGACCTCTTAGCACGTCTCGCAGCACCCAGGGCGCGAACCCCAGACGGCGCTATGATCAGCGCCTTTAGCACCTCAGAAAGCCGTTGCTCCTATGTCAAGCGAGGTCCGCATTTTGCGGAGATGGCGAGATGTCAGCGAGACTCGAGCTAGGCGAATACTAGGGGAGTGGATGCTCGCGCCAGCTCAGGTTGAACGATCTCGGGAGGACGCCCTCATGGTCAGCGCACGCCCACCTGTCTGTCTGGCTTTTTCGACCGTTTCGGTCAAGATGTTGGTGTGACTCCCCGTTTGAGCTCCCTCGATTTTCCGCGCTTCAATGCTAATGGAGGGGTGCATCCCTGGGACTGGCGCCGCGCGGCCGGAGATGCCGCGCTGACGCGTAAGCTCGGCATCTCGGGTTTGCGCGAGCTCACGCTGTTGCTGGAGCGAGAAGAAGCGCGGTTGGGTTTTTGCTATGGCGCAGCCGACGCTCCAGCCGATGTCGCGCGAGAGCTTGAATCTGCCAAGGTCTTGCAGTGAGCTTGCTCAGCGTGAGCTTGAGAACGACGCACCAGAGCTCACCGCCATGGCTCTCGTAGCGATGGTGAGTGCGCTGGATGCCTTGGTCGAATACATAGTTCCGTTCCGCTGGGATATGGCAATTGTTGATCTGATCCGGGAGGCGGAGGCGCGGCTCGCGGAGCAACCGCCACGGTTGGCCTTGCAGTCCCGCAGTTCGCGCGACGAACTGGTGGACGATATCGCCGATGCCTTGAAGCAGAATCCGAAGGATGAGGTCGTCAACCAGCTGAAAGCCGAACTTCCAAAGCTTGACCGCTTGGGTGGCGTTGGCGTCATCCGATGGGAGGGTCTGCTTGAGCACATCGGACTCAGCGCGGACTCAAGTTGGTTTCCGAAAGACCTCGAAGAAGCACTAACCGAGGTCGTCGTCATACGTCACCTTCTCGTTCATCGAGCCGGGCGTATTGACCAGTGGGCGCTAGAAACCGCGCCCTCACTACGACGGGAGGACGGCGAGCTTCCCCAAGTCGGGGAACTCATCCGCCTAACGGACGCAGCCTATCGCCGCTACTCAGCTGCACTTTGGGCGCATGGCGAACATATCATGTGGCGATTTGGTTGGGGCGACGGGTGATCGTGGTCCACTGGCACCAGCGTCTCCCTACGATCTCCTGAGCTGGGGTTGCCATGCCCTATCAGGTCACGCGACGGCGATCCTTGTGCCTGGCATTGGACGATCTGGCGCGCCTCACATCGGCTGTCGTGGCCGGGAGTGTTGTTTCGGCACCTACCTCATCTGTGCGGTTCCCAAGGCCAGCAGGATCTAGCTCAGTGGATCGTCGTGGTCCCTGGAGCAAGATGCGGTGGTAGTGGCGTGCGAGGTGGCGCTTGAGGCAGCGCATCGCCTCGATGCGGGTCTTGCCCTCGGCTTCCTTGCGATGCAGGTAGGCGCGGGTCTCCGGGTCGATCCGGCCGCGGGTGATGGCGATGACGTGCAGCGCGCGGTTGAGCTGGCGGTTGCCTCCACGGTCCAGACGGTGGCGATCTGTGTCGGCCGGATGACACGGGGATCGGTGCGACGCCAGCGAGCCGTGCGAAGTGCGCGTCGCTCTTAAAGCGCTCGGCGCCGGCGGTCTGTCCGATCAGGATCGCGGCGGTGAGGGGGCCGCAGCCGGTCTCGGCGAGCAGCTCCGGGCGGTGCGCACGGACGAGGTCGCGCAGCTCGCGCTTGAGCGCCTCGGCTTCGCGGGTCAGCGCTGCGATGCGTTTGACTTGTTCGCGGGCGATGCGGACCCTCGCGGTCTGCGGCATCGCTCCGAGGCGGCGGTGTAATGCGTTGCAGCTGCCCGGGATAGTCGAGCTTGCGCGCCGGGATCTTCGCCTCCAGCTCGGGGTCGAGGATCACGAGGTTGATCCGCAGCCGGTTGATTAGCCGGGTGCGCTCGTTGACGAGCGATTCGCGGTGATCGCACAGCAGCCGGATCTCCACGGCGTCCTCGTCGAGGAACGCGGCCGGGAAGCGCTCGATGCCCTCGCGGAGAACGGCTCGGGCGATCGCCCTGGCGTCGATCTGGTCGGACTTGCCTGGCTCGCGTTCGCCGCGGCGTGAGGCGCCCATCAGCTTCGGCGCGACGCGGATCACGCGCTCGCCGGCGCTGATGAGCGCGTTCTCGAGGTGGTGGGAGAGGTCGCGGCAGTCCTCGATCGCCCACACGATCTCGCTGTCGAGGCTCGTGCGCCCAGCGCAGCGCGTCGAGATGGCCCTGCTCCCTGGCGGGGATTTCCCTCTCGCCGAGGAGCTGCCCGGTCGTTCGGCGTCAACGGCCGCGAGAGCGTGGGTGCTCTTGTGGACATCCGCTCCGATCACGATCATCCAGCACGTCCCTTCAATCGATGGTTCTCGTTTGAGTGGACCTTCGGCGGACAGGCCTTTCCTGGGGGCGGTTGCCACGCTCCTATTAGGTCACGCCAAAGGTCCCGGGTGGTGGCGGACGACACAACGGAGCGTTCGGTCAGGCCAGAGCAACGGCCGACAGACAGACTACGAGTCAGTCCGTCACCAGCCCAGGACCCAACCCGGCCAATCGGACGACAACAGCAAACGGCACCTTTCTGCCAGCGGCGTCCGGTAAGCCGGCCGCTGCGACCGAAAACCAGCACCCGGTTCCCGGAGCAAGCTCCCCGTCCCCAAAGGCTGGCAGTTGCTCCTATGTCAAGGTGGGGTCGCTATTTGCGAGGTTTCGGTCGGCTGGCACTGTGGGTGTCGTGAGGCTGTAGCGCTGTGGCTGGAGTCGTGGCTTGGGGCCGCCGATACTGGCTGGGCATATGCCTGATCTTGAGATTCAGAAGACCGCGAAGGTGCGTGCAGGGAGCCGGTGGCTTTGGCTGCGTGTGTTTGGGTTGGTCGTTCTCGGGGGCGGCCTGTTGCTGGTCATCAGTCTGCCTGCGTTGGCCAGCGAGGAACCGTCGTCGAGCCCGAGTCTGGGCTGGTTCGTCGTTTTGGCTTTGGTGGTCGCGGGTGTGACGTCTCGCGCCTATGTCGTCGTTCGTCGTTCGGCGGCTTCTAGGCGACGCTCCCTGTTGGTTGCTGTCGCTGTGGTCCCGGGGTCATATTGCGTGGCCGTGCTGTTTCTTTGGCTTATCGTGAACGTCTCGTCATAGTCGTGATCCGGCGGTGCTGCCGGGCGCAGCGGCGACCGTCGAAGGTTCGGAGAGCAAGCGATGGAAACGACGTGCGAGCTGGCGCTTGAGGCATCTGAGGGCCTCCATGCGGCTCTTGCCCTCGGCTTCCTTGCGTTCCAGGTAGGCCTTGGTGGCGGGGTCCCAGCGGCCGCGTGTGATCGCGATGACGTGCAGCGCGCGGTTGATGCGCCTGTTGCCGCCACGGTGGAGGCGATGCCGGTCAGTTTTGCCCGAGGAGGCGGGGATTGGTGCGACACCGGCCATCCTGGCGAAGTGCGCGTCGGTCGGGAATCGCTCGGCGCCTGCGGTCTGGCCGATCAGGATCGCGGCGGTGATCGTGCTGCAGCCGAGCTCCGCGAGCAGCTGGGGGCGGTGTGCGGCGATGAGAGCGTGCAGTTCGCGCTTGAGCTGGCGGCTGTGGCGGGAGAGCTCGCGGATCGCTTTGACTTGCTCCTTGGCGATCTTGACGCGCGCGCAGGCCTCCATCTTGCGCAGGCGCCGTGCGACGCGGTCGAGCTGGCCGGGGAAGTCCATCTTGCGCGGCGGGATGCTGGCCTCGAGCGCTGGGTCGAGGATCACGAGATTCCAGCGCAGCCGGTTGGTGAGGCGGTTGATCTCCGCGACCTGGTCTTCGCGGTGATCGCAGAGCAGCCGGATCTCCATCGCGTTCTCGTCGAGATGGGCGCTCGGGAAACTTCTCGACCCCTTCCTTGAGTACTGCCCGCGCGACCGCCCGGGCGTCGATCTGGTCGGACTTGCCGGCCTGGCGCTCCCCCCGGCGTGACTCGCCCATCAGCCGTGGTGTGACCCGCACGACGCGCTCCCCGGCGGTCACGAGGCAGCGCTCGAGATGGTGCGAGACGTGCCGGCAGTCCTCCAGCGCCCACACCACCTCGGGGTCAATCTCGTGCGCCCAGCGCAGTGCTTGACGATGCCCGGTGTCATCCGCGGTGATTTCTCGTTCGCCACGGACCTGTCCGGTGCCGGCATCGACGGCCGCGAGGGCGTGGGTGCTCTTGTGGGTATCCGCTCCAACCACGATCATATGACTGTCCTTTCAATCGACTGGGATTCGCTTGGGTGGACCTCCGGCGGACAGTTCTGAGTGGGGGCGATTGCCACGCTCCTATCAAGTCACGCCGGTGATCCCGGACGGCGGTGGGCGACACAACGGCCGAGGTCAGACCGAAGCCGACAAACAGTCAGCCCACCGCCGATCCGGACAAAACCCAGCCGATCGGACGACAGCACCCCATCCAGCAAACCCAGCCCTCAGCAAGCTGAGAACCGGCCACGGACTTTTCAGACCGGCGCCAGCCACCCGCCCAGCACAGCGACGAGCCAGCCCCGCGGGCGACGATGAAGGCGATGCCGTCCCGGCCCAAGAAGTCACGCGGGCGCCCTGGCAGCGCGGACCGTGAACAAGCAGCACCGAAGGGCAATGGATCGCTGAGCGGAATGTCCAGCGCAGGCGCCAGCGCGCGTCGTGGTCTTGACCCTCACACGACGTTTCGGGTTGCGGCCGGTGGCCGCCGCTACGTTCACCGGAGGCGTCGGGCTACGCCCTCCTTTTCACAAGCGCCGACTTGGAGCCGGGATACAATCCTGTGCGCGATGCGCGCATTTGCACCCTCGGCACTACGTGAGACGACCGTCAAAGGGGGGCGACGATGAACGTCCTCGCCGCTGGCGAGCTGATCGAGCGCGCGGGACGTGCCTTGATCGACGCGCGCCGGCGCCTGCCAAGGTGATCCTGTTCGGATCGCACGCGCGCGGTGACGCCAGCGAGGGCAGCGACTTTGACTTCCTGGTCATCGAGCGTGAGGTGGAGGACCGTCTCACCGAGGAGGTCCGGCTTCGTCGTGCCCTCGCGGCTTCGGTGCTCCGGTGGATGTGATCGTGATGGACGAGGCTCTTGTCAAACGGCGTGCGAAGGTGCGGGGCACGATGGTCGATCGCGCGCTGCGCGAGGGACGCGTTGTCGCCGAGTCCTGAGCAGGTCGAGTATGCCGAGATGCTGGAGCGCCGCGCTGCGGGCGATCTATATGTCTGCCGGGCGCTCGCCGAGGACAGCGAGGTCGATGACAACATCATCGGATTTCACGCGCAGCAGACCGTCGAGAAGGCCCTGAAGGTCGCGCTCGTACTCGCGGACGTAGAACTCCCATACACCCACGATCTTGAATCCCTCGCCGAGCTGGTCCGCGAGTCCGCGACCGAGCTGCCAGCAGAGATCCAGGGCACAGAGTGGCTCACGCCGTGGGCCGCGGACTTCCGCTATGACGAGGCGGTCGCGCTCGACCGCACGGCCGCCCTCGCAGCAGCCGAGCACGCCCACCGCTGGGCAACATCCCTACTCGCACAGGCAGCCTGAGCTTGCGCGCGCCAACGCACTTCGGGAGGAAATCTCGGGAGGAAGTTCCGTCACGCATCTCACCGAGAATCAGAAAAGCCTTCGATTAGCAGGCTTTTCCTTCATAGCGGGGGCGGGATTCGAACCCGCGACCTTCGGGTTATGAGGTCGTTTTGGGGGTGTCGTGGGGTGTCGTCGGGCTTCGAATCTGGCTTTAGCGCTGACGATCTGACTTCCGCCCAACCTTTCGGTGGCACGGGATGGCGTGGGGCATGTTTGCACTTTGTTTGCACCCTTCGCTCATCATTGACCGCCCCTCAGTCATGCGCGTTGGGCCTGTTGTCGCTCGCGCCGACTCCCGTGGCGGGCCCCCTCGCCAGATCTCCTGAGCTCGCACGCTTCGGCGAGTGCTTCAAAAAGGTCGGCCGCGAGGGGAAGAAACGTACCATCGACGTATTCACGCGGCGTCGGACCGTCCGTCGGCGAGTAGATAACTCCGCGGTCCGCCACCTGCTGAATCGCGACCATCACCTCACGTACCAGGCCGGTGACCTCGTGATGCGGGCCAAACGTCAAACGCGCGAGGCCGCGGATGGAGTCGAATCTGCCGATCGCCGCCTCGACAGCCGGCCCAGCCTCGCCTGGCTCGGCGGAAGGATGTCTCCAGCCTTGATGCCTGTATCCGGGCCGAACTCCATCCCCTCGGGCACCCTCCACCCCTCCGGGTTGTGCCACCCCAAGATACCCCCTTAGCCTGCAGCCATTGAGCAATCTCAATTGCCGCCCGCCTACGACCATCTGCCTGCAAAGCCCGATGTTGAAGCTCCCGCCCCCGCTGGCTCGTCCACAAAGCGACGAACACGGCTCCAACCGTGGCGGCGGTCGACGATCTGCACGATCAGATAGTTCCGATCCCTCGCTCGCGCAAACTAGACCAGCAGCCGGTCGCGTCAGCGCTCCGTCAGCTCATCCCGGCACAGACGAGCGCCCGAGCACGAGCCGCAAGCCCACAAGACTATTCTGCTGTGATTGCTGCGTACGCTGCGTAGATTGCGTTGTCAGCGTCTCCTGTGCTAGCCTGTCTCTATGTCCGCGATAGCCGCCCATCCACGCGCCGATCGAGTTCGCTCGCTCCCAACGCTCTCCCAGGCCGCCAGATTCATCGGCCTGGATACAGGCGGCATGAGCCGCGCGGTCCGGGCGCTCGGCGTCGAGCCGCAGCGGTGGGGCCGTCGGGACAAGCACCTGGAGGTCGCCCAGGTACTCCAGATCGCCAGGGTCGCGCAGCGCGCGTCGCTGGAGGAGGTCGCTGGCAGCATCCTGGAGTGGACGGAGCAGAACCACCCGGACGCGCTGGAGCAGACGACCGCCGAGATCGATGCGTTCTTCGCCTCACTTCCTCCACCGACCGCGACACCAGCCGATGAGTTCGTCGCCGAACTCCGCGCAGCCCTGCCGCCGCAATGGGCGGACAAGGCCGAGGAGATCTGGCGCGCTCACGCCGGCAGCGTGTAGTAGTCGCCGCGATAGCCCTCGCGCTTGCGACCGCGCTTGAATCCAAAGGTGGCCAGCTCGCCTGCGCTCAGCGCGATACCACCGTCGAGGACGAGACCAACCTGTCCGGCGCGGATGGTCCTGCGATCGATTGCGGCCATAACGCACGTGAGCAGCCAGAGGGCGACGAGATACTCAGCCCGCACCGCAGGGTCGCTGACATCCCTGCGCACCGCTGCCGCCGTAATCAGATGAGGCCGGTGCGCACCGCCGCGCGATCCCGGCTCGAAGTGCCACGCCAGGACGGCCGCGACGCGATTGTCTTCGCGAAGATCGCCGGCGAGTAGCCGACGGCCCTTCTGCCCCTCGGCCATATGCCAAGCCTTCATGGGCTCGCTCTGCACCGGAGGCGGATAAAGGCGCGCGGTCGTCGTCGCCAGGCGCCAGCGCGCCGGCGCGTTGCTCCCGCCGGCCGGAGACGGCAGCAGATGGTCCAGCTCGATTCGGGTCTCGGGCTCACCGCCGCGCCGTCCATGATGCACCGTCAGCGCGCGCTCCAGGCGCCCAATCAGATCGTTTCGGCTTTCGGCAGGACTCAAGAAGACGCCAATCGTCCGCTTGCCGAAGGCACGGCGGCACGCGTTCTCTCCAAATCCGCCGTACCGTTTTGTCTGCGCCGGTTCATGTGTGCCGAGCGTACTTGCCGCTACCGACGCCTGGGGTCGATGTCGGGTTCACGACGCCACACTCGGGAGCAGAGCTGCCGCATGGAGCGGCTCGCCGAGATCGTTGTCGAGCAGGTGGACGTAGGTGTCGAGCGTGAAGCTGGCCGAGTGGTGGCCGAGCCAGCGCTGCACCTGCACGACGTTGCGACCCTCCGCGAACAGCCGCGACGCGACGGTATGGCGAAACGTGTGGAAGCCCGCCCACTCGACACCCGCCGCCTTACACGCGGGCGCGAGCACTCGCGTGGCGAGATTGTCAGGGTCGAGGACCGTGCCGGCGGCCGTGCTGAACACGAGCTCGCCGGGCGCGGTGCCGAGGGCGCGCAGGCGATCAGCCAGCGCGCGCGGGATGGGCACGTCGCGCTTGGAGTAGCGAGACTTGAGCGGACCGATCACAAGACCCTCGCCGCGGCGACGACGCACGCGCTGGCGCACCTTCACATGCGGTCGCTCACCGTCGAGCGCGAGATGGCGACCTTCGAGTACGAGCAGCTCCGAGCGCCGCAGACCGGTCGCCGCGAGCAGCTCGAACATGAGTCGATGCGACTCGTGGACGCGCTCGACAACCAGCTCCATCGTCTCGATCAGCCTCGCCGTCATCGCCCTCGATGCGGGGGAAAGGCCGTGGCCGATCATCGTCGTCATCCACCCGCGCTCGGTGAGGCAGCGCGACATCGGTCGCCGGGTTGTGGCGGATCAGGCCCTCACGACGAGCGGTCGCCAGGCACGCCTTGAGCGGCCCGAGCGCGTTGCGCACCGTCTTGTCCGACAACGGCACCCGCCTATCCGGGTCCTCCTTCGTCGCCGCCGGTCTTGTCTGTTCGCACAGCCAGCCCACGAAGGACGCGATGTGCCTGGGCGTGATCTCGGTCAGCTTCGTCTGCGAGGAGAAGTGGCTCAGCGCGTACTTGTCGAGCAGCGCCCGGTACTCCGAGCGCGTCTCCTCGCGAAAGCCCCTGCGACCCGTGCCCTGGTAGCGCTCTACCCACTCGCGGGCGTACTCGTGCAGCGTGATCCGAGAGCGCTCCTCGAACTCGCCGCGACCGATGTCGGTCGCTCGCGCGGCCTTCGCTCGGCGCGCCTCGTCGAGCGTGCGGCAGGACTCCCAGCGCTGCTTGCCGTCCACGCGATAGGCGAACACGTACCGGCTGCCGCGCTTGTAGATGCCCGGCGTGCGTGTCTTCTCCATCTTTGCCGCCATCAGCTCCTTCCGCCTCGCCCTCGAGGCCGATCGTGCGTTGCCCGTGGGGGCGACGTGGACTGCCAGCCGGGCGGAGGCATCACAGGCTCGACTCGTCCGCTCGGATGGAGCGCGCGAGCGGGCAAATCGACGTGCTTGTTGATCCGGGTGACGAGCCCTGCGCGCGTGCAGCTCGGCGATGGCGTCCACGATCTCCAGGCGGTTGCCCTTCTCGCGGACCACTCCTCGACGGTCCACGGCCGATCCTCGGCCAACAGCGAGGACAGGACTCCTTGTGGCTGGTGGTGCTCATGGTCCTCCTTTGGTTGGAGGCCCCGGGAGGACTGCTCTGGGCGAGGAAGCCAAGCAGGCAGACTGCTAGCTTGGCTCGCGCGCCGGGAGTTTCGCTCTCGGTGCCACGGCGCCCGGCGGTCCTACCCGCGCGGGCGCCAACTAGAGACTGTTACTGAGCTCGCAAAGCCTAGACCAAGCAGCCTGATACTGAGACGCCACCGAGCGAGCTCGCGCGCGATGACGCGAACTGATCTGCCTGCTGAGCGGCGTACGCACCTGCCGAAACGGAGCATCGAGGACCCAGGCCAGGAACTCGACGAGCGCCTGCGGCAGATGGACCCCATGCGAGACATCCTCGCGGTCATCAAGAGAGCGACGGCATACGTCTTCGGTCGTCGAGCTGGCTCATCGTCCAAAGGTTCCTGCGAGCGCTCGACGTCCGACCTCCAGCAGCTCGCCAAAGCGATCGACGAGCAAGAACGCCAAGCCAACGAGTGACGCACACGACGGGCAGGTCATGGAGTCCGTCCTTCGACATAGCTGTCGAGGTCGTCGCGGTGCAGGAGGACACGGCGGCCGTCGCGGCGAGGGTGGAGCTTGCCGAGCGCGATGAGGTCGTAGATCCGGTCCTTGCGGCAGCGCAGCCGCTCGGCGGCCTCCGCGACGTTCAGCCACGGCGAGACTGTCGGAGAGTCCGCTGAGACGAGGGCGGCAGCACGCTCGGCTATTTCGGCGAGCTGCTCGTCGGTGAGCGTGACAGTCAGCTCGATCATCGCTAGGACCTCCTTCCACGACTCGCGATTCCGGGGATCGGTGTTGAAGCCCCTCGGTGTCTATGACCGTGAGCGCGCAAAACGGCCAGCCAATTTTCGAAATGACCGTCCCGCGGCGTCCGTTCCGAGACCCTTTCGCGCGTCTCGCGGCAGCTCATAAGACGTCCCCGTCTCCGCCACAGAACACGCGACCCTCGCGCTTCGAGCCGCGCTACTTCGCAGCGCCAGCGCCGTTCAACAGCACCGTTGCAGACCAGATGCACAAGCGTGCGAGCGCTGTGTGATCGCTGTGTGACGAAGTCGGTGGCCGTTTCGGGCCTGCTCACGGTCATCACTCCATGTGATGACCGCAGCGAGCATCCCCGCGGCCCGTGGTGGCGACTACGCCCGCTACCTGGAGGGCAAGACCGTCGCGCCGGAGCGCGGGGACTACTACCTCACCCCCGATGGGGAGATGACCCAGGCCCCAGGACGATGGCTCGCGGACCCGCAGACCCTCGAACGGCTCGGCGTCCAGGCCGACGGTCCGGCGGATGGCGAGGATTTCGTCTCGTTGATGGAGGGCCGCCATCCACAGACCGGAAGGTGGTTGAGACGCGCGGGCGCAGACGGCGGTCGCGGTGGTGGGATCGACAGCGTGTTCAGCGCCCCGAAGTCCGTATCGGTCGCGTGGGCGCTGGCCGATCCGTGGCAGCGCGAGCAGATCGAGAACGCACACGCCATCGCCGTCGAGCAGACAGTCGGCTACATGCGCGAGCACGTCCCGGTCGTCCGCCGTCGCTATGGCGGCGAGGTGGTCGAGGAGCCCGCGAAGGATCTGATCGCGGTGGAGTACCGCCACACGACCGCTCGCGGTGTCTCGGGCGCCAGCGCGCCCGACCCGCAGCTGCACAGTCACGTCGTCATCACGAGCGCGATCCGCGAGGACGATCGGATCGTCGCTGTCGCATCCCGTCCCGTGTTCCGCGCCGCGGGGGAGCTCGGCGCGTTCTACCGTTCCGTGCTCGCAGAAGAACTCGCCCGGGAGGGCTACCGGATCGATCAGGGCACCGGCCGGGACGGCAAATACTTCGAGATCGCAGGCGTACCCGAGGAGCTGCGTGAGGCGTTCTCCGGCCGCTCGCGGGAGGTCGCGCGCGCCGCCGACAGGTTCCGCGCCCGCTACGGCAGAGCACCCGAACGCGGCGAGCTGCGAAATCTTGCGCTCGAGAACCGCCGCGCCAAGCAGCTCGCCACGCGCTCGGACCTCGAGAACGCCTGGCGGGAGACCGCCAGCCGATACGACTTCGGTCCCGACGAGGCATTGCGGCTCCTCGCCGGCGATCGTCCACCCAGCACTCTCCGGCCGGTGGAGGACCGGATCGAGGAGCGGCTGACCGAACGTCACGCCGTCTTCGAGGCCCGCGAGCTGCGCACAGTCGCGTTGGAGCAGACCGCCGGGGAGCTGGCACCCCACCAAGCGCTCCAGATCGCGGACGGCATGATCCGCGACCGGCGAATCCTCACCCTCGAAGGCGGCCGGATGACGACGCTCGCGATCCGCGCCCAAGAGCAGGCGATCGAACGACGCACGACCAGCCTCGCCCGACCCGCTGGACGGGACGTCGGGCATCCGGCGAGAACGAGCGCCGCGCGCGAGGTCGCAGAGCGCATCGGCAGCCCGCTCACCGACGAGCAGGCAAGAGCGCTGCTCGTCCTGACCGGACCCGAGCGCGCCGCGGCGCTCGTCGGCCCCGCCGGCACCGGGAAGGGCGTCGTGATCGACGCGACCGCACGAGCGGAGCAATTGGCCGGACGCGAAACTTTCGGGATCGCCGTCTCCGGGTCCACCGCCGAGCGATTGGGTGCCGACAGTCCAGCGCTCCAAGGACAGACCCTCACGCTCGACGCGCTCATCGCGCGAGCGAACACGGGCAGCATCCACGTCGGTCCCGACACGACCGTGATCCTCGACGAGGCGGGCATGGCCGACCACAAACGCCTCGACGCGCTCACCGAGCTGGTGGAGCGCACAGGCGCGAAGCTGATCGCCGTCGGCGACGGCAAGCAGCTCCCCTCGATCGGACCCGGAGGCATGTTCGACCGGCTCACCCAGCACGCGCCCACGATCGAACTGGAGACCATCCACCGCACCAAGGACCCCGAGGAGCAGCAAGCCTGGCAAGCCCTCCGGGCCGGCGAACCCGAGCGCGCGATGGCCCACTACCAGGCCCGCGGACGACTCCACCTCGCGGACACGCGCGACCAGGCGGCCGAGAACGCAGTCCAAACCTGGGCGCAGCTCACCGAGCACCACGACATCCGCCAAGTCGCCCTGATCGCCGACGCCTCCAACAAGGAGATCGACCGGCTCAACGCCCGCGCACAACACCTCCGCGCCCAACGCGGCGAACTCGGCACCGACGAACTCCCACTCTCGAGCGTCCACTACGGGCTACGCCAAGGCGATCACGTCGCGTTCATCGCCCAGCACCGGCCACCCGGACAGGCCCGCGTCGAGAACGGCACCCGCGGCGAGGTCACGGACATCAGCCACGATCGAACCGTCACGCTCGCGCTGGACGGCTCAGGCCGCACACTGCGGCTCGCCGGCGAGGACGTCGAGTCTCTGCGACTCGCTTACGCCCAACACGTCTACCGCCAGCAGGGCGCGACCGTCGATCGCGCCGTCGTGCTCACCGGCGGCTGGCAAACCAGCAAGGAGACAGCCTACGTCCAAGCCACCCGCGCCCGCCACGGCACCGACTGGCACCTCGCCCGCGACCAACTCGGCGAAGAAGGACAAGACCCCGACCGAATCACACGCCTCGCCCAGCGCATGACCAACAGCCGCCTACAACCTCCATCAATCGACTACCGCGAGCAGCCCGGCCACACCCTGGAACCCCAGCCGCGACCCGCTACGCCTGGGCCGTTTCATCCCGCGCATAGACCGGCTCCTCCGAAATGCAGCGCACCGAGCACCCGCCGGGATGTCGGGCGGGTGCTGACGTAAGAGCCTCGACCGCGCCGCTGGGTACGAGCGCTAACGGAGCGTCAACGGCGGCTGGGTCGCGAGTACGGTTCCAACACAGAAAATCACGACATGCTCATTTGCACTTCTGCGGCTTGCAGGCTGTGCGCTTGCACCTCGAACTCGCATCGACCGTGATCCAGGTGTTAGCCGGCGGCTCGCCAAACGCGTCGCGATAACGCTCAATCGTCACGATGTAGGCGTCCTCCAACGCCCTTGCATCATCCTCGCCACGCATGCCGAAGTACGGGAAGTGATCCAGAAATCGGCCAAAGATCGCCTCGCAGTCCTGTCGGTAGGCAGCCGTGTCGAGGATGTGCTGGTGCCACATCTCATCAACGATCTTGCACGGCACGACATCCATCTCAGGGTAGGCGAGGTGTAGGGCGAGAAACTTTCGATACTCGGCCTCCAGCAGGTCAAGGTGATCCATGTCATAACCGCTACCCTCGTCTGGATCAGCCAGCTTCATCCTGACGTTCGAGAGGTCAAGCAAGTCACTGAGGCGCGCGAGTGCTTCTTGGACTGGCGAAGCGCTGGGAGCCAAGACGGCCATTCGGTGTCCCCCTGATGTCGTGCCTATAGGCGCTGAATGTTCTGATTCCAGACTAGCGAATAAGTAGCATCTACTGCGTCCACTATGGTCGGCGGGTGGGTGAACGAGGGGACAAGAGACAGCGGGCAAACCGACCAAGCGAAGGCGCTGGAAGCCAGCCGGACCGGCAAATCTGCGTTCGGCGGCGCTGTACCGCCGCCCGACTCGTCAACGGCCGCTGCCTAGCCCACATCACCCGCGCCGAGCTCGCGCTGGCAGCCCTGCGCTGGCGTCGAGGGCGTGCGCTCGACGCCCGCGGCTGCAGCGTCGATGAAGGGTGCCTGCGACATCTGCTGTGGGCACTAGACCACGCATCGATAAACCCCGAGCCGCACGCCTCAAAGAGGCTACGGCCTGGTGGCTGCGGTGGAGATCGACTTCCAGGGCGCGCGCTTTGAAGGCCACGCGAACTTCCGAGCACTTACGTTCCCCGGGCCGATCCTGTTTGACGGCGCGAGGTTCAGCGGCAAAGCCGATTTCGGCCTGGCTGTCTTCACGGATCACGCGGACTTTGACAACGTGATCTTCGAGGGTGACGTGAACTTCCGCGGCGCAGTCTTTCAGGACCATGCAGGCTTCGAGAAGAGCCGGTTCATGGCCGACGCGGTTTTCACGGCGGTGACGTTTGCTGACACGGCCGACTTTGACCGCGCGAAGTTCGAGCACAATGCGCGCATGGACGGCACCAAGTTCCGGGGCGCCCGCAGGCTGGGCAGCCTCGTGGCAGCCGAAACGGTAACTCTCGAAGCGAGCGAGTTCGCCGTACGAACCGCAATCGAGATCCAGGCTGGCAAGGTGAACGCGAAGTCGCTAGTGCTCGCCGATGGCGGGCGCATGAGTATTCATGGCGGGGCCGTCGAACTCGCGCAGGCGGACCTCGGACGGGCCAGCACGCTGGAGGGAGCCGAGCGGGAGGAGATGCCGGTACTTCTGGACCTGTCGGGAGCGCAGGTAGCCGGGCTCTCGATTTCCCAGATGGATCTAAGAAAATGCCGATTCCACGGCGCACATGGTCTAGAGCGGCTGAACATCGACGCGAGCTGCGAGTGGCTCACTCCTAAGACCAAATGGCACGTCGAAAGACAGATGATCGCCGAGGAGGACGATCTGCGTAGATCCCAGGCGAGCGATCGCGGGGTGCGCCGATCGTGGCGCATAGGAGTGCGTTGGCACGCACGCATGCCTGAGAAGCCCGACGAGGGAAATGTGCTGAACCCTGAGCAGCTCGCCGGTCTCTACCGCGCACTTCGCAAGGCACGCGAAGACAACAACGACCAGGCGGGGGCAGGTGATCTCTACTACGGCGAGATGGAGATGAGGCTGCGTGTCTCGACCCCAACGGGACGGGGAAAACCGTCGGCGTGGGCCGAGAGACTCGTGATCGGCGGCTACTGGCTGCTTGCCGGGTACGGCATGAAGGCTAGTAGGTCGCTGTTGATGCTCGTCGTGACGATCGGGCTCGCTGCGGAGTTGCTAGCGAGATGCGGCTTTCAGGCTGCAACCAGCTACGGAAGCTCGCTGCTGTTTGCAACTCAGTCGAGCCTTGAGCCAATACATCCCCCCGAACCGTCGCTGTCAACGCTCGGTGAAGTCGTGCAGCTCGCCTTGCGACTAACAGGCCCAATACTGGTTGGGTTGACGATTCTCGCCCTGCGCAGTCGGATCAAGCGATAGGCATGTTGGCCGAGAGCTGCTTGCGCGGCGCGCACACCTGGTTGCCGCGCGCCTCACCGTCGTGTGTTTGCACTTCTGTTCACACACCGGCCTGCTCGACCCTCTCTGAATGACTCCCGAAATCACGAAAGCCCCGGATTTCCGGGGCTTTCGCTTCATAGCGGGGGCGGGATTCGAACCCGCGACCTTCGGGTTATGAGCCCGACGAGCTACCAGACTGCTCCACCCCGCGTCGCTACGTATGTTCTAGCAAAAAACGTACGACAGAGCGGCAGCCGATCTGCTGAGATTGCGAGCATGCGCGTCGCGGTGGTTGACATCGGAACGAACTCCACCCGCCTGCTGATCGCAGAGGTCGAGCGGGAGACGGGCAAGGTGGTGGAGATCGTGCGCCGCTCGCGGGTGACGCGACTCGGCCAGGGGGTCGACTCGGCGGGGGTCCTCTCAGAAGATGCGATCGCACGCGTGATGGACACGCTCGGCGAATACTGGCAAGAGATCGAGGAGCACGGGTGCGAGGCGAACCTGGCCGTGTGTACATCGGCGGTGCGCGACGCGGAGAACGGCGGCGAGCTTCTCGCGCGCGTACGCGATAATAGGCCTCGACGCACGGATACTGGCGGGCGAGGAGGAGGCGCGGTTGACGTTTCTCGGGGCGATGTCCGATCGAGCGGACGGCGAGGGGAGCGAGCCGACGGTGGTGATAGACATGGGCGGGGGATCGACCGAGTTCGTCGTGGGATGCGGGCAGGAGGCGGGCTTTCACGTGTCGCTGCACGCGGGGGTGGTGCGGATGAGCGAGCGGCACATCCATTCGGACCCGCCGGAGCCGCGGGAGCTGCAGGAGCTCGCGGGCGACGTGCGGAGGGTCTTCCTCGAGGGGCTGCCGCCGCAGGAGCGCGCGCAGGTGACGCGCGGGATCGCGGTCGCCGGCACGGCCACCTCAGCGGCGGCGATCGACCAGGAGCTCGACCCGTATGACCCCGAGCGCGTGCACGGCTATGAGCTGTCGCTGGCGACTGTTGAGATGCTGCTGGCGCGGTTGGCGGACATGAGCGAAGCGGAGCGCCGCGAGGTCGTCGGTCTGCACCCGGACCGCGCGCCGACGATCGTCGCGGGGATGATCCTGCTGGAGGAGGCGATGCGCGCGTTCGAGCTCGACGAGGTGGAGGTGTCCGAGCACGACATCCTGTTCGGCGGCGCGTTGCGTCTCGCGGGCCTCGGCTGACACGCGCACGTATTTGGGGAGACCCGCAAGCGAGCGTGACCTCCAGCGCTGTCGGCGCCGGTCACCACACCGGTCGGCACCGCGAGAGCGTTGGAGGCGGCTCAGGCGAGGTTGGACTTGCGCGGGTAGATCACGGTGGGGTCGGTGAGCACGTTCACCAGTGCGGGCTTGTCGGCCGCGAACGCGCGCTCGAGCGCGGGGCGCACGTCCTGGGGGCGCTCGACGAGCTCGCCGTGGCAGCCGAGCGCTTCGACGACCTGGTCATAGCGCGTGCCGGGTCGCAGGTCCGCCGCCACCGAATAGCCGTAGAGGAACTCCATCGGGTGCTTCTCGAGCGCCCAGATGCCGTTGTTGCCCATCACCCCGACGACGTTCACGCCGTGGCGGGCGAGCGTGTCGAACTCCATGCCGGAGAAGCCGAACGCGCCGTCGCCCAGCAGCAGCACGACCTGGCGGTCGGGGTGGGCGAGCTTGGCCGCGAGCGCGTATCCCGGCCCCGTGCCGAGACATCCGAACGGGCCCGGGTCAAGCCAGCAGCCGGGGCGGTGGCTGTCGATCATGCGGCCCGCGTAGGAGACGTAGTCGCCGCCGTCGCCGATCACGATCGCGTCGCGGTCGAGAACTGTGGCGAGCTCTGCAGTACAGCCGCATCGGGTGCAGGGGCGCACGCCCGTCCTCGAGCTCGGCTCGCTCGGCGTCGCGCCGCTCGGTCTCGGCCGCGCGCAGCTCCGCGATCCAGCGCTCGCGTGCCCGGGACGCGGACTCCTCCGCGGGGCCTGGGCGCGGCGGCACGCAGATCGGCGAGTGTCGGGGTCAGCGCCCCGTACAGCTCGGCGGCGACCGGCGCGCGGGTGGGAGCGCTCGGGCTCGGCGACGTCGAGCACGGCGATCTCGGTGTCCTCGCCGAAGGAGGCGCCGAAGCCGAGGCGGAAGTCCATCGGTACGCCGATCACGAGCGCGACGTCGGCGTTTTTCAAGGCGTGGGAGCGCACGCGCGAGAAGAACAGCTCGTGGTCGGCCGGCACGCACCCGCGGGCGAGGCCGTTGAGGAAGACGGGCACGCGCAGCTCCTGTGCGAGCTCCAGCAGCGCGGTCTCGCCGTGGCCCCAGTAGAGGTCGGTGCCCGCCATGATCACGGGACGCTCGGCGCCTGCCAGCAGCGCGGCGACTCGTTCGATCACCGCGCCGTCCGCCGCCGCGCGTTCGCGGCACGGCTAGCGTCGGTGGCCACGTCGGCCAGACCCGAGTCGGGCTCGGGAGCCTCCATGAAGACGTAGTCGAGCGGAAAGTCGAGGAAGGTCGGTCCGCCGTGGGGCGCGAGCGCGGCGGCGAACGCCTCGTCCACAAGGGCAGGGATCTCCGCCGTGCTCTGGGCGGTGGCCGCGAGCTTGGCGAGGGGACGGACGAAGGGAACGTGGTCGATCTCCTGCAGCGAGCCCTGACCCCAGCGCAGCGCCGGTGCGCGGCCGCCGAGGACGATGATCGGCGAGTGGTTCGACTGCGCCGAGGCCATCGCGCTCATGCCGTTGGTCACGCCCGGCCCGGCGGTCAGCGCGCACACGGCGGGCTCGCGTGTGACCTTCGCCCAGCCCTCGGCGGCGAACGCCGCGGTGGACTCGTGGCGGACGTCGACGATGTCGATCCCCTCCGCGCGGCAGCCGTCGTAGATCGAGAAGATGTGGCCGCCGGAGAGCGTGAACAGCTTGCTGACACCGTGCGCCTTCAGCCGGCGCGCGATCAGCCGCCCGCCGTGGAACGTGGACGGGGAAGTGCTCTCCTCGGTGGCCATCGCGGCGCGACTCTATCGCCACCACCACGGTTCGTGCCCGCCCGCGCCGCACACCGCCCGGTTAGAGGGGATGAGCCCGATCTCGAAATCGCCCTGCTTCGAGCACGCGCCGAGCCGCGGTCGCCGGGCGTCCACCCTGCCGGACGCCCGGTCTCGCCCCTCAATAACAACCTCGGGTATGCCCGGGACGGGATTCGAACCCGCAAGCTCCTTGGAGCGGCAGATTTTAAGTCCGCTGACTTTGCCAGTTTGTCCACCCGGGCGCTGCGATCGTATCGTCCGAGCCGCCCGGAGAACTCCGAGGCGCGGCGGCGACCCTCGCACGCGCGATCGCGCGCGAGACCGCAACTACCCGGTTGCTACCGTGTCAGGAGGGGTAAGAAGACGAGTAGCAGCGATTGGACCGTCCGTGGAGGCCTCCGCACTAACAAACACGAGCAGCATGTCGGGCCTGCGCGGCCCGTCCCCGCTGCTGCGTCTGCAATCTGATGAGCGGCTGATCGCGCTCACCCGGCGGGGGCAGCACGCCGCGTTCGAGGTGCTGTTCTCGCGCTACCAATCCCGTCTGCTGTCGTTCTGCCGGCACATGCTCGGCTCGCGCGAGGACGCCGAGGACGTCCTGCAGGAGGTGTTTACAGCCGCGTTCAACGCCGTACTCGGGGACGAGCGCGAGATCAACGTGCGGCCGTGGCTGTATCGGATCGCGCGCAACCGCTCGCTCAACCACCTGCGCCGGGCGTCGGCGATCGGGGTGGACTCGATGGACGTGCACTTCTCAGACCACGGCCTGTCGACCGGCGATCGGGTGATCCGCCGCGAGAGCTTCCGCCAGCTGCTGGCCGACGTGCAGCAACTGCCCGAGACGCAGCGCACCGCGCTGCTGCTGCGCGAGATCGACGCGCTCTCCTACGAGCAGATCGCCCATGCGATGGAGACCACCGTGCCGTCGGTGAAGTCGCTGCTCGTGCGCGCGCGCATCTCGCTGGCCGAGGCCGCCGAGGCGCGCAAGCTGAACTGCGCGGAGGTCCGCTTGGAGCTCGGCGAAGTGGCGGAGGGTCTGGCCAAGCTGGGCGCGCCCGCGCGGCGTCACGTGCGCGACTGCGATAACTGCCGCTTCTTTAGAAGCAGCTCAAGGAGAACAACCACGCGCTTGCCGCGATCCTGCCGGTTGGCCCGCTGCTGCTGGTCAAGAAGCTGGTGCTGACCAAGCTCGGCGGCACGGCTTCGGCGGGCAGTGCCCACGTGGCCGGCGGTGCCGGCGCGACGGTGGGGGCCGGCGCGGCCGCGACCGCGGGAGCGGCCGGCGGCGCGGGCGCTGCCGGGAGCGTGTTCACGGTCGGTGCCGGCGCCCTTGCGACCAAGGCCGTCGCCGGATTGGCCGCGGCGGCGATCGTCACCGCGGGGGCCGTCGCGGCAAACCGCGTCAGCCCTCCGGTCCATCACCATCGCCTTTCCACCAGCCGCGTCTCGGCGTATGTGCCTCCCGCACGAGCGGCCGAACCGGTCGTCGTGCAGGACCGGCCGCAGCCGGTCAGCTCGGGCGTTGGCGAAGTACCCTCGCGGAGCATCTCCACGGCGAGTGCCCGCCCTCACCGCCACGCCGGGGGGGCACCACCGGACAAGAAGGCCGCCGTCGCCCCAACCACCGCTTCGACTCCGCCTTCGACGCGCCCGGTGATCGCGACGACCCCCGCGGTCGTGACGACGCCGCCACCGGTCAAGCCGCTCGTTCCCAAGCAGCCGCCGGTCACGGAGGTCACGTCAGAGACCACGCAGCTCCCTCCGGCGGCCACCGCCCCGCAGCCGACCGTCCCGGTGCCGACCGAAACACCCGCTGCGAGCACGCCGAGCGAAACGCCGGCACCGGTCTCCTCGCCCGCGGCGAGCACACCCGAAACGCCGGCGGCGAGCGCACCCGCACCGACGACGCCTACGCCGACGCCACCTGTTTCAAGCACCCCCAGCGAACCAACGGCCCCGGCGCCGATTTCCTCGACCACGCAGGCCACACCGTCCGAAGCCGGACACTGACGCTATTCGAGCGTGAAGGATTTCAGCGGCCTCGCGAGAACGCCGGACGAGCCGACTTCCGCGGGTGAGTCAACGTGAGTGCCCTTCGCTGTGAGTGCGAGCATCTCGATGTCGACCCCGTCGCGCACACCCGGCTTTTCCGGCAGGAGGAGCACGTCGCGCCCGTACATGCGCCGTCCGGCGACGAGCGCGGTGTAGAGGACGTCGTAGGCGGGAGCCTTGTTCACGCGGGTCTTGCCCTCGCCGCGTAGGACGAAGCCCGGGTAGCGTAGGTCGAGCTCGCGGATGTAGCCCGCGGCGTACAGCGGCAGCTCGCCGGAGAGCTGGCCGGAGTAGGGGGGCAGTCGTAGCGGCGCGACGGCGAAGGAGTCCTCCAGCACGCCGCCCGTGCTGGTGCGCCGCACCTTGACATAGCCACCGGGGTTGGGCGCCGTGCGGTAGAGACCGCGGTAGGCGAAGCTGAATGGGACCGGTCCTCCGTGTGAGTATTTGGCGTTCTCGAGCGTCAGCGCTGCCGCGACCACGAGCACGAGCAGCCCGAAGCCGCAGACGGTCGCCACCGCCCGCACGACGCTCGAGGCGGCGTGCCAGCGAGGTGCGAGCAGCCGGCCGAGCGTCGGCCCGTATTCGGGCTTCAGGGGAATTGCGGTCATCGCGTGAGGCGACTATTCCCCGATGGAGAACAGGGCTTCGAGGTCGTGACGGGAGAAGGCGGCGAAGGCGACCATCGTCTGCGTGCGGGTGACGCCTGAGAGCCCGCCGATCTGGCCGGTGACCACGTCGGCGAGCTGCTCGTGGTCGGGGACGCGGACGATCGCGACGAAGTCCCACTCGCCGGTCACCGAGTAGGCCTCGGCCACGCCCTCGATGTCCGCCAGCGCACCACCCAGCGAGGAGAGCGCGTCGCGCTCGGCCTCGATCAGGACCACCGCGTTGGTCATGGTCATGGCGAATGGACCTCGCCCGGTGCCAGCACGACGACCTCAGAGGAGCAGGCGGACTCGACGTCCGCCTTGAATGCCCGCGCGTCTGTCTCGATCGGGGGGAACGTGTCGTAGTGGCAGGGGATCACCTGCTTGGCGCCGAGGAGCTTGGCCGCCTCGACGGCGTCGAAGCGATCCATCGTGTAGTGGCCGCCGATGCACATCAGCGCGACGTCGATCTCGCCGGCCCGCTTGGCGTTGAGCGCGAGATCGGAGAACAGGGCGGTGTCGCCCAGGTGGTAGATCGTCTTGCCGGCGAAGCTCACGATCATCCCGGCGGGCGTGTTCACGGTCCCTTTGGGGGTCGTCGAGGTGTGCCAGGCGGGCACCAGCTTGACTGAGCCCCAGTCGAGCTTCACGGTCCCGCCGATGTTCGGGTCGTGCACGTGCTCGAAGCCCTCCTTTGGAAAGCTCGTTGGCGATCTCCACGATCGCCACCACCTCGGCGCCGGTGCGCTTGGCGATCGAGACGGTGTCGCCGATGTGGTCGGCGTGGCCGTGGGTGAGCAGGATCGTCTGCGGGGACAGGTCGTCGGCGGCGACCGCCGCCTTGGGATTACCGGTGAGGAAGGGATCGATCAGCACCGAAGTGGAGCCGTCGGTGAGCTCGAAGGCGGCGTGGCCCAGAAAACGAATCTCCATCTGGCTGCTCCTCTGCTGTCGCGGGTGTCGGTCAGCGACCATGATACGAGCGTCCGGGCGTCCTACACCGCGGTCTTGCGTCACCGCTCGGACCGCATGGGCGCGGGCGAAAGCAGGTGTCCGCGCGAGCTACAGCTCCGGGCGGTCGATCAGGTGCAGTCCGAGGCCGAGCGCGAGGCCCATGACGCCGCCTACGACTCCGGCCAGCCAGCTCGCTTCTGCACTCGCAAAGGGAATCGCGAGCAGGACGGCGAGGATCGCAAGGACCCCCAGCAGGTCGCCCTCGTGGTAGTAGTTGGCGCGCACCGCTTCGATGTCGGGGATCGCCCATGCCGCCAGCAGGCCGAGGGCCCCGGCGTTGCCGCCGATGGCGACCGGCTCGGCGTACACGGCGCTCGCCACCAGCGCCCCGGTCACGCCGGTCGCGAGAAATAGCGCGAGCACGACGGTCGGGCCCCGGCGGCGCTCCAGCAGCCAGCCGAAGAGCGCGATCGCGATCAACGTGACGAACTCGTAGAGACCGTTCCCGTAGGCGAACTGGGTGGTGAGGAGCTTCCACCAGTCGCCGTGGAGGGGTCCGACGAGCGACAGTTCGTCGAGCGCGACGAAGCCGCCCCGCCATGCCACCCATACGGCACAGCTCGCTGCCACGACCGCGATCGTCGCGTAAGGCGTCGCCTCAGCCCAGTGGCCTCGCTGCGAGCGGGACGGGTTTGGCGAGGCTCGGCGCACGCCCTTCGACGCGGTCCTTGGCCGCGCGAAGATCGGCCACGGTCGCCGTTTGCGCGACGGAGCTGGGCTTGGGGGCTGCTGGAGCGGTAGCTTGGGCGCGCGCCTGCGCAGGCGATGGCCGCAGTAGGGGCACTCGGTGATGTACGGGCTGACCTCTGAGCCGCACTGCTTGCACACCACGAACAGATCGGCGCCGGAGGACATCGTCGAATCATTCTGGCACGGACCCGAAGGGTCTATCTCTCGATATGTAGACCCCGAAGCCGTCCACGGCCGCCTTTGGAATACTGAACGACATGAAAACAGGCTATGACCAGAAGCTCTACATCCTCGCGTTCGACCATCGCGGGTCGTTTCAGAAGAAGTTCTTCGGGATCGAGGGCGAACCCGATCCTGAACAGACGGCGATGATCGCCGACGCCAAGCACCTGATCTTCGAGGGCATCGTGCGCGCTGTGGGCGCGGGCGCTGAGGCGTCGGTGACAGGCGTGCTCGTGGACGAGCAGTTCGGCTCGACCGTGCCGGCGGAGGCGCGGGAGCACGGCTTGAAGCTCGCGATGCCGGCCGAGCGCAGCGGCCAGAACATGTTCGACTTCCAGTACGGCGAGGAGTTCGGGGCGCACATCGAGAGCTTCGATCCTGACTTCACGAAGGTGCTCGTCCGCTACAACCCCGACGGGGACGCGCGCGGAGAACCGGGAGCAGCTGGGCAAGCTGAAGCGGCTGAGCGACTGGCTGAAGCAGCAGGAGCGCAAGTTCCTGTTCGAGCTGCTCGTGCCGGGCGAGAGGGCGCAGCTGGATGCGGTGGGCGGCGACTCCGACCGCTATGACTCAGAGCTGCGTCCGGAGCTGATGCGCCGCGCGATCGCGGAGATCCAGGACGCCGGCATCGAGGTCAACATTTGGAAGATCGAGGGCGTGGACGAGCGCGCCGACTGCGAGATGCTCGTCGCCCAGGCCCGTTCCGGGGGACGTGACGGCGTGGTCTGCGTGGTGCTTGGCCGCGGCGCGGACGACGAGAAGGTCGACCACTGGCTGGGCCAGGCGGCGCCGGTCGACGGCTTCGTCGGTTTCGCGATCGGCCGCTCGATCTGGTGGAACCCACTGAAGGCGTACATCGACGGAAAGATCGACCGCGCCGCGGGAGCGCAGAAGATCGCCGAGAACTATCTGCGCTTCGTCAAGGTCTACGAGCGCGCCGAGGCTGAGACCCCGGTCGGGTAGATGCAAGCCCCCTTCATGGCGGCAGATCATCGTTCCTGGCAAGGACGCAAGGAGCGTGGCGTACCGATCGGAGATCGACGGGATCTCCGATCGTCCAGCACGCGAGCGACTGAGGACGCAGCCGGGGGCGACGAGGTGCTGCCATGAGATCGTCGAGCTTGGCCGAGTGGAGGCGTTCGTCAAAGAGATCTCGCTCGACCGCCACCGGCGCGCGTCGCTGCGCCGCACGACCGAGCAGCGCGCGCTCAAACGCGAGGTGGATCGGCGTCACAAGCACGGCTCGTTCCGCTTCGTACTGCTCGTCCTCACGCTGATCCTGACCGCGGCGATCGTCACCGTGGTCATGTTCCGCACGCTCTACCTGCTGCTGGGCTGAGCCTGCTGCTGGGCTGAGCCTCTCTGCCGCTGGGTCTGAGGAGGTCTCTAAGAAGAGCCGTCGCCGAGCTCTTGGAGTGCGTCGCTCACCTCGGTGCGGACATCCTCCTCGGGGGTCTCGCCGTCCTCGCGGTGGATCTCCAGATAGATCTCCTTGCGGAAGACCGGGATGTCCTGCGGTGCCTGAATGCCGATGCGAACCTTCTCGCCCATGACGGACAGCACCGATACCTCAACGTCGTCTCCGATCATGATGCTCTGGTTGGACTTGCGCGTAAGAACCAACATTCGGTGCACCTTCCTCTTTGCCGACGGGCGACCGGCTCAGCTCCCCCCGCCGGTCTGGCAAGCATAGTCACACGACCGGGGGAAAGCGACCCCGCCCGCGCAGCCACCGCCTCGTCGAACAATTCGACGAGATTCCCGGTCGGCCGACGAAGCGCCGCCACATGGGCCGCACCGGTCGCGAGCCCTTTTGATCCCTTTACGCTAGTCTCCCGGACCGCTCATGCCTCGTAGATCACTGCGTCCGCACTTGAACCAGATCCGCGCCTGGGTACGACAGGGGCGTACCGACGCCTGGGTCGCCCACCAGCTCGAGGTCACCGTCCGCGACATCGAGCAGTTCAAGCGCCAGAACGAGCTCGTCAGCGACGGGGACTCCGCCGAGGGCGCGATCGCGGCCGACTACGAGGAGATCGACCTGCGAGCCGAGGACGACGCGCTGATCGCCGCCGAGCTGGAGGCCGCCGAGATCGAGGCCGAGCGAGCGAAGGCGGAGGCCGAGGCGAACGGCGAAGACAGCGAGGAGGGGGAGTCCGAGGAGGAGGAGGAGGAGGCCCCCCGCGCCCGCCGTCGCAGCCGTCGCGGCGGGCGGGGACGGTCGCGCGGCGGCGCACGCAATGCCAGCCCTCTGGAGGGAACGTTCGACCACGGTGAGGAGGGGTACGGTCTGTGGCTCGACCCCGCCGTCCAGGACAACCCGATCTATGCCGAGCACTGGGCCGGGCACCGCCCGGTAGAGGTGACGGTGGAAGAGGACCGCATAGTCATCCGCCGCGTAGACAGCGGCGAGGACAGCTAGCGTCCGCTAGGCGTTTATCTCTCTGCGCCCGCCGGCGTAGTCGGCGGCCTCGTGCAGGTAGCGGGCGAACGCCGCGTCGACCACGATGGCGGCCTCCCATGCCCAGGGATCGTCCGGGGCGGTCTTCATCGCCACTTGCAGGCACCACGCGGCGCCTTGCTCGTAGAGCTCGACCAGCTCTTCCACCGAGAACCGGCCGCCCAATCGCCGCCGGAGCTCGGCTACGAGGGCACCGGTGACGCGCTCCAGCTGCGGGCCCCGCTCGGGGGGCGCTGCCTGCAGACGGCGTTCGCCCTGGCGCCACTGGTAGATCGCGTTCTCATACGAGGACACTCTCCTGAGATTAGCCCAGTTCCACGCGTTTCGGTGACCCGCTCGCGTATGAGGATTCCTCTATATGCGCCCCGTTTACTGGCTCAATCGTTCGGCAGGCCGCTCACGATGTACGGCCGCTCGCCTTTCTTGGCCATGCCCAGCCGCCGTGCCTCCGCTTCGAGCGTGGCTTGCTTGCTGAGACTTCTGTGCTGGCGCGAGAGCGTTTGGTATTCGCGCTCCAGCTTGGCGACGATGGCGTTGTCTCGGTGCGATTGACGCCAGGTCGAGAAGAGTGGACGCCGGCGCTCAGATACAGGTAGGCAAGGACCACGAGAACTCCTCGCATCGCGATTCGGCCCAACCGATCCCAGCGGACGCGTGTCCTGGACTGCATGCCTTCGCATTCGCGTTCGCGCGGAGACCTCCTGCAAGCTCCGTCGATCGGGCGGGGCGATCTCCCGGGAGCCGCGTCACTGCGACGGCATTCATAGGACCGCCACCACGGCGAGGATGCGTCAGGATCGGCGAGAACACCGAGCGGCCGGGGAACTCCGCGTCGGTCCCGAGCTGCTCCTCGATGCGCAGCAGCTGGTTGTACTTTGCCACGCGATCTGAGCGCGCCGGCGCGCCCGTCTTGATCTGTCCGCAGCCGGTCGCCACCGCGAGGTCTGAGATCGTGACGTCTTCTGTCTCGCCCGAGCGGTGGCTCATCACGGCCGTGTAGCCCGCCTCCCGCGCCATCGCGATCGCCTCGAGGGTCTCCGTCAGCGTGCCGATCTGGTTGACCTTGATCAGGATCGAGTTCGCCACGCCCAGCTCGATACCGCGCCGCAGGCGCTCGGTGTTGGTCACGAACAGATCGTCGCCGACCAGCTGCACCCGCTCGCCCAGCCGCTCGGTGAGTGTCTTCCAGCCATCCCAGTCCTCCTCGTCCATGCCATCCTCGATCGAGACGATCGGATAGCGCGCGACGAGGTCGCCCAGTAGTCGGCCAGCTCGGCGGCGCTCAGCGTGCGGCCCTCGTGCTCGAGCACGTAGGCGCCGTCGCGGTAGAGCTCGCTCGTGGCGGGGTCGAGCGCGATCGCCACCTCGCCGCCCGGCTCATACCCGGCGGCCTCGATGCCCGCCGACGAGCATCTCCAGCGCCTCCTCGTTGGAGTCGAGGTCGGGCGCGAAGCCACCCTCGTCGCCGCCCGCGGTGCTCAGGCCGCGCTCGTGCAGCGTGCGCTTCAGGGCGTGGAACACCTCGACGCCCATGCGCAGGCACTCCGAGAACGTCGTCGCACCGCACGGCACGATCATGAACTCCTGGAAGTCGACCTTGTTGTCGGCGTGCGCGCCGCCGTTGAGCACGTTCATCATCGGCACCGGCAGCACTCTCGCCGCCTCGCCGCCGAGGTAGCGCCACAGCGGCAGGCCCTCCTCGGCCGCCTGCGCGTGGGCCGCCGCCGAGCGACACGCCGAGGATCGCGTTGGCGCCCAGACGCGACTTATTTGGGGTGCCGTCGAGCGCGATCAGCGCCCGATCGAGCGTGTCCTGGTCGGCGGCGTCGATGCCGGCGACGGCGGCCGCGATCTCGCCGTTGACGTTGCTGACCGCACGCGTCACGCCCTTGCCCTGCCAGCGCTTACCACCGTCGCGCAGCTCCGTCGCCTCGAACTCGCCCGTCGAGGCGCCTGACGGCACCGCCGCGTGGCCGTGGGCGCCGGAGCGCAGCGCGACCTCGACCTCGACCGTCGGGTTGCCACGGCTGTCGAGTATCTGGCGCGCGTGCACGCGCTCGATCTGACTCATCGCGAGCGATCCCGCTACGCGGCGATCTCGGCACGACCCGGCCTATTTTTTCGTCGGCGTGACGGGTACTTTGGTGGTCTGCGCCGGGCGTGCTCGTCGTGGTTGCGGGCGCTTCGGTGCTCGGTGCCGTCGTGCTCGTCTTCGGGACTTTGTAGCTCTTGCAGTCCTGCACCACGTAGTCCGCGCGGCATTCCGTTTTGGCGGTCCACTTCTTTTTGAATTCTTTGACGAACTTGCTCAGCGCCGTCTGCTGCTGGGTGGCGCAGCTGCTGCTTGATCGTGGACTTGCGCCTGCGCGAGCGTCTGCTGATTGCCGGGCGTACTGCTCTGACCTCGAAGACGTAGTAGCCGAACGGCGTCTTCACCGGACCGCTGAGCACGCCCTGCTGGCGGAGAAGACGGCTTCGTCGAGCGCCTTCTCCTCCTGGCCCTTGACCACTCCCGGAGCAGGCCGCCCTTGGCCTTGCTGGTCGGGTCGATCGACACGTTCTTGGCGACGCTCGCGAAGCTCTTGCCCGATTCGATTTCCTTCTTGGCGCTGCTGGGCCGCCGCTTCGGTCTTGGTGAGGATGATCTCGCAGGTTGCGCTTTTCGGGCGGTCCGAAGCGGGACTTGTTTTCGTTGTAGTACTTCTGGATCTGCGCCTGCGTAACCGTGCCTTTGCTTTTGGCGACTGCTGCTGGATCTTCGTCGAAAGCAGGTTGAGCTTCACGCGCAGCAGCAGATCGGAGACCGTCTGCCCCGAGGTGGCGAGGAATTTTTCGAACTGCGCCGGCTTGGGGAACTGCTGGTTCTTGATCGTTTCGAACTGCTTCTTGACTTCCTTGTCGCTCACGTTCACGCCCAGGCTGGCGCCTTCGCCGAGCACCCATTCTGAGGAGATCAG
This sequence comes from uncultured Solirubrobacteraceae bacterium, assembly GCA_963714285.1. GTDB lineage: Bacteria > Actinomycetota > Thermoleophilia > Solirubrobacterales > Solirubrobacteraceae > Palsa-744. The sequence continues at coordinate 33,204 of CAVQNS010000003.1, forward strand.
GAAGCCGAGCACCTCCTGCTGCAGCGATTTGTACTGCTGTTCGCACTCGCTCTTCAGCACCGCCGGGGTCGGCTTTGCCTGGCCCTTGGCCGGTTTCGCCGCGGTCGCTTCCAGGTGTGCGATGCAGGCCGTGTAGGCCGGCGGTTCCGGCACCACCGGTTTGGCGACCGCCCCGGTGGGTCGTGGTCGCGCTCGAGGCCGCCGCGACGGAGATCCAGTGGTCGAACGTCGTTTTGGTGATCGGGTTGCCGTTGACCTGCACCACGGCGTCGCCGGGAATGCCGCCGCTGCCGCACGCGGCAGAGCCAGCGAGGGCAAAGAAAACGGCGCCTAGCGCCGGGATGTAGCGAAGCGGCTTGGACACGACGCGGGCACTCTAGCGGAAACCGCGCACCTCGTGCTTAAGGAGTTCCTGAAGATGTCTCCAACCCCTGATTTAGCGAGCGTTCACGCCGCTTCTCGTCGCAGAGAAAGCAACACGTCCGCCGCCCTGATCACCGTCGGGAACCGCTCGCTACCGTCCTTCGGCACGCGCACCGACACCTGCGAGCGCCCGGCTTCGTACAGCGCCTCGGGCAGCTCCTCGCGCAGGCGCTTCGCCGCGCGTGGAGTCGAGCTCGATCGGCGTCACCGCGAGGCGGTCTCCGCGGAAGCTCACCGTCCGCGCGCCCGCCTGCCCGAACTTGATGCGCGCCCGCTGCAGCGCCAGCAGGTTCTCCGAGCGGCTCGGGCACCGGGCCGAAGCGATCCTCGAGCTCCTCGCGCAGCCGTTCCACGTCGGCCACCTCGAGCGCTCCCGCGACACGCCGGTGGACCTCGATCTTCGCCTGCTCGTAGGGGACGTAGTCGGCCGGCACGTACGCGTCGACGTTCACGTCCAGGCGCACCGGCTCTGGCAGCTCCTCGCCCTCGGCCTGCGGCTCGGCCGCCTGCACGGCCTCGTCGAGCATCTGCATGTACAGCTCGAAGCCCAGCGCCGCGACGTGCCCGGACTGCTCGTCGCCGAGCAGGTTGCCCGCGCCGCGGATCTCCAGGTCGCGCATCGCGATCTTGAAGCCGGCGCCGAGCTCGGTGTAGTCCGACAGCGCCGAGAGCCGCTGCGCCGCCTCCGGCGTGAGCGCCGCCGCGGAGTCGTACAGCAGGTAGGCATACGCGCGCTCGCGGCTGCGTCCGACGCGCCCGCGGATCTGGTAGAGCTGGGCGAGGCCGAACGTGTCGGCGTGCTCGACGATCAGCGTGTTCGCCTGCGGGATGTCGATGCCCGACTCGATGATCGACGTGCACACCAGCACGTCCGCGCCACCGCGCAGGTAGTCCATCATCACCGTCCTCGAGCTCGCCCTCGCCCATCTGCCCGTGGGCGACGGCGAAGCGCACGCCGGGGCACAGCGCGCGCAGCCGCTCGGCCGTCTCCTCGATCGTCTCGACGCGGTTGTGCAGGAAGAACGCCTGTCCGCCGCGCTCGTGCTCGCGCAGGATCGCCCGCTTGACAAGCTCCTCCTCGTACTCGCCCACGTACGTCCGCACCGGGCGGCGGCCCTCCGGCGGAGTCTCGATCACGGAGATGTCGCGCAGCCCCGCCAGCGACATCTGCAGCGTGCGCGGGATCGGCGTGGCGGACATCGAGATCACGTCGACCTTCAGCTTCAGCTGGCGCAGCAGCTCCTTCTGCTTGACCCCGAAGCGCTGCTCCTCGTCGACGATCAGCAGGCCGAGGTCCTTCGCGCGCACGTCGCGCGAGAGCACGCGGTGGGTGCCGATCAGGATGTCCACGCGGCCCTCTGCGAAGCCCTTGATCGCGGCTTTCTGCTCGGCCGCCGTGCGAAACCGCGAGACGTGCTCGAGCGTAAACGGATAGTCGGCGAGCCGCTCGGAGAACGTGCCGTAGTGCTGCTGGGCGAGGATCGTCGTCGGCGCCAGCATCAGTACCTGCTTGCCGTCGTTCGCCGCCTTGAACGCCGCCCGCAGCGCGACCTCGGTCTTGCCGTAGCCGACGTCGCCGCAGATCAGCCGGTCCATCGGCCGCGGCGCTTCCATGTCGGCCTTGACCAGCTCGATCGCCTCGCGCTGGTCGGGCGTCTCGGTGAAGGGAAAGCGCTCCTCGAAGTCGCGCTGCCAGTCGGAGTCCGCCTCGAACGCGTGCCCTGTACGTCGCCGGCGCTCGGCGTAGAGGCTCAAAAGCTCGCCGGCAAGCTCCTGCGCCGCGCGCCGCGCGCGCGCCTTCATCGTCTCCCAGCGCGTGCCCCCCAGCTTGCTCAGCGGCGGGTGCTCGAGGGTGCGATCCGAGCGCCCACGTAGCGCGAGATCTTCGCGAGCTGGTCGGTGGGCACGAACACGCGGTCGTCGCCCTGGTATTCGAGGTACAGGTAGTCGCGCGTGATGTCCGCGACGGTGCGCGTCTCAAAGCCCGCGAAGCGCGCCACGCCGTGGTCCTCGTGCACGACGATGTCGCCCGTGCGCAGCTCGGTGAACGAGCGCAGCGCGCCCCGGCGCACGCCACCCGGACCGCCCGTGCCCGCCCGGGCCTCCTGCCCGCTCGGCAGCGCGCCGGCGCAGCAGGCGGTGCTCGGGATACACGGCGAGCTTCAGCTGCGGCGCGACGAAGCCCTCGCGCAGCGACGCCGTCGCGAAGCGCAGCGAGGGCTCAAGCGGCGCCGCGCGGCCGACGCCCGACGCCCTCGTCGCAGCCACGTCGCTTTCAGCCGCCCGAGGTTGTACGCGGCACGCTCGCCCTCGCCGCGCCGGGGGAAGGCGACGACCGTGCGGTAGCCCGAGCGCACGAGCTTCTCGAGCTCGCGGCTCGGCTTCGCCCAGCGAGCGCGCGGCCGTGTCCGCTGCCTGCGCGCGCAGCTCGATCTCCTGGCCGCTCGCGAGCGCCGAGAGCCAGATCCGCGCGCGGTCCGCCAGTGCGGCCTGGACGCGCTCGGGGCTCACGTACAGGTGGTGGGCGTCCTCGTCGTCGAACGCCGCGCAGACGTCGCTCCAGTGATCGCTCAGCACCGGCGCGAGCTCCTCCTCGGCCGCCACCACCAGCTCGGTCTCCTCGCCGATCAGGTCGAGCAGCGCGCCGAAGCGCTCGACCGGCAGCAGCTCGGCGATGTCCGGCCGCTTGGTGGAATTCCCGTCGCCGGCGGCCGCGAACGCGCCGGTGGCAGCGGCGATCTCGGCCAGCTCGCGGTGCTCGGCCGCGAGCTCCGCCGCGGGCGCGATCTCGACCTCTTGCACGTCCCCGAGCGAGCGCTGGGTGAACGTCGAGAACCACCGCAGCGACTCGATCTCCACGTCGAACATGTCGACCCGCACCGCCCGCTCCTCGGTCGCCGGGAACACGTCCAGCAGCCCTCCGCGCAGCGCGAACTGTCCGCGCTCCTCCACCTGGTCGACGCGCTCGTAGCCCGCGCCCACGAGCTCTGTCGCGCACTCCTCGAGATCGAGCAGCTCGCCGACGCGCAGCGTGAACGAGTGCGGGCGCAGCGCCGGGTCGGGCACCTTCTCCGAGAGCGCCACCGCGCTGACCACCACGACCGGCTGGTCGGTCTCCGCGCGCTCGCCCTCCGTCGTGTCCTGCGCGGCCAGCAGAGCGTCGAGCGCGGCGACGCGCAGACCCACCAGGTGCGGCGGCGGGGCGAGGTGGGACTCGTACGCGACGCCGCGCGAGGGGTAGTAGCGCACCGGCCGCGGCTCCAGCCACGCGCGCAGGTCGCCCGCGAGGTCGCGCGCCGCGCGGTCGTCGCCGACGACGACCAGCGTCGGTCGCGCTCGCGCGGGCGAGTCGATGTCGGCGAGCGCAGCGATCATGTAGGGCCGCAGCGACGCCGACACGAACGCGTGGCCGCCCTCGCGCGCGAGCCGCCTGGCCGACTCGTCTTCCTCGATCAGCCCCAGCAGCGAGCGTAGCCCGGGCGCCGGGGGCGCCTGCGATCGCGCGCTTCTCTTCGTCGCGTCTCTGCTCGCCGAGCTCACGGTGGGTGTCACTCCCTCATCCTGGCGCGTCGCCGTCCGACAGCACGTGCTCGACCTGCTCGCACGCGCGTTCCACCAGCTCGCTCACCTGCGCGTCGCTCTCGCGGAAGCGCCCGAGCACGTATGACGAGACGATCTCCGGGTCGGTGGAGTCGGGGCGCCCGACGCCGACGCGCACGCGCACGAAGTCTGCGCCGCCGAGCTCGCGCTTGAGCGACTTCAGCCCGTTGTGCCCGGCCAGGCCACCGCCGAGCGCGCGTGCGGACCTCGCCGAACGGCAGGTCGATCTCGTCGTGCACGACCAGCACGCGCTCTAGCGGGAGCTTGAGCGCGCCGCGCGCCGGGTCCCGCCGAGCGGCCCGCCTCGTTCATGTAGGTCTGCGGGCACAGCACCGCCACGCGCGGCCCCCGTCCCCCCGGCGCGCCCACGTCGTCGATCCGGCCATCGGCCCGCGGGCGCGACCTTCGGCGATGCGCCCGCGGAAGCGCTCTCTGCGGCCGCCCCAATTTCCAGCGCTCGACCAGCGCCTCAGCGACCATGAAGCCGACGTTGTGGCGCGTGCCCGCGTACTCGCGGCCGGGGTTGCCCAGCCCGACGATCAGCCAGTCGATTTCCGTGCTCGGCACCCCGCCGCCGCCGCCGAACGGGCGTCGCAGGAGCTGCTACTCCTCGGCGGACGAGCCCTCGGAGCCGCCCTCGGCGGCGTCGCTCGCGCCTCGCCGACGAGCTCGGTCTCGGCTTCGATTTCCTCCTCCGCCTCGCTCTGCAGTCGCGGCGGGGAGAGGGTCGCGATCACCGTCTCCTCCAGGTCGTCGAGCAGCGTCACGCCCTCGGGCACAGCGATCGCCGCGAGCAGGATCGTCTCGCCGATCTGCATCTCGCCGATCGTCGTGCACGATCGACTCCGGGATCGCCGTCGGCAGCGCCTCGACGTTCAGCTCGCGCGTGATCTGCTCGAGCACGCCGCCTTCCTTGACGCCCGGCGCGTCCTCGCCGCCGCGTCAGCTCCAGCGGCACGACCGCGTGGATCGCCTCGTCCAGGCGCACCCGCAGCAGGTCGACGTGCACCGTCTCGCCGCGCACCGGGTGGCGCTGGGCCTCCTTGAGCACCACCGGCGTCGCTTTCTCGCCGTCGAAGCTCAGGTCGAGCACGGCGCCCGCGCCCGCCAGCGCGTGGCGCAGCTCGCGCGCGTCCGCGTCGAAGCCGACCGGCTCGCCGCCGCCGCCGTACAGCACGCCGGGCACGCGTCCGCTGCGGCGCAGGCGTCGCGCCGCGCGCGAGCCTTCACGCGGTGCGGGTCTTGACATCGAGCTTTGTCGTCGTGTCGGCCATGAGCGAGCCCAGACTCTAGTACACGCGGTCGAAAGTTGGGTGGGGAATTGGTGCGTGGATGGGCGTGGCTGACGTCGCACGGTGTTCGCCGGCGTGCTGGTGGCACGTTGGCGAACGCCGGGGGGCGTCAGGCGCGTCCAGGCGCGTGCCAAAACACACCCAACTTTCGACCGCGTGTACTGGCAATCGCCCCTCCCGAGGTCGTCCTCAAGACCGTCCCTGTTCCACGGCCGTCGCTTCTTCTTCTTCCACTTCATTCGTCGTGCGCTTCGCGCAGATCCCTTCGTTGCCGATTGGAGCGCTCAGCCCGATCAGCTTCACGTCGATCCCCGTGAGAAAGTTGCCCGTGCGGCGCACGTCCACGCACTGCACGACCGGCAGCTTCCCGATCACCGTCCACGCAAGCCGCGTCTTCCCCGTGGCTCCGAACAGCGAATACGCGGTCTTCGAGTCCAGTTGCAGGATCTTCACGGCGCCGAGCTGCGTAGGCGTGGGTTGCTCGCATCGGCCTTCACGCCGGCTACGCACGACGGGCTCGCGCGGCAGCCGCTGAGCTCGCTCGAGCATGCCGGCGACGCCGCCCCTGGCCTCCGCCTCGCACGAGCGCCAGGGCATCGTCGCGTTCGACGTTCTCCGCCGAGAAGAAGCGCGCGAGCATGCCGCTGATCGCGAGGAACAGCCACCACGGCAACGGCGATAAGAACGATGCGTTTCAGAGTATTCTTGCGTCTCAGAACAGCTGGTTCTCGCCGCCGAACACCTCGCTGACCGAGTCGTCGGTGAAGATCCGCCGGATCGAGTCGGTCAGCAGCTCCGCGCACGGCAGCACGCGGATGTTCTCGGGGCGCTCGGGCGCGCATCGGGATCGTGTCGGTGACGACGATCTCCTCGAAGCCCGACGTCGCGCAGGTTCTCGAACGCGTCGCCGGAGAAGACCGCGTGCGTGGCGGCCGCGTAGACGCGCGTCGGCGCCCTCTTCGAGACCGTCTGGCCGCCGCGGCGAGCGTGCCGGCGGTGTCGATCATGTCGTCGACGATCACCGCCGTCTTGCCCTTGACGTCGCCGATCACGTAGCCGATCTCGGCGACCTGCTGGGCGGGGCGCTCCTTGTCGAGGATCGCCAGCTCGGCGCCGATCTTCGAGGCGAATTTCTTGTTCAGCTTGACCCGGCCGGCGTCCGGCGCGACGACCACGAGATCGGAGAGGCCGAGGTCGGCGAAGTACTGCGTGAGCATGAACAGCGCCGTCATGTGGTCGACCGGCTTCTGGAAGAAGCCCTGGATCTGGCCGGCGTGCAGGTCCATCGTCAGCACGCGGTCGGCGCCCGCCGCCTCGAGCATGCGCGCGACCAGGCGCGCGGAGATCGGCTCGCGCGGCGCGGACTTCTTGTCCTGGCGGGAGTAGCCGAACCACGGCGTGACGGCGATCACGCGGTGCGCGGAGGCGCCGACGGCGGCGTCGATCATGAACAGCAGCTCCATCAGCGAGTCGTTCGCGGTGACGCCGGTCTGCGGCGTTGCCGCAGGTCGACTGCACGATGAACACGTCCGCGCCGCGGATCGACTCCTCGTAGCGGCAGTACACCTCGCCGTTGGAGAACGTCTTCAGCGTCACCGGGCCGAGGTCGACGCCGAGCTTGTCCGCGATGTCGACCGCCAGCTGCGGGTTCGCGCGCCCGCTGAACAGCATCAGCCGCTTGTTGTAGTCGATCGGCAGGCTCGTCGCGCGAGCGACTGCGTGCGCGTGTCGATCGCGCTGCTCATCTCCCCTGGGAGTGTAGACCCAGCCGCGGATGCGCGACCCACGCGCATCTGGAGCGTCGCCGCGCTTACGCCTCGCGTCGCACTGCTCTTCCCCACGTCGGCGCTCGGCGTAGCCCTCGATGTTCGTCTGGCGCTGGCGCGCGCCACCCCGAGCGCGCCCGGCGGCACGTCCTCGGTGATCACCGAGCCGGCGGCCGTGTACGCGTCGTCGCCGACGGTCACCGGCGCGACGAGCGCCGTGTCCACGCCGCCGCGCACGCCGCTGCCGATCGTCGTGCGGTGCTTGGCGCGCCCGTCGTAGTTGGCGGTGATCGTGCCCGCGCCGAGGTTCGGTGCGCTCGCCGACGTCCGCGTCGCCGATGTAGGAGAGGTGCGGCACCTTCGCGCCCGCGCCGATGTCGGAGTTCTTGATCTCCACGAACGTCCCCGCCTTGGCGCCCTCGCGCAGCAGCGCGCCGGGCCGCAGGTAGGCGAACGGGCCGACGCTCGCCGCCGTCCTCGAGCACGCAATCGACGCAGATAGGAGTGCGCACGGCGCACCCCTGCGCCGATCCGCGTGCGCGCCGCGGATCGTGCGTGAACGGCTCGATCGTCGTGTCCTGGCCGATCTCCACGTCGACGTCGATCACCGTCGCTCGCCGGGTCGACGATCGTCACGCCCGCGCGCATGTGCCGCTCGAGGATCGCTCGCTGCGCGAGCCGCGCGCACGTGCGCCAGCGCGACGCGGTCGTTGACGCCGAGCACGAGCCGCTCGTCCGCGACGACGTGCGCGGCGACCGTCGCGCCGTCGGCGCGCAGCAGGTCGAGCACCTGCGGCAGGTACAGCTCGCCCTGGGCGTTCTCGGCGCTCAGCCGCGGCAGCGCCTCGAGCAGCGCGGCCGCCGTCGAACACGTAGATGCCCGTGTTGACCTCGCGCGATCTCGAGCTCCGCCGCGCTGGCGTCGCCCTCGCTTCTTGGTCTCGACGACCCGCTCCACCGCGCCGCTCGCGTCGCGCACGACGCGCCCGTAGCCGCTCGGGTCGTCGAGCACCGTCGTCGCCATCGTCGCGCCGCGCCGCCGCGCTCGTGCGCCTCGAGCAGCTCCCCGATCGCCTCCGCGCTGACGAGCGGCACGTCGCCGCTGAGCACCACCACCGGCGCCTCCTCCTCGCGGGCGTCGGAGTCGGCGTCGAGCCTGCCAGCGCCGCGACGACCGCGCCGCCGGTGCCGTTCGAGCTCGGCTGCACCGCCAGCTCGACGCCCTCGGGCAGCACCTGCTCGCAGAGCGCGCGCCGGCGAGTCGACCACGACGACCCGCCCCGCGCCGGCCTCGAGCGCCGCCCGCACCGGCCACAGCACCATCGGCCGGCCGCACAGCTCGTGCAGCACCTTCGGCGTGCTCGAGCGCATGCGCGTGCCCTGGCCGGCGGCGAGGATCAGGACGGTGGGGGCGCTCATCGCGCAGACTGTAGGATGGTAGTGCGCGTCGCCGTCGAGCGTGGCGCCGAACGACGTTCCTAGGCCGTAGCCTGACAGCTGGGGGGCAGGGATTCGAACCCCGATTCTCAGGACCAAAACCTGATGTCCTGCCATTGGACGACCCCCCAAGGGCACGCCGACAGTCGCGTCGCATGCTGATCGCGCAATGGAGCGTAACTGCGCTCGACAACGCGCGCCTCATCCGTGCTTCTGCAAGGATTCCTGCACTCTGTTCGGGGGCTTGGAGAGCATCGGCGGTGCACGCGTAGCCGCTGTGCTTGCCAGCCGCGCTGGTCGTGTTCGGCGGTGCCTGCGCTGGCACGCGCGACGTGGCGCGCAGCGCGCGGGCGCGGCGCGGCGATCGCGCACGCCAAGGCACGCTGCCCTGCCCGGGCGCCCAACCTGCGCCCCACCGCCGCCAACCCGCCGACCGTCGACGCGGCCACGCTCTGCCTGATCGACCACCTGCGCGCCGCATACCGCCTGCGCCCGCTGCGCGCCAACCGCGAACTCCAGACGCGTCGCCACCGCGCAGGTCGAACGACATGGTCGGCTGGGACTACTTCGCCGACGACCGCCCTCCCGGGCAGACGCCGCTGCACGCTGATCGCCGCGACCCGCTACCCGCGCACGCCGCGCAGCCTCTCGGTCGGGCAGAACATCGGCTGGGGCACCGGCACGGACGCGACCCCGGCGCAGATGGTCGCGCGCATGGATGGCCTCTCCCCCGCACCGCGAGATCATCCTGACCGGCGAATATCGCGACAGCGGCGTCGGCGTCGCCCCGGCCGTGCCCTGCGGTGCCTCGCCCAGAGCGCTCGCCGGGGGCGACCTACGCGGTCGAGTTCGCCGCGCGCGGCTGAGGACCGGGCGTCAGGAGCGCCGGCCCGAGCGGCGCGGCACGCGGCCGCCTTCGGCGCCGGCCTCCGAGGCGGGGCCGCGCGCGGAGGAGATGCCGAGCACGCGCATCGACTTCAGCCCGAGGCTGAGCTTCTCGCGGCCGTCGCTGGAGCTGACGTCCAGGCCCGAGAGCTCGCGCACGCGCTCCAGGCGGTAGTAGATCGTGTGGCGGTGGGTGAACAGCCGCTGCGCGGTGCCGGCGACGTTGCCGTCGGCCTCCAGGAACGTCTCGAGCGTCTGCACCAGGTCGGTCTCGTACTGCTCGTCGTAGGCGACCAGCGGCTCGACGGTCTCGGCGTAGAAGCGCTGCAGCTCGCTCGGGTTCTCGCTCATCGCGCACAGCAGCAGCCGGTAGGCGCCGGTCTGCTCGAACGCCAGCGCGCCGCGTCGGCCGAGCCGCCCTGGGCGACGTTGGCCGCCAGCAGCGCCTCGCTGGCCGCGCGCGGCAGCTCGGCGGGGTCCTCGGCGATGCGGCTGCGCCCGAGCGCGAACGTGTAGCCCGAGAGGCCGGCCTCCATCTCGCGCAGGACCGCGTCGGCGGCGCGCGCGGCCAGCGGCCTCCTCGCCGCCGGGCACCAGCAGCAGCACCTCGGCGCCCGCCGACCCCGTCGCGCTCGGAGAGCGCCGCGATCGAGCGGCTCGACGACCGCGCGCGCGCCGCGCTCGGCGACCGCGCGCACGCGCGCACGCCAGCCCTCGTCGGTCGGCGCCTGCGGGTGGGCGCGGGCGACGATCATGCTCGCGCCGTCCTCGACCTCCAGCGAGAGCTCCTTCGCGCGCGCCAGCAGCTCCTCGCGGTCGGTCAGCTCGCGGCGAGCATCGCGCGCAGGAAGTCGGCCGCCGCCGTCTCCGAGACCCGCTCGGGCGCCCGCACGCGCTCGACCTCGGAGGCGATCATCGTCACGCAGCAGCCTGCGCATCGACGCGCTCGGCTCGGTCGTGCGCGCATGTGCAGCGTTCCCACGACCGTGTCGGCGACGCGCAGCGGCGCGCTGCTGACGCCCTCGCCGCCGGCGAGCAGCGAGCGCTCCTCCGCGGGCGAGCGCGCGGCGACCGCGAGCGTCGCGCCCCACGCGTCGGTCACCGCGAGGCTCGCGTCGAGCGCCTTCGCCGCGGCGCGCACCACCTCGGGCAGCCCGGCGCCCGACTCGACCGCCTCGGTGATCGCATCCAGCGCCGCGAGGTCGGACACTGCTCAGCCCCAGAAGTAGACGACGGCGAGCGCCGCGAGCACGCCGGCGCCGACGAGCACGGCGAGCACGTACAGCGACAGGACGGTCGCCGCCAGGCGCTCCCACACGCGCGAGTAGGACGGTCCACGCCGGCACCAGGATCAGGCCGGCGTAACAGCGCCAGCCCGAACACGCCCGCGCAGACGGCGACGAGATCGTTGATGGCTGTCCTGCTCATGGCGATCGCTTGAGATTGTGACGCACAGCGAGCGTCGCTCACCGCGCGCGAAAGCGCCGTCCACGCGGCGTCGGCGGCAGATTGCGCAGCGCGGCTCGCGGCCCGCGCCAGCGCCGGCCGCGCCGCGCTTCGGCGCGCGGCCGAGGCCGATTCGCGCCGCGCGGGAACAGCCCCACCACGGTCGGCCCGGAGCCGCTCACGAGCGCCAGCTCCGCGCCCGCCTCGCGCGCCTGCGCGAGCGCTTCGTCGATCTCCGGGCACAGCGACGACCGCGGCGTGCTGCAGGTCGTTGTGCAGCAGCTCGCCGCCGGCGGGCAGGGGCGCGCCGAGCTCGAACGCCGTCGCGCAGCGCGCCGCGACGCTCCTCGAGCTCGCGCGCGGCGCGCGCGAGGCCGAGCCGATCGGCCTCGGCGTACACCGCGGCCGTGGAGAGCGCCGCGCCTGCGCCGCAAGCACCAGCACGCCGAAGGTGGCGGCGGCCGGGCAGCTCCTGCAGCTGCTCGCCGGCGCCGCGTGGCCAGCCAGCGCCCGGGCGCGACCTGCGCGGGCACGTCGGCGCCCAGCTCGCGCGGCAAGCTCGAGCAGCAGCGCCTCGTCGCCGAGCCCCGAGGCGTGCCTGGCAAGGCGCAGCGTCGCCGCCGCGTCGGCGGAGCCGCCGCCCAGACCGGCGGCGACGGGGATCGCGCTTGACGATGCTCAGCCGCAGCGGCGGCGCATCCCAGCCGGTCGCTCGCGAAACAGCTGCAAGCGCCGCCGCCGCGAGGTTCTCCTCCGGGCGACCTGCCACGCCCGGGCAGACGACCTCGTCGTGCTCGCTCCGCCGGCGCGCGGCTCGAGCGTCAGCTCGTCGGCGAGCGAGATCGACTGCATCACGCTCACCAGCTCGTGGCGGCCGTCTCGGCGCGCACCGGCCCGACGAACAGGCCCGAGGTTGATCTTCGCCGGGGCGAGCGCGCGCAGCGCGGGCGAGCTGCGTTCACGTTCACAGTTCGAGCAGCGCGCGCGAGCGCGCGGAAGTCCTCGCGGCGCGAGGCGCTCGGCGCGCACGTCCGCCGGATGGCCGAGCTTGACCAGCGCCGCGCGGACCTGCTCGCGCGAGCGTCCCGCGCGCTCACCGCCGGCCAGCGCGAGCGAGCCGGCCAGCGTCTTGCGCCGGTGGGCGAAGGCGCCGCGCGACGAGCGCGCGCACCTGCAGCCGCGGCGCGAGCCGAGCTGCGCCGGCAGCCCGTCGCCGCCGCCTGTACCGGCGGACTCCAGCGACGCAGCCCCACGAGCACCGAGTCGACGTTCGGCACGGGAGAGAAGACGCGTGCGCGGGATCGCGCGCAGCACCTCCACCTCGCACGCCAGCTGCGCGAGCACCGAGGGCACGCCGTACGCGCCGCTGCCGGGCGCCGCCGCCAGCCGCTCGCCGACCTCGCGCTGCACCATCGCCACCCACGCGCTCGACTCTCGCCAGCTCCTCGATCGTGCGCAGCAGCACGCCCGCGGCGATCCCGTAGGGCAGGTTCGCGACGACCTTGCTCGGCGCCGGGCGCAGCCGCGGCGAGGTCGATCGTCATCGCATCGCCCCAGTGCACGCGTCACGTTCGCGTGCGGCGTCGGTCGCGTCGAGCAGCGCCTCGCGCAGGCGCTCGTCGATCTCGACCACGTGCACGTGCGCGACGCGCTCGGCGAGATACTCCGAGAGCACGCCCGAGGCCGCCGCCGACCTCGAGCACGACATCCTCGCGTCGAGCTCGGCGGCGCGCCCGATCACGCCGAGGATGTTCGAGTCGACAGGAAGTTCTGCCCGAGCTCGCGGTCTGGGCGCACGGCGAACTGGCGCATCCGCCGCAGGCTTGGCTGAGCGGGAGCAGCGGGTCCCGATGGGGTGCCGGCCACGACGCTCGCACCGTCCCAGCCGAACACGCGCGCGGCGTTGCGCTCGACGGTCGCGTCGAGCTCCGCCGACCGCGACGCCGCGCAGCTCGGCGAGGAACGCCGCGCGTGTGCGCGACGAACGCCGGCTGGTTGCGCTGCTTGCGCACCGCCTGCGGCGTCAGGTACGGCGCGTCGGTCTCCACCAGCAGGCGCTCGTCGGGCACCCGCCGCGCCGCCTCGCGCGAGCTCGGCGGCGCTTTTGTAGGTGACGTTGCCGGCGAACGAGATCGCGTAGCCGCGCTCCAGGCACTCCTCCAGGCGCTCGGGCATCGAGAAGCAGTGCATCACCACGCTCACCCCCTCGGCTTCGGCAGCGAGCTGCGCGAGCGTCTCCTCGCTCGGCGGCGCGCGTGTGGATCACGAGCGGCTTGCCCGTCTCGCGCGCGAGCGCGATCTGCGCGGCGAACGCGCGCTCCTGGTCCGCGCGCGGCGCGCCGTCGCGGTAGAAGTCGAGGCCGGTCTCGCCGATCGCGACGCAGCGCTCGTGCGCGGCCAGCGCGCGCAGCTCGGCCAGGTCGGCGTCGTCGAAGCCCGTCGCGTCGTTCGGGTGGCGGCCGATCGCCGCGTACACCTGCGGGAAGGCCTCGGCCGCGGCCAGCGCCGCGCGGCAGGAGGCGCCGTCGATGCCGACGGTCAGCATCCGCGTGACGCCCGCCGCGACCGCCGCCGCGACCAGCTCGGCGTCGGGCGGCTCGCACAGGTCCAGGTGGGTGTGGGTGTCGATCACGGTTGCTCCGACGCGCGGCTTCGATCGAGCTCCGAAGCAGGCGTCATCGATGCTGTTCTCCTTGGGGAACAGCGGCTCGATCTGGCTGACGCGCTCGATCTGCCCGGCGCCGAGCGCGGCGGCGGCCAGCGAGAGGTCGGGCGCGCCGAGCGCGTCGAGCAGCCGTTCGCGTGCTCGTCGGGCAGGTAGGGCTACAGCAGCACGGTCACCACGCGCAGCCCCTCGGCGAGCGTGCGCAGCACGCGGTCGAGCTCCGCCGCGCGCGCGAGTCGTCCTTGGCCAGCTGCCACGGCGCCTGCTCCTCGACGTAGCGGTTCAGGCGACGCACGCGCTGCCAGATCTCCTCGAGCGCGCTGCGTCAGCTCGGCGCGGTCGATCAGCTCCGCGACGCGCTCGCGCGAGGCCGTCGAAGTCGCTCGCCGAGCGCGCGGATCGAGGTCGACCGCCGGCGACGCCGCCGTCGCGGTAGCGCACGACCATCGCGAGCGTGCGGCTGGCGAGGTTGCCGTAGCTCGTTGGCCAGCTCGCTCTCGTAGCGCTGCTCGAAGGATGCCGTCGAGACCGAGCCGTCCTGGCCGAAGGGGACGTCGCGCAGCAGGTAGAAGCGCAGCGCGTCCGCGCCGAAGCGCTCGATCACCGCGAACGGGTCGAGCACGTTGCCCAGCGACTTGCTCATCTTCTCGCCGTCCATCAGCAGGAAGCCGTGCACGAACACGTGCTCGGGCAGCTCGATCTCGGCGGCCATCAGCAGCGCCGGCCAGTAGACGGCGTGGAAGCGCAGGATGTCCTTGCCGATCAGGTGATAGCTCGCCGGCCAGAACCTCGCGGTGAGATCCTCGCCGGCGCCGCGCCCTGGGCGCCGGCGCATAGGAGAGCGCCGTGTAGTAGTTCAGCAGCGCGTCGAACCACACGTAGAAGACGTGCTCGGCGTCCCACGGCACCGGCACGCCCCAGGTGAGCTTGTGGCGCGTGAGCGGCACGTCGCGCAGGCCCGAGCGGATGAACGACAGCGCCTCGTTGTAGCGGTGCGCGGCGCGACGAAGTCCTCGCGCTCGGCGTACAGGCGCTCCAGCGGCTCCTGGAAGGCGGACAGCGCGAAGAAGTAGTTCTCCTCCTGCTCGCGCGTCAGCTCGATGTGGTGGATCGGGCAGCGGTTGCCCTCGTCGATCTCGTTCTCGGCCTTGAAGTCCGCGCAGCGCGGGCAGTACCAGCCCTCGTAGGTGCCCTCGTAGACGTACCCGTTCTCGCTGCACCCGCGTCAGGACCTCCTGCACCTTCGCATCGTGCTGCGGGTCGGTCGTGCGGATGAAGAAGTCGTTGCTCGCCTCGAGCTGCGGCGCCAGCGCCTTGAAGCGCTCGGCGTTGCGGTCGGCCAGCTCCTGCGGCTCGATGCCGAGCGCGTGCGCGGCGTCGGCCACCGGCTCGCCGTGCTCGTCGGTGCCGGTCAGGAAGAACACCTCCTCGCCGCGCTGGCGGTGGTGGCGCGCCAGCACGTCGGCGGCGATCGTCGTGTACGCGTGCCCCAGGTGCGGGCGCCGCGTTGACGTAGTAGATCGGGGTGGTCACGTAGAAGGACATGCTCGCTCGCTCAGGCTACTGTGCCGCCGCGCGCGTCAGCTCCCGGTAGAGCTCGTTGGCGCCGACAGCCCCGTGAGCTTGGCCACGACGCCGGCCGCCGGCCGCGGCCGCGCGCCGGCGTCGACCAGCTCGCGCAGCGCCGCCAGCGCCTCCTCGCGCGACGGCGCTCGCCCGGCGCGGCGGCGCCGCACGACGAGCACGATCTCCCCGCGCGGCGGGTGCTCGCGCGTAGTGCGCGGCCAGCTCGGCGGCGCTGCCGCGGCGGACTTCCTCGTGCAGCTTGGTCAGCTCGCGGCAGACCGCCACCGGGCGCTCGCGGGTCGTGCGCGGCGAGCAGCGCCAGCGTCGCCGCCAGGCGCCGCGGGCGACTCGAACGCGACGAGCGTCTCCGGCGCGTCCGCCAGCAGCGCTCGAGCTCACCCGCGCGCGCGCGGCAGGAAGCCGACGAAGCGCCAGCGCTCGACCGGCAGGCCGGAGGCGACGAGCGCGCGTCAGCACGGCGCTCGGCCCCGGCAGCACCTCGACCGCCAGCCCGGCCGCGATGCACGCGCGCACGAGCGCGAAGCCCGGGTCGGAGACCAGCGGCATCCCCGCGTCGGACACGAGCGCGACCAGCTGCGCCGCCCGCGATCCGCGCCGACGAGCTCGCCGCGCGCGCGCGCGTTCGTTGTGCTCGTGGAAGCTCACGAGCGTGCGCGACGATCCCGTGGCGATCCAGCAGCACCCGCGTGTGGCGCGTGTCCTCGCAGCGCGACGACGTCGGCGCTCGCCAGAGCGGCCAGCACGCGCAGCGTCACGTCCTCGAGGTTGCCGATCGGGGTCGGGCACACGACGAGCCGTCCCGACCGGCGCCTCCGGCGGTCGGCGTCATCTCGCAAATATAGGGTCCTCCTGCCGATGCGCCGACGACCGCGACGAGCCGCCCCGCAGTACACCCGCTACCGCGCCGTCGCGCCTGCGGCTGCCGCGCCCGCGCGCCGCACGAGCGCGCAGACGCGGCTCGACCAGGCAGCCGCTCACGCCCGCGCCGAGGCGCGCGCGATCGCGCAGCCGACGCGCAGCCCGCCGCGCCGCCCGCGGCGCGTAGCGGACGCCGGCGAGGCGCGCTGGCGGCGCTGGGCGACACCCAAGCGCGCTCGCTGCTCGGCCTGCTCGCGCTCGTGCTCGGCTGGCTCGCGCTGTCGCTCGTGCTGTTCCTGATCAGCTCGCACTTCGAGCGCACGTCGCTGCCGGCGAACGTCGCGGGCGTGCTCGACCCGGCCGGCTATCCCGCTGACCTCGGCCAACAACATCCTCGTGCTCGGCTCCGACCGCCGCCAGAAGGACAGCAAGGAACCGGGCGCCGAAACGACCGGCTTCGGCCGCTCGGACACGATCATGCTGATCCGCACCGGCGGCGGGCACGCCGCGCGCCTGTCGATCCCGCGCGACACGGTCATCGAAATCCCCGGCCACGGCCTGCAGAAGATCAACGCCGCGCACGAGTTCGGCGGGCCGGCGCTGTCGGTCTCGGTGATCAAGCACTGGCTCGGCATCCCGATCAACCACGTCGTCGAAGTCAACTTCGAAAACTTCCCGCAGCTGATCGACGCGATGGGCGGCGTCACCTACACGCGGCGGCTGCATCGTCTCGCAAGCTCGACGGCGGCTTCAGCCACGGCGGCTTCACGCTGCGCCTGAGCGCGGGCACCCACCACCTCGACGGCAAGCAGGCGCTCGCGCTGGCGCGCACGCGCGAGAACCTGTGCGCGCCCGAACGAGACCGACATCCAGCGCGAGGAACACCAGCAGGCGCTGTTCACCGACATGAAGAGCCAGCTGCTCTCGCCGTCGAGCTTCCTGCGCCTGCCGTTGATCGCCTGGAACGCGCCGCCGGCGATCATCTCCGACATGAGCGGCGCCGAACTGCTCGGGATGTTCGCCGCGCTGGCCGTCACCGGCACGCCGCCGACGCACGTGCTCAAGCCGACCGGACAGATCACGCTGCCCGACGGCGAAGAAGGCCTGACGGTCTCAGAAGGAGCACGCCGCGCCGCCGTCGCGCGGTTCATGAGCGGCTGAGCGCGCACCGCTCAGCTCGTGGCTGCGACGCGGCGGCTGCTCTTGACGCCGGCTTGGACTTCGCCTCGCCCTTCGTCGGCCTTCGCCTTCGGCCGGACGACTTGCGTCTGCGAGGAGGAGCTCGTGCCAGCCGCGAGGAGCTGGAGGAGTCGGAAGAAGAGATCGGCGTCTCTCGAGGATGCCTTCTCCTGAGGAGCTCTCCGAGGAGGACTTCTCAGCCGCGGCGGCCGCGGTCTCGCGCTGGCGGTTGCGCGTGCCGTAGTCGGTGTTGTAGAAGCCTTTGCCCTTGAAGTGCACGCGCCGGCGCGTGCAGCACGCGCTCGACCGGCACGCCCGTCTCGGGGTCGACGGTCAGCGGGTCGTCGCTGAAGGACTGCTGGATCTCGAACGTCGTCCCGTCCGGGCGCCTGTACTCGTAGATCGGCATGGGCAGCCGATTATAGGAGCGTCACTCGGTCGACGACGGGCAGCGTCGATGCAAGCGGCCGGCTCGCGAGCAGCGTCTCTAGTCGGTCAGCAGCGCGCGCGCGCACGCGATGCCCGCGCGGATCGTCGCGCGTGAAGTCGCGGTCGGGCTCGGTCGAGCATCCGCAGCGCGAAGCCGTCGCCGAGCGAGAACAGGATCTCGGCGACCGCCTCGGGCTCGGCGTGCAGGCGCAGCACGCCCTCGTCGCTGGGCGGCCGCCAGCATCGCCGGCGACCTGCTCGCGGGTGCGGCGCATCAGCCCGGCGTACTCGACGGCGATGTCGGCGTTGCGACGCGAGAGCGTGAACAGCTCGAAGACGAGCGTCACGAAGTCCGGGTCCTCGCGCATCGTCTCCTGCAGGTTCTGCGCCATCAGGTCGATGAAGTCGTCGGCGGTCTTGCGCCGTCGCGAGCTGGCGCTCGAGCGCTCCATGCGCAGCTCGCAGTCGCGGCGCACCGCCTCGACGAGCAGCTGCTCCTTGGTGCCGAAGTAGTAGTGCAGCAGGCCGCGCGAGACGCCCGCCTCGCGCGAGACGTGGTCGAAGGTCGAACCGGCGGTGCCGCGCTGGGCGACGCTGCGGCGCATCGCGTCGACGATCCGCTGCGCCTTCTCGCCCGAGAGCGACCGCGCGGCGCCGCCGGCGGCGCGCGCTCGGGGCCGCGTCCCCGGCAACGGTCCGGTCTCGACGACCGTGGCATCGACAGCGCTCATCGCTCAGGCGAGGCCCGAGCTCAGCCGCCGGCGACAGCCGCCGGGCGCAGGCGTCGCCGGCAGCCGTGGTCGAGCTGTAGTCGAACTCCTCCTCGGCGCCGAACAGCAGGTCGAGCACCTTCGAGCGCAGGCCCTCGCTGAGCGCGATCGCGAGCACGGCCGCCGACCGCGAGCAGCAGCAGCGAGCGGCCGAGCCCGCCGCCGCGACGCGCGCGCTTGGGCGGCTCGCGCAGCGAGCTCGATGCTTCGCGCAGCGCGTTCGCCGCCTCCTTCAGCTCGCGCTGCAGCTTGCGATCCTCGAACAGCGCCTGCGCTGGCCGGCTTGCCGTTGCTCATGCGCCCGTACGCGCTGCGCGCCGCGCCGTACGCCGCGAGCAGGTTGGCGCGCAGCTCCTCGTCTTCGACCAGACGCTGCAGGTACCGGTTCTGCTGCGCCGCGCGCGCCGCCGTCTGCGGCCTTGCCGAATCTGTCCTTCGCTGCCATCGTTGCCACCGCCTCTGCCGAAAGCTTGCAGGTCTCGCAGCCCAATATACCCCCCGCGGCAGCGCGGCTCGGCGCGTCAGCGCTAGGCGTGCAGCGCGGCCTGCTCCTGCGCGGAGGGGAACGCCCACGCGGCGCGCGCGCGGCGCTCCTGGCGGAACACGAAGCGCAGCTGCTGCGGCGGTTTCAGCTGCGCCTCGTTGGGACGGAAGGTCGCGCACGGCTCGGGCAGATCGAGCGCGCACAGGAGGTTGACGCGGAAGAAGCACTCGTCGCAGCTCACCTTGCGGCGGCCCGCTTGGGCGCTCTGCTGTTCTCTGCACCTGCCTACGCCCCGCGCTGCGAGTCGCTGATTGAACTGGCACGACGACGCGATCAAAGCACATTCGCCGGGTCGCTCAAGGGATCGCGCAGGCGCCTCCCGCAAATCGCAGAGAAAACCGGTTCTACCCGGAAATAGGCGGCAACCAGTCACTTTCCTGTGACGATCGAGCGGATCAGCCCGCATTTTCCGGAGCGTTGCGCGCGAGCGTGCGATCGCGGTCAGCGTCATCATCTGCAGACATGCGCATCCTCGTCACCGGCGCCAGCGGCTTCGTCGGCTCGCTGCTGATCCCCGGCTGCTGCGCCGACGGGCACGCGTTCGCGCGCTCGGCGCGACCCGGCGCGCGGTATCCGCGCTGCGCTCGCACGCGCGACGGCCGACGTCGGGCATCGCCGGAGCGGCGACGTCGAGATGATACGCGGCGACGTGCTCAGCGGCGCCGGGCTGCGACGCGCGCTCGACGGGTCGAGGTCGCCTACTACCTGATCCACTCGATGGAGCGCACCGGCGCCGGCGCGCCGTTCGCCGAGCGCGAGCGCGTCGCGGCGCCGAGAACTTCGCCGACTGCGGCCGCGCGCGCCGGCGTGCGCCGAATCGTGTACCTCGGCGGCCTGAGCCCGCTGGCGCGCCGACCGAGCCACGGCCACGGCGCGAGCGGTCTCGCGCCACCTGGCCAGCCGCGAGCAGGTGGAGCGCATCCTGCTCGGGCGCGTTCCCGACTCGCTCGCGCTGCGCGCGTCGATCGTGATCGGCGCGCGCTCGCGCTCGTTCCGCCTGCTCGTCCACCTCGTCGAGCGCATCTGCCCGTGCTCGCACTGCCGGCGTGGCGTCGTTCCGCACGCAGCCGATCGACGCGCGCGATGTCATCGCGATGCTCGCCGCGGCTGCGCACCATGCCAGCTGTGGCGGGCCGCTCGCTGGACATCGGCGGCCCCGACGTGCTCACCTACGGTGAAATGCTCGCGCGCATCGCCGAGCTGATGCTCGTCAGCCGCCCGACGCTCAGCTCGGGGTGAACGCCACGCCGCTCACCGCGCGCGTCGCGGCGGCGATCGCCGGCGAGGACCCCGCGCTGGTGCTGCCGCTGATGGAGAGGCTTGCAGGGCGATCTGCTACCCGGCGACGACCACGCCGCGCGAGCTGCTGGACGTTCGCCTGCACTCCTTCGACGCGGCGGTCGAACACGCGCTGGCGCGAGTGGGAGGCGATCGAGCCGCTGGCCGCGCGGTGAGCCGGCCGATGCGGTTTCGCCGACCTATGAACGCTATGAGCTCGCGCTTCCGATGAGCCTCGTCACAGCCTCGATCCAGATCGCCGCGCGCCGGCAGATGTGTGGAAGATCGTGATGGACCCCGCGCGTCTGGGCGAGTGGGTCACGATTCACCGCAGGCTCGTGCACGCCGACGACGGCCCTGCGCGAGTCGGATATGAGATGGATCAGCAGATCCACCTGCGCGGCGTCAGCCTCGAGGTGCACTGGAAGCTCGTCGACTGCGACGCGCGCACGAGCTGCGCTGTTTGGGAGGGACGCGGACCGGCGCGCTCGCGGGCCCGCAGCGAATACGCCTGCAAGGCCGAGGGCGGCGGCACGCGCTTTGACTATCGCAACGAATTCCGCCCGCCGCTGGGGCCGCTCGGGGCGCTGGTCAGCCGCGCACTCGTCGGCGGAATGCCCGAGCGCGAGGCGAAGCGCACACTCGAACGTCTGTGCGCATATATGGAGAGTGATTAGCCGACGCGGCACAAACCAGTCAGAAATCGACCTGCAAAAAATCGTGCGGTCGGGTTTCCGTGTAGATCGTGTAAGGTCATGATCAAATATGTGACTCAGGTTGCATCAACACTAGTGAAGAGGATTAAATCGTGACCGACTTCCTTGACGAGAAGCGCCGAGAGATCACAGATCGGCTGAAGGAGCTCAAGCCGCTGGTGGACGAGTACAGCGCCTCGAGGCCGCGGCCTCGGCTCTGGCGGGCGTCGGCGGATCGGCGTCCCCGTGCCTCTTCCGCCGTGGCGACTCCGCGTCGCCGTGGACCGGGACGCCCGCGCGGCTCGGTCAACCGGACGAGCGCGAAAGCGACCGGGACGGCCACGCCGGCGGCGAGTGCCACGGCGACTGCCCCGGCCAAAACTGGTCGCAAAAAACCAGGCCGCCCCGACGTAAAAACCAGGCCGCCCCGGCACGACCGGACGCCGCGCCGGACGGCGCAAAGGCAGCGGCACGCGCGCGGCTGAGGCACTGTCGTTCGTGCAGGGACAGCCCGGCATCACCATTCCCGAGCTGGCCGCGAAGATGGGCATCAAGCAGAACTACCTCTATCGCGTGCTTCCCGGGCTGGAGCAGGAAGGCAAGGTTGCGAAGCAGGGCCGCGGCTGGCACCCGAAAGGCTAGTCGCGCCACCCCGCACCGACTGATCTGAAGAGGGCGTGGCAGGATGTCACGCCCTCTTCAGATGTTCACTGGAGTGGTGTCTGCCAGCGCCATCGCCGATCAGATGGAGCGCGGGAAAGGCTAGGTGGTTGCCGACGTTCGCGGGTCTACGTACGCTGAGGCGTTTGCGCCAGGGCAGGAGTGGCGTTCTCAGCCCAGTTCCGAAGGAACGCCTCGGTGGCGGCGACGTCGAGGGGACGGGCGAAGAGGAAGCCCTGCCCGCTGTCGCAGTCCTCGTCTCTGAGCAGGGTGAGCTCCTGCTCCTGCTCGATGCCCTCGGCGAAGGTCTCGATCGAGAGGGCCTTGCCGAGCTGGACGAGGGTGTGGATCAGCGTCTCGCCCTCCTGGTTGTGGCTGAGGCCGGAGACGAACGAGCGGTCGATCTTCAGCGCGTCGACGGGGAAGCGCTGGAGGTGGGCGAGCGAGGAGTAGCCGGTCCCGAAGTCGTCGATCGCGATGCGCACGCCGAGCTGACTTGACGGCGGCGAGCCGGCGAGCGGTTTCCTCGACGTTGCGCATCAGCGTCGTCTCGGTGATCTCGATCGTGAGCGCCTCCGGGTGCAGGCCGCTGCGCGAGAGCGCGCCTTCGATGTCGTCGATCAGCTCGATCGGTGTCGAGCTGGCGTCCGGAGACGTTGACGGCCATGCCGATCGGATAGCCGGCTGCGCGCCACGCGGCGCCCTGAGCGCAGGCCTCCTCGCAGGACCCAGCTGCCGACCTCGACGATCAGGCCGGTCTCCTCGAGCAGCGGGATGAAGTCGTTGGGTTGCACGACGCCGCGCACCGGGTGCTTCCAGCGAATCAGGGCCTCGACCCCGTTGGGGCTCATGTCGCTGAGGTCGAGCGTGGGCTGGTAGGCGAGGAAGAACTCGTCTTTGGCGAGCGCGTCGCGCAGGTCCATCTCGAGCTCCATGCGGTTCTGCACGGTGTCCTGCATGCCGCTCTCGAACACGACGTAGCGGTTCTTGCCGTCCCACTTCGCGCGATACATCGCGATGTCGGCGTCGCGCAGGAGTTCCTCGGCGGTGGTGCCGCTCGCCGACGCGATCCCGACGCTCGCGGTCACCGTCAGCGCGTCTCGTTGTCGGCGCCGAGCTTGAACGGGTGCTTGAGCGCCTCGAGCAGGCGCTCGGCGATCAGCTCGGGGCCGCCGCCAGGCGAGAGTTCCTCGGAGATCACGACGAACTCGTCTCCGCCGAGACGCCCCAGCGCGTCGGCCTCGCGGACGACGCCGTCCAGCCGCGCGGCGACCGCTTGCAGCAGTTCGTCGCCGACGCCGTGACCGAGCGTGTCGTTGATGCTCTTGAAGTTGTCGAGGTCGACGAACAGCGCCGCGACCGGCGTCTGGCTGCGGCGCGAGCGCGCGAGCATCTGCTTGACGCGGTCGAGGATCAGCGTCCGGTTCGGCAGGCCGGTCAGCGGCGTCGTGTGTCGCCATGAAGCCAAGCTCCTCCTCGCGCCGCGCGAGCTCTTCGTCGGTGCGCCGGCGCTCGATCTCAAAGCACTCGCACATCCGCACGAGGCTGAACTCGAGGCTCAGCTGCAAGATGTTCAGCGCCTGCTGAGAGCGCCTCCCGCGAGACGCCGAGCCGCGCGGCGCTCTCCGCAGCACCTCGGCCATCGACGTCGCGCCAGCAGAGAGCAGCGCCTGGTCACCTCGTTCAGCGACGCCGCGCGGTGGGCGGCGAGCTCGCCGAAGATCAGCCAGGTTTCCTGGCCGGCCTCGAGCGCGACCTCCATCCCTCGCCGGCCATCCAGCGGGCGACCGCGATCGTCGAGCTGCGGCTGATCCGTTCGAAGCTGCCTTGCACGAGGGCGTCGACCTCGTGGTCGGGGCCCGCGGTCTTCGCGACCGTCTCGGCGAGCACATCATCAGTTCGGGCCTTCAACACCTCCCCGAGGCGCGCGAGGTCCTCCACAGGGCCGTCCACCGAGGGGGAGGGCGGCAGCGGGACACGCATCTCATCCAACCCTGGGCTGAGTGTTGAACTGACATCGCGAAGCAACGAATCGACGGGCTGTGTCCGTTACTTGACCTCGTCCCGTCTCGGTAGACGAAGCGCTTTTCAGCACATCAGCGTGAACCCGGTCGCCAGATCCAGCCAAGCTGCATGCTTACGGTCAGGATCACGATCACGCTCAGCAGGCTAAAGCGGGCGAGGCGCTGCTGGCTCCACACCGCCAGATATCCAAATTTTGGCAACTTGAAGCCCTCATACCAGACGGTGTTCCCCTTGATACGGGCGCGCCATGGGTCCTCGGCGTTGTTGGCGTCGCCCTTCGTCCGAATGATGACTCCGTGCGGTTGCGCTCGACGGAGAAGGCGCGGTGCGATCACGGTCAGGCGCGGCTCGCCGGGCGGATGAAAGGCGACGATCTGGCCTGCGATGGAGGCGAGGTCGGCTCGGACTGAGTACGGCGACATCTCCCGGGTTGAGGGTCGGGCGCATCGATCCGGTGTCGATGACGGTGAACCGCCAGGACCCCGAGCGCCATCCCCGCGACCGCAATGGGATCAGGAGAAAGAACACCGGCCAGCAGGAGCGACGAGAGAGCCGTCGCCGCCCTGACGACGTCCCCGGGTCCGACGGCTGCGGCTCGACCAGGACGCGCACCGGCTGTGCCTGCGATATATGCCGCCGTCTGCAGGGGCATCTACTGCCAGCCTCCCTGGTTCCAGCCGAGCGTGTAGGTCACCGAGGCGGTGAGCGGGCTCTGCCAGCCGCCGTGGCCCGGCCTGCAGCTTGTAGAAGTACGGGGAGGCGGTCGCGAGCACCGCGATCGGGGCTTTGCCGACCGTGGCTTCGGCCAGCGTGGCAGAGACCGTATTCGTGGCGGTGGCGATGACCGAGACGCTGGGAGCCGCTCTGTTTGCGACGTAAACGTGCGTGCTGTCTGGCGTCACCGACATGCCTGTCGGGTCGCCTGTGCACCGACTGCGGGGTGGGCGGGAACCGCGTCGCTTGCGACTGTGATCGCGTCCACCACGTTGTGGGCATGGTCATGGACGTAGAGCTGGCAGCCGTTGGGCGTCAGCGCGAGCAGCGTTCGGGTTGGCGGTTGCCGATTCGAAAGCGTGATCGTGCTCGTAACCGTGTCGGTCGAGGTGGCGATGTCCTCGACCCCATGACCGGTGTAGCTCGCGACGTAGAGCTTCGACCCGTCAGGGGTGATAGCCAGGATGTTGGGATCCCCGCCGCCGGGTACGTTGGCGTCGACCATGCTGCCGACCGCGATCGTTGTCGGTGACGGTGTTGCTCGCGGTTGTGATGTCGTCGATCTGCGAGTTCCCTTGGTCGGCGACGTAGACGTGGGCCGAGTTCGGGGGTCACGGCAAGCGCGATCGGTTTGCCCGTTTCGCCGGCGCCGATCGTCACGGTGGCGGTCACCGTGTTTGAGCGCTTGGTGATCCGAGACGTTGTGCGCGGAGAAGTTGGCGACGTACACCTTTTCTCCGTTCGGCGTCACGACGATCGCCCCGGGGTCTCCCTGCGTGCCGACGGCGATCCCCGTGCCGAGCCCGCCCGAGGAGATCGTGAGCGGGTAGACGAGTTTGTTGGCGCCGTCGACGACATACGCCGTCAGGCCATTGGGGGTGATTGCGACCGCATCCGGGCGGGATTTGATGCCGCGCGACTTCTGGGATCGCCACCGTCGCGGCGACGGTGTGAGAGGAAACGGTGATGATCTGGACCTGATGGGAGGCGCCCTCGGCCACGACGATCTTGGTGCCTTCCGGAGTGACGGCGATGCCGTTGGGCTCGATCCCGATGATCCCGGTTGTCGATCGACGTGCCGGCATTGGTGGAGGTGTTGATCGCGTGCACGGTTTTGGCGGTTCGCCGTTGTTGCCGACATAGACCTGTGGCGATTTCCGCCCCGGATGGATTGACGTCGGTGAAGCTCGTGGCGATACCGGTCGTGCCGACAGAGGAGTAGGCACCTCCGAAGCTGGTCGAACGCAGCACCGTGTAGCCATTGACCAGTGGATTCCCGTTGGCGTCGCGTTCCGACGGAGGCGGTCCAGGTCGCGGACACGTTGGTCTTTTCCGTTCCGCCGGCGCACCCCCATTGCTGGTCGCGAGGCCGGAGGGACTCGCGAGCGTTGCCGTTTTGAGCGCCTGCGGTCCCGCGGTTCGGGATGCCGGAGAAGCTCGCCACCGACGTGCTCAGCGTCGTGAGCTGCACGGCCATGGCGATCCAAAGGGCGATCGTGAACGCGCGTCCGTGCCCGTGCGCCGGCGCCTGCGAGCAGCTACTACTCGGCTGGAATGGCGACTGGCGTGAACGCCGCCTCGTAACCACGGCCGCTGTAGCGCCGTCGGCGGGCGCAAGGGCCGGCGTGTGCCGGCCGGCCCGCGCGCCTGCGCCGAGAAAGCCATCGCTACGTCTACTGGGCGATGCGCGTTCCGTTGCGTCGCCTGGAAGGTGTAGGTCAGGGTCGAGAGCAGCCCTGCAGATCCTCGGTCGCTGCTGTGCCGCCAGACGCGCCGGAGCAGGCGGCCACTTTCGAAAGGTCGCCGGGCGCGGCTGCCGGGAGTTCGAGCTTGAACACCAGGAAGTCTTTCCCGCCCGTCGCCAAGCGAGTTCAGGGGCGTCAGCGCCCCGGGCGCGTCGCCTCGAGCGCGCTGACCGACGCCGTGGGCGGCGCCGTTAATTTTGACGGCGGTGGCGCCGGGGGTGCATGTGTATTCGAACGGCGGAGGCGGAGAGCCAACGACCGTGCGTTTCCACGCTTCCGAGCACGCCTGGATGCTGACCTGCAGCCCGTTGGTGGGGTCGGTGTCCAGCAGCGACGTTGGCGAGGCCGAGAACTTCAGCGTGATTTCCTTGTTCGCGAGCGTCCCTCCGGTCGAGTTCAGATCGGCCTCGCGAGCGATCGTGTCTCCGGCGGCTATGTTTTTTGCTCCGGTGGCCATGTCGTTGTCGGGCCAACGGCGAGTTTGATCGTGCCGGACGTGATCACCTGGGGACCCGCCGTCACGCTGTCCGTGAACGTCGCGAAGGCGCCGCCGATGAGCACGGTAGCCGCCCCCAGGAGCAGCGCGATCGACAGGGCGATTCTGCGAAAGTCCCTGGAGCGGCCGCTTGGGACCCTGATCGTTCGCTCGCGGTTTGTTCTTATCTCGCTGCGCTATCGGTCAGGGCGAGACCAACCTTCAATCACGCCCTCGTGCGGGACCGAGTCGCACGTCGAGCCGGACCGCGGCGATAACGCGCCAACCGGACAAAGCTCCAAGGGCCCGGGACAAGCAGGCAGGTCGCCTGTGCGAGAGGTTCTAGATCAGGCCCTGGCTCGCGACGGTGTCGCGCTCGCTCGCTCAGCTCGGCGACGGACGCGTCGATCCGCGCGCGCGAGAAGTCGTCGATCTCGAGGCCCTGGACGATCGACCACTCGCCGCCGCGCAGGTGCAGGGAAAGCCGCAGATGATGCCCTCGGGAACGCCGTAGGAGCCGTCGGAGGGGACGCCCATCGAGACCCAGTCGCCGTCGCGTGCCGGGCACCCAGTCGTGGACGTGGTCGATCGCGGCGTTGGCCGCCGAGGCGGCGCTGGAGGCGCCGCGCGCCTCGATGATCGCGGCGCCGCGTTTGCCGACGTCGGGGATGAACTCGTCCTCGATCCAGGCCTGGTCGTCGACGACGCTCGGCCGCCTGCTCGCCGCCGACCTTGGCGTGGAACAGGTCCGGGTACATGGTCGGCGAGTGGTTGCCCCACACGCTCATGTTGGTGATGTCGGTGACCGGCACGGCGAGCTTGTTGGCGAGCTGGGCGATCGCCCGGTTGTGGTCGAGGCGCATCATCGCGGTGAAGCGCTCGCGCGGGATGTCGGGCGCGTTGGACATCGCGATCAGGCAGTTGGTGTTGGCCGGGTTGCCGACGACGAGCACCTTCACGTCGTCGGCGGCGCCGTCGTTGAGCGCCTTGCCCTGGCGGTGAAGATCTTGCCGTTCGCCTCGAGCAGGTCGGCGCGCTCCATGCCCTTGGTGCGCGGGCGCGAGCCGACCAGCAGCGCGACGTTCACGCCGTCGAAGGCGTCGTCGGGATCGTCGTGCATGTCGAGGCCCGCGAGCAGCGGGAAGGCGCAGTCGTCGAGCTCCATCGCGATGCCCTCGAGCGCGCCCATCGCCTGCGGGATCTCCAGCAGGCGCAGGTCGACCGGCTGGTCGGGGCCGAGCAGCTGGCCGCTGGCGATGCGGAAGAGGAGGCTGTAGCCGATCTGCCCGGCGGCGCCGGTGACGGTGACTCGTACGGGGTTGCTCACGGATTCATCTCCTGGATGGCGTGCTTGCGAATAAGGCTTCTGATTCGGTCGGTGGACGCGGCGGGACTGTGCGTCAGGCCATCGCCCGTCTGCAGGTTCTCGTCGATCGACGGCGAGGAACTCCTGGGTGGTCTGCCACGGCTGATCGGGGCCGACGAGCAGCGCGAGGTCCTTGGTCATCTTGCCGCTTTCGACGGTCTCGATGCAGACGCGCTCGAGCGTCTCGGCGAAGTCGCTGCACCTCGGGCGTGCCGTCCATCCGCCCGCGGGCGGACGAGGCCGCGCGTCCAGGCGAAGATCGAGGCGATCGGGTTGGTGGAGGTCGGCTTGCCCTGCTGGTGCTGGCGGTAGTGGCGGGTGACGGTGCCGTGCGCGGCCTCGGCCTCGACCGTCTTGCCGTCGGCGGTCATCAGCACGCTGGTCATCAGCCCGAGCGAGCCGAAGCCCTGGGCGACGGTGTCGGACTGGACGTCGCCGTCGTAGTTCTTGCACGCCCACACGTAGCCGCCCTCCCACTTCAGCGCGGCGGCGACCATGTCGTCGATCAGGCGGTGTTCGTAGGTGATGCCGGCGGCCTCGAAGTCGGGCTTGAACTCGGCCTCGTAGATCTCGGCGAAGATGTCCTTGAAGCGCCCGTCGTAGCGCTTGAGGATCGTGTTCTTGGTCGACAGGTAGACCGGGTAGCCGCGGTCGAGGCCGTAGCGCAGCGAGGCGCGCGCGAAGTCGCGGATCGAGTCGTCGAGGTTGTACATCGCCATCGCGATGCCGCCGCCGGGGAAGTCGTAGACGTCGAGCTCGATCGGCTCGCCGCCGTCGGCGGGCGTGAAGGTGAGCGTCAGCTTGCCCTCGCCGGGGACCACCAGGTCGGTGGCGCGGTACTGGTCGCCGAAGGCGTGGCGGCCGATCACGATCGGCTTGGTCCAGCCGGGCACCAGGCGCGGGACGTTGGAGATCACGATCGGCTCGCGGAAGATGACGCCGCCGAGGATGTTGCGGATCGTGCCGTTGGGCGAGCGGTACATCTCCTTCAGGCCGAACTCCTCCACCCGCGCCTCGTCGGGCGTGATCGTCGCGCACTTGACGCCGACGCCGTGGCGCTTGATCGCGTTGGCGGCTTCGACGGTGATCTGGTCGTCGGTCGCGTCGCGGCTCTCGATGCCGAGGTCGTAGTACTCGAGATCGACGTCGAGGTAGGGCAGGATCAGCTGCTCCTTGATGAACGACCAGATGATCCGCGTCATCTCGTCGCCGTCGAGCTCGACGACCGGGTTCTTCACCTTGATCTTCGCCATGCCGGTCCTTGGGTGGAGGCGGGGGGTCGCCGATGCTATCGCGATGAGCGCTGCCGTCGCGTCCGCGCGCCGGCATGCAGCGCCGGCGCTAATCGCCGCAGCGAGCGGCGATCGCTGCCGTCGAGCGGCGCAGTCTGCTATCCGGACATGGCGACCGTCTCGCAGGATCCGCGCGCGAGCGCGACGGAGCGCCGTGGCAGACGCACACGGTCGCCAACCAGGCGCCGCCGCTGGAGGGCGTCGACGTGTTCTCGAGCAACCTGCCGCTGGTCGAGGCCGCCGAGCGCGAGGGCGCCGGCTGGGTGCGCGAGCGCGCGGCGGCGCTCGGGCCGGTTCGTCGGCGGCGAGCCGCAGCAGCTGTGGGGACGGCTGGCGAACGAGAACAGGCCGGTGCTGCAGCACGCACGACCGCTACGGCAACCGCATCGACGAGGTCGAGTTCCACCCGGCGTGGCACAAGCTGATGAGCATGGGCGTCGAGCACGAGCTGCACTCGCTGCCGTGGACGAGCGAGCGAGCCGTTCGCGCACACGGCGCGCGCGGCGCTGTACATGACCGCGATGCAGGCCGAGGCGGGCTTCGCCTGCCCGATCACGATGACCTTCGCGGTCGTGCCGGCGCTGCGCGCGCAGCCCGAGCTGGCGGCCGAGTGGGAGCCGCTGCGTGACGGCCACGACGTATGACCCGCGCCTGATCCCGGCGCCGCGAGAAGGGCTCGGCGATCGCCGGCATGGCGATGACCGAGAAGCAGGGCGGCTCGGACGTGCGCGCCAACACGACCGTCGCGCGCGCCGCTGAACGGCGGCGGCGCGGGCGCGCGAGTACGAGCTCACCGGCCACAAGTGGTTCTGCTCGGCGCCGATGTCCGACATCTTCCTCGTGCTCGCGCAGACCGACGAGCGGCCTGTCCTGCTTCCTGCTGCCGCGCATCCTGCCCGACGGCAGCGCGCAACGCGTTTCACATCCAGCGGCTGAAGGACAAGCTCGGCAACCACTCCAACGCCTCCTCGGAGATCGAGTTGCACGGCGCCTGGGCGCGGATGGTCGGCGAGCCGGGGCGCGGCGTGCCGACGATCATCGAGATGGTCGGCCACACGCGCCTCGACTGCGTGATCGGCACCGCCGCCGGCATGCGCGGCGGGGTCGTGAACGCGATCCACCACGCCGCCCACCGCAGCGCGTTCGGCAAGACTGCTGATCGACCAGCCGCTGATGCGCAACGTGCTCGCCGACCTGTGCGTCGAGTCCGAGGCGGCGACGGCGCTGGCGATGCGCCTGGCGCGCGCCTACGACGAGGCGCGACGCCGACGCCGACGGCCGGCGAGAACGACAGCGACGCGCAGCTGTTCAAGCGGCTGGCGACGGCGGTCGGCAAGTACTGGACGTGCAAGCGCGCCCCGAACCACGCGTTCGAGGCGCTCGAGTGCCTCGGCGGCAACGGCTACGTCGAGGAGTCGGGGATGCCGCGCCTGTACCGCGAGGCGCCGCTGGCCTCGATCTGGGAGGGCTCGGGCAACGTGATGAGCCTCGACGTGCTGCGCGCGCTGACGCGCTCGCCGCGCTCGCTCGAGGTGTTCCTGCGACGAGGTCGAGCAGGCGCAGGGCGCCGACGCGCGCCTCGACGCGCGCGTGGACGCGAGCTGAAGGGCCAGTTCGCGCGACCCGGCCACGCTCGAGACGCGCGCGCGGCGGGTCGTCGAAGGCATGGCGCTGTGCCTGCAGGGCTCGCTGCTCGTGCGCCACGCCCCGCCGGCCGTCGCCGACGCCTTCTGCGCCTCGCGCCTCGGCGGCGACGGGGGCCTCGAGTACGGCACGCTGCCGGCGGGCAGCGACTTCGAGGGCATCATCGCGCCGCGGGCTGCCGCGACACTAGAGGCCGCTCAGACGCGCTCGACGCGTGAAGCAGCGCGTGCGCCGTGGCGATGGTGTCGAAGTCGCTGTCCTGGGTGACCACCGGCAGGCCGCTGTCCACCGCTGATGGACGCGATGAGCGGCGTCGAGCGACCTTGGGTCGCGAGCCTGCATCGCGACAGTCGTGAACGAGTCGACGCGAAGCAGCTCGATGACGTCCTCTGTGACGGGCAGGAGGATCCGCGGCCCGAGGAGAGCAAGAGCCAGGAGAAAGTGTCGGCACGCCGGGCGCGTGTGTCCGGGATTTGTCGCGGCGCGCGAGCGCCTAGCGTCGCAGGCTCGCCGAGAGTGATTACCGATACCGCGACTTCGTCCGGGGAGCGCCTCCAGAGGCCTCGCCTGCTCACGTGCGATGAACACGAGAGGGTATCGAGCAATCCGCGAGTCGCGAGCTCATCGATCGTTTGACCCAGCTGCTCGCTCGCAGATCGTCGGCCAGGTGCGAGATGATACGGCCTGACGCTGAGAGAGTTGCTCTGGAGGAATCCACCGCACCGGGCATCGCGACCGTGTCCGGCGGACGTGGGGAACATGTCGAGCGACCGGCGTCCCGCGATTGAGCAGAGTCACGCGCTGCCCCGCCCTTACCGCAGCCACCACCTGGCCGGTGTGGTTGCGCAGGTCACGGACGCTGATCTCCATGTGCGACAGCGTAGCACGAGCGCAGAAGCCGACGGTTCGCAGCCGCTGCACTCGGAAGATTTAGCCAGCTGCAAGGCGCGGCCTACCATGGAGACATGGGCCGCGCACGAACTTCCAGCTGGCACGCATCTTCGGCATCCGCATCGGCGTGAGCGCGAGCTGGTTCTTCGTCCTGTTCTTCCTGATCTACTGGCTCGTCCGGAATACTTCCCCGAGGTGCTCGGCGGCTCGCAGACGCACGGCCTATCGCCGTCGCGGTGGCCGGCGCGCTCGGCTACTTCGCCTCGCTGATCCTGCACGAGCTCGGGCCACGCGCTCGTGGCGCGCCGGCTGGGCATCCCGATCGCCGGCATCGACCTGTGGTTCTTCGGCGGCCTCTCGCAGATGCGCCGCGAGCCGCAGAGCGCCGAGCGAGGAGTTCAAGGTCGCGGCGGCCGGCCCGGCGGTGACGCTCGCGCTGTTCGTCGTCTGCGTCGCGGCCGGCGCGGCTGCTCGCGAGCGGCAGGCACTTCACCGACGTGGCGCTGACGCGGCGAGGGCTTCAAGACGACGCCCGCGCTCGCGCTGGTCGGCTGGCTCGGCTTCATCAACGGGATCCTGTTCGCTGTTCAACATCGTGCCCGCGTTCCCGCTCGACGGCGGGCGCATCGCGCGCGCGGTGATCTGGTGGCGCACGGGCGATCGCAACCGCGCGACGCAGGCGACCGGGCGCTCGGGGCAGGCGTTCGCGCTGCTGCTCGGCCTGCTCGGCGCTGTGGGCGTTCGCGAGCAGCGGCTCCTCGCTCGGGCTGTCTGACGATGCTGCTCGCGTTCTTCCTCTACCAGGCGGCCGGCGCGGCGGTGGTGCAGGGCGGCGCTCGGACGGCGCATCCAGAACATCACGGTGGCGGACATCATGGACCGCGAGCCGGTGACGATCCCCGCCGGGCTGACGCTGCTCGACGCGCAGGAGCAGTTCTTCCTGCGCTACCGCTGGCCGTGGTTCGCGGTCGTCGACCCGGCGCGCCACTTCCTCGGCGTCGTGCGCCAGCAGCGCGTGGACAGCGAGATCGCGGCCGGACGGCCGGCGCTGCCGGTGGTCGACGTGCTCGAGGAGGACATGCCGGTGCGGATCGGCGAAGAGGCGCCGCTGGAATCGCTGCTCGGGCTCCGAGGGACTCGGGCGCCTGGGGGCGATGGTCGCGGTCGACAGCGACGGCGTCCTGCAGGGCGTGGTCACGCTCGCGCAGGTGCGCCAGGCGCTGCGCCCGGTGACGGGGCCTGAGCGCGGCGTCACGCCGCGACCTGACGCATGGGCCACGCTGCGGGCTGTCCGATCGCAGCCCGCGACTCTCCGAGGCGTACGCGGGCGTTATAGAGTCCCGCCCGCAGTCGCCTCCTTCTTCCCAACGACCTCAGGGAGCCATGCCAGCACACGACGTCTTGATCATCGGGGCCGGCCTCGCGGGCCAGCGCGCCGCGCTGGCCGCCGCGCAGGAGGGCGCGAGCGTGGCGATCATGAGCAAGGTCCACCCGGTGCGCTCGCACTCGGTGGCCGCCGCCGGCGGCATCAACGCGGCGATCAGCGTCGACGACGACTGGCACTCGCACGCCTACGACACGGTCAAGGGCTCGGACTTCCTCGGCGACCAGGACGCGATCGAGATCATGTGCTCGGAGGCGCCCGGCGAGGTGATGCACCTCGAGCACATCGGCGTCACCTTCCACCGCAACGACAAGGGCGAGATGGACCTGCGCGCGTTCGGCGGCGCCTCGATGAAGCGCACCGCCTACGTGGCCGACATCACCGGCCAGGCGATGCTGCACGTGCTCTACGAGCAGCTGATGAAGCACCACGAGACGGTCGAGCGCTACGAGGAGTGGTTCACGACCTCGCTGCTGCAGGACGAGCAGGGCCGCTGCTGCGGCGTGATCGCGCGCGACGTGCGCAGCGGGCGGATGGAGGCGTTCACCGCCAAGAACGTGATCCTCGCCTGCGGCGGCGCCGGGCAGGCGTACAAGCCGACGACCAACGGGCTGATCGTCACCGGCGACGGGATCGCGATGGCCTACCGCGCCGGGGCGCCGCTGATGGACATGGAGATGGTCCAGTACCACCCGACGTGCCTGGTCGAGACCGGGCATCCTGATCACCGAGGGCGCGCGCGGCGAGGGCGCGCACCTGCTCAACGCGAACGGCGAGCGCTTCATGGAGAAGTACGGCGCCGAACAAGATGGAGCTCGCCTCCCGCGACGTCGTCTCGCGCGCCGAGCAGATCGAGATCAACGAGGGCCGCGGCGTCGGGCCGAACGGCGCGGGCATCTACCTCGACGTGACGGTCGTGCCGCGCAAGCGCACGCTCGAGGCGCTGCGCGAGATCGTCAACCTCGGGCGCGACTTCGCCGGCGTGGACATCACGCGCGAGCCGATCATGATCCGCCCCGGCCAGCACTACATCATGGGCGGCGTGAAGACCGACGTCGACGGGCGCACCCCGATCGAGGGGCTGTACGCGGCCGGCGAGGTCGCCTGCGTGTCGGTGCACGGCGGCAACCGGCTGGGCGCGAACTCGCTGCTGGACACGCTGATCTTCGGCCGCCGCGCCGGCGAGCACGCCGCCGCGCGCGCCGCGAGCATGGCGATGCCGAAGATCGACGCGAACGCGCAGCTGCGCGAGGACGTGGCGCAGCATCGACGCGATCATCGCCCGCCCGCGCGACGGCCGGCGGGTGTCGGAGATCAAGAACGAGCTCGGCGAGCTGATGAACCGCTACGCGGCCGTGTTCCGCGACGAGGAGGGGCTGCAGAGCGCCCTGGAGACGATCGGCGCGCCTGAAAGAGGAGGCCGAGAAGGCGTGGATCGACGACCGCGGCACGGTCTTCAACCAGGACGTGCTCGGCGCGACTCGAGCTCGGCTACATGGTCGACTGCGCCGAGGCGACCGTGGTCGGCGCGATCGAGCGCAAGGAGTCGCGCGGCGCGCAGTTCCGCACCGACTACCCCGAGCGCAACGACGAGGAGTGGCTCAAGCACATCGACATCTCGCTCGACGGCGACGGCGCCCGCAAGGTCAGCTACTCGCCGGTCACGATCACCCAGTGGCAGCCCGAGGAGAGGAAGTACTGATGGCCGAGACGCACAAGCCGCCGGAGCAGTTCACCCTGAGGCTGCGCCGCTACGACCCCGAGTCGGGCGAGGCGCCCTACTGGGACGAGCACACGATCGAGCTCGAGCCGCACCGCTCGGTGCTCGAGGGCGATCCTGCAGGCGAGCGACCGCTTCGACGGCTCGATCGGCATCCGCTGCTCCTGCCGCGCAGGCGATCTGCGGCTCGTGCGGCGTGCGCGTCAACGGCGAACCGGCGCTCGCCTGCCACACCCACCTCGACGCGCGCCAAGCGCGGCGCGCGCGACGGCGTGATCGAGATCGAGCCGATGGGCAACATGCCGGTGATCAAGGATCTGATCGTCGACATGGACGCGGTGCACTGGAAGAAGATCCAGCGCGTCACGCCGTGGCTGATCGCCAAGCAGCCGGTGCCCGAGCGCGAGTACATCGTGCCGCACGAGAGCATGGTCGACGTCACCCAGTCGATGGCCTGCATCCAGTGCGGCGCGTGCGTCTCGGACTGCCTGGCGATGGAGGTCGACCCGGGCTTCATCGGCCCGGCGGCGCTCGCCAAGGCCTACCGCTTCGTCGGCGACCCGCGCGACGACGAGCAGCGACGAGCGGCTGCAACGACCTCGCCCAGGACCCGCAGGGCATCTATCGACTGCACGCACTGCTTCAAGTGCGTGGAGGCCTGCCCGAAGGACGTCAACCCGATGGGCCAGATCATGCGCCTGCGGCGGATCGCGAGCAGCGACCACGCACATCGTCGACCAGAACAACGGCGAGCGCCACGAGGCGGCGTTCGCGACGCTTGATCAAGGACAACGGGCTGCTGCACGAGGCCGAGCTGCTGCCGCGCTCCTACGGCGGCAACTCGTGGTTCGGCAAGTTCCACCCGGCCGCCGGCAAGGAGCTGCTCAGCTCGCTGCCGATCGTCGATCAAGGGCGCTGCTGCGCGGCAAGGTCAACGCCGAAGGTCGCGCTGCTCGGGCACAAGATCCCCAAGCAGGACCTGAAGGCGGTGCAGGCGATCTACGAGAAGGTCGAGGGCCGCCCCGAGCGCTACGAGCTGAACCTGTACATCACCGGCGAGGACGAGGAGCGACGAGACGCCGCGTCCCCGTCGCCGCCACGCCGCGGCGCTGCGAGACGCGGCCGCCGGACACCGAAGGGAGCGCGAGCGATGAAGGTCGCCTACTGGCCCGGCTGCGTGAGCCGCGGCTTCACCCCCGAGCTGCACGGCTCGATGGCGAAGGTCGCGCCGCTGCTCGACATCGAGCTGGTCGAGCTCGACCGCGCCTGCTGCACCGGCGCGGGCGTGATCGCCGAGCACAACCAGGAGCTCGCCGACACGCTCAACGCGCGCACGTTCGCGCTCGCCCAGCAGGTCGAGGGCGCCGAGCTGATGATGAACATCTGCTCGACCTGCCAGGGCGCGCAGAGCGAGTGCCAGGAGCGCCTGGACGCGAACGCCGAGTACCGCGGCGCACGTCAACGCGACGCTCGCCGCGCGAGGGCCTGACCTACGAGAAGGGCCTCACGAACAAGAACTTCCTGTGGCTGCTGGTCGAGGAGATCGGCCTGGACGAGCTGCGCGCGCGGGTCAAGCGCCCGCTGACCAACCTCAAGGTCGGGCCCTTCTACGGCTGCTACATCGTGCGCCCGCGCGAGCGCCTGGGCATCGACGACGAGCATCCGCGCGACCACTACCTGGAGCAGGTGATCGAGGCGCTCGGCGGCACGGTGATCGAGTACGCCGGCATGCGCAAGTGCTGCGGCTTTCCGATCATCACGATGAACAAGGAGGCCTCGCTCAAGCAGGCCGGGCGCCACCTCGGCGACGCGGTCGACGCCGACGCCGACTGCCTGGTGACGCCCTGCCCGCTCTGCCACCTGAACCTCGACCTGCAGCAGCCGCTCGCCGAGGAGGTCGTCGGGCGCGAGCTGGACATGCCGGTCTGCACCTGCCCCAGCTCGTCGGCCTGGCGCTCGGCCTGGAGCCCAAGGAGCTCGGCCTGAGCCGCCACGTGGTGCGCCCGACGTCGGTGATCGACTGGTCGACGTCGTCGTGGCGCGTAGCGTGCGGCGGCGGCCGGCCGTAGGCTCAGCGCGTAGGCTGGCGTGAGGATCCTCACCGTCGTCGGCAACCGCCCGCAGTTCATCAAGGCCGCGGCCGTCTCGGGGCTGCTGCGCGAGCGACCACGAGGAGATGCTGGTGCACACCGGCCAGCACTACGACGACTCGCTCTCGCGGGTGTTCTTCGCCGAGCTCGGGCTCGCGCGCCCCGAGCGCGAGCTCGGGATCGGCGGCGGCACGAACACCTCGCAGACCGCGCGCATGCTGGCCGCGCTCGAGCCGCTGCTGGGCGAGCGTCGAGCCCGACGCGGTGCTCGTCTACGGCGACACCAACTCGACGCTCGCCGGCGCGCTCGCGGCGGCGCAGGCGGGGCGTCCCGGTCGTGCACGTCGAGGCGGGCATGCGCTCGTTCGACCGCGCGATGCCCGAGGAGCTCAACCGCGTCGCTGACCGACCATCTCAGCGAGCTGCTGCTGTGCTCCTCGCAGACCGCCGCCGAGAACCTCGCGCGGAGTCGGTCGCCGGCAGCGATCGAGGTCGTGGGCGACGTGATGGTCGACGTCGCCTCGCGCTGGCAGCCGGCGCGCGCGCGCCGACAGCGAACGCCTCGCGCGCGCACGGCGTCGAGCCCGGCGCCTACCTGCTGCTGACGGCGCACCGCGCGGGCAACGTCGATGATCCCGAGCGCCTGCGCGCGCTGGTGGAGCTGTCGAGGCGCTGCCCGACGCCGGTCCTGTTCCCGCTGCACCCGCGCACCCGCGCGCGCCTGCGGGAAGCGGGGCTGCTCGAGCGAGCTGGAGCGACTCGACGGGCATGATGCTGACCGAGCCGCTCGGCTACGTCGAGTTCAGCGCGCTGCGTCTGCCAGGCGCGCGCGGTGCTGACCGACTCCGGTGGCGTCCAGAAGGAGGCGTACCTTGCCGGGGTGCCCTGCGTGACGCTGCGAGCGAACACCGAGTGGGTGGAGACCGTCGAGAGCCGGCTGGAACACGCTCGTCGACCTCGACGCCGGCGCGGCGCTCGCGGCGCTGGAACGCGACCCGCTCCGGCGAGACGCACCGCAGCTCTACGGCGACGGCCACGCGGCCGAGCGCTGCGTGGAGGCGATCGGGGCGCATGAGCGCTGGATGCGAGCCGCATGAGCGAGCGACCGGGCAGCCCGATCCGCGTCGGCGTCGTCGGCCTCGGCTACTGGGGGCCGAACCTGGCGCGCAACTTCGCCGCGATCGCCGGCTGCGAGCTGACCTGGCTGTGCGACGCCTCCGAGCAGGCCCGCGCGAAGCTGGCGCCGTCGCTTTCCCGAGCGCGCGCACCACCGGCGAGCTCGACGAGCTGCTGGACGACCCGGAGCTCGACGCGGTCGTGCTGGCCACGCCGGTGCCGACCCACGCCGAGCTGGCGATCGCGGTCGCCGAGGCCGGCAAGCACTGCTTCGTGGAGAAGCCGCTGGCGACCACCGCCGCCGACGCCGAGCGGGCGGTCGACGCGGCCGAGCGGGCGGGGAGGATCCTGATGGTCGGGCCACCTGCTCGAGTACCACCCGGCGGTCGCGCGCCTGAAGGAGCTGATCGACGCGGACGAGCTGGGCTCGCTCTACTACCTGTACGGCAACCGCCTGAACCTCGGCAAGCTGCGCGCGGACGAGAACGCGCTGTGGAGCCTCGGCGCGCACGACGTCTCGGTCGTGCTGCACCTGATCGGCGAGGAGCCCGACGGAGTGCCTCGCGCACGGCGCAGTCCTACGTGCGCGACGGGCGTGCAGGACGTCGTCTTCTGCTACCTGCGCTTCCCCTCGGGCATCGTCGCCCACCTGCATCTCTCCTGGCTCGACCCCCACAAGGAGCGGCGCATCACGGTCGTCGGGCGCACGCAGGATGGCGACCTTCGACGACATGCTGATCGAGGGCAAGCTGACGGTCTACGACAAGGGCTTTGACGAGGACGCGCGCTCCTGGGGCGAGTACATCGCGCGCTCCGGCGAGATCTTCTCGCCGCAGATCGCCAACGTCGAGCCGCTGCGGATCGAGTGCGAGCACTTCATCGAGTGCATCCGCACGGGCGCGACGCCGCGCTCGGACGGCGCACAGCGGGCTGCGGGTCGTGCGCGTGCTGGAGCGGCTGCAGCGCTCGCTGGAGGGCTGAGAGGAGCTATTCAAGCGACCGGGTGCCGCCGCGGCGCTCGACGCCGTCGAAGGGCTGCCGGGGACGGCCACGGCGGTCGGGACGGAGCACGGGACCGACGGAGGAGCCGACGGCGCGCAGCACGAAGGCATCCCGCGTGGGGCTGTAGCGGAGCACGGGCCTGAGAATCAATAGCCATGCCGCGCCACATAGCGGCGTGGCCGCCTCGCTGCGCGCATGCCGTTCCTTTCTTCTGCCTGCTTGCTGTCTACCGCGACCATCGTTCACTCTGCGCGGACGGGCGAGCCGGCCATGCATGAGGACTTTTACTGTCTATACGAACGCGGGCTGAGAATCCCTACGCGCTCGCTAAATATTTCTGGCTCGCTCGGCCCTCGGCGCGTAAGAACCTATGACGGTCGCGCAGGGCAGGGGGCGCCGGTGCGTTGCTCAGAGAACGGGGATCGGCGGGCTGTAGTTCGAGAGGTCGCGCCGTCCGACATCTTGATCAGCGCGCGGTAGAGGCCGGGATGGCGGACGCGCACGACGCGGCTGAAGGTCGAGACGGTCGGGGTGGCAGCTTTGACGACCGTGCCGCCCTCGTTGACAGACTTGCCAGGCTGCAACAGCTGGAAGCCGACGAGCGCGCCGGCCTCCGCCGGCGTGACCGCGCCGTACAGGCGCATGTACCCGCGACGGTGTGCGCTGCGCGCGTGGAAGGAGACGCGCACGGCGACGTTCTCGGTCACCACTGGGCTGATGACCAGTGGATTGCCCACGGTGACCACGCGTAGCTGGGCGTTCTGGAGCAGCCCGAGGAAGGGGAAGGAGAAGCCCCCCGCGGCGTTGGTGACCTCGGGATTGCCGACTGTCTGGAAGCCCACCGTGTACGGGAAGGGGTTGGCCTGAAGCGCGATCTCGTGATTGGCGGCTCCCGTGCCGGATAGGTTGCCCTGGACGAAGAACGGGTTGCCGAATACGACGGGTTGGGAGCCCCGACGAGCGCCACCGACAGGGGAACGCTCTTGGTGGTGAACGTCCGGTCTTTGCCGAAAGTCGTGCGGGCCGGGCTCAGAGCGACTATGCGGTAGTGATAAACGGTGGCGGGCTGCAACCCTGTGACGGTCTGGTTGATTTTGATCGTGATCGTCCCGTTGCCTGCCGGCGCGAGTGGCGTCTGCCCTCCATAGGCGGTGGTCGTGCCGTATTGGAAGGCATAGTTGGTCGTCTGGCCACGCGCGTCAACATACCCGTAGAGGCTTACCGTGGAGAAGGTCGCGTTGGATGACCCGGATGTGGTGACGCTGGGCGCGGAGGACGCCGCGAGGGCGCTGCCGGGAAGAAGGAGCGCGAGCGCGCACGCGGCGAGCGCAAGCGCCGTCGGCAAGCTTGCCCTCTGGTGCCCATGCAAGCATCGAATCCTCATATCCGCCGCCTCCTTCGTCCCGGTCTTCTTACCTGGCCCTACCCACTGACCACTACTTGCAACCCCAACGCTCTCGTAAAGTAGCGGGCGACAGGGACGGCACCGGCCCGGAGTCGATCTGGCGACCCGGCCGCACGAACCGGCGGGGGGTTTCACTAGCGGCGGTTCGGGCATCACAGAGGCATGGGCTCTTCAAGCATCGCGGTCCCCAACGTATCCCTGCGCGGGGGGGTCGAGATTCCACAGCTCGGCTTCGGCGTGTTCCAGATTCCGCCCGAGGACACCGAGGAAGGTCGTCCTGCGCGCGTTGACGGCCGGCTACCGGCATATCGACACCGCTGCCGCATATCGTAACGAGGCCGGCGTCGGAGGGCGATGCGCGAGTCGGGCCTCGAACGCGGGGAGGTGTTCGTCACGACGAAGTGCTTCAACGACGATCAGGGCTACGAGGAGGCTCGACGGGCGTTCGACGCCAGCCTCGAGCGCCTGGGGATCGACTACGTCGATCTGTATCTGATCCACTGGCCGGTGCCTGCTCACGACCGCTATGTCGATACCTGGCGGACGTTCGTCGAGCTCCAGGCGGAGGGGCTGGTCCGTGCGATCGGCGTCTCCAACTTCCAGCCCGAGCACCTCGATCGGATCATCGCCGCGACAGGCGAGACGCCGGCGATCAACCAGGTCGAGCTGCACCCTACTTCCAGCAGCGCGAGCTGCGCGGCGAGCACGAGCGCCTTGGCATCCTCACCGAGTCGTGGAGCCCGCTCGCGCAGGGGCAGGTACTCGCCGACCCGACGATCGTGCAGATCGCGCAAGCGCACTCGAGGACCACCGGTCAGGTGGTCATCCGCTGGCATCTGCAGCTGGGCCTCGTCGTGATCCCCAAGTCGGTCACACCGGAGCGCATCGCACAGAACTTCGACGTGTTCGACTTCTGCCTCAGCGACGGCGAGATGGATGCGATCGCAGGGCTCGACAGGGCCGGCGCACCGGGCCGGACCCCGAACGTTCGTCCGGCCATGAGCGTCGCCGAGGCGCAGGCGGCGGACTACCTACGGAAGCGCCTGAGAGCACGGCGTTGGCGCCGGCCGTGCGGTGAACGACGATCGGGAGCGTTTCGCCGGCAGCGACGGAGATCGGGAAGGTGACCCAGGCGCCCTGGGTGAAGTCGCCGGAGAGGACGGCGGTCTGGCCGGCGACGCTGATCAGCTCGCGGCGGGCGGCGGAGTCCCAGTCGAGCGCGTAGAGGCTCAGGGTGCCGGTGTAGGCGAGGAGAACGTCAGGGTGAGGCGCAGCTGGCTGGGGTCGTCGTCGGTGGCCGCCTCGCGGATGGACTTGTCCGGGCTCTGGAGCGCGCGCGGGTCGGTTGTGGCGGAGGCCCACACCCAGCGGCTGCCTTGCGCGAGGTTCACGGTCGCGGTCGGCAGCGAGACGAGGTCGCTCGCCCCTGACCATGCGCCGAGGTCATAGCCGGCGGCACCGTGGGCGCCGACCCAGCTGCCCTGGGGGGCGCTTGTCGATTTGGTGCCGGACAGTCCGCCCGAGTCGTCGATGAAGACGCCGGAGAGGACGGCGTTGGCGCCGGCTGTGCGGACGGCTGAGATCGGAACCGACCCGCCCGCAGGGACGGAGATCGGAAAGGTGACCCACGCGCCCTGACTGAAGTCGCCGGACAGCGCCACGGTCTTGCCGCCCACGGTGATGGTCTCGCGACGGGCGTGTGAGTCCCAGTCGAGGCGTAAAGGTGCAGGTTGCCGGTGTAGGCGTGGGTAAAGGACAGGCGCAGGGCGATTTCGTTGGAGTCGTAGTAGGTCGCGGCGGTGCGGGCCGATTGGTCGGGGCTTTCCAGCGCGCGCGGGTCTTCGGTCGAGGGGGTCCAGACGTAGCGGCTTCCGTGCAGCACGCTGAGGCTGGGTCCGTAGAAGGTGTCGGAGGAGAGGTTCGAGACGTCGCTCGATCCATCCCAGGCCGCCAGGTCATCGCCCGAGCTGCCGTAGGAGCCGACCCAGCACCCCTGGGGTCCGGGCTGACCGCTGAGCGGCGCGCCGACCTCGCGGCAGGTGCGATTGTTGGCGGGGTCAACGTCGCCGGCGAAGGCGACGGAGGCGGTGATCGTGCCCTGTGCCTGTTCTGAGAAGGTGAGGCCCAGCTGGTCGAGGATCTTCAGCGGGCGCGCGCCCCCGGCGGGTATGGAGCCGTGGAAGGTGAAGGTCAGCGTGTGGCCTTCGTTTGAGGGCCTCGCTGTAGGATTCGCAGCCGCTGCCGTGTTCGTAGGAGATGCGGCTGCAGGTGGGCTTCGAACTGCGCGCCCGTGGTCGTCATGCTCGCCGGCATGTTCACGGTGACGACGGTCGTGCCGGTGGCGGGCGCGTTGCCGATGTTTTCCCGAGCCCACCCCGAACTGCCCGCCCAGCTGGGGATTCCCGGCGGAGACGGATCCTTCGCCTGAGATCGAGGTCACAAGGTCGGGGCCTTCGGGGCTCGCGCTCGCGGCGGCCGGGACGATGAGCGCTGCCGCCAACAGTGCCGCGAACACAGGTGCATGGACTCGCTTGCGCATCTCGAAGGCCCCCTACGTCGATTGAGCCAGTCGGCTTGCCCACCTTTGTGGAGGACTGCGACAGTCTCTGTAGTGGGGCCGGCGAGGGCAATAGGCCAACCGGAGGGTCTTCGTTCAACTCTCTGAACAGTGCAGGTCACCACGACGCGGAGACGACGGCGGATCGGCGATCGCGCAACTAGCGGGGGTC
The DNA here is from genome assembly GCA_963714285.1 of uncultured Solirubrobacteraceae bacterium. Lineage (GTDB taxonomy): Bacteria > Actinomycetota > Thermoleophilia > Solirubrobacterales > Solirubrobacteraceae > Palsa-744. The sequence continues at coordinate 76,316 of CAVQNS010000003.1, forward strand.
CTGAATGTTCAGATCGACATGACTTCAAGCTTCGCTTCATCTGATCTATTTCGACGTGCAGGACTTTCGCTGGCGATGGTCGGAGCGGCTGCGCTGCTCTATGCACCACTCGCCTGCGGCAGCTACCCAGGTACCCTCGATTCTTCGTTCGGCAACGGCGGGGCGGCGATCGCGCAGCTCGTTCCGGGCAGCCCGAACTTCGCCGACAGCTTGGCGTTGCAGTCCGATGGGAAGGTCGTGGTTGGAGCGTATGCCGGTGCGAGCCCGCGCGAAGCAGGCGCGCCGACCACGGCGGCGGTCGCCCGTCTGATGCCCGACGGGACCTTCGATCCGAGCTTCGGCAGCGGAGGTCGCGTCGTCCTGTCCGGCGTCGGGGGGTTCGCTCCGTCGTCGGTTCCCTTCGACGAACCGCTGACGCCGGTCAGACTCAAGGTGCTGCTGACCGGCGACGGACACGTTCTCGTGCTCGGCAATGCCTTGATCGAGCTGAACGGCGACGGGAGCGTCGATCAGGCATTCGGGTCCTCTGGCGCCGGTCGGCTGCCGGCATCCTTCTCGCCCGCCGGGCTCGCTCTCGCACCCGACGGAGCGATGGTGGTCGTCGGCAATCGCCCGCTGCAGAGCGGCATGGCGGGAGCGGTTGTGCGACTCACCGCGCAGGGACAGCCGGATCCGACGTTCGGGTCCAGCGGCGACGGCATGGTCACGCTGCCGCAGGTGATCGACGCCAACGGTCGCCCGCTTCCCACCGTCGACTACAGAGGGATCGCGGTTGCAGGCGACGGCAGCATCACGCTCGCCGGCGTGGGCAGGGCCTCGACGAGCGACCTCCTGCCGCGCGACGGCCTGCTGGCGCGACTGACGGCCGGTGGGAGTCTCGATCCCTCCTTCGGCCACGGGGGCCAGACGCTCGTTGAACGGTTCGGGTTTGAGCTCATCGATTCCTTCGAGCCGAACTCCCTGCTGCTGATGGGCGAAGGGCGCATCGCGGTCGGAGGCGCAAGGTGTGGGAAGTTCGTGAATTGTTTTCCCGACGTTGACGCGTTCGACGCGGACGGCCAGATGCAGGGCATCCCCAGCGAAGCCTCGGGATGCTCGCCGCCGTATTGCGCTCAGTCTCTGACCCTTACATCTCTGCCCGGCGGCGGCCTGCTCGGAGTTACGTGGGAGGGGGAGCTCGTGCTCGAGCGGTTCGACTCGCATCTGAAAGGAGTCGAGGGCTTTGGCACGGATGAAACCGGCGAAGACGTCTCTGGGCAGAATGCGGTCCTTGCCAAGCTTCCTGCCGGCAGTGAAATCGAGGGTAATACGTTGATCCTGTCCGGTGGAAAGATCGTCGTTGCAGGTTCGGCGCCCAGCTCGAACGGCAGCCAGGGGATCCTCATAGCGCGGATGTTCGGTCTCAGCAAGCCGCCGCCGGCGCGGGTGAGCGTTCCCCGTCAAAGGATCGAATCCAGTTCCCTAGCTGTGAGCGTGCGTTTGAGCTGCGGCCCGTATGTCTCCTGTCGCGGCCGGGGCTTACTGCAAAGCGATCGTCCGCGGCGACGCGGTCGGCCGCCAGGATCGGTCGTTCTGGGCGTGGGTCCGTTTGACATCACTCCGAGCGGGGGTGGCCTCGTGGTCATGCCGATCACGCGAGCAGGCCTTCAGATCCTGGGCCGCAGGCACTCGACGCGCGCAACGCTGACGCTTTCGTTGACGGATGGCAAGGCGGTGCGCGTACGCGTGTCGATTCCCCGGCCGAAGGCTCTGGGTCGCCCGCGAAGCGGAGCGCCCGGAGTCCTGACGCCGTTGGCCGGCGGGGTGAGCGCGTTCGAAACCGACGGGCGGCGTTACGCGCTCTTTCAGCAGGGGACGACCTTGCACGTGCTCGACACCCGGACGGAGCGCCTGTACGCGGCGTCTCTGCCCGCGCGATGCGCCAACGCCGCGAAGCTGCAAGGCTTGAGCTTCCCGATGGTGCTGGTGCCGTGCGAGGCGGGTGAACAGGGCGACGTGCTCGTGGACATGGTCACCGGCCGTATTCGATCTCTGCCGGACACGGTGTCCGGGACCGGCTCGTGGCGAGATATCGGTCGTTTCTGGCTTGGACCCGCGAGCGCAGCGGATTGTCCGAACAGCTACGTCTGCCGCGAATATCTCGACTGGCACACGGGAGCCAGGCGCCTGATCGACTCTCCCGCGCCGCCGCCTACAGCTTCGGGAGGACCGGGCGAAGTCATCGAGTACGACCTGGACTCGGCTGCCCTCGCGCCGCTTGCGGCGTGTCCCGCGTACCAGCCGTCGAGGCTCTTCGAAAGGCCCATCACGTACAAAGATCTTTACGAGCCGCCGTACGTCCTCCACGGACCGGCCGTTGACCCGTATGGAAGCGCCTCCCTGACCCCTGCGGGACTGTCGTTGGGCCGCTGCGGGACCGGCACGTCGCTCGTCCTGGACCCGAACGCCATCGACGGTGAAAATACGTTCGGGTCGCCGGGCGATCAGATCGGCGCGGGCATCGTCAGCTGGTACAGCCCGCCGAGCTCGGCCGTCTCCCTGTACGAGATCGCAAGTGGCCGTCGCAGCGGTTGGACGGCGCCGGGCGCGCGCACTGGGTTCAGTGCCCCGGCCGCGATCGCCCACACCCGCTACGCGGCCATCGTCGCCACGGCCGCCCATCAGTTCTGCCAAGGAGAGCATGCGAGACCGATAGCTGGACCCTCTATCAGTCCCGTTTGCGATAGCGCTACGACGCCCCCGTGAGCTCGGTCAGCTCGCGCAGGAGTGAGTCCATGCCGGCGATCTCGTAGATCGCGCGCTGAGTGCCCGCGCCGCCGCCGCGCTGTAAGCAGCGCGGGGAGCAGGTCGAGCTCCGCGGCGCAGTGCAGCTCCTCGGCGTAAGGCGCGCGCGAGCGAAAGCGTGTCGTCGAGCAGTTCGTGGACCGTGCGAAGCCGTCCGTCGGCGTCGGGCAGGCGGCGCGGTGACGCCGAAGCGGGCGGCGCGGAAGACGCCCTCCTCGAGCACCTCCGCGGGTGGATCGGGCGCGGGCTCGGCCTCGGCGGCGTGGCGGGCCAGGCAGTGGGTGAGGGCGACGAGCGCGGCCGTGTCGTGGGGCGAGCGTCTGGGCGTCGAGCGCGCGGATCTCGACGGTGCCGAGCCGCGGGTGCGGGCGGAGCTTCCACCAGAACCAGGTGTAGTCGGGGACGTCAGCGGCGCGGGCGAGCAGGCTCGGCGGCGGCGAGGAAGTCGGCGAAGTCGCGCATCGCGCGGGGAACGCCCGAGCGCGGCCAGCCGCGGATCGTGACCTCGCGGGCGGAGGCCAGGCCGGTGTCGCGGCCGTGGCGGAAGGGCGAGTTGGCGGCGAGCGCCTGCAGCAGCGGGAGGTGGCGACGCAGGCCGTTGAAGGCGCGGATCGCGGTGTCGGGGTCGGGCATGCCGACGTGGATGTGAAGGCCGCCGACGGGCGTGGCGACGGCGTCGCCGAGCAGGTCGTGGATGCGCTCGTAGCGCTGCTTGTCGGTGATCTCGGCGTCGCCCTCGGCGGCCGAGGGGTGCGTGCCGGAGCCGAGCAGGCCGGCGCCGGTGCGAGCGACGGCGCGCGCAGGCCGCGCGAGCTTGCCGGCGGCCTCGGAGGCGGTGCGGCAGACGTCGGTGATCAGCTCGACCTGGCAGGCGTGGAGCTCGCGCTCGACCTCGCCGTCGAGCGGCCCGAGGCGCGCGAGGACGGCGGCCGAGGCGTTGGTCTGGCGCCCGGTGAAGGGGTCGACGAGGAACAGCTCCTCCTCGACGCCGACGGAGAACGGCTCGCGCGAGCCGAAGGCGCTGTCGAGCTCGTCGTGCGCGCCCACGTTCTGAGCTTACCCGCACGTGTAGCCGTGCGTCCTCCGCGGGCGATCTTTTCGGGAGACCCGTGAGCGCGCGCTTCGTCGAGCGCCGCCGGCGCCGGCCACCACAGCCGCTGACGCCCGGTATTGCAGCAGTTGACACGAACGAAGGAAACCTGATGAACTGCGTCGAGAAATCGTTCCAACCATCGCACTCACGTCCGAATGGTCCTCCTGCTCGTCATCCTCGTCTCCTGGATCGTCGTCCTGTCGCTGACGATCGCGCTGTGCCGCGCGGCGCGGGTGGGAGACCGTCAACAGGCAGCTTCTCGCCCAGGGCGGAAGCGAATCAGCCCTCGACGGTGGGTACGGATCGCTCGCCCGCGAGCGCGCCATTCGGCGACGGAGCAGGCGGAGCGGGCGGTGACGGGGGCTGCTTTGGAGCGTAGGAGTAGTCATAGGCATAGCCATAGGAGCCACGACCACTCGACTTGAAGCCATTGGCGATGACGCCCAGTAGCGGGGCGCCGGCGCCCGTGAGGGTCTCGTGCAGGCGTTCGGCGACATCGCGGCGGTTGCGGCCCACGCGGCCGACGATGATCACGCCGTCGACCTTGCGCAGCAGCGGGAACGCGTCGGAGACCGCCGTCAGCGGGGGCGTATCGATCACGACCAGGTCGTACGTGGACTTCGCCTGCTCGAGCAGGCGCTCCATCGCGTGGCTCTCGATCAGCTCGCCGGGTTGGGCGGAAGCGCGGCGCCGGCGACCAGCACGTCGAGCCGCGCGCACTGCAGCGTCCACCGACGCCGACGTGGCAGATCCAGAGTCGACCGACTGGATCGCCTCGCCCAGCGGGACCGCACCGATCAGGACGTCGGCGATCCCGGGCCCGGAGGGCATGTCGAGCTGCTGGGCGATCGTCGGGCGGCGCAGATCGGCCTCCATCAGCAGCACGCGCGAGCCCATCCGCGCCGCCGCGCTAGCCAGATGCCGCGCGACCGTCGTCTTGCCGTCGCCTGGAGCGGCGGAGGCGACCAGCAGCGTGCGCAGCTCACGGTCGACGTTGAAGTAGCGCAGGTGGGCGCGGATCAGATGGAACGCCTCGGCCTCGCCGGCCGGCAGGCGTCCGCGCGCGTCCCCCTTGCGCCGCGCGGAACGCGACGAGCGCGGAGCTCTCTGGGACCACCCCCAGCAGCGGCAGGCCATAGACCGCCTCCAGGTCCTTCGGCTCCCTGATCCGGCGGTCGAAGCGCTCCAGCAGGAAGGCGACGCCGAGACCGAGCAGCAGGCCGAGCACCGCGCCGAGGACCGTGTTCCTCGACACCTTCGGCGAGGACGGCGAGTCGGGACCGTTGCGGCCTGCGCGACCTCGACGTTGCCGTTGCGCAGTTCGGCGAGGACACCCAGCGACTGGGCACGATCCTGCAAGCGCAAGACCCGCCGGACTGAGCCCTTGCTTTCGGCGAAAGCGCCGCCAGCTGCTTGTTGACGAGCGCCAAGGCAGAGGCGTAGTAGGCGTGGTTGCTGTTCTGCTGCTCTTTGACGAACTGGCTGGTGTAGGTGTTCGCGATTTCGGCCGCGAGCGCCGGAGAGGTCGCGGTGGCAGCGACGTCGACGATGTTCGATTCGCCCTGCGCGCTCACGCTCAGGTCCGCGCTGACCTTTTCCTTGGTCAGCCCTCGGCCGAGCTAGGCGGCGGTCTTTGCCGCCATATCGCCTAGCTGGACGAGCTTGAGGTTCGTGTTCTGCTGGGCCTGCTGGTTGTTGTTGCTGACGGCCGGGAGCCCTGCGATCTGCTGGCCGAGCTGGTTGTTGTTGAAGACGAGCGAGGCTGTCGCGGTGTACTTCTTGGTCTGGTGCTTGGAAAGCCAAAGGCGGCGCCAGCAGCGACCACAAAGCAGAGCGAGGATCACCGGTGCGCGGCGCCTGAGAACGCCTAGAACCTGCTCAAGGCTTTGGTTTGTCTGCTCAGTGTCCATCAAGTCGCCTTATTCGCCGCATCCATGGGCACATAAGCAGACACCGGCTATGTGTAGCCTGGGCCGCGAACACCGCGAGCTCCGGGATAGTAGACCACACGCCGTTTCATGCGCAAGGCCAGGATCATACCCAGCGACGAAGGATCGACGAAGGATGGACATGCAATTCCGCTTCTGCCCCATATGCAGCGAGGAGCTGGGGCCGCTCACGAGCGGACCGGATCGTGGACGCATGGGATGCCGACGGGAGCACTTCGTGCATTACGAAAACCCCGCGGCCACCACGTTTGCACTGGTCGAGCGAGACGGACGCTATCTCGTCCTCCAGCGTGGCCAGGAGCCCTATCGGGGGCGGTGGGAGCTGCCGGGAGGTTTCGTGGAGCAGGGAGAGCGTCCCGCCGAAGGCATCAGCCGAGAGATCTTCGAGGAGACCGGCCTTCGCGTCGAGGCGCTAAGCATTGTCGGCGCCTACACCAGCCGCTACGGCGACGGCGGCAAGTGGACGGTTGACGTTGCTTTTCATTGCCTGGCCTGCCCCGGCGACCTGAGCCTCTCGGCCGAGAGCTCCAACGCGAGGTGGGTCACGATCGAGCAGATGCCACCTCTTGCCTTTGCAGGCGAACGAAGCGCATTCAAGGAGTTCGAACAGGCATTGTCATCTACGTAGGCGTTCCGACGGCGGAGACGGCGAGGCAGGCTGCATCCTCGTTGGATATGGTGTTTCATGCAGGAGATGCGAGCGATGATCCTTTGCTCGATCCGCCTCAAAGCTATCGAGCACGCCAGGACAAGGAGGTCTGATGAGCGATGATCTGGTTTTAGTCGCCGGCGGCGGCGGCTTCATCGGTGGCCATCTCGTCGCCGACCTGCTGAGCGAGGGCCATCGGGTCCGCTCGGTCGACGTCAAGCCGTTCGACGAGTGGTACCAGGTCCACGACGGCGCCGAGAACCTGGTGCTGGACCTGCGCCGAGCGGATGCCTGCACCGAGGCGCTCGCGGAGTGCCGGCGACGTCTACAACCTCGCCGCCGACATGGGCGGGATGGGCTTCATCGAGAACAACAAGGCGCTGTGCATGCTCTCGGTGCTGATCAACACCCACCTGCTGCAGGCCGCCCAGTGAGCACGATGTGCGAGCGCTTCTTCTACTCCTCGTCGGCCTGCGTCTACGCGGCCGACAAGCAGACCGACCCGGACAATCCGGGCCTGAAGGAGAGCCGACGCCTACCCGGCGATGCCCGAGGACGGCTACGGCTGGGAGAAGCTGTTCAGCGAGCGGATGTGCCGGCATTTCCGCGAGGACTTCGGGCTGACGACGCGCGTCGCCCGCTACCACAACGTCTACGGCCCGCACGGCACCTGGACGGGCGGCCGCGAGAAGGCGCCGGCCGCGATCTGCCGCAAGGTCGCCGAGGCCAAGCTCTCCGGCGACCACGAGATCGAGATCTGGGGCGACGGCGAGCAGACCCGCAGCTTCATGTACATCGACGACTGCGTCAACGGCACGCAGGACGATCATGGACTCGCGACATCCTCGAGCCGATCAACCTCGGCAGCAGCGAGATGGTGACGATCAACCAGCTGGTCGACATCGTCGAGGACATCGCCGGGATCAAGCTGCAAGCGCAGCTACAACCTCGTCGCGCCCAAGGGCGTGCAACGGCCGCAACAGCGACAACACGCTGATCCAGGAGCGGCTCGGCTGGGAGCCGAGCATCTCGCTGCGCGACGGCCTGGAGAAGACCTACGCCTGGATCTACGACCAGGTCGCCGCGCTGAGTCCCACCCGGTAGCTCAGGCCACCGACACGTGCGAGTCGCCGCCACGCTTGCAGGAAGCGCGGTGACGTTCAACCACCTCCGTGAGCGAATCGTCGAACCGCTCGGCAAAGCCCGTTTGGGTAAAGTGGCGCTGCGCGTATTGGTAGGCGGCGTCTCCCCGTGCGGCGATTTCGGCAGGTGAGCGCAAGACCTCCGCCAGCTTGCGGGGGAAGGTGTCCGGATCGGAGCTGTCGAGGACCCAACCCGCGCCCGCCTCCTCCACGATTCGCGCGACCTCGCCGTCCGGGTTGACGGCCGCGAGGACCGGCAGACCATAGGCCATGAAGTTCATGATCTTCGATGGGATGTTGAACTCGGCGCCGTCATGCTGCTGGCTCACGAGGGCGATCGTCGCCGCGTTGAGCTCCTCCTCCAATCGCTCGTCGTCGACGACACCCGGCATCTCGATCCGCTCCGAGCGGATCTCCGATCGGACGTCACCCGCAGCCATACCGTTGCCCGTGATGATGAATCGAACCGGCGCATCTGCCAGAGCGCGCGAGCGCTCAAAGGCCGCGACGAGCGGCGCCAGGCCCTGGGAATAGCCGATGTTACCCATGCTCAACAGACGCGGAGGTTGCGCGTGAGCCTCAGCTGAGGGCTCCCGGCGAGCGTATCCGCGTTGCGGGGTCGTAGATCAGCTGGATCTTCTCCTTCGGCACATCCTTCTCCGTCAGATTGCTCGTGAACGCCCGCGAAAGCACGACGATACGGTCGGCCTCGCGGTAGGCGGCGCGCTCCAGGCGGCGGCCCGCACGAATGACCACGCTGCCCTCACCGACGAGCCCGCTCGAAGCCGCCCCATCGGGAAGGATGTCGTGCAACCAGATGACCCACGGCGTCCGGCGCACGCGAGCATTGAGCATCGCTGGGAAAAGCGCCGGGAACGATGGCGAAGCGGAAACAAGGATGTCCGGGGGGGGACAGCGAGGGTAGCGCGGCGAACTGGGCACCCATGAACGAGAGCTCCTGCCGGTAGCGCTCGATCGCCGTCTCACGGCCAATCCATAGGGGCAAACGGAGCACCTTGATGCCATTGCGTACCTCGCGGTAGGGAAGTAGCCTTGACCCCCACACCGGCTCGGGATAGTGAGGATGGGCAGCCACCACCTCGACCTGATGCCCCCGGTCGCGCAGCCCCTCCGCCCACACCCGACTCACAGGTCCGATACCGGTGGGCTCCGGGTCGTAGTTATAGCTCCAGAGCTGGATGTTCAATGCCATGAATCGCAGAATAAGCCATTGTCTTCTGGCGCGAACCCCGCCTCTTATTGGCTGGCGTGAGTGTACAGCCTCCTTGAGTGCGGTCTGCCGCCTTGCGATGGGCATCCGGCGGCATGGGATGGACCGTAAACGGACACCAACCAAAGTAGGTACGCTATTGCTGTGGCCACGCGCAGGATCACGACGATTATTCCGACGAAGGACGAGGCGGTGCATATCGAGAGGTGTGTGCGGTCATTACTGCCGCTCGGTCGTGTTGTAGTTGTGGATGCAGAGAGCCAGGACGATACTGTCGATCGTGCGCAACGTGCAGGTGCCGATGTCTTTGTGCATGCTTGGGAGGGATATGCAGCGCAGAAGAACTGGGCCCTCGACAACACTGACGTCGATACGCCGTGGATTCTTCTTATGGACGCAGATGAGTTTGTAACCGAGGAAACTCGCAAGCTTATTTGCGAGGCGGTAGAGCACGCGAGTGTAGTCGGGTACTGGCTTCCCCGCAGGCTCATCTTCCTCGGTCGAGAGATGCGCTATGCATGGTGGTATCCTGACTTTCAGCTCCGGCTGATACGTACAGGCATGGGCTCGTTTGAGCCACGCTCGGTCCACGAGCACCTCGTCGTCGATGGCCCGGTTAGAGAGCTTTGGGCAGATATCTGGCACGAGAATTTGAAGGGCTTGACAGCCTTTATCGAACGTCACAATCGATACGCCACGCTAGAGGCTCGCGAGCTCGATATCCCCAGTGAGAATATCCGCGCCGGATCATTTCTCGGCAATTGGGCAGATCGCCGCCGTGCCATAAAGTCCCATATCTGGATGCGTCTCCCCGGACGCCCTCTGCTCCGGTTTCTGTGGCTTTACCTAGTGAGACAAGGCTTTCGCGACGGGCGAGAGGGCCTTTTTTACTGTGCGCTTATATCTTGGTATGATCTACTGATAAATGCGAAGGCGCTTGAGCGTCAAGTCGAACACCGTCCTGCCCACTACTCGACTTCGGAGCCTCACCCAAAGGCAACTTGGTTGCGTGCAAATGCACGTGGTAAGCACTAGGATACACGCTTAATCGGTGATTCGGCATCTATTTGATAGGGACATCTTTGTTCACCCATACACTGGCGGCATCTCGTCGCCAGTGTCCTCATTTGAATAGCCTACCGCTCTAAACGCCGCTCGTGCGCGGCTTGAGGTATCATCTCCCCGATGGAGAGCACAGATGCTGGCCCAACCGGGATGCGCTTCGAAACTGCGCGACCTATACCTGCCACGTCCTATCTTGAGGCACCAGTGATGAGTCTCGTGGGGCCGGTTATCCAGGGCATGCGCGTACTTGACGTTGGGTGCGGCAATGGCTACTGGGCCGGTCGCTTCCACGAGATGGGGTGTGACGCGGTGGGCATCGATCCCAGCGCTAGCGGAATTGCGGTGGCACGTAGCAGATATCCCGATGTTCGGTTTGAGGAAATGGGAGTAACAAAGGACATCCTCACGCGCCTTGAAGAGCCGCCATTTGATCTTATCGTCAGTACGGAGGTGCTCGAGCATCTTTACAGTCCCCAATCATGGGCAACAGGTTGTTTGGGGGCCCTGCGTCCCGGCGGCACGCTGGTGCTGTCGACTCCGTATCACGGCTGGCTAAAGAATATTGCTATTGCAGTAGCTAACAAAACGGATTTTCATCACGATGCCCTTCGCGAGGGGGGGCATATCAAGTTCTTCTCTCGTCCGACCCTCGAACGGCTGCTCGCTGAGGCGGGCTTTGTCGATATGCGCTTTATCGGCGCTGGGCGTACACCGTTCATGTGGAAGTCGGCGGTCATGTCCGCGATGGCGCCCGCCTGATGGGGACTCTAAGTCGGCAAGCACTTACGACCCAAACGCCACCGCTGTATCAGCATTTGGTTAACGAGTTATCGGCGAAAAAGCAAGTCCGCCTGTAACGCAGTGCCATTTGCTGCGCGGACCAAGCCGCTGAAATCCACAAGCTCGAAGTCGTGTTCGGCTAGATAGCAAATAACCTCGCTTGCGAGTGCCTGACCTGTATAGAGCTCAACGAAGGAGACCTCGATGAATATCTCATCAACGCAGGAAAGGCTCCTCTCCGCTCCCTTCAGGGTGTCGAGCTCAGAACCTTGGACATCGATCTTGAGCAAGCATGGACGGCGTATATCCTCGCCCAGATACGCGTCGAGTACGTCTACCGAAACAACAATCTTGTGGGACTCGTGCGTACCAGGGAAGGCTCTAGTCTGCTCGGGCCCGATGGGCAGTAGTGACGACGAGTCATCATGCACCGAGACGTTGAGTGTCTTCTCTCCGCGCACCGCACCGAGCGCGACACCGTGTAGCTCGACGTCGCGTCCATTGAGAACTCTGTGCGCTGTTGCCCGCGCGTCCGGCAGCGGCTCGAAGCAAATCAACTTGGCACCGGGGAACCTCGCGAGTGCAAAGAGGGCGAACTGACCGCGCGAGGCGCCAATATCCAGGACCGTCGCGAATTCTGCGCCAAATGGCACCGACGCATGCTCAAGTGAAGGAAACACGCCCTCGCGCAACCCAGGCGCCATTCGCCTCCATAGGCGGGGCTTTAGCAGGAGCCGCCCAATCTTTAGGGCTCGTGCACGCGCCGTAGTCAACCAGCTATAGAGATTAGTAGTCATCGCTCCTCGTCCCTTCGACGCCTATCGGTTGCAGCAGTCTACCGTCCGCCGCTTCGCTGGCCACGGTTACTACCCTCTCTTATATGCCAACGCCTGCTACGTGCGCCTTCTCCGCGTCCAAGGCCAGCAGGCCCACCAACCTTCGTTAGCGACATGCTCACCACACGACCGACTCGGCGAGCCGGTAGCCTAAGCCGCTCCTACCCGAGCTTGTCGGAGCAGTTTCGATAGTCCAGCTAGACTCCGACATTCATGAGCCATAGTCCGCTAAAAATATTGAGCGTAGTACCATCGATGGCGCGCAACACCGGGGGGCCGGCTCTCGGTCTCGTGCAAGCCACTGTCGCGATGGGCTCACGCATCGACCGCTCCATCTACTGCACAGACGCCGCCCAGCCGGCCGCGAGCCAAAGCTTCGTCCGTCTGACGCCTGATGCATTGCCACGTGACGCTGCGAAGATCGATCTGCGCGTATTCCCAACACGCCATCCCCGTCGTTTTGGCTACTCGCCCGCTCTTTTTCGAGCTATCGGGGCGAGCGTCGGAGAGACAGACCTTCTCACCATCCATTCCCTGAATCTATTCCCGCAACTAGCCGCCTATATACACGCGAGGCGCACCAGAACCCCATACATCGTCACTCCGCACGGCTCCCTAGATCCGTGGCTGCGCAAAAACAGTCCCGCACAGAAGGCGGTCGTCAATTTCTCATGGCAAAGCGGAATGCTTGCTCGAGCCTCGGCCATTCATTTCACAACAGAGGATGAGGCCACTCTCGCTGGTGACGTGGCTCCGGGGGTGCCACGCTACATCGTGCCCAACGGCGTGCAAATCCGGGAATTTCAAGACCTCCCCGACGGTAGGCAATTTCGCGAGCAATTCCTTGGCGGTCACAGCGGGCCAGTCATACTGTTTCTGAGCCGCATAGCGCAAAAGAAGGGGATCGACATACTCCTGTCAAGCTTCCGACAAGCCACGGGTATGAATGACGCGCTACTTGTGATCGTTGGGCCCGATGACGAGAATCTCACACCGTCCCTGCAGCGTCAAGCCGATGCCGAAGGCATATCTGGGCGGGTACGCTTTCTCGGCCCCTTATACGATGAGCAGCGACGGGCCGCGCTTTCAGCAGCCGATCTCTGGGCTCTCACCTCCCATACCGAGAACTTCGGTAATGCGGTCCTCGAGGCCATGGCCGCAGGCCTCCCGGTCATCATTTCGACCGCAGTTAACATCGCCCCTCAAGTCAAGGCGGCGAGAGCGGGCGTCGTAACATCGCTGCGAGTCGCTGAGGTGGCCACCCACCTCAGCGACCTTCTCGCTGCGCCGGAGGACCGACAGCGACTAGGGGAACGAGCCAGAGCCTTTGCGACGGAGTATGACTGGTCAACGATCGCCTCGCGCCTTGTAGCGATGTATGGCGAGGTCGTGGCAAAATCGAGCGTTAGTAGCTTTGAAGAGTGATGGGAGACGGTTTCTAACGGGTGAGATCGCGGTGTCGCGCCATCTGGGACGACCCGACCGTCGTCAAAACGACCCGCATACCATCCGGTCCGACCCCCGCTCGTCATTCTGCACCATCAAGATGTCCTCCTGACGGATGCCCGGCTGCCGAGATAGCCTGGAAAGCCCCGCTCAGTGGGCATTCTTAGGCCAAGAACGGAGAGGCCCTCCCCCGGCCCGGCGGATTGAGGCTTAGTCGGTATCCTTTCGCGATGCGCGTCATCCAAAACATACTTCTATCGTTCGCCAACCGACGGCCGTGTTCATCTTCAATGAGACTCGCTGTGCAGGTTCTACTGTTATTGCTGCCGTGGTCGCTACGTAGGCGGCTACTGTGTTTGTTGCTTGGCTACGATATTCATCCCACGGCACGCATTGGACTTTCCATCGTGGCCCCAGGGCATCTGCGGATGTGTGCAGACGCCACGATCGGGCACCTAAATCTCATCCGCGGACTCAATCTTCTAAATATGGAGCTTGGTGCAGGGATCTCGCACCTCAACTGGATCACTGGGGTTCCGGAGGACGCACCCTATTTCCCAAAACAGCCCGACAGACGCTCACAATGCATAATCGAGGAGGGCGGGGGCATCACACGACGCCATTATATAGACTGCACCAATGCCGTACGAATAGAGAGATACGCGATGATCGCGGGCATGGGCACACAGATTCTCACTCACTCTGTCGATATGGAGACTAATCAACAAGGTTCCGAGCCGGTCACAGTCGGTGAATATTCAATGGTTGGCACCAGATCGGTTATTCTCGGAGGAGCCACACTGCCTGCCTTTTCGGCGCTTGGAGCTGCGTCGATGCTACGCTCGTCCTTTACGGATACCTATAGCATCTACTCTGGCGTTCCCGCGCAACGTGTCGCGTCAATCTCGCCCGATGCAAAATATTTCTCCCACACGGTACCTGGGCAGCCTGGTGCTCGATTCCGCCGAGCCTAGACCCTTGGCATACCGCGCAGATGAGTCTATTAGGCCTGCCGAGCCAAGACTGCGAGAGACCCTGCTAGCAAAGCTCAATAACGGGCCGCTCCTGCGTAATCTTGCTGGAGCAATCGTCTTGCAACTCGCTCTACTTGTTAGCGGCACACTTAGTGCGCGGCTGCTTGGTCCAACTAACCGGGGATATCTCGCGATTCTCGCAACCTGGCCCTCAACCGTGTGTCAGCTCGGCGCTGTCGGGATATCGCTTTCAGCTACATACTATCTTGCATCCAAAAGGGCGAGCGGCGCTGAAATCGTTATGCTCCTCCGTAGTTCTGTAGCAGTTCAGGTTGTTAGCCTAACTTTTATAAATGCGACGATCATCCTCGGATACACGCTTATTTCCGGCGCTCCGATTTTGCTCGCTGCCTGCCTTAGCCTGCTGCAAGTTCCGTTTGGGCTCGCGCTGGACTATGGCATAGCCCTTGCACTCGGCGGTAGAAGCCATGGATTTGCGAGCGGCGTGAGAGCGGTGGCCCCGGTGTTGAACGCGGTAGGTTTGGGGTACCTGTTCTTACACGGTCACGCCACCCTCACTTCGGTTGTCGTAGTTTTGATGACCAGCGCGGCGGTCGCTGGCGTGGTCGCGCTCAGGTTCGGACTGGCGATAGCGCTACGCATGCGCCCAGTGACATCGCTCCTCCAGTCGGTGGGGCGAGCTACCGCGAAACGCGAGATTCTAAACTTTGGACGACGCGGATACATCGGGTATTTGGCTCCGACAGATAGCTTCCGAGTGGACCAGCTGGTCGTCGGGTTCCTTCTCTCGCCGCGTATACTTGGCCTATACGTCGTCGGTGCGGCTTTTACGACGTTCACACGGGTGGTGGCCCTCAACATCGGGCTGAGTGCTACGTCAGAGGTTGCAACCCACCCAGATGCCGGCACGAGGAGAGCAATCGTAAAGCGGACTTTGTCGCTGGCGAGTGCGCTGATAGCTGCTATTACGATCTCGGTTGGTCTGGGGGTTATAGTGGTCATTCCGTTGCTATTCGGGCATGTTTATGCGTCATCGGTCCCTATCGCCGAGTGCCTGCTTGTGGCGAGCGCTATGCTCTCAATGAAGCGGGTAGCCGTTGACCTCATGCGCGGTGCAGGCGAGCTTCGGCTCGGCACGCGCGCTGAGCTCATTAACTTTGGACTATTCCTTGTGTTTTGCGTTCCAGCGGGGCTATTGTTCGGTGGCATGGGCGTAGCCGTGTCGCTCGCCGTATCGGCCGCCTTTGGATCGGTTTACCTTTACCGAGCCATGCGGATCCTCCATTTCCTCTAGGTACGGACTAGGTGCGACGTAAAAAGCTAACGCAAGCAACATCAGGATCAATGGAACAAGTTATTATCTATAGGTTGGGCAGCCTTGGGGATACGGTTGCCGCACTTCCATGCTTTCGGTTAATTGAGCGTGAGTTTCCGGACGCAGAGCGACTCGTATTGACGAACGTCCCTGTCTCAACCAAGGCAGCTCCTCTCAAGACTATTTTTAAGGGACGGTGGCTTCGTCCATGGATCGATCTCCTATCCTTTGGGTATGCGTAATCCGGTCGCTCTCTTACGTCTGGCACGGGAGCTCCGTCGGTTGCGCGCAGATACGCTGATATATCTTGCCGCGAGCCGGGGGCGTCCGACTGCTTGGCGAGACTTGCTTTATTTCAAGCTGTGCGGATTTCGACGAGTCGTAGGCGTCCCTTTGTCCGCTGATCTCCAGAAAAACCGAGTCGAACGCAGATGGAGAGTTGGAGCACGAGAGTCACCGGCTTGGGCGGACACTTGCGGAGCTAGGATCTATCGACTTCGACGATCGCACTTGGTGGGATCTACGTTTGAGCGAGATCGAGCGAACGATCGGGGTCACAGCGTTGGGCCCACTGGCGACTAAGCCGTTCGTCGCCGTAAACACTGGAGGAAAGACCGTGGAGAAGGACTGGGGTGAGGCGAACTGGAGCACGCTGCTCCGGGGGCTTGCCGCCCGAGCCGATGGCCGCGGGCTTGTCTTTGTAGGCGCACGCGAGGACAGCGAGCGGGCGGAGCAGCTCCGGGCCGTGTGGAACTCGGGTCCGGTGGTTGATCTCTGCGGGCGTTTGTCCCCACGAGAGAGCGCAGCTGCGCTCCTACACGCGGATCTGTTCATCGGCCACGACAGCGGGCCAATGCATTTGGCCGACGCCGTCGGGGTGCCATGTATCGGATTGCTGGGCAGCTACAACCGTCCAAAAATGTGGCATCCCTGTGGAGCGCAAACACGAATCATTCACCGCATGGCCGGGCTCAATGCCATCATTCCGGAGGAGGTGCTCGCAGCAGCTCTATGTGCCCTCGACCAAACGGCGGCGTAACTCTACCGGGGCGGATCGCCAAACTCTCGGTTCAGGTGGGATTCTACATAATCTGTTAATGCCGGCCTCAAGATCGTGAAAGTCTGGAGCGAAGCCTGCCGAGCAAAGCTTTGTAGTGTCGGCCTCTGTGAAGTATTGATATTTATCGCGCAGGGTCAAAGGCATGTCGATATACTCAATGTCGGGCTCGCGCCCGACCGCGCCGAATACGGCCTTTGCGAGGTCGGCGAAGCTCTGTGCATTACCGGTGCCCACATTGAAGATGCCTGACACCGCCGGGGCGGCAAGCACGTTCCGCACTACCGTGCAACAATCCTTTACATATATAAAGTCGCGTAGCTGGCCACCGTCAGAATATTCAGGATGTTCTGACTTGAAGAGCCGTACCGCTTCCCCGTTGACGACCTTCGGGTAGGCTTGATGCACGACGGAGCGCATCGAGCCCTTGTGGCCCTCGTTCGGTCCATATACGTTGAAGAACTTTAGGCCCGCCCAGCGAGTGGGTGTCTTTCGGTCCTTTGCAACGTCATCCATGATCCGCCGATCCACAAGATGCTTGCTCCAGCCGTAGGGGTTCAACGGTACCAAGCGAGCGAGTGCATCCGGTGCGTCGTCGTCGAGAAACCCGCTCGAACCGTCTCCGTACGTGGCTGCGGACGACGCGTAGATGAAGGTGATGTCGTGCGTGGCCGCGTGTTGCCAGAGATCCAAGGTCAGGCGGATATTGTTTGAGACGATCTTCTCCAGATTAGTCTCGGTGGTCGCGGATATCGCTCCCATGTGAATGATCGTCGACACGCGGCCCGCATGTCGACGAAGCCAATCGGAGACTTGGTCAGGTCGGACTACGTCGTGGACGAGGACCGGTGCGAGATACCGCCAGCTCTCGTCGTGGCTGAACCAATCACAGACCACCACCTCGGCGTCGCCCTTGGCTAGCTCGCTGGCGATATTCGAGCCTATGAAGCCGGCGGCGCCGGTAACCAGGATGATATTTTCCGGCATACTTATGACCTATGACCTTGAGTAGGGATGGACAGGTTGACGAGCCCTTCGAAACTCACTCGCTGGGCGCCTGCGTCGATGCCGCGAGGCGCTGGCTCTACAAGCAAGCACTCCCGTTCTGGAGTCAAGTCGGTGTCGATGGCGATTGGGGATTCGTCGAGCATCTTAGCTTGGAAGGACAGCCAGCGGATGTAGGCTACAAGCGGCTGAGAGTCCAGGCGAGGCAGATCTACGTGTTCAGCCATGCCTCCCTCACTGGATATCGACAGGGACTCGATGTCGCGCGGCAGGGATGGCGCTTTATGTGCGATCACGGTTGGACGGCTGACGGTGGCTGGGCTCGCCGGTTGGGGCGACGCGGCGGAATGATCGACCCGACGGTGGAGCTGTACGACCAGGCGTTCGCACTGCTCGCGATCGCTTGGTGGATGAGAGCGAGCGGTG
Organism: uncultured Solirubrobacteraceae bacterium; assembly: GCA_963714285.1. Taxonomy (GTDB): domain Bacteria; phylum Actinomycetota; class Thermoleophilia; order Solirubrobacterales; family Solirubrobacteraceae; genus Palsa-744. The sequence goes on from CAVQNS010000003.1 coordinate 94,089, forward strand.
AGGACGTTCTAGGCTGGGCCGATCGGACGCTCGCCGCCGTGAACGATACTCTGGCATCTCCCTCGGGCGTGGGTTGGATGAGCGAGGTCGGGCCGAACGCGGCGTTGCTGCGAACCCCCACATGCACCTGCTCGAGGCGTTCCTGGCTCTCTACGCGACGACTGGGGAGCCGCGGTTCAAGGCGCGCCTTGAAGACATGCTCGGCATCTCTTAACTCGCTCCTATTCGACCCAGGCACAGGTACATTGGCGGAGTATTACGACGATAGCTGGAACCGGCTTTCGGGGCAGCTGGGGAGAGTCGTAGAGCCAGGCCACCACTACGAGTGGGTCTGGCTGCTGCACAAGGCGGGGCAGGTGATTCCCGAATTGGCCGATCGCGCCAATGTTCTGTTCGAGTTCGCCGAGCACTTCGGATGCGACCGAGCGACCGGCTTGATCTACGACGAGGTGCTCGATGATGGGATCGTCCGAACATCAAGCCATCGCTGCTGGCCAAATACCGAGGCATTAAAGGCCCACCTAGCGCGTTTCGAGTTCGACGGAACTTTGGATGTCCCGCGGATGACTCAAATCTTAGACAATCTGTTCCATTACTTCCTCGAGGCTCCTACGCGGGGAACCTGGATTGACCAGCTGGACGCAGAGCGGAGACCGACCATCGACAAGATCCCGGCAAGTACCTTTTACCATCTGTTTCTTGCCTTCTCGGAGCTGCTCAGGCTTGAGCCAAGGCTTCGTATCGCGGGAGCTCTGAGCTGATGGCCGTCATCGATGGAGTGGGTAGCTGGGCATGGATCGCCCATCCAAATGCCAATCACACCGGAAAGCCTGCGCTGTTCCTCGACCGCGACGGCGTCCTTACGCAGGAGGTCCGTTTCCTTGGACATCCAAAGGATGTCACGCTGATCCCCCGCGCCGCCGGGACGATCGCGGCCTTCAATCGCGCCGACATCCCCGTCATCGTCGTCACCAATCAATCAGGGATCGCGCGGGGCTACTTCTCCTGGTCGGGGTTTGAGGAGGTTGAGGCGGAGATCAGACGACAGCTCTCATACACCGCAGGGGCACACCTTGACGCGGTGTTCGCCTGCGGCTATCATGACGCGGGGCAAGGTGAGCTTGGGATTCGTAATCATCCTTGGTGCAAGCCGAATCCCGGAATGCTTCTCGCGGCAGCTGACCGCCTGGATGTGCGTCTGGAGGTATCCTGGATCGTCGGTGATCGGGCGCGCGATCTTGCAGCAGGTCGGGCAGCGGGACTTGCCGGCGGAATTCACGTGATGACTGGCCATAGCAACCACTCAGAGCGACTTTCCGCGTTGACGCTCGCGCACAAGGACTTCCAGGTCAGGGAGATCCAGGATCTCGGTGACGCCCTTCCGCTACGTGACCTTATGACGGGCCAAGCCAGTTGCTGATCGACGATATCCAGGGAATTCGCGTGCTTGTGGTCGGGGATGTCATGCTCGATCACTTTGTGGTCGGTAGCGTGGAGCGCGTCTCGCCCGAGGCTCCGGCACTTGTCCTACGCATCGAAAAGGAGCACAGCATGCTTGGCGGTGCGGGTAACGTTGCCGCCAACATTGCAAGCCTCGGTGGCGTGGCCATCCTCGTTGGCGTTGTTGGCGACGATCTCGAGGCCGAGCATCTTGCCGGTCTCACTCAGGCTTTTGGTGGTTCCATCGTGGACGCGATGATCCGATCTTCCGAGGTGGGAACGACATCGAAGATTCGCTACATCGCCGGAGACCGCCATCTACTACGCGCTGATAGCGAAAGCGTGGGCCTGCCTACTGAGCTTGAGGAGAGGGTGACCGTCGCCATTCAAACTCGCATGTCCGAATGCGATGTCGTGGTCATCTCCGACTATGCCAAGGGTGTGGTATCCCCAGCAGTTATGCGGGCCGCAGTCGGCGCCGCTCAGACCCAAAGCGTTCCAGTCGTGGCTGATCCGAAGCGTCGTGACTTCGTGCTCTACGCGGGGGCCGACCTGTTGACGCCCAATCGCAAGGAGCTGGAGTTCGCCACGGGAAAGCCCTGTGAAGATCTCGCCTCCTGCGAGGAGGCCGCTAAGGAGGTGATGGAACTGACGGGCGCGGCCGCGGTGCTGCTAACCCGCTCTGAAGATGGCGTGGCTCTCTTTCAGACAAACGCCGAGACATGGAGCGAGGGGGCACAGACCGAGTCCGTGCGCGATGTCTCGGGTGCAGGAGACACAGTCCTGGCGGTCAGCGCCTTGGCGCTTGCCGCCGGCTCCAATCTGGTCGATGCGTCGCATTTCGCCAACGTCGCGGCCGCCGTGGTGGTGGGGAAGAGCGGCACTTCGTGCGTCAAGCCGGACGAGCTCAACTTCGCACTTCTGCACTCGCCGGACCCAGATGCCCTTTCGGGCAAGCTGGTCTCAATGGGCACCGCCGTCTCCCTCCGAGACATGTGGCGGGGCCAAGGCCTCGAAGTCGGCTTCACAAACGGATGCTTCGACCTCCTCCACCCTGGGCATATCAAGCTGTTGGCGGAGGCACGCAGGAAATGTGATCGGCTGGTCGTAGGATTGAATACCGACAGCTCGATACGACGCCTCAAGGGCAGCGAGCGTCCCATACAGCTCGAGCTCGCCCGTGCGGAGGTGATCGGCGGTCTGCGCTCGGTCGATCTTGTCGTTCTGTTCGGCGACGATACCCCGATAGATCTGATCGTCAATCTCCAGCCTGACGTTCTAATCAAGGGCGCCGACTACACCGTCGAGACCGTCGTAGGTGCCGAACTGGTGCAGAACTGGGGCGGTCGCGTCGCCTTGGTCGATCTGGTGCCGGGGGAGTCGAGCAGTAGACTCATCGCGACGTCGCAGGAAAGCGTTCGCGGCCAAGGAGCCCTTAATGCACGTTGCTTCGCGTCTTCTTACTCGGTCCCAGGCGACGATGTACTTCATTGCTGGTGTTGCGGCTGCCGGGATTGGGCTAGTCACTAATTGGCTGCCCGCGGTCGCTATAGGACTGATAACGCTGCTGCCTTTAGCCTCACACATACGATGGGTCGGAGCGCGCCGTGCCCTTACTGAGCCGAGCGCCGTCACAATCATTCTATTTTTTTACCTTACAATATTTCCCCTTCGCGGATTGGTAATCGCAGCCGATGGTTACACAAACGTCGAGTTCGTGCTAGAACGAGTGACGGCGAACCAGCTTGTGCAGACGTTGATTCTTGCTGCGCTGGCAACGACGGCTTTTGTGGAGGCATTTCATTTTTGTCGAAATGTTGATCGACGCCTGCGCCCTGTACAAAAGAGAACTTGGGACACTCAAACAAGCATACGTGTCGCTACTTTGGCCAGCGTTTTGGGTGTAATTTCTGTTGCGGCCCTCGTGGCGATCATTTTCCAGAATGGAGGGATAGGCGGAGCCACAGCCATCTTCTCGGGTCACAGTAAGGTGGCGTATGAAGAAGCCAAAACTACCGCCACTAGCATTTGGGCGACCATCTCCGCTCCAGCGGTGTGGTGTGCCGCTATTGTTGCGTTAGACAAAAACAGTAAGAAAATATACAAACTCGCCCTGCTCGTGACGGTCGCCATCATCCTGGTCGGCGAGCTTACTATCTTTGGCAGTCAACTCAGCACGGTCACGGCGCTCACTGGAGCATGGGTGGTGACACACTACTTAGGCCACCATGTCTCTGTAAAGGCCGTCTTAGTAGCGATCCTTGCTTTTTTCTTGATCAGCATTCCGATCCTGAACCAAAGAGCCCAGGGTCACGTTTCGAGAGCCACCCCAACACTTGCGCGATATAGCCGGCTGACCGGTTACGCGGTGCTTGACATATCGCTAGCGATACGTCAGCAACCTACCTTTGTTCGCAATGACCTTGAGGACTCCGAACGTTGGTCTCATCTCCCTGCGTATCTTGTACCCTCATTCTTACCTTCCTTCCTCCGACCGAGTAGAGCCAATATAAATAGTGATCGCATGGATGCCTACGTAGTACAGAGTTTCGGAAACACAAGCCAGCAAGCCAGTGGTTTTCCGGCAAGCTTTATAACTGAGTGGTGGCTATACGGCGGATGGGTTACCGTCCTTCTTATTGCTGGCATTTTTGGTGGTGCGATAGGTATACTTCATCGTCACTTTTTAGACTCGAGATGGCTCTCGCCAGGCTCACTGCTCTGGGGAAGCCTAACGGTAACTGCGGCATTTTCATTTTATGAGAGCGGGGACCTACTATCTAGTATCGTGGGTGACTGGCGTTATGTCTACAGTCTAGGCGCAGTTATGTGGGCGACCGGTGTGTGGTCGCCATTTAAAGGAGCTAGGAGAGCTTGAGTTCATCCGGAGAAACCAAACCCGTCTATGAGCGCATCACGCTGTTCTTGCTGCATCGCACTTGGCATCTCCCGGGTAGACCGCCAATATCCGTCCCACACCGGCCGAACCTGAAGGTCTCGTTCGTGACGTTTGATTAGCTCTGCCGTGTGGACGATCGTGCGTGCGGGGTTGCCGCCGACAACGCATCCTGCGGGTACATCTCTTGTGACGATGCTTCCGGCAGCAATAACCGTGTCGTCGGCGATAGTTACTCCCGGCATAATGATCGCACCAGAGCCAATAAACACACGGTTACCAATCACTACGCGAGCTATCTTTGAGTGGTGCAGGACACGGTTGGTACTGGCGTCGTGGGTATAAATCATTACCCTTGGGGCAATCGTGACATCATCCCCCACCGTCAGCAGATGCGCGTACGCAGTATCCACCAGACATCCTGGGCCTAAATGCGTCCGCTCGCCTATCTTCACACCACGCTGTCTTAGTCGGCCGATCGTCTCGTAGCCACGGAGGCGCCAGACCAAGGTTTTGAACCAGCCGATCATCACATTGCTCCTGACTTTCTAGTTTGTGCGGCCTGCGCCAAGCATAGGCCATTCTAGAGCTTCCAAATTCTTGGAGACCTCTCGATCCTAACTAGGTCAGCGGCGGTGCGGGAAACATCTTGGACACACTTTGGAAGGGTACTTCGCCCTCCCCCGCGACCTCAAGAGCAGCAATTTGACCCACAGCGCTTGGTGAGTTCACGTCTACCCCACGATCCATCGTGGCCGGATACTGCGTATCGAGGCACCTAACACGTCCAAACGTACCTGAACCTCCATCAATCGCAACTCCCGCACTGCCGCCCCTCGTGCGGAGCCTCTGGTTTGGATTTCCTACAAATACGTTGCCCAACCTGTAGCCTTTTGCGTATGATCGGATCATGACCCCCGGGCCTCCACTCTCGTCGCTTCGTAGATCCTTGATGTGATCGTTTGTTCCGCCAATCCAAACATCAGAGCCGAGTCCTAGCGTGTCGTTAGCGAGACCTCGATAGGAGTCCACGGTGCAGTCGAGGCTGCCCTCCATGTAGAGGCCAGGCCCGGTCTGGCCTCGCGCGACCACTTTGCCAACTCTGATGCGGGTCACGGGGCACCCGGTTTCGCCCTGGAGCTTCAGGCCGCTGTTGCCGGTGATGTCACCACAACTGGAGGTCATTACACTCCCAATTGTCACATCTTGGCCTGGCCACTGAACCTTGATACCAGCGGCACAGCGATACGCCTCGATGCTCTGCACATGGCAGCGAGTAAGAACCAGAACAAAGCTGTTGCCCGGAAAGTGGTACTCGCTGTCGATCGCAATGACGTTGCGGGCGCGAAGCGTCCCGAAGTAGCTGTCATAGACTTGGTTTTCCGGCCCAGAAAGAGATCCGATCAACCACGGCTCCCCGCGAAAGCCGTCAACTTCGAGCTGGTCAAACACCGAGGCACGACAGTTATAGATCCAACCGCCCACATAATTGCCCTTCACGATCTTGACCCCCCGAAGAACTAAATGATCGACGTAGGCTAGGTGCAACAGACTCGTGACGCTCGAGGGCATATCTCCGCCATCGAGGACCGCGTTGACCAGTCCGACGTGTGCATCTCGCACGCCTGTGTCTAGCAAGTTGGCGTTTGCGACAAGTACAGCCTCAGTCGTACCGAGAAGTCGAAGTGTTGAGCCGCGCATATCGAGCGTCACTCCTGGCGGAATCTGCAAGCACACGTTATAGTTGGCAATTCCTCCCGAGGGGTTGAGAGAATCGTAAGTCGCGTGAGGACTGATCCCGTAGACGTGTCCCGGGATGGCCAGGACTCGACCGCCGCCAGACGCTCGTGCGGCTTTGATCGCCCGTCGGATAGACGATGTCGAGTCCACGTCGCCAGGGTGCCGGAAGCGGTCGATGTGGAAGTCCGCTGCAGAACGATCACCGCCAGAAGCAGCTACGGTAGCGGCACGGAATGCTGCTGATAGCCCGATCGTGCCTGCTGCGCCACGAAAAAACTCACGCCGGCTGATAGATAACAAATGTGAGCTGACGTCGCCGACACGCATCATATTTTAGCGACTCGTTGTCCTTGATTATTTAGGCACAGGATCAACCGGCTTATCGAATAGCCGTGGAGGAGGAGCTTGTAGTCAAGCTTACGCCTATCGACTTCCATCGCGGACCCCGGCTCAGGCGATCGCCTGCCATTGCTCCACGTTGTACTCGTATATCTCCCTCAGAACCTCCTCGATCCCGTACGTGAGCCGCCACTCGGGGTAGTCCGCCTTGAAGGTGCCGAAGTCACTGACATACCACTGATGGTCGCCGATCCGAGCCTGGTCTGAGAGCGTGTAGTCGAGCTCGCGACCGGCGATTTGCTGGCAGAGCCTGATCGCCTCGAGCATCGAGACATTGGAGGCTCGCCCACCGCCGAGGTTGTAGACAGCCGCAACCTTCGGGTCCTTGTGAAAGGCATGGAACGCGCGGACGACATCATGCGCGTGAATGTTGTCGCGAACCTGCTTGCCCTTGTAGCCGAAGATCGTGTACGGATCCCCGGTCACCGTGCACCTCATCAGGTAGGCAAGAAAGCCGTGCAGCTGGGCGCCGGCGTGCTGCGGTCCGGTCAGACAACCCCCACGAAAGCAGACAGTGGGCATCTCGAAGTAGCGGCCGTACTCCTGCACCATAATGTCCGCCGCGACCTTCGACGCGCCGAAGACCGAATGGGTGCAGCGGTCGATCGACATCTCGACCGGGATGCCACGAAACCACTGGTGATCCTCCGGCAGCTCCCAGCGCGTGTCGAGCTCGACCAAGGGCAGGTGGTTCGGGCGGTCGCCATAGACCTTGTTCGTCGAGGTGAAGATGAACGTCGCGCTCGGGCAATGCTCGCGAGCAGCCTGCAGCAGATTGAGCGTGCCGACCGCGTTGACGCTGAAGTCCGTGTGAGGCTCGCGCGCCGCCCAGTCGTGCGAGGGCTGCGCAGCGGTGTGAACGACCAGCTCGATCTGGGACCCATGCTCGGCAAAGAGACGATCGACGCCCTCCCGGTCACGAATGTCAAGATCGATCGCCCTGAAGGAGTCGCCCAGCTCCTCCGCCAGTCGCACGGCCGGACGGCTTCGTAGAGGCCTCGGCGCCAAAGAAGTAGGCGCGCATGTCGTTGTCGAGACCGATCACGTCGAAGCCCTGCTGCGCGAAGAAGCGCGCCGACTCCGAGCCGATCAGGCCCCCCGAACCACTGACAAGCGCAATAGGCATCCGATACCTCGACGTCGTATGTTGGCGACCGGCCCGGCTCGCTCAGGACGATCCGACAAGAACCCTGCGGGCCCACGACCTCGCCAGTGGCGGCGCATTCTAGCTTCCTCGCGCCACTGTGAGACACCGGGCGCGACGTGGTCCCCTTGCGCCGCCTTGGCACACACCGGGATAGCTATCTCCCGCTCCGACACGCTCGCACTCGCACTCGCGGCCTGACCCCAGCCGAACACGCTCCGCGGTGCTCCCACCTGTCCGGCGGGGGCGCTTTCCATGATCGACCGTGCTTGATTGGACGATTACGCGGGCAAGACTGGACGTTTACGCACGCTATCCGCCGCGCACACTGTTCGCAGGGGATGAGCTCGTGTTGAAAACGCTCCGCTGCGCGCACGCGCCCTGACCGGGCGCCTACGCCCGTTGTGCCCTCCGCGCGGGCTCGCCCTCCCTCGACCGACACGGCGGACCGGTCACCCGCTCGGTCGCAGCCACGGGCGCGTAACCAGCAGCCACCCCGCCGCGCCCGCGAGCAGCACCCCGCACAACACCCACCCCAGCGCCGTCGTCCCGAGACCCACGTACTTCAGCCCCGACGCGAAGATCACGAACGTGATCACCGGCCGGATGTACCGGTCCGGGACGCTCGAGGACACGAGCGCCCCGATCAGCACGGCCGGGACGCTGCCGATGATCAGCGACGCGGTCACCCCGAACTGCACGTGCCCGAACACCAGCGCCCCCACCGCCGCCGCCGCCGTCAACGGCACCGCCTGGGTCAGATCCGTTCCCACCAGCTGCTTTGCCCCCAGCGTCGGATACAGGAACAGCAGCAGGATGATCATCAGCGATCCGGACCCGACCGACGTCATCCCCACGACGACTCCGCCGATCATCCCCACCACGACCGTCGGCAGCGGGCGCGCCACGATCTCGTGGATCCTCTTGCTCCGCGCCTGGCCTCCGCGCACGTCCATCAGATAGCGCAGCACCATTGCCGACGCTCCCACCAGCAGCGCGATTCCCAACGCCAGCTCCACGTGTTCCTGAGCCTGCTTCGCGTTCCCCAGCAAGCTCAACAAGTAGGCGCCGAAGAACGCCATCGGCACCGACCCGGCGACCATCCATCCCACCAGCCGTCTGTTCACCGACCCGCGTCGCAAATGCACGCCCGCGCCAATCGGGCGCATCACCACCGCCGCCACCAGGTCGCTCGAGATCGCCGCCGAGGGCTGCACCCCAAACAGCAGGATCAACATCGGCGTCATCAACGCGCCCCCGCCCGCCCCTGTCATCCCGACGAGGAACCCGACCACGGCGCTGCCGAGAACGATGTAAGGATCGACGTGCATAGCTCGACGCGACGAGACCTCACCAGAGCCCACGGCCCGCCCCATCTCCCCGCGCGCTTGCATCCTATTCGTCAAGCTCCCCGGGAGCGATAGGCTGATCCCAGTGTCGTTGGACGATTCCGCACGCACCAAAGACGCGCTGATCGCGGACACCGTTCGTGATCCGCTCGCCGCGCCCGAGGCGATGCTCGCTGCGCGCCGCCGCTCGATGTCAGAGCGCCTGGAGCTGGCGTTGAGCTGGAGTACCCTCGCGTCCGAGCTTCGCCTCGGCCTCCTAGCCGCCACTAGACCTACGAACCACAGCGGTGACCCACCCAGGCAGCTTCTCGGGTCGTTCGCCGGACCATGCGCACCCGTGCTCACGAGGTTCTTCTAGGCGACCTGTCGATTCCCGTAGCGCACCGCGAGGACCTTCTGAAGATGAAGCGCGCGGCCGGCCGACCCCAGGATCGCCGATGTGCGGCTGCTCGAGTCGCTCGACGACACTCCCTAAGACCATACGCAGATCAACTTGTCGTTCTTCCCATCATGCGCCATCAGATATGTGTAGCTACCGTGTGCAGCCGATGAGCCTCGACACCCCGCGCGCGAAGAACCTCGCGCTGATGCTGCTGGCGATGACGCAGTTCGTGATCGTGATCGACGCCTCGATCGTCAACGTCGCGCTGCCCTCGATCGGCGCGGCCCTGCACTTCTCGCGCGACAACCTCTCCTGGGTCGTCAACGCCTACACGCTCACCTTCGGCGGCTTCCTGCTGCTCGGCGGCCGCCTCGCCGACCTGCTCGGGCGCCGGCGCATGTTCATGCTCGGCCTCGTCCTGTTCTCGCTCGCCTCGCTCGCCGGCGGCCTGGCCCAGTCGGAGGCATGGCTGATCGTCGCGCGCGCGGTCCAGGGTCTCGGCGCGGCGATCGTCTCGCCGGCGGCGCTCTCGATCATCACGACCACGTTCGCCGAAGGCGCCGAGCGCAACCGCGCGCTCGGCGTCTGGGGCGCCGTCGCGGGCGCCGGCGGCGCCGCCGGCGTGCTGCTCGGCGGCATCCTCACGAGCGGGCTGAGCTGGCGCTGGGTGCTGTTCGTCAACGTCCCGATCGGCCTCGTCGCGGCCGCGCTCGCCCCGCGCCTGCTGCTCGAGAGCCGCGCCGACGACGGCACCAAGGGCTTCGACATCCCGGGCGCGGTGACGGTCACCGCCGGCCTCGCGCTGCTCGTCTACGCGGTCGTCGACGCCGTCAACGTCGGCTGGGGCTCGACCGCGCACGCTGCTGCGGCTCGCCGGCGCGGCCGTCCTGCTCGCGGCCTTCGTCGCGATCGAGCTGCGCACAGCGCCACCCGCTGCTGCCGTTCTCGATCTTCCGCCTGCGCACGCTGCGCGGCGCGGACATCGTCGGCCTGCTGATCGGCATGTCGCTGTTCTCGATGTTCTTCTTCATCTCGCTCTACCTCCAGGACGTCCTGCACTACTCGCCGATCAAGGCCGGGCTCTCCTACCTGCCGCTCGCGGTCGGGATCATCCTCTCGGCCGGCGCCGCCTCGCAGCTCGTCACGCGCGTCGGCTTCAAGCCGACGCTGATCGGCGGTCTGCTGCTGATCGCCGCCGGCCTGCTGTGGTTCTCGCGCGTGCCCGCGCCCGGCGGCTCCTTCGCCGCGGACGTGCTCGGGCCGTCGCTGCTCGCGGCGTTCGGGCTCGGGTTCTCCTTCGTCCCCGTGACGATCGCCGCGGTAACCGGCACCAAGCCGCACGAGGCGGGCCTCGCCTCCGGGCTGATCAACACCTCCCAGCAGGTCGGCGGCGCGCTCGGCCTCGCGATCCTCGCGACGGTCGCCAACAGCCGCACCCAGAGCCTGCTCCACGCCGGCGTGCACAGCACGTCGGTGGCGCTGACGAAAGGCTTCGACCGCGCCTTCCTCGTCGGCGCGGGCTTCGCGATCGTCGGCGCGATCCTCACCGCCGTCCTGATCTCCTCGCGCGACAGCCGCGAGCACGCCGAGGCGGCGCGCCGCGGCGAGGCGAGCGCGGCGCCGAGCCGCGGGCTGAGTTGGCACCGGAGCGCGGGACGTTTCGGGCGCTGTCGGCTTACCCGGCGACCTCGACCGGCTCGTCGAGGAGGCGCTCGAGCACACCTGAGATCTGCTCGACCTGTCTTCCGTCGAGCTTCGCCTCTCGCTCGGTCAGCCACGCTCGCAAACCCGAGCCGTGGATGTAGACACAGCGGCCATCCTCGACCAGGCCCTCGGGAAACTCAGACCAGAACACAACCACCGCCTGCACCCAGGCTCTGTGGCCGCACCGCTCCTGAATCTGCTCCTTGACGTGCGCCGCGGCGCCCAGCGCGCGTGGCCGATACTGCCTGAAGACAGTGCTCGCCCCAGGGTCGTGGCGACGCCTGAGACGCGGCACGCCACAGCGGATGTCGAGAATCCCCTGGTGGTTCTTCGTTCGAGCAGATAGATGCCGCTCGGGCCCACGGCGAGGTGATCGTAGTTGCCGAACCGCTTTTCCTGGACGTCGTGCACGACGGTCCAACCCGCGCTCTCCAGCGGTCTCAGCGCCTTCTCGGTCTTGTGCTCCACTTCCGTACCGTGTAGCGACGCTCGGCGGGGGTCCCCGCGCTCGCTCCGCCTTGTCATTTGCATGAGCCCTTATCGGCCGAGCCGCATGCGAGCCTGAGCCCGGCACGACGGAGATGGCACGTCGCCATTGCGCCACGCGCCGCAGCTTGCGAGAAACGCGCCCGAGAGATAACCTCCGCCGATCGCGGCCACCGACTCGACAGCAAACGTCGGATTCGACCTGCAGGCCTTCACGGCGAGCTACACCGCCGCCTGGAACGACCGCGATATCGACGCGATGGCGGAGCTCCTGACCGAGGACGTCGTGTGGATCGACCCGGCGCTACCCGAGCCGGCGCGCGGCATCCCCGCCGTGCAGGAGTTCATGCGCATGAACTTCAGCACCTTCCCAGACCTCCGCTTCGCCGAGGCCGACCCGCCGCACCTAACGATCACCGGCGAGCAGATCGCCTGGGGATGGACGATGGGTGGCACGGCCGCGGCCGTGCCAAACGGTCCCACCATCAAAATCGAAGGCGTCGACCTGTGGAGCATGCGCGACGGGCGGATCGCTCACTACCGCGCCTTCTACGACATGGCCGACATCCTCCGCCAGCTCGGCGTCACGCCACCGGCTGACTCTTCCGCGCCGAGCGGATGACCGTCGCCTACCGGTAGTACTCGATCGCCCCGGTCTTCTCCAGGTCGCCCTGGTGAATGGCCTCGACGTCGAAGACAACCTCGATCTCGTCGCTGACCACGCGCCCTCCTCCCGGCAACTCGTCCTGCCAGGAGACGCCGAAGTCGTGGCGGTTGACCCTGGTCTTACCCTCGAAGCCGATGCGCCTCAGCGTTCCCCGGTTCTCCTCGCCGACCCAGAACGGGGTCTCCCACTGTCCGACGTAGGCGACGTCGAACTCCACCGGCAGGGCGATGCCGCGGATCGTGACCTCGGCCGCGGCCTTGAAGTTGATGTCGCCCGTGCGCTGCACCAGGCGTCCGCTGAACGTGATCCGCGGATGGTTCTCGACATCGAAGAAGTCCGCGCTGCGCAGGTGCGCGTCGCGTTCGGGCTCGCCCGTCCACAGCTTGGCGGCGTCGGCCTCGCCTTCGAACGTGGCCTCCAAGCAGCTCTCCCAGTCGAACTCCAGCCGTCCGTGGACATCCTTGAACAGCCCCCGCACCCACGTGACCATCATGTGCCGCGCGCGGAAGCCGATCTCCGTGTGGCCGGGCTCGAATATCCAGGTGGACATCTCGCTCACGATGCTACCCCTTGCGCTTACGCTGCGAGGGTCCGGTCAGCGCCCCTCGGTCATCGCCATCAGGCCGTGCATGAACACCTCGAACATCCTCCCGTACAGCGCGGCGTCGAGCTCGGGATCGATGATCTGGTCGAGCAGGAAGCCGTCGGCCATGAAGAACGTCATCGCAGCGATATCCGCCGGCGGGACGGGCGGGGTGACGCCGAGATCGGCGGCCCAGCGCGTGAACACGTCGGCCATCCGCTCGCGCAGGCCGCGCTGGCGCGCGGCGAACTCGGCGCGGAAGGCGTCGTGGCGGGCGGCGTGGGTGGCGAACTCCTGGTAGAGCCGGCGCCACTCGGGGTCGGAGTCGATGTGATCGAGGAAGTCCTCGGCCGCGCTGCGGGCCTCCACGGCGGGATCGCCCGGCGCCGGCCAGCACCGCGTCCAGCCGCGCGAGCTCGGTCGCGAAATGCTCGTCGAGCATCGCCAGGAACAGGTCCTCCTTGCTGGCGAAGTGCGCGTAGAACGCGCCCTTCGTGTACCCCGCGTCGGCGGCGATGCGGTCGATCGAGGCGCCGTGCATGCCGAGCTCGCAGATCAGCCGCGAGGCCGAGCGCAGCAGCGCCGCGCGGGTCTGCTCGCCGCGTTCGATCGCGGGTCGGCGCGGTCCTCGTGGCGCTCAAGCCGGGACGGCCTCGGCTCGGCCTCGACGTGCGGCGCGAGGCGCGGCGACGGGCAGGGTGGGCGGCCGTCCGATCAAAACCTCGGCGTCGTGGCGCGGGGTCTCGGTGATCGCGCGGCGGTAGTTGCGCTCGGACTCCGGCCGCGAGGCGCGAGCGTGCGCCGCAGGACGAGCTCGCGCAGGACGACCTCCATCTCGAACTGGGCGAACGCGGCGCCGAGGCAGCGGCGGATGCCGCCGCCGAACGGGATCCACGTATAGGTCCCCGGCGCCCGCCCGCCCTCGGCCTCGAGGAAGCGCTCGGGGCGGAACTCGTCCGGTTCGGGGTAGATGTCCGGGCGGCGGTGGACGAGATGGATCGAGGGCACGATCGAGGCGCCCGCGGGCAGCAGCGCGCCCGCCGAGCTCCATCGGCTCCTGCAGGCGGCGCAGCACGATCGAGATCACCGGGCGCAGGCGCAGCGTCTCCTGGATCGTGGCCTGCAGGTAGGCGTCCTCGCCGGCGCGCACCTCCTCGGTCAGGCGCTCCATCTGCTCGGGATGGCGGCACAGCCGCTCGACCGCCCAGGACGAGCGCGTTGGCGGTCGTCTCGTGGCCGGCGACGAGCAGCGTGAGGAGCTCGTCGCGCAGCTCCGAGTCGCTCATCGGGCTGCCGTCCTCGTGCGTGGCCTGCAGCAGCAGCGACATGATGTCGTCGCGCTCGGCCAGGTCCGTCGGCGGTGCGGCGCTCGGCGATCTCCGCGTAGATCGGGCGATTGACGCGCTCGAGTTCGCGCCGGAAGGCGGGCATCCGCGTGATCCGGTCGGGTCCCAGCACCAGCATCGCGATGCCCTTGAGCGGGATCGGTGACGATGTCGAGCAGCCCGCGCAGCTCGCGGCGCAGCTCCTCCATGCGCGGGCCCTCCGAGACGCCGAACACGGCGCGCAGGACGATCTCGAGCGTCATCGCCTGCATGCGCGGGCGCAGCGGATAGGGCTCGCCCAGCGGCCAGCGCTCGATCTCCTCGCGCGGCGACGTCGGCCATCAGCGCGCCGTAGCGCTGCATCCGCTCGCCGTGGAACGCGGGCAGCATCAGCTTGCGCTGGCGCAGGTGCGGGCGCGTCGTCGAGCAGCAGCACCGAGTCGGGCCCGAGCACCGGCAGCAGGATGCGGTTCGCCTCGCCCGCGTGCAGCAGGCGCGGGTCGCCGGTGAACACCTGCTTGATCGTATCCGGGTCGGACGTCACCACCCACGTGCCTTCGTTGGCGATCTTCAACGTGAACATGTCGCCGAAGCGCGCCTGGCACTGGTCCATCAGCCATTGCGCGCGGCGATACCAGATCACGGTCTGCACGGCGCGCGGAAGGCGTGGGCCGGGAGGAAGGCCGATCTGTTCGTTTCGCATACCGGTCAGTATCTTTTCAGATACCGGAGGGGATGTCAAGCGGATGGGCCGACCGTCGCGCCTGGACGGGCCGCGGCGCGGCCATCGGTGGTCAAACCTGCGCGTCCCCGCCCAGAGCTCGGCCAAAGCGCGTTCAGGCCGCTGAACGCAAGATGAGACGCGTGGCCCATTGGTGGTCGGTAGGCCAGCGAGCACACTTGATGGGCGCACTCAGCGACCACCGCCCGCTCAGTCTCGGCGGCGCTCAACTTCCGCAACCAGGAGGACTCTTCACCAATGCCCCAGCCCGACCAATGGGATGTTCCGATGCTCGCGACCATCCTCAGACGGCGGGCCCGCTCGATCGTCCTGCTTGCCCTGGTCGCGATGGCCGCGGCGCTCGCCTTCTCCCTGCTGCAGGCCCGCCAGTACACGGCTACCGCCGGCGTGCTGTTCCGCCAGCAGAACCTGGACCAGACGCTGCTCGGGTCCTCCGCGCTTCCCCCTTCGACCAATCCCACCCGCCAGGCGAGCACCGACCTGACGCTCGTCTCGCTGCCGGGGATCGCCGAACAGGCCGGCAAGACGCTCACGCCATCCCTGTCGCGGGAACAGGTGCAGCGCAAGATCTCCATCTCGGCCACCTCCGAATCAGACGTCGTCAACATCGCCGCCACCGACCGCGCGCCCGCTCGCGCCGCTGAGATCGCCAACGCCTACGCCGGACAGGTCGTGCAGACCCAACGCACCACCGACCGTGAAGCGCTGAGCGCCGCCAAAGCGCAGTTGCAGGCACAGCTGACCGCGCTTGGGCCCGCCAGGCGGCACAGCGCCGAGGCACAGGCGCTGCTTGCACGCGAGCAGCAGCTCGCCGTCGTCGCCTCGCTGCAGACAGGCGAAGCCGAGATCGTCCAACCGGCGCTCGAGCCCACCTCTCCGTCCTCACCGACGACGACTCGCAACGTGGTGCTCGGGCTGCTGGTGGGTCTGGTCCTCGGCATCGCGCTGGCACTGGTTCGCGAAGGATCCGACCGGCGCGTCAAGGACGTGGACGGCCTGGAGGAGATATTCGGAGCGCCCGTGCTCGCCGCGGTCACCGACATGCAGGACTCAGACGCGGCCACCGAGAGCTTCCGCACCCTGCGCGCGCAGCTTCGCTACTTCAGCGTCGACCGGAACATCCGCACCGTGCTCGTCACCTCGGCGGTCGCGGGCGAGGGCAAGACCACGGTGGCGAGCAACCTGGCGCTGGCCGCGGGAGCGATATCCGGCTCGCGCACGCTGCTGATCGAGGCCGACCTACGCAAGGGCGATCTCGCCGGCGTGCTCGGCGTCAAGCAGTCGCCCGGGCTGGTGCAGGTCCTAAGCGGCGAGACGCACCTGCACAACGCCATCCAGCGACCCGCGCACTTCGGCGAGAACCCCGAGGGCGAGGGCGCGGCCGCCTTCGACGTGCTCGTCGCCGGCGCCTGCCCACCGAACGCCGCCGAGATGCTCGAGAGCCAGTCGATGGTCGCCCTGCTCGCGCGGGCCTCCGCGGACTATGACCTGATCGTCATCGACACCGCGCCGCTGCTGCTCGTCGCCGATGCCACGCCGCTGCTGCGCAGCGTCAGCGGAGTGCTCGCGGTCGCGTCGCTCGGGGACACGAAGACAGACGCCCTCCGCTTCCTCGCCAAGCAGCTCAAGCAAGTGGACGCCCCGGTGCTCGGACTGGTCGCCAACCGCGTGCTGGCCCAGGATGTGGCCGGCGGCTATGGCTATGGCTACGGCTACGGCAGCTCCGAGCAGCGCTCCGCGCCCGTCGCGGTGCCGCAGAGCGGTGACATCAGCCAACTCACCGCCGGCGCCCAGGAGCACCAGGGCACGGCGAATCCCACCGGTCACCTTCCGGTCTGAAGCGCGATCAGGTACTCACGGATGAGTAAGCAAACATCGACCACCCCACCCCGATGCGCATAGCGATCGTCGGCAGCCGCGGCTATCCGAGCTACTACGGAGGCTTTGAGACCTTCGTACGCAGGCTCGCGCCGGCGCTGCGCGACCGCGGCCACGACGTGACGGTGTACGGCCGCGGCGGCGGCGTGCGCTTTCGCACCCGCGTCACCGACGGCATCCGCTGCGTCGATACCCCGGGCGTCGAGACGAAGTCGCTGTCGACCCTCTCGCACGGCATGTTCGCGAGCATGCACGCAAGCCACGGCGACTACGACTGCGCGCTCGTGGTGAACGTCGCGCACGGGTTCTTCCTCGAGCAGTTCCGCGCCGCGGGAATCCCGACCGTCGTCAACGTCGACGGGATCGAGTGGATGCGCGCCAAGTGGGGCGCATTCGCGAAGGGCACGTTCCGGATGGGCGCCCGCCTGACCGCGTCGCACGGCTCGCTGCTGGTGGCCGACTCGCGCGCGGTGGCCGACATCTGGGAAGAGCAGTTCGGCATCCGTCCCCACCACGTCGCCTACGGCGCCGACGTGGTCTCCGATGGTGCCCAGGACCGCGTGCGCGAGCTTGGACTCGAGCCCGGTTCCTACCTGCTGGCCGTCGCGAGGCTGGTGCCGGAGAACAACGTGGAGCTCTTCCTCGACGCCGTCGAGGGCCTGCCGAGCCGTCCCCCCGTTGTGGTCGTCGGCTCGGCGAACTACCGTTGCGCGACGACCCAGCGCCTGCAGGAGATGAACGAGCGCGGCGAAGTGCACTGGCTCGGGCACGTCGACGACCAGGCGCTGCTCGGGCAGCTGTGGAGCAACTGCCGTCTCTACGTCCACGGCCACTCCGCCGGCGGTACGAACCCCGCGCTGCTCCAGGCGCTCGGCTTCGGCGCGCCGACGATCGCCCTCGACACCGTGTTCAACCGCGAGGTCCTCGGCTCCTTTCCGAGCGCCATGTTCCCCGGCGACGCCGAGGAACTGGGCGAGATCCTCGCCCGCGAGCTGTGCGAGCCGGGCAGCCACGCGACCGCCGTACACGAGGGACAGTCGCTGATCGAGGACTCCTATGCCTGGAAGGACATCTGCGTCAGCTACGAGCAGTTGCTGATGGAGGCCGCCGAAATGGCCGCCTCGCCGGTGCACCTGCAAGCGGTGCCGGCCGTCGAAGGCGGCTAAGAAGTCGTGCAACGGACGTCGTCAGCGTCTGTCCTCAGTCCGCGCGTCGTCGCTCGCGACAGCTCGCGCCTTGACGCCGGGTCAGCCGTCAGACGGTTGCGCGACGCATCGCCGTCCTCGGTCAAGCGCACGCTCGCGGGATTGAGCTTTGGCGTCGCGCTGGGCTGGGCGGTCGTCGTGCAGCCGAAGCTCGCCATCATGCTGCTCGCTCTCGGCGCGTGCCTCGCCGTGCAGGCTATCGGCGTGCGCCGTCTGGTGCTGATCCTGATCGTGACGACGTTCGTCACCCGCTTTCGGATCGTCGTCGGGGGCTTTCACTTCATGCCCGAGCACGTCGTGTTGCTCATCGCCCTGACGAGCCTTGCGATGAGCATGCGCCTGGATCGCGTCTGGGCGGTGCTGCGCTCGCCGACGGTGCTGCTGCTCGGGCTGTTCATCGTGTGGGGCGGCGCGGTGTCCTTCCTGCGAGCGCCCGAGCGCACCTCGAGCCTTGCGATCGTCGGATGGCTCGCGCTCGACTGGCTGATCCTCGTGCTCGTGATGGCGGCGATCGAGGATTCGTCGAAGATCGAGCGCGTCGGCGCCTCAGCGGCCGTGGGCGCCGCCGCCGTGGCGATCGTCCTCTGGGTGCTCTCCTCCGCCGGTCTCGTCGCATTCGGGACTCAGCAGGAGACGCTCACGGGCGCGCCGGCGGCGTACGGCCTGTCGTTCGAGGCCAACATCCTCGCCTCCACCCTCGCGATCTGGCTGTTCCTGATCCTCACCGGGGGACGCTCGACACGCTTTCGCGTGCTCGCGTTCGGTCTGCTCGGCACAGCGCTCGTGCTGAGCCTGACCCGCGCCGCGATCATCGGCCTGCTGCTCGGCCTGGTGGTGTGGGCCGTGCTCGAAGGCAAGGTCGCGACGCGGCGGGTCCTGCGAAGCCTCGCGGCGGCGGCCGTCGCGATCGCCGTGCTATCGGTGCTCGCGCCGGGCGTGACGGCCCCGTTCACGAGGAAGATCACCGCCGCGACCGATTTCAGCTCGGGCACCGGCCACCTGCGGGCGCAGTCATGGAGCACCGCGATTGGCGACGTCCACGGCGCCGGCGACGCGCTGGTCGGGCTCGGCATGAACACCTTCGGGCAGCGCCACCTCGATCCCACCGTGCCTGAACTCCACCGCGCCTACTACCTCGGCAACCTGCCGCTCGAGATTTTCTACGACACCGGCCTCGTCGGCGTGCTGTTGATCCTCGCGGCGCTTGCGAGCATGCGCCCGCTGCGGCGCGAGCGCCGGGGGCGCGCGGTGGGGTTCATCGTCCTCTTTGTCGTCTGCTCGATTGCCACCAGCACGTTCTGGTTCGGCTCGACGTGGCTGTTGATCGCGATGGCGCTGCGCCAGCGCCACAGCCGGCAAGCAGCGCCGTCGCCGAGCGCCAACCGGCGGCCGCTGGCGGCACTCGCTGCCATACCTCGATGAGCCCCGTCGGCGTAGCTGAGAGCGCACCGGCAACCAAGGCGCCCAGTGGCAGGATTCCCCCCTCGACGCTTCCCACCTCAGACGCGGCTCTCACCACGAGCGCCGGCAACGATTCACCCACGACGCAGCAGGCCGATCCAATCGTTGGGAGCAGCGTCAGGTACTGGCTTGCGGCGGCGATTGCCCTGGCGTTCGGACTGATACGCACCAAGATCACCGCGGTGGAGGTGGGCCCGCACGGCCTCGGAATCGTCTCTCAGCTGAACAACGTTGCACTCGTCCTCGGCGCCGTGAGCGTGCTCGGGATCCCGATCTTCGGCGCGCGTGCCCTCGCGCGCGCGCGCGCCCAGCAGGATCGGCAGGCAGAGCGCATGGTGACCCGCTTCATCCTCACCGCCCCCCTGCTCTGTGCCGCCCTGCTCGTCCTGGTCGCGCTGCTGTTTCGCCGACAGTTGGGGGCAGCGGTCGTCGGCTCGACGTCCTATGAGCTGGGCCTGTGGCTCGCTCTGTTCTCGGTGCCGTTCAACATTGGCTTTACGGCCCTACAGACCATGCAACAAGGACGCGACGCCGCCGCCCGATTCAACCGGACAGTCGTCGTGGCCGCCCTGGTCAACCTCATCGTGGTGGTCCCGTTGGTGGTGATCGGCGGCTTCCGGGGAGCCGAGCTTGCGATGCTCGTGACGAGCGTCGTGCTGTTCGCGGTCGCGGCCCGGGCGGCTCCCGGCGACCTGCGGCAGGTCTCGCTGCGCGGCTTTCGAGTCGGCGGCACCGAGCGCGCATTGCTGCGAGCCGGTATCGCGAGCGTCATTCTCGGAACCCTCCTCCTCGGCATAGAAACCGCGCTTCGGTCCCGCCTCGGCCAGCTCCACGGGTTCGGCGCCGTCGGCCTCTACCAGCCGGCGAGCCTGCTGTCCACCCAGCTCTTCCTGCAGTTCGACCTGGGGATCACGCTGTTCCTGACCACCAAGCTATCGGCGTCGTTCGCGCTGGGGGACGATCGTGCGGTTCGCTCGTCGATCGCCTCGGCTCTGCGACTCGGGCTGCTGGTTGGGACGCCGCTGATGCTCCTCTGCGTGGGCGGTCGATCGGTGATCGTCACGACGCTCTTCACCGGCAGCTTCCATGGAGGCCAGCAGGCAACCGCGCTGCAGGTGGGAGAGTTCTTGCGGATGATCTCCTTCGTGCTCGGGACCGTCCTGATCTCGGCAGGTCGCGTGCGGGCTTGGTTCGCGGTCAATTTGCTGCCGCTGCTGGTGCAATTGGGAGTTGGTTGGATATTGCTGCCGCACCTGGGAGTCAACGCGCTGCCGATTTCATTCCTCGTCGCATACGGTTTGACAGCGGTGACGATCATGGTGGTCACCGCGCGCCTTGCGGTACTGAAACCCAGCCGGCGAGAGGCACTGATAACCATCGTCTGTGCGGGAGTGCTCGCCATCGCGATAGCGAGCGTCGCCAGCTCCTCATCCATACTGCTGGATGCATGTGTCTGCGCAGCCGCTGTCGCGATCCCCGCTCTCTTCTCCACTCCGGCAGAGCGCCGGATGGTGCGTGACAGAGCAATGCAAGCCATCCGGGCATCTGGCGTGCGGCTACGCCCTACCTAGCCTGCGTCGCGCAGCGTCCTACGTCCATAGAGTCCCATCTGATGCCAGCGGCCGCCGCAAACGTCTACGACGACCACTTCTTCGACGACCAGCGCGACGAGTCCTCGCGCTCGGCTGGCGTCGTCGTGCCGCTCGTCCGTGAGCTTCTCAGCCCCAGCTCGGTACTGGACGTAGGCTGCGGAGTCGGTCCGTGGATACAGGCGTGGATGCAACTCGGGGTGAACGATGTACTGGGAATCGACGGACCTTACGTGTCCGCCGAGCAGCTGCTCGTGCCCGCCCATAACTATCTGGCCGCCGACCTCACCAAGCCTCTCGACCTCGGCCGGCGATTTGACCTCGTCAGTTGCCTGGAGGTCGCCGAGCACCTCGACGCGGCACACGCCACCACACTTCTCGACAGCTTGACTCGACACGGCGATGTCGTCCTATTTTCTGCCGCCATCCCCGGACAGCCCGGCACTCACCACGTCAACTGCGCGTGGCCAAGTCACTGGGTAGAGCTGTTTGGGGCAAAAGGATGGGACGTGCAGGACGTCTTGCGAGGCGCACTGTGGGACGACGAGCGTGTCGGCTGGTGCTATCGCCAAAACCTGCTTCTCTTCGTCAGCCCAGAGAGACGGGGATCGCTCTCGCTCGACGGACCATCGATGCCCCTGGACATCGTTCACCCGGGGCTGCTCCATGAATTGACGCGCCCTCAGGGCATCCGCGTGCAAACGCGAGCGTGGCTGCGCGAAGCTCGGTGGTCGATCGGCCAGAAGCTGCGTCGGTGAGCGTATGGCCATCTCAGTAGTGATACCCACAAAGAATCGTCTCTCCGCGCTGCAAGCGACCGTCAATGCCCTGAAAGAGCAGGAGCTCGATGGGCACACGGCTGAGATCATCGTGGTGGACAACGGCTCAACAGACGACACGGTCCCATGGCTTGCCGAGGTCGGTAGTCGCTCGCCAATCGCGATCAACACGGTGGTCGAGACCAGTCCGGGAGTCAGCGCCGCGAGAAACGCCGGGGTAGGCAAAGCACAATTTGATCTGATCCTTTTTCTCAACAACGACACCACCCCCGTCAACTCCCGCCTCCTGGCCGAACACCTCGCGACACACGCTCGCGCCGAGGGCGAGG
The DNA here is from genome assembly GCA_963714285.1 of uncultured Solirubrobacteraceae bacterium. Classification (GTDB taxonomy): domain Bacteria; phylum Actinomycetota; class Thermoleophilia; order Solirubrobacterales; family Solirubrobacteraceae; genus Palsa-744. Next base: position 116,187 of record CAVQNS010000003.1, read on the forward strand.
AGATCGCTGTCCTCGGCCGCATCACCTATCCGCCCGAGGATATGGCCGATCCGTTCATGCGCTGGCTCAACGATGGCGCCCAGTTCGACTACGCGCACCTCGATGGCGGCGAAAGCCCCGGGCTCCACACTTCTTTACCGCGCATATTTCCTTCCCGCGCGCGGCCTATGCTCGCGCCGGCGGCATGGACGAGCGTCTGCGATTTGGTTTCGAGGACGCGGCGCTCGGCCATCGTATGCAGTTGCAGGGCGTACCAATCCGCTACCACCCCGAGCTCGTCGTGCACCACCATCACCGGATCAACGTCTCCGAATGGCGTCAGAGGGTCGAGAGCGATGGTCGAGCCGGATGGGAGGTGAACCGCCTGTATCCGATCGATCCGCCCTTGGCGCAGCCGGCGACGACGCTGTATTGGAGGACGCTGGCCGTGGCGGAGCGCGTCCTTGCCCTCTTTCCCACCAACTGGAGCCGGCTGCCCAATCCTCTCAGAGAGTGGGTATACAGCGTGGTGCATTTCGGCTCCTACGCGCGCGGCTATCTGGACGCTCGGCGCCTCAGGTGATCTGACGCCCAAGCGCCCTGCGCACCAGCAGTCCCAGACGAAATATCCACGCCGCCAGACGCCCACGCCATCCGGGCATACGTCTCCTGATCAGTCTCTCGGTGGCGCCGATCCAAGCGTGGCTTGCACCTGAAGCGCCGCCCTCGTGCATAGCCGAAAGATCTGTCGCCAGCACAAACTTTGCGCCTTGCTCGAAGGCTGCTGAACCCCAGGCCACATCCTCCGCGTAGACGAGCTCGTCCTCCGGTATGAGCCCAAACCGCTCGAACGCATCAGAGCGAAGCAGAACGCACGCCATGCACAACCAATCGGGTTGACGTCCACGCTCGGCTTGCTTGCTGGTCAGGAACAGTCCGCGAGTCCACGGGAACAGATGCGTCAGGAATAGCGCATATGCCGTCACAGTCCAAAGCGTCGGGCGAAATCCACCGGGACCGACCGAAAACAAGTCCCCTCGCTCGTCGTGCAGCAGCGGCGCGATGCCATCCAAGCCTGCGGCGTCCAGCCGCCGACGAAGCTCCGCCAGCACGCCCTCCGGCACGCGCATATCCGGGTTGAGGAGCAATATGGGCAGCTCTGAGCTCGGAGCTCTGAGAAGCGCTTCGTTGACGCCCGCCGCGAATCCGACATTCCGATCGAGCCGTATGGGCATCACGCCATGACTCTGCGAGAGCTCCAGGATCTCTTGCGGCTCGCTCGCGTTGTCTACGACGATGACTTCATGGCGCGCGAGGTCGGTGTTCTCCAGCAGCCATCTCAGCGGGGCGGCCGAGCGGTAGTTGACGATCACGACCCGTAGGCGATCGGCACTCTCGATCTGGCCCTCAACCATCTCGGCTGTCCCGGGCGTGCGGCAATCTGACGCTGTGCGCGCGCCCGTGGCGGCAGACTGCCGAGAAGCCGTCTCATATCGCCGCCTCGACGCCCCGGGCAATCTCATATCCGCGTGCGGTGGCCTGCGCGGCGGCGTCCCAGGTGTAATCGGTGAGAACGCGCCGGCGCAGCGTCGCATCCGGCCCGGCGCGGTAGGCGGCCTCGACGGCAGTCGCGGATCGAGCGCGGATCGTCAGGGCGGCGGAACTGCGCTGTCCCGTCGAAGTACTCGCGCGTGTCGCCGTTGGGCGTTACCACCAGAGCGCGCAGTCGAGCGCGGCCGCCTCGAGGCTCACGAGGCCGGTGGTCTCCATCCAGCTGGCGAGGACGTGCACGCGCGCGAGCCGATACAGCCAGCGCTTGTCCTCCTCGCTGACCGCACCGAGCCAGTGCACGTTCGCATTGCGTCCCACCTGCGCCCGCACGGCCTCGACGTAGCCGCGCTGGTTGGCGGCCGCCTGGCCGCCAGCACCAGTCAACGATCGCCGCCGGCGAGCGCGCGGATCACGTTCAGCTGATTCTTGCGGCCCTCCACGCGCCCGACGCACAGCACGCAGCCCTCGTGCTCGGCCAGGTGCACCGGCGGCGACAGGCCATCGAGGAGCTCCCCGCCGTAGACTGCGGGATCGACGGCGTTGGGCACGGCCACGTAGCGCTCCGGCGGTATCTCCACCCCCAGGTCGCGCTCGATGCGCCGCAGCTCGGAGACCGAGTTGGGCAGCAGCACGTCGCAGCGCGCGATCAGCTCGTGCTGCGGCCCTGTAGCCGGGCCACAGCAGCGGCAGCGAGACCACGGTGAACCTCGCGCGAGCGGGCCGCCCGCCGCGGCCTTGGCAAGCTCGATGAAGTCGCGACCGGCGTGCCGGGCGATCGCCGCACCGAGGCCGCCGCGGGCGGAGCTGTCGTACTCCCACATGTCGCAGTACACCGTCGAGAGCGCCACCGGCCGGCGATGGCGCCACGCGTGCCGCGCCTGCACCATCGCATCCTGCGGGCGCACGAGGTTGAACACGTGCACCAGATCGATGCCGGTGAGATCGGGTTGCAGCTCGGAGGAGACGCGGACGTCGATCCCCAAGGAGGTCAGGGCGCGAGCGGTCTCGTGCGCCTGCGCCACGTCTCCACCCGGAGAGCTGGCGACGCTGACGGCCGAGCGGGTCTGCATGAGCACGCGCATTCGACGCTCATTGTCGTCCTTATCGTGTCCGTGCGCGAGCGGCGCACGGTCCGCGTCAGCCGAGGAAGACTCCCGAGAGCACCGCGTTGGCGCCAGCAAGCCGATCCACGGTGATCGTCACCGTTTCGCCCGCCTGAACGTTGACAGGGAACGAGACCCACGCGCCCTGATTGAATTCGCCCGACAGCACGGCCGTCTGACCGTCCACCGAGATCGGTCTCTCTGCGCGCAGTCGAGTCCCAGTCAACCGCGTAGAGCTCGACGTTGCCGCTGTAGGCGCTCGCGAAGCTCAGCTGTCAGGTCGATCTGGTTGGGGTCGTAGTAGGTGGCGGCGACCCGGGTGCTCGTGCTGGGGCTCTCGAGCGCACGTACGTCCGTGGTGGACGGCGCCCACTGGTAGCGACTGCCCTGTGCACGACGCTCAGCGAGGCATTCGCAGAGACGTGAGGTCGCTCGAGCCGCCGTTCCAAGCCGCCAGGTCATAGCCCGCTCGCTCCATACGTGCCCACCCAGCTGCCCTGCGGAGCGCTGGTGACCGGGCTCGCCGGAGGGGTGCCCGCATCGCCGAGGAAGATCCCCGAAAGCACCGCGTTGGGACCGGCGGTGCGGTCGACCGTGATCGTCACCGTGCCCCCCGCGGCGACTTTGAGCGGGAACGACACCCACGCGCCTTCGTCGAAATTGCTCGAGCACCGCGCTCTGGCCGTTGACCGTGATCGATCTCGCGCCGCGCCTGTTGTCCCAATCCACCGCGTAGAGGTGGAGGTTGCCTTTGTACGCTTCTTTGAAGCTCAGCTGCAGCCGGATCTGGTTCGGGTCGTAGTAGGTCCCCGCGTTGTGAATCAGTCCACTCGGGTCAGAAAGCGCCCGCGGCATCTGAGCTGCCCGCCGCCCACTGGAAGCGGCTGCCCTGCAGGAGGCCGAGCGTCGCGTTCGGGAAATAGGAGGCATCCCCCGCGGCGCCATCCCATCCGGCCAGGTCATAGCCGGCCGAGCCGACGGCGTTCACCCACGCTCCCTGCGGAGCGCTGGACGCCGTGGGATTCGGCGGAGCGCCCGCGTCGCCCAGCAAGATCCCCGAGAGCACCGCATTGGCACCGGCCGTCCGGTTGACCGTGATCGTCACCGTCCCGCCCGCGGGGACGCTGATCGCGAACGAGGCCCACGCGCCTTTGCTGAAATCGCTGGAGAGTTCCGCCGTCTGCCCGTTGACGGTGATTGTCTCCCGCCGGGCAGTCGAGTCCCAGTCCACCGCGTAAAGGTGGAGGTTGCCCGTGTAGCCGGCCGGGAAGCTCAGCGCCAGCTTGATCTGGTTCGGGTCGTAGTAGGCGGCGGCCGAGCGCGTCAGACCATCCGGGCTCTGCAGAGCACGCGTGTCGGTCGTGCTCGGGGCCCACTGGTAGCGGCTGCCCTGTAGAACGCTGAGCGACGCACCCGGCAGATCGCTCACGTCGTTGGCGCCGTCCCAGTCGGCAAGGTCGTACCCGGCCGAGCCGAAAGCGCCTATCCAGCTGCCTTCGGGCGCGGTCGAGACCGTCGGAGGAGGGGTGGCGGCGGTGGCATCGCCGAGCATGATTCCCGACAGCACGGCGCTCGTGCCCGCGGTGCGTTTGACGGCGATCGTCACCGTCCCACCCGCGGCGACGTTGATCGGGACGGAGGCCCAGGCGCCCTGGTTGAAGTTGCCGCCCGTGAGGCTCGCCGTCTGCGTGCCCACGGTGATCGTCTCGCGGCGTGCGGTGGTATCCCAATCGACCGCATAGAGATGCAGATTGCCCTGATAGGCGTTGGTGAAGTGCAGCTGCACCTGGACTTCGGTCGGGTCGGAGTAGGCGGTCGCGCTGCGCGAGGAGCCATTCGGGCTTTCCAGGGCCCGGGGATCGGTGGTCGCAGACGCCCACGTCAGGCGACTGCCTTTGGCGAGCGTGGCCGTGACTCCCGGCATGTTGGTCAGATCGCTGGTTCCATTGAATCCCGGCCAGGTCATAGCCGGCCGCGCCCTTCGTTCCCACCCAGTTGCCCTGCGCCCAGCACGGCGCGTTCCACGCTTCGAGTTCCTTGCCCTTCTGCATTGCCATCAGTTTCAACGCGTTGGTCTGGGCGCAGAACTGGCTCGGCGTCTTCGCGTACTCCACCTCGAAGACCGGCTTGCCAGCCTTGATGAACGGCTCCAGCTGACTGCACTCCGAGTACTCGATGCATTCCTCATCGACCGAGTAGTCGAAGTAGGGCTCGAGTTCGGGGATCTGTTGGGTGTCGCTCTTCAGAGCGATCGACAGCCCGAGCGCGTGCGCCGTGTTGCGAGCCACTCGTTGTAGCGTCAGCTGCTGGCCGCCGTGATCGGGAAGCCCGTGTTGTTCTGCCACCCGTCGACGTTGTCGGCCTCGACGCCGTCGAAACCCCTTTTCCTTGCACAGCTTGAAGCGGGCTTCCATCAGCGGCTCGATGATCGACAGCTGGCGGATGTCGAGCCATTTCTCTTCCGTCCACCCCGGATCGGCTTTGCCCAGCACGGACGCCGGGAACTTGGAAGCGTCCGGGCGCCAGCCCTCCCATGTGCCCGCGTCCATGTAGCAGATCACATGCCGGCCCTGGGCGTGCAGCGAGGCCACCACGGACGCTTCGTTTTCGAACAGGTCGATGTCGTAGACCGACGCGTCGACGGTCTGGTCCACCGGCACGCTCAACTGCCACTGCCAGGTCGAGTACAGCGGCGCCGTCCAGTAGCTGGCCGCCCCGGCACCCTGAGGCGCCGCGAGATCCGAGCGCGAGAAGCGCAAGCGCCAGCAGGCTCCCAGCCACGCCGCTCCTCTCCAGCGGGCGGCTGGAAGCTCAGCTAAGGAAGATCCCTGAAAGAACCGCATCTCAGCCGGAATGCCAGAGACCGCGTTGTTTCCAGCCAGGCGATCGACCGTGACCGTCACCGTTCCCCCGGCTGCGACGCTGATCGGGAATGAGACCCATGCGCCTTCGTTGAATTCGCTCGACAGCACCGCCGTCTGGCCGTTCACGGTGATCGTCTCCCGGCGCGCCGTCGAATCCCAGTCAACGGCATACAGCTCGATGTTGCCACTGTAGGCGGCGGTGAAGCTCAGCTGCAATTTGATCTGGTTGAGTTCGTAACAGGCCAGCGGCGATACGCGCCGTTTTGTCAGGGTTCTGCAGAGCGCGCACGTCGGTCGCTGCGACGGCGCCCACTGGTAGCGGTTGCCCTGTTCGACCGTCAACGACGCGTTCGGCAGCGACGGCGAGGTCGGTCGAACCGTTGAACGCCAGCAGGTCATAGCCGGTCGCGCCGTACGTGCCCGACCCAGTTGCCCTGAGGAGCGCTGGTCACAGGTGCGGCCGCGCGGCGCGCCCGCGTCGCCGAGGAAGATTCCCGACAGCACCGCGTTGGGGCCGAACGTGCGATCCACGGTGATCGTCACGGTCCCCCCGGCGGCGACGCTGATCGGGAACGACACCCAGGCGCCTTCGCTGAAGTCGCCGAGCACCGCGCTCTGCCCGTTCACCGTGATGATCTCGCGGCGCGTCAGTTTGTCCCAGTCCACCGCGTACAGATGCAGGTTGCCGCGTATACGCTTCGGTGAAGGTCAGCTTCAACTGGATCTGGTTGGGGTCGTAGTACCCCCCCGCGTTGTGTGTCACGCGCCGGTCGGATCGGACAGCGCGCGGGCGTTCCGAGCTGCCCGCGCGCCCACTGGTAGCGGCTGCCCTGCACCAGGCTCAGCGAGGCGTTCGGCAGATAGGAGACGTCCTGCGTCGAGCCGTCCCAGCTGGCCAGGTCATAGCCGGCGGAGCCGACCGCGTTCACCCACGTTCCCTGCGGCGCACTGGCCACCGTCGGCCCAGGAGGAGCGCCGGCTTCGCCCAGGAAGATGCCCGACAGCACGGCGTTGGAGCCGGCCGTGCGATCGACGGTGATCGTGACCGTTTCGCCGGCGGCGACGCTGATCGGGAAGGACACCCAGGCGCCCTCGTTGAAGCTGCTCGACAGCGCGGCCGTCTGGCCGTTGACCGAGATCGTCTCGCGGCGCGCCGTGGTGTCCCAGTCGACCGCGTAAAGATGCAGGTTGCCGGTGTAGCCGCGCGTGAAGCTCAGCTTCACCTGGACCTGGTTCGGGTCGTAGTAGGCCGCCGCGTTGCGCGTCAGCGCGCCCGGGTTCAGACAGTGCACGCGGGTCCGCGGTGTTCGCGGCCCACTGGTAGCGGCTGCCCTGCACGAGGCTGACCGTGGCGTTCGGGCATGTAGGAGACGTCGCCCGTGGGGCCGTCCCAGCCGGCGAGGTCATAGCCCGCAGAGCCGAAACGCGCCCACCCAGCCGCCCTTGGAGAGTTCGCTGCCCGTGGTCGCCGGCGGTGCGCCGGCTTCGCCGAGGAAGATCCCCGACAGAACCGCGTTGGCGGCCGGCTTCGCTGGTTGACCGTGATCGTCACGTGCCGCCGGCCGCGACGTTGACCGGGAGCGACACCCACGCGCCTTTGTTGAAGTTCGGAGTTGAGCAGCACCGTGCGCGGCCCCGAGCCGTCGTTGACGGTGATCGACTCTCTGCGCGCCGTGGAGTCCCAGTCCACCGCGTACAGATGCAGGTTCCCGCTGTAGGCCGTGGTGAAGCTCAGCTTCACCTGGACCTGGTTGGGGTCGTAGTAGGCCGCGGCGTTGCGGATCGTGCCTTCCGGCCCCTGCAGCGCGCGGACGTCGGTGGTGTTCGCGGCCCACTCAGTAGCGGCTGCCCTGCACGAGAGTCGCGGTCACGCCCGGCAGATTGGACACGTCCTGCGCGCCGTCCCAGCCGGCCAGCAGATAGCCCGCCGACCGAGTTTGCCGACCCAGCTGCCCTGCGGTGCCTGCTGCACCGGCGCGGGCGCGCCGGCCAGGTGCGTCGGGGCGGTGTAGGTGCTCGCCGCCGCCGGCACGCTCGTCCAGCCGGACTGGATGCCGCCGTAGACCGATCCGACGCTCGGTGACACCGGTCAGCGGCGCGTTGACGGCGGCGGTGCCGGCGTTCTGTGAGCGTGACCTGGTTGCCTTCGATGTAGCCGCTGACCTGGCGGTGTTGGCCTGCTCCATGCCTGCTGCTGGGCGAGCAGCTGTCCGATCTGCGCCATCGTCAGCTGTTCGATCGGGAGCGTTGAAGTACTGGTTGTACTGCGTCCAGCAGCGGGTTCAGCACCGAGTAGAACAGCCCGTCGCCACGTCGGCGAGGTGGCCGGCGGGGTCCCGGTGGTCGGTGGCCCGGCGGCGGTGAGCCCATCAGGTTCGTCTGGTGGAAGTAGTGCGGGCGCGGGATCGTTGCCCATCACGTGCTGGAACATGTTCGTGTCGATGCTCTGCCACGATTTCGGCGAAGTTCGCTGGCGTCGTCTCGCAGGTGTTCGTCGAGGTGGTCACGCATTTGCCGCCCTCGGCGACAGGCGTGTACAGCGTGTTGTACTCGTCGACCTCCTGCGCCTCGGTCGAGACGTTGTAGTAGATGTTCGTCGGATAGCGCGGGATCGCGTGGGCCGCGCCGTCGGGGAACGTCGCGCCGGCCGGGTACGCCGGGCGTCGTGCTGCCCGGGGATCGCTCGGGTTCGGATAGGGCTTGGACGCGTCCGAGCCGAAGTACTTGATCCCGACGCCCGTCGAAACGCCGCGGATCAGGTTCGGGTTCTGCGGGTAGGCGCTCTCGACCGCTTCGTTGATCGACCGGCGGTCCCGAGGACGCGGTGCCGGCGGCGCCCGTGTCGGTGAAGGTCTGCTCGAGCGCTCCACCGCCGGTGACGAGCGTGTTGGTGGTCGGGTTGGCGAACCAGCTGTTCGGCGGCGCGGTCGTCGGTGGCGGCGACCGTCGAGATCAGCTGTCCATTCGTTGCTGCCGTCCAGCTCGCGGTAGATCTTGAACTCGGCGGCGTGGCAGACCGCCGCCCAGGTCAGCGTGACCGCTGCCGGTCGAGCCCGTGACCGTCACCGGCGCGGACTCGCGTCGCGGCGACGGAGTGGCCACCGCCGGGCGTGAAGTCGTCGGTCACCGCGTAGACGTAGCTGCCCGGCGGCCAGCGTCCCGCCGCGTCGTGGCCGCTTCCGCCGTGTCGAGGTCGGGCGGGTCGACCACTCCCGGGTTGCCCGGCAGCAGGTTCGCCAGGCCCGAGTGCTCGCCGGTGACGACCACCGAGGGGTTGTCGTTGCCCAGCGCCGCTGGTCGGGCGTCGTTGCTCTGCGGTCAGCGCCGAGCGTCGCGTGGCGCGCGCCCAGCTGGTGTTCTGGTTGAGCTCGGCTTCGATGTAGCTCTGCGTCGCGCAGCCGATGTCGATGTTCGGGTGATCCCAGGTGTGGCTGATCCAGCCGAACGCGTTCTTGTCTGCCTGGAACGCCGCCAGCAGCGGATCGGTGCCCGCGTCGAGTCGTCCCGGTGGTTTCGCCGCTCCGCCGTCGCCCGCCGACCGGCTGTTCTTCGGCGTATGCGACGCTGCCGCCGCCGTTGAACAGCATGTCGATGCGGAAGCTTGTTTTCCGCGGACCAGTTCGCGGCGTATTCGACGTCGGCGGGAACCTCGCGGATCGCGTCTTCCGGGTTGAAGTCGGTCGCGTGAGTCGTCGTGTCCCACGAGTCGTCGAACAGGAAGTTGTCGTCGACGTGGGTCTCGTAGTAGTTGCGCTGGTCGCCGAAGTACACGCCGCGCGTGACCCAGTTCAGCGCGCCGTGGCGCAGCAGCTCGGCCTGCAGCTGGTTGGCGTTCTGGTTGAAGGTCTCGACCATTTCCTGGACGCCGTTCGGGTGCGTGTAGATGCCGGCGAGCGCCGAGCCGCCCGGGCCGGAGAGCGAGCGGGTTGAAGCTCGCGCCGGTCGCCTGGGTGGCTCAGCGGCGTCGCCTCATAGCCGAAGGTGCCGGTGTCCATCGGCACCGGGCCTTTCAGGTACGGGAAGATCTTTGTTGCCTTCGGCGTGAGCGTGCCCTGGGTGCCTTTGCGAACTCTCCGGATCGTCGTCGGAGCGTTCAGGCCGTAGGTCGCGCTCGGGAAGATGTCGCCGGTGATCTGGCGCACGTTGAACGTCTGCTCGTACTCTTCGAGCGCCGTCCATTCGGTCGGCGAGAGCGTCGAACACAGGTCGTGCGTGCATTCCGGCAGACTCGCCGACCGACACGATGATCGCCTGGTATTTGGCCTCCTGCGTGCCATTGGCCAGCGTGTCCGAGAGCGTCGCGGCGGTGATCGGCGCGTGCCCGGCGGAGGTGACGATCGTTTCGAACGGCACACCCTCGCGCTGCAGCGCCGACTGCCAGGAGACGAGGTCGGCTCCGTGGCCGAGGTCCCGAGCACCAGCACCTTCATGTCGATCCGCTGCGCGGCGGCCGCCGAGGCCGGAGCGATCGAGACCAGCGCCAGGGCGAGCGAAGCGACCGTCGTCAACATCGCGAGCGGTCCGACCGTCGCTTGCCTCAACATCCCAAACCTCTTCGCTGTCATCTCTCGTCTTCCATTTGACATTTACGATTCGCCGGCGGCTGCCGGCTCAAGCTGCGCTCTGGGCGAGCTCGGGCACGGCGCTCGGCGGCGACGGTCAGCTCGATATCCAGCGTCTCGACCGTGGACGCGCCCAGGCTGGCGGACATCGCGCGATCGCCCGCTCGGCTCTGTATGTCTCCCGCCAGCGCATCCCAGCCTGCTCCGGATCCCCTGCATCGCCTGCTGCACCTCCTGGCAGGCCGTCATCAGCCCGTCGCGCATGGCGAGGCACTCGACGACCGCCTGGGTGCTCTGGAAAGCTCGTGCGGTCCCTCCGTCTCGCTCGGAGGAGGGCTCCGGCCTGATCGAGCGCATGCGCTCGATCACGTGTCCGGTATCGGCCGGGCGGTGACGCTCGACCTTCAGCCGCGCGTTTTCCTCCCGCAGAAGCGCCAGCTCAGTCTCGAGCTCGGCCATCGCCAGCATCTCGCCGGAGGGCGATCTCGCTCCATCGGAGACTCCGAATCGCAGGAGCCGGCCTACCTTCCCTTCCCGTGTGCTTGCCTCCATGCCGAGTCCGCCCGTTTCGCTGGTTGTGACGTTCTTCACCGAACCCCTTGTCAGCGGATCGATGGCCGAGGCTCGACGGTGAGCTGACAAGCTCGGTGTTGTGCCGATTGAGTGTCTTCGTTTCCGCCCCGATACCCAATGGTCCGGGTGCCCCATCTTGCGTTCAGGCGCTTGAACGCGGAGGCTCTGAGCCAGGCGCTACCAGCAGGGTTCGAACGTCTTCCCGTCGAGTTCCAGGCTCGAAGCGCGCGCCCATGATCCCGGCGGCGTTGTCGGCCGCACAGAAGGCGTTCGACGAGCCATACTCGGCGTTGAGAACCGGCTTCCGGCGGTCAGATAGGGCGTGAACTCGAGCATTCGCCATACAGGTTGCATTCCTCGGTCAGGGCCCCGTCGAAGTGCGGCTCCAGTTCCGCGGTCTGTTCGCTGTCGTTCTTCTGCAGCACCGCCATCCCCAGCGAGTGCACCTCGCTCGCGACCCACTCGTCGTAGGTCAACTGCTCGGCCGCGGTGATCGGAAAGCCGGTGCTGTTTTCATAGCCGTCCATGTTGTCCGGCTCGACCGCGTCGAAGCCCTTTTCCTTGCACATCTGAAAGCGCTTGCCGTCATGATCGGCTCGAGCACGACCAAGCTGCCGCATGTCGAGCCACTTCTCGCCCGGCCAGCCATGAGACTTCGCCGCCGGCGACAGCCGCCGGGAACCAGCTCGCGTCCGGCCGTCCCGGCTCGTAGGTTCCGACATCGATGTAGCAGATCACGTGCTTGCCCTGAGCGTGCAGCGTCGCGACCTCGGCGGCGATGTTTTCGAACCCGTCGATGTCATACGCCGCGACCGACTCGCTGTTGTTGACCGTTCCCTGCAGTTGCCAATACCAGGTCAGGTGCTCGGCGGGACCACCAGCTGCCACGGCCGCGGTGTCTTCGGCCCTTCGAATCTTCACCTTGGGTCCTTCAGAGCCTTTACGGGCTCGTGCCTGGACTCGTCCGCGCCTTTACCTCGTGCCTTGAGGCGCTTCCTTTCGGCGCTTCGTGCCTGGTGGAGCTCCCGTGCTCGGACCGTCCGGAGCCGCTGCCGTCGGACCGCCGGCGGCGAGAACGGCCGCCCCCGGCACCCCCCGGACGGCGACCTGCCGGCATGCGCCGCCGAGCACGCCGCGCGCACCGCGTCTGAGCGCCAGAGCCCGGAAGCGCGCCACGCGCCCAAGCTGAGTCGCCGCGGCGATCCGCGACGGTTGCGAACGGTCCGTCTCGCGTCTAGTCCCCACCTGGCCGCGGCGTGCCGCCCGGCACCACGAACCTGACGCGGAACTTCCCCTGCTCGCTTGCGCGAAAGAGGCAACACGCCGCGCGCCGAAGACAACGACTCCCTCTCGTCCCGCGGCCGAAAGCCATACCCCCGAACCGACGACCGTCTGCCGGCGCTGCCGGACAGCGGAGCGACAGCCAGACGAGGCGCGGGCCGCAGCGCCGGCGGCGCCGCCGAGCGCAGAGCTCGCGACGACCGCCGTGAAGCCCACGACCAGCCCCATAGACCCGAGGGGCAGCGAGCAGATGCACGGCTCCAGCATGTCACGATCCGGCTCGACGCTGACCCGAGGTCATCGACGAGGTCGGGCGGCGCGCCCGGAAGGCGGCGCGCCCCCGATCGTGACTGCTCCTACCAGCAGGGTTCGAACGTCTTCCCGTCGAGTTCGAGGTCGTAGCGCGCGCCCATGATCCCGGCCGCATTGTCCGCCGCGCAGAACGCGCTCGTGGCCAGGCTGTACTCGGCGTTGAGCACCGGCTTGCCCGCCGACAGATACGGCCTGGAAGTTCGAGCATTCGTTGTACTGGTTGCACTGCTCGTCCAGCGCCCCGTCGAAATACGGCTCCAGCTGCAGCGGTCTGTTCGCCGTCGTTCTTCTGCAGCACCGCCATCCCCAGCGAATGGACCTCGCTCGCGACCCACTCGTCGTAGGTCAACTGCTCGGCCGCCGTGAGCGGAAAGCCGGTGTTGTTTTCATAGCCGTCCATGTTGTCCGGCTCGACCGCGTCGAAGCCCTTTTCCTTGCACATCTCAAAGCGCTTGATCATGATCGGCTCGAGCACGACTAGCTGCCGATGTCAAGCCACTTCTCGCCCGGCCAGCCGTTTGAACTCGCCCTGCACCGCTGCCGGGAAGGACGAGAAGTCGGGACGGAAGTTCTCAGAAGTGCCTACATCGATGTAGCAGATGACGTGCTTGCCCTGCGCATGCAGCGCCGAGACCTCGGCCGCCGTGTTTTCAAAGCCGTCGATGTCATACGCCGCGACCGGCTCGTTGTTGTTGATCGTCCCCTGCAATCTGCCAGTACCAGGTCAGGTGCTGCGGCGGGATCCACTTGCCGGCGGTCGAACCGCCGGAGCCGCCGGTGGAGCCACCCGAGCCACCTGTCGATCCTCCGGAGCCTCCCGTCGAACCTTCAGAGCCTCCCGTCGAACCTTCAGAGCCTCCCGTCAACCCTCCGGAGCCTCCCGTCGAACCTTCAGAGCCACCCGTCATCCGGAGCCTTCCGTCGAACCTTCGGAGCCACGCCTCCGGAGCCTCCCGTCGAACCTTCAGAGCCACCCGTCGAACCGCCCGGCGATCCTCCGGAAGAGCTTTCTTCGCTAGAGCCTTCGCTTGAGCCCCCCGCTCCGCTGCCGGTTGAACCACCGGTCGAGCCTTTGCCTTTGGAGCCTTTTCCTTTGGACCCTTTCCTTTGGAGCCTTTGCCCTTGGAGCCCTTGCCCTTGGAGCCCTGCCTTTGGAGCCGGTCGAACCGCCTTGAGAGCCTTTCTTGGACGAGCTGCTCTTCTTCGAGGAGCTTGTCGCGGCGGTGTGGGATTGTGGCCGACGAGCTTGTGGTGACCCACGTGGCGCGTAGAGCGCGCGCGCGGCGACCCCTGTGGAAAGTGCGAGTATCCGCGAGCAGCAGCCATCGGTATGACGACATGCTTCGCGGTGCGACAGGAACGAGCGAGCATCGTGACCTCCGTGTCGGGCGCGTCCGCGAACGTGGTGAGCGGCGCCTTTAGTGAATGAGCGGAGTTGCCGCATCAAGAGAAATTCCCCTTGCAGCCCTCAAGGAATCGGGCGACTGCACCGTTGATGACAGGGTTGGGCCGATTGTTGGACGCATGACCGACGGTGCGCCGGTCCCTACCCGCATGTGGCCGCTGCCGGCCTACGCTTGGGTGCCCGGCGGACTCTGTGCGAATCGCCGAGCGGGTTCGTGCGTCAAATCCGGAGCGACACTCCTGATCGGACTAGCGGGCGCGCAGTTCGAGGCTAGCGGGCGCGCAGTTCGGAGGCTAGCGGGCGCGCAGTTCGAGGCTAGCGGGCGCGCAGTTCGGAGGCTAGCGGGCGCGCAGTTCGAGGCTAGCGGGCGCGCAGTTCGGAGGCTAGCGGGCGCGCAGTTCGATCGACCAGCTCGCCTGGGTCGCGACGCGCACGCCTCGATAGGTTCCGCGAGACAGCTGGATGCTGCCGCTCGGCGTATCGCCGTTGACGAGCATGAACCCGCTCGCCGCGAAGATCTGAATCGGGGGCGCGCCGCCCGCCACGCCAGCACCCGCGGGGAGCTCACGACGATCGTCCCCAACCGCTCCTCGCCGGATCCGGCGAATCGGCGCTGCGAGCGTTCGCGCGCGGGAGGCGCGACGCTGCGGGCCGGCGCGGGCGAGGTGCTCGAAGACGTGGCTGGGACGCGGGCAGCGGAGGTGCTCGTACCGCGTACCGGCGCGCTGCGCGCGGACGGGGTCTTTGCCTCTGTTCCGCCCCCTGCCCCCGTCTTTCCGGACGCGACGGACGAGGGAGCGCTCCGGAGCACGGTGCTGAGTGGATGCGACCGACGAGCTCGAGCCTTCTCCGCAACCGGCCAGGAGAACCGCCGCCAGCAGAGTCACGAGCGCGAGCCAGGCGGTTCCGGCAACGCGTGGGGTTGGAAGCGCGCTCACCCTTGCCGTCGAGCTTATTGAATCCACAAGCTCGTCGCGAGCACGCGTCCCGGCCGCATCAGCATCCTCAGCAGCGGCGGCAGAGCCACGGCGATGCCGACGACCGTACCCGCGATCAGCGCCATGCCCGGGCTCGGCCCCGTGCGTGAGCACCAGCCTGCTCAACACCAGCTCGGTGGTGACGCTGGCCAGAGCCGCGAAGAACGCCCAGCGCGCGTATGCCAGCGACTCGAGCAGGTTGACGAGCATCGTGACGAGAGCCACGCATCCAAAGCCCACGAACAGGCTCCACCTGTTGGTGCCCGACGTCCACTGCGCCGATCAGGATCACCACCCCAGATAGCACCAGGGTCGTGCCCAGCAGGCGTAGCATCGACCCGAGGAAGATCCCCATCGCCGAGCCACGTATGTCGCGATCGTTCGCGCTGCTCGAGCGCCCACCCCCTGCAGCCCGCGAGGGATCGCGTCGTAGAACTTCCACAGGTGGTAGCCGCCCCAGAAGCTGCCGAGCACCGACGGCAACAGGGCGAGCGCCGGGAAGGCGCCGTGCACACCCCAGCCGAGGCTCGAGTCGCCGACGAGCAGACCCACCCAGCGCGGCGCCGATCGCGCCCGCCCACAGCGCCCGCCCCATGCGACCGGCGGGTTCGTCCGAGCGCCCGCCGCCCGTAGGCGACGGCGACACCGCGCTCACGAGGATCACGCGCCGTCAGCCCCTCCAGCAGTGGATAGGCGGAGAGCCGCACCTCCAAGCCGATCACGGCGGTCACGAGCAGCAACCCGTAGGCCAGCGCCCAGCCTCTACGCGCCATCACGGTTCCCCCGACCCAGATCGCCACGAACATGCCTGCCAGAGGCCCGTAGGCGTGCAGCAGCATCAGCGGCAGCTCGACCACGAGCAGCGCCAGCGCGCAGATCACCAGGCGATCGTGGGCCAGGCAGGCAAGGCCCGAGCGACGGCTGAGATAGCGGCTGCGAATCGCCCATTGCAGCGCCAGGGTCATCGGCAGGGCGATCACGATCGCCTGCTCGAGCACCGACGTGCCCGACCTGCCGGCTCAGACGGTCCCGCCCACGAGGCGACGGCGAGGATCGCCATGATCAGTGCGATCGCCTCGGCGAGGATGCTGTCGCGGCCGCCGGACTCCTCGGTGGTGAGGCGCCCGGGCGTCCAGCGAGGCGGTTTCGGGGGCACGATGCGCGAGCCGAGACTGAGCGCCGCGTTGGCGCGCACGCCGCCCCACGCCTCCAGCACGACGGCTGCCTCGAGGACATCCTGCGCGCCCCGACCGAGCCGCGCCTCGATCACGCCCGTGCGCATATTGGATCCCGGCGGCTCCATCGGATCACGGACCGTCCGCTCGCCGGGAGGGCGAGGAGCCACGTAGAGGAAGCCTCGTCGGACGGATCGCCGGCTCACGCCGTCATCGCCCGCGCTCGTCAGCTCGCCCAGCAGGTCGCGATAACCGTCCAAGCAGGCCGTGCGCGTATACAGGCGGTGCACCCGCGCGAAGCCCCGCTGGCCCAGGCGCGCTGCGAGCTGCGGATTGCGCAGCAGCATCGCCACCCCTGTGGCGATCGCGTGGACATCGCCCGGCGGCGGCACGATGCCGCACCCGCGCAGAACCTCGGGCACCCCGCCGACCGCTGTCGCCACCACCGGGCGCGCCTGGGCCATCGCCTCGAGGATCGACATCGGCAGGCCCTCGGAGATGCTCGTCATCAGCACCACGTCGGCGTCGCGCACGACACCGTGCGGGTCTTCGGTGCGCCCCATGAAGCGGAAATGCTGCTCGGCGCCGAGCTGACGCGCCAGCTCTTCACAAGCCCGCGCGTAGGTCTCCTGGCCCTTCGTCGGCGGGCCCCAGTACTCAAAGCTGCACTCCGGGAACCCGGCGGGCGACCTCGACGGCGACGCGCAACATCGTCTGCACGTCCTTCAGCGGATCGATCCTTCCCACCGAGACCACCTTCAGGTTGCCCGGCGGATCTGTGTAGGTCGCCGGGGCGCTCGATCCCGTTCTGGATCACGCGGATCTTGCGCGGGTCCACACCCAGGCCACGCTCCCAGGTGGCGTTCGCCTCGGTGACGGGCGACACATAGTCCGCCGCGGCGTAGGCGGCGCGGCTCAAGCCCACGAGCGAGACGGCTGGAGAGGAACCGCTCTCCCTGGAAGACGGGCTGCGCGCGGCGGCGAGATAGGCCTCGCGCACGTAGACGCCGTGCTCGGTCAGCAGCATGTCGGTGCCGTGCAGCTGCTTGTGCACCAACGCCGGGATCACCGCCCAGCCGGCCGCGGTCACGTGCAGCAGGTCGGTCTGTGGGCGTGGGGATCCCGGCGGCGCGCGCGATCCAGTAGATCGTCTGATAGAGCCTCGCGGCCTCGACGGCATCCAGCTCGGGGGACGCGCCGGCGTCCGGATGGTGCTCGGCCAAGACCTCCTCCAGCGCACCGAGAAAGGTCCCCCAGGCGCGCGATCGCCGGAAGGCGCGCGCACCGCGTCGGGTCTGCGCCGGCACCATAGGAGCGCGTCGAGCAGGTCCTCGTAGCTTCCCTCCCAGCCGATCAGCGCGCGCATCAGGTTGGCGGGCAGGCTCTCCCTGCGCCGCGCTCGGAGCGCGACGGTGAAGCGGCGGCGAGGCAGCTGCTCGGACCACAGTTCGATCTGGCCCGCCAGCTTCGCGTGCGCGGGCAGCTCGAAGATCGCGCTCAGCCGGCGATCGCCGGCCATGATCGGCAGGATCTGCCAGTCGAACTCGGGCAGGCCGCCGATCACCAGGTCACACCACGAGCTGACGCCTCCGACGGCATAAGGATAGGTGCCCTCGGTCGTCATCAGGATGCGCGGACGCCTGGCCGGCTGCGCGGAGCGCACTCGTGCGTGCGCCGGGCGCCGTCAGGAACGGCGCGCAGGAGCGGGGAGGACCGGGTCTCTGTCGGAGCACTCTCCGCCGGCGGAGACTTCGCGACGGCGGCCTCCCTCCGTCTCTGAGCCTGCGCCGGGGACATCAGATCGGACGGTGCCGTCGATCGAGGGGCTGTCATGGCGATTCGTCGGCGAGCGCTCGCTGTCCGCCATGCGTCTCTGACCGTCCACCTCGTTCGCGACCGGCAACGCGCCGAGCCGCCGGTGAATGCCGTTCATCGTCTGTTCGATCTCTGGCAGGCGTCCAGCAGGCCGTCGCGCAGGACCAGGCACTCGGTAACAAGGCTCCAGGCCTCCTCGACCAGGCTCCGTGCCTCCGCGTGCAGTTGCTCGTCGTCAGAGGCTGCCGGGCGTCTCGCCCAGTTCGGCCTCCAGCCGCCACAGAGGATCGGAGGCGAGACTCGGGCTCGTCGCCGTTGACGCCGTCTCCGTCCTCGACAACCGCCGGGTGGCATTGCATGTGCTGCCATCGCTCGCTCCATGTACGTGGTCGTCCGGTCAGATGCGACTGCCGCCTGGATCGCCGCGAGGCCGCGCCAAATGCGTAGACCCCTTGGCGAGCGCGATGCTCGGCCTCATCGTCATGGAGTGTCTTAGGTTACGGTCCACCGATACCCAATGGCCAGTGATGCCCCATCTTGCGTTCAACCCTCTGAACGCGCGGCTGCACGGACCCCGAATGGACGGCATGTCGCGTCGAGTCCACAGAGAACACGCAGCGCCGAAACAGCGGAAAAACCAGCATGAGAGTTGTTAGAGATGTTAGGATGACTGGCGTCGACCTTGTAAACCTGAGGAGAGAAAGCCAAATTCGGGGCGGGTCGGTGACTGAGGGTGCCAGGTCGTCGATTGGGAATCCGGGAGTAACGCTCCGGTCGAAGCGTAGTGGCGGGACCAAACAAGGATGTCTGGATCTCATCACCTCGATAGCGGGGAAGCGGCCGTCACCGATCCGGGCGGAGCGCGCGTTTGCGCTGCTCCTGCACCGGCTTTCCGGCCGCGCCGCGCCGCGACGCTCTCGATCTTCCGTGGCATGGCATGCGAGCTCAGCTACAGATTCTCGCCGTGGCGCTGATCGCACTGGCACTCACGGTCAATATTGCAGGCGCTTTCGTTCGCCGTGCACAGTCTCTCCGGACACACGATCGTGGAAACGGCGACGGGCCTTGTCGGGGCGATGGCGGCGTTCGTCTTCGCCGAGCGGATGCGCTCCACGCAGCTGCTGCGGCGACCTTTTGGTCGCGCTGTCGCTGGCAATACTCAGCGCGACCGACCTGATCCTCGCGGCAGGACCAACGCTCGACAGACTCAAGCCCTGGAAACGCGTGGCAATGGGTCATGCTCGTAAGCCATCTGGTGGCCGGCGGCATCCTGCTCGGCGCCGCCTTCTGCCCAGAGCTCAAGCTCGACCGGCCCCGCCGTATTCCCACCGCGATCGGTCGCCGCTCGCAACGAGCCTGCGGTCGCGCTCGCCGGCAGCGCTCCGCCTTTGGCACTGACACCTCCCGAGCCTGCTCGATCGATCCGGCGGCTACGGTCATCTCCGGTCAACTTCCTGCTGAGCTATCTCCGGGGCGCTGCTGGCTCGCGGATCGCCGCCATCGGACTGGCCCGGCACGCGGCGCACGACGGAGACCAGACTGGAGCGATCGATCGCCGCCGGCGTCGCCGTCCTAGCCGTCGCCCGCTTCAACTACTTCCTCGTCTCCTCGCTGCAAGAGAGCCGGCTCTACGCGGGGGACATCCTGAAGCTCGGCACATACGCGTTGATACTGCTATGGGTGCATGGCCGAGTTTCGAGTCCTGCAACACAGGCTGACCAGCGGGTCGGCGATGGACGAGCGGCGGCGGATGGCGCGCGACATGCACGACGGTCTTGCCCAGGAGCTAGCTTTCATCGCGACCCATTCTCAGCGCCTGGGTCAGACCGGCGACGACGCCGCCACGGTTGCGCATCTGCAAGCCGCCGCTGAGCGGGCGTTGCACGATTCGCGCACGACGATCGCCGTCCTCACCTCCTCCGAGGATGCGCCTTTGGATCTGCTGATCACCCGCACCGTGGAGTCCTTTCGATCCCGGTTCGGGGTCGAGGTCGACCTCGACCTCGAGCGCGACGTGATCGTCGAGGCCGAGCAGCGCAACGCGCTGCTGCGCATCCTGCACGAGGCGTTGATCAACGCGATTCGTCACGGCTCGGCCCAGCGCATCCTCGTGCGCATGCGCAGCGAGCCCGGACGGACCCTCCCTGAGGATCGTCGACGATGGCAGCGGGCTTCGACGTGCAGGCCGCGGTCAGCGCCGGTCAGGGGCCTCGGCCTGACGAGCATGCGCGAGCGCGCGCGAGATGCTCGGCGCGCGGCCTGA
The DNA here is from genome assembly GCA_963714285.1 of uncultured Solirubrobacteraceae bacterium. Taxonomy (GTDB): domain Bacteria; phylum Actinomycetota; class Thermoleophilia; order Solirubrobacterales; family Solirubrobacteraceae; genus Palsa-744. The sequence goes on from CAVQNS010000003.1 coordinate 136,047, forward strand.
GCATCGCCTCGAGGCCCGGAGCGGGCGCCGTGGTGGAGGTCGGGTCGCCATGAAGGAGGGGATGCGCGTCGTGCTCGCCGACGATCACGCCACCGCGCGGCTGGGCGTTCGCCTCGCGCTGGAGGAGGGGGGCTTCCATGTCGTCGCCGAGGCGGTGGACGCGCGGGGCGCGGTCGAGGCGGCGATGCTCAGCATCGGCCCGACCTGTGTCTGCTCGACGTACACATGCCGGGTGAGGGCATCGCGGCGGCGGCCGAGCTGTCCGAGGCGCTGCCGGACATGCCGGTCGTGATGCTCAGCGTCTCCGACACCAGCGAAGATCTGTTCGAGGCCCTGCGAGCGGGCGCGTGCGGATACCTGCTCAAGGACACCGACCCACAACGGCTGCCCTTGCACTGGCGGCGGTGCTCAACGGCGAGGCGCCACTGCCTCGCGTGCTCACGGCGCGGCTGATCACCGAGTTCCGGCGTCGTGGCTCGGAGCGGCGCATGCCGACCGCCGAGGGCGACGTGGTCACCTTGTCCGAGCGGGAGTCCGAGGTGCTCGAGTTGCTGCGCGCGGAGCTGAGCACCAAGCAGATCGCCCACAAGCTCGGCATCTCCCCGGTGACGGTGCGACGCTACATCTCAGAACTCGTAGCAAGCTGCGGGTCGCCGATCGCGACGCGGCGCTGCGGTCTGACCGGGAGCTCCGCGCGTTAGCTCAGTCGCAGGCGGTGGCCGGCTCGAGCTCAGAGCTTCGCGCCGATCGGCACGGTGCTCCGCGACCAGCCGTCGCTCGCGAGATCGATCTCGCACCACACCGCCGTCCCGTCGCTGTGGTCGACACCCCAGCGATCGGCGACACGATCGACGATGAACATACCCCAGTCTGAGGAAGTGGCGATCGGCGACGGGGTCACGACCACGTCCGGCTGAGGTGTCCTCACTTCGGCTCGCGCCAGCTCCCCGCCGCGTCGCACCACCAGCTCGATCTCGTCGCCTTCGGGCTTCCCATGCTGGACGGTGTTGGTGACCAGCTCGCTGACGCAGAGCGACAGGTCGTAGAACGTGTCGGGCTCGAAATGGCGCTCCCACTCGCGCAGCGCGCGGCGGGCGGCTCCGACCGCCTGGGGCAGGCCGCGGAACTTGAACCTCCGCTCGGTTGCGGTCAGCACGACCGGAGCGAGGGGAGCCATCGCGCCCCAGACGACCGAGTCCATGTTCGGGTTGACGAGCGCCCGAAGGCCGTTCTCGGGGCCCGACGGCGCGGCCTTGGGCTCTGGTGTCTCTGTCGTGATCGGCGGCGCCAGCATAGGAGTCCTTTCCTTGGACGATGCACCTCGTATGGATGCACGCGTCCCATCCTCGGACGAGCCTGCGTGCAGCTCGTTCGGCGGCGACACTAGCAGCTCACTTGACACAATGCCAATAATGCCAATGGTCGGCATGCGTCCGCTGATCCCGCCATGCTTGCTCTTGGCCCCGCGGGGCCAAGAGCACTCGATCCCTCTCTTATCTCCCGTTCACAGTCAAGACACTAGAGTCTCACTCTCCATGTCCTCGCCGATCACGGTCGTCATCGTCGATGACCACGTGCTCTTCCGCTCCGGGCTGCGTGAGCTGCTCCAGCAGGAGGAGGTGCATGTCATCGGCGAGGCCTCGACCGCCGAGGCCGGCCTGGAGCTCGTCCAGCGCCACGCGCCCGACGTGGCGATCATGGATCTCAACCTTCCTGCCATGTCCGGCCACGATGCGATCCGTCGCATAGTCGAGAGCGCGCCGAGCACCCAGGTGCTCGTGCTGACGATCTCCGCGAACGAGTCGGACGTGACCGACGCGGTGCTAGCCGGCGCGTGCGGGTATCTGCTCAAGGACGCATCGGTGGCGGACATCGTCACCGGCGTGCGAGCCGCGGCAGCTGACGAATCGATGATCTCGCCAAGGATGACCAAGACGCTGCTGGACCGGCTGCGCAGGCAGGAGCGCACCGACGGCAAGCCGCCCGCCGGGACACCTCTCCACCCGCGAGCGGGAGATCCTACGACTCGTGACCGAGGGCAAGGACAATGCGACGATCGCGCAAGAGCTGTTCATCAGCCCCTATACGGTCAAGAACCACATCTCGAACATCCTGCTGAAGCTCCACGTCTGAACCGCATCCAGGCCGCCGTTCTCGCGGTTCGCGATTCGTTGCTCTGACACAGCCGAATCGCGGCCTGGCTTGGAGGTATGCGCGGTTCGCGGTTATAACGTCGACGGTCTACTCGCCGGCCTCCACGCGCGCACGCAGCTCGCTCAGGCGACCGCGCAGGTCCTCGCTCGCCCGGCCCATGCGACGAAGCAGCGCCGAGAGCTCACTCAACCGGGCGGCCATCTCCGGATCGCCGGCCTCCGCCAGACGGGTGATCTCCCGCTCGAGCCTGCGACGATCGACGTCCAGCGCAAGGACGTGGGCATAGCCGTCGACGACGAGGTCGAGCGAGGTGCTCCTTGTGGAGCTCGCCGCCGTGCTCGACAGAGACGCTACGAGCGCTTCCGCCTGCGTGCAGAGACGCTCGGCGCCGGGCTGGATCGAGTTTTGATTGGGAGTGGTTGTCGCGGGCAAGTCGAGACCTATCCTTCGCCTGGCATCTCGCGGTATCCGTCGCCGAACTGCTCGACCGACGAGGACCCGCGATCCGCACAGGCCGCAGACCGACAGAGGGCGGTGGCCGTCAAGAAGGCCACCGACCACACCGCGGCGGCGATAAGCAAGATCAACATCTACGGTTTCTTGCTCGGCAGTCTGCGCTCAGCTGCCCCCGCCGTCAATGGGTCGTCCGGGTTCGATTGCGTTCAGCTTTTGAACGCATGTGCGTCACGCGTTTCTGTTGATCGCCGTAGGAAGAGGTCCGTCCAGCGGACCTCTATAACGTGGAGCGCCCGTGATCGACCTGCACTCCCACGTGCTTCCCGGCATCGACGACGGCCCCGATTCAATCGAAGGCTCGCTTGCGCTCGCCCGCGCCGCCGCGGCCGCCGGCACGCGCACGCTGCTGGCCACGCCACACGTGAGTTGGCGCTATCCCAACGACGCCTCCACGATCGCACGCTTGGTGGACGAGCTGAACGAACGCCTGCGCACCGAGAGGATCGAGCTGGAGGTTCGCCCGGGTGCCGAGATCGCGATGACGCGCCTGGCCGACGTCGAACCCGAGGAGCTCTCGCGTCTCGAGCTCGGCGGGAGCCGCTGGCTGCTGGTCGAGCCCCCTTCACACCGGTGCTCACCGGCCTTGACTCGATCCTGTCGAACCTCCAGCACCGCGGGCATCGCGTCTTGCTCGCCCATCCGGAGCGCTGTCACGCCTTCCACCGCGACCCGGAGATGCTCGAATCGCTCGTGCGCTCCGGGGTGCTTACATCGGTGACCGCGGGCTCGCTCGTGGGTCGGTTCGGCGCCGAGGTGCGCCGCTTCGCGCTCAGGCTGGCGCGCGAGGGGCTGATCCACAACGTGGCCTCCGACGCCCACGACCACGTCAAGCGTCCGCCCGGTATTGCCGCGGAGCTCCAACAGGCCGGGCTCGCCCCGCTCGCGGACTGGCTCACCCGTGAGGTGCCCGAGGCGATCCTCGAAGATCGCGAGATCCCGCCGCGACCGGTCGTGGATCTGCCGGGCACCGAGACAGCGCGACGCGCGTGGTGGCGCCGGTGAGGCGCGCCTCGGCGGAGTCGATCGGGCTGGTCGCGCTCGTGCTGCTCGCGCCGGCGGCGCTGATCTATCTGTCCTTCAACGCCGGCGGCTACTTCCCAAGCGCGCCCGGGTTCGTGGCGATCGTCTTCGCCCAGGCGCTCGTCCTGCGCACCACCCTCGCCGCGCGGCCCTTCGAGGGATTCAGCCGCGGCGCTGGCGATCCCGCTCGTCGCGCTGGTCCTCTACGCCGCCTTCCAGCTGACCTCGGCGCTGTGGTCGCACGCCACCGCACGCACGCTGGACAGCTATGACCGCACGCTGCTGTACGTGCTCGCGTTCGCTGCTGTTCGGCTCGCTGCGCTACACGCGCGCGCGCCTCGAGCTGGCTGGTGCGCGCGGTGTTCGGCTGGCCTGGCCGCGGTCTGCCTGATCGGCCTGATCTCACGCGTCCTGCCGCACACCTGGCCGACCGCGAGCAGCTTCTTTGCCGACCGGCTCAACTATCCGCTGACCTACTGGAACGCGGAGGGCATGGTCGCGGCGATCGTGCTGATCCTCGGCTTTCATCTGTCGCGCCGATCGCGCCGAGCACCGGAGCGTGCGGGTGTTCGCGGCCGCCGTGCTGCCCGGCGTCGCCGCGACCCTGCTGTCGACGTTCTCGCGCGGCGCGATGGGCGTGGCCGCCATCGGGCTGCTCGCCTACTGCCTGCTGACCCGCTTCAGCACGCTCCCCACGGCGCTGCTCGCGATCGCGCCGCCCGCCGCGATCGCCCTGCGCTCGGCCTGGGACGCGACCGCACTGGCGACCAACCACCCCACCAGCCCGCTGGCGGTCTCCCAGGGCCACCACGTGGCGGTGGTCGTGGGCGCGTGCATGCTCGCGCGCGGGCTGCTGCGCGCGGTGCTGCTGCTCGCCGACCGCCGCGATCGTCAAGCTCGGCGCTCGTGCGCGTCCCGCCGCGCCGGGCGGTGCGCGCTGGCATTGCGGGGGCGTCGGCGTCGCCGTGATCGTCGTCGTGACTCGCGCTTGCGCTCGGCGCGCGGCGGCTTCGCCCATCGTGAGTACGACAAGTTCGTCCAGGGCACCCACGGACGCCAAGGCGCCAGACCCGCGAACGGCTGACCGACCCCGCCAACAACGGCCGCCTGCCGCTGTGGGAAGCGGCCCTGAAATCTAGGACCGCAGAAGCTGCGCGGCACCGGGCGCCGGCACCTACCAGCAGTACTACCCCCGCTACCGCAACGAAGCAGGCTACGTGACCGACGCCCACTCGCTGTATCTGCAGAGCCTCGCCGAGCTCGGCATCGTCGGCTTCGTGCTGATCCTCGTCGTCGTGCTCGGCGATCCTCGTCGGCCTGGCCACGCGGATCCGCGGGCCCCGACCGAGCGCTGTACGCCGCGCTGTTCGCCGACGTCGCTGGCGTGGGCGGTGCACCAGGCATTCGACTGGGACTGGCAGATGCCGGCCGTCACGCTCGGCGTGTTCATGCTCGCGGGACTCGCGCTCGCCCGCCCGCGGACGGGCGAGTCGGACTGTCGGGCCTGCCGGCCAGCCGCAGTCTGGTCGCGCTCGGGTGGCTGGTGCTGGCGGTCTGCCCGCTGCTCGTGAGCACTCTCCTATCGCGCGCCTGCGAACGCAGCCGGCCAGGCAGCTCGAGCACGGCAATGCGTCGAGCGCCAAGCGGCAGGCGCTGTCCTCGCTGTCGCTGTCGGCCAAGCGCCCGCAGGCCTACGCGATCATCGGCGTGTGCGACCTGGAGCAGGGCTTCGCCCAGGCGGCCGTGCCGGCGATGAGCGAGGCCGCGGCGCTCGAACCGCAGAGCTGGGAAGAGCAGTACTGGCTGGCGGTCGCCCAGGCGGCCGCCGGCATCGACCCCCACGCGGCCATTCGGCGCGCGCTCGAGCTCAACCCGCTCGAGCGCGGGCCTGCAGCAACGCCGCCCGCGAAGCTGAGCTCGAGCGACCCGCGCAGCTGGGAACGGGCGGCTCCCGGCTGCGCGTCGAAGCGCTGGCCTCCGGCAAGTTCTCGATCACGAACCTCTGAGCGGTCCCGCACCCGCTCGAAAACTTTCGGGCGGAGGCTGTCGGAAAACTCGCCGCTCGTTCGTATAGGCGGTCAGAGAGCTTTTCTTCGCAAACCCACCCAGGAGGCCAGGAGACCGATATGCCGCGCAAGCACGACGCACACAAGGATGAACTGGAGGGCGTCGCTCAGCGCTTGCGCGACGAGCGTCCCGAGGCGAGCCCACTCGACCTCGACCGGATCAAGACGACGGCGATGTCGCGCGCCAAGGCCGGACCCGAGGCGGACGCGCGGGCGCCCGCCGTCTCGCCGTGGCAGGCCTGACCGTCGGCCTGCTGGCCGCCGGCACCGGTGGCGTGATCGCCGGCAAGGGCAGCGGCGTCGGCGGCAACGCCGCCGTCGCCCAGTACGGCAGCACACTGCGACGTCAACAACGGCAACGGCAACAGGTGGCAACGGCGGTAAGGGCGGCAATGCCGGCGGCAAGGGAAACGGCAGCAGCCAACGGCGGCATACGGGCGTCGGGGTGAGGCGTCGGCGAAACACGGCGGCGGCCTCGGTCAGCGGTGGCGCGGGCGGCAACGGCGAACGACGACGGAGCAGGTGCCAACGGCAACGAAAATGGCAACGGCAATGGCGGCAACGAAAACGACAACTTCAACTGCAACGAAAACAGCTTCAACAAAACCGGAACACGACCTCGAACACCACGACCAACAACAGTCGCTCAACCACCATACAACAACTACTACGTGACGGCCGTGGCGGTCACCGCCACGCCGACCAGCGGCGTCCTCGGCATCGACGACGACCAAGCTGGCGGCGACCAGCGGCAAGGTCAAAGTCCACATCAACTTCCCGCGCAAAGGCAAGCTCAAGAAGGTCACGCTGAAGGTCAACGGCAAAGTCGTAGCGGTGATCAACGGCAAAAAGGCATCGACGAACGATCAACTCGACGAACCTGCCCTGCGGCACCAAGACGCTGCAGATCACCGTCACGCTGACGAGCGGCAAGACGATCACGCAGACGCACACATACAAGCTCTGTCTAGATCCGCACGACATCGGTGAGCGATGCTCAGCCTCAACAGAATCGCAGTGCACGGGGCTCCGGGGACGTTCTCCCCGGGGCCCCTGCAGCATCAAAGCTTCGACGTCACACCGGCTAAGCCAGAAGCGGCAAGCGCCTCACAGGCGTCTATCGACAGGAACCAATGGCTCACGAACTGACACCGTCACGTCCGCACGCTCTCGGATCTGAGAGACCCGCCAGAATGTCGTCGCGCATGCGATCCGACACCTTTGAGCGGCTGTTCGAGGAGCACTCCGAGCGGCTCTTCTCGTTCCTCGCCTACCGTACCGGAAACCGCGCGCTGGCCGAGGACCTGCTCGTCGGAGACGTTCGAGCGCGTGCTGCGCTCACGCCAGCGCTTCGATCCCGACGCGGGGCAGCGAGCGGCACTGGCTGTACACGATCGCGCTGAACCTGCTGCGCGACAACGCCCGCCGCCAGACGCACGAAGAGCGCGCGCTGCAGCACGCCGGCGCCGGGACGCGCCGGCGGCAGCCGACGCCGGGCTGACGGCGGTGGAGCACCGCGACGAGCTGCAGCGAGCGCTCGCCCCGCTCAACGAGGATGAGCGTGAGGCGATCGCGCTGCGCTTCGGCGCCGACCTCAAGCTGCGCGAGGTCGCCAGGCGTGCTCGGCGAGGGCGAGAGCGCCGTCGAGGGCCGGATCTACCGCGGCCTTGCGCAAGCTGCGCGACGAGCTCGACTACGAGCTGAGCTGAGCTGAGCTGAGCTGAGCTCAGACCCTACGGGCCGCCGACGCAACACCCGCTGAGGCTGAGCGAGCCTTTCAGCGGACGGCCTTCGGGCTGGCCGTATCCCTGAATCGAGCGGTCGGCGTCGACGATCACGCCGTAGCGCACGCGCGGGGAGCCGCGGATAGCGCACCACACATGTCCACGGGTTGCGCAGGGCGCCGCCCGCGGTCGAGGCGCAGCGCACGCCGCGCGCGCGGCCGCCGTATCCCGGACGGGGATCGCTGGTGGTGAGGATCAGTCGCTCCAAGGCGGACGAGTTCACCGGGAGCAGATCCTGCTGCTGGGCCACGAACTGGGCGTTGCCTTCGCGGCTTTTCAGAGCCACCACGGCCCCCGCGACACCCACCGCCAGAATCAAGGCCACGAGCAGCCCGGGATGCTTCATACGTAGCTCTCCGTCATCGCCGTCAGCATAAGGCCGCCGCGCCCCCGCGGGCGTCCGACCCCGCCGGTCGTGGAACGGCCCCTTTCCTTGTCCAGAAGGGGCCAAAACGCTTACAAGCAAGGGCCTGCCGGCCGATAGCGGAAGGGTGAGCCGCACCTACAAGCTTCTCCTCACCGCCACGGTCTTGCTCATCGCATGCGCCTGCGCGACCGCCGTCGCCGGCGCCGCGACCGGCGGCAGGCATATCCGTCCCTGCCGCGGGCACAGGCACAGCAAGACGCGCTGCCACACGCGCGCTCGCACGATTCATCGCGGTCACTCCTCGGCCCGGAAGGCCTCCGCGCGTCCCGCCCGTCACTCAGGGGTCGCGGGTAAGCGCACTTACCGTACCGGTGCCCATGGCAGCCGGCAACCCGGAACGAGCGTGACCGTGAGCTCCCCCACCACCGAGGCGTCGATCGCGAGGATGCTCGCCACCCCCTGCCAGAACACAGAACTGACGCCGGAACCGGGGGATCTGGAACAGATCCGCGCGGCCACCCTCTGCCTCGTCAACCAGGAGCGCGCTCGCAACGGCGAGCTCCCGTTGCAGATCAGCTCCCAGCTGGAGCAGGCGGCCCAGGCTCATAGCGAAGCGATGGTCAGCGAAGACTACTTCGCGCACATCGCCCCGAACGGCGAAACCCCCGTGGACCGCGTCCAGGCCACCGGGTACATCCCCAACGCGCAGGTCGGCTACACGCTCGGCGAGAACCTCGCGTGGGGCACGCTCGAGCTCGCGACCCCGAGCGCGATCGTCGCCGCCTGGATCGCCTCGCCCGAGCATCTCGCGAACATCCTCACCGACGCCTACGTCGAAACCGCGATCGGCGTCACCCCCGCGGCGCCGCCATCGCTCGCGAACGGACAGACAGGAGCCGTGTACACGCAGGAGTTCGGAGTAATAGTCCAGTAGGTCCGCAGGGAGGAGTAGACATGAGCTTCACAAATAACACATCGCACATGCTTTTGATCCTGATCCCCATCGCTTGGCTGACCGTCGTGACGGTGTTCGTCGCCGTCGGTCGCATGGCCGCGCGGGGCGATGGGCCGGCTCCACCGGCGCGGGAGCTGAGCTCGCGCACCAGCGTCGATGGGCTGACCGTATGGGAGGACTCGGTCGAGGTGGGCCTGAAGGACACGCGCCCGCGTCAGCCTCGGCGGCTCGCGGGGCACATCTCCCACAGCATCCGCTAACTGCCACGGTCCGGCGCCAGGTGGCTACAGTCCGCGACGCCCGATCACATGCGGGACGGTGCGCAGCATGATCTTGATGTCGGTCCACAGCGACCAGTTGGCCACGTAGAGGTAGTCGATCGCCACCATCTCGCTCAGCGGCACGCGCGCTGGCCCGAGGATCTGCCAGGGGCCCGTCATCCCGGGCGTCAGCTCCAGTCGCCGGCGATGCCAGCCCTCGATCCGCTCGTCCTCCTCGACCACCAGCGGGCGCGGCCCCACGAGGCTCATCTCGCCGTCGACGATGTTCAGCAGCTGGGGCAACTCGTCCAGCGCGCTCTTGCGCAGGAACCTGCCCACGCGGGTCACACGCGGATCGTCGGCGATCTTGAAGAGCCCCTCCTGGGCCTCGTTGCGATGGCGCAGCGAGTCCTTCATCGCCTCCGCGTCGGGGACCATCGTGCGGAACTTGAACATGTGAAAGCGCTGTCCGTGCCGACCGACCCGGAGCTGGCGGAAGAACACGGGGCCACGGCTGTCGAGCTTGATCGCGATCGCGATCGCGATCAGCAGCGGCGAGATCGCAAGCAGTCCGAGCGAGGCGCCGAGCGAGGTCGAAGGCGCGCTTGATCGCCGCCGAGGAGCGGGTGAGATCGAAGCGCCTGACGCCCATCACCGTCACGCCGTGCAGATCGTCGAACTCGACCGAGGAGCCCACCACCTCGAGCAGCCGCGGGAGCACGCTGACCCTCACGCCGACCGCCTTGAGCGTGCGCACGAGGTCGAGCATCTCGCCGGCGTCGGCGCTGCGCGGCGCGACGATCGCGCGGTGCACGTCGAGCGTTCGCGCGAGGTCGCGGATCTCTGCGAGCCGCGGCGTGCGAAAAGCGTCCGTCGACCACGGAGCGATCTTGTCGAGATCTAGGTGGGCGACCATCTTCGCCCTGACGCCGCCGTGGTCGGTCAGCTTCGAGCGGATCGTCGTCGGCGGAGGTCTCATCGCCGATGAACAGGCAGCGCTCGACGGGCGCGATCCGCAGAGCGATCGCCCGCGCCACAGTGCGCGCCAGCATCAGGAGCGACCGCCAGCGTCAGCCACAGGAACAGCGCCTCGTGACGGTCGAGCGCGCCGGAGACGATCAGGCCGCCCGCCAGCCAGGCCACGAGCGCGCAGAGCGTCGCAAGCTGGAACAGCTTCGGCGCCTCGTCGAGCGTCGTCTTGCGCAGCAGCGTCTCGTCGCGGTCATACAGGCCGAAGAGCTTGGCCCCGACCAGCAGGATCGGCATGCCGACGATGCCCGCCCATGTCAGTTGCAGCGAGCGCGACGACAGCGCCACCGTGAGCACGAACGCCCCGACGATCGCGACCGAAGTCTGCCACCAGCAACATCCGACGGAACAGCGCGTCGCGACGCATGCACGCGGCCGGTCCCCGCGCCTCGGGGATCTGAAGCGGCGCCGAACGTCGCCGCGATCCCAGACCCACCAACCCGCGCAAACCGTTGGGCCCGCTGCTCCAGCGGACACGCTGTACGTCCGTCTCGCTGCCAATCTCGCCACTCATAGCGCCTTCCCAGCCTCCTTGCTCACCACCACCAATGCTTGCGTGATGGACAACCCCACCGTCATCCTGGACCTCGACAAGTTGAGATTTCGCTATTGAAGTTCCGGGGAATCTTGCACATCCGACCCCCTTTAAGCAAGGCCCCCACCAAAGTTAGACGTTTCTCGATCTCGCCTATTTGCTGGAGATTCGATCCTTCAGAAGCACTATTCGACCCTTCGGGACTCGGAAGACAGGCTGCGAGAAGCTAGATCCCGCCGCGAGGGGCGAACGACTGCTCCTCGATCACAGTCCCCGGCCCGGACAGCTCAAACGCGCTGTGCAGGGCGCCCACCACCGCGTCGACGTGGCCGCGCGGGATGACGCAGGAGATCTTGATCGGCGAGGTGGAGATCATCTCGATGTTCAGGCCCTGGGCGGCGAGCACGCCGAACACCTTCGCCGCGACCCCCGGGTGCGAGCGCATGCCGGCGCCGACGATCGACACCTTGCCCATCTCCTCCCGCGCAATCAGCTCGGAGTACGCCTCGCCGGCGAGGGGCGCGAGCGACGCGCGCGCGACGGGCAGATCCTCGCGCGGGACCGTGAAGGAGATCTCCGCGAGACCGCCTGTCGAGGTGGGCACGTTCTGGTCGATCATGTCCACGTCCACACCGGCCTGGGCGAGCGCTTCGAAGATGTTCGCGGCAACGCCCGGTTTGTGCCGGACGCCGATCAGCGTGACCATCGCCTCCGAGGTCGAATGGGTGACGGCCGTTATCAGGGGCTTCTCAGCGTGATCCATGCTCTCTCCTTCTGAGACGACCACGGTACCGGGCGCGTCGCCGAATGACGAGCGGCAGTGGATGCGCACACCGTGGTTGCGCGCGTACTCGACCGAGCGCAGCTGCAACACACCGGCGCCGGAGGCCGCCATCTCGAGCATCTCCTCGAAGGAGACCGTCTCCAGCTTGCGCGCGTCTGGGACGATCCGCGGGTCCGCGGAGTAGACGCCCGCGACGTCGGTATAGATTTCGCATACCTCCGCGCCGAGCGCGGCGGCCACCGCGACCGCGGTCGTGTCCGAGCCGCCGCGACCCAGGGTTGTGACATTCCGCGCGGTGTAGGAGACACCCTGGAAACCCGCCACCAGCACGATGCTGTCCTCTTCGAGCGCCTCCTGGATACGGTCGGCGCGCACGTCGATGATGCGCGCCTTCGTGTGCGACTCGTCGGTCACGATTCCCGCCTGAGAACCTGTCAGCGAGATCGCGCGGTGACCGAGGTCGTTGATCGCCATCGCACACAGAGCGCAAGAGATGCGCTCGCCGGAGGACAGCAGCATGTCCATCTCACGCGGGTCCGGCGCGTCGGAGATTTCCTGCGCCATCGCGATCAGCTCGTCGGTCGTCTTGCCGCGCGCGGACAGTACCGCCGCCACGCGGAAGCCCTGCTCGCGCTTGTCCACGATGCGGCGCGCGGCGCGCTTGATGCGCTCGGCGTCGGCGACCGAGGTACCCCCGAACTTCATGACGATCAGACCTTGCACGCACGGAGGATAGACATAGGACGAGCTTCCGTTTGACACGTGCCATGGGGCCAGCGGCGAGGTGGACGCTTGCGCGTACGAAAGAGGGCCCGCTGTCGCGCGGGCCCTCTTGCTCACTTTCGGTGACCGTCTCTGGGTCTAGCCGTGACGAGCACCGTGACCGTGGTGACCACCGCCGTGACCGTGATCCCCTCCACCGCTGCCGCCGTGACCGTGGCCATCCCCGCCTTTGCCGCCGCCGTCGCCGCCGTGGCCACCGCCTTTACCGCCGCCGTCGCCGCCGCCGTGGCCACCGTCACCTACGAAGTGACAGCTTCCGTCTTCCAGCACGTAGCCGTGGGGGCAACGGGGGGCGGGGATCGGCCGGCAGTTACGGCCCTTGAGTTCGTACCCGGGCGGGCACGTGGGAGGCGGAGTGGGCACGCATTTGCCACCGACCAGTTCGTAGTCGTGAGGACAACGCGGAGGCGGAATCACACGGCAGTGTCGGCCGTCGAGTTCATAGCCGGGCGGGCAGTGAGGACGGTACTGATGGAAGCTCGCACTGCCTCCGTCATTCCCTCCGCCACCACCGCCGCCGCCGTCCAGCGCCAGCGCCCCGCCGGTGCCGACGGTGAGAAATGCGACTGTGAGAAGCGTCGTCAGGCGTGACCTCATGAAAAATCCTTTGTCTCGTACGGAGGTGGGTCGGCGCGCCCCGCTCATCGCCCGCAGCTTGACTCGATCGAGCGTCAGCGGGTCCAGCGTGGGACGTCCATCGCGAAGCACGTCGGTGACCTGCCGGAGGTCGTCGTCGGAGAAGCGTTCCTCTTCATTTGGGTGGCTCATGGGGGCTGATACGAACGACCGGCCACATTCCTGACTGAGACTTGTCCGTCTGGACGAAAGGTCGATAGGGCGGTGTGCGGACTATGCGCGACGACGCGTTCGAACGGCTCTACGAGGAGCACGCACAGGCGCTCTTCGGGTTTCTGAGGTATCGCACCGGCAGCACCACCCTGGCCGAGGAACTGCTCGCGGACACCTGCGAGCGGGCGTTGCGGGCGCGACGGCGGTTCGACCCTCGCAGGGGCAGCGCCAAGACCTGGCTGTATGCGATCGCGCTGAACTGCCTGAACGATCACTCCCGCCGTCAGGCCAGCGAGGGTCGAGCGTTCGAGCGCGCGGGAACGCTCGAACGCGTGGGCGCGGGGCCCGGCTTTGGAGCGGAGGGCAGCCACGAGGAGATCGACGAGTTGGCCGACCGCGAGCTCGACGGGGTGGCCGATCGCGATCAGCTCAACCGCGGCCTCGCGACGCTGAGCGGAGAGGAGCGCGAGGCGATCGCCCTGCGCTTCGGCGCCGAGCTGACCGTGCCGGAGATCGCCAAGCTGACGGGTGAGCCGATCACGACGATCGAGGGTCGCGTCTACCGCGCACTGCGCAAGCTGCGCGAGGCGATGGACTGAGGCACGCGAACCCCCCGAGGCCACCCTCTGCACCGACGACGAGTGGCGGGCCGCCGGGAGCTGCGGAGCGCCCACCCAAGCACCGGACGATCCTCCACACAGTCGCGTCTACGCAAACGTACGCAGACATCGAGGGCTACTTGGAAACCTCAAGAACGGAGCTCAAGAACGGGCGGTCGCCGGGCACTACCACGGCCTCCCCGTTAAGCGGCCGGCAGTCCTCCCTAAACGAGTTCATGTGCGCGCAACCACCGCGACGATGGCCGGGGAAGTTGCTGAACTGCTCCGACGAGCCGTCATCGTCGAGCTTTGACGGCTCGCAGCCTAACCTACTTTTTCGCCCTGGAACATGGTCTCTCCTTCGTTCGTCGTCTTTGCTGCCCTGCAAAAGCTGCCCTATCAGTCTACCCGGTACCGTATCGGGCCAGCCTAAAGATTGCTTGAGCGCACCGCCCACGCTGCGATAGGTTCCGCAGCGAAGGATAGCTACGACTGGCGATGACCGCGACAGACGACCACCAGGAGGACAGGACCGAGAAGCTCGGGGCGGCTTGTCGCCGGGGCCCTCGACCGCGCCGACACGATCTTTCTGCTCTTGGCGGGAGCAATCGTCGGCTTCTTGGGCATCATAGGAGCCGTCAAAGGCGAAGACATCACGTCAGCGACGTTGTTTGTGCTGGCAGCGCTCGGCTTCTCGCTGCTCCGTGAGCGCTCTATGCGGCTGAAGGCCAACAGGCGACTCGACACGATTGGAGAGCAGATCGCCGAGACGCAGCAGGCAGTAAAGACCCTGCATACCGGGCATCCCTATCACGTCCTGCGTGATGAGATCACGTGGGATGTCGTGCGACCTGACGGCGATGTCGCCCACGTCAGGCGGCTAAAGAAGCTCAAGTTCGCCCAGAACAACGTGCTGTCTCTGTACGAGTGGTCCGCGCGCAGTGGCACCAGGAAAACGTCGTATACGAGCCTGGAGAAAAGGTTGGCCCAACGCTGACCGTTGAGGGTAAGCAGTACTCCCTCATCGCCCTCCCTCGCTCTCCACTCTACGCGATGAGCCGCTCGACTTTCGCGTCGAGAGGACCGCGCGCGGCACATTCTTGGAGGATCGGGAGAGCGTCAGCATTGAAACCATGGACATAACCGCTCAGCTGGTCATGTCAGTCATATGGCCGGCCACTAGGCTGCCAGATGCCGTCCGCCTCAAATGGGTCAGCGCGAGTGGAGATCGCCAGACTCAGGAGATGCCCCTCGAAACCAGGGACGGACGTCCGGCTCTGACCATCCACGTCAGGGAACCAGAAAAAGGAAGCACAAACCAGATCGAATGGGACTGCGCCTCCACAGCCGCCGGGCGAGGCGGGGGCACGTATACCCCCGACGCAGCGCTTCTCACGGCTCGGACTGCTGCTGTCTGCCGAGCGCCGGAGAAGCAACCGCGCTTAAAGTTCGCGCTGCTCGTCCACCTCGGCCTTCGGTTCCAGCGAGCGCATCAGGACTGCTGGCGCCTCTGTCTACCTTGGATTGACCCAGGGGGCCGGCGCTACCTTCCTCAGGTCAGGGAGGGGACGATCGAGAGGTCGTTGCTGGCGATCGCGGCTGCGCGCACGACCCGCGCCCGTCTGGCCCGGTCGGCGGGGGTGGAGGACTGGAAATCCTCGACCGCCTGTCTGGTGAGCGGCTTGAGCGGATCCATGCGCAGCGCCTTGCGCGCGGAGGCCATGGGATCGACCCCCGCCGCCGCCTGGGCGATCGAGAGCACATAGTAGGTCTCCAACTGCCCGGGTCCAGGCGTACCGCCCGGCGCATCTCCGCGACGGCCTGCCGCGGCCTGCCGCGGCTCAGGTCGCAGAAGCCGATGATCTCAACCGGCTCGGGCGTACGTCCAGCCAGCCGACCGATGCCCGCGCCGCGGCGCTCGCGGTCGTGCAGTTGGGTGTGGAGGCGTATAGGGCGCTCTCCGCGTCGCCGAGGCGATTCTGCGAGCCGACGATCAGCACGGGCAGCACCGCGCCGGCGACGCACAGCAGGCCGAGGATCGCGCGAGCGCCTCCCGCGGGCGTCCAGTCACGTCCGGAGGACCGCGTGCGCGGGCTGAGGGCAAGGCCCGCGGCGGCAAAGAAACCGAGGGTCACCACCGGCATCTCCCAATCCCAGTCCACCCCGGCGCGCACGGCCACGCTCGCCACCGCACAGGCGAGCAACACGCCGTACAGCGAGCGGAAGCGCCCGGCGGTACGCGTGCGCACGGCCAACCCGCCGATGACCGCGCCGACGAGGATCGCCAACAGCACCAAGCCCGGGACCCCCAGCTCGGCCAGCGCCTGTAGGTACAGGCTGTGAGCGTTGATCGTGTAGGCGAAGTGAGGGCGATCGCGATCCCACAGCGTCTGGTACATCCCCGCCCCATAACCGGTGCAGCGGAGAGGCGGAGAACCCGTTCAGCGCGACCTGCCACAGTTCGGTGCGCCCGTCGTTGGACGGGTCGGTCAAGCGCTGGCGCAGGTCGTGACCGCCGCGGGTGGGCGCGCCGCCGATGAAGCGACTCCAGTCGCTCGCGACAGTATGCGAAGCGCCGAGCACGAGCCCCCCCACGACCACCAGGCAGAGCACGCCGGCGACCATGGCGCGCCGCGTTCCCGCGCTCGAGCGGGGCCGGACAAGCGAGTCGTGGCGGCGCAGACGAGGATCCAGCATGGCTGTGAAAGAGCAGGCGCAGTCCTGCGCCAAGGAGCGCGCAGATGCCGGCCGCGACCGCGACACGATGACCCTGCGACACCGCCGCCGGCGTGGTCGGATGGACCGTGTCCAGCAGGTTGGCGCGGCTGGGGGTAGGCGACCACGATTAGCGCGACGCTCGGCGGCACTGTCGCGAGCACGCCGCTGAGCAGGCCCCGCGGGCGCGCGCAGAGCACGTAGACGCCACCACGCCGATTGTCCCGGCAGCGATCGCCCCTGCGGGAGAAGGTGAAGAAGAGCGTGGCCGCGAGCAACGGCAGCACGCCGGCCGCCAGGACGCGAACCGGGCGCCGTTCGGTGAGCGTGCAGGCGAGGTGGAGCGCGAGCACGATGCCCAGCGCAGCGAGCAGTCCAAGGGTGTTCCAATAGGTGACGGGATAGCTCAACCGCTGGTTGGACACGTCAGGGGCCGTCGGCCACACGTTTGGCAGCACGCGGCTGGTCAGTCCCGCCAGGCACACGACGGACGCGCCGAGCAGCAGGCCGCGGACGAGCCAACGCAGGTCATGCGTGCTCGGACGCACCGACCCGAGCAGGAGCAGGACCAACAGGTACAGCCACGCGCGGTCGAATTCGATCAGCGCACGACCGCTCGCATGCGACCAGAGCACCGAGAGGAGCGTGCTCAGCGCGTACAGCGCGAGCGCGACGAGCGCGACGAGCGTGCTCAGCGTCAATCCCTCGAACGGCCGTGGCGCCTGCACGATCCTGACGAGCAGGATCTGGAGAAGCACGATCGCGAGGATGGCGGGCGTCGCGGGGAAGTAGCCGCCGGCGTTGAACCCCGCAAAGACGATCAGGCCGCCGGGGAGGAGCATCAGCGCCGTGACGGCCAGCCCGCTCGACCCGTGCGCCCGTCACGGCCGGCGCGGCGGCGGTGGTGATGATGCCGGCTCCCATGGCAAGGGTGTCGGCCACCGGTCCATTAGACAGGATGGAGTCGCTATAGGCGATAGATCATTCGCTGCAGAGGGATACCTGCGAGCAGAGAGCCGGAAGTGGGATGGGGTGCGTTCAAACGGAGCGGCGTCCCGCGAGCGCCTTGCCGAGCGTGACCTCGTCGGCGTACTCGAGATCCGAGCCGACGGGCAGGCCGCTCGCCAGGCGCGTGACCGTGAGCTGGGCGGCGCGCGCGCAGCTCCTCGGCGATGTGCAGCGCCGTCGCTTCGCCGGTGGTCGTCGGGTTGGTCGCCAGCACGACCTCGCTGACACGCGTCGCCTCGGCTCGCCGGCTGCACGCGGGCGAACAGCTCAGCGATCTTCAGATCCTCGGGGTCGATGCCGTCGATCGGCGAGAGCGCCCCGCCGAGCACGTGATAGACGCCGTGATACTCGTGCGTGCGCTCCATCGGGATCACGTCGCTGGGCTCCTCGACGACGCAGATCAGCCCGTGATCGCGGCGCGGGTCCTCGCAGATGCGACAGCGCGGCTCGTCGGTGAGGTTGAAGCACACCTCGCACAGCCCGATCTTCTCCTTGACCTCGACGGATCGCCTCCGCGAGCGCGGTCGCGTCCTCGCCGGAGGCACGCAGGATGTGGAAGGCCAGGCGCTGCGCGGTGCGGTTGCCGATGCCCGGGCAGCTTCGAGAGCTCGGTCACGAGCCGCTGGACGGGCGGCGCGTAGGATGCTCACGGCTCACAGACCCGGCAGGCCCAGCCCGCCGAGGCCGCCCAGGTCGAGCCCGCCGGTCGGCGCCGCCCGAGCTTGCTGCGCCGCCAGCTCCTGGGCCGAGCGCAGCGCCTCGTTGACAGCCGCGAGCACCATGTCCGCGAGGATCTCGACGTCCTCGGGGTCGACCGCCGCAGGGTCGATCTTCACCTCCTTGACCTCCAGGTCGCCGCTCGACCTTGACCGTCACCATGCCGCCACCCGCCGAGGCCTCGACGATCTCGTTCTTGAGCTCCTCCTGGGCGAGCCTCCATGTCCTGCTGCATCTTCTGCACCTGCTGCATCATCTGCTGCATGTTCGGCATCCGCGGCTGCTTGGGCATCGTCGACTCTCGCGGTCACCTGTTCTCGGCGCTCTGGCGGCGTGCGCGCGGCGCTCACGCTCGGCAGATCTCCTCGGCGTCGAACTCCGCCATGAAGCGCGCCACCCACTCCTCCTCGGAGCGTGCGCCGTGCGCGGGCCGCCTCCCGCCGCGTCGAGCTCCTCGCGCAACTCGTATGAGAGCCGCCAGCGCCCGCCGGTGAGCCGCGCGCAGCGCCTCGGTCGACGACCGCCCGGTTGTCCGGGTCCTCGGCCTTCTTCTTCAGGAACGTAGCGCGTTGACGCGAAAGCCGAGCGTCAGGTCCTCGCCGTCGACCGCGACCGGCGCGCGCTTCGGCGATCACGCGCGCCGCAGCAGACCGTTCTCGCTGCGACCAGCTCGACGACCGCCGGCCACAACGAGCGCAGCGACTCGAGGTCCTCGCGGCGCGCGGCGGTCGGCGCGGGCGGCCGACGCGGGCGATCGTCGGCGGCGGCGACGGCGCCGCGGCCGGTCTCGCCGGCGCCACATCGGAGCTGGCGGCGGCGCATCGCGCCCGGCGCGATCCACCACGGCGCGCGGGCGGCTGGCGCAGCGCCGGCTGCCCGGGGCCTGCGCGCCGGCGACTCCAGCACGGCGCCGGGAGCCTGCCCTGCTCGACGGGCCACGGCGGCGCACCGGCACGCGCGCGCTCGCGCTCCAGCCGCTCGATCCGCGCGAGCAGCGCCCGCATCGAGCCGTCGACCTCGGGCCTGGCGGCCTTCACGAGCGCGAGCTCCAGCCGCGTGCGCGGGTCCGCGCCGGCGCGCACGCGCCTCCATCGCCGTCGCCCAGCAGCTCCAGCAGGCGCACCACCGTCGCGTGAGCCACGCGCTCGGCCTGCGCCCGCAGCGCGGCGTCGGCCTCCGGCGTGAGCGACAGCTCCGTCGGGCACCTCGCCGAGCGTCTGCACGACCAGCAGCTCGCGCGCGCGCACCTCCAGGTCAGAGGCGAACGAGCCGGCGTCGCGCCCCTGCTCGACGCACTCCTCGAGCGCCGTCAGCGCCCGCCGGGCGTCGCCGGCAGCGACCGCGTCGACCGTCTCTTCGAGCAGCCGCGCGTCGGCCACGCCCAGCACCGCCAGCACATCCTCAAGCGCGATCTCGCGCGCCGCTGTAGGTGACGAGCTGCTCGAGCGTGCCGAGCGCGTCGCGGAAGCTGCCGGTCGCCGAGCGCGCGAGCGCGGCGACGGCCGGCGGCGGGATCTCGATCGACTCCGCCTGCGCCGTGCGGCGCACCACGCTCGCGATCTGCTCGACCGTCGGGCGGTGGAAGTCGAAGCGGTGGCAGCGGTCCACGACCGTCGCCGGGACCTTGCCCGCCTCGGTCGTCGCCAGCACGAACACCGTGTTCGGCGGCGGCTCCTCGAGCGTCTTCAGGAACGCGTTCCACGCCGCCGTCGAGAGCATGTGGGCCTCGTCGAGGATGTACACCTTGCGCCGCCCGCTCACCGGCGCGTAGGCGACGCTCTCGCGCAGCTCGCGGATGTCATCGACGGAGTTGTTCGACGCCGCGTCCATCTCGATCACGTCGAGCGAGCTCGCCCGGGCGATCGACACGCACGAATCGCACTCCCCGCACGGCTCGATCGTCGGCCCGCGCTCGCAGTTCAGGCACGCCGCGAGGATCTTCGCCATCGAGGTCTTGCCGGTGCCGCGCGAGCCCACGAACAGGTAGGCGTGGTGCACCTTGCCGCGCTCACCGCGTTGCGCAGCGTGCGCACGACCGGCTCCTGGCCGACCACCTCGGCGAACGTGCGGGGCCGGTGCCTGCGGTACAGCGACGGCTGCTGCTCCTGTGGCTGCTCCTGTTCCGACACCGTTCGCCTGAGTCTACCCACGCCGTCGGCCGCGCCGCCCGAGCCCCGAAGCGGGTAGCGTCCGCGCTCGTGAGAGCCCGCGATCGAGCGCCTCGCCCGGCGCCGTCTCGGCACTGCGCGCCTGCGCGATCGCCGCCGGCGCGGTCCTGCTGCGCGTCGATCGAGCGGCGTCGGCGTTCGCCAACTACGACACGCTCTACGCGCTCGCCTGGGGCGGACAGCTCTCGCGCGGGCAGCACGCCCGCGTACGACGTGCCGATCGCGCCCACGCCGCATCCGCTGTCGAGGTGCTCGGCCTGGTGCTCTCGCCGCTCGGGCCCGCGCGCGTCGAGAACGTCGACCGTGGCGCTCGGGTTCCTGGCGCTGTCGGCATGCGGCTGGGTGGTGTACCGGCTCGGCGCGCGAGTGGTTCGGGCGGGCCGCCGGGGCGCTCGCCGCGCTGATCCTGCTCACGCGCGTGCCCGTCCTCTCCTATGGCGTGCGCGCCTACGTCGATGTCCCGTACGTGCTGCTCGTGCTGAGCGCGCTGCTCGTCGAGTCCCGCCGCCGGCGCGCCGGCGCGCCGGTGCTCGTCCTGCTCGCGCTCGCCGGGCTGCTGCGCCCGGAGGCGTGGGCGTTCTCGGGGCTGTACTGGCTGTACCTCGCTGCCACGTGCGCGCCCAGGCGCCTCGCCGACGCGGCTGCCGCCTGACGCTGCTCGCCGCCTGCCGCGCCGCTCGTCGTGGCTGCTCAGCGACCTGCCGATCACCGGCGACCCGCTGTGGTCGCTCACGAACACCCGGCACACCGCCGACAACGCTCGACCGCGTCACCGGGATCGCGAACGTGCCCGAGTACATTCCGCGGCGGATCGGCGAGATCCTGCGCCCGCCCGTGCTCGTCGGCGCGGCGCTCGGCGGCGTGCTGTCGCTGCTGTGGCTACGCCGCCGCGCGCTGCCCGGCGCGATCGCGGGCGTGCTCGCCGTGGTCGTGTTCGCCGCGTTCGCCGGCGCTCGGTCTGCCGATCAACACCCGCTACGCGTTCCTCGCGGCGGCGATCCTGTGCGTCTTCTGCGGCGCCGGCGCCTTCGGCTGGACGCGCCTGCCGCCGAGAGATCCGCGGCGGCGCTGGTGGATGGTCGGCAGGGGCGCTGGTGCTGTCGCGCTGCTCGCGTACGCGCCCTCCCAGTACCGCTCGGCGCACCGCGAACTGGACAAACTCGCCCGCCAGCAGACGATCCAGAAGCGACCTGCTCGCGCTCGTCAACGACCGCTCGATCAGCGCTGCGCTGCGGGCCGGTCGGGCGTGCCCAATCACGCCCCGATCCCGCTGCTCGCGCTCTACCTGAAGACGAGCCCGGCCGCACGTCGTCAGCGCCGAGGTCGAGCAGCATCGCACTCCGGACGAGTACGTCGATCCGGCGAGCAGGGAAGTCGAAACAGACTACATGCTCGACCCTCACGACCCGCACGCGCCGGTGACCGTGCCGCCGGGCTTCACGCGACGTGCACGCCAACCGCTCGTGGCTGGTCTTCGAGCGCTGCTTGTAGCGGACCGTGCACCCCTCGTCGAGACTCCGACCACCGGGCGCCTGATCGCCGCTCGCGACTCCGGTCCGGGAACTCCCGCTGCGCCTGCCGGTGATCGCTTAAGGCTGCTTCCTTCCGGACCTGACCTGGTTCGCAAGCCGACACCGCGCGGGACCCGAACCATCGACGCCCCGAGCGACGGAGCGACCGGAGCGGAAACCCTCGGAGGGGAATTCAGCCCCGCTAGAGCGGATTGCGGATACAGGGCACCGCTACCTCCCCGCCTAGCACGGTCCGTCATCGATCCTAACGCACCACCGCACCGCGCGAGTTCCGTTAGGCTGCCCGGCCGTGACCTACTTCAACGTCCTCTCCACCCACCTTCGCTCCCGCGCCGGCATTGGCCTGGCGACGCTCGGCGTCGCAGTCCTGGTCGCCGGCTGCGGCTCGAGCGGCTCGAGCAGCACGATCACCGTCGGCAACGAGAACAAAGCCGACGAAGCGCTGGCGAAAGTCAGCGCTCGCCACGACGTCGACTCCGACGCGCCCCGACCACGACGGCGAAGACGCCGACGAGCGGGCCGCTGTCGAAAGAACCGAAGGTGACGCCGCCCGTCGGGCGCCGGCGCCGAGCACGCTGGTGATCAAGGACCTGATCAAGGGAACCGGCGCGGAAGCGAAGGCCGGCGAGACGGTGACCGTCAACTACGTCGGCGTGCTGTTCAAAGGCGGCAAGGAGTTCGACGCGTCGTGGAAACGCAACGAACCGTTCACGTTCGCCCTCGGCAAGGGCCAGGTCATCCCCGGATGGGATCAGGGCGTAGCAGGCATGAAGGTAGGCGGACGGCGCGAGCTGATCATCCCCGCGCCGCTCGCCTACGGCGCCAAAGGCTCTCCGCCGACGATCCCGCCGAACGCGCCGCTCGTGTTCGTGATCGACCTGCTCGGCACTTAGGTCCGCACGGGCGAGCGAACCGCACCGGATCGCAACAGAGTTGTGCGCGGCGCGGCGCTGCTTCTCCTGAGCGGCGTCGCGATCGCCGCGGCAGGCTGCGGAGCGGGCAAGGTCGGCAAGTCCAGCCGAATTGAAACTCCAGCGCGAAGACCTGGTCGCCGTGGCACGCGCGCTGAAGACGGCCGAGGGGCCTGTGAGCAGAGAGGTGGCGAGCACCAAGCCGCCTGGCCGCTCGTCGCCAACGGCCTGCCCGCGAACATCGGCCGCGAGCGTCCGCCCGTCGATCGCGGCGCGGCGCAGAGTGCCGCGAAGATCAAGCTGCCGCCTGCTGCTTCAGGAAGCGCAGGCCGCCTCGCTTGACGGGCCCAGCCTCGCCGATCGCGGGCGTGTTCCGCGCCTACGTCCTGCTGACCGCGCGCGGATGGCGCTGATCGACGCGGCGGTCGAGCAGATCGAACACGGCTCGCCCGTGACCGCCCGATTCGCGCGCGAAAACGTCGCCCTATACATAGAGAGCGTCTACGACGCCCATTTCACCCTCGCGCAGAGTCGGCAAGAAACTGCTCGACCGGCTACCGCAAGCTCGGTGGACCGGCTGCGTTCGGGGGGGCGCTGCCTCAGAGCGAAGTGGACGCCTGGCGAGCACCTACTCCGAAGCAAACGATCGGCTGCACCCGCATGTCGGAGTGCGACTGGGGTCCTAAATGGAGGCTCAGGGAATACGCATGTCGTGCACAGCCGCGGCCGTCTTGAGATCCGCGAGGAGCAGCCTGATCTGGCGCTTCCCGGAGTCCCGAGTAGCCTTACGGAGCGCTTAGCGATCGCGCAGGCTCGACGTCCGCGCGGACCGCGATCCCGGGATAGTCGATGACAAGACCAGATTCGTCGTAGACCAAGCGGCAGGCGAGCCCGAAGGCCGGAGCTGTGTACTCGTAACACTGGTGGGCACCCACGTCGGGTGCACGCACGGAAGTCTGCTCCAACCGCTCGACCGTGCGATCGAGAGTCACCGCGGCAGGGGAGGGCTATCGCCGAGTTGGCTATGGAGTCGCAAAGCCAGGGTTTGTCAGGGGCTTCGGCGGTCCGCCCGAAAAGCCGATCCGGCTGGATTAGTCAAAGATGCGGTGGGATTTAGGCAGCAGAATGGGGCTGCTGCCCAACGACTAGCCTTGACACCTACCTCGCGTCGCTTTCGTCCTAAATATCCTGCGCTGTCTGACGCTTCATGACGAGAGCCACCTCCCCATAAGCACGTCCGGCGAACCCTCCAATATCGGCAGGAGCGTCGTGCTGGATATCAACAAAGCGTCCCAACTTGCTCGTCCACTTACCGTCGGTGGTCTGACGAGCCGCGTGGGTGGGAACACCAGCCGCGTGACGTAAACGACGATCTTAATGTATCCGGTCTCAAAGTCTGTGCTGTCGCACGGTCCGTAGCCGCGCAACTCGAAGGCTTCGCGGAATCTATCGAGCGTGCATTCACGTTCGACGCCGTCTGGCCAGTAGCTCCCATACGCCGGCCACCACCAGCGCTCGTCATCGCCTGCCGCCCAGGCAATGCAATTGTAGCCTCGGTCAGACGGACTTGTGATTATGTACCGATCGGAGCTCAGATCAGGGAAATCCCGCTCAAGAATCGCTCCTATGTCGGTCAACGGTGGTAGCCATTGCTGTCGCCCCACACCAGCCAAGCGCTCATGCGTCGGCAACGGAGCAGTTAGGCGGCGCAGGATCAGCACCAGTGATGTGATGTAGCGCCCAGAACCACGGCGCGGACGTTTTCTCCATGTGCTCAAGGATGAGGGGCACTGCCTGAAGGCCAAGCCCAATAATGCTCTGATACGAAGAATGCATAACGAGCTCGTTTGTAGACGAGACGAGCAACGTGTCCTCTTCCCATGCCCTCGCAAGCTGATCAAAACGAGTGCGAGGTCGTCTTGCGACCGGAGATATCGTGGCCCTGGTGTCACGACATCGGCTCGCGATGCCTCCATCCACCCCCAACGTTCGCGTGTGTGCTTGGTGGAGAGCGTTCCGTACGGGCGGTGCCACTCACGAGCGGAAACATGTGCCACGCCTGACCCAGATCGCGCCCCCGCATCACGCATCTCATGCAACTCCATCGTGACGTCCTCCTAGCTCGAAATACGTGAGCCCACTCGTCTCTAGCACGCCACGCAGTGTGTCCGTCTTGGCGAGAGCGCGCTCGATGATCTGCCGAAGTCGCAAGAGATTGGCGATCAAGGGCGACGTAGACCTCCCCTGAGCTCCCCCGCCTCGAAGAACTCGATCTTCAGAACCTCGTTGATGACAGCTCCCTCCGGAGCTACCGAGGGATCATCACCGAAGATCGGGCGCACATCGCTAAAGACGCGGGCATCGTGGAAAACCTTTGCGTGCTCCGTCTGGATATCCACAGCACGAGCCGTCGAGGAGATCGCGGGCATCCGAATGAGTCGTGAAACGCGGGCGGCAACAACTGGCCCCACTTCTGCCGCAAACTCCATATCCCGGGAATCCGCTACGAGTTGTCCGAGGTCATCGGGAGTCCAGCCGTGGTACTTCTGCTGCATACAGAGCGCCGTGATTGCTCGGACAAGCGCTTCGGCGTTATCCGGGGCGACGCCGAGTGCCTCGGAGACACGAGCCCGCAGCTCGCGCGATGGAAGGAAGGACGGCAGAGTCGCAAGTCGCCGCGCGACCTCGTCGAAATCAGAGTCGGAGAGGCCTGCGAGCTGAGCCAAGGCGTCTCTGTGTGGCGCGGGGATGCGGAAGTCGTCAGGCATGTCTAGCGCGTGCCCACGACACGAGGCCAATGGCGACTCATGAGCGGGGCTGGGACAACATATGAGGGGATCCTCTCGGGTGTTTGGAGCGGGCTCGTGGTTTGGTCGAAATTTGGCATAGCGAGCGGCGGCAACTGTTCTGTCCGGAGCCAGCCCTAGATTCTGGCAAATGCAAGATATGCACGATATCTCAATGGAGAACCCGGCTGCGGAGGCCGTCTGCAAGCCTCATCGGACGGCCGCCTATCTGCTCCGCTTCACGCCGGAGGAGAAGGCCGAGCTGGAGCAGAAGGTGCGCGAGGCGGCCGCCGAGAGCAAATCACCGTTGACGCTGGCGGATGCGCTACGTGAGGGGGCCGCACTCTACCTCGATGACTTGAGGAGCAGGTTGGCTGCCGGGCAGAACGATGAAAAGAAGGGCATCGCCGCATAATCAGAGGCTGGCTCCGAAACGTAGCGAAGCCAGTGCTCTGGCGCAACCTCACCGAAGGCCACCCGACCGTTCTCGTCAGCGACGATGCTGAGATGGCTCGTCCCGCACCGCCGGACTTTGATCGACCGGCTGCGCGAGCACGTCGCCGTGAACGTCGCCCACCGCGCCCACGGACACGCCGCCGCGCCCTACGCGATCGCCGGCCGACTGGGTCGCCATCCAGTGCGCCAGATGCGCGAGCTAGCACACGCGTAGCGGGCTCCTCCCAGCGCAGACCACGGTCGAGGCGGTCACAAACGCCCAAGGCACAATAGACTCGAGCACTCAGGGCGCGTAGCTCAGTGGGAGAGCGCTCGCTTCACACGCGAGAGGTCGGTGGTTCGGATCCCACCCGCGCCCATTTAAAAGACCTGCAAATAGGCGAATTCTAATTCCTGGCAGCTTCGGCCAACGATGCTTCGACGCCCGTTTTGTCCTTTCCTGCCCTTCGATACTCCCGGGCATGGGTAGTTTTTGTTCCTGAGTCGCCCTGCGCAAGCGAGCGGTCGCTCATGAGCCTAAGAGACCCGCTCGCCTGCCGCTTCTATGCGATTCCACGCCTGCTACCATGACATCATGCGCCAGCTGACACTACGAGTGCCCGAAGAGCTTGCCGAGCGACTGAAGGGAGCGGCACGCGATCGTGAGGAGACGCGTTAACGGTTATGCCGTCAAGGTTCTCTCAGCCGCGGTCGATCCAGACCTCGCAGGCGATGAGATCACCGGCCTGAGGGAGCGCCTCGCTTGAGCTGGGCTTCTGCTGGTGCCCGAGCGCCTCTCAACCAAGGGTCCGTCCGCGCGAGCACTTAGTCGCGCTCGCGCCGCCGCCGGGCGCGGCAGGCCGCTGTCGGACTTCATCGCAGAGGGCCGTCGCTGAGCTCCTTTGCCGATTCGTCGGCGCTCGTGAAGCTGTACGCCGACGAGTTCGGGTACCGGGCGATCCGTAGCCTCGACGCGCTCGTCGTCTCAGCGCTCGCGCGTGTGGAGGTACCGTCCGCGCTGTGGCGTAAGGCCCGAACGGGCGAGCTAGAAGATGCAGCCGCCAGCACCCTGGTCAGTGCGTTCGAGCTCGACTTCCACGGCGATTTCGACTCGGGTCCGCGCTTTACGATCGTTTCACCGACCGAGCCGGTGCTCATCGCGGCTGCGCACGAGGCGGCACGCCACGCGCTGCGAGCATACGACGCGGTACAGCTCGCGAGCGCGGTCGCGGTCCGCGAGCTCGATTCGAGCTGTAGCCACTTTGCCTGCTTCGACGCCGAGCTGCGACGCGCCGCCAGCCGTGCGGGGTTCGTGCTTTTACCGTCCGGGTCGGGTTCATAACTATGCCGTCGGCGTTGTCCAGGCCGCCGCTCGGGTGGCGACGCGCACCACGGCCTCGACCTCTGGGACACCGAAGTCGTCCGCGATATCGGCACGCGTATCGCCGGCGACAAAGCGATCAACGAGATCCTCCCGTCCACGCCGATGGCTCTCTTGCAGGCGCAATACAGGCGACTTGCAGGGAGCTCTACGACCACACGCTTCACACGCGAGAGGTCGCAGGTTCGAAACCCGCCGCGCCCATCGATCGTTTCTCCGTAGCGAAGCGGACGCGCTCCCCGCCTCCACCCGATCGGCATGCCGCCACGTCGCGAAGAGCTCCCGTCCGCGGCTGACGACGGTGGAAGGGACGGTTACCCGCTTCTCTCCACCTCCAATTTATACCGCACAGGGGGGCTTGTTACAAGCCCCGGTCGTGCCGCATAATCGCCCGCCGCAGGCCAGAACCTACGGAAATGGGAGTCGCGAAATGCGTGTGTTGTTATCGACGTATCCGACGGGAGTGTGGCTATGACCGAGCATGCGGTGGTGATCGCCGGAGGCGGTCCGACGGGGATGATGCTGGCGGCTGAGTTGGCGTTGGCGAAGGTCGACGTCGCGGTCGTCGAGCGGCGTCCCAATCACGTGCTCGTCGGCTCACGGGCCGGCGGCTTTCACTCGCGCACGATCGAGGTGCTCGATCAGCGTGGGGTCGCTGATCGGTTCCTCGCGGAGGGTCAGGTGGCTCAGGCCGCGATGTTCGGCACGACCGTGTTGGACATGAGCGACTTCCCGACGCGTCATCCGTATTCGCTCGGGATCTGGCAGAACCAGATCGAGCGGATCATGGCCGCCTGGATCGCCGAGCTGCCGGTGCGGATCTACTACGGATGTGAGGTGACGGGCTTCGCGCAGGACGACACCGGCGTCGACGTCGAGCTGTCCGACGGCCAGTCGCTGCGGGCGCGAGTATCTCGTCGGGTGCGACGGAGGACGCAGCGTCATCCGTAAAGCGGCCGGCATCGAGTTCCCCGGATGGGATCCGACGAAGAGCAACCTGATCGCCGAGGTCGAGATGACCGAGGAGCCGGAGCTTGGGCATCCGGCACGACGCCCTCGGCATCCACGCCCTCGGCAGGTTGGAGTACGAGATCCGCGACGGCGAGGTGGTCTACATGGATGGGGGGCCGGTGCGGGTCATGGTGACCGAGCAGCAGCTCGGGCCCAGCAGCGAGCCCACCCTGCGCGATCTGAGCGAGGCGCTGATCACCGTGTACGGCACCGACTTCGGGATCCACAATCCCACATGGATCTCCAGGTTCACCGACATGACACGTCAGGCAGCGGCCTACCGCGCGGGACGAGTCCTACTCGCCGGCGACTCGGCGCACGTGCACTACCCGGCGGGTGGACAGGGCCTCAGCCTCGGTGTGCAGGATGCGGTGAATCTGGGATGGAAGCTGGCTCAGGTGGTCAACGGGACCTCCCCGGAGAGCCTTCTGGACACCTATCAGGACGAGCGCCACCCGGTCGCTGCCCGCGCGCTCCAGCACACGATGGCTCAGACCGCGCTCCAACGCCAGGACGAGCGCATCGAAGGCCCTGGTCGATGTGGTGTCAGAGCTGGCGATGCATGGACGAGCCTCGCAAACGGCTCGCCGGGATCATCTCCGGGCTGGACATTCACTACGACCTCGGCGAGGGCCACCCGCTGCTCGGACGCCGCATGCCCGATCTGGACCTCGTGACCGCCGACGGCCCGCTGCGGGTCTTCGAGCTGCTGCACGACGCCAAGCCGGTGCTGCTCAACCTCGGTGAGCCCGGCGGCTTCGACATCACTCCATGGGCCGACCGGGTCCAGCTGATCGACGCTGAATATGTCGGCCCGTGGGAGCTCCCGGTACTCGGCGCGGTCACCGCTCCCACTGCCGTGTTGATCCGGCCCGACGGATACGTCGCCTGGGTCGGAGACCGAACCCAGCTCGGACTTCCCGAAGCGCTGACCACCTGGTTCGGACCGCCGACTGCGGCGTAGCGCACCGGCCTGCAAGGCCGATCTGCAAGGGGTTCTGATGGATCTTGACGAGCGCTTCGGCGATCGTCCGCTGCGTGGACTACGCGCAGCGGCAGCGGGTCGCCGTTCTCAGCGGCCTGGACGACTACGACGTCCTGCACGGGTCCGCGTTTTCCGTGACTCGATGGCCGGGGCTTCGCGAGTTGTTGACACGCCTCGACTTAGATTTTATAATGGCTTCTAACAAGGGTGTCATCAACATCGAGCTAACGGAGGTGAATCATGGCACTCATCCGTTGGGAGCCGGCTCGCGAGTTGCAGTCGGTTCAACAGGAGATGAACCGGCTGTTTGGGACCTTGTTCGACTCCCCGGCCGGCGGAGGTCACGGCGGGCTCACGCGTCGCTGGATCCCGGCGATGGACCTGCTCGAGGAGGACGATCACTTCGTGCTGCGAGCGGACCTCCCGGGGCTGGACGAGGGCGATGTGAACGTCGAGCTCGAAGACAACGTGCTCACGGTCTCCGGTGAGCGCAAGTCAGAGCGCGAGGATCACAAGGACGGCTACTATCGCATCGAGCGTGCGACCGGCAGCTTCTCGCGGTCGCTGACGCTCCCCGAAGGCATCGACCCTGAGAGCATTCAAGCCCGCTTTGAGAAGGGCGTGCTCGAGGTGATGGTCCCCAAGCCCGAGCGGCGCAAGCCACGACGTGTCGCGATCAATGTCGGCGAGCAGCATCGGGTGATCGAGGGCCAAGGCGCGGCGGCCGCCTAATCCGCTGCCGGAGCGCTTCGGCGCCGTCGGACGGCTGAGGGACCGCCGTGATAGCGGCCCTCAGCCCGACTGTGTGGCTTAGCGCCCCGGGGTGCCTTGAGCGTGGTGGAGCCGCGAGGAGGCTTGACGCGAGCGAGATCATCGCCTCGGGGGGGTTGAAGTACGTTGCTCTCGCTCCTATGGAGTCGCCGATACGCCGGAATGGTCTGCGGGCGAGTTCCGCCGAGGCCCACCAGCAGTTAGACCGGAGCGCGCCGACTTTTGTTACGAGCCATCGGTGTACGGGCATTTGGAGCCATAACCAAAGAGGTCCGTTGCCTGTCCTATGCGCTTTACCGCGAGGAGGGAGGAGAGCTGATGAGCAGCAGCAGCCGTGGTCGAGGTTCTGATGAGGCCGGAGACGCAGGGCCGGGAGGCGGCGATGGCCGCGCCGGGACTACCGTCCCGGCGGTGTTGAGCGCAAGGGCTCGGCGTTTGCGACGGTGAGGCGGACCCTCTCCGAGTACAGCGAGGACAACATGAGCGACTGGGCGGCCGCGCTCACCTATTACGGGCTGCTCGCTGTGTTTCCCGCGTTGATCGCGCTCGTGGCGATCGTGGGCCTCGTGGTAATCCCGCGAGCACAACACATCAGCTGCTCGAAATCGTCGGAAAGCTCGGGCCGGCCTCGGCGACGAAGACCTTTGAAGGTCCGATCAAGTCGATCACCGAACACCGCAGCTCCGCGGGGATCTTGCTTGTCGTCGGGGTGCTCGGCGCGTTGTATTCGGCCTCGAGCTACGTCAGCGCGTTCACGCGCGCGTGCAATGTGATCTTCGAGACGCCGGAGGGACGGCCGTTCTGGAAGCTCAAACCCCTGCAGATCCTCGTGACGCTCGTCACGCTGCTGCTGCTGGTCGCCGTGGCGCTCGCGCTCGTTTTGACCGGGCCGATCGTCAGCGCGGTCGCGAGCCCGCTCGGTGTCAGCGGCAGCGCCGTCTCGATCTGGAATATCGCGAAGTGGCCGGTGCTGCTGGCGTTCATGATTTTGGTGTTCACGATCCTGTACTACACCTCTCCGAATGTGAAGATGCGCGGCTTTCGCTGGGTCGCGCCGGGAGCGGCCTTCGCGCTGTTGGTGTGGCTCCTGGCTTCGGCCGGGTTCGCGTTCTACGCCGCGAACTTCGGCTCCTACAACAAGACCTACGGCGCGCTCGGCGGAGTGGTCGTGTTCCTCGTCTGGATGTGGCTCACGAACGCCGCCCTGCTGCTGGGGGCGCAGATGAACGCCGAGCGCGAGCGCAGCGTGGAGATCGGCGAGGGCGTCCCGCGCGCCGAGCGCGAGCTACAGATGGAGCCTCGCGACGAGCCGAAGACACCGAAGACAACCTGAGCAGGCGGGCGTCCCAGCCGCAGTCGCCGTTGCCCGGCTCGCCTCGGCTCGGCTTCAGCCGGAGATCATGTGTAGATGGCTTGGAAGGCGGCGATCTCGTTGGCCAGCCGCGCGGGCTCGTCGTGGGGGACGAAGGTTCGGCCGCTCTCGATCTCGACAAGCCGGGCGTCGGCGAACGTAGTGCGCAGTCGATGGGCGTAGTCGAGCTTGAAGAAGCGGTCGCCCGGCTCCCCACACCAGCAGCGCCGGCCGATCGAAGCTGCCGAGGCGCTTTGACGCGGCATTGAGATCCTCGGGGTCCACCTCTTTGGGCGAAGCGGGCGACGTCTTGGCGGATCGCCGGGTCGCTCAGGCACGGCTCCACCCAGGCCCGCGTCTGCTCGGCGTCGAGCGGTTGGTTGACGAGCAGGCCAAACCCGGCGGGAGAGTGGCGGACGGCGGTTGCCCGCATCGGGGCCAGCAACGCGCGGATCACGCTGGGGCTGCGGAAGGCCTTGAACAGCTGGCCGAAGGGCGCCGGCGGGAAGTTGGTGAACGCGTCGCAGTTGGTCAGCACCACGCGGCCGATTCGCGAGGCATCGGTGTCCAGCAGGAACTGGCAGATGGCGCCGCCGGTGTCGTTGCCCACAAGGGTCACGTCGTCGAGGTCGAGCGCCTCCATGAAGGCGATGATCTGGCGGGCGATGCCGCGGGGGGACTGGTCGGCTGGGCGCCGAGCGCGATCGTGTGCGAGCCCAGCGGCCAGTCGGGCGGCGTAGGAGCGAACGCCGGCGTCTGCGAGCGCGTCGGCCGTCTTGGTCCAGAGCGTGGCGTTCACGAGGAAGCCGTGCACGAACACGACGGGTGGCGTGGCGGCTTCTCGGGGCCGGCGAGCGCGGTAGTGAACGGTGCCGTGGGGAAGGTCGATGGTCGGCATGTCTGCTCCCAGGTCTAGATTTGTCATACAGTCTGCACGAAACCTACGTACTGTCTGTATGAAAGTCAACCGCCGAACTCAAGCCGACCGCTCCGCGGCCACCCGCGCCTGCTCTGGTGGCGGCCGCCCGCTCGCTGTTCGCCGAGCATGGGTTCGGGGGCGTGGGCACCGAGACGATCGTCGCGCGGCCGGGGTCACCCGGGGCGCGCTCTACCACCAGTTCGCCGACAAGACCGAGCTGTTCGAGGCGGTCTACGAGGCGATCGAGGAGGATCTCGCCCGGCGGCTCGGCGAGCTGATCGCCGCTGCGGGAGCGACCGACCCGATCGAGGTGATGACGGCTCGGCGCGGACGCCTGGCTGGACGCATGCGGCGAGCAGGAGGTCCAGCAGATCGTGCTGCTCGACGGGCCGGCCGTGCTGGGCTGGCAGCGCTGGCGAGAGATCGGCATGCGCTACGGGCTCGGCCTTATCGAGGGCCTGCTTGACCCACGCGATCGAGGTCGGGCGGATCCCGCCCCAGCCGGTGCGTGCTCTGGCCCACGTGCTGGTGGGCGCACTCGACGAGGCGGGGCTGTACGTAGCCCGTGCTGAGGATCAGGCTGCCGCGAGCGAGGAGATGCGCGCAGTTATCGCTGCAATTGTTGCGGGACTCGCGGAGGACTGAGCGATTCCGCTGAGCAGCTGAGAGATCTGGCTGCTGAGTCGCGCGCTACGCTCCGAGCATGACGCGAAGCTTGCTCAGCGAGTCCATAATTCCGCACAGCCACGGCCGTAGAAGGAAGTGTCGTGACTGGTATTGAGACGATGACCTATGAGGTAGCGGGACGCATCGCTCGGATCACGCTGAACCGGCCGGAGCGAGGGAACGGCATCACTGAAGGCCTGGTGGGCGAGCTGGAGCGTTGTGTCGAGCGTGCGGATCTCGACCCGGCCGTGCACGTGATTCTGCTGGCGGGTAATGGCAAGGGGTTCTGTGGTGGCTATGACCTTGTCGAGTCCGCCGAGGGACAGGGACGGGGGGACGGGGAGGAGCTCGCGCCGTCGCTGGGCTCGCCGCTTGACCCGACGGTGATGGCGGCCAACCACGACCCCCTCGGGCACTTGGGATCCGATGGTCGACTACGCGATGATGAGCCGCAACGTCCGCGCGTTCATGTCGCTGTTTCATTGCGCAAAGCCCGTGGTCTGCAAGGTGCATGGTTTCTGCGTTGCGGGCGGAACCGACATGGCGTTGTGCACGCGATCTATTGGTGATCGCCGTCGATGCGAAGATTGGCTACCCGCCGGCCCGGGTATGGGGCGCGCCGACGAGCGCGATGTGGGCGTACCGGCTGGGAGCGCAGCGCGCCAAGCGACTACTGTTCACCGGTGACTGCCTGTCCGGTGGCGAGGCGTTGGAGTGGGGGCTGGCGATCGAGGCGCCCGCCGCGGAGAACCTCGACGAGCGCACCGAGATCCTCTCGAGCGCATCGCGCGCAATCCGCTGAATCAGCTGCAGATGATGAAGCTGCTGGTCAACCAGTCTCTATACGCCCAGGACCTGCAGACAGACTCAGGTGTTGGGCACCGTCTTCGACGGCATCGCCCGTCACACCGAGGAGGGCTATGCGTTCCAGCGGCGGGCCGCCCAGGCCGGCTTCAAGCAGGCCGTCCATGAGCGCGACGAGCCCTTCGGCGACATCGGTCCCTCCACCTTCAAGGGCTGAGCGCACGTAGGCGACTCAGCTCATGCCTTTGCGTGCGAGACTACTGCGGTGCACGACCGTCCTCTGCTCAAGAGACTGACGCTCCGGGGGGCGCTCAGGGTCCCTGAGATCACGGTCTACTTCTGGGTGATCAAGGCCCTGTCCACCGCGATGGGCGAGGCGACTTCCGACTACCTCGTCCATGCGATCGCACCCGTGGAGGCGGTCGCTCTGGGGTTCATCGCTTTCCTCGGCGGCCCTGTCGTTGCAGTTCTCGATGGGTCGCTACAGGGCCTGGACGTACTGGCTGGCGGTCGTCATGGTCGGCGTATTCGGCACGATGGCCGCCGACGTGCTCCACGTCGGCTTCGGCGTCCCCTACGCGGTGTCGAGCATTTTCTACGGCATCGTGCTGGCGGCTGTGTTCATCAGCTGGCAGCAGACCGAGAAGACGCTCTCGATTCACAGCGTCGACACCCCTCGCCGAGAGGCGTTCTACTGGGCCGCGGTGGTGGCGACCTTCGCGCTGGGCACCGCCATCGGAGACCTGGCAGCAATGACCTTGCACTTGGGATACCTCCCTCTGGGTTGCTTTTCGCCGGGATGATCGCGGTTCCCGCCTTCGGCTACTGGCGCTTGCGCTGGAATCCGATCTTCGCCTTCTGGTTCGCCTACGTTGTCACCCGACCGTTCGGTGCGTCGTTCGCCGACTGGATGGGCAAGTCCAAAAGCGTGGGAGGACTTGGCTGGGGCGACGGGGCCGTCGCCCTGGCGCTGGGGACTGCGATCGTCTGCCTGGTCGCCTACCTGGCAATCACCCGCCGAGACGTGCAGAGCGTTGCGCGCGCGCCGCACGCTGCCCGCGAGGCGCGCTTGCAGGTCGAACCCGCGTCGGAGAGCATCGACTGATCGAAACACGCTCAGAGAATCCCGAGGCGCAGCTCGCGTGCTGGATCGTCCCGTCTTGGCGATGGTAAACCGCTGTATACACTCTGCCCAGTGAGTTACTCCAAGACAAATCTCCGGGACGTTGAGGATATGGCGGTCAAGCACGGCTTCTCGAAGACCCAGGAGGCACGCTTCCCCCGCGCTGACTTGGGCGCGGAGCAGACGGGCATCGCCTACCTCGTCATCAAGCCCGGTCAGCGCGAGGCGTTGCGCACCGCCACGGCAAGGCCGAGGAGATCTACTTGGTCCTTGCGGGCGCGGGGCGTGTCAAGCTCAACGACGAGCTCGTCGAGCTGGCGCCGCTCGA
Organism: uncultured Solirubrobacteraceae bacterium; assembly: GCA_963714285.1. GTDB lineage: Bacteria > Actinomycetota > Thermoleophilia > Solirubrobacterales > Solirubrobacteraceae > Palsa-744. The sequence goes on from CAVQNS010000003.1 coordinate 171,299, forward strand.
TGTGGTGCGTGTGAGCCCGGGCTTGGTGCGCGCCTTCGAGGCTGGTGAAGAGGGCCTCGAGGTCCTCGTGTTTGGGCCACACGTTGAGGGGGATGGGGAAATGGTCCAAGGCTTCTGGGACGAGTAGAAGCGCCTCGGTTGTGTCGCCCTGAAGGCACGAGATCAGGTGAGATTCCAGCCGAAGTAGACCTCCGCCTTGCGGATCTTGTGGCCGTCGAACGTGAGGACCTCTGTGTTGCAGAATCGGCTTCCGTCGATCTTCGTGCTCTCGTACGTGACCACGACCTCGTTTCCCGCTTCTAGGAGGCGCGTGAACTCGAAGTCCGCGATGAGCTCGGAGTTCGGCCAGCAGCGCTCGAAATATCTCGCGCGGTCGATGCCGACGTCCGCCGGGCTATAGAACGTGAAGTCATCGCTCAGGATCCCATCGCGACACTGCGATCCCCGGACTCGTAAGCCCCGTAGACATCGCGGACGAGCTTCAGGCGGTCGTATACAGGCATGCGACCCTCTCTTTCTCTCGTGGGCTTCTCAGAGTAGACCTCTCCCGCTGAGCAGATTCATCGGACAGCCATCAAGGACGGCAGGCGTCCGTGGGGACCCATCTTCGGCGGGTTGGGTATAACGAACGCATGCCGTCGAACCCTAGGTGGGAGAACTGGCCGTGAGCAGTAGAACGGAGATCGTCCAACAGCTGTTCGACGCATTCAACGCGCGCGATCTGGACGCCGCCCTATTGTGCCTTCATCGGGAGATCGTCTTCGAGCCGGTCTCGGGGGCGGTCCTGAACGATGGCGAGCCGTACGTTGGCAAGGAGGGAATGCACCGCTACTTTGCCGACGTACAGGAGCATTGGCAGGAGCTCACCGTCAAGCCGGTGCACGTGCGTGCCGCCGGAGATGCGGTGGTGGCTCTGGGCCATGCAAGCGGCAGCAGCGCGACTGGCTCTCTCGATGATGTACCGGCCACATGGGTGTTCAAGTTCGACGGGGATCTCGTCAGCCATATCCGGATCTTCTCCGACGAGGACCTCGCACGCCAGGCGCTCGGGCTGTAGACGAACACCGCCGTCAGGGCCAGTCGCAATCCGCTTGTCCGCAGACAATCGCGCTAAGCCGCGAAACGCTGCGCGCTGCGGGTCTTACGCTTCGCTGCTTCAACCTCGCGATCTTTCGGTGGGGCGGAGGTGATCAGTTCGCTCAGAAGTCTGGCCGAAGCCTCGGCCACCTCCTCTACGGCACGCTGAAACGCGGCCTCGTTCGCCTGGGACGGCTTCGTGAAGCCGCTGACCTTCCGTACGTATTGCAGCGCGGCGCCGCGGACCTCCTCCTCGCTCGCGGGAGGCTCGAAGTTGTAGAGCGTTCGGATATTTCTGCACATACAGCAAGGTTAGCCATTGCGTGGGGGAATCGAGCTTCGTTGCGGCGAAAGGTCCGGAGAGGACGCTACCCAGCTGAGCCCTCCACGACCATGTGCAGCCCCGCATGTCGAACCCGCCCAGGGAGAAGTCCGGCGTCGCGCATCAGGCCGTGTACCTCCTCGGGGGAGCGCTCGCGGCCGCCCTCGCACTCAACGAGCATCAACAGGTCCGCCATCGAGACGACCGGGCTCGGGCGGTGGCGCTCGCGGTGCAGGTCGATCGCGACGACCCTCGACCCGGCGGGCATCGTCGCCCGCACGCCGCGCAGAATCGAGCGGCAGGCGTCGTCGCTCCAGTCGTGCAGGATCCACTTGAGCACGTACACGTCGGCGCGCGCGTCGATCTCGCCGAAGAGATCTCCGACCCGCCGCTGCACCGATCGCCGACGCCGGCCGATCGCAGGAAGCCCTCGGCCTCGGCCAGCACCTCCGGAGCGTCAAGCAAGATGCCGCGGGCGCCTGCACGGCGCTCGAAGGATCGCGGCTAGCAGGGTCCCGATCCCGCCGGCGACATCGCAGATCACACCCTCGCGCGGCCACGGATACGCGCGGGCGAGGGCGGCGAGATCGATCGCCGTCAGCTCCCGCATCGCTTCGCCGAAGCGAGCTCCCTCCTCAGGATGCTCGCCGAAGTGGTCCGAGATCGAGTTGCCGAACGCCCGCCGGTGACCTGACGGTTCCGCGCCCTCGCGCAGCTGACCCTCGATCTCGGCGTGCGCGGCCGCGTTCGCCGGCGCCGCCTGATAGGCGACCCAGGACGCGAGCGAGCGCGCGTGGCCGCTGCGCAGCGGCCGACCGAGCCGTGCGAGGCGCACGCGGCCGCCACGCTCCATTCGAACCAAGCGCGAGGCGGCAGCGGCCTCCAGCACTCGTAGCGTCACATCCTCGGAGAGCCCGAGCTCGCCGGCGAGCTCGGCTGCGTTGCGCGTGCCTTCGCCCAGCGCATCCGCAAGCCCCGACGTGACGAGCACACCGGCGAGCTTGGTGCGCTGCATCCCTGCCGCGAGGTCCCACAGCGCCGCCTCGGCCGGCAACAGGCGGTCGGCAAGCCCCAGCACGCCGCTGCGCAGTGCCAGCCCGGCGCGCATCGCAGCGTTCGGTATCGGGAACGGCGGCAGTGGCAAAGCCGCAACAGCCTACGTCAGGGTCCTACGCGTGGGCACTCTGGGCGGAAGGCGGCTCTTCCGCGTCGACCGCCAACAGCACGAAGACCAGCACGGCCAGACCAGTCAGGGCGTCGGTGAAGAGCGTGGCGTAGAAGAAGGCTGGAATTTTGGGGTTGCCGTAGATGAAATGGCCCAGCGTCGCGAGTCCGGTGAGCGAGTAGACGGTCAGGCATACCCGCGTCTCGTGATAACGGCCTTCGCGGTAGCGCCGGTAGCCGATCAGCCCGATCGCTGTCAGCAGCGGCCAGCCGACCACGATCGCCACGCGTACCACCGTGTAGAAGCTGCCTCCCGGCCCGGGATAGCGATTGACCGTGACGAAGTTGTGGGTGTAGTGGATTGCCGTGGACAGCATGCTCGCCGCCAGGATCGCCTTCAGCAGCGTCGATTTGTCGCTCGTCTGTATGCATGGCCAGCCTCCAACATCTAGTTGATAGATCGTTCTAGAGAGGATATTGTCAGATGCGACAGGCGATCCACAACCAAAGGAATCGACACCACCGATGCCCAGCACTACGAAGGACCGCATTCTCGACACGACCGCCGAGCTGTTTCGCCGCCAGGGCTACACGGCACGGGGATGAAGCAGATCGCAGCCGATGCGGCGGCGCCGTTCGGCTCCGTCTATCACTTCTTCCCCGGCGGCAAGCAGGAGCTTGGCGCCGAGACGATCCGTACCTCCGGACGCATGTACATGGAGCTGTTCGCCTCGATCGCCCTCGAGGCGCCCGATGTGCTGACGCCGTGCACGACTTCTTTGCCGGCGCCGGCGAGACCCTGCACGAAACCGACTATGCCGACGCCTGTCCAATAGCGACCGTCGCGCTGGAGGTCGCGAGCACCAACGAGACCTTGCGAATCGCCACCTCAGACGTCTTCACAGAGTGGATCGACGGCGCCACCGCGTACTTCGCGCTTGCCGGTATCCTCGGCCTCGCGCACGCGAGCTCGCGTTCTCGATGCTCTCCCTGCTCGAGGGCGCGTTCATCTTCTGCCGGGCGATGCGCACCGTCGAGCCGATGGCGATCGCCGGGGCGCCACCGCCGAGGAGGCGGTACGCAGAGCCCTCCACGAGGTTGGGACCGATGGGCAGCCGACGAGGTAGAACGCTCGTCTTTCTCAGCCTCGCCGTCGCCGTCCTCGGCGGGGTATTCGACCTTGTGCTGCTCCTGGCGTGGGGCGCCCGCGCCCCTGCCTGGTCACACTGGTTTTGCTCACCCGCTTTTCACGCATCCGCTCGGCACCCCGAGCACCAGGTCGGCGGACTCGCCGCCACGCTGCTCGCCTCCCTGAAGGCACTTGTGCCCCACTGGCCGCACATCATGCCGATCGCGGTCGCCCTGACGACGCTCGTCTACCTGCGCCGAGCCAACGTTCGCTATCACACCGATAAGGTCGGCTTTGAGGCGCCCGCGCCACGCGCTCTGCGCCGAGATGCATCCTCTGCTGTTCAATAGGCCGAATGTAAATGGCTGTCGGAAACACACCACCTTGCGGTGAGCCGAACAGAGCGACTAGGTTACTCGCGTGACGCGGAGAGAAGCACGGGATCGTCACAGTGGATGCTGGAGACCTCGATCACAATTCAAATAACGTAAGAGGAGATTGCTAGATGAAAGTGAGAAAGAGACTCCTGCTGCTGCTGGTCGTCCCGGCGGCCATGGCGGCCGCCACGTTCACCGCGTTCACGGTCGCGTCGGCGTCTTCCACCCCCAAGTGATTTGTCGGAGGAAGCGAACTGAAAACTACCGAAACCCTCGGTGGGCTGGCCGAACCCAGCGATATGACCGTCGCGGGAGTGAGCCACCCCCTGTGAACACTCCTACTACGTCGCGAAGATCTACCGCACGTGCCTCGGGGCTCAGTCAGTCGCCGACCTTCAGTACGAGCTTGCCCGTGTTCTCGCCCGGAACAGGCGCAGGAGCGTGTCGGGGAAGTTCTCGAGGCCGGTGGCGATGTCCTCGCGCGAGACGAGCTTGCCCTCGGCGAGCCAGCCGGCCATGTCGCGCAGCGCCTCGGCGTAGCGGTCGAGATAGTCGGAGACGACGAAGCCGGTCATGGTCGCGCGGTTGACCAGCAGCGACAGGTAGTTGGACGGTCCCTGACGTGCTCGGTCGCGTTGTACTGGGAGATCGCGCCGCAGATCGACCACGCGCGCGTGCCGCGCGAGATGCGCGAGCGCGGCGTCGAGGATCTCGCCGCCGACGTTGTCGAAGTAGACGTCGATGCCCTTCGGGCAGTGCTCGCGCAGCGCGGCGTCGACGTCCTCGGACTTGTAGTCGATCGCCGCGTCGAAGCCGAGCTCCTCGACGACGTAGCGCGCACTTCTCGGCGCCGCCGGCGATCCCGACCGCGCGGCAGCCCTTGAGCTTGGCGATCTGGCCGACGACCCCGCCGACCGCGCCGGCGGCGCCGGAGACGACGACCGTCTCGCCCTCGCCGGCGCGCCGACGTCGAGCAGCCCGAAGTAGGCGGTCATGCCGGGCATGCCGAGCGTGCCGAGATACACGCGGCAGCGGCGCGAGCTCCGGGTCGACCTTGTGCAGCGCGCCGCCGGGCGCGACCGCGTACTCCTGCACGCCGAGCAGGCCGGTGACGTGGTCGCCCGGCGGCGAGGCGCGGGTGGTTCGAGGCGAGCACGTCGCCCGCGCCGAGCGCGCGCATCACCTCGCCGATGCCGACCGGCGGGATGTAGGAGCGGCACGTCGTTCATCCAGCCGCGCATCGCCGGGTCGAGCGAGATGTAGAGGACTTCGACGAGCGCCTCGCCCTCGCCCGGCTCGCGGGACGGGCTCCTCGGTGTAGTGCCAGTCGCTCGGCTTCGGCAGGCCGACGGGGCGGGCGGCCAGGCAGGAACTGGTGGTTCACGAGATCATCCGTTGCGTCGGCCATCGGCGTGCCCTCCCTCGGTTGAGGAACATCCTCCCGGCATCCGTCGCGATGGGTCTCAGAGGAGCTGCTGGCCGATTAGGAACACGTTCAGTGCGGTGATCGCGGCGGCGAGCAAGCCTGCCACCAGCGTGGTCGCGGCGGTTGACGTGCACCCCCATCACGTCCGCGCGGCTGGTCAGCAGCACAAGCGGGATCAGCGCGAAGGGGATCCCGAAGGAGAGCACGACCTGGCTGAGAACGAGCACAGCGGTCGGGCTGAGGCCAACGGCGAGCACGACCAGCGCCGGGAGCCATCGTGACCAGCCGGCGCGCGAGCAGCGGGATGTTGAGCCCGACGAAGCCGCGCATCACGACCTGCCCGGCGTAGGTCCCGACGCTCGAGGAGGACGCCCCCGAGGCGAGCAGCGCAACCGAGAACGCCAGCGCGGCGCCACCGCCGGCCAGCTGGCGCGAACTCGCATGGGCCTGCGTCGATCGTGCTCATGTCGGTGTGCCCGCTGCCGTGGAACAGCTTGGCCGCGACCGCGAGCATCGCCATGTTGACGACGCCGGCGAGGCCCAGCGCGATAAGCACGTCGAGGCGCTCGAAGCGCAGCACGCGCGCGCGCTCGCGCTCGTCGCGCACGGGCATGCGCCCGTTGGTCAGCGCGGAGTGCAGATAGATCACGTGCGGCATCACCGTCGCGCCGATGATCCCCACCGCGAGGTACAGGCTGCTCGCTACCGGTAGATGTGGCACCAGCCCACCGAGCGACTCGCGCGCGGAGGGGCCGATGCGCAGCGTCTCGTACAGGAAGCCCAGCGAGGATCACGCCCAGCAGCGCGGTGATGGCGAGCTCAAAGCGGCGGTAGCCGCGCGTCTGCAGCTCGAGGATCGCGAAGGCGATCAGGCCGGTGATCAGCCCGGCCGGGAGCAGCGGCACGCCGAACAGCAGGTTCAAGCCCGAGCGCGGCGCCGACGAACTCGGCGACGTCGGTCGCCATCGCCATCATCTCGGCCTGTACCCACATTCCCCAGGACAGCGGCGCGCGGATAGTGTTCGCGGAAGAGCTCCGGCAGGTTGTGATCGGTGACGATCCCGAGCTTCGCCGATAGATACTGGATCAGCATCGCCATCAGGTTCGCCACGCAGCACGACCCACAGCAGCAGGTAGCCGAAACGCGCGCCGCCCTGCGATGTTGGTGGCGAAGTTGCCGGGGTCGACGTAGGCGATCGCCGCGACAAACGCCGGTCCGAGCATCGCCAGCGTTGCGCGCAGCGCGCCCGCTCGCAAGCAGCGGCTCGAGCGGGCTGGGGCCGAGGATGACCTCGAGCGGCGCCGCGAGCCGAGCTGCGCTCGGGCACTCACGGCGCACGGCTGCCTGCGTCTGGTGCTGGGGCGCCGGGGCCTCGCTGTCGAGGTCGACGCGTGCGCTCTCGCCGGCGGGCGCTCGGCGCCGGCGTCGGCCTCCTCGTGGTCGAGCTCTACGCGCATGGCGCGCGCGAGCTGGCCACCGATCGCGTGCTCGCGCTGCGGCGAAGCGCACGAACAGCGGGCCGCCGAAGGGCTGGCGCTCGAGCACCTCGAAGTCGCTCTCCGGGGGAGATGCCGCGTTCGGACAGGTAGCGCAGCATCTCCGGGTCGGAGTCCGAGACGCGCACGAACACGCCGCTGCTCCCCGGTCGTGCAGGCTGTCGAGCGTGCGGGTCTCGCGCTCGCGCAGCTCCAGCTCGGCGCTGGGGATCGGGTCGCCGTGGGGGTCGAGCGTGGGGTCGCCGAGCTTGCGGCGATCAGCTGCTCGAGCTCCTCGGAGATCACGTGCTCGAGCACCTCGGCCTCGGCGTGCACGCGATCCCAGGGCATCTCGCAGGGTCTCGGCGAGGAACAGCTCGATGCAGGCGGTGGTGGCGGATGACCTCGAGCGCGACCGGCGGCCCTGCTCGGTCAGCCGCACCCCGCGATAGGGCAGGTGCGTGATCAGGCCCGAGCTCGTCGAGCTTGCTGCAGCATCGCCGAGACCGACCCCGGCGTGATCTCCAGGCGCTCGGCCAGCGCGTTGGTGGAGACAGGCTCCTCGCTCGCGTGATTCGCAGCGTGAAGATCGCCTTGCAGTAGTCCTCGACCGCCGGACGGATCCTTGCCTGCTCCCTTGTTGACATGAAAATATCTTATGGCATGCCCAAATCTTTTTCAAGGGGTTGCGCGTGGACTCGCGCGTCGGAGGACGCGTCTTTAGGAAAAGATGCCCTGCGGATGGACCGGGACTACGAGCTGCAGACACACCGCGCGGAGGACCGCCACTGGTGGTACCGGGGGCGGCGAGGCGTGCTCGAGCGGCGTGATCGCCGCGGCTGCGGCTGCCCGCGCGCGCGCGCATCCTCGACGCCGGCTGCGGCAGCGGGCGCAACATGGTCGAGCTCGCCCGCCACGGCACGGTGACGGGCATGGAGCTCTCGCGACACGAGCGTCGCGCTCGCCCGCGAGCGCGGCGTCGGCGAGGTCATCGAAGGCTCGGTGCTGGAGATGCCCTTCGCCGCGGACAGCTTCGACCTGGCGGTCTAGCCTCGACGTGATCGAGCATCTCGAGGACGACCTCGCCGCGCTGCGCGAGCTGCGCCGGGTCGTCGCGCCCGGCGGCGCGCTGCTCGTGACCGTGCCCGCCTACCAGTGGCTGTGGAGCGGACACGACGAGATCAACCACCACCATCGCCGCTACACCCGCCGCTCGCTGCTAGCGCGTCGCCGAGCAGGCCGGCTGGGAGCCGGCGCGCACCACCTACTTCAACTCGCTGCTGCTGCCGGTGGCGATCGCGCTGCGCGTGCTCGACCGCGTGAACACACCAAGACGACCGAGTCGAGCCTCGACCTGTGGGTGCCGCCGGAGCCGCTGAACTGGCTGCTGCGAGCGCCCGCTCGACGCTCGAGGCGGCGCTGATCGGCCGCGGCGGGCGCATCCCCGCGGGGCTCTCGCTGCTCGCCGTGTCTTGCGCTAGACGCTCAGCGCCGTCGCCGTCGGTGTCGCCGCGGCGGGTGCATGCGGAAGGTCCAGGCGCGGTTGGCGAAGAACGTCGAGCACGGTCGACGATCGCCGTCGCGCACGCCTGCCCGAGCAGCTTGTCGAGCGATCAGCGTCGTCCACGAACAGGTACACGAGGCCCAGGTTACAGCAGGCCCGCAGCCCTGCACGACCGCCCAGCGCACCGGCGTGAGCGCGTCGCCGACGTGCTCGCGGAAGGTCCAGCGGCGGTTCAGCAGGAAGCCGTTGACGGCGCCCACGGCGAACCCGATCGCCGACGCCGCGAAGTACCACACGCCGAACACCTTCAGCAGCAGCGTGTACACGGCGAAGGTCAGCAGCGTGTTCGACACGCCGACGATGCCGAACTTCACGAACTGGGCGACAGCGGCGCGTCTCAGGCGGCTCGCTGAGCCGCGGTAGGCTCCTGGGCGGTTTCTGTGCGTGTCGGTCGACTCGGGAGGTCATGCAGAGACAGGATGAACGATAACTTCATCGGCGGGCTTAGGACCGCTCGAGCGACCGACTGGCGCTCGCACTGAAGGCAACGACCATGTCCGACTACAGCCACCTCTCCGCACCCCCACCCTGCTCAGCGTAGTGGCGCCGGTCTACAACGAGGAGGAGCTCGTCGAGCAGTTCGTCGCGCGCACGCTGCGCCGCCGTCGCCGACTTCGACTTCGAGCTGGTGCTCGTCAACGACGGCAGCTCCGACGCACCCCCGAGCTGCTCGACCGCATCGCCGCCACCGACCCGCGCGTGCGCGTGATCCACCTCTCGCGCAACTTCGGCCACCAGGCCGCGCTCACCGCCGGCCTCGAGCACGCGGTCGGCGACGTCGTGGCGATGATCGACGCCGACCTGCAGGACCCGCCCGAGCTGATCGCCGAGATGGTCGCGCAATGGAGCCAGGGCTCGGACGTCGTCTACGCCGTGCGCAAGCAGCGCGAGGGCGAGACCGCCTTCAAGCTCGCCACCGCCTCGTGGTTCTACAAGCTGTTCGACAAGCTCGCTCAGGTCGACCTCGAGCCCAACTCGGGCGACTTCCGCCTGCTCGACCGCCGCGCGCTGGACGCGCTGCTGGCGATGACCGAGCGCTCGCGCTTCCTGCGCGGCATGACCGTCTGGGTCGGCTTCACCCAGACTGCCGTCTCCTACCAGCGCGACGCGCGCCACGCCGGCGAGACGAAGTACACGCTGCGCAAGATGCTGCGCTTCTCGCTCGACGCGATCGCCTCCTTCTCCCACCTGCCCCTGCAGCTGGCGACCTACGTCGGGCTGCTCTCGGCGGGCGTGGCGTTCGTCGCGATTCCGGTCGTGATCGTGCTGCGCATCTTCGACTCCTACCTGCCCGGCTTCGGCTCGATCACGATCGCCATCCTGCTGCTCGGCGGCATCCAGCTGATCGCGCTCGGGGTGATCGGCGAGTACGTCGGACGCATCTACGACGAGGTCAAGCACCGTCCGCTCTACATCGTTCGCGAGGAGCGCAACCGACCCGCGGCGGCAGAGGGCGGTCTTCGGCGATCGCCGGCCGATCGCGCGCGCGGGCCTGCCGGCGCGCACCCCCGAACGCATCGGCTAAGCAGTGACTTTCCTGTGACACACCGCTACACCTGAGCCGTCGGCGTGTTCCCAGCGCCGATGGTCATGCCGCCCCCGGCGACTTCTATGGTCTTTCGGCGCTTTGCACGCGCGGGCGCGCGTACGCGCGGGTTCTTCTCGGCGTTTGCGACGTGCACAGCCGCAGCTCTTACCCTCGCCGCCTTCGCCGGCGCACCCGCCGCAGCCCGCGCCGAAGCGTGCCCGGGTCAGGCGCCGGCCCGTGTCCATATGCGACAGCGCAGATCGTCGGGCAGCGCGCCGAGTCGGTACTGCGCTTCCCGGAGGCCGTCGCGCTCGATACGCAGGGCAACGTGTACGTAGCCGACCAACTCGGCTACGTCGTGCAGAAGTTTACCGCCGCCGGCCAGTTCGAGACCGAGTGGGGCTCCTACGGGGGCGGCCACGGCCAGTTCGGCCCGATCGGCGGTCTGGCGACTGACGCGGGGGAAACGTCTACGTGGTCGACTCGAGCCATAACCGCATCGAGAAGTTCGACTCCAACGGCAACTTCATCAGTGCCTGGGGCCATACGGGCAGCGAACTCGGACAGTTCCGCTTCTACTCCTCCCAGAACTACACCCAGCCGCCGGGGGGCGGGATCGCGGTCTCGGGCGTTTACGTCTACGTCGCGGATTCCGGCAACAACCGCATCGAGCGCTTCGGCCTCGAAGGCGGCGAACCGATGGAATGGGGCTCCAAGGGCGCAGGCCCTGGGCAGTTCTCCTATCCGCGCGGCGTCGCCGCGAACGGGAGCGAGGTGCTGGTCGCCGACGACAACAACCGCCGCATCGAGAAATTCAATTCCAACGGCGAATTCAGGGCCGGCCGGCACGCACGGGACCGGGCCTGGTCAATTCGGCTTTCCCTATGGCGTGTCGCTCGACGCGGCCGGCAACGTGTATGTCGCCGATGACATCAACCACCGTATCGTCAAGCTCAACCCGGAATTGGGGTATGTCGGAACCTGGGGCGGCTACGGGTCAAACCGGGCCAGCTCGCCTTTCCGCGCGCGCTGGCGGGCGACGGCCGGGCGACACCTACGTGGCCGACACCGCCAACGATCGCATCCAGGTGTTCGACGCGAACGGCGACTACCTGCGGTCGATCGGCGCCTCCGCGCGCGACCTCGCCGTGCTGACCGCGCCGCGCGGGCTCGCCACCGACCCGACCGGACGGCTGTTCGTCTCCGACACGGTCGGCAACCGCGTCGAGGCTATACGCGCCGGGCAGCAACATCTTCGCGGGCGCGTGGAGCGCCGCCGGGGGACACACCGCCAGCTTTGCCGAACCGGCGGCATCGCGATCGACCCGCGCGGCTCGGTGTACGTCGCGGATACCGCCAATGCGCGCCTCGTCCACCTGTGGGGCGACAGCACGTTCCTCGCGGAAATCGGCGGCCCGGCCGACCTCGGCGGAGCGCGACTGTGCGGCGCCGGCTCGGTGGCCGTGGCGCCCGGCACGGGGAAGACCTACGTGGCGGACGCCAACCACAACCGCGTGCTCGCCTACGGGCCCGAAGGGTCGCTGCGCGCGAAGTGGGGCGCAGGCGGGCGACGGCGCGTCCGGCGGCGGCCCGGCGAATTCAATCATCCGGCGGGGATCGCGGTCGACGGAGACGGCGACGTGTACGTCGCCGACCGAGCAACAACCGCGTCGTCAAGCTCGCCCGACGGGAAGTGCTGCGGAGTGGGGCTCGCCGGCTCGGGCGACGGTCGCTTTCACGCCCCCATCGGTGTCGCAGTCGACGCGGCCGGGAACGTGTATGTGGTGGACAGCGAAAACAATCGCGTCGAGGTGTTCGACTAGAATGGGCGTTTCCTCGCGAAGTGGGGCTTTCGCGGGACGCGGACTCGGCGAGTTCTCCCAGCCGAGCGCGATCGCGGTGGACTGCGCGGGCGACGTGTATGTGGCCGACACGAACAACAACCGCGTCGAGCGCTTCGACCCGGCTCGCCCGCCGGCGCGGGCTGCTGCCCGGGCAGCTGGCCGCCGCCGCTGGACGTCGCGCCGGTGCTGCATGTCGGCCTGCGCGCGCCAACGGGCGTGCTCGCTCGCCGCGCGCTCGCGTTGACCGTGAGCTGCGAACGGGGCTGCAAGGTCCTCGCCACCGCCACGCTCTCGCCCGCCGGCCGCGCAGGCGGCGTGACCACCCCGCGGCCGCCGCGCGCTCCGCCCGCGCTGACCAGGCACGTGCGCCTGCGCGTCGGCTCGCCGCGCTACGCCGCCTGCGCAGGGCGCTCGGCCGGCAGAAGGCGATGACCGCGAGCGTGACCGTCGTCGCCGTCGGACCGACCGGCCGGCGCACGACCGTGCGCGCGGCTAACGTACCGCTCACGCGATCATGACCTCGATGGGCGATAACTGAGAGAGAGCTGTTGAGGAGCATCGCCGCGAGCGAATCAGGATCGAGACCGAACGCCACCGCATCGAAGGCCTGCTCACGCTCGCCCGCGATGGCTACCGCAGCCGCGTATCGGACGCGCTGAACGCTTCCGAGCGCGACTTCCTCACGCTCACCGACGTGAAGGTCGAACCGCTCGCGGGAGGTCCGGTCGAGCTCCACGACTACCTGACCCTCGCCCGCCGCCACATCGTGTTCGCCGTTTCCGCAGAAGCTGACTCAGGCTGAGACCTCGACGCCGGCCTGGTCGCCTTTTGCGCTTGGATTCCTGCTCGCCGGTGCGCTTGGCCGAAGAGCGAAAGGTTTACATCCGGCCGTAGCCGGGCAGTTGAGCGTATGGTTGAGCTGCCGCCGTCGCCGTTGGGCGGGCGGATTCGAGCACAACGGCCACTCACTGTCTGCAAAGGGGAGAAAAACGATGAGCGAGCTGTCCGCCGCCAACGCCAAGCTGGTCCAGTATCTCAACGAGGCCTACGGTACCGAGAAGCGCCTGGAGACCGCCCTGGAAGCGCATATCGGCATGACCACGCACACGACGTATCGCAAACGGCTGAAAGAGCACCTCACCGAGACCAAGCGCCACGGGCGGGAGGTCAAGCAACGGATCAAGAAGCTTGGTGGCGAGGCCGAGACGATCTCCACGCCCGGGCCCGACCAGGTCGGCGGCACGGCGCGCGCGCTCCTCGGCGGAGCGCAGAAGGCAGTAGCGCTCGCCCAGGGTCCGCTGCACGCGCTGCGCGGCACCGGCGAGGATGAGAAGCAGCTGAAGAACGCGAAGACCGAGTACGCGAGCGAGTCTGAAGAGATCGCCACGTACACGGCGATCGAGACGCTTGCCCAGGCGCTCGGCGACAAAGACACGCAGCGACTCGCCCGCGCCATCCTCCGCGACGAGGAGCGCATGCGCAAGTTCCTCGAGAAAGAGATCCCCCGCCTGACCAAGGCGGTGGCCAAAGCGGAGATCCCCGCCTCACAGCGGGGCAGCGGCTCGCGAAGCACGCGGGGGAAAGCGGCGTCCAAACGGCGGTCCTCGGCCACTCAGGCCAAAGCCGCGGTCAAACGACGCTCCGCGGCGACGACGGCCAGCGCAAAAGCGACGGCGAAACGGAGTGCTCCTGCCAAAGCCGCCAAAGCCGCGGCGAAACCAAAATCCGCCACCAAACGTAAACGCGCCAAAGCGACCGCGTAACGGAGCGGCTGCTTGAACTTCATTTGAAGACGATGCTGAAGCGCCCGACGATACGCGTGCCAGGTGCCAGCGGCTTGGGGATACCGTCGGGGTAGGCGTAGCGCCTCGGCAATGCGACGACGCCACATACCTTGCGTCCGCTTTCCACTTCCCAACATGGACTAGGCGATTTGTACGGTTCACTACGGCACGGGTATTTGCTTTCGCATGGGGGGGCCTGAGGGACGGCATACACCGCGCCGGCGTAGGCGCCGCCGCGACACCAGTGTCCGGCGGGCGACTTGGCCGGGGTGAGCGTGAGACGGACACTGCGATCTGGTTGCGGGTAGCCGTAGTCGGCTCGTTCCATGTTGCTGGAGATCGAGCACGGTGGTGGCGCGTTCCTCGTGTACCTCTTGTACGGCTTCAGGACAATGACCGCGTAGTAGTAGCCGCCTTCTGGCAGCCAAGCGCCAGACTGGAAGCCAATGTGCACGTTCTCACGAACACTGAGCTTCGGCTGCACATGAATGGAGATGGTTTCGGACTGCGTAGCGGTCGAAGCGTCCACCGAGGAGGCCGTACCCACCGCGAGTCCGCATGCAATGAGAGCATAAAACGCTCTATTCATGGCTTGCGCCACGGTAGCAGGGACAAAGGCGCAGATGCGTATCCCGATTAGAGGCGGTGGCGCACGTCCCGGTTCCAAACGGACGCAGAGGCACGATTCACATAGGTTGGCTGTCGCATGCTGGACAGCGCAGCGCCCGGTCGACACTGAGAGTATGTAGCGCATTTCACGCTACACTCAATCGATGGCATCTGCTCCCCATCCATTGTCGCTGCGGCTTGGGCGAGACGGACTAAGCGCCTTGGACGAAATCGCGAGGCGACGCGGGCTGAGCCGAGCAGAGGCAGCGCGCCAAGCGATCGCCGAGACAGCGAAGCGGGAGCGCAGACGCAATGGTCTTGCCGCCGAGGTGCAGCTCCTGATGCAGAACGAAGACTACGTACGCGAAGCCCATGAGGTCGCTGATCTGATGGAGACGCTGCGTGGTCCACGGTGACGTCTTCGTAATCAAGCTTCCCGGCAGACGCGGCCACGTCCAGAGTGGGGGTCGTTACGAGATGATAGTCCAGGCCGACGACCTGCTCGCGCTCTCCACCGTCGTGATCTGCCCGACCTCGCGGTCGGTGTTCACCACCAGCTTCCACCCTGAGGTTGCGATCAATGGTCAGCCGACCCAGGTCATGTGCGAGATGGTCAGCGCCGTTGACGCCCGTGCGCTTGGCGAGCACATAGGACACCTCACCTACGACGAGATGCGCGCCGTCGAGGACGCCATCCTGCTGGTACTCGACCTCGCCTGACGCGGGAACAGGGGCGGAACGGGGATAGAGGACGAAAAGCCAGAAAACGTACCTTGTGTGGAAGCGCATTAGCGAGCTATACGCCAACGCTTCGGCCCACCCTAGTCTGCGGCCCCTTGGCTTGACCCCAAGCCTTGTGGCCACGCCCTGGCCGTACGACTCTTTGGCCTGCTCCCCCAACGCCTTCACGGCGTCGGACGGGACGACGAGTAGGCCGGCCTAAGGCCTACAGCAACTTGCGTAATTCCTCGCGGCTTATCTCTGCATCCTTGAGCAGACGTGACAGGGTACCGATCGACACCGCTCGGCGGGCTACCGGGATGCTCAATGTGCGGCGGGTGGCGATGTGGACATAGATGTGGTGGCTGCCGCGACTCCGGTCGTGTTCCCAGCCCTTGCGTTCCAGGACCCGGATAAGTTCTTTGGCGGTGATCCGAGGGAGCTTCTCGCTCACGCAGCCGGCACCAGTTTACGGTGCTCGATCTTTGGTAGCACCCAGCCACGCTCTTGGCGGGTTTCGAGATAGAGCGCCATTGCCTCTTGAATCATGGCGGTGGCTTCCTCCAGAGTGTCGCCCTCGCTGATGCAACCAGGCAGGTCAGGGACATAGACTGTATAGCCACCCTCATCCTGGGGCTCGAAGACAACATCAAACTCGTGCTGTCCGTTCATGGCCTTATTCTACATCGTCAGACCGGGGCTTGGCAAACTGATGAAGCCAGCACGTCGCACAAGCGGTAAATGTGTGTCACTGCACGAGCTTGTTGCGTCTGGGATATTATGAGCGCTTGCTTCGGTCACGAATGCCAAGCGCTTCAGGGTTCCTTGGCTTCCGCCTTCTCGCTCAATGCCTGTCTAGTCTGAGTAGGAACTGCTAGTGCAGAGGTCGTCGCTACTGGCGAGGCGAAGGCAAGTCGAGCGGCGACTTCTAACGCACACCACAGAAGCAGGAGATACTTGTCCTCCAACTCCCCGAAGGCAAGTGGCTGCTTACTGAGTGCCACAAGGCGAATTGGTTTGCCGCCAAAGTCCGCTGCCACGGCGTGCACGCTGCGGTAGCCGTGGGCACGAAACGCCTCTATATCGTCGCCCAAGGGTGAATTGCCATCGAGATTATCTAACTTGTGAAGACGGGTAGTCCGGCAGTCAGCGCAGCTACGACTCTTTGGCCTGCTCCCCCAATGCCTTCACGGCGGCGATCGTCCGCGCCCACTGCTCGTGCAGGGGCTTCGATAAGCACGTCCGCGTGCACTTGGCCGGCGCTCATGTCACATCCCTCCTTCCTACCGACTCGCGGCGAGCATCTTTGCGGTGATACGCTCCCGCCCATCAGCCGAGACGAGCACGACGGCGTAGCGCTCATCGAGGGAGCGCGTGATCTCGTGCCCGGCGTGGGGTGAGTCGGCGTCCACGAACGCGGCGTGCTCGGGATACGGCGGTTCCCTCGATCGCAAGGTCGATTGCGCGGTCCATCGCTTTCGCGGTGGGCGACTCGGCGGGGTTCACGTGCGCGCCATGCGTCGATCACCTCCTTGTAGCCGGTGCGAACCGCGGTGATCGCGGCCCGCATACCTTCCCCAAGAGTACCGGCATGGAACATCTCCGCGGGCGCCTTCTCCCCGGATCGGTCGTGCCGGTGCATATCGTTGACGCCGTGCGTTCCGTCGTACACGCGCACCGTCACCGCCTCGCCCGCCCCATCATCAACTGTGAGGACCACCGCGTAGTCCATGACTTCACGCTTGCGCGTCGGCGTCGTGAACTCCACGACGACGCGCGCGCCGATCTCGTAGCTCAGCACGTCGCGGTAGCGCTGCGTCTTCACGTGCGGGTCGCTCTCGTGCCGTCCTGATCGCCGAGCCTACCGTCCAGCGCCACGGTGCGCCCAACTGGGCGGTCTTCATCTCTCGGCGACGAAGGCAGGCGGCGCGAGCCCGCCGTTGGGGGTTCACGCAATGGTCTGACATGCCAGACCATAAAGATCGCCCTGCACCCGCACCGTCGCTTCCAAAACGCTTCCATACAACGCTTGGGGTCGGACCTTGGGGGCGATGGACGCTTCCGCCGTTCTCGCCAGAAGCCCAATGTTTACAGGGCCTCAGCGGCAACGGAGAGGGCGGGATTCGAACCCGCGATCGAGTTTAACCCCCATACTCGCTTAGCGCGTTCGGCCTGCCATCGCCTGCTGCGCTTTGGCGCGTTTGCCCAGCAAATACAGCTTTGGCCGTCGAGCGATCGGGCGTCTGCTGCGCCCTGGTGCGGCCTGCCGCTTCCATAATGCTTCCATAGCGCTGCGATGGCGCGGGGCGACCCTCTTCGCCGCCGTCGCGCAGCCCCTGCGTGAGCACGCCGGCCATCGCACACACGAGCCGCTGCCGGCCAACGCGAGCGATCGCGCACTGAAGGAGCAAGTGGTACGTACGCTCGGCGATTGAGCGCGACGCGATCCTCGATATCTCCGCGGCCCCTGATCGTTGGCATCCCAAGGAGCGATTCGGTGCTGGCTACTCGCCCACCGAGCAGCCGTGACCCGGCCGGCAGGCTCGCTACGTCCTCACGATCCCCACGCCGACTACAACTCAAGTGGAGCCAAGCTCGTCGTCGGCACCCCCACCACCTCTGAGCCAGCGCCGGCTTCCGTCGTCGCCCGCGATCCGCGCACCATTTCGATTGCGGTACTAGGGCCGCTTGCGATCGACGGCCTCAGTCGGCGAATCAAGCGTGCGGCGACTTACGAGCTATTGGCCTATTTGGCGCTTCATCCCAAGGGCGCCAGCCGGGACGAGCTAGTCGAGGCAATCTGGCCCGCCCAGGACCCCGAACGCACACGACGCGTTTCTGGCAGAGCGTCACTGAGGCGCGCAAGGCGATCGGTGACGCATGGCTCCACGAGGGCGAGCGCTACCAGCTCGACCGCTCAAAGGTGCGCGTAGACCTCGATGAACTCGACCAACTCTTGACCATCGTCAGCGACGACGCTGCGAACCACGCCACCACGCTCGAACGTGCTCTCGCGCTCTGGCGTGGCGAGCCGCTTGAAGGCACGGACTACCTATGGGCCGAAGGGGATATGCGCAGCCTGAGCGCCACCCTGCTCGACCTGCTTGAGCGCGTAGGCCGCGTGCGACTCGCTCGCGGCGACGCTCGCGGCGCCCTTCAAATGGCAGAGCAGGCAATCGCCCTCGACCAACTACACGAGCCGAGCTGGCGTCTCGCGCTCCAAGCCGAACACGCACTCGGGCTGGGCGAGTCGATCACCCGCCGCTACGGCGAACTGACCCGCTCCCTTGATGAGCAGCTCGGCCTTGAGCCCGCCCGCGAGACCCGGGCGATGTTTCGCCGTATGCTGGAGCAGACGTAGGGGTTGGTCTGCCGCTGGTCCGTCTCCCCGCGAAGGTCTGGGTGCCCTCCTAGC
The DNA here is from genome assembly GCA_963714285.1 of uncultured Solirubrobacteraceae bacterium. Classification (GTDB taxonomy): domain Bacteria; phylum Actinomycetota; class Thermoleophilia; order Solirubrobacterales; family Solirubrobacteraceae; genus Palsa-744. Next base: position 189,734 of record CAVQNS010000003.1, read on the forward strand.
GAGAGTAGCTCGTGCCAAAGGATCGAACAATCGTCTAAGAGCATATAGCCTCCGTACATCCGTATCTTGCGTCTGGTTCAATATCCGGCCAACCCAGTCTTCGACAACGGTGAGAGGATGCACATGAGAGGGAGCGGGAGCGGCGAGGCTCCTACGGCAGCAGGAGTTTGTTCGGCGGGGCCGCGTCAGCTCGGCGCTCGAGCTCTCGTAAGCGCGAGCCTGGGTTGCTTGGCGGTGCTGCTCGTGGCGATCTTGGCGTTCGCGCCGGCTGGCGCTTTGGCTGAACCTCTTTGTACAGACACCTGGACGGGTCCCGGGGAAGGCGCTTGGCTGACGGCAACTGACTGGTCAACGGGCAAAGTACCTGGGGCTACCGATGTCGCCTGTATAGGTTCGGGTAAGACGGTCAATGTCACGGAAGGCGCCAACAAAACTGGCGTCGTTCAGGGCGCGGGCACGCTTGTCCTCTCTGGTGGGTCCTTGGAAGTAGCGAGTGCGTTGGAAGCGTCGAGTATCGCGGGTTTTTCGCTGGCTGGCGGGACGTTGACTGGCTCAGGCGAAGTCGATGTGACGGGCACGTTTACAGGCTCGGGGGGCCTCATGACGGGGTCGGGAGCCCTCGTGATTGAGTCAGGCGCTACGGGCAAAACCGTGAGCGGAGATAGTATATATCTGGGTAGGACTCTGAATAACAAAGGGTCGTTCACTATTTCGAAAGAAAGTGGGCTTGGCAGCGAAGAATCAGCAAAATTTATCAATAGTGGTACGCTGACGGTCAACGGCGACGAAAAACTGCGTACGGGTATGTTTCGAAATACTTTTAGTGGTCCCGTCCCGGTTCTGCTCAATACAGGCATTTTGCAGAGGACCGAAGGTGCGGGTCAGATAGTAATCGAATTCGCAATCGCTAATAATGGGACTGTGAGTATAAATACGGGGTACATCGTCTTTGACGGTGGTGGCACGTCGGGTACGGAACACGTGGGTTCTTGGTCTACGGCCAGTGGAAGTCAGATCCGTTTCTGGGGATCGAGTAGTTTTTCTCTCGGTTCATCCGTCCCGATGTCGGGCTCCATGGTCGTCGGCAATGGCATCACGGTCACAGTGGGCACGATCGAAGGCCCGAAAGAGACTGCGTCAGTCGAAGGGACGCTTGAAGTCAATGGAAGCTCGCCGTCAACGCTCGCGAGCCTAACTTTGGTAGGCGGATATTTGACTGGATCGGGTGAACTAAGGTTGACTGAAACGTTTGGTGCGTCTAGCGGGGCATTGAAAGGTACGGGTGTGCTGGTAATCGAACCGAGCGCCACCAGCGCGACCATCAGTGGAAACGGGATGTCTCTCGGCAGAACGCTGATAAATAAGGCTTCTTTTACTATTACGAACGGAAGTGGAATAGGAGGCGAAGAAGCAGGAAAGTTTGTAAATGACGGTACGCTCACTATCAACGGCGAAGAAAAACGGTATACGGGCATGTTCCGCAGCAGCTTTATCGGAGCTGTGCCTATCCTCATTAACGCGGGAACGATACAGAGAACCGAAGGCACAGGTGAAATTCAGGTTGAATTTGCCTTTGAAAACTACGGGCTCATCGATGTGGTAACCGGGAAGATCCGCTTTACTGATCCCGTCGCGGCTAGAGAACAATCGACGCAGTACGGTGGCGCGGAAAACCACTCGGCACCGGGAGAGGTCCATGTAACGTGCGGGAAACCTGTGAGCTGCGCGACGGGCAATAGTCTGTGTCCCAGACCGACCTGGCGGTCGGTGGACGGGGCGTGGGTCTGAACCTCACGCGCACGTACAACTCGCAGGCGGCCGCGGCGGGAGAACACGGCATCTTTGGCTACGGATGGACGAGCTCCTTCAGCGACCATCTCGTGGTCAACAAAACGAGCAAAGTGGCGACGCTCTACCAGGCCAACGGCAGCACCGTGCCCTTTACCGAAGGCACGGGCGGGTCGTTCACAGCGCCCGCTTGGACGCAGGACACGCTGAGCGGCACTCCGAAGCGGGCTACACGCTGACGCTCGCCAGCCAGACGAAATACAAGTTCGCTGGCGGCTAACGGTCGGTTGGAAAGCGTCACCGATCGCGACGGCAACGCGACGACACTCTACCTACAGCCGAAGGCCGGCCTGCTGAAGCGATCACCGATCCCGCCGGCCGCAAAATCAGCTCGCCTACAACGCCGAAGGGCTCGTGGAAAGCGCGAAAGACCCGATGGGTCACACCGTCAAATACACCTATGAAGGCGGGAATCTCGCGAGCGTGACGCAGCCGGGCGAAGCCAGCCTGCGCTGGCAGTTCAAATACGACGGCTCGCACGAGATCACCGAACATGACCGACGGTCGCGGCGGCAAAACGATCAACGAATACAACGGCTCTCATCAAGTGATCTCGCAGAAAGACCCGACGGAACGCACGACTGACTTTTGAATACGAACCATTCCACACAAAGATCACGAACAAAACAACGGGCAGCGTCACCGACGAGCACTTCACGAGCAACGACGAGCCCGTCCTCGATCACGCACGGCTTCGGTACGGCCAGCGCGACGACGGAATCCTTCACGTACAACGAAGGCGGCTACCTCACAAGCATGACTGACGGCGACGGGCACGCGACCAAATACGGATATGAGCGACGGCGAACAGACCGTACAAGCATGGTCGATGCGAACAAAAACGAAACGAAATGGACGTACGACTCGACGCACGACGTGGAAACGATGACGACGCCAAAGGGCGAGACGACGACGATCAAACGCGAAGCCCACGGCAACCCGGAAACGATCGAACGGCCCGCTCCGGAAAGCAAAACGCAGACCACGAAATACAAATACGACGACCACCGGCGAACTGGAAAGCGTCGAAGATCCCCTCGAACACGTGTGGAAATACGAATACGACACGCACGGGACCGCACCGCCGAAATCGATCCCTGACCGACAAGCGCACCTGGGAATACAACGAAGACTCCCAGGAGACCGCGACGGTCAGCCCGCGAGGCAACGTCACGGGCGGCAAACCCGCGGAATTCACGACCAAAACCGAACGCGACAGCCAAGGCCGCCCGCTGAAGATCACCGACCCGCTCGCCCACACGACCAAATACACCTATGACGGCGACGGCAACGTCGAAACCGTGACCGACGGCAACTCGCACACAACGAAATACACCTACAACGCGGATAACCAGCCGATCAAGGTCGAAGCGCCCAACAAAGCGATCACCGAAACCGAATATGACGGCGCCGGGCAGGTCATCAGCCAGACCGACGGCAACAAACACACCACAAAATACATACGCAACGCGCGTCGAGGAGGTCACCGAAGTCATCGACCCGCTCGGCCGAAGACCAAGAAGGAATACGACGCTGCCGGCAACCTCACGAAACTCGAACGACCCCGCCAAACGCACCACGACCTACAAATACGACCCGGGCAACCGGCTCACCGAAGTCAGCTACTCGACGGCAAACCGGCGACGGTCAAATACGAATACGACAAAGACGGCGACCGCACGAAGATGACCGACGGGACGGGCACAACGAAATACACCTATGACCAGCTCGACCGGCTGACCGAAAGCGAAAACGGTCACAAAGAAGTCAGCAAATACGAATACGATCTCGCCAACGAGCAGACGAAGATCACCTATCCCAACACGAAAAGCGTGACGCGCGCCTTCGACAAAGCCGGACGGCTGGAAAAGGTCACCGACTGGTCCGCGAACGTCACCAAATTCACGTACAACCCAGACTCGCAGCCGGCGACGACGCTGTTCCCGACGCGCAACCACAAACGAAGACAAATACGTCTACAACGACGCGGACCAGATGACCGAAGTCAAGATGCTCAAAGGCGCCGAAACGCTCGCCTCGCTCGTCTACACCCGCGACAACGACGGCCAGGTCAAAAAGACCACCTCCAAAGGGCTGCCCGGCGCAGAAATCACGGAAAACACCTACGACGAAAACAATCGCCTCACCAAATCCGGCACGCGAATACAAATACGACGCCGCGAACAACCCGACGAAGATCGGCGCCGGCACCTACAAATACAACAAAGCCGACGAGCTCGAAACAGGCCCCAGCCTGACATACACCTACGACGAACTCGGCGAGCGCACCAAAACCAAACCCGACGACCGGTCCGGCGACGACATACGGCTACGACCAGGCCGGGAACCTGACCTCGGTCGAACGGCCCAAAGAAGGCGAAAGTCAGCGAAATCAAAGACACCTACGCCTACAACGGCGAAGGGCTCACGGGCCTCCCAGACGATCTCGGGGACCACGACCTATCTCGCCTGGGACATGACCGAAGGCCTGCCGCTGATCCTCAGCGACGGGACCAACAGCTACATCTACGGACCGGGCGGCCTGCCGGTCGAGCAAATCAACAACGCGACCGGAACCGTCACTTACCTGCACCACGACCAACAAGGCAGCACACGCCTGCTGACCGGCTCGACCGGCACCGTCGACCGGCAAATCCACGTACGATGCCTACGGCAACAAGACCGGCCGACACGGGCACCAGCCACCACACCGCTCGGCTACGACGGGCAATACACGAGCACCGACACCGGGCTCATCTACCTCGCGCCCGCGTCTACGACCCGGCTACCGCACAGTTCCTCACCGCGACCCGCTCGCGGCGATCACGCGGGCGCCCTACAACTACGCCGACGACAACCCGCTCAACTACGCGATCCAAGCGGGCTCGATTTCCTCGAAGAAGCCGGAGAAGGGATCGCCGGGTGGGGCGACACACTCACCTTTGGCGCTACCAAAAGGGTGCGAGAAGAACTCGGCATCAACAACGTCAACTCCTGCTCAACCGCCTACCAAGCTGGGGGATATGCGGGGCTGGCGACCGCGGTGCTTATCCCGGGTGAGGGCGAGGCCGAGGTTGGCGCCGAGAGCGTAGACGCGGGCGCGGCATCAGAGTTTGGCTCTACGCCGGAGGGACGTACGTTTACCAAACACTATGGACTGGAAACCGGGCCCGAGCGGAATATCCCTGGGAGCGTGGTTGACCAGACCATCAACGAGAGCCCGGGGGTGCCGGGGCGAGGCGGAACGACTGTACATTACGACCCCAACAATGATGTCACTGTGGTGACTGGACGGAATGGCGGGATCGTGAGTGCCCGAAGGGGGGAACCGTGATGACACTCGACACGGATTGGTTCGAGAACGGGTTTGCCCTCGACTTTCAAACAGGGCTCAAGAGTTACTTCGTTGATGGCGTCATCGACCACGAAGGCGATGGCGCTCTGATTGGCATAGAGATTCTAGGTCTGTTGGCAGAGTGTCAAGGACTTGAAGAGCCAGACGCCGAGGCGTTGCGGCATGCCGGTCTTGTCTCTGTGTCTATTGACCACGACGCGGATGCGATTTACCTAAGGGCTCGTTCTGGGAGGGCAACACACCAGCTTGTGCGTCAGGCAATCGTAATCGTCGATGATCAACGTCGTCTTTGTCGCGTTCATGTGAGCAGCCAAGGACCGGCTCGAACTCACTGACGTCGATGGCGCTGGCCTGTGATTGGCCGTCTCAGTATGTGTCGTTGGTGAGTGGCATCTCTCGGTCGAGGGGTGCCGCTTCCTCACCTTGTTGTATTGGGACGTTTACAGCAGCATTCAGGGGTGGGTGTGTGGTGTTTTCCGTCATTGCTGTTGGGTCGCTTGGTGAGGCGATCCACTCCGTGGGGGGAGGGGCGCTCCCGTTGGGGCGCTTGCGACGGTTGTGGCGTGAGAGCCGGGGGCCTTGTTTATGCGGCCCAGCGCTTGGCCTCGTGGCTGAGGAGGATGCTCTCGATGACTGTCTTTACGACGTGTCTCTCGTCGTCTGAGAGGCGGGTGGTGGCCTCGAATTGTAGCCGCATGTCCTCGTCGGGTCCTCGCTCGTTCTCATCGAAAACTAGCGTATCCGCGCTGACGGACAGTGCGATGGCGAGCTTGCGCAGCACGTCGAGGGTGGGTGAGGAGCTGCCGGCCTCATAGCGGCGGATCTGCGAGACGTGGATGCCGACGTGCTCGGCGAGCGAGCGCTGGGTCATTTTGCGCTCGTTGCGCAGGGTGGCTAGGCGTTTGGGGAAGTCCATCGCGAGCAGGTCCAGTCCTGGTCGCGGGAGGCTATGGCCATCCTCGGGGAGCATTCGTCGGGACACGCGTATATGCTATCTCAAAAGATGCTGAATTTCGTCTTGACAAGGTGCGGCTGAGGAAGGCATGGCGAGGATTCCAGAGGAGGTCATCGAGCGGCTGAAGGAGGAGGTCTCGCTTCAGCGGCTGGTCGAGCTCGCGGGCGTGGAGCTGCGCCAGCAGGGCAAGGATCTGGTGGGGTTGTGTCCGTTCCATGAGGAGCGCACGGGGTCGCTGGTGGTCTCGCCGGAGAAGAACTTGTGGCATTGCATGGGTGCGTGTCAGGCGGGCGGGTCGGTGATCGACTGGGTGATGCGTGCGGAGGGCGTGTCGTTTCGTCACGCGGTCGAGCTGCTGCGCGACGGCGTTGTGCCTTCGGCGCTTGACGGCCGGCGGGCGACGCGCTCGACGGTCTCGAAGCTACCTTCGCCGCTGCCGATCGGTGCGGGTGAGCGGGAGCTGTTGGAGCGGGTGGTCGGCTTCTATGCGCAGACGCTTCGGGAGTGCCCGGAGGCGCTGGCAGTGCTTGAGCGCCGTGGGTTGGGCGGGCATGAGCTGATCGAGCACTTCCGCATCGGCTACGCCAACCGCACGCTCGGCTACCGGCTGCCGGCGAAAAACCGCAAGGCGGGCGCGGAGCTGCGCGGCAAGTTGCAGGAGCTGGGTGTCATCAGGGCCTCGGGGCACGAGCATCTGTCGGGGTCGCTGGTGATCCCGGTGGGTGACGTGAACGGCGAGGTCGTGCAGCTCTATGGGCGCAAGCTGCGCGATGACCTGAACCCGGGGCTCCTCGCGCCATCTCTATCTGCCGGGGCCGCGGCGGGGCGTGTTCAACGCGAAGGCGCTCGCGGCGTGCTGATGGGGAGCTGATCGTGTGTGAGTCGCTGATCGACGCGCTGACGTTCTGGCGGTATGGGCTGCGTCATGTGACGGCGGCGTTCGGTGCGGACGGGTGCACCAAGGAGCTGCACACGGCGCTTACCGAGGCGGGCGTTGGGCGGGTGTTGATCGCGTTCGACCGTGACGAGGCGGGCGACCGCGGCGCCGACGCGCTCTGCAAAGCGGCTTGGTGACGATGGGTCGAGTGCTTCCGGGTGCTGTTCCCTGCCGGCCAGGACGCCAACAGTTCGCGTGTGGTGTCGAGGAGCCGGCCGGCGCGCTCGCGCAGCTCTTGCGCGAGGCGGTGTGGATCGGCGCGGGCGAGCCGGCCGCGCGGCCGGCGCCGGCACAATCGAGCCCGAGTCTGAGCCTGCCGGTGATTCCCCGGCGCCGGCTGCTGTTGAGCCCGAGCAAGGCGGCGTCGAGGCAGCTGAGAAGCAGGGCGACACCGAGCACGAGCGGGGCCTGAGGGTGATCTTTCCTCAGCCGCCAAAGCTGCTCCGCCCTATCGCCGCCGCCGTCTTCGCCGGTTCCCATCGCCGCCAGCGGGGCCGGTCGTGAGGGTCGAGGGCGAGGAGCTGCGCGTCGAGGTTGAGGATCGCCGTTGGCGCATCCGGGGGTTTGGGGAAGGCGTCGAGCTATGAGGTTTTGCGGGTGAACGTGCTGGTCGCCGGGGCGCATCCGCGGCGTGGTGAGGTCTTTCCACGTCGATTCGCTTGACCTGTATTCGGCGCGGGCGCGCGGGGTGTTCGCTCGCCAGGCCGGCGAGGAGCTTGGCGTCGCTGAGGAGCTGATCGCGCGGGATCTCGGCCGGGTGCTGTTGGCGTGTGAGGAGCACGCGGAGCGGGCGGTGCGCGAGGCGCAGGCACCAAGGGAGCCCGAGGTCCAGCTTTCAGAGCAGGAGCGCGAGCCGGCGCTGGGCCTGCTGAAAGACCCCGGCTTGGTGGAGCGGATCGTCGCGGACTTCGAGCGGGTCGGGATGGTCGGCGAGCAGAACAACTGTCTGATCGGCTACCTCGCGGCGGTGTCAAGCAAGCTGGATCGGCCGTTGGCGGTGATCGTGCAGTCCACGTCGGCGGCGGGGAAGTCGGCATTGCAGGAGGCGGTGCTGTCGATGGTGCCCGAGGAGGAGCGCGTGTCGTTCAGTGCGATGACGGGCCAGAGCCTGTTCTACATGGGCGAGTCGGATTTGCAGCACAAGGTGTTGGCGGTCGCTGAGGAGGAGGGCGCCGAGCGCGCGTCCTACGCGCTGAAGCTGTTGCAGTCGGAGGGTGAGCTGCGGATCGCTTCGACCGGCAAGGAGGGACAGACCGGCCGGCTTGTGACTCACACCTACACGGTGCGCGGGCCGGTCGCGATCTTCCTGACGACGACGACGATCGACGTCGACGAGGAGCTGTTGAACCGTTGCGTCGTCCTGAGCGGTGGATGAGGAGCGCGAGCAAACCCGCGCGATCCATGAGCGCCAGCGCGAGCGCGAGACGTTGGATGGGCTGCTCGCCGGGCACGATCGCCAGGGCGTCGTGAAGCTCCACCAGGACGCACAGCGCCTCCTTGAACCGTTGGCGGTCGTTAACCCTTTCGCCAAGTGCCTGACGTTCTCTGATGCGCGCACGCGCACGCGCCGGGATCACATGAAGTACCTGACGCTGATCCGCGCGATCGCGCTCCTTCACCAGCACCAGCGGCCACGCCGCACGGCGAGCACGGCGGATGGTGGGGTGCTGACATATATCGAGGCCGCCAGGGAGGACATTCTGTTGGCTAACAAGCTCGCGCACGCGGTCCTCGGCCGTTCGCTGGATGAGCTGCCGCCCGGCACCCGCCGGCTGCTTGACCTGATCGACCGTCACGTTGACCAGCTCGCCGCCGAGCAGGGCACGGTGCGTGAGCGTGTCCGCTTCACCCGCCGCGAACTGCGCGAGGCGTTGGGGTGGGGAGACACCCAGCTCAAGGTTCACCTGGGGCGCCTCGCCTCGCTTGAGCTCTGTGGTGCGCGCGCGGCCAGCACGGCGCGCACGTCTACGAGCTGGCATGGGACGGCGCCAGCGAAGGCGAGGCGCGGCTGCCCGGACTGATCGACCCCGACCAGCTCGACGCGCACGATTACGACCGCGATCGGTCGGGGGCAAAAACGGATCGGTCGGGGCCGGGAGTGGATCGGTCGGCGGGCGGTCGGCCCCCGGTCGGGGGGCGGTCGGCGGGCGGTCGGCCCGCGCTGAAGGCTGTCGCGGCGGGCTGAGATGGGGCGCCGTGGCGAGCACACGCCGAGGGTGATCCCCGGTGATCCGCAGGACGGCCAGGGTTTCCCGGTGATGGTCGTGGAGTTCTGTGAGTGGCTGGCGATCCGTGGCTACGCGGCGACGTCGGTCAAGAACCAGCGCACCGCGCTGGCGCTGCTCGCGGACTGGCTGTCAGAGCGTGGTGTGACGCGGCCGCGTGAAGTGACCAAGCCGATGCTCGACGCCTACCAGCGCGCGGTGTTCTACATGCGCAAGAAGAACGGTCAGCCGCTCTCGTTCGGCTCCCAGGAGGCGCGACTGTTGCCGATCCGTGGCTTCTTTCGCTGGCTCGTTCGCACTAACCGCATCCTCTACAACCCCGCGTCTGAGATCGAGCTGCCGCGCACCGAGCAGCGCCTACCCCGCGCCGTCCTGAGCGCCGAGGAGGCCGAGCGGGTGCTCGCGCTACCCGACCTGCAAGACCCGCTCGGCTTGCGTGACCGGGCGATGATGGAGCTGCTTTACGCGACCGGCGTGCGCCGCGCCGAGCTGGCGGGCCTGTCGATCTTCGAGCTGGACACCGAGCGCCAAACGGTGATGGTGCGCCAGGGCAAGGGCCGCAAGGATCGCATGATCCCGACCGGCGCGCGCGCCGCGGCGTGGTGCGCGCGCTACCTGCAAGATGCGCGGCCGAAGCTCGCGATCGAGCCCGACGAAGGCGCACTGTTCCTGACCGCTGAGGGCGTGCCGTTCAGCCTGGGGACGCTGACCTATCTGATGGGCGACTACGTGCGCCGCTCGGGGATCGGCAAGCCCGGCGCTTGCCACATCTTCCGTCACACGATGGCGACGGTGATGCTCGAAGGCGGCGCGGACATCCGCTACATCCAGCAGATGCTCGGCCACGCCAACATCACGAGCACCCAGGTCTACACCCAAGTCTCGCTGCGGACGCTCGCGGCGGTCCACGCCGCCACGCACCCCGGCTCCTCAAACCAACCCCGCCGCCACCGCGGCGGCGGCGGGGTCCTGCGCCCCGCCAGCAGCTCGGCGCCAGGCTCGGCGCGACACAGCGAGGACGTCGCCGAGGCCCTACAGAAGCTCCTCGACGCCGAAGCACAGGCCGAGCAGCGCGAGGCCCGCCATACCCCCCTCACGGGCCTCTGAGCGCCCTCGAAAGCCTCTGCGCCTTCATCTCCTAGCCGCCCTCCCGAGCGCTCCGCGCTACCCGCGCGAAGGCGTCCCCGGCCGCTCGCGTCGCTGCGCTCCGCAGCACCCTCACACAGTTGCACCAACGGTGGCGCACGGCCCTCCACCCCCTCGCCGCTGCCGTTCCACGCGTCCGCGGCACCACAGTCGCCACACCCCATCCTGCGCCGCGAAAAAGCAAGCAGACTAGATGCACTGAGTCAGAGCGTGACAGTCCTGGGGCGTGGTGCCGGTGGGCCATCAAACAGTCGCGCGGGGATCTTCTCAGACCCATTCGTCTGGTGGTGCGCCTGGTGTCCACTCCTTCGTGACGCCGCCGCCCTGTTGGTTGAGCCTGCGTCCGAACTCGGCGACGTTGAGCTGGAAGTCCAGCTCCTCGCGCGGGTCAGAGCCCGTGTCGTCAAGGGAGTCGCGCCACGCGACCAGGGCGCACAGCGTCTCGACCTGCGAGGTGTCCTTCCACCAGCCCTGTTTGAGTCCGCGCAGCTCGTCGGGATAGCGTCCGTGCAGCGCGACGATCGCGCCCCACATCCGCCGCCGCCACTCCCGGTCCCCGCCATATGGCTCAAGCCACGGCGGCCGCGCCGGGTTCTCGAACGACAGCACGCGCGCCTCGCCGCCGCCGCCGCAGGCCTGGGAGAGACGCTCGCGGACCAGCCGCGCGGTGACGCGCGCGAGCGGCTCGCCCTCCGCGGCGGCCAGCTCGTCCAGCTGCTCGGCGAGCTGCTCGGGGAGCGTGATCTTGATTCGACTGCTCATTACGAAACCTCCGGTCGTTTACCTGGGGCCTGAAGTGGCCCTCTATGGGTTACTGACCGCGAGCGCCGAAAAGCGGCCAACGAGTTTGGCCCGATCAAGGGTCCGCACGGTCCCGTGCATCTAGTCTGTGCAGACTTCCGGGCGCGCAGCAGGCGTCGGCAGAGAAGGCCAGCGCACCGTTTGGTGCAACTGTGTGAGGCGACGCGGGAGCGCAGCGAAAGCGGCGCCGCAGGGATGCCTCGGGCGGGTGGGCGCTCAGTGCTCTTGTTGCGCTTCGACGGCGGTGACGATCTCGCGCAGGCGCACGTCGAGGGCCTTGGCGACGGCGCAGATCGTGGACCAGGACGGGTCCGACTGTCCGAGCTCTAGCCGGGTCAGCGTGCCGCCCGTCAGGCCGGCGTGAACGGCGAGTGCTTCCTGGGAGATACCGCGCTCCTCGCGCAGCTCGCGCAACACTCCGCCAAGGACGGGGTCGCTCGATGAGTGACGGGGCATAGATAAAGCGTCGCATATCGCGGACACGCAAGTCTAGGCGACTTATCAGGGATGATTGACCATCCATGATTCATCATGGTATCCTGCGCGACGCACATACAAGTTGGCGCCCGCGATGAGCAGATCACCCGGGCGCCGTGGCACCGAGAGCGTCAACTCCCGGCACGCCGGCCAAGCTACCAGCACACGGCAGCGCGGCTTCCTGCCAGAGCAGTCCTCCCGGGGCCTCCAACACAAAGGAGGAACCATGAGCACCGACCCACAAGGAGTCCTGGCTTCGCTATTGGTCGAGGATCGGCCGTGGACGATCGAGGAGCTGATCCGCGAGAAGGGCAACCGCGTCGAGGTCGAAGACGCCCTCGCTGATCTGCACGCCACGGGACTCGTCAACCGGATCAACAAGCGCGTGGTGTGCGCTTCGCGCGCAGCCATCCGCTCGGACGAGCTGAGCACCTGACGTCCGCGCCGAGCAACCATGACGATGAGCAACGCCGATCTGGGGTGCGCGGTGCGTCGTTTGCGCCGCGCGCGCCGGGTCACGATCGAAACGCTGGCGTTCGCCGCGGAGATGCACCCGACCTACCTGTCCGGGATCGAGCGCGGCGAGCGCAACCCGAGCTGGGAGAAGATCACGAGCCTCGCACGGGCGCTCGATGTGCCGGTCTACCAGCTCGCGCGCGAGGCCGAAGACGAGGGCGAGGTCGCGAGGGCCGTGCGCGAGGCCAGAGCACGCCTACTGGCCGAAAGTACGCAGCGGGACCCCGCGACCTAAAGCGATCACACGCCGCGGCCGAGGGACGTGGAAGACTCAACAAGCGATGTCCCCCGTTCGCAGCTCACACCTCAGCCGCCCTCGCTCCCTGGCCGCAGGATCGCGCCGGGGCCTTCACCCTGCACGCCGGCTCTTGCGCCGGGGATCGGACTGCCGGAAGTCCCTGCTCACGCCCGGATCGGATCGCGTCGAGAGCTGGAGTCGTGGCAGTGAAAACATTTTCGAGCAAATCAACACCTCGACCGGGACCGTCACGTATCTACACCACGACCAACAAGGCAGCACACGCCTGCTGACCGGCTCGACCGGCACCGTGACCGGCAGCACCACGTTTGATGCCTACGGCAACAAGACCGGCAGCACGGGCACCGCCACGACACCGCTCGGCTACGACGGGCAATACACGAGCAGCGACACCGGGCTCATTTACCTTAGGGCCCGCGTTTACGACCCGGCTACCGCGCAGTTCCTGAGCCGCGACCCGCTCGCGGCCATCACGCGGGCGCCATACAACTACGCCAACGATAACCCGCTCAACTACGCTGATCCAAGCGGGCTCGATTTCCTCGAAGAAGCCGGAGAAGGGATCGCCGGGTGGGGCGACACACTCACCTTTGGCGCTACCAAATGGGTGCGAGAAGAACTCGGCATCAACAACGTCAACTCCTGCTCAACCGCCTACCAAGCTGGGGGATATGCGGGCCTGGCGACCGCGGTGCTTATCCCGGGTGAGGGCGAGGCCGAGGTTGGCGCCGAGAGCGTAGACGCGGGCGCGGCATCAGAGTTTGGCTCTACGCCGGAGGGACGTACGTTTACCAAACACTATGGACTGGAAACCGGGCCCGAGCGGAATATCCCTGGGAGCGTGGTTGACCAGACCATCAACGAGAGCCCGGGGGTGCCGGGGCGAGGCGGAACGACTGTACATTACGACCCCAACAATGATGTCACTGTGGTGACTGGACGGAATGGCGGGATCGTGAGTGCCCGAAGGGGGGAACCGTGATGACACTCGACACGGATTGGTTCGAGAACGGGTTTGCCCTCGACTTTCAAACAGGGCTCAAGAGTTACTTCGTTGATGGCGTCATCGACCACGAAGGCGATGGCGCTCTGATTGGCATAGAGATTCTAGGTCTGTTGGCAGAGTGTCAAGGACTTGAAGAGCCAGACGCCGAGGCGTTGCGGCATGCCGGTCTTGTCTCTGTGTCTATTGACCACGACGCGGATGCGATTTACCTAAGGGCTCGTTCTGGGAGGGCAACACACCAGCTTGTGCGTCAGGCAATCGTAATCGTCGATGATCAACGTCGTCTTTGTCGCGTTCATGTGAGCAGCCAAGGACCGGCTCGAACTCACTGACGTCGATGGCGCTGGCCTGTGATCGGCCGTCTCAGTATGTGTCGTTGGTGAGTGGCATCTCTCGGTCGAGGGGTGCCGCTTCCTCACCTTGTTGTATTGGGACGTTTACAGCAGCATTCAGGGGTGGGTGTGTGGTGTTTTCCGTCATTGCTGTTGGGTCGCTTGGTGAGGCGATTACTCCGTGGGGGGAGGGGCGCTCCCGTTGGGGCGCTTGCGACGGTTGTGGCGTGAGAGCCGGGGGCCTTGTTTATGCGGCCCAGCGCTTGGCCTCGTGGCTGAGGAGGATGCTCTCGATGACTGTCTTTACGACGTGTCTCTCGTCGTCTGAGAGGCGGGTGGTGGCCTCGAATTGTAGCCGCATGTCCTCGTCGGGTCCTCGCTCGTTCTCATCGAAAACTAGCGTATCCGCGCTGACGGACAGTGCGATGGCGAGCTTGCGCAGCACGTCGAGGGTGGGTGAGGAGCTGCCGGCCTCATAGCGGCGGATCTGCGAGACGTGGATGCCGACGTGCTCGGCGAGCGAGCGCTGGGTCATTTTGCGCTCGTTGCGCAGGGTGGCTAGGCGTTTGGGGAAGTCCATCGCGAGCAGGTCCAGTCCTGGTCGCGGGAGGCTATGGCCATCCTCGGGGAGCATTCGTCGGGACACGCGTATATGCTATCTCAAAAGATGCTGAATTTCGTCTTGACAAGGTGCGGCTGAGGAAGGCATGGCGAGGATTCCAGAGGAGGTCATCGAGCGGCTGAAGGAGGAGGTCTCGCTTCAGCGGCTGGTCGAGCTCGCGGGCGTGGAGCTGCGCCAGCAGGGCAAGGATCTGGTGGGGTTGTGTCCGTTCCATGAGGAGCGCACGGGGTCGCTGGTGGTCTCGCCGGAGAAGAACTTGTGGCATTGCATGGGTGCGTGTCAGGCGGGCGGGTCGGTGATCGACTGGGTGATGCGTGCGGAGGGCGTGTCGTTTCGTCACGCGGTCGAGCTGCTGCGCGACGGCGTTGTGCCTTCGGCGCTTGATGGCCGGCGGGCGACGCGCTCGACGGTCTCAAAGCTACCTTCGCCGCTGCCGATCGGCGCGGGTGAGCGGGAGCTGTTGGAGCGGGTGGTCGGCTTCTATGCGCAGACGCTTCGGGAGTGCCCGGAGGCGCTGGCAGTGCTTGAGCGCCGTGGGTTGGGCGGGCATGAGCTGATCGAGCACTTCCGCATCGGCTACGCCAACCGCACGCTCGGCTACCGGCTGCCGGCGAAAAACCGCAAGGCGGGCGCGGAGCTGCGCGGCAAGTTGCAGGAGCTGGGTGTCATCAGGGCCTCGGGGCACGAGCATTTGTCGGGGTCGCTGGTGATCCCGGTGGGTGACGTGAACGGCGAGGTCGTGCAGCTCTATGGGCGCAAGCTGCGCGATGACCTGAACCATCGGGGCTCCTCGCGCCATCTCTACCTGCCGGGGCCGCGGCGGGGCGTGTTCAACGCGAAGGCGCTCGCGGCGTGTGATGGGGAGCTGATCGTGTGTGAGTCGCTGATCGACGCCCTCACGTTCTGGCGGTATGGGCTGCGGCATGTGACGGCGGCGTTCGGTGCGGACGGGTTCACTAAGGAGCTGCACACGGCGCTTACCGAGGCGGGCGTTGGGCGTGTGTTGATCGCGTTCGATCGTGACGAGGCGGGCGACCGCGGCGCCGACGCGCTCTCAAAGCGGCTTGGTGAGGATGGGGTCGAGTGCTTCCGGGTGCTGTTCCCTGCCGGCCAGGACGCCAACAGCTTCGCGTGTGGTGTCGAGGAGCCGGCCGGCGCGCTCGCGCAGCTCTTGCGCGAGGCGGTGTGGATCGGCGCGGGCGAGCCGGCCGCGCGGCCGGCGCCGGCACAAATCGAGCCCGAGTCTGAGCCTGCCGGTGATTCCCCGGCGCCGGCTGCTGTTGAGCCCGAGCAAGGCGGCGCTCGAGCGCAGCTCGAGCAGCAGGGCGACACCGAGGACGAGCGGGGCCGTGACGGTGATCTTTCCTCAGCCGCCAAAGCTGCTCCGCCCTCATCGCCGCCGCCGTCTTCGCCGGTTCCCTCGCCGCCGAGCGGGGGGCCGGTCGTGAGGGTCGAGGGCGAGGAGCTGCGCGTCGAGGTCGAGGATCGCCGTTGGCGCATCCGGGGTTTGGGGAAGGCGTCGAGCTATGAGCTTTTGCGGGTGAACGTGCTGGTCGCCAGGGCGCATCCGCGGCGTGGTGAGGTTTTCCACGTCGATTCGCTTGACCTGTATTCGGCGCGGGCGCGCGGCGTGTTCGCTCGCCAGGCGGGCGAGGAGCTTGGTGTCGCTGAGGAGCTGATCGCGCGTGACCTGGGCCGTGTGTTGTTGGCGTGTGAGGAGCACGCGGAGCGGGCGGTGCGCGAGGCGCAGGCACCAAGGGAGCCCGAGGTCCAGCTTTCAGAGCAGGAGCGCGAGCGGGCGCTGGGCCTGCTGAAAGACCCCGGCTTGGTGGAGCGGATCGTCGCGGACTTCGAGCGTGTCGGGATGGTCGGCGAGCAGAACAACTGTCTGATCGGCTACCTCGCGGCGGTGTCAAGGAAGCTGGATCGGCCGTTGGCGGTGATCGTGCAGTCCACGTCGGCGGCGGGGAAGTCGGCATTGCAGGAGGCGGTGCTGTCGATGGTGCCCGAGGAGGAGCGCGTGTCGTTCAGTGCGATGACGGGCCAGAGCCTGTTCTACATGGGCGAGTCGGATTTGCAGCACAAGGTGTTGGCGGTCGCTGAGGAGGAGGGCGCCGAGCGCGCGTCCTATGCGCTGAAGCTGTTGCAGTCGGAGGGTGAGCTGCGGATCGCTTCGACCGGCAAGGAGGGACAGACCGGCCGGCTTGTGACTCACACCTACACGGTGCGCGGGCCGGTCGCGATCTTCCTGACGACGACGACGATCGACGTCGACGAGGAGCTGTTGAACCGTTGCGTCGTCCTGAGCGTGGATGAGGAGCGCGAGCAAACCCGCGCGATCCATGAGCGCCAGCGCGAGCGCGAGACGTTGGATGGGCTGCTCGCCGGGCACGATCGCCAGGGCGTCGTGAAGCTCCACCAGGACGCACAGCGCCTCCTTGAACCGTTGGCGGTCGTTAACCCTTTCGCCAAGTGCCTGACGTTCTCTGATGCGCGCACGCGCACGCGCCGGGATCACATGAAGTACCTGACGCTGATCCGCGCGATCGCGCTCCTTCACCAGCACCAGCGGCCACGCCGCACGGCGAGCACGGCGGATGGTGGGGTGCTGACATATATCGAGGCCGCCAGGGAGGACATTCTGTTGGCTAACAAGCTCGCGCACGCGGTCCTCGGCCGTTCGCTGGATGAGCTGCCGCCCGGCACCCGCCGGCTGCTTGACCTGATCGACCGTCACGTTGACCAGCTCGCCGCCGAGCAGGGCACGGTGCGTGAGCGTGTCCGCTTCACCCGCCGCGAACTGCGCGAGGCGTTGGGGTGGGGAGACACCCAGCTCAAGGTTCACCTGGGGCGCCTCGCCTCGCTTGAGCTTCTGTGGTGCGCGCGCGGCCAGCACGGCGCGCACGTCTACGAGCTGGCATGGGACGGCGCCAGCGAAGGCGAGGCGCGGCTGCCCGGACTGATCGACCCCGACCAGCTCGACGCGCACGATTACGACCGCGATCGGTCGGGGGCAAAAACGGATCGGTCGGGGCCGGGAGTGGATCGGTCGGCGGGCGGTCGGCCCCCGGTCGGGGGGCGGTCGGCGGGCGGTCGGCCCGCGCTGAAGGCTGTCGCGGCGGGCTGAGATGGGGCGCCGTGGCGAGCACACGCCGAGGGTGATCCCCGGTGATCCGCAGGACGGCCAGGGTTTCCCGGTGATGGTCGTGGAGTTCTGTGAGTGGCTGGCGATCCGTGGCTACGCGGCGACGTCGGTCAAGAACCAGCGCACCGCGCTGGCGCTGCTCGCGGACTGGCTGTCAGAGCGTGGTGTGACGCGGCCGCGTGAAGTGACCAAGCCGATGCTCGACGCCTACCAGCGCGCGGTGTTCTACATGCGCAAGAAGAACGGTCAGCCGCTCTCGTTCGGCTCCCAGGAGGCGCGACTGTTGCCGATCCGTGGCTTCTTTCGCTGGCTCGTTCGCACTAACCGCATCCTCTACAACCCCGCGTCTGAGATCGAGCTGCCGCGCACCGAGCAGCGCCTACCCCGCGCCGTCCTGAGCGCCGAGGAGGCCGAGCGGGTGCTCGCGCTACCCGACCTGCAAGACCCGCTCGGCTTGCGTGACCGGGCGATGATGGAGCTGCTTTACGCGACCGGCGTGCGCCGCGCCGAGCTGGCGGGCCTGTCGATCTTCGAGCTGGACACCGAGCGCCAAACGGTGATGGTGCGCCAGGGCAAGGGCCGCAAGGATCGCATGATCCCGACCGGCGCGCGCGCCGCGGCGTGGTGCGCGCGCTACCTGCAAGATGCGCGGCCGAAGCTCGCGATCGAGCCCGACGAAGGCGCACTGTTCCTGACCGCTGAGGGCGTGCCGTTCAGCCTGGGGACGCTGACCTATCTGATGGGCGACTACGTGCGCCGCTCGGGGATCGGCAAGCCCGGCGCTTGCCACATCTTCCGTCACACGATGGCGACGGTGATGCTCGAAGGCGGCGCGGACATCCGCTACATCCAGCAGATGCTCGGCCACGCCAACATCACGAGCACCCAGGTCTACACCCAAGTCTCGCTGCGGACGCTCGCGGCGGTCCACGCCGCCACGCACCCCGGCTCCTCAAACCAACCCCGCCGCCACCGCGGCGGCGGCGGGGTCCTGCGCCCCGCCAGCAGCTCGGCGCCAGGCTCGGCGCGACACAGCGAGGACGTCGCCGAGGCCCTACAGAAGCTCCTCGACGCCGAAGCACAGGCCGAGCAGCGCGAGGCCCGCCATACCCCCCTCACGGGCCTCTGAGCGCCCTCGAAAGCCTCTGCGCCTTCATCTCCTAGCCGCCCTCCCGAGCGCTCCGCGCTACCCGCGCGAAGGCGTCCCCGGCCGCTCGCGTCGCTGCGCTCCGCAGCACCCTCACACAGTTGCACCAACGGTGGCGCACGGCCCTCCACCCCCTCGCCGCTGCCGTTCCACGCGTCCGCGGCACCACAGTCGCCACACCCCATCCTGCGCCGCGAAAAAGCAAGCAGACTAGATGCACTGAGTCAGAGCGTGACAGTCCTGGGGCGTGGTGCCGGTGGGCCATCAAACAGTCGCGCGGGGATCTTCTCAGACCCATTCGTCTGGTGGTGCGCCTGGTGTCCACTCCTTCGTGACGCCGCCGCCCTGTTGGTTGAGCCTGCGTCCGAACTCGGCGACGTTGAGCTGGAAGTCCAGCTCCTCGCGCGGGTCAGAGCCCGTGTCGTCAAGGGAGTCGCGCCACGCGACCAGGGCGCACAGCGTCTCGACCTGCGAGGTGTCCTTCCACCAGCCCTGTTTGAGTCCGCGCAGCTCGTCGGGATAGCGTCCGTGCAGCGCGACGATCGCGCCCCACATCCGCCGCCGCCACTCCCGGTCCCCGCCATATGGCTCAAGCCACGGCGGCCGCGCCGGGTTCTCGAACGACAGCACGCGCGCCTCGCCGCCGCCGCCGCAGGCCTGGGAGAGACGCTCGCGGACCAGCCGCGCGGTGACGCGCGCGAGCGGCTCGCCCTCCGCGGCGGCCAGCTCGTCCAGCTGCTCGGCGAGCTGCTCGGGGAGCGTGATCTTGATTCGACTGCTCATTACGAAACCTCCGGTCGTTTACCTGGGGCCTGAAGTGGCCCTCTATGGGTTACTGACCGCGAGCGCCGAAAAGCGGCCAACGAGTTTGGCCCGATCAAGGGTCCGCACGGTCCCGTGCATCTAGTCTGTGCAGACTTCCGGGCGCGCAGCAGGCGTCGGCAGAGAAGGCCAGCGCACCGTTTGGTGCAACTGTGTGAGGCGACGCGGGAGCGCAGCGAAAGCGGCGCCGCAGGGATGCCTCGGGCGGGTGGGCGCTCAGTGCTCTTGTTGCGCTTCGACGGCGGTGACGATCTCGCGCAGGCGCACGTCGAGGGCCTTGGCGACGGCGCAGATCGTGGACCAGGACGGGTCCGACTGTCCGAGCTCTAGCCGGGTCAGCGTGCCGCCCGTCAGGCCGGCGTGAACGGCGAGTGCTTCCTGGGAGATACCGCGCTCCTCGCGCAGCTCGCGCAACACTCCGCCAAGGACGGGGTCGCTCGATGAGTGACGGGGCATAGATAAAGCGTCGCATATCGCGGACACGCAAGTCTAGGCGACTTATCAGGGATGATTGACCATCCATGATTCATCATGGTATCCTGCGCGACGCACATACAAGTTGGCGCCCGCGATGAGCAGATCACCCGGGCGCCGTGGCACCGAGAGCGTCAACTCCCGGCACGCCGGCCAAGCTACCAGCACACGGCAGCGCGGCTTCCTGCCAGAGCAGTCCTCCCGGGGCCTCCAACACAAAGGAGGAACCATGAGCACCGACCCACAAGGAGTCCTGGCTTCGCTATTGGTCGAGGATCGGCCGTGGACGATCGAGGAGCTGATCCGCGAGAAGGGCAACCGCGTCGAGGTCGAAGACGCCCTCGCTGATCTGCACGCCACGGGACTCGTCAACCGGATCAACAAGCGCGTGGTGTGCGCTTCGCGCGCAGCCATCCGCTCGGACGAGCTGAGCACCTGACGTCCGCGCCGAGCAACCATGACGATGAGCAACGCCGATCTGGGGTGCGCGGTGCGTCGTTTGCGCCGCGCGCGCCGGGTCACGATCGAAACGCTGGCGTTCGCCGCGGAGATGCACCCGACCTACCTGTCCGGGATCGAGCGCGGCGAGCGCAACCCGAGCTGGGAGAAGATCACGAGCCTCGCACGGGCGCTCGATGTGCCGGTCTACCAGCTCGCGCGCGAGGCCGAAGACGAGGGCGAGGTCGCGAGGGCCGTGCGCGAGGCCAGAGCACGCCGACTGGCCGAAAGTACGCAGCGGACTCCGCGACCTAAAGCGATCACACGCCGCGGCCGAGGGACGTGGAAGACTCAACAAGCGATGTCCCCCGTTCGCAGCTCACACCTCAGCCGCCCTCGCTCCCTGGCCGCAGGATCGCGCCGGGGCCTTCACCCTGCACGCCGGCTCTTGCGCCGGGGATCGGACTGCCGGAAGTCCCTGCTCACGCCCGGATCGGATCGCGTCGAGAGCTGGAGTCGTGGCAGTGAAAACATTTTCGAGCAGGTCTTGAGCGGAGGCACCGTCACCTACATGCACCATGATCAGCAGGGCACGACTCGCCTCTTGACCGGCTCGACGGCACCGTGACCGGGAAATGCACCTACGGGGCATACGGAGCCGCGACCTGTGAAGGCGCCACGACCACCCCGCTCGGCTACGA
>CAVQNS010000004.1:0-1324590 GCA_963714285.1 uncultured Solirubrobacteraceae bacterium
CCGGAGGGCACCCGCGCGAGCTCGGGCGCACATGCGCCCTCCAATACGAGCCCGCGAGTCGCATCGACAGTCACGATCTCGCCGTCGCGCAGCTTGCTGGTCGCTTCGCCGGTGCCGACTACGCAGGGGATACCAAGCTCGCGTGAGACGATCGCGGCGTGGCAAGTCATGCCGCCCGAGTCGGTGACGACGCCAGCCGCGCGGCGCAGCAGCGGCAGCCAATCAGGGGAGGTCATGTGGGTGACAAGCACATCCCCGTCGCCGAGCGCGGCGGCGTCGGCGAGCGAGGTGAGCACGCGAGCGGCGCCGCTCGCGCTGCCCGGCGCTCCGCCCAGCCCACGCAAGAGCACCGTCTGCGGCTGCTCAGACCGCGCTACGCCAGCGCTGGGTATGGGCTGCTGCTCGTCATGGAGCGTGGTGATCGGACGGCTCTGCAGCATCCACAGCTTCCCGTCGGGGTCAAACGCCCACTCCGTGTCCTGCGGGGAGCCGTAGTGCTCCTCGATGCGCAGGCCAAGCGCGGACACAGCCATGACCTCCCGCTCATCCAACGTGGGACGCAGACCCTCCTCGTGCGAGAGGGGCCGCGTGCGAGTGCCACCCTGAGCGTCATATTCGATCGCCAGCTCCTTGCAGTGAACGTCGCGGCGCCACACCGACGGCGGGTCCTTCCGCACCACGTAGCGATCGGGTGAGACCGAGCCTGAGACGACGGCCTCGCCGAGACCGAAGGACCCCTCGATCACGAGCTCGTTGCGCTCGCCCGTCGCGGGGTTGACGGTGAACATCACGCCGGCGCGCGTGGAGGCTACCTGGCGCTGCACGACGACCGCGATGTCCATATCCGCCTGTGCGAAGCCGTTGATGCCCCGGTAGTAGATAGTGCGCGTCCCAAACAACGACCGCCAGCAATCGCGCACCGCGTCGATCACCGCGTTTGAGCCGCGGACGTTCAGGAAGGTCTCGTTCATTCCCGCGAACGAGGTCTCGGCGGTGTCCTCCGCCGTCGCTGAGGAGCGCACGGCCACAGGCCCCTCGGCGTCCTCGCCCACAAGCTGCTCGTAGCGCGAGCGTATCTCGCGCTGCAGAACCTCCGGCATCGGGGTAGCGTCGACCATCTCTCGTGCGGCAACGCTCGCCGCCTGCAAAGCCGCTGTGTCCTCGACATCCACGTCGTCAAGCAACTCCGCGAGGCGCTCGCGCAGCCCGCTCTCAGCGCAGAACGCCGCGTAGGCTGGGGCACCGACGACGAAGCCCTCTGGCACGGGAAGACCCGCGCGGGTCAGCTCGCCCAGGTTCGCGCCCTTGCCGCCCGCGAACTGCACATCCTCACGGCTGAGCTGCGCGAACGAGCGGACCAGCTCCAGGCCGGACATGGCAGGTGCTGGGGGCGAGACGCTCATTGTTAGTTCCTCCTGTGTCGTGGCTACTCGATCGCGGTCGCTCTGACCGCTTACAAGTCAACTCGCCGCCAGCGCGGGCGCCTACCGCACTCCTCCCTGAACGAACTCGGTAGTTCCCACCCATGACCATGCTCGCCGCCGGCGCGTAGTGTTGAACGTCGGATGAAGGTGATCTCCCAGCGCGACTTGCACACGGCGCTCGCCGCGCTTAGCGCCGGCGAGCCGCGGGTCGTCGCCAGCGGGAACCTCGGGACCCCTCGGGTCCTGCTCGACGCCCTGGAGGGCGCGGTGGAGCGCTACCGCCTGTTCATGCTCGCCGCCCAGGCCCCGTTGCCCGCCCGCGAGGGCGTCATTTTCGAGACGCCGTTCGTGGGGCCGGGGATGCGCGACACCGGCGAGCGACTGGACTACCTGCCGATGCGCCTCTCACTCGTACCCAGGCTGTTCAGCACGCTGCGCCCGCCCGACGTGGTGCTGCTGCACACCTCCATGCCACACAAGGGGAAGGTCTCGCTCGGGATCGAGGTGAACATCCTGCCGGCGGCCGTCGAGCATGTACGCGCCCGCGGCGGGCTCGTCATCGCCCAGCTGAACCCCGACATGCCATACACGCTCGGCGACAGCGAGCTGGCCGAAGACCTCATCGACCTCGCCGTCGAGGTCCAGCAAGACCTCCCGACCCCGGCCATCGGCGCCAACCACGACCATGCGCAGACGATCGCCGAGCGCGTCGCCAATCTCGTGGGAGACGGCGCCACCTTGCAGCTCGGGATCGGCCAGGTCCCCGATGCGACGCTGCGCGCGCTCGCCAGCCGACGCAGCCTGACGATCTGGTCAGAGATGATCTCCGATGGGGTCATGGGCCTTGAGCACGCTGGAGCACTCGACCGCGAACGGCCGATCGTGTGCTCCTTCATGTTCGGCTCCAGGGAGCTGTACGAGTGGGTTCACCACAACCCCAGACTTCGCATGACGCGCACCGAGACCACCAACGATCCCTCACGGATCGCAGCGCAAGCGCAGATGATCTCGGTCAACACGGCGCTGCAGGTGGATCTGCACGACCAGGCCGGCGCCAGCCACATCGGCGGGCGCGTCTACTCCGGCTTCGGTGGCCAGCCCGACTTCGTAGAGGGCGCCCTGCACTCGCCCGGTGGGCACGCCGTGATCGCGCTGCGCTCCTGGCACGAGCGCAGCGACACCTCAACGATCGTGCCCCACCTGGAAGGCTCCGTGACCTCTTTCCAGCACTCGGCGGTCATCACTGAGCAGGGCACCGCGCACATCTTCGGGCGCAGCCAGCGCGCCCAGGCCCGCCTCATCATCGAGCACGCCGCGCACCCCGACGCCCGCGATCAGCTACGCGAGCACGCCGCGCTGCTCGGGCTCGGCACTACGCCCGAGCATCCGATGCGAAGCGTTTGTGAGCCAGTCGCCAGCCCGCGGTGAGGAACTCGACTCTCTGCTCCGACCCATCGTGGCGTACCACACGCCCATCGAAGCCCTCTCGAAAGACATCCAGCATCGCCCGGTTTTCACAGAGAACCTCGGCTACGAAATGCGTGATCCCACGCTGCTCGGCGACGATCGCCAGCTGTTCGATGAGGATCGTCCCGAGGCCGCGGCCGTGGAGATGATCGGCGACCTCGACCGCGACTTCCGCCCGCGTGCCATCCAGCTGGATATACAGGGCGTGAGCGACCATCGCTCCCATCTCGTCATGGGCAACCAGCCCGAAGCGACCCGTGCTGGTGTCCGCCGCCAAATGAGCAGCACAGCCTATGTCCACGGCGCCGCTGAAGAACCGCAGACGCCGCGCCTCCAGGCACAGTCCCGCCAGGAACGAGCGCAGCGCGGGCTCATCGGCGGCCGTGGTGGGACGCAGCGTGACCAGCGAGCCATCGCGCAGCCGGACAAGCTCGGGCTCGTCGATATCTGCGACGGCGCTGGGTGCCTGTGACAGCGAAGGAACGGTCATGGTGTTCGCAGCCTCGCGCCCGGCGCCGCCCGGTGCATCCGTTGCTGCCCCTGGCGGTGGCGGGGAGAAACTACGCGGGCGGCGAGACCGACCGACCTCGATGCGTGCGCTGTGCTCATGCCGGGTCGCCCTGTCGGGCTGGGTGGTGCACGATCGCCTCGTGGTCGGCGGGGTAGACGATCGACTCGTGTCCTTCATCCCAGCGAACGCGGAAGTGGGGATGCTCAGAGCTGCCGAGCACCTCCCTGATCTGTCCACGCCGCGAAGGGCGCTCGCCAACGCCCTTGACCTCAAGCCAGTCGCCGGCGCGAGCGCACGATATGTCTCGATCTTCGGACATTGGCCAAGCAGATCAGATCACGCACGCACAAGCCAAGCATCGGTCCTCGCTACCCAGCCGTGACGTGGGGAACTACCCGCCTACCAGTTCCCTTGCACCGGAGGGACGGCGACCACAGGCGTTCCCGCGATATAGGGGCAGCACTCCCTACAGCGGCCAGTAGTGGCCCACGTGAGCGGCGGCGCGCGATGTCAAGAGCGGCTCCGGTGCCGCCGACTGCGCTGGCTCATCGGAGGCGAGCGCGGCAAGCGTCTCCCGCACGCACTTCGCCAGCGCCACAGGCTGGTAGCCACCCTCGAGGACGGCTCCGAGTGGCACGCCGAGTGATGTAGCCAGCCCCCGCACGTGACGGGCCATCTCCGCGAACGAGCCCGCCTCCAGACGACAGCCAGCCAACGGGTCCTCCCGGTGCGCGTCAAAGCCGGCAGAGATCAGCACGAGCTCCGGCGCGAAGCTCTCGGCGACCGGGAGCACGATGTGCTCGATCAGCGATAGCCACAGCTCCTCCTCCGAGCCGGCCGGGACAGGCAGGTTGATCGTGTAGCCCTCGCCCGCACCCGAGCCCACGTCGCTCATCAAGCCCGTGCCCGGATAGATCCCCGCCTGATGGATGCTCACGAACAGAACATCCGATCGGCGCCGGAACCCCTCAGCGGTCCCGTTGCCGTGGTGCACATCCCAATCCAGGATCAGCACCCGCCGAGCGCCCAGCTCTCGGATCGCCAGCTCCGCGGCGATCGCAACGTTGTTGAACAGGCAGAAGCCCATCGCGCGATCCGGTTCGGCATGGTGGCCAGAAGGACGCACGCCGCAGAAACCGAGCGTCGCCTCGCCTGCCATCAGCGCCCTTGTCATCTCGCACGCGCCGCCGGCGGCGTGCAGCGCTGCACGATAGGAGGGCTCGCCGACGAAAGTGTCCGAGTCGATCGCGCCGCCACCGGCCAGCGACAGCTCCATGATCCTCTGCACATGCCTGGCACTGTGGATCAATTCCAGCTGCGCTACCTCGGCCGGCGGCGCGGCACGCCGCTCCCAGCCCAACCAGTCGTGCTCGGCCAGCATCCGCTCGATCGCCTCAAGCCGCTCAGGCGTGTCCGGGTGCTCAGGCATGTGCACACGCGGATCGTGTTCGAGGCACGCCGGGTGCTGGAAATAGAGGCCCATGTCGTTTGTGCAGATTCCGACGGTCACATGCACTCATACCAGCGGCGAAACAGCCACGTCGGAGCGCCGATCTGCAAGGGTACTCACGGCCCGGCAGCCTGTACCGACGACCCTGGGCCTACCGTCTCGGCGACGACGAGGGGTAGCGAGTTAGCACCGGACGTTAGATTGAGCCTGTGCAATGCCTTAGTGCGCCATATCTCGATACGGTCGCCTATTCCTCCACTCCTCGAAGCTGTCCAGCGCGGTGAAGATCGTTGGCTACGCCTGCAGGCACCCCGATCCGCCGCTCCGCAAGGCGTACCTGCCGCTGAATGACCTCACGGTGCTGCTCGGCCCAAACGACTCGGGCAAGTCGAGTCTTCTACGGGCCGTCGAGCGCGACCTGTCGGGCGGTCACTTCGACCATGTAGACGATGAGATCAAGACACTGATCGGCGGCGTCTTCTACGCCGAGGTGTCCAAGGACGAGCTGTGGGCCATCGCCGGCACGGCCACAAGGACGCGCGACGAGCAGCGCAGCGAATACGGGGCCAGGAGCCAGGGTCGACGCCCACCCTGGGATGACGGGCTCTGGAAGCCTGCTCGTGACGGATCGAGTCCCGGCGACCCCGACCAGCTGATCGAGGATCTCCAGACACCCAGCCGCAAGCCCGTGCTCGACGCGCTGAAGGACTCCCGCATCGTTGGCATCGAGTGCGCCGGGCGCAACGACATGGGCCAGCGCGTATGGAACGTGTACTGGTGTCTGCCGCCGCTCGCCACACTCGAGCAAAGCCTCCGAGAAGCTGTCGAAGCGAGCGACCTGCCGTTCATGCAGCGGAGACGCTCCGGGCGCAACGGTCTGCGCCTTGGCATGTATGCCGCGTTGCACGGCAACGCCGGACACCTGTGCGTAGAGGCCGCGCCGCTGCCGGTGATCGCGCTCGGCCCCTTCGTTGACCTTCCCATGCCGATCGGCCTCGCCGTGCCTACCACCGACTTCGACGCGATCCACCAAGCCGTAGACCGGGGCATCACGAGACTGGTCGAGGTTGTTCGTCATTGCCGCAGAGATGTCACGCTCGACGGTGATCGCTTGTCGCCCGAGGAGAAACGTGAACGCGAGTCGCCACGCGGCTGGGTAGAAACCAACGGAGAAGACGTTTACATCAGTCGAGCTGCCTACGCCGCAGCAGAGTTTCTATCGGCAACCGCGACTCGGCTCATCCCCGACTTCGTGAGTGACACATACGAAGTTGAAATCCATTTGCGGAAGCTAGACGCCTGGCTCCAGGGAGCACCATTTGAGATCCTGCTGCGAAGGCGGGTGGAGGAGGGCATGGCCTCTCCGTACTTCCCCATCGCGCGAGCGGCAGACGGGCACCGGCTGTGGCTACAGCTCGCCCTCCTCGACGCGATCGAGCACATCGGCCCGATCGAGGCGCTCATCTGGGAGCGGGTGACAGAGGCGTTCGAGGCCGAACGGGACATGAGCAACATCGCGCCTGACGATGCCGACGCCCTACAGGCACAAGGCGACCATCGAGATGCCCTCGATCGGCGCCTGCAAGACGTGCTCGACACCTTCTGCGGCACCGAGTTCTCAGAGTCCGATCCCGGTGGCGAGCTAGGCGCTGTCCTGGCACGCCCCCCAAGCGACGAGTGGTTCCGCGGTGGCAAGAGGGAACGGCGCTTTTTCCTAGTCGACGAGCCTGAGCGCCATCTCCATCCTCGCCTGCAACGCGCGGGCGCCGCCTGGCTCGCCCGCACCGCGGCCGAGCGGCGGGCGCCATGCCTCATAGCCAGCCACAGCGCGCCCTTCCTGGGATTGTCCGGCGAGTCGGCCAGCTACGTGTACGTCGCTCGTGACGGCGAGCAGATCAACCCACGGCCGGTCGAGCCCTCCGACATCGAGCAGCTCGATGAGGTTTCAAGAGAGCTCGGCTTCGATCGCGGCGAGCTGCTGACACTCGTCAACCTCTGGCTCCTGGTCGAGGGCACCACCGACAAGGCGGTCCTCGACACTCTGTTCACCAAGAAGCTGCACAGCGCTGGTATCAAGGTTGTCCCTATTCACGGCGTGGCCAAGTGGAAGGCCGTGCTCGACTCGGAGGCGCTATGGCAATTCACAACAGCTTCCGTCGCAGTCATGTTCGATCGGGTCCCGGCAGAGCGCGTCGCCGAAATGAGCGAAATGACCCCTGACGAGCTGCTTGCGATCTCGAAGTCCCGCGAAAGCGAGGAGGTCAAAACCCTCGCGTTGTTGCTGAGCGGCATCGTGCGCCAGGGCAAAGCCATAGAGCCGCTACCGAACGCACAGCCGGACATCCTGAGCTGCCTAGATGAGAACGCCGTCAAAACCGTCTTCCCCAAGTATCCCGGTCACAAGGAGGCCGAGGCTGCCTGGCAGCGCCATCACAACGGCAAACGCACAGCCTTCCTACGCGAACGCTACGGGGTCGAAAAGGACCCCGTGCCCTTCCGCGAGATCGCGGAGAACATGCTCAGCCGCGGCGTCGAGTCGGTCGAGCTCGCCGAGGTCATCAAGCGCTGCTCCGAGCTCGCCCGGTTGGACGCCGACGCAGGTCAAGGGGCTGTGCTCTAAGGCTCGCTGCATCCTGAGCAGGCCGCCCGTAAAACTCGTTGGCCGCTCGAGCGCTTTGGGGGTCAGTAACCCACATGAACGGCGATGGAACGTCTGGGATCGACCTGCTCAAGCCATCCGAAGTAGCGACGCGCCTGCGAGTCTCGCGGACCTGGCTCTACGACGCCGCCAAGCAAGGCCGCATCCCGTCGATCAGGATCGGTGGGGAGGAGGGGCCGCTGCGCTTCCACCCCGACGACATAGAGCGCTGGGTCAACGACGCCAGGGCCGCATGGAGCCCAGGCCGCTCAGCGCAACCGACCGCTACGGTGCGGCCCGCTCAGCGAGTGCCCGCGCGGGCTTGACGGGCGTAGGCGCTGCGCCGGCGGCCGTTGTGCTCGCGCACCGCGCGGGCGATCGCCGCCTCGGTCGCCTTCGCGCCCTCCTTCTTCACGTGGCGCTCCAGGTGCCCGTAGTAGCGCTCGGTCGTGCGAATGTCACCGTGCCCGAGCTGGTCCTGCACGTACTTCAAGGAGTTGCCGCCCGCCAACCACGCCGCCGCCGCGGTATGCCGCAGAGCGTGCAGCGGCATATCGCGCAGGTCCGCGTCCTGCAGCGCCGCCTTGTGCCAGTCGCGCGAGACAGTCGTGCGATCGAACGGCTTGCCATCGCCGTCGCCCTCCCAGCGCCCCTGGTCGGTCTTGCGGACGCGCACGGGCATCGTGTAGAGCAGCGCGTCCAGCTTGTCGCCGCCGGCCATCGCCGCGCGCTTTTCGACCTGCTCGCGCACCACAGCCGAGAGGCCAGGCCCGATCTCCACCGCGCGGAAGCGATCTGACTTCGTTGAGCCGACCTTCCCCTTCTTGCGCGAGCGGTAGACCACGATCACGCCGCCCGAGTCTTCGAGTTCCAAGTCGCCGAGCTGCAAAGCTATTGCCTCGGAGATACGCAGGCCGCTGCCGATCAGCAGCTCCGCGAGCGGGCGATAGACCAGCGAGCACGAGTCGAGATACAGCGGGATCTCATGCAGCCGCAGGTACTCGCGCTCCACATGCGCGTCCGGCAGCTTCGGAATCTCAAGCGCCGGGTTCGTCACCATCAGCTTGTCTTTCTTTGCTTCGTTCAAGCAGACGACGAGCGTGGTGAGCGTGTTGTTGACCGTCTTCGGCGCGATCTCCCCGGCTTCCATCCCTTCGGTCATCACGTCCATCAGGTCACGGACGTGCTCGACTTCCATCACCCCGAGCGGCACCGACTCCAGCGCCGGAAGAAGCCGGATGCGACCGTCGCGCTCATAGCAACTCCAGCTGCCCTCCTCGAGATAGGGCTTGCGCCGAGTCAACCAGCGCGGGAAGAACTCGCCGAAGGTCTCCTTCGTGTGGACGACCTCGCGCCGCTCGACCCGCTCAAGCTGACGACGCCGCCAGTTCGCCGCCGCGCTCGGGCTTGTGAACCCACGCTTCTGAGACCACTTCCCATCCGAGCGCTTGACCCTGCACCGCCACCGCGTGCCCTGCGCGGTCTCATAGGGGTAGACGCCGCCGCTCTCCCCGTAGCCCGCTGGCTTGCGTTCCTTGCCCTTCTGGTCGTGGATCGCTTCATCGAACGCCTGTGCGGCCCGCTCGTCATCACCGAAGCGACGCGAGCGCTGTCGCCCATCGCCACCACGCCAGCGCACCTCCCACACACCCCTGGTCAGGCTGTAGCTCATCTCGCGCCTCCGGGCGGCCCGCCTGAAGGGCGGACACCACGCCGGTGAGCGCGCTGCCCGTGGCACATCTGGCACATCTTGTTCGGCTCCAGGTGGTCGGAAGGACCTCTCATCTGCGTAGGTCTTTGACCCTGAAGCCGAACAACCGGCACACGAAATGTTCGGCAAATTGTTCGGCCGTGCCATTGGCACAAAACCGAACAATCGCCCCGCGCCCCACTCGAGGCCGCCTTAACTACGAAAAGCCCCGATTTGCAGGGCTTTTCGTATGCGCCCGAGTGGACTCGAACCACCACGGAGAACAATCTCCACAAGGCCCTCAACCTTGCGCGTCTACCAATTCCGCCACGGGCGCAGGGGGGCGAGTATAGCCCCGGGCGTTGGCGTCTCGCAGACGGACGAGCCGTCGCGGCGCTTGCATCCGTCCACAGCCGTCGCTACAGTGCGAACACATGTTCGTTGTATGTCGTCATCGACTCCGACCGGGAGGCAGCCTGAGATGGATCTGACCAAGCGCCAGCAGGAGATCTTCGACTTCATTCGCAAGTACTCGGCTAAGTACGGCTACCCGCCGACGGTGCGCGACATCGGCAAGGCCGTGGGGCTCGCCTCGTCGTCCACGGTTCACGCCCATCTGGCAAACCTCGAGAAGATCGGTTTGCTTCGGCGTGACCCGTCCAAGCCGCGCGCGATCGAGCTGCTCGACCGCGCAGTAGGCACCGCCGTGGACAGCGTCCGCGGGATCGTACGTGCCGAAGGTCTGCCGTTGCTCGGCTCAGTTGCGGCCGGCCAGCCGATGCTCGCCGAGGAGAACATCGAGGACTACGTCGCCGTCCCGGAAATTGCTGGCGGGGACGATGGGGAGTACCTCCTGCGGATCCGGGGGGACTCGATGAAGGAAGCGGGGATTCTCGAGGGAGACTACGTGGTCGTGCATCCGCAGGACACGGCAAGCAACGGTGAGGTCGTGGTTGCCCTCTTGGGCGAGGAGGCGACCGTCAAGCGCTTCTTCCGGGAGCCGGACCACATTCGTCTGCAGCCCGAGAACGACACCATGGAGCCAATCCGCAGCAAGGAGGTCAAGGTGCTCGGACGCGTGGTGGGCTTGCTCCGCAGAGTCTGAGAGCTCGAGCTGCGACGGCTTGGCGGCCAAGTCGATCCGCATCGCGAGGCTCATGGCTTCACAGCGCGGTCCTGACGCGCTAGGTTGACTGCGCAGGTCAGGCAGCCGCGGAGGTGATCGCCTTCGAGGAAAGTCCGGACATCAAAGGGTAGGGTGGTCGAGTTATCGACCCGGGGAAACCCGCGGGAAAGTGCCACAGAAACAAACCGCCTACGTCCGCCGTCCCACGTGAACGGCGGGCCGGTAAGGGTGAAATGGTGCGGTAAGAGCGCACCAGCGTCGCGGTGACGCGACGGCTGGGCAAACCCCACCCGATGCAAGGCTAAACAGGACCGTTTGCAGGTGACCCGCCGAGGTCCAGGTAAGCCGCTCAGATGGATGGCTGCTCAACGACAGGATCCGGCTTATCGACCTGCTAAGGGAAAGCCCCGCTCCGGCGGGGCTTTCCTATTGGCAGCGACACTGTTGCCAGGCTGCGTCGCGCTTTCGCGCCCAGCCTACAATCGCAGGATGGAGAATGCTCGCGCCCGGTAGCCGTCTACGCAAGCGTGCTGTTTGCCTGTCCCTCGCCGTGCTGGCGCTCACCGTGCCCACTGGCATCGCAACAGCTCGCGCAGCCACCTCCGCTGTAGACGGCATCTCTGACCAGAGCCTTCCGATCTGGGATGGCTCGTCCTCCAGCGGCTCCTTCGCGAGCTTCTTTCGCGCCACCTGGGTCGGGCAGATCTCATATGCGCGCTACGTCGTGCAGTGGAACGTAATGGCTGAGACGAGCAAGGGTCCGAACGCGGGCGGTGACTACCGCGAACGCTTCGAAGCGTGGTTGAACGACGTTCGAAGCCTCGGTCTAACGCCGGTTGTCGCGCTGACAAGCTACAACTACGCGTTCCCAACCTCAGCCGCCGAATATCAGCAGGAGCTCGAAGCGCTGCTCGCGAACGCAGCCAGCGGCGGTGATCCGATCAGCTACGTCGAGGCGTGGAACGAGCCCAACAACCAAGGCAGTGAGACGGCCGGCAAAGCAGGCGAAATCGCAGACTGGGCTCACATCGTCTGCAAGCACGATGGCTGCCAGGTGATCGCCGGTGACTTCGAAGACAGCGCAGCCGTCGTCAGCTACGAGCAGGCGTATCTCGCTGCCCTGAACTTTGCGCCACGCATCTGGGGCGTCCATCCTTATCAATCGGTGAAAGCGCACAGTGACGCAACCGTCCTGCGCTTCCTGCGGGCGCTACCGAACCAGGGGGCTGGAGCCCAGATCTGGTTCACAGAGGTCGGCGCCTACTACTGCGCGCACGGCCAGGTGCGCGGCGAAGCGCAGCAGGCGAGCGACGCCTCGTATCTGGTCAACGACCTGATTCCCGCGATCGAGCCCACGCATGTCTTCTACTACGGCTTCATGGTCGGCAACGGCGAAGAAGTCCCGTGCGGGGCGGGCAGCGGCTATGACAGCGAGCTCTACCGCGCATCTCAGCAGGCGCGCAGCGCAGCCGACGTGATCATTGGCAGCGGTGCCTACCCGCCGCTGCTCCTGCGCTCGAGCCCGAGCACGGAACTGCTGGCGTTTGCGTCCGACCAGATGTGAAGACCTTTTGCGGAAGCCTCGCGTCAGGCGCTAGAAGTGCAGCTGCTCGCGTGCGCTGTCCACGAGCGTGCCGCCGCGCTTGAGCTCGCCCAGGGCCGCCAACATCGCGTCGAGCTCGCAGTCGACCTTGTCAGGCCAAGGCTTCTCGGGATGGTCGTCGAGCGTCTTCAGGCCGTTGCCGGTGATGATCGCCACGACCGTGTCATCGGGCGCCAAGCGCCCGGACGCAGCCAGTTTCTCGAGGACCGCGATCGTGGTGCCGCCGGCAGGCTCCGTCAGCAGCCCCTCAGTCGCGGCAAGCAGGTCGATGCCCGCAAAGATTTCTGGATCGCTCGCGAAGCCGCCGGTGCCGCCGCGTTTGAGCACCGCGTCGATCACCAGGTAGCCGTCCCCAGGATTGCCGATCGCCAGGGAGTGCGCCGCCGTCTCAGGCGTCACAGCGAGGATCTCAGCCTCCTCGGCGATGATCGCAGTCGCGATCGGGTTGCAGCCGCTCGGCTGGGCGATGTGGATGCGCGTCGGGTCTGTCTCCGAGAGCCCCAGCAGCTGCAGCTCGACCAAGCCCTTGTGCAGACGCGAGGACAGCGTGCCGCCGGCAGCGGCCGTGATGATGTGGTCAGGCGCCTGCCAGTCGAGCTGCTCGACGATCTCGAACGCCGCCGTCTTCGCGCCCTCGGCGTAGAACGGGCGCAGCGTGATGTTGGCGAAGTCCATGCCCGTGCTTTCAGCGAGCTCGCGACAGCGCTTGTTGGCTTCGTCGTAGTTGCCCTCCACCTGGCAGACCTTTGCGCCGAGCGCCATGCACGCCCGTGCCTTCGTGTTCTCGAGGGCATTCGGGTAGAAGATGTACGCATCCACGCCTGCCTTCGCGGCCATCGACGCGACCGCGGTCCCGACATTCCCGGTTGAGACGCAGCCGATCTCGGTCCCACCGCGCTCGAGCAGCCTCGCGACCGACATCGAGACCACGCGATCCTTGTAGGACAGGCTCGGGCGGTTGCTCGAGTCGTCCTTTAGAAAGAGGTTGCTCAGTCCCAGCTCCGCGCCCAGTCGATCGGCGCGAATCAGCGGCGTATAGCCGGAGTGGCGCCCTACGCGCGCCTGCGCCGCAGCATCGACGATCGGCAGCAGCTCCTCGAAGTGCCAGATGTTATGCGGGCGCTCGGCACTCGGCACATCCCTGAAATGGCGCGCCGCGAGCTCGTAGTCGTAGACGACGTCGAGGCCCTTGCCGCAGTCCGGGCACGCGAAGATCGCCTGGTCGAGCGGGTAGCTGTTGTCGCAGCGATGGCAGACGAGTCCGGTCGCGCACGAGCGTGTCCGCTGTCCCAAACTCTGTGCGGTGTGCGTGCTCATGCTGGTATCCCGAACGATACGCCCGGCCACGGCGTCTGTGCGGCGTGCTCGTCCTGGCCGAACGCGATCCACAGCTCCTCGGCGAGATGCGGCGCCAATGGCCCGAGCGTCTGGGCCAGGATCGTCAGGGCATCCAGCAGCGCGTCCAAGTTGGCCGCGCTCAGCCCTCCGTCGCGGGCCAGCACCCGCTTCTCGAAGTCCTTGATGCGGTCGAACAGGCGCATCACGTTACGCACAGCACTGTGCATCTCAAGATTCTCCATGTCCTTCGTGATGCGTCCCACACCAGCCTCGCACCACTGCGACAGTTTCAGCCGCAGGTGCTCGCTCGTGTCTCTGATCTGCTCGGCATCGCCATTGTGGCCGGCTGCCGACCCTGTCTTTCCGTCGGCTCTGGCCGCGACCGCTGCCTGCTGTGCGAGCTTCGCGTGCGAGTAATCCCATACCTGCGCCAGGAACCTGCTGCAGCGCAGCACCGCCGAGTCGCTCCAGTTCAACGACTTCTGCGGGCTGGCGGCGAACAGCACAGCCAAGCGCACCGTGTCGGCCCCGTAGCGTGCGACGAGATCGTCGGGGTCGACCACGTTTCCGAGATGCTTGCTCATCTTGCGCCCGTCGGCCGTGACCATCTCGTGAAACAGGCAGCCCGCGAACGGCTCGCCGCCGGCGAGGAACGCGAGCGGCCCGATCTCGCGCAGCGCCTTTGTCACGATCCGCTGGTCGAACACGAAGTTCCCGCTGTCCGAGCCGGCGACCAGGCGCTCCGACGGCAGCCAGCAGCGCAGGTCGGGCAGCGCGAAGATCTCCTCGAGCGAGTCCTCGCGCGACTCGCTTGGCACGCACGCTGGGATCCACAGCCACAGAGCGTCGAAATGGCAGTCGAGCGTGTCGGTCTCGCGGCGCGCCGGGCCACCGCAGGACGGGCAGGTCGTGTTGACGAACTCCTCGAGCTCCGCCAGCGGGTTGCCGGTGCCCGTCGGTCGCAGGTCCAGCGGCAGTACCACCGGCAGTTGCTCGTGTGGCACGGGCACCGTGCCGCACTGCTCGCAATAGACGATCGGGATTGGCGTTCCCCACGAACGCTGGCGCGAGATGACCCAGTCGAAGGCCTTGTAGCGCACCGCCGCATGCCCTCGCGTCGCGGCGGAGGCGCTCTCGGCGCTGGCCCCGTTCGCGCCCGTCGCGCTCTGGGGGCCGGCTGCCGCACCCGAGTCAGCGCCGTCGCTGTCGTCGAGCTCAAAGCCGAGACGGCGCGCGATCACTGCGTCGGTCCTGTCGCGGCTGGGTACACCGAGGGCCACGGTCGGCCCGAAGCGAGAGTCGACGAGCGGGGAGACGAGCACCGGCAGCTCGGCGCCGTCCGGCGTAAGCACCACGCGCCCCGTGTCGATCACGGGGATCGTCTCGGCCTCGCGCGAGCCGCGCTCCCAGCCGCCCGAGCGCAGCTGCTCCAGCTGCTCGTGGACGCTCGGCTTAGACGCCCACTCATCCGCGTCTGGATGACGCGCCGACATCAGTACGAAGCGCGCCTCGGCGAGCGCGTCAGCATGGGGAGTGAAGACGGTCAGCCATGCGCCCTCGGGGCTCTGCAATTCGAGCTCGACGCCGTCGACGCGCCCCAGCACGATCTCCTGGGACGCGAGTGCCACGTCATCCCAGATGCCGCCGGCGGCGAGCTCGGCCAAGCGGCGGTCGTTCTCTGGCACGTAGGCGCTGATCCGCAGATACCACTGCGGCAGCTGAATCAGCCTGACCGGCCCATGACAGCGCCAACAGGTTCCCCCGGCCTCGACCTGGATCGAGGCAAGCGTCGTCTGGCAGTTGTCGCACCAGTCGACGTTGCCCGTGCCCCTATAGATGAGCCCGGCCTCCAACAGCTCGAGGAACAGCCACTGCGACCAGCGGTACATGAGCGCATCGGAGCTCAGGAACGAGCGCTCCCAGTCGAACGAGAAGCCGAGCCGCTGCAACTGTCCGGTCATGTGCTCGGCGCAGCGATGTACCCAGTCGCTCGGTGGCTCGCCGCCGGCGATCGCGCCGAGCTCCGCCGGTAGGCCGAAGGCGTCGAAGCCAAAGGCGAACAGGACCGCGTCGCCGCGTGCACGGCGGAAGCGCGCGTAGGCGTCGCCGATCGAGTAGCTGCGCACGTGGCCGATGTGGATATTCCCCGAGGTGAACGGCGCCGACGGCTTGATGTAGATGTGCTTCTGCTCGTCGAGCAACGGCGGCGTCGCGAACGCCTCGCGCTCCCGCCAAGCCGCCTGCCGACGAGTCTCGATCGCATCCGGCTCATAGCGTGTGTTGACACCGTCGCTCATGTCAATCGAGCATATCCAAGGCCATTAGCACCGGGGTGACGATTGCTATGCTCAGCCACACTTGACCCGTGTCGCCGAACAGCCTCTGAAGGCGCCCAGCCGGAGCACCCCCGGCGTCGCCGGGCGCGGGATCCTGAGGCCCGTCTCACACGACGGGATGTCCGCCACGAATGCGAGGATGCTGCGATGGAGATAGAGATTGGCCGCGGCAAGAAAGGCCGTCGGGCGTATGGCTTCGACGACATCGCGATCGTGCCCTCGAGGCGCACTCGAGACCCCGACGACATCGACATCTCGTGGAAGCTTGGTCCCTACCAGTTCGAGCTGCCGATGCTGGCCTCGGCAATGGATGGCGTGGTCTCGCCTGAGAGCGCCGGCATCATCGGCCACCTTGGTGGCCTCGCGGTCCTCAACCTCGAGGGGATCTTCACCCGCTACGAGGACGCTGAGGAGCAGCTCGAGCGGATCTCGGAGCTGCCCAAGGAGCTCGCCACGCGCGAGATGCAGGAGATTTACCGCGAGCCGGTCAAGCCGGAGCTGATCGCGCAACGGATCAGCGAGATCAAGGCCCAGAAGGTGGTGGTCGCCGCTTCGTTGACGCCGCAGCGCGTGCTCGACTACCTCGACATCGCGCTCGAGGCCGGGCTGGACGTGCTCGTGATCCAGGGGACGGTCGTCTCCGGGGAACATGTCTCGACCGTCTCCGAGCCGCTGAACCTGAAGGAGTTCATCCCGAGCCTCGACGTGCCGGTTGTGGTTGGCGGCTGCGCCTCTTACCACACGGGCCTGCACCTGATGCGCACCGGCGCGGCCGGCGTGCTCGTGGGCGTCGGCCCGGGCGCTGCCTGCACCACGCGCGGCGTGCTCGGCATCGGCGTTCCGCAGGCGACGGCGATCGCCGACGTGGCGCACGCGCGCTCGACGCACATGCTCGAGACGGGCGAGTACTGCCAGGTGATCGCCGACGGCGGCATGCGCAACGGCGGCGACGTCTCAAAGGCAATCGCTTTGGGCGCGGACGCCGTGATGATCGGCTCGCCGCTGGCGCGTGCCTATGAGGCGCCCGGTCGCGGATATCACTGGGGGATGGCGACCTTCCATCCGAGTCTCCCGCGCGGCGCACGCGTCGCGACAACGCAGAACGGGACGCTCGAGGAGATCCTCGTCGGCCCTGCGCGCGAGAATGACGGTACGTTTAACCTGTTCGGAGGCCTGCGCACGTCGATGGCGACCTGTGGGCACAAGGATCTGGCTGAGTTCAACCGCGCTGAGGTGGTGGTCGCACCGTCCTTGCAGACCGAGGGCAAGGCGCTGCAGCGCGACCAAGGAGTGGGCATGGGCGCCACAAACGGGAAGGTAGCCGCCCTCGTCGATGACTGAGCTCGCCGCCACGGCGACGCCGCCGGCGGTGGAGTCGGCAAGCACGCCTGCGGTCAGCGAGGTCGTGGTGCTCGACTACGGCGGTCAGTACTCGCAGCTGATCGCGCGCAGGGTGCGCGACTGCGGCGTCTTCAGCGAGCTCCTGCCCCACCACGTGCCGGTAGAGAAGATCGCCGCGCGCAAACCGCGCGGCATCATCCTCTCGGGCGGACCCGCTTCGGTGTACGCGCCGGGGGCACCGCCGCTGGACCTCGAGCTGCTGGAGCTGGGCGTGCCGGTGATGGGCATCTGCTACGGGATGCAGCTGCTAGTGCACACGCTGGGCGGTCGCGTCGAGCAAGCGGAGGTGGGCGAGTTCGGCCGCTCCGACCTGCACGTATCCGAGCCCGGGAGGCTGCTGACCGGCATGCCGCGCGAGCAGACATGTTGGATGTCGCATCGCGACACTGTGTTCGAGCCGCCGCCGGGCTTCGTCGCGCTCGCGTCCTCGAGCAGCTCGCCGGTCGCCGCGGTCGAGAGCATCGAGCGCGGCATCTACGGCATCCAGTTCCACCCCGAGGTCGTGCACACGCCCTACGGCCAGGAGATCCTGACACGGTTCCTGACGGAGATGTGCGGCTGCGAGCTGACGTGGTCGGCGGCGTCGATCGTGGACGAACAGGTGCGGCGCATTCGCGAGCAGGTGGGGGATGGCAGCGTCATCTGCGGCCTCTCCGGTGGCGTCGACTCCTCAGTGGCTGCGCTGCTCGTGCACCGTGCGGTGGGCGAGCAGCTGACGTGCGTATTCGTCGACCACGGCCTGATGCGCAAGGAAGAGGGCGAGCAGGTCGTCAACACCTTCCGCGACACCTTCAAGGTCCCGCTCGTGGCGGTGGACGCCGAGACGCGCTTCCTGGAGAAGCTCAAAGGCGTGACCGAGCCGGAGGCCAAGCGCAAGGCGATCGGCGCGGAGTTCATCAGGGTCTTCGAGGAGGAGGCCGGAAAGCTCGGGGACGCCGCAGGCGGCCCCGACGCGCGCTTTCTCGTGCAAGGCACCCTCTACTCCGACGTGATCGAGTCCGGTGGCGGCACCGGCGCGGCGACGATCAAGTCCCACCACAACGTCGGTGGCCTGCCGGACGATCTGCAGTTCGAGCTCGTAGAGCCGCTGCGGGCGCTGTTCAAGGACGAGGTCCGTGCCGTCGGCGCCGAGCTGGGGCTGCCCGAGCGCCTGGTCTGGCGCCAGCCGTTCCCCGGTCCCGGCCTCGCGATCCGCGTGGTGGGGGGGGAAGCGACGAAGGAGCGCCTGGACGTGTTGCGCGAGGCCGACCACATCCTGCAGGAGGAGATCCGCAAGGCGGGCCTCTACCGCGAGCTGTGGCAATCGTTCTGCGTGCTCCCCGATGTCCGCACAGTGGGCGTGCAAGGCGACGAGCGCACCTATGGCTATGTCGTGGTCGTGCGTGCGGTCACCAGCGATGACGCGATGACAGCCGACTGGGCGCGGCTCCCATATGACCTGCTGGAGACGATCGCCTCGCGCATGATCAACGAGCTGCGCGAGGTCAATCGTGTCGTTCTCGACATCACCAGCAAGCCGCCGGGGACGATCGAGTGGGAGTAGCCCGCGAAGGCGGCCAGCTTCGCCTATAGTGTTCGACTCTGCCGCGCTCACGCGTGGCCTTTTTTCACGCCCATGGCTCCCTCTGCAAAGACCTACGTAGCAAAGCCGACCGATCGCGAGCGCAATTGGCTGCTCGTCGATGCCAACGGCAGGACGCTCGGGCGCCTGGCGACGCAGATCGCAGACGTGCTGCGCGGCAAGCGCAAGGCCGAGTACACGCCGCACATCGACACCGGTGATTTCGTGGTGGTCGTCAATGCCGAGAAGATCCACGTCAGCGGCAACAAGCGCCAGGACAAGCGCTACTATCGCCACTCCGGCTACCCCGGTGGCCTGCGCTCGCGCACCTTCGAGGAGATGCTCGCCAAGCGTCCTGAGGACATCATCAGGCTCGCCGTCAAGGGGATGATGCCGCGCAACCGTTTGGCGCGAAAGCAGATCACGAAGCTCAAGATCTATGCCGGCCCCGAGCACCCGCACGTCGCACAGAAACCGCAACCCCTGGAGATCGAGGCCTGATGGCAGACGACGAGCAGCCCGCATCCTCCCCCGAGGAGGAGAGCATCGCATCGTCCCCGGAGGGGCAGGAGCTCCAGCCGGGCTCCGAGGCATCGACCACGCCGCCGTCGCCGCAGGACGCCGTCGAGGGCGCCGACGCCCCCACGCCGACCAAGAGCGCAGAGCAGGAGCCCGTAGAGCAGGAGCCGGCAGCGCGGGAGCCCGCAGCGCAGGAGCCCGCAGAGCCTCCGGCAATCGCCGCGGACGCGCCGCCAGCGGCCATGCAGGCAGAGCAGGCGCAGGAGGACGAGGAGGACGAGGAGCAGCCGGCACCTCGCGAGAAGCCGTCCGTGCCAGGGGCGCATCTCGAAGTGGACATCGTTCCCGAGGGCGTCGACCCGCTGGGCCGCAGCGAGAGCTATCAGGACTCCTACGCGGTCGACCCGTACGCGACTGAGGATGACGCCGAGGAGCCAAAGGCGGACGACGACGAACAGGAGGCGGTGCTCGCAGAGCCGATCTCCACGGCTGCGATCGACCTTGCCTCAGGCGCCCGCTATCGCGCTACGGGTAAGCGCAAGTCGGCGATCGCGCGCGTAACGCTGCGACCGGGCACAGGCAGCTATGTTGTCAACGGTCGCACGCTCGAGGAGCACTTCCCACGGCTGACACTGCAGCGCAACATCCGCCAGCCGCTCGAGACAGTCGGCTTTCAGGACCGCATGGACGTCGTCGCGCGGCTACACGGCGGTGGCATCTCCGCGCAAGCCGGAGCGCTGCGCCACGGAGTCTCGCGAGCGCTGCTCGAGGCGGACCCGAACCTGCGCGGCGAGCTGAAGCGCAGGGGCTTTCTGACTCGCGACTCACGGGCCAAGGAGCGCAAGAAGGCCGGGCTCAAGAAGGCGCGTAAGCGTCCGCAGTTCTCCAAGCGCTAGCGCTAGGTGCTTCAGCAACGCGCATGACCCGCAGGTTGTTCGGGACCGATGGCGTTCGCGGCGTCGCCGGCGAGTTCCTGACCGCTGAGCTGGCGCTCGCGCTGGGGCGTGCTACGACGCGCAACACGGGCGTCGAGCGTCCGCAGGTGCTGGTCGTGCGCGACACGCGCGAGTCAGGCGAGATGCTACAGGCCGCAGTCGCCGCTGGGGTCGCAGCTGCCGGGGGCGACGCGCTGCTCGGTGGAGTGCTGCCGACGCCGGCCGCGCCGCTGCTGATCGGCCGCTACGGCTTCGACTTGGCGGTCGTGCTGTCAGCCTCGCACAACCCCTACAAGGACAATGGCATCAAGTTCTTCGCCGGAGACGGCTACAAGCTCTCAGACGAGTCCGAGCGCGAGATCGAGCGCGAGCTGGATGCCGACGAGCGCGCTCGTGACGCCGTCGGCGCGATCGGGCGCGTTCGCGAGCTGCGCGGCGCGCCCGAGGATTACCTGCGCGAGCTGCACGTCCGTTTTCGCGAGCTCGACCTCACCGGCGTGGACGTGCTGCTCGACTGCGCCAACGGCGCCACCTACCTTGTCGCGCCCGAGATCTTCAGGCGCCTCGGCGCGGACGTGTCAGTCATCGCCGACTCGCCGGACGGCCGCAACATCAACGCCGGCTGTGGCTCAACGCACGTCGACGCGCTGGCGCGGGCGGTGCTCGCCGGTGGGCACTCAGTCGGCTTCGCATTCGATGGCGACGGCGACCGAGTGCTGGCGGTCGACCGTGCCGGCGTCATCGTCGATGGCGACGAGCTGCTGGCGCTCGCGACGTTGCACCTGCGCGCGAGCGGGCGGCTCAGCGGCAACGGCGTGGCGGTGACGGTCATGACGAACTACGGCTTCCACGCGGCGATGGAGCGCGAGGGCATAGCGGTCGCCACCACACAGGTCGGCGACCGTTACGTGCTCGAGGATCTGCGCGCCCGCGGATGGACGCTTGGCGGCGAGCAATCTGGTCACATCATCGACATGGGCTTCAATCGCACCGGTGATGGCATCGCGAGCGCGCTGCTGACGCTCGAAGCGCTCAGCGGGCGAAACCTGAGCGAGCGCGACGCCATGTCCAAGCTGCCGCAGCGGCTGGTAAACGTCCCCGTGCGCGATCGCGGCGCGCTGGAGCACGCGCTGCAGGTCGACGCGGCCGTGCAGGCAGCCGCGCTCGAGCTAGCGGGGCGGGGCCGCGTGCTCGTGCGTCCAAGCGGCACAGAGCCGCTCGTTCGGGTGATGGTCGAGGCACCCACCGAGGACGAGGCTGAGCAGGTGTGTGCCCGCCTGGTTGCGCTCGTCGAGCGCGAGCTGGGCTAACGCCCGAGCTGCTGGTGCGGCCCCTCGTCTGAGGCTCTTCGGGCCCAGCCTGCTCGCGCCCAGGCGTGCGTCGACCCGCTGATATCTTCGATCGGATGTGCGGCATCGTTGGCTACGTCGGCAGGCGGCCCGCTCAGGGTCTGCTGCTCGCGGGCCTTGGCAAGCTCGAGTACCGGGGATATGACTCGGCCGGGATCTCGGTGATCGAGGAAGGCCGAATCGAGGCGGTGAGGGCGGTTGGCAACCTCGACGCGCTGCGTGCCAAGCTCGACCTGCAAGCGCAGGCGGCGAGCACGGGTGCGGTCGTGACCGCAGCCCGCCCGGCAACGACCGGGATCGGTCACACGCGCTGGGCGACGCACGGGCGTGTCAGCGAGGAGAACGCCCACCCCCACTACGACAGCGACGACCGCGTGCACGTGGTGGTCAACGGGATCGTCGAGAACTACGTGACGCTCAAGCGGCGCCTGCTCGAGCGCGGCAGCGTGTTCACCTCCGAGACCGACGCCGAGGTGATCGCGCACCTGATCGCCGAGTGCTACGACGGCGATCTCGCCGATGCGGTGCGGGCGGCCTACG
Organism: uncultured Solirubrobacteraceae bacterium; assembly: GCA_963714285.1. GTDB lineage: Bacteria > Actinomycetota > Thermoleophilia > Solirubrobacterales > Solirubrobacteraceae > Palsa-744. The sequence goes on from CAVQNS010000004.1 coordinate 21,889, forward strand.
GGCAGCTCGAGGGCCACTACGCGTTTGTGGCGATGAGCCTGGACGAGCCGGAGGTGCTCGTCGGGGCGCGCAAGGAGTGCCCGCTGGTGATCGGACGCGCTGACGGAGAGCAGTACGTAGCCTCGGCGGTGCCGGCGTTCCTCACCGAGACACGCCAGGTGCAGTACCTGGACAACGGCGAGATAGTGGTGCTGCGCCCCGACGGCGTGCTGATCACGAGTGCCGCCGGCGAGGTGCGCGAGCGCACGGTGGAGAGCGTCGACTGGGATCAGGAGACCGCCGAGAAGGGCGGCTTCGAGACGTTCATGTTGAAGGAGATCCACGAACAGGCCGACGCCGTCGCGGAGACGATCGCCGATCGCACGGCACGCGGCGACGGTGTCGATCTCGACGAGCAGGGAGCACTGGACGAGGCGATCCTCGCCGGCGTCAAGCGGGTCGTGGTGGTTGCGTGTGGGACCGCCTACCACGCCGGTCTGATCGGCCGTTACGCGATCGAGGAGTGGGCGCGGCTGCCGGTCGAGCTCGACATCGCCTCCGAGTACCGCTACCGCAACCCGGTCGTCGCGCCCGGCGACCTCGTGATCGGGATCTCGCAATCGGGTGAGACCGCTGACACGCTCGCTGCGATGAGCCTCGCGCGAGAGCGCGGCGCGACGGTTCTGGCGATCACCAACACGATGGGCTCGCAGGCGACACGTGCCGCCGACGGGGTGCTGTTCACACGTGCGGGCCTGGAGATCGGGGTCGCGGCGACCAAGACGTTCGTCTGTCAAGTCGCGGTCATGTACCTGCTCGGCCTGCGCCTCGCCGAGCTGCGGGGGACGCTGCCGTCAGCGCGAATCACGGCGCTGGTCACTGAGCTCAAGCGCCTGCCGCACTGCATCGACGAGCTGATGGGTGACTGCGAGGCTCGCGTCCAGGAGATCGCGGGCACCTGCTGGCAGGCGGATTTCTTCCTCTACATCGGTCGCCACATCGGCTTGCCGGTCGCGCTCGAGGGAGCCCTGAAGCTGAAGGAGATCTCCTACATCTCCACTGACGCTTACGCCGCCGGTGAGATGAAGCACGGTCCGATCGCGCTGCTGGACGAGGCCACGCCGGTGGTGTGCGTCGCTACGCGCTCGCCCGTGCTCGAGAAGCTGATCTCAAACATCCAGGAGGCTCGTGCCCGCGGCGCGCGCGTGATCGCCGTCACGACCGCCGGCGAGGACGCGGTCGAGGCGCACGCCGAAGCGACGATCGCCGTGCCTGAGACCGACTGGATGCTGCAGCCGATCCTTGCGGTGATCCCATTGCAGCTGCTCGCCTATGAGATCGCGCGGCGGCGTGGCCTGAACGTCGACCAGCCGCGCAACCTGGCCAAGACAGTCACCGTCGAGTAGTCACAGGCGCTGGCTGCCCGCAGCGCCTTGTTGGGAGCACCTCTAGCGCGACCGGTCGAGGACCATCTAGCATCGCTTCCACTGATGGGCAACCAGCTCCCGCCCTGGCTGCATCCGCTGCGCGACGCCGAGGCGATGCGCGCAGTCGACCGCTGGGCGATCGAGCAGCAGGGGGTTCCGGGTCTGGAGCTGATGGAGCGGGCCGGCACCGGCGTCGCCCGCGCGCTCGAGCGCCTCGCCCCGGACGGCCCGGTGACCGTCGTATGCGGCAAGGGCAACAACGGCGGCGATGGGCTGGTCGTGGCCCGCCTGCTGCGCGAGGCCGGACGGTCGGTGACCGTGATCTGCCTGGCGGCGCCGGAGGAGCTCGCGGGCGACGCTCGCATCGAACCTCGAGCGGCTGCCGGGGGAGACGCCGCTGCGTCTGAGCGGCGATTCCTGGGCGTCGTCGGCTGAACAGGCTCATGAGTTCGGATCGGGAGCCGCCGCGACCATGTTCGCTGCGGAGACGATGGTCGTCGACGCGGTGCTCGGCACCGGCTTTCAGGGCGAGCCACGCGGAGTTGTCGCCGAGGCGATCGAGGCGATCGACGCGTCAGGCGCGAGGATCATCAGCGTTGATGCGCCCAGCGGCGTCGATGCCTCTAGTGGAGTCGTGCGGGGCGCAGCGGTGCGCGCCACGCTGACCGTTACGTTCCACGCCGCCAAGCCGGGGCTGTGGGTCAACCCCGGCAAGACGCATGCAGGCGAGGTGCAGACGATCGACATCGGCATCCCGCGCGGCGCTCCCAGCGACGCGTCGATCGGCCTGATCGCGCCGAGCGTGCTCGAGCAGCTGCCGCGACGGGATGCGCCTTCGACCAAGTTCAGCTCCGGCCACGTGCTCGTCGCAGGCGGCTCGCGCGGGCTCACGGGAGCGCCGCGGATGGCTGCCGAGGCGAGCATGCGCGCAGGCGCGGGGTATGTCACCGCTTGCGTTCCAGCATCGCTACAGGGCGTGCTCGCCAGCGCCGGCACTCCGGAGCTGATGACGCGCGGATTGCCCGACGAGGACGGTGCGCTGAGCGAGGCAGGGGTTGACGAGGTGCTCGAGGCGAGCGCTCGTGGCGGGGTGCTCGCGCTGGGTCCTGGGCTCGGGCGCCACCCCGGCGCGTTCGCGTTCGCGCGGGCGCTCGCCGCCCAAGCCAAGGTGCCGATGGTGCTGGACGCGGACGGCCTAAACGCGCATGCCGGCAGGCTCGCCACGCTGCTCAGCAGGCGCGAGGCGAGCGTGCTCACACCGCATGCCGGCGAGCTCGGCCGGCTGCTCGAGCTCGATAGCGCTGAGATCGAGCGCGAGCGCCTGCGTCACGTGCGCGCTGCCGCCGAGCAGTCCGGCGCGGTGGTAGTGCTCAAGGGCGACGACACATTGATCGCTCAGCCCAACGGGACCGTTGCCGTCAGCCCCGGCGGCAGCCCAGCGCTCGCCACGGCAGGAACCGGCGACGTGCTCACCGGAGTGATCGCGGCGCTGCTCGCGCATGGCCTCGACGCGTTCACAGCCGCCTGCGCTGGCGTATGGCTTCACGTCGAGGCGGGCAGGGAGGCAGCGCGCCGGCTGGGTGCCGCCGAGGGTGTGATCGCCACCGACGTGATCGCGGCACTGCCCAGCGCACGCGCACGCGCGAAACGCGGGCGAGCGCGGAACATACGGGCGACCCGGCCATCGGCCGCCGTCGGCAAGCACCGAGGGGAGGCAGAGGATGGCTGATGCTCGATGGCGAGCAGCTCGACGGGGCCGACAGTGCGCAGCTTGGTGGAAGCTTGCGTCGGGTGCAAGCGGGCGTGAACGTCGCTGCTATAGCGCGCAACTGCGCGCGCCTGCGCACGCAGTTGCACCACGGCGCCGCTCTGTGCGCGGTGGTGAAGGCCGACGGTTACGGACACGGAGCGGTGCAGAGCGCTCGCGCCGCGCTCGCCGGCGGCGCGAGCTGGCTGGCGGTCGCTGACGCGCAGGAGGCGCGTGAGTTGCGCGAGGCCGGCCTGCGCGACGTGCGCCTGCTCGTGATGGGTGCGCTGAGCCCCCTCGAGCTCGGTGAAGCGTTGGCGGCCGACGCCGACGTCGTCGTCTGGAACGGGGGCTACCTGGAGGCCGTCGCGGCCGCCGGCGGCGGCCGGGTGCACGTCAAGTTCGACTCCGGCATGGGACGGCTCGGCACGCGCGACCCGGTGGAGGCCTCGAACGTGGCCCGCGCCGCGCAGGAGGCTCCGGGCGTACGCCTGGCGGGTGTCATGACGCACTTCGCGACCGCGGATGAGCTCACGGACGATGGCTTCTTCACCGACCAGCTGGCGGTGTTCACCCGCTGGGCGCGCACGATCAAGGAACAGCAACCGGAGATCCTCGTGCATGCGGCCAACAGCGCGGCAACGATGCGCGAGGCAGATGCGCAGTTCGACATGGTGCGCTGCGGAATCGCGATCTACGGCATGGACCCGTTCGGGCGCGACCCGGCGGCCCGCGCGCTCGAGCCGGCGCTAGAGCTGAGCTCCTACGTCGCCGAGGCGAAGCTGTGCCGGGCAGGGGAGAGCGCGGGCTACGGACGGCAGTTCGTGGCGGATGGCGACACCTACATCGGTGTGCTGCCGATCGGCTACGGCGATGGCTGGCGCCGGGGACTGTCCAACAACGCCGACGTGCTGATCGGCGGACATCGCCATCCGCTGGTCGGCAACGTCAGCATGGACAGCATCACCGTCGACCTCGGCCCGGAGGGGAAGCCGGGGCAGTTGCGCGGCGAGCGCGCGATCCTGATCGGGATCCAGGGCAGCGAGCGGATCACCGCCGAGGAGGTCGCACGCCGCCTGGAGACGATCAACTACGAGATCACGTGTGCGCTGACCCCGCGTGTGCCACGCGTCTACCACCGCGACGGCGCGGCGCTCGACGCGGGCACGTCGCGAGCGCGGGTACGAACGGCGGACGCCGGGTCGGCATGAGCGCGGGCCTAGAGGTGGCCCGCACCGCGCTGGCTGGTACACGCGCGTGGCTCGTGGGCGGCGCGGTCCGCGACAAGCTGCTCGGTCGCCAGATCGCGGACATCGACGTGGTCGTCGACGGCGACCCCGCGCAGGCCGCGCGCGCGGTCGCCGGCGCGGCGCGCCGCGCCGCCTGCTTCGCCCTGTCGGAGGACTTCGGCTCATGGCGCGTGGTCGCGCGCGGGGGCGCCTGGCAGCTTGACGTCGAGCCGCTGCGCGGTGGAACGATCGAGGCCGACCTCTCGTTGCGCGACTTCACCGTCAACGCGATCGCGCAGCCGATTGCCGGGGGTACGCCAATCGACCCGCTCGGAGGGGCCGCCGATCTGCGCGCCGGGCGCCTGCGGATGGCCGCGCCAAGCGCCTTCGCAAAGGATCCGCTGCGGGTGCTGCGCATCGTGCGCCTTGCGCTGGAGCTGGAGCTGGAGCCTGAGCCGGAGACCCTGCGCGGTGCGGGAGCTCACGCGCGCGGCCTGAGCAGTGTCTCGCCCGAGCGCGTGTTCATGGAGCTGCGCCGGATCATCGCTGCGCGCCGAGCGCGAGCGGGGCTGGAACTGCTGAGCGCGTTGGGGGCGACAGCGGTGGTGCTGCCGGAGCTCGAGGCGCTGCGCGGGGTGCAGCAGAGCCGCTTCCACCATCTCGACGTGCTCGGGCACACGCTCGAGGTGCTCGACCGTACGGTCGAGCTGACAAGCATCGCCGACCTCGAGAGCGATGAGCTCGAAGCGGGCATCGGCGGGCGGCGGGGCGAGGTGGATGCGCTGCTCGCGGAGCCGCTCGCCGACGAGCTGACGCGCGGCGAGGCGCTTCGCTGGGGTGCGCTGCTGCACGACGCAGCCAAGCCGCTGACACGCGCGGTTCGCCCTGAGGACGGGCGCGTGACGTTCATCGGCCACGACGAGCGCGGCGCGGAGCTCGCGCGCGCGGTGCTCGGACGCCTGCGCACGAGCGAGCGGCTGCGCGCGCATGTAGCTGCGCTCGTACGCCACCACCTGCGCCTTGGGTTCCTCGTGCACGAGCCCCAGCCACTGACGCCGAGGACGGTGTTCGCCTACCTGCGCGCATGCTCGCCCGTCGAGGTCGACGTCACCCTGCTGTCGCTCGCCGACCGGCTGGCCACGCGCGGAGATCGCGCGCAAGAGGCGGTGCAGGCGCACATGGCTGTCGTGCGCGGTCTGCTCGGCGATGCCCTGCACTGGCGCGCTCAAGGCCCGCCACGCCCGCTGTTGCGGGGCGACGAGCTCGCGCGCGCGCTGGAGATCGCCACTGGCCCGCGGGTAGGCGAGCTGCTCGAGCAGCTCGCAGCAGCGCAGTACGCGGGCGAGGTGACGAGTCGCGAGAGCGCTCTCGAGTACGCCCGACGGCTGTCCTGAGAGCAGCGCCGCGCTGATCTCAACCAGCGGTGCGCCCGCGAATCCTCAGCTTTCCCAACCCTCTCAACGAGAAGGCCGCCCGCCCAGTCGCGTTCGTGGTGATTGGTGCTCGCGGCGCTGACGCTCGCGACATGCTGGTATTGGTTGTCGGCGAGCGTCGGCGGCGGCTAGCAGCGCCGATCCGGGCGCGAGCGCGAGCCCCGGTCTCGTACACGCGCCGGCGTGGCATAGGATCTGCGCCGGATGGCCGACACCGATTGCATCTTCTGCAAGATCGTCGCCGGGGAGCTCCCGGCATGGATCGTCGACGAAGACGAGCGCACGATCGCATTCATGGACATCGCTCCCGCGACGCGAGGACATGCGCTCGTGATCCCGCGCGCGCATAGCAGCGACCTGCTGAGCATCGAGCGCGATGATCTGAGCGCGGTCGCGCTCGCCGCGCAGCGCTTGGCCACGCGCGCAAAGGAGCGTCTTGGATGCCGAGGGGATCAACCTCCTGAACTCGTGTGGACGCAGCGCGTGGCAGACCGTATTTCACTTTCACGTGCACGTGATTCCGCGCTACGAGGACGATCCGTTGAAGCTGCCGTGGGTTCCCGTCGCCGGCGATCAAGCAGCAGATCCAGGCCGCGGCGCAGGAACTGAACGGGCGGTAGAGAAATGGTAAGACCGCGACAAAGAGTTTGCAGGTGTGTTCAATGGGACAGATGAGGCGCATATCCATAGCAGTGCTCGCGAGCTTCACGCTCGCGCTGCTGCTGCCCGCGGTTGCGCCGGCGACGCTGACGGAAGTCGGCGTGATTGGCACCACGACGCCCGCGACCGTTCCCAGCTGCCCCGCGAGCGAATGCCTGGCGGTCAGCCGCACGACCGGCTTCCAGGTCAAGGTGGGCAGCGAACGCAACCTGCTCAGCGCCCCCCGCGCCGGGACGATCGTCGCTTGGACGATCACGCTCGGCAACCCGAACGCCACGGAGATCAAGTACTTCAACGCCAACGAGGGCGGCCCCTCAGAAGCTGGGATCGCGATCCTCGCTCCACAGGCCAAGCCGAATCTGACGTACAAGCTCGTTGCTCAGAGCCCACTGGTCAAACTGCAGCCCTACTTCGGAAAAACCGCGCAGTTCCCGCTCGAAACGACGATCCCGATCAAGAAGGGCGATGTCGTCGCGCTGACCGTGCCCTCATGGGCGCCGACGCTCGCGCTGGGGTTCGGCAACGACACCTCGTGGCGGGCCAGCAGGCCGAAGAGTGGATGCAAGAGCACGAGCATCGCAAACGAGCCAGACCGCGATCGGCTCGGCCGTGCAGTACTACTGCCTGTACCAGACCGCGCGCCTGACCTACAGCGCAACGCTGATCAGCACGCCGTAGAGCGCTGCTGTGGCTAAGGCGCGCTGGCGCCGCCGGTGGGGCTTGCCGGCGTCGGTTCGGTCGCTTTGGCTTCGGCCGGCGCGGCTTCTTTTTCCACGGACGCGCCACCAGACGGGCTGGAGACGGCCGGTTCGCTCGCGCTCGATGAGGTTTCGCTGGTTTCGCTCGCGGGGGTTTCGCTGTTCGACGAGGAGCCTTCGCTGGCCTTGCTCGTCGTTTTCGTCGCTGTCGTCGAGGTGGACGTCGTCTGCACCGCGGCTGCTTCGGCGCTGGTGTTGGTCGGAGGCGTGACTTCAGGGGTGCTCCTCGGGACCGCGTCCGACACGCTGGCGCCGCCGCAGGCGCTCAATGCCAGTCCGCACAGCAGCGTTGCGCACGCCGCGAGTGCTGCGCGGCTTCTCACAACGGTCCCATGCGCCTGCCGCATGTGGGACAGTCGTTGAGATCCCTCTGGGCGTGCTGGTCGCACCAGGGGCAGAAGCGCAGGTTCTCCACACCCCACGGTAGCCGCGAGCTCGAAGGCGCGAGCGGCAGCATCTTGCCGACGACCTCCAGCGGTTCGCCGGACTCGCGGTCGAGGTAGATCTCGCCCGGCTCCGCCTCGATCACGACCTCGCGGCCACTGGCGGGGCTGCGCAGTCGGTAGCGCTGTTTCGTCCTCACCTTCGCAACTTTACCTGAGCCGGTGGAGGCAGGCTCTCGACATGGGTAGGCTGGCCGTCGGTGCGCGTGCTGATCTTCCATGGCTACCTGCTGGATGGCACGGGCTCGAATGTCTACAATGCGCGCTTGGCCGCCGCGCTGGTGTCGCTCGGCCACGACGTGCACCTGCTCAGCCAGGACCGCCACCCCGAGCGCCAGCCGTTCGTCGACGCGAGCGCAGACTGGGACAGCGGCGCGCTCCAGGTGCGCGAGCTGGGGCGAGCGCGCTGTGGCAGCGGACGCTGCACCGTCTATCGGCCGGACATCGGCGAGCTGCTGCCCGTGTATGTAGCTGACAGCTACGAGGGCATCCAAGCGCGCACGTTCTCGCAATGCAGCGAGCTCGAGGTTGCTGGCTATATCGACGCGAACGTCGCAGCAGTCGCGGAGGTGCTGGGGCTGACAGGCGCACAAATAGCGCTGGCCAACCATCTCGTGACGGGGCCCGTGATCCTCGCCCGTGCACTGCGCGGTGCGATCCCATATGCCGTGAAGGTACACGGCAGCGCGCTGGAGTACACCGTCAAGCCCGAGCCGGAGCGCTTCCTCGGCATGGCCCGCGAGGGCCTCGCGAGCGCCGCCGCGGTGCTCGTCGGCTCGACTCACACCGCCGCCAGCCTGTGGCAGGCGCTCGGCGACCCCGAGCTCCAGAGCCGCACTCGACTCGGCCCTCCGGGGGTGGATGTCGCGCGCTTTCGCCCCCGCGAGCCGCCAGGCGGCGGCGGTCGGACTGCGAACGCTCGCCGCGAGCCTGCGCACCGAAGCCGACGAGCGCCGCGTCGAAGGCAAGAGCCGCGTCGAAGCTGACAAGAGCCGCGCTGAAGGTATCGAGGCTCGTGCCGAATGCTACGCAAGCGCGCCTGGCGGGGCGTCGCCAGCTTCGGGCGAAGGCTCGTTCGCACGCGATGCAGATGCCGCCGCATCCGCTCTGCAGCGGCTCGATCCGGGCAGGGATCTGCTGGTCGCGTTCGTCGGCAAGCTGATCGTCAACAAGGGCGTTGACCTGTTGCTCGCCGCTTGGCCGCTGGTGCTCCAGCGCATTCCCCGAGCGCGGCTCGTGATCGTCGGCTTCGGCGCCTACCAGGAGGGTCTGGAACGACTGCGCGCCGCGCTGATCGACGGCCAGCTCAAGACAGCGCGCGAGATCGCGCTTGCGGGAAGGGCGCTGGAGAACGAGTCAGAGCCAGCGCGCGCTTTGACGCACCTGCTCGCCTTCCTCGACGGGCTCGTGGGCGTCGAGCGCGAGCGCTACCTGGATGCGGCGCGCAAACTCGACGAGCAGCTGCTGCTGACCGGACGGCTAGGCCATGAGGAGCTAGCTGAGCTGCTGCCCGCATGCGAGGCGGTCATGGTCCCGAGCACGTTCCCCGAGGCATTCGGAATGGTCGCCGCCGAGGCCGCTGCATGCGGCGCGCTACCGATCAGCGCGGCCCACTCGGGGCTAGCCGAGGTCACCACGGCGCTCGCCGCAGCAGTTCCCGAGCCCGTCTCCGACTGGCTGTCGTTCACCGTCGACGACGATGCTGTCGCGGCTCTGGCGGCGGCCCTCGTCGGCTGGCTGCAAGCCGACCGTGGGCTGCGCGAGCGCACGCGCGCCGGCCTGGTCGCGACGGTGCGCGAACGCTGGTCCTGGGAGGGGGTGGCCCGCGGGGTGATCGCTGCCACGCAGGGCGATCTGGACGCGCTTGCAACGCCCTGAGCGCGAGGGCGCCTGGGTTGGAAGGCGGGCTTCAGACGACAGAACGCCCAGTGCAGGACGGGGGCCTTGACGTGGGCGCGCTCCAGCACTACATTGAGGCAATAGTTGCAAGTGCTTGCTGCGAGCAATGGAGCAGCTCGATCGAGCCCGAAGCGGGGCGATGTAGGTCGAGAAGCGTCTGAGCCGAGGAGTGTGAGCGAGAATGCAAGTTCACGACGGCATGACAGAGATGGTGCTGACGGTCGGACCCGATCACACGCTGCGCGCGGTCTCAGGGCTGATGGCCGAACGTCAGGTCGGCGCGGCTGTGGTGATGGACCCCGATGGCAATGGCCCCGGGATCATCACTGAGCGCGACGTGCTCGTATCCGTCGGCGCCGGGCAGGACCCGGACCGCGAGTCGGTGGCCGACCATCTCACCCGCGATGTTGTGTTCGCCGCGCCCGACTGGTCGATGGAGGAGGCCGCCGCCGCGATGGTGCGTGGCGGCTTTCGTCACCTGATCGTGCTCGAGCGGGGCGAGACTGTCGGCATCCTGTCGGTGCGCGATATCGTGCGCTGCTGGACGGACGACGGGGCGATCTGTCCAGTGCCGAGCCGGGCGGCCGTGGGGTAAAGGGGAGGTGGTATGCCTGCGTTGGGGAGCAGGCTGCCACCACCACGGCTGCAGCGTCAGTCGTGTGCGTCGAGCGGCAGCTCTTCGATTTCGTGCCCGGTCTCTTTGATCCAGCGCGCAATGCACACCACCGTCAGGATCACGCCGACGACGGAAAACTCGATGAACGTCGTCACGCCGACGAGCGCGAGCGTGATGCCCACCGCGGTCAGCACCGGCAGCATGCTCGGGCCGGGGAGATGAATCTCTTCGCCGACGGGCGGAACCTCGGGATCGAGCGGGCTCACGAGACGAAGGCGGCAGCCACGACGAACGTGATGCCAAACATGAACACGCAGATCGCGCTCACGATCAGCGCCGTGCGGATGTTCTTGCGTGCGAGGCGTCGAGTCATCATCGTCGGAAAATCATACCTCCTGCGGCTGTGGGGGCCGCGATCGAGACGTCACCTTCCAGGGTCCGATCTTACAGATGGCGGTCGGCGACCATCGCGCAGAACATCAGCGCCAGGTAGGCCAGCGAGTACAGGTACAGGCGCAGCGCCGAGCGCCGGTCTGCCTGTCGATACAGGCGCACAGCTCCCGCGATGAAGCCGAACCCGAGCAGCACTGAGGCCACGAGGTAGATCACGCCGAAGCCGCCAGCGCAGAACGGCAGTTGCGTCACCGCATACAGCAGCACCGAGTACAGCAGGATCTGCCTGCGCGTCTCCGCCTCGCCCCGGACCACCGGCAGCATCGGCACGTTCACCTTGCCGTACTCGTCCTTCATCAGCAGCGACAGCGCCCAGAAGTGGGGCGGGGTCCAGAAGAACACGATGAAGAACAGCATCACAGCCGTACCGCTGACCGAGCCGGTGACCGCGGCCCAGCCGACCAGCGGCGGCACCGCGCCGGCGGCACCGCCGATCACGATGTTCTGTGGCGTGCGGCGCTTGAGCCAGAACGTGTAGACGAACACGTAGCCGAGGAACCCGGAGAAGGACAGGCCGGCCGCGAGCGGGTTGACCGTCAGCGACAGCTCGAGCAGTGACAGGCAGGCGAGCGTGCAGCCGAAGATCAGCGCCGCGGGGGGCGAGATCCGCCCTGCGGGGATCGGTCGGTTGGCGGTGCGCGACATGCGAGCGTCGATGTCGCGGTCGAACCAATGATTGACTGCGCCCGCGCCGCCCGCCGACAGATAGCCGCCCAGGCACGTCAGTGCGACCAGCAGCGGCGACGGGTCGCCGGCGACGTACATCGTCGCGATCGTCGTCAGCAGCAGCAGCGACTGCACCTTCGGCTTCGTCAGCTCCAGGTAGTCGCTCAGCAGCCTGAGCGCGCGTGATGAGGTCGAATCGGCGCTGAGGCCGAGGCTTGGGGTCTCGATTGCCGGTGCTGCGCCGGTGGAAGGCGCCGGGCTCACTACAGGCCGACCTGCGTGGCTCCTGCCGGAACGGTTGCCGCGCCGCTCGCGTCAGCTCCGGAGCTGCGTCGCGCTACCTCGTTGCGGATGTCCTTCATCGGCTCGAACGAGCGCACCAGCGGCACCACGTCGAAGTTGTTGACCGGCGGCGGCGAGCTAGTGAACCACTCGAGCGTGTTCGCCTTCCACGGGTCCGGTCCCGCGACCGCGCCGACTTTCAAGCTCCTCCAGACATTGACGATCGTCACCAGCACCCCGGCGGCGAGAATAAACGAGCCGACCGTAGAGATCAAGTTGTAGAGCTCGAGGTGCCCGACGTTGTCGTACTCGTACACGCGCCGGGGCATCCCATCCATGCCGATCACGTGCTGGATCAGGAACGTCGCCAGCACCCCCACGAACATCAGCCCGAAGCTCAGCTTGCCCATGCCTTCGCCGAGCATGCGTCCCGTGATCTTCGGGAACCAGTAGTAGATCGCGGCGAAGATCGGGAAGACGGCGCCGCCGACCAGCACGAAATGGATGTGCGCCACCACGAAGTACGTTTCGTTCAGCTGCCAGTCGACCGGGAACACGGCCAAAAACACGCCGGAGATCCCGCCGATCAAAAACAGCCCGAGGAAGCCCACGCAGAACAGCAGCGGCGTCGTGAATTCGATCGTGCCCTGCCACAGCGTCGCGATCCAGTTGAGCATCTTCACGCCCGTCGGGATCGCGATCAGGAACGAGCTGAGCATCACGAACACCAGGATCGCCTCAGGGATCGGCGTCGTGAACATGTGGTGCGCCCACGTCAAGAACCCGAGGAACGCGATCGCGACGGTCGAGGCGGCGATCGCCTTATAGCCGAAGATCGGCTTGCGCGCGAACACCGGCAGGATCTCCGAGACGATGCCAAAGCCGGGCAACACCATGATGTAGACCTCGGGGTGCCCGAAGAACCAGAACAGGTTCTGCCACAGCAGCGGCGAGCCGCCCTCGGATGGGTCGAAGAAGTGCGTGCCGAAGTGCCGGTCGGTAAGCAGCATCGTGACCGCCGCTGCGATCACCGGCAGCGCGAAGATCAGCAGTACCGAGTAGGTCAGCATCGCCCACACGAACAGCGGCAGGCGGCCCCAGCTCATGCCGCGCGCGCGCATGTTCGCGACCGTCGCGTAGAAGTTGATCGCGCCCACCAGCGAGGACAGGCCGGTGAGGTGGATCAGGTAGATCCAAGCGTCCTGGCCGCCCGAAGGCGAGTACAGGGCGCTCGAGAGCGGCGGGTAGCTCGTCCACCCAGCTTCCGGAGGGTGCCAGAAGATCGAGGCGTAGAAGACGATGCCGCCGGCGAGCAGCAGCCAGAACGACAACGCGTTCAGGCGCGGGAAGGCCATGTCGCGCGCGCCGATCATCAGCGGCAGGAAGTAGTTCGCCAGGCCCGCCATCATCGGCACGACGAACAGGAAGATCATCGTCGTCCCGTGCATCGTGAACAGCTGGTTGTAGATTTCCGGCGTAACCAGCGTGTTGTTCGGCGCGCCCAGCTGCAGGCGGATCATCAGCGCCTCGGTGCCGCCGAGGATGAAGAACACGAACGTCAGGACCATGTACATGATCCCGATGCGCTTGTGGTCGGTCGTCGTTATCCAGCTCGTCCAACCGCTACCCTCGCGCTCTGCGTGGTGGGCGCTGATCTGTGGGATAGGGGCTGTATAGGTGGCCATGTCTTCCGCTGGTCTCCTCGGTGTCCTATGGGTTCTCGACCGCTCCGGCGCCGGCCTGTTTCGCGAGTTTCATACGAGCTTTCGCCGCTTCCTGGTTGGCTGACGAGATCAGTTCCTTCTGGCGCGCCAGCCACGCTTCGAACTGCGCGGGCGGCACGGCCTTGACGGTGGCGATCATGCGCGCGTGGCCGCGCCCGCAGAGGAACGCGCACTGGCCGCGGAAGGTGCCGGGCTTTGAGACCTTGAACCAGGTGTAGTTGTGGTAGCCGGGCACGACCTGGAACTTGCCGCCCAGTTCCGGCACCCACCACGAGTGCACGACGTCTGAGGAAACGAGGTCGAGACTGACGGTGGTGTTGGTCGGGACGACCAGTTCCTCGTAGGAGTAAGGCGCGCCCAGGCCATCCGGTTCGTTGGCGCCCGGGTAGACGAACTCCCAGATGTACTGGCGCCCGATGACGGTGATGTTCAGGGCTTTGCCGTTCGGTGGCAGCTTGCGCGTCGTGCTCGCGTAGATCAGGTTGTTCTGTTCGCCGAGCACCGTCGATGATGCCCCGTCCGGCCCTGAGTTCGGCGGATCCTGGATCGAGGAGAGCTTGGCGAACGTGAAGCCCGCCAGCACCACCAGGATGACTGCCGCGCCGACGGTCCAGCCGACCTCCAGGCGCGTGTTGCCGTGGACCTGCGATGCCACCGTGCCCTTGCGCTTGCGGAACTTGACGAGCACATAGCCCAGCGCGCCCTCGACAGCGATGAAGATCACGAGCGCGATGTAGAGCGTGACCTTGTAGAGCGTGTCGATGTCCTGCGCGTTCGGCGAGGCGCCGTGCGCCGGCGTGAAAAAGGCGAGTGTCGTGTGCAGGAGACTCAAGGCGGCGGGGATTCTATTCAGGCCGGGGCAGGATGCGCTTGATGACGTTTGCCACAAGGCTCCTAGCGCCCGGAGAACCGGGCTGGACGCTTCTCCACGAAGGCGGTTGCGCCCTCCAGAAAGTCGGCGCTGCCGGCCATCTCCTGCTGTAGCCGCGCCTCGAGCTCGAGCTGCTCGTCCATGCGCCGGTACAGCCAGTTGTTCAGCAGCCGCTTCGTGCCCGCGTAGGAGCGCGTAGGCCCAACGGCAATGCGTGCCGCCAGGGTGGCCGTCTCCTCGCGCAGACGCTCGTCAGCGACCACGCGGTTGATCAGACCCCACTCGAGCGCCCGCTCGGCGCCCAGGCGCTCGCCGAGCATCGCCAGCTCGCCGGCGCGCGCCATGCCGACGCGCGCTGGCACGAACAGCGAGGAGCCGCCATCTGGGACCAGGCCGATGTTCACGAACGCGAGCAGGAAGTAGGAGCTCTCCGCCGCGAGGATCAGATCGCAGCACAGCGCCAGCGAGCAGCCGATCCCCACCGCGGGGCCGTTGACGGCCGCGATCACGGGCTTGGGCAGCTCGCGAATCGCCTGCATGATCGGGTGGTAGCGCTCGGTCAGCGTGCCATAGAGGTCCGGGCGGCCGTCCGGCGTGGTCTTGCCGCCGCTGAAGTCGCGCAGGTCTGCACCCGAGGAGAAAGCGCGCCCGGTGCCGGTGATCACGAGCGCGCGCACCGCCTCGTCGGCCGCGACGGCACGCAGCGCAGCGAGCAGGTCCGCGCCTAGCTGTGCGTTCCACGCGTTCAGCGCCCGCGGTCGGTTGAGCTCGATCGTGGCGACGCCGTCGGCGACGGCAACGTTGACGCTCTCAAGCTCGATGTTCGTCTCGCTCATCGCTCTCCCTTGGCTCGATCTCGCATTGATCCTATGGTGTGCGTGTGACACGACCGGTGATCGGCATCTGCACCGCGCTCGAGCGGGCCAGCTGGAGCGTCTGGGACCAGCCGGCGGCACTGCTGCCGTACAACTACGTCGAGGCCGTGCAGCGCGCCGGAGGGCTCGTGGCGATGCTGCCGCCCGACCCGCAGCTGGCCGATGACCCACGTCAGGCGTTGGATCTGATCGACGGGCTGATCCTCGCGGGCGGCGCCGACATCGACCCAGCCTCCTACGGGCAGCAGCCGCACCCGCAGACCGCCAACACGGTGCCTGAGCGCGACGCCGTCGAAGTGGCGCTCACGCGCGGCGCGCTCGAGCGCGGCCTGCCGGTGCTGGGCATCTGCCGCGGGATGCAGCTGCTCAACGTCGCCTGTGGCGGGACGCTCGTGCAGCACGTGCCCGAGCGCTTCGGTCACGAAGAGCATCGGCGGGTCCTCGGCTCCTTCGATGGCGCCGAGCACGACGTGATCCTGACCGAGGGCTCGCTCGCGGCGAGAGCGGCGGGCGAGATCGTGCACATGACCAAGTCTCATCATCACCAAGGTGTCGATCGGCTCGGCGAGGGGCTGCTCGCCACCGGCGTCTCGATGCTCGACGACCTCCCCGAGGCGATCGAGCTGCCCGACGCGCGCTTCGTGCTCGGCGTGCAGTGGCACCCCGAGGCCGATCTCGCGAGCTCGGTCGTCGCCGCGCTGGTAGATGCCGCGGCGGCCGCGCGGGTCGTCGACTAGCGCCGCAGGCAGCGACATATACTCACCGCCCTGTGCGGCTGTCGAAGGCGATCAAAGCAACCGCTTGGGGGATGGTGGTGGCCGGGGCCGCCGCGCCGCTGGTGCGAAAGCGCGTCAGCGTCCCGCCGCTGCTCACCCAGGCCGTGGCCTTTGGTGCGCCGCTTGGCTTGTCTATCGCCGTGCGTCGCTCGCGCAGTCGCGATGTCGCGGTCTGTGCGCTGCAGATGTGGGCCTACCTGGCCGCCTACAAGTCGCCGCACGACGACCCCGAGCTGCAAAAGACGCGCGTGCACATCGACTACCCGATCCGCGCCGATCGCGTGATCGGCCTTGGCGAGCTGCCCTCCGTGCGCCTGCAGCGGGCGCTGGCCGGCAGCGGCGCGACGGCGGCCGACTGGAGCACGCTCGACCGCGTGCTCGTGTGGGCACACTGGAGCTGGTTCCTCGTGCCGCACGGCTCGGCCGCCTACATCCTCGTGCGCCATCCCGCGCGCTTTTCACGCGCCGCGCTGCTGACCTACGCGGTCTTCGACATCGGCGCGAGCGTGTACTGGCTGGCGCCGACCGCACCGCCGTGGTACGCCGCCGAGGCGCTCGCCCAGCGTGGCGAGCAGACGCCCGCGGTGCGGCGCATGATGGTCGAGTACGGCGAGCTGTTCTGGAGAGACGGCTGGGGCTCGCTCTACAGTGTGTTCGGAGGCAATCCCCTAGCCGCGATGCCCTCTCTGCACTTCGCCACATCCGTGATGGCCGCGCTCCTTCTCGCCGAGGTGGGGCCGGTGGCGGGCGCGCTCGGCTTCGGCTACGCGGCCACGCTGGGGTTCGCACTGGTGTATCTGGGAGAGCACTATGCCGTCGATCTGCTCGCGGGGGCAGCGTTGACGGTGGCGGTTCGCCGGCTGGAGCCGCGAGCCGGACCGGCGCTAGCGCGCGTAGGGCGTGCGCTGGCCGCACTGGAGGAGCTGGCCCACGAGCCGGCCTGAGGGGAGGGGGTGAGCGCGATCAGCACTGAGTGCAGCGATCCACGCGCAGCGCTAGAGCAGGCCGAGGAGGAGCAGTCGAACAACGCTCACGTCGCGGCGCATCACAGCGACGAGGAGATGCCGCGCGTGCTGCTCACGCGCCGCCAGATCTTCGCTTTCGCGGCGTTCGTGCTGCTGGTCGTCGGGTTCCTCTACTTCGTGCTTCCGAACCTCACCGGCGTGGGCAAGACCGTCCACCACATCGAGGGTGGCGACAAGTGGTGGATCGCGATCGGCGTGTTCCTCGAGCTGCTGTCGTTCGCCGGCTACATAGTGCTGGTGCGCGCCGTGCTCGTGCGCGGGCAGGAGGGCGTGGGCTGGCGTGAGAGCTATGAGATCACGATGGCCGGCCTCGTCGCCACACGGCTGTTCGCCGCCGCCGGCGCGGGCGGCGTGGCGCTGACGGCCTGGGCGCTGCGCCGCTCCGGGATGGAGCCACGGCTCGTGGCCTGCCGCATGGTCGCGTTCATGGTGCTGCTCTACGTGATCTATGCCGGTTCGCTGCTGATCGATGGGATCGGGCTGGGCATCGGGCTGTTCCCCGGCGGCAGCTCGTTCGCGATCACGATCGTCCCCGCGCTCGTCGCCGCCGTGCTGTTCGCGGTGGCCGGCGCGATGTCGCTGTTGCCCGGAGATGTCGAGCGGCGTCTGGCTGGTTGGGCATCGAGCTCGGGCGGTCGTATCGCGCACTGGGTCGCGCGCGCCGCGGCCGTGCCGGCGCTCGCAGCCAGCGGCGTGCGCACCGCGATCGAGCTGATCCGCTCGCGCGACCCCGGGCTGCTGGGCGCGCCCGCCTGGTGGGGCTTTGACATCGCCGTGCTGTGGGCGATGTTCCACGCGTTTGGCTCGCCGCCGCCATTCACGGTGATCTGGATGGCCTACTTCGTGGGCATGCTCGGGAACCTGCTGCCGCTGCCCGGAGGCCTCGGGGGCGTCGAGGGCGGCATGATCGGGGCGCTCGCCGCGTTCGGCGTCGACTTCAACCTGTCGGTGCTGGCGGTGCTCTCCTACCGCGCCATCTCCTTCTGGCTGCCGACGCTGCCGGGCGTCATCGCCTACTTCCAGCTGCGACGGACCGTGGCCCGCTGGAGAAGCGAGCAGCGAGCTCTCCCCGCTGGCGGGACGCTCGTCGGCCAGAGCGCCCCAGCAAGCGCGCTACAGGGCTAGTGAGCGATGAGCAGAGCCGCTGGCAGGTACGTCACAGGGCAAGATCGACGCCGCTGCACCTGCCGTGCCGATGTTATACTTTACAAAGTAAAGCGACGCCAGATCGGCTCGCATGGCAGCGATCAGGAGACTAGATGAGCGACGTCGAGAACGTGATCATCGTCGGCAGCGGCCCCGCCGGATACACCGCGGCGCTGTACACAGCGCGCGCGAACCTGACCCCGCTGGTGATCGAGGGCTTCGCCTGGGGCGGGCTGTTGCAACAGACCACCGACGTGGAGAACTACCCCGGCTTCCCCGACGGTGTGATGGGCCCGGAGATGATGCAGAAGTTCCGCGATCAGGCCGAGCGCTTCGGCGCGCGGCTGGTGACAGATCAGGCCGATCGCGTTGAGCTCGCAAGCGAGCCCGGCGGTGTCCACAGCGTATGGGTCGGCGACACCGAGCATCGCGCGCGCACCGTCGTGCTGGCGATGGGCGCCGAGCACAAGAAGCTCGGCGTGGCAGGCGAGGAGGAGCTCTCCGGTCGCGGCGTCAGCTACTGCGCTACCTGCGACGCAGCCTTCTTCCGTGACTCGCAGACGATCATCGTCGGCGGCGGCGACTCCGCGATGGAGGAGGCGATCTTCCTGTCGAAGTTCGCCGCCAAGGTCAGCGTCGTGCATCGCCGCAACGAGTTCCGCGCCTCGAAGATCATGCTCGAGCGCGCACGCGCGCAGTCGAACATCGAGTTCGTCACGCCCTACACCGTCAAGGAGTTCGTCGCCGGCGAGAACAGTGCGCTCGGCCACGCCACACTCACGAACACCGAGACCGGCGAGGAGCGCGAGATCCCGGTCTCCGGCGTGTTCATCGCAGTCGGCCACGAGCCACAGTCGGGCTTGGTGCGCGGACAGGTGGACATTGACGAGAACGGCTACGTCGTCACGCAGGGCAAGTCCACGCGCACGAAGCTCCCCGGGGTGTTCGCCGCCGGAGACCTCGTCGACCACACCTACCGCCAGGCGATCACCGCCGCCGGCTCCGGCTGTCAGGCGGCGCTCGACGCCGAGTGGTACCTGCGCGACACGCCCGAGGTGCCGACCCCCGAGGGTCTGCCCGCGGGCGACCTCGCCGAGGCGCAATGGGCGCCCGCGGCCGAGACCGCGTAGGTCGCAGCAGCCGACGCTGAGCGCCGCCGCGGTGCCAGCAGAACACCGTGTTCGCGATGGGCAAGTCGATCGTGGACCGCTCCAGCGAAACCGACATCGGCGCGCTGATGCTCACCTACGGCGGCGGCGGGCACGAGGCCGCCGGAACCTGCCAGGTGGCCAACGACAAGGCCGAGTGTGTGCTCTCAGAGCTGATCGAGCGCGTCAACGTCGACGGTTAGCCTCAGTCGTCGTGCTCGAAGAATCCCGCGCCGCTCGCGGCTCCCAGGCGGCCCGCGCTCACAAGCCGGCGTAGCATCGGCGCCGGGCGGTAGCGCTCCTCGCGGTACTCCTCGTTCAACGCCACCAACACCGCGAGGATGTGATCCAGCCCGATCATGTCCGCCCACTTCAGCGGTCCGCGCGGATGCGTCAAGCCGAGCACCATGCCGGTGTCGATGTCGCCCGCGCTGCCAACTTCCTCGCCGAGCGCAAACGCCGACTCGTTGATCACCTGGCAGACGATCCTGCCGAGCACCAACCCAGGCGCGTCGCCGACCCACGCGACATGCTTGCCGAGAGCTGCAAAGAAGCGCTCCGCGCGCGCTGCCGCCACCGGCGATGAGCTCTCGCTGCGCGTCAGCTCCACCAGCCGTGAACTCGCAAACGGCGGCAGCACATGGAAGCCCACCGCGCTGCCGCCCGGGTCGAGGGTGCCCAGCGACCCGCGAGCGCACAGCACCACGCGCGCTGCGCCCTGAGGCTGAGCGCTCGTGCCGCGGCGGTCCGGCGCGCCGCCCGGCGCGGCGCCAGCTCCCTCCGCGAAGGCCGGCTCGGCATCGCAGTCGAGCACCAGCGCCGGCAGCACGCCACCCGTCGGCGCGTGCGGCGAGCGTACCTCGAAGCCTGCCGCCGTAGCGGCGTCGCGTAGCTCGTCCGCGAGCACGCCCGCTCCCGCGATCACCACCACACCTTCGCCATCGCGCGGCGAAGCCTTGTGCGCCGGCTCTGAGTCATCCGGCCGGTGCTTGCCGGTGCTGTAGTCGTAATACCCGCGCCCGCTCTTGCGCCCATACAGGCCCGCAGCGACGTAGCGCGCAGCGATCATCGACGGTCGCCAGCGCGGCTCGCCAAAGCTCTGCTCGTAGAAGCTCTTGGAGATCTCAAAGCCCGTGTCAACGCCGACCAGATCCATCAGCTCGAACGGCCCCATGCGAAAGCCGCCCTGCATTCGGCAGATGCGGTCGATCGTCTCGACATCCGCGACCTGCTCCTGCAGCAGGCGCAGCGCCTCCAAGCCAAACGGGCGGTTGCAGCGGTTGACGATGAAGCCCGGCCCGTCGTTGGCCACGATCACCGTCTTGCCCATCGCCTCGCCCGTCGCGCGCGCCAGCGCCAGCGCCTGCGGCGAGGACTCCACGCCCGCGATCACCTCGAGCAGGCGCATCAGCGGCGCCGGGTTGAAGAAGTGCATGCCCACGACGCGCTCCGGGTGGCTCGTGCCCGTCGCGATCGCTGTCACCAAGAGCGATGAGGTGTTCGTCGCCAGCACGCACGCCTCGCTGACGATCTCCGAGAGCTTCGCGTACAGCTCATGCTTGAGCTCCAAGCGCTCCGGCGCCGCCTCGATCACCAGCTCGCAGTCCGCGAACGCCGCCATGTCCTCAGCCGGCTGCAAGCGCTCGGACGCTGCCGCCGCGTCCTCCTCGCTCAGCTTGCCCTTGAGCATTTCTTTGCGCAAGCCGTCCTCCGCGCTCGCGATCCCGCGCGCGAGCGCCTCCGGGAACGGGTCATACAGCAGCGTGCGCGCCCCCGAGCGCGCCGCAAGTTGCGCGATGCCGGCACCCATCGTCCCGGCCCCCAGCACGCCGATGAAGCTCGCCGGCCGACCCAGCGAGCCGGCGGAGCCGGCCTTCTCATCCTGTTGTGCCTGCGTCTGCTCCGACATTCGCTTCGAACCAGTGCCGCGCGCTCAGGCGGGCACGAGCGCGTTGACGCCGGTCATCGCGCGCCCGATCAGCATCTGCTGGATTTGCGAGGTGCCCTCGTAGATCGTCGTCACGCGCGCGTCGCGGAAATAGCGCTCGACGGGGTGATCATCCACGTAGCCCGCGCCACCGTGCACCTGGATCGCGAGGTTCGCGCACGCGAGCGACGCCTCCGTCGCGTGCAGCTTCGCGATCGACGTCTCGAGACTGTTGGGGCGTCCCTGGTCCTTGAGGAAGCCAGCGCGCCAGGCCAGCATCCGCGACGCGTCCGTTTTGAGCACCATTTCCGCGATCATCGCCTGCACCAGCTGGAAGCTCGCGATCGGTTTGCCGAACTGCTCGCGCTCCTTCGCGTACTTGACCGACTCATCCACGCAGCCCTGGCAGATGCCGACCGCGCCGCACGCAACCGAGTAGCGCCCCGACTCCAGGTTCGACAGCGCCACTTTGAAGCCGTCGCCGACGTTGCCCAGCATCTGCTCGTCTGAGACCTCGACGTCATCCAGCGAGATCGATGCCGTATCTGACGCATGCAACCCCATCTTGTGCTCGATCGTCTGCGTCGTAAAGCCCGGGTGGTCGGTGTCTACGAGGAAGCACGCGATCCCCTTGTAGCCGAGCGCCGGGTCCGTCTGCGCGAAAATCAGCGCGACCTTCGCATAGCTCGCCATCGAGATCCACATCTTCGCGCCGTTGATCACCCAGCCGCTGTCGGTCTTGCTCGCGCGCGTCTTCTGGTTGGCGGCGTCCGAGCCCGTGTCCGGCTCGGTCAGCCCGAAGCACCCCAGCCACTCGCCGGAGCACAGCTTCGGCAGGTACTTCTGCTTCTGCTCCTCCGTCCCGAACCTGAGGATGCCCGAGCACACCAGCGAGGTCTGCACCGAGATCACCGTTCTGATCGAGGAGTCCGCGCGGCCGATCTCCTCCACGACCAGCCCATAGCTCAGGTAGTCGAGGCCCGCGCCGCCGTACTGCTCTGGGACGATCGCGCCAAGGTATCCCTGGCTAGCGATCTTTTTGACCATCTCCAGGTCGAAGTGGTGGTTGCGCGCGTTTTCGCGCGACTGCACCACGATCTCCTTGTCCGCGAACTCGCGCGCCGTGTCCTTGATCAGGCGCTGCTCGTCGCTCAAGTCGAAGTCCATCCGTCTCCTATCCGGTTGTCAGCTTCGGTGTGCTCCAAGGCGCATGAACGCGCCGCTCGATCTCATCGGCCAGGCCCTCGATCGGCAGACGCTCCTGTGCCAGCGAGTCGCGGTCGCGCACTGTGACAGTTCGATCCTCGAGACTCATATGGTCGATCGTAATGCACAGCGGCGTACCGATCTCGTCCTGGCGGCGGTAGCGCTTGCCGATCGCGCCGCCCGCGTCGTACTCCGCCTGCACGCGACCGCGCAGCGCCTGGTGCACCTCGCGCGCGAGCTCCGGCTGCCCGTCCTTGCTCACCAGCGGCAGCACCGCCGCCTTCACCGGCGCCAGACGCGGGTGCAGGCGCAGAACAGTGCGCATCTCGCCCTCGCCGGTGCCCTCGCGCTCCACCAGTTCCTCGTCGTAAGCGTCCACCAGGAACGCCAGCGTCGCGCGATCCGCGCCCGCCGCCGGCTCGATCACATGCGGCACATAGCGTTTGCCGCTGGCCTGGTCGAAGTACTCGAGCTTCTCGCCCGAGAATTGCGCGTGCTGAGTCAGGTCGAAGTCGCCGCGGTTGGCGATCCCCTCGAGCTCAGACCAGCGGGCTCCGCCACCAGGGGTGGTGGACGGGAACAGGTATTCGACGTCGCTCGTGCCCGAGGAGTAATGCGAGAGCTCGTCGGCGTCGTGCGCGCGCAGCCGCAAGTGGTCGGGACGGATGCCCAGATCGACATACCAGCGCTCGCGCTCTGACAGCCAGTGCTCGAACCACCTCTGCGCATCCGCAGGCGGCACGAAGAACTCCATCTCCATCTGCTCGAACTCGCGCGTGCGGAAGATGAAGTTGCCGGGCGTGATCTCGTTGCGGAAGGACTTGCCCACCTGCGCGATCCCAAACGGCGGTTTCTTGCGCGAGAACTGCAGCACGTTCTTGAAGTTGATGAAGATGCCCTGCGCGGTCTCCGGGCGCAGGTAGGCGATCGAGCCGGACTCCTTCACCGGTCCGATCGTCGTTTCGAACATCAGGTTGAAGTCGCGTGCCTCCGTCAGGTCGCACTCGTCGCTTTCACCCGGATGCTTGGACGGTTTACGTCCGCACGCGAGGTCGTCCAGGTGGTCGGCGCGGAAGCGCTGCCCGCACGTCTTGCAGTCCACCAGCGGGTCGGTGAAGCCCGCCAGATGCCCCGAAGCCTCCCACACCCGCGGATGCTGCAAGATCGCCGAGTCGAGCGCAACGATGTCGTCGCGCTCCTGCAGCATCGCGCGCCACCACTCGCCCTTCACGTTGGTCTTCAACAGCACGCCGTAGTGGCCGAAGTCATACGTCGAGCCGACGCCGCCGTAGATCTCCGAGGACGGGAACACGAAGCCGCGGCGCTTGCACAGCGCGACGATCTTCTCCATCGTGACGACGTCTGGCTCTGGCGGAGATGCGGAGGTGGGCTCAGTCATGACGGGCAGCGGGATGGTAGTCGAGGCTCCGCGGCTGCGTGCATTGCGGGCGCGCAGGCGCGGTCCCTAAGATGGCGCATCGTGGCGCGGATACTGATCGTGGCGGGGGGCTGCCGGGGCCGGAGCCTGGCCGCGGCGATGGTGGGGGAGGGACATGCCGTGCGCGTCACCACCCGCAGCGAGGACGCGCGCGCCGCGATCGAGGCCGTCGGCGCGGAATGCTGGATCGGCACGCCAGACCGCCTCGCCACGCTGCGCGGCGCGCTCGAGAACGTAACGATCCTGTGCTGGCTGCTCGCCACCGCCGTCGGCGCGCCTGAAGACCTGCGCGCGCTGCACGACTCGCGGCTCGAATACTTCATGACGCAGGCGATCGACACGACCGTGCGCGGCGTCGTCTACGAGGCTCGCGGAGACGGCGCGGCCGCGCAGATGCTCGCGGGCGGCGAAGCGATCGTGCGAGCGCTCGCCGAGCGCAACGCGATCCCTGCCGCGTTCCTCACGGCCAATCCCCATGCGCCCGACAGCTGGCTCGCCGACGCGCAAGTCGCGGTCGGCTCACTGCTTTCCCGCGCATAATCGTTCACCCAGGTCAAGCCGTACGTGCTCGTGACCGATGGTGCAAGCATCATGGCTGGCGAGCGCTCCCGATATGGCCTGTTGGTGTCCGCTTTCGGCGCACTCGTGCTGATCGCTTCGGTGTTCCTGCCCTGGTATGAGGTGGCGTTCACGCTGCACACGAGCGCTGGTGCAGCCGCTGGGCACCGGCTTGGGCTGCTCAGCGCCCACCGCGCGCTGCGCGAGGTCAACGTCGTGCTGCTCGTTCTGGCCGCGCTCGCAATCCTCGACGCGCTCGCGCCGCTGGCGCGAACCCGCGGCCAGCTGCCCGGCGGCGCCGGAGGGTCGGTCGTGTTGCTCGGCGTCCTAGCTTGCGCATTCGTGCTCTACCGCATGCTCGCGCCGCCGGCTGAGATCCTCGGGGTCGCGGAGCTGTCCCTGCGCGAGGGCGCCTGGCTCGCACTGCTCGGCTCTGCGGCGATTGCGCTCGGCGGCATCTGGCCCCGCGGCATCGGCTTCGGGACGCCGTCCACAGCGCAGGCGCCCGGCACCTGGCCAAGCCTGCAGGGCTGAGCGTCGCGCGGGTAAAGCCGACGCGAGCGTAAGAGCTGAGCGCAGAGTCGCGTTCCAAATAAGCGAACTTGACCGCGATCGCCTCCGGGAGACGCGAGCCCGAGCGCTATCCTGATAGAAAAGACCCAAAAGCCGATCAGGATTCACAGAAGGCGGTTTCCCCAAGCTGTCTTTGCGGCGGAGACCCCGCCGAGAAAGGAGCAACATCAATGGCGCTGCAACTAGGCGACGAGGCCCCCGACTTCGAGGCTGACACGACCGAGGGCCGCATCAAATTCCACGACTGGATCGGCGACTCCTGGGCGGTGCTGTTCTCGCATCCCAAGGACTTCACGCCCGTCTGCACCACCGAGCTCGGCTACATGGCAAAAGCCAAGCCCGACTTCGACGCTCGCAACACCAAGATCATCGGCCTGTCCGTCGACGCGCTCGACAACCACGAGGCATGGGCCAAGGACATCGAGGAGACGCAGGGCACAGCCCCGAACTACCCGATCATCAGCGACAGCGACTTCAACGTGTCAAAGCTCTACGGCATGCTCCCCGCCAGCACCTCCGGCGACCCGCTGACGCGCACGCCCGCCGACAACCAGACCGTCCGTAACGTCTTCGTGATCGGGCCCGACAAGAAGGTCAAGCTGATCCTCGTCTACCCGATGACCACCGGGCGCAACTTCGACGAGGTGCTGCGTGTGATCGACTCGCTGCAGCTGACCGCCAAGCACAAGGTCGCCACGCCGGTCAACTGGCACAACGGTGAGAAGGTGATCATCGCCGGCTCGGTCTCCAACGACCAGGCCAAAGAGATCTACCCGGAGGGCTGGGAGGAGCCGCGGCCTTACATCCGGCTCGTTCCGCAGCCGAGCTAGGCGGTAGGCGCCCCCCGCTAGGCCAGTGAGAGCTGGCCGGCGGGACCGGCGCTCCGCAGCCGCTCCAGCAGCTGCTCGAGGATGCGTGCGGTCGCTCCCCAGATGACGTGATCGTCAACCACGTAGGCGTCTGTCTCGAACGTCACACCTCGGCGTTCGATCGTGGTCTTTGTCCTGCCGGCGCGGAGCACAGGCAGTGGCAGCTCGAGGACTACGTCCACCTCTCGCGCCGACAGGCGCCATGCGACGCCCGCCGGGATCATGCCGACGAACGGATGGATCACGTAGTTGGTGACGAACGTCGAGGTCGGCGGCAGCTCTCCGAGCAGGCTTACCTGCGAGCGCTCGAGGCCGATCTCCTCCTCCGCCTCGCGCAGTGCCGTCGCGGTCAGGTCCGCGTCCTCGGCGTCCTTGCGCCCGCCCGGAAACGAGATCTCGCCGGCGTGGCGGCGCAGATCGGCGCGTCGCTTCGTCAGCACGACACGCGGCTCGCGGGACTCGGTCGCGAGGAACAGCGGTACCAGCACAGCAGCCGGGACCGGCTCGGTGGCCGGTGCTCGGCCGGAGCCGGCCGCGGGGGAAGACTCAGGCGGCCAGGTGAACGCGCTCAATGCGCTCCTGGAACATGACCTCGCCGTCGAGCGCCCGGTGGACGGGGCACTTCGCCGCAATCACGCGCAGCCGCTCCACCTGCTCCTCGGGAAGATCGTCTGGCAGGCGCATCACGAGCTGGAACTTCGTCGGGCAGCCGCGCTCGGCTGGGCTGTACTCGACGTCTACCTCCACGTGGCCGATGTCCCAGCCCTTGCGCGCCGCGTACATCTCCATCGTGATCGCCGTACACGTCGCGAGGCTCACCGCCAACAGCTCCTGAGGGTCAGGCCCCATGTCCTCGCCGCCTGCCTCGAGCGGCTCGTCCACCGTCATCTGGTGGTCGCGGACCTGAACCGTGTGCCTGAACGTCGCTCCATCGCGTCGCGCGGAGGCCTTCATCCTTGTAAGACCCGGTGCCTGACTCATGTCGATCCCCTCGACCGGCTGTTGCTCTTGCTCGTCTCCATGATAGTGCGAGCCTTGTCTATGCCAGCGGGTTGAACAGCAACCCGGTAAGCAGCTTGGGAAAGAAATAGGTGGACTTCGGCGGCATGTTCTCGCCCTCGGCGGCCACCTCGCGCACCTGCCCGACGGGCGTGGGGCGCATCACGAACGCGGCATCGTACTCGCCCGAGCGCACCATCGCCAGCGCCTCCGCGGTGTCGCGCGCGTAGAACAGGCCGTCGAAGTGAGCGATGTCCTCGTCGCTATAGCCAAGCGCGTTCTTCAGCACCAATGTCTCCAGCACGCCCGTATCCAGATGGCGATACGCCTCGGAGTAGCCGGGGAGGGCTGCGTCGGCGATCGCCTGGTCCTTGATCGTCAGCCGTAGCGCCCGCCTGTCGCGCCCGTTGAAGTAGCCGAGCTGCAGCGGCCCCTCGTCGTCAGGCGGCGCGATCTCCGCAGACGACACCTCGACCATCTCGAAATCGCGCTCCAGCACCTGCTCGAGCGCCCGCCAGCGCTCATCGTCGAGCCCGCCGATCAGGCGGTGAGTGGGAAAGACCGTCAGGCCCGGGTCCTCGAGCGCGACCAAGCACATGAGGATGTAGCGATGCTCGCCATCCCCACCGACCTCCTCAGCGTACGTGCGCATCGTCTCGTAGCGATGGTGGCCGTCGGCGATCAGCAGCTCCGCATCGCTCGTAGCGGCCTGCACCGCGGCGATCGCGCCGGGGTCCGACACGCGCCACAGGCGGTGGACCGTGCCATCGGCATCGGTGATGTCAGCCCACGGCGGCTGCTCGGTGGCCGTCGACAGTGCTCGCCAGGCCGCGTCCGTCGGATCCGAGTACAGCGAGAAGATCGCCGAGGTGTTGGCGCGCGTTGCCCGCGTCAGCCGCAGCCGATCCTCCTTCGGGCCCGGGTGCGTGCGCTCGTGCGGTCGCACGCGACCCGCGCCATAGTCCTCGATCCGCACCCTGCAGAAGAAGCCGTGGCGCGTGCGCGCCAGTCCATCTGGCCCCGTGTAGTCCTGCGTGTGCGCCCACAGCGCCGGCTCCGCGTCGCGCACCAGCGCCCCCTGCAGCTGCCAGCTCTCGAACAGCTCGCCAGCTGCCGCATACGGGTCGCCACCAGTGTCCTCCGTGCCCCACGCCTGCGGCAGGTCCACTGCGACCACATTGAACGGCGAGCGCGCGATCAGCTCCGCGCGCTGGGAAGCATCGATCACGTCGTACGGGGGCGCAACGACATCCTGCAGGGGGCCAACGACCGCGGGGTCGTAGTGCAATGCGCGCAGGGGCAGGACGTCGGCCATCGGGTGGCGGAGGCTAGCAGCGGCGGGGTGAGGGAAGCCACCGTGGGGCGGCTGCGGGGAGTACTACTCGATCCGCAGCTTGTCGAGCAAAGCGCCAGAAGTCTCGATCCAGTATCGCGCCGACCAAGACTTGGACGAGCTCCGCGAGTTCTGGTCAGGCGAGCTGATGGTTGAGCCGAGCTCGATTCGGATAGCGCAAGTCGAACAGCGGGCGTGGCATTCTCGCGATGGCGTTCTACAGGTTCGCGTGGTGGACACGCTTGCGCTCGCGCCTGCAGGCTTGCTCCGGGTGGCAGTAGACTCGGAAGTCACAGCGGGGCGTGGCGAAGCCTGGTATCGCACCGCATTTGGGGTGCGGGGATCGCCGGTTCGAATCCGGCCGCCCCGATTGCCTTCAAGAACCGCGAACATCCGCGAATACGGGCGAAAGTCCCGAAAGTGCCTAGGACGGCGGGGGCGGTATTCGCGGTGGTTCAGGGATGTTCGTGGGGATTGGGACCGCAGAGGGACCGCATCGGTAGGCGGAATGGACCGCAGAAAGGACCGCAAGGACTCTTCTGAACGTACACGTCGTCGTCGGACCGCCGAAGGTCTTCGACGGCAACAAGCGAACGGCGTTTGAGATCGACCCCTCGGCATTCGCGGCAAGGCTTTGTCATCACGGAGTCGGCCGTTGCTTGACCCCGCTAGTGGTCACTACAATCGGTGAGGTCCCCCGGATGGTCGTGTTCAGGGGCGGCATCCCCATATCTGCGGGCCGCCCGGCTGAGAACCCCGCGCAGGGATGGAAGCGCGGAAAAGTCCGATCGTGAGGCCCGCAGGGTCGTCGCGGGCTTCGAACGTGGTGTACGGCCCGAGCGACTACGTGGTCGTGGTGTGCGCCTTGTGCCGCCTCAGTTCGGCCTTAGGGTCGAGCGTGCCGACGCGGGTTCGTTGGATGTGCTCCTTGCCTTCGGCGGACTCTATGAAGTAGTCACGTCGCAGCCACTTTCGTTTGCGTTGAACCTCGCTGCTCTTCGCGGGTACGGGAAGGCGGTATTGCGGGCTATCAAGCCTGGATCGAGCGGTTCCGAGGAGATCTCGATCCCACTGCCCACAATCCCGACTGTCGCCCAGACGGGTGAACTGCCGGAAGGCGTCAATGAAATCGGCATTGGTTCGAGCGTGCCAGAAATGCTGGTCCCGGGCGACTACTCCTCCGTGAAGGGTTCGGTACACCTACCCAGACGGCACCCGTCTTGAGATCGATTGCTCAAGGTGACGAGGCAGTCTGCACATCCGTCTACGGGCACCTAGTCGAGGCGCGCGGCGTATTCGACGCCCGCGTTGTCGCGGCCTGGCTGAACGATCTGAAGGCCGACGCGGCCGAGCGAGTCGAGCGCGGACTCTGCGAGCAGCTATACAGCGCAAGGGAGTTTGTGCGGCTTCGCCTTGAGGACGACGCCGCCGAGCGCTGCGACTTCTGGAAGGCGCGCGCGGCGTTCTCGGCTGGACGTCAAACTTTGGAGCAGTCGTTAGCAGTGCTGCGCCGGGTGGGCGTGATCGACCCCGAGATGCGGAAGGCCGGCGCGAGCATGCACCGCATATGAGGACGCCGGTATGACCGAATGGCCGACGGTGGGGGCGTTGATCGTGGTGGCTGTCCTCACCGCTGTCACAACTGACCGCAGGCTCATACGTCAGCTCAGGGCAGAGGCCACGAGACAAG
This sequence comes from uncultured Solirubrobacteraceae bacterium, assembly GCA_963714285.1. Taxonomy (GTDB): domain Bacteria; phylum Actinomycetota; class Thermoleophilia; order Solirubrobacterales; family Solirubrobacteraceae; genus Palsa-744. The sequence goes on from CAVQNS010000004.1 coordinate 51,639, forward strand.
AGCGCGAGCTATCTGCTCAGTCCGAGTGGCAGGATCGGACTCTTGTTTGCGGAGGCATCGCGCAGGACCTGACGGCGCGCGAAGCGGACAACTGTCTGTTTACTAGGCAGTCCGTCGGATCGACGGTACACCTGTGGCGGGAGCAGGGGATACGCGTGGCGCGCGGGAGTTACTGGCGGGGCTGGTCGGGCGCCCCCTACAGACAATCGGTGGTGCGCAGAACCAAGTCCTCGAGGTACGTGACGAGGACGTTATTGTCGCGACCGCCCGTTCGCCGCGAGGACAGCCAGTCCCGTTCGCCTGGGTACAGGATGCGCTTGACCGCATTCAGATGACCGGCGAGCTACAGATTGACCCACCAACCATCGGCTATCGGAGTGCGTTCGTCGGCGCTGTGCTCCGCACCTTGCCGAACGCCCGGATCGGGTATGGACCACAGCGGGTCCTGCTGGGCCGGTCATCTGCGGACTGGGACATTTCTGTAGGTGCGTATCTCAGTCGCTCCGAGAGAAAAGCACGCTTCGGTGGAGCTGTGTATGGCGGCATCGAGCCGTCGGCCAGCTCTCCCAATGTCTTCCTTTATAGCGATCCATCGAGGGGAGAGGCTTACGGCTACAACTACGACGGGTGGGCTGATGACGGCGGCCTATTTCTCTACACGGGAGAGGGACGCGAAGGTGATCAGCCCATGAGTCATGGCAATCGCGCGATCCTCAAGCACCGAGAGCAAGGGCGAGCGCTTCGACTCTTCATTGCAGATGGCCAGGTTGCGGGAACAGCTCAGCGTCAGCAACGCTACGTCGGGGAGTTTGAGATCGACCAGAACAAGCCCTACTCCCTTGAGGACGCGCCCGACGAGAATGGTGAGGAGCGGACAGTCTTCGTTTTCCGCCTTCGACCAGTGGGCGAGGCACTGCGCCGCGAGGACGATCAATCCACCTTTTCAGATGCCGGCGTCGCCGCGGCGTCGTCGCTCGTCCCGATCGAGAAGAACGCCGAGACATTCTTCAATGTTTCGGCGCGGGACGGAACAACAGCTACCCGACAGGAGGGCGAACTCGTCGATCGATACAAAGCGTGGTCAGGTCCGGCTGAAACGTTTAGTCGCTGGCGTCTGCGACCACCCGGAGAGCTGCGTCCGCTCTTCACCGACATCTACAGCGAGACACAGAATGTCCTCTACGAGGCCAAGGGAACCGCCACCCGGGACGCGATCCGAACCGCAATCGGTCAGTTGCTCGACTACAGGCGACATATAGATCGGGATCACCTGCGTCTTGCATTGCTGCTGCCGCACCTTCCTAGCGCTGACCTGATCGACCTCGCAACGGGCCTCGGAATAGCTGTCGTCGCCGAACAGCCCGGGGGTGGCTTCGAGACGGTCGAGCCGCGGTAGCGCGACCGAAGGGCAGCGGCGTGCCAAGCGACCCCTACAAAGTTGATGCAATTATGCTACGTTTGGTCCATGTCGGCTAGTGCCCCAACGCATCCGCTGATCCGCGAGGCGGTCTATCTACATGAGATTGCGAGGCTGTCGGATGCGGATATCGCGCGGGCGACAGGGGTCGCTCGCAGCACCGCGCGCGCATGGCTGGCGCATACCCGCTCCCCCACGGGAGAGCGGGCGGAGCGTCTGATTGAGCTCTCGGCGCTGGTGGAGCGTCTGGCTCGGGTGATGGAGCCGTCTTACATCGCTGTGTGGCTGCGAAGGCCGGTGCCTGCGCTGCAGGAGCGAAAGCCGATCGACGTGATCGCGAGCGGCAACTACATGCAGGTTGCAGAGCTCGTCTCAGCGCTCGAAGAGGCACCCTTCACCTAGCGATTGTGGTCGCCACGGTCGAGCGAGTGGCGGTCGCTGGTTCGTGGTGGCGGCAGATACCACATGGGTCCGATCCACTGTGGCTCGCTACGCCGCCTTCGAGTGGGCGCTGGCAGCAGGGTGGGACGGTCGCGGCGATCTACCTCGCAGACGATGAGGAAACGGCATGGGCCGAGTGGTATCGCGCGCTCGCGGAGATCGCGATGCCGCCGACGCACGGCATGCCCCGCGACCTATGGCGCTGGACGATAGCGATAGGGGAGATCGCCGACCTCTCGACTCCGGAGAAGCTCGCCCGACTTGACCTACCGGTCCCCAGGCCAGGCCGACGAACGTGGGCGCCCTTCCAAGCCGCCGGCGAGCAGCTACACGATGACGGCTACCGCGGGATTCTCTACCCGAGCGCCGCACGACCAGGCCACAAGGCGCTCTGCCTGTTCCGCGAAGGCGCGTTGATCCCTGGTGCCGAGCCACAACGACCGCCGGTGACCCACCGCGATCCACCGGCCCCTCCGACTGGCATGCGCACCTGAGCTCCGCGGCCACACAGCCCGGCCTCGGATCCAGGTCGGGACCGCAGAGGACCGCAGCCTGCGGTCCAAACTGAGCTGAAGCTGACGCTGCTGTGACGGCCCGTGATTCAAGGCTGCAAAACGACCGCAGACCCCCGATAAATCGCATCACAAAGCCAACTCGAACCGATCGCCCCGATTGGTTCATGCTTTGTGAAGTCCAGCGAACACGGCCGAAACCCCCGAAACGCAGCGTCTCGCGGAGCAGTATTCGCGGCATTTCGTGGATGCTCGGAGGACTCTGGGACGCAGAGGGACCGCAGATAGCGCCTTTGCGATCCGTTCAGACACGGGGCCGGTACACCAGTGGCCCCAACGGGCTGCGCGACGAAGGAGAACCATCACCATGACGATTCAGCGGCTGGACAACGTCGGCATTGTCGTCGAAGACCTGGATGCCGCCGTTGCGTTTTTCACCGAGCTTGGCATGGAGCTGGAAGGCAAAGCGCAGATCGAGGGCCTCTGGGCGGACCGCACCGTCGGACTCGACGGCGTCCGCAGCGACATGGCGATGATGCGGACCCCGGACGGTCACAGCAAGCTGGAGCTGGCGAAGTACCACGCCCCCGAGGCGGTCGGCGCCGAGCCGGAGAACCCGCCGCCCAACACGCTGGGCCTGCATCGTGTCATGTTCGCCGTCGACGACATCGACGACACCGTCGCCCGCCTGCGCGGCCACAGCGCCGAACTCCTCGGCGAGGTGGCGCGGTACGAGGATAGCTACCGGCTCTGCTACCTCCGCGGCCCCGCGGGCATCATCGTCGCCCTGGCCGAACAGATCAGCTAACGGCCGTCGCGACCGACCTGCGACCAATCAGAACGATCCGCTGGATGGACCGAGAACGACAACGGGAGGAATAGCCGAAGCTGATCGACTTCGAGACGACTCTGCCGAGCGCGGCGGTTGAGGAGCTGGTCCGCAGCGTCCGTGGCGGCGCGGTCAAGTCGCGTCGTGGATGGTTGTGCTCAGTAGCGCGTGGATCGCGGCGGAGACGTGATCGGCTACGGCTGAGGGCGTGGAGGTGTCGAGCTTGCCGTCGAGGTGCAGGAACGCGAGTCCGTGGACAAGTGCCCAGGTCGCGGTCGCCATTGCTTCGGCGTTGGTTTCGGGGAAGACTCGTCCGACGATCTCGCGGAGGTACAGCGTTACCGCGGCGGTTGCGGCTGCGCGCTCGTCGTTGTCTCGGTCGCAGGGTTCGCCGAACATGATGCGGAACAGGGCGGGTCGCTCTAGTGCGAACTGCACGTAGGCGACCGCGACGCGCGTCAATTGCTCTGGGGTTGACGGGGAGGGGTGTGCGGCGGCGAGTCGTTCGGCGAGCTCGCGGTAGCCGAGTGCCGCGACCGCTGAGACGAGCGCTTCGCGGTCGGCGTAGTGGCGGTATGGGGCGGCTGCCGATACCCCGGCGCGGCGTGCGACGGCGCGTAGCGATAGCGCGTTCTCGCCGCTCTCCTCGAGCAGTGCCATCGCAGCGTTGAGGCACGCAGCGGGGAGGTCGCCGTGGTGGTAGGTCGCCTTGGAGGTGGGCATCGACCAGGGATGTTGACAGCGTTTACTTGATTGGTCTAATGTGAGCACCGTTAACATTCTAGGAAGGTGGTGGTGGATGTCGAGCGAGCTGTTTTCACCGTTGGTGTTGCGGTCGGGAGCGACGCTGCGTAACCGGATCGCGAAGGCCGCGATGGAGGAGGGGATGGCGGGCAGCTCGCAGCTTCCTGACGAGCGGCTGATCTCGCTCTATCGCTGCTGGGGTGACGGTGGCGCGGGGCTACTGATCACCGGGAACGTGATGGTTCACGCTGAGGCGTTGACCGGGCCGGGCGGGATCGTGCTCGATGATCACGCCCCGCTTGAGCCGTTCGAGCGCTGGGCACAGGCGGGGAAGGCTGGCGGCGCGGCGATGTGGATGCAGGTCAGTCATCCCGGCCGGCAGGTAAGGGCGGAGATGCCGGGGGTGGCGTGGGCGCCTTCGGCGGTTGCGATCGAGCTTGGCAAGCACAGCAAGCGCTTCGCGCCTCCGACGGCGATGACCCCCGAGCAGATCAGCGCGACCGTGCGGCGCTTCACGACGACCGCGAGCCTCGCCGAGCGCGCCGGGTTCGATGGCGTCGAGGTCCATGCCGCTCACGGCTACCTGATCTCGCAGTTCCTCTCGCCGCTGGTGAACAAGCGCAGTGATGAGTGGGGCGGGAGCTTGGAGAACCGCACACGGCTACTGCTCGATGTGATCCGCGCAATCCGCGAAGCGGTGTCCCCGACCTTCGCCGTCGCGGTGAAGCTGAACTCCGCCGACTTCCAGCGAGGCGGGTTCGATGAGCAGGATGCGGCGCGGGTGATCGCGATGCTTGAGCCGCTAGGCGTCGACTTGGTCGAGCTTTCCGGCGGCAGCTATGAGAGCCCGGCGATGTCCGGTCGCCCTGCGGACGGCCGCACAGCGGCACGCGAGGCGTATTTCCTCGAGATGGCCGCCGAGCTGGCCAAGAGGAGCCCGCTGCCACTGATGCTGACCGGCGGCATCACCCGCCGCGAGACAGCCGAGCGGGTGCCCTCAAGCGGCGTTGCGCTCGTCGGCATGGCAAGCGCAATGACGATCACCCCCGACCTCTGCAACCGCTGGCAGGAAGGCAACGAGGCCACCAAACGGCTCCCGGCCGTCACGTGGTCAGACAAGACCCTTGCCGCTGCCGCAGGTCAGGCGCTTGCCCGCCACCAAATGCGGCGCATCACGCGTGGCAAGCACCCCACGGGCAGGACGCACCCGCTGTACGCGCTCATATCCGACCAGCGTGTCCAACGACGCGCGCTGCGCCGCTATCGCGCGTGGCTCCAGGCCCGGGCGTGACCCCACCGCGCTCTTGGCGCAACCCCCGACCAAGGTCGGTCTTGATCGTGTAGCTGTTGCGGCGTCTCTCGCGGGTTCGGGGTGAGGTAGCCGGCGTCGATCAGGTCAGCCACGATGCGCTGGGTTGCGCGCTCGCTCGCGTCAGCCCGCGAGAGCGAACAGCGGCCAGCGGCCGGGGACGCCCTTGAGCTCGTGCAAGCCGCGATCCTCGAACGCGAACGGCCCGCCCACGACGGTTCCGAACACGGTGCCCGAGACAAGCACCTCGCCGGCGGCGGCCAAGCCGCTGACGCGCGACGCGATGTGCACCGCCATGCCGGCCACGTCGCCACCGAGCAGCTCGCACTCCCCGGTATGCATGCCGATGCGAACCTCCACTCCGAGCTCGCGCGCCGCGCGCGTGATCGCCAGGGCGCAGCGAAGCGCGCGCGAAGGCGGTCCGTCGAACGTCGCGAGGAAGCCGTCGCCGACCGTCTTGACCTCGCGGCCGCCGAAGCGCGCGAGCTGCGCGCGCACCTGCTCGTCGTGATGAGACAGCAGATCGCGCCAGCGGCCGTCGCCGAGGCGCGCCGCATGCGCGGTGGCCGCGACGATGTCGGTGAACAGCACCGTCAAGAGCGCCCGCGCGAATTCACCGCCGCTGCGCACACCTGTCAGAAACTCCTCTATCTCCTCGACGATCGCGTCGCTGTCGCCGATGAACGGCAGCGAGTCGATGCCGTCAAGCTCGACGTAGCGGGCGCCTGCGATGCTCTCCGCCAGATACCGCGAGTGACGCACGTCCCACACACGCTCCTGTGGGCGGTGCATGATCAGCGTTGGCACGTGGATGCGAGCCAGCTTGTGGCGTACATCGATGTCGACCCTGGCCTGGGAGATGATTCGCGCCTCGCCAGGGCTCGCGGCGAGGCGCTGCATGCGCGCAAACCACTCCACAAGCGCTCGGTCCTCAGCCATCGACGGCGCCAGTTCCGCAACAGTCGCGCCGTCGGCTTCGCCCCACGTGGCGATGTTGCGCTCGCTCAGCGCCTCGCGCTGCTCGCTGGTCATCGCCCAGTCGTAGTCGGGCGCCCACGAGGTGCGAGCGACCGACGCGTACATGATCAGCGCGCCGACACGCTCGGGATGATCGGCGGCGAGCAGCGCCCCGAGCAGGCCGCCCTGCGCGTAGGTGATCAGCGCGGCGCGTTCGCTTCCGGCAGCGTCGAGCACCGCAAGCGCATCACGCGCCTCCTGCTCGAGCGTGTAGGTCTCGAGGATCCGCTCCGAGAGTCCGGTGCCGCGACTGTCGAACATGATCAGGCGGCTGAAGGTCATCAGGCGCTCCAGGAAGCGACGATTGGCCGGTGCCTCCCACAGCTGCTCGAGCTGCGTCAGCCAGCCCGCCAGGAACAGCACGTCGAGCGGCCCGTCGCCCACGACCTGGTAGGCGATGCTGGCGTCCCCGCTGCGCGCATAGCGGATGGTGGGGGCCATTTACTGCTCTTCGATCAGCGCGCGGAACGGCGCCGCCGGCTCGACGCTCGCTCCGGCTGCGTGGACGCGATCGGATAGCCAAAGGTCGGAGGTGACGACGCGAATCGCGCCCGGCTGTGCGTCGGCACTCAGCAGGCGCACGATCTCGTCGTCGGCGGAGTCGCGGCGGGGGCGCGGGGCGTGTGTCACCTCGATCACCGTCGAGCGGATCGGCGGCGAGGGCGGCTGCTCGAAGACGACCGTGACCTCCGCACCGCTGCTCGCGGCCCAGCGCTCGAGCATGCCCACCAGCTTGACCATCGCTCCGTGGCGGTCCTTCCACCACGCATCCGGTCGCGTGCCGATCACGTTCATCCCGTCCACGAGCCAGCGCACCGTCGCAAAGCCTAAGGCCTGACCGCCTACCAACGCTCTGCGCAACACGCTTGCGGCCGGCTGCTAGCCGACGGGGTGCGCGCGTCGCGTCGATGTTCCTGCTGGAGTTCGCCGTGCAATGCGGCTCGAGGGCATCCAGACGGGCGACATCGTCGAGGTCGACCACCGAGGTCGGCGCTTTCACGCGCTGGTCACCGGGACGTCCTCCGGCGGCCTCGCGATTCAGCCGATCGATCGGCGCGTCAACTACTACTCCTGTCGCAGCCGCGAGGTGCTCGGTCATTGGACCAAGCGCGGCAGGCCGCGCCAGACGAGCGAGCCGTTGAGGCCGAGCCCGCGGCAACTGGAGATGGATCTCGCGCCAAGGGAGGATGATCCGCAGGTTGCGTGAGCTCGAACGCGCGATCATCCTGCTCCTGTTGAGCGACAGGAGCGAGACGCGGTACTCGGCGGCACAGCTGGCTGGCGAGCTCGGCGCTGACGCTCGCGCGCTGCAGGACGCGCTTGGTCGTCTCGCCCGCTCGGGCGTCGTCTGCCTCGACGGCAGCGACGTATCGCCGTCCCCCGCGGCGCGACGCATCGACGAGCTTGGGCTGATCGGCATATGAGCGGCAAGCGTGCCGCGAGCAAGGCGCCCGTTGGCGGAGCCTATGCCGGTCGAGGGCACGGCAGCAGATGCTCCGGCGCGGGGAGATAGGGTCTCGGACATGAGTGGCCGCGTGCTCATCCTCTCCTGGGAGTACCCGCCTGTGATCGAGGGCGGCCTCGCGCGGCATGTGCGCAAGCTCGCGGAGGCGCTCGTCCGCCAGGGCGTGGCGGTGGATGTGCTCACGCGCGGGCTCAGGCGCGAAGGCGCCCCGGGGCCGCCGCGCGTCGAGGACAGGGGCGGCGTGAGCGTTCATCGCGTGCGCGAGCCGAGCTGGCCACGTGACCTGGATCGCTTCGTGGCCTGGGTGGAGCAGATGAACCGGGACATGCTGGCGGCAGGCGAGGCACTGGCGCAGGAGCACTCCTATGAGCTCGTCCACGGCCATGACTGGCTTGTCGGCAAGGCCTCCGCCGAGCTGGCGCGCCGGCTCAGCGTGCCCTATGTGACGACGATCCATGCCACCGAGCACGGCCGTCACCAGGGTTGGGTGGAGAAACCGCCGCAGTCGCAGATCCACTCGGTCGAGCGCTGGATGGCTCGCAGGGCGGACGCCGTGATCGTCTGCTCTTACTACATGCGCGGGCACGTCGCCGACATCTTCCACATCGACGAGCGGCGGGTGGCGGTGATCCCCAACGGCGTCGATCCAAGCGAACTACGCCCGACGGGTGACCTCGAGGCATTGCGCAGCGAGTTCGCGGCGCCACACGAGAAGCTCGTGCTGCTGGTTGGACGGCTGGTCTACGAGAAGGGCTTCCAGCTGGCGCTCGATGCGCTGCCGGAGGTGATCGAGCGGGTCGGCAACGTGCGCTTCCTGGTGGCGGGCAGCGGCACCCATGAGCGGGAGCTGAAGGCACAGGCCGGGCGGCTGGGTCTGTCAAGGCACGGCACGTTCGTCGGCTGGATCGGGGACGACGTGCTGCACTCGCTCTACCGCATCGCCGATCTGTGCGTGGTGCCCTCTATCTACGAGCCGTTCGGACTGGTGGCGCTCGAGGCGATGGCTTCCGGTTGTCCGTGCATCGTCGCCGACACCGGCGGGCTGCGCGAGGTCGTGCCGCGCGGCGAGCGCGTCGGGCTGCGCTTCAACGGGGGTGACGCCGAGCATCTTGGCGTGATGATCGAACGCCTGCTCATCGACGAGGCGCTGCGCGATCGGCTCGTGACCGAGGCGTCCGAGCACGTGCTGCGCTTCGACTGGGATGACATCGCGGCACGCACGCGCGGCATCTACGATGGGCTGCGGCAGCTGACACCGCGCGAGGAGGTGGGGAGAGGATGACGCAGATGCTCGAAGGCTTGATGCAGAACGACTTTCCGTTGACGCTCAACCACCTGAGGGGAAGGCTGGCGAGCTGCAATCACGGCGCGGAGGTCGTGACGCTGACGGCCGACGGCTCGTCGGTGCGACGCTCGAGTCACGCCGCCATCTCCGAGCGGATCGACCGCCTCGCGCGGGCGATCGAGGCACTTGGCGTAAAGCACGGCGAGCGCGTGGGCACGTTCGCGTGGAACAACCAGCGCCATTTCGAGCTGTATTTCGCGGTTCCCTGCATCGGCGCGGTGCTGCACACGCTGAACATCCGCCTGTTCGATGAGCAGCTCACCTATATCGTCAATCATGCGCAGGACCGGGTGATCTTCGTCGACGAATCGCTCGTGGTGCCTCTGGCGAAGCTCGCGCCCACGTTCGAGGGTGTCGAGCATTACGTGGTGATGGGCGACGGCGAGCTGGACCGCTCCGCGATCGGGGAGCTCCCGAATGCGGTGCTCTACGAGGATCTGCTCGAGCAAGCCGGCCCCGGCGAGTTCGATTACCCCGATCTCGACGAGCGCCAGGCGGCGTCGCTCTGTTACACGAGCGGCACTACCGGCAATCCCAAGGGCGTGCTCTACTCGCACCGCTCGATCAGCCTGCACTCGACGGTGACGCTCGCCAAGGACGGCACCGGCCTGTCCCGCTCAGACCGCATCCTGGCGGTCGTCCCGATGTTCCACGTCAACGCCTGGGGCCTGCCCTATGGCGCGGCGCTGGCGGGCGCCGATCTGATCCTCCCGGACCGCTTCCTGCAGGCGGACCCGCTCGCCCGTCTGATCGAGAGCGAGCGCCCGACGATGATGGGCTGCGTGCCGACGATCTTCTCGGCGCTGCTGCAGTACGCCGACGAGCACCCCGAGCTGGACCTCTCCTCGCTCTCAAACGCGGCCTGCGGCGGCTCAGCCGTGCCGCGGCAGCTGATGCAGGACTTCGAGGAGCGCCACGACGTGCGGATCTTCCAGGCGTGGGGCATGACCGAGACGAGCCCCGTGGCAACCTATTCGCGCCCGCGTGAGCGCGAGCACGACAGCGCCTACTGGGACGAGCGGGCGACGCAGGGACGGCCGCTGCCATGGGTTGAGCTACGACTCGCGGACGACGACGGCGCGCAGGTGCCGCGGGACGGAGAGTCGACCGGCGAGATCGAAGTACGAGGGCCGTGGATCGCATCCCGCTACTTTGCCGACAGCTCCGAAGACGAGCGGTTCGCGACAGGCTGGCTCCGCACCGGCGACATCGCGTCTGTGGACGAGCGCGCGACGGTGCGGATCACCGACCGCTCCAAGGACGTGATCAAGTCCGGTGGGGAGTGGATCTCCTCGGTGGAGCTGGAGAACGAGCTGATGGCGCACCCGGACGTGCTCGAGGCGGCGGTCATCGCCAAGCCGGACGAGCGGTGGGCCGAGCGGCCGCTGTGCTGCGTCGTGCTGCGCGAGCAATCCCCGGTGGGCGCCGAGGAGCTCGTCGAGCACCTGCGCGACAGGGTCGCCAGGTGGTGGCTTCCCGACGAGTTCGCGTTCGTTGCGGAGATCCCCAAGACGAGCGTCGGCAAGTTCGACAAGAAGGTGCTGCGCGGCCGTTTGGCGGAGGGCACGCTCGAGGGCCGGATCCGCGTCCGGTGAGCCTCTGCGGCGCACGCGGGAGCAGAACGCGAGCGCCGCCGTTCGACGGCGCCGCGATAGCTGATAGACCTTTACACGATGACAGGCAGGCGATGGTCTGCAAACGGCGAACCAGAGACGGTGCCTTGCGAGACATAAACGACAGGACAAGTACGGACACGAGCCCTGAAGCGGGCTGCAGCGTTCATCACACCATCAACGGGAGGTTGGCATGACTCGGACCGGTGTCATGGCCTCGAGCAGGCCACGAACAGCAGGTGTAGCGCCGAACAGAGGCGGAACGTGGAAGCTGTTGCACGCGCTCGCGGCACTCCCCGCGGTACTGGTGCTCGCGCTCGCGCTCGCGCCTGGCCTAGCGCTCGCGGAAGAACCGAAATCGGGCTACACGACGACGAGCCCCGCGACGACGGAAACCAAACCGACTACGACGACCGCGCCGAGCACCGGCACGCTGCCGTCGAAAGAATCGGAAGAACCGAAGTCGACGACGGCGCCGGCCAGCGAACCCGCGGCGTCCAACGCGAGCACGACGCCAACCACGAAATCCAGCACGCTGCCGTTCACGGGCTTCGACCTGCGCTGGGACGTCGGCTTCGGCGTGCTGCTGCTGGTCGCTGGCTTCTCGATCGTGGCTATGCAGCGTCGTCAGCGGCGCGACAGCGGGCGCCCGGCGCAAGACTGAGCCTCGAGATAGACAGCAAGGCCGCCCCGAGCGGCCGCCGGCCCTGTTGCCGGCGGCCGCTCGTTGCGGGCTCAGAGGGCGACGAGCCGCGGCCTCGTCTGCGGCCATGAGAAGTTCTCTGCATCTTACGCCGAGCGACGGGCACGATCGTCCAGCGAGCGCGAGGCTGTCGGCGAGCTCGGTTCCCGAGAACAGGCTCTCGAGGTTCAGCAGGATGATCAGTTTTACGTGCGCTCGCGCCTGAGCGCCTTGCGCCCGAGCAACGGCGCGATGCGGATGAGAGGACTCGAACCTCCACCGGGTTGCCCCGACACGGACCTGAACCGTGCGCGTCTACCAATTCCGCCACATCCGCGTGCGAACGCCGAAGATATCGCAGAGCCGCCGCGTGAGCGTGACAACCGGCCGAGGAGTAGGGATCTCCGGGTCCTGTGCAGCATGACGTGGGCGAGTGTTTGCGCTTGCTTTGCTAGCCTCGGGGCGAGCTTTCCGCGCCGCTATCGTCCAGGGGACTAGGACGCCGCCCTCTCATGGCGGAAACCCGGGTTCGAATCCCGGTAGCGGTATCACCTCGCGCCAGAAGGACCCCGGTATCCGGGGGGGCGTTCGTGTCTTCTGGGCCGCGCCCGAGGCACGCCCGGCCGGCTACCGAGCCGCCGACGCGCTCCTCGTGGGGCGCGAGTTACGCGCCTGCGAGGCGCCTCTTGACTTGACGGCGCCACATGGTGTCCTGCAACGCAGCTAATCTTTGCTCTGAAGTTGGATAATTTCTGGATAATGGACTCCGTTGGACTTGTCAAAGCACGGGTCGGGGTCGAGCTTGTCGGGGTCAACCCCGGTTGAATCTACGGAAGGGCATTCGAATCGGTGGGAAAAAGTCGGAGACGCGCCTCGACTTAAGGGTCTAGACCCGTGAATCTCCTTAGATGCCCGGTAGGCTCAGAGCCTGCTGGGCATGGGAGTCTCACGGATGCGAATGGCTCGAGCGAATCCGACTGTTCACTATTACTGGCGAAATAGACGACTAGCGGGGTAGACATGACTGTTATGTACAAGGCTCGTACGGCGACGCCGCGCTTGCGCCCGGGTCCGGGTGGGTTGCCACGAGGGCAGGTGACGCAGATCCAACGCAGTCGCATGCTCGCTGCGGCAGTCGAGGCAGTCGAGGACGTGGGCTATGCGCGAATGACCGTCGCGCAGGTGATCGGCCGCGCGAGGGTGTCGCGTAAGACCTTCTATGACGTGTTCACAGATCGCGAGGACTGCTTCCTGGCCGCCTTCGAGCAGGCGATGGGCCAAGCGCGGCTGATCGCGAAGGAGGCCTATGAGAGCGAGTCGACTTGGCGCGACGGCATCCGCGCCGCGCTGGCACGACTGCTGATGTCCATGGATGAAGAGCCGGGGCTGGCCAAGCTTTGCATCGTCGAGGCACTTGGAGCCGGCGAGAGGGTGCTTGATCGTCGTGCCAAGGTCCTCGACGAGCTCGCCGAGGTGATCGATCGTGGACGATCGGCCACCAACGCGACTCGCGAACCGCCTGAGGTCACGGCCGAAGGCGTGGTCGGCGCGATCTTCGCGGTGTTGCACACGCGCGTGCTCGAACACGACAAAGAGCGGCTCACGGATCTGCTCGGATCGCTGATGAGCATGATCGTGCTCCCGTACCTGGGTGCGCGCGCGGCGGGGCGAGAGCTCAGCAGGCCCCCGCTCGAGATCCCGACCGAGAGCCGTGCGCGGACGTCCACTCGGCACAAGGATCCGCTAGAAGGCTTGAACATGCGCCTGACTTATAGGACCGTGCGGGTGCTGATGGTCATCGCCGAGCACCCGGGTGCGAGCAACCGCGAGATCGCCGAAGGGTCAGGTATCGTCGACCAGGGCCAGATCTCCAAGCTGCTGAACCGGCTGGCGCGGCTGAATCTCGTGGAGAACCTTGGCGAGGGTCAGGAGAAGGGAGCCGCCAACGCGTGGCACCTGACGGCCCGGGGCGCGCAGGTAGAGCGAGCGACTCGGCCGCGATGAGCATCTAGGCAGCTACGCCCGCCCGTGATCGGCGTCGTCGCGGACCGGCTATGAGCGTTCGCCCACGTCTCGCTCCCAGCACGGTGAGTCGTCCCGAGTTGTGTCGCTCGTCGGAAGATGCGCCAGGTGATTCGCTTCCTGCTGTGGCGGCTGCTGGTCCTGCTCGCGACGCTCGCGGGCCTCGCGTCGATCGCGTGGCTTATCGACGGTGGGCCTGGGAAGGTGCTGCGCGGCCACGAGGGTTTCGACGCGCTGCGTCCGATCTCCCTTGAGGAGAGACTGATGCAAGGGGCCGGCGGCGCCTGGCGTCCGCTGGTGTTCGGCCTAGAGGCTGCGAAGCCGCTGTTGGCACTCGCGGTGGCGTTGGCCCTCCTGCTGGCGCTCGCCCGCGCCAACGCTCGACGCCGACGCCGGTATGTGCGCCTGCGCGTTGACGTCTACCGCGCCGATCACGCAGGGATCGAGGCGGTGGTCGCGATGTATGGGGCGCTGCACAAGCGCCTGCTGCGACGGTGGTGGCGTCGGCTGGTGTCTGGGCAGCCGTCGCTGTCGCTTGAGGTGCATCATTCTGGTGCTCTCGTGCCCTCCGCGTGGCTTGCGATCACATGCATCGAGGGTGACCAGCAGATCATCGAGGCATCGCTGCAGGCTGCCTATCCGAACTGCAGGTTGTCCCCCTTGGAGCGAGCGCCCGGCGTTCCGCCGACGATCCTGCGGCTGAAGAAGCACAACGAGTTCATCAAGCGGGTGAAGTCGATCGAGGAGCTCGAGCGCCGCTTCGATCCGCCGATCGACCGGCTGCTGACCGTCATGGCCGCATGTGGCGAGTCGGCGTTCGTGCAGATCGCGATCACGCCGACGCCGGCGTCCTTCGAAGCGTTTGCCAAGCGCCTCTACAAGCATCACGAGGCGCGGCTCTCGCGCGAGCGCCGTGAGCACCTGCTCGTGCGCGACCGCTCGATGGTCGAGGACGCCGAGTTGCGCGGCGGCCTGCAGGTTCAGCACAGACCGCTGTTCTTCGTGGAGCTGCGCGTGATCGCCGCGCGCCGCGCGGTCTGCGAGACGATCGCCTCCGAGCTGCGCGCAGAAGCAGCCGAGAACCGGCTCATCGAGCGTGGGACCGCAGTGCGCCACGGTCTGCTCAGCATCTACAGCCGTCGCGTCCAGCGCGGAGAGGGCAACCCGCTTCCGTCGTTCCGCAAGGGGGTGTTCGCGTCGAGCGAGCTCGCGGCGATCTGGCAGCTGCCGTCCGTCGACTACCTCACAGTTCCGTTCGCGCGCAACGGCCTTCCGCTCGCGCCGGCTTCACCCGCCGTGCTGCGACCCGCCGATGGTCGCGGCACCCTGCGTGATGCGCTCGGGCCGGTGTCGATTCATCCCGAGCTGCGCCGGCAGAACACGGCTGTGCCCGGAACGGTCGAGCAGGGCAAGTCAAGCTTCCTCGTCGCCACGGTCGCGGAGGATCTGCGCCGCGAGCGTTGCGCGGTGATCGTGCTCGATCCCAAGGGCGATGCGGCCGAGGCGGCGGTGAGCGTCGTGCCAGAACAGCGGACGTGCACGCTGCTCGATCTCTCTCAGCCGACCTGCGGCTTCAACCCGCTGGCGGTGGACGCACCCGCTGACGTGATCGCCGACTATGTGGTCGCGGCGCTGAAGAATCTGTTCAGCGACGCGGACATCCGTGCCTCGTCGGATCGCTACTTGCGCAACGCGATCATCGCGGTGCTCGCGTATGACCGCGACTCGACGCTGTGGGATGCAGCACGGCTGCTGTCGGTGGGGGAGGAGGGATACGCGTATCGCAAGAGCGTTGGCGCGCGTGTGAGGACGCTGCCGGAGTTCAAGGAGATATCTGAGTTCTTCACTGCGGAGTTGAGCGCACAGCTGGCCGACGCTCGCGGAACGACGACCGCGAAGCTCGACGCTCCGGTCAACAAGCTCGCCCGGCTGCTCAACTCCGCGTCGATCAAGCGGGTGCTGCTCAATGACTCGCTGAGGGTCGATTTCGACCGGGTGATCGCCCAGCGGGAGGTGTTGGTCGTCAAGGGAGCGCTCGGCGCGATGGGAGCGGGAAACACCTCCGTCGTGATGCAGCTGCTCGTCGGCATGCTCGATGCCGCACTGGCGCGCCAGCAGGATCTCGTTCCCCCCGAGCGCAGGGTGGCGGTTGCCCTGAAGGTTGACGAGGCGCCGCTGGTGATCAACCGCGGCTTCGCCGAAACGATGGCGCTCAAGCGCTCCGCCGGCCTGGAGACCGTGGCCTGCTGGCAGACCGACGCGCAGTGGATCGAGCGAGAGGTACGTAATCAGCTGGATGCGTTGTTCGCGCATCGCGTCTACTTCGCGACCGCCTCGGCCCGCGACGCGCGCGACGCGGTCGCGCTGACGATGACCGAATTCTCGGATACCGTGCGTCCCGATGTCGAACGGCTGTCGAGTCTCGGCCGTCCCGATGTGCGCCTGCACCTGCCCAGGCACCACGCGATCGCCAGCTGGCTGACGCCCGAGGGGCGCCAGTCGCCGTTCATCGCGCAGACGATTCCGCTGGTGGTGGATCGCGAGCGGCTCGCGCTCCACGCTGCCCAACAGCGCGAGCGCGGCGGACGTCATCTCGCGGATCTGCGCCAGCCCCACTGGGATCGCCGGCGGCGTGGCAGTGAGGATCCACGGAGCGCGACGAGCTGCTCGGATCGCGGTGATTCCCTGCCGGTGTCCTTGTCCTCGCCGGCGTCCTTGTCCTCGCCGGCGTCCTTGTCCTCGCCGGCGTCCTCGTCTTCGCCGGCGTCCTCGTCTTCGCCGGCGTCCTCGTCTTCGCCGGCGTCCTCCTCTTCGCCGGCGTCCCCGTCTTCGCTCTCGCCCCCGCTCTCGACCGCCACGGAGGTGCCTCGGCCCGACACCCGAGCGCCTGCGGCCGAAAGCTACCGCGAGCTCGCAGAGCTGGACGGTGCACACAGCGTCCGTTGGGCGAAGCGGATCGACGCTCCGTGTGTATTGGAGCCCGATCGGCTCGATCTGGAGATGCTCGAGCTGATTGCCGAGATGCGACACGTTCTCACCAGCCAGCTGCATCGCCACTTCAACCGCGGAAGGGCCGCAACTACCACGCAGCGTCGCCTCAAGCGCCTGTCCGACGCAGGCCTGGTCGAGCGCTTCCAGTTCCATCGCCGCGACGGCGGCGGGATCCCGATGTGCTACGTGATCGCCCCGCCGGGCTTGCAGACGCTCGCCGATCATGGTCGGCGCTCTGAGTCCGGCGGCGGCTCCGCGACGCTCGATCACTCGAGCGCGCCGACAGCGCGTGGCTGCTCCCCAGCCACGGATGAAGGCAGGCTGCGCCAGGCTCGACATGAGGTTCACGTCGCCGGCTGGGCGTTGGCGCTCGCCGCGGCCCTCGCTCCCGAGCGCGTGGTACTGCGTGGACCTGAGCAGTCGGTGCTCTCTCCGCCGATGCACGCATCCGCGGAGAGGCGCGTCTCGCTCACGCTCAGCGAGCTGCGCATGCCGGGGGGCCGCACGCCGCATGACTTCATACGAAGGGACGGCGAAGGGCGAGAGCTCGAGGTGGAGCGCTTCGAGACCGTACGTCCCGATGCGATTGTCGAGATCGGTGCGCCGGCGGGCAGCGAGCCAACGCTCGACGTGATCGTCGAGCGAGACGACCGCCCAGCGATCGGGCGGGCCGCCCGTAAGCTCGAGCGCTACGACCATTTCCTGGCGGGCTGGTCGCTGCACACGCGTCGATATGGCAACCGCGCGGAGGCCATGCCGCTCGTCGTGTTCGTCTGCCGAGACCGAGCCAGGGCCCGTGAGTGCGCAAGACGCGCAGACTCGGTGCTGCTCGCCTGCCGTGCCTATGCAGGCGAGTACCCGCTCGATTGGCATTACCCGAGTAGGGAACGGGTCTTGTTCGTCGCTGAGCGCGACGCGCACGAGGGCCTGCTGCGGGCCTGCGGTGTGCCCCGCCTGCCCCCTCAGGTCCGCGTGAGCGTTGCTCACGGGGATCCCCGGGCAAGCGAGACGACGGTGGAGTACCGAGAGATCGCCAGCTCACGCCGGGATGCGCCAGCTGCCGCAAGCGCCCGAAGTCGGCCGAGCGTGGGAAGCGGCCGTTAGCGGCGCGGCTGGGGACGCTCAGTCGAGTGTCCCCAGCCCGCCGCCGGGTTCAAGACGGCAGCACCGGCCTATCGCCGGTGCCACCGCTAGAAGACGAGATCGTCCTCATCGACGCCGGCACCGACACCGACCAACTCGCGGTCATCCCCGTCGCCGGTCCCGTTCTCCCCGCCTTCCGCGTGCCCGCGCTCACCGGGGCTGTCGAGGAACTGGACGGTGTCGGCCACGATGCTCACCGCCTGGCGGCGCTCCTGCTCGGCGGTCTCCCACTCGCGCCACTCCAACCGGCCGTCGATCGCGACCCTGCTGCCGCGGTGCATGTAGCGGCTGACACTCTCGCCGGGAGCGCCGAAGACGCTCACGTCGAAGTAGTTCGGGCGCTCGACCAGCTCTCCAGAGGGATCCTTGCGACTCGAGTTGCACGCGATCCGCAGTCCGCAGACGCTCGTGCCCGACGGGAGCGCGCGGAGCTCGGGGTCGCGGGTGAGACGTCCGACGAGAACCACTCGGTTGATTGCGAAGTAGGACATTGATAGGTCTCCATTACTCGATGGTTGACCCCCCACAGGCAAGCTACGCATCGCTTGGGACGCTACTCGCGGCCGGTGTGCCGACAAGCGCGTCCAGCCCGACGAGCGCGATTCGCCCACCGGCGTGCGCACGCTCGATCGCTCTGGCGAGCGGGCGCGCTACATCAGGTGCGGCGAGGTAGAGCGTGCCGGCGACGCAGCGGCAGCGCGCCCATGCCCGGCAGATCTTGAGCAGCCGCTCAGGCGCCTTGACGGTCAGCTCCACCTCAACCGCGACAGGCAGCTCCTCGGGGAGGCGATCGGACCAGAGCACGATGTCGGGGCGGTGAAGCAGCGCGACGCCTCCGGGTCCATGTCCGAGGCAGGCGCTGGCCAGCGGCGTCGCCGCCTCGCGCTCGTCACGGCGCAGCTCGCGCTCGCCAGTGACGTGGTGATCGGGGTAGGCCTGCTCGAGAGCCGCCGCGACCTGGGCGCAGACGATCGCGTGAGGAGCAGCAGAGACGCTGACGCGCGCCGGCTCCAGTCCACGCAGACCGGATGCGCGCAGCCCGGTGCGCGTGACCGTGTAGAGCGGAGAAGCGCCTGCCAGGATGCGTCGACTGCGGAGCAGCCCAGCGCGCTCGACGGCGGATAGACGGCCGCGCGCCGAGGCCAACGTCCAACCTCCATGCTGCGCCAGCGCCTCCGCGGTGACCACGCCAAAGCGCGCGGTCCAGCGGAGGATCTCGATTTGCTCGGGTGAACGGGTGTTCCCTACTCGGACCATCAGGTCCTCCTTTCGGTCGTTTTTCAGACGTTCTGCTTGCGTCTGTGCCTGCGCTCTCGCGCCGCCGGTCGGCCTCGTGCGGGCAGCGCCCGCGCGAGGTGGCCGCAGTCGGCCCGTTCGGGGGGTCACCCCCGCTGTGCCGGCGAGAGCATGCGCGCCACGCGCGCGCTTGCGCTGCCGCCGAGCACGAGCACTGCCGCCCAGCCACGCCCGAGGCGCATCACCTCATCTGCCTCGAGCACCTGTGCGCGGGCTCTGACGCGCGTGGTCCTGCCGTCGCTGTGTCGCGATACCCGCCACGTGCCGCGCGTGCCCGCAACGCTCGCGATCAACTCCGCTGACTCGGGCACCACCTGGCGGTGAGCGATCAGCACCGACAGGTTTCCGAGCACCTGCTCGAGCAGCCGCTCGCGGCCGGGGAGCCTGAGGTCCGAGAGCTCCTGCGTGCCAAGGAGCAGGCTGAGCCCTGCCGATCGCGCGCGCCCAAACAACCTCACGACCTGATCGGCGGCGATCGCGGAGAACTCGTCGATCACGACCAGCGTCGGCGCCGGCGCTGCCTGCAAGGACGCTACCGTCGTCTGCAGATCCTGCACGATCGCCGCGCCCAGCATCGCGCTGAGCAGAGGCCGGGTGTCTGACTCGAGGCCGAAGTACACCACCGTCCGCTGGCTCACGGCGGTGAGCAGGTCAAAGCGCTCGACACCCTTTGTTTGCGGGTCCAGCCACGGACCGACGTCAGACTCGGCCAGGATCGCCAGACGGTCGCGCACACCCGCGAGCTCGCTCTGCTGGCGTGGCGAGAGTGAGTCCAGATAGGCGAAGGTGACGCGAGCTGCCGGCTCCGGCAGCTCGCGAGCCAACAGCTCCAAACGCCCGCTGTCGAGGTGCTCGACGATCGCGCGCAGGCTCACCTCCGTCTCGGTCTCGCGCAGCGCCCGCACGACGTGTCCGAGATAGCGCTGTGCCTGGCGCAGGTAGTGCGGCTCGGTGAAGCGCTCGCCGGCAAGCGCCTTGTCGGCGATCTCGCTTGCGCCACCGCGGGCGTATGGGTTGTAGACGGTGTCGCCGTCAGGCGTCCATTCGAGGAAAGGCCTGCCGGCGAGCATCGCTGCCCGGCGAACCTGCTCGCGCAGGCCGCCGTCGCCCTTGGGATCGATCACGACCGCGCCCATGCCCCGCTCGATCGCGCGCGTCGCGATCGACGTCTGGGTGACCGTCTTGCCCGAGCCGGTGGCGCCGACGACGAGCGTGTGCGTGCCCCCGCTCTCGCCGCTGAACGGGATCGATACTGTGCGTCGGCTCTCATCGATGCCAAGCGTCAGCTCACCGCTGTGCGCTCGGCAGCTCGCGCCGAGACGCTCGCGAACACGCGGCGCTGCCGTCCACGCGAGTGCGCGCACGAGCTCCAGCGGATGATGACGTCGCGCCGCGAGCTCCGCCAGATCGGCGCCGGCTTCGATGTCTTCGCGGTGCCAGCGGCGGCCGCGGACCGTTGCGAACATGCTCGCTACCGCAAGTGTGAGCGTGGCGCCGCCGAGATCCTGCCTCACCGGCACGAGAGCCGCCAGCGCGGCGACTGCCCACGTCCAATGCAGATGCCGGCCGCGCATCGCTCTCGCGGCCAGCGCCCCCAACGACAGGCCAACGGCCAGGTGCAAGCCCGTCGAGAACGCCCAGTGGAGGAATTCATCGATGGTGGCCTGGGGATCGACCGCGTTTTCAGGAAATGCGTTCGATGGCATTTGCGCTACTCCTTTCCGAGCCCGCCGTCATGACAGGCCCGCTCGGGCCGGCGTGAGCCGGCCATGGTGTTTAACGACCGATGGCGGGCCACAGGGCCCGCCATCGCGGTGGTCTCGAGTTCGCGCTGCGGCGACTCAGGTCAAGCTGCTGCGGCGACTCAGGTCAAGCGGTAGCCGACCCCCCAGACACTGATCACCCATCGCCGGGAGTCGTCGGCTACGAGCTTGCGTCGCAGCCTGCTCGCGTGAGAGTCGAGCGTCCGTGTCGAGGAGCTCGAGCGGTATCCCCACACAGCGCGCAGCAGCTCGGCCTTGGCGAACACCCGCTCCGGCTCGCTTGCCAGGTGCACGAGTAGCTCGAACTCCATCCGGCGCAGGCATACGTCTGCGCCGTCCAGCCTGACCACGTGAGCACGTGTGTCGATCATGAGCGGCCCCACCGCGATCGAGCGCTCGAGCACTCGGACCTCCGCGCTGCGGCGCAGAAGCGCCCGCAGGCGGGCTCGCAGCTCTACGTAGGTGCCGGCCCTGGCCACGAAGTCGTCGGCGCCGGCTTCGAACGCCCGCAGCATGTCCAGCTGGCGTGCATGCGTGCCCATCACGATCGCGGGCAATGCCCGATCCCAGGGGGTGTCGGTTTGGCCCGGCTGACGGATCTCGCGCAGCAGCTCCAGTGCGCCGCTCTGGGAGTCCAGGCGGCCGAGCACGGCGAGCTTCGGGGCACTGGCGTTGGCGAGAACGCGGGCGTGCTCGGCACTGCACGCCAGCTCGACGGTGAAGCCGTCAGCGATCAGCTGCTCGGCGATCACCCTCCCGAGACTCCGATCGGACTCGACGACGAGGATCGGCGCGGCGCCGCCGGCGCTGATCACGTCTCGACCTCGCGCGGGCTGACACCCAGACCGCGGCGCGCGATCAATGCCAGCACGTCACTGTGGATCCACGGGGTGGGCGTGCTTCGTCCGCCCTCGGGCAGCAGCCCGAGCCGGCGGGCCAGCCAGCTCGGTCTCACCACTCTCGTTGCCGCGACGATCGCGCTTGACACGGTCGCAGCGGAGCGCGATCTCGCTCATGCTCAGCTCGTTGCGCGAGACGACCGCGAGCACCGCTTCCCGCAAGCGTCGGTTGAGGACGATCGGGCTTTCCTGCACGCGCGCGAGCTCCGCGCGCAGCACCGTCATCGACGGCCCGGCCTCCCGGCGGCGCGAGGCGAGTGCGCTCACCGTCATCGCTTGCAGCGGCTCGTAGCTTTCCAGTGCCGCGATCGCTTCACGCAAGCTCAGCGGCTCGGGATCGGATCCATGGCCTGGGCGCAGCCAGCACCAGCGGAGCTCCGGTATAGACATGCCGGTGTCGAGGAGCTCGAGCGAGTAGCGGCGGCCGAGCCGATCGACTGGCCATGCGTCTGTGAAGATCGCCTCTGCCCGTGTCTCTGCCGATGCCTCTGCCTTCGCCGCGGGCTGGTCCGCGAACGGCGCGGCGTGCGCGTCCTCGACCGTCAGCAGCCGGCAGCGGCTGGCGTCGGCCATCGCATCCTCGAGGTAGCGCCTGCAGATCAGAGCCGCGTTCTCGGCTGGCTCGTCGGCAGCCAGGTGCGCGAGCAGGCGGGCGTCGCCGTGGGTCGCGCGGTCTCGGTCGATGACGAGCGTGCTTCCGGCCGCGCCAGCCCGCGCGATCACCTCGCGGGCATCGCCGCGACGATCGAGGTAGGCGCCGAGCGGTGGACGCTCGCGACCGTTTTGCTCGCGCCGGCGACGCGAGCGACGACGCGCTGTCGAGGCATGGCTCTCGCGCCACACGCGCTTGCTGCCTGCGGGGAAGGTGGAGGTGGACGTGGACGTCATGGCTGTCTCCTGCCGATCGGTGGACGCGGCCCGGGCAGCGCGCCGGGGTCGTTTCGGCGGGCTTGTAGGAGCAGGGCGAGCGGGCGTCAAGTGCTTCGGGTCGGTGTCCGATGGCCACACGGCGCATGCCGAGAACCCCTTTGGGGGTTCTCGGAGGTCACTACTGCGGATTTCATTCGGCGGCGAAGTTGGCGCGAACCCGCTCCTCGGACGAACGCTCGCCAGAGGTAGGCCAGACGGGGGGATGCGAGGCTTGCCGGGGGCGCTGCGAAGCGGTATCGGGCGAGCTCTGCATTGATCGCTCGCCGGCGCGAGCTATGGGACTGCATCGGTCAATGCCGAGCGACTCAGGGAAAGGAAGTAGGGAGGCGGCTGAGCGTAGCGGGCGAGCACGAACTCGATCGACGGATAAGGCCACCAGTGCTCCCAGCAACTCCGCACTCCGCCCGTGATCGGCATTATTTGGCTCTGCGATGCGCAACTGCGTGGTTATCCGGCGCAGTTGCGCCTCTCTGTGAAGCGAGGCCGACTGCCGCACCTCGCCGCGACGACGGGCGGCGACTGCAGCGTGTGTCGGGGCGACGGCGCTGCTTGTCGACAGGACTGCACGGGCGCCAACGCGCCAGCAGGCGCGCTACGCGTAAACTGCCCCGCCGCAGCCCCCGACCCAGCCCCAGTCCTCCCGCAAGGAGCCTTCCCCCGATGCCAGTCAACACACAAGCGATCGGCAAGACCTACGAGCCCGTGGTGTACGCGGTGGGCAGAGAGAAGATCAGGGAGTACGCCCGCGCGGTGGGGGAGACCAACCCGGTCCACCTGGACGTCGAGGCCGCGCGCGCCGCGGGCTACGCCGACGTCGTAGCGCCGCCGATGTTCGCCGTCGTGTACAGCGCGCCGTCGGTCGGGCCGCCGATCTTCGATCCCGAGATCGAGCTGAACTTCGCGATGATGGTCCACGGCGCTCAGGAGTTCGTGTGGGGACCGCCGGTCGTCGCCGGCGATGAGATCACCACGACGGCGAGCGTCAAGGACATCTCCGAACGGGACGGCCGCGGCTACTACGTGTTCGAGTCGATCTCAACCAACCAGCGCGGCGAGCAGGTCTGTCGCGGAACCTGGACCAACATCGTCCGAGGAGTGTGACCGGTATGCCAGAGCTCCACGCAGGCGGACAGATCCCCGAGGTGCGCGTCACGCCCGACAAGTACCTGACGGTGCGCTACGCGGGCGCCTCAGGCGACTTCAACCCGATCCACATCGACGAGGAGTTCGCGCGGGCGGTCGGGCTGCCGGGGCGGATCCTGCACGGCCTGTGGACGATGGCCCAGGTCGCCCGCGCGCAGACCGAGGCGGCCGGCGGTCCCGAGCACCTCAAGCGCCTGTCGGTGCAGTTCCGCGGCATGGGCGTGCCCGAGCAGGAGGTCGTCGTCAGCGGCACGGTGCGCGAGCTGGCCGACGGGCGCGCGCTGATCGACACGGTCGCCGAGCAGGCGGGCAAGCAGATCATCCGCAACGCCGAGGCCGAGCTCGAGCTCTAGCGCGCGGCCTCAATGAGGCGCCAGCACGGCGCCTACAATCACATCCATGCTGAGCCCCCGCCAGGAGCGCATTCTGTGCAAGGTGGTCGACGACTACCTGCGCACCGGTGCGCCGGTCGCCTCGCGCTCGATCGCCGAAGCCGGCGGACCTCGACTGCGGGCCCTCGACCGTGCGCAACGAACTGGCGCTGCTCGAGGAGTACGGGTTGCTGGCGCATCCCCACGTGTCCGCCGGTCGCGTGCCGACCGACGCCGGTCATCGCTACGTGGTCGATCGCCTGCTCAGCGCGGAGCGCACACTGCCGGCGCCGTCGCGGCGACTCGAGCTCTCGCTGATCCGCCGCGAGGTCGAGGAGGCGATGCGCACGACCACCGAGACGCTCTCGCAGATGACCAACCTGCTCGCGGTGGTCTCGGCGCCGTCGATGAACGCGGCGACGATCCGCCACGTCGAGGTGCTCGCGCTGCAGCCGCAGGTGGTGCTGGTCGTGATCATCACCTCCACGGGGAACGTCTCGAAGATGTTCGCGACCTTCGATCGCGCCGTCGACTCCGGCGCTGGTGGCGTGGGCCGCCGAGTACCTGAACGAGCGACTGGTCGGCCTCGGTCTCGGCGCCCGCATGCTGCAGCAGCGCCTCGTGGACCCGAGCCTGTCGCTGACGGAGCTCGCGTTCCTGGCAGCGCTTCGTGCCAGCGTTCGGCGAGCTCGCCTCAGAGGGCGAGGACTCGCTGTTCGTCGAGGGCACGGCGCGCCTGTTCGAGGCCGCTCAGATCGCAGGACACGACGCGCGTCAACGAGCTGATCGACCTGCTCGAGCGGCGCGTGGCGCTGCTGCAGGTGCTGCGCGCGGCGCCTGTCCGAGCCGGGCATGTACGTGCGCATCGGACACGAGAACGAGCTGCCGGCGATGCATTCGCTGGCGCTCGTCGCGACCGGCTACGGGGTGGCGCAGCGCAAGCTCGGGACCGTCTCGCTGATCGGGCCGGTGCGCATGGACTACGCCGGCGCGATCGCGACCGTGCGCGAGGCCGCGCACGAGCTCTCGCGCTTCGTCGAAGACGCCTATGCCGAGAACTGAACCGGGCGACATGCCCCGTGATCCCTACGAGGTGCTGGGCGTCGGGCCGCGACGCCTCCGCACAGGAGATCAAGAAGGCCTTTCGCCAGCTCGCGATGGAGCTGCACCCGGACGTCAACGCCCACGACCCCGACGCCGAGGAGAAGTTCAAGGAGGCCGCGGAGGCCAACGAGATCCTCTCGGATCCGGAGCGGCGCGCGACGTTCGACCGCTACGGCCACGAGGGGCTGAGATCGGGTGGCTACGCGCCGAACTTCGACGGCTTCGGCTCGATCAGCGACCTGTTCAACGCGTTCTTCGGCGGCGGCGCCGCGCAGTCAGGGCGGCCCCGCGCCCGGGGCCGATCTCGCGGTCGCGATCGAGATCGAGCTGCTCGAAGCCGCCAACGGCGCCAAGGTCGATGTCACCTACGAGGCGGTCGAGCGCTGCGAGCACTGCCACGGCAACGGTGCGGAGCCGGGCACGCCGATCCAGACGTGCGCGCGCTGCGGCGGCGCCGGGCAGCTGCAGGCGGTGACGCGCACGATGCTCGGGCAGATGGTTCGCACGATGGTCTGCGACGAGTGCCACGGCGACGGGCGCGTGCCCGAGCAGCCCTGCGCGCGAGTGTCGCGGCCGCGGGCGTGTGTCGAGCAGGCGCACGCTCGAGGTGGATGTTCCCGCCGGCATCTCCGACGGGCAGCGCATCCGGCTCAGCGGCCGCGGTCACGCCGGCGAGGGGGCGGCGCCGGCGGGCGACCTGTACGTGGTCGTGCGCGTACGCGAGGACGAGCGCTTCGTGCGCGAAGGCGACGACCTGATCACCGCGCTCGACGTCGCGGCGCCGCTGGCCGCGCTCGGCGGCGTGCTGGAGGTGCCGACGCTCGAAGGCAGCGCGTCGCTCGAGCTTCCAGCCGGCACCCAGCCGGGAGAGGTGCTGACGCTGCGCGGAGCGGGGATGCCCGCGCTCCGTCGCAGCCGGCGCGGGGACCTGCGCGTGGTCGTCAACGTGCTCGTCCCGCGCCGCCTGAGCGCCGAGCAGCGCGAGCTGATGGAGCGCCTGAACGACAGCCTCAGCGAGGAGAACCTGCGCTCTCAGGAGTCGGTGTTCAGCAAGCTGCGTCGCGCGCTCGGCAGCCAGGCCGCGTGATCAGGCTCGCCGTCCGCGTCGCCAGCGAGCAGGCAGAGCTCGTGCTGGCGGAGCTGCTGGAGCTCGCGCCGGCCGGAGTCGAGGAGGTGCAGGGCGAGGCGGGGACGGTCGAGTACGCCGTCTACGGTACGCCCGGCGAGCTGCCGACGACTGCCAGACGTGAAGCGCGCTCGTGGGCGATGCGCTCGTGGAGATCTCCACCACCGAGATCCCCGACGACTGGCACGAGCGCTGGAAGCAGTTCCACCGGCCGGTGCTGATCGCGGCGCCACCACAGCCGGCGATGGGCGCGATCGCCGATCCCGTCTCTGCACGTGCGCCCGCCATGGGAGCAGGCGAGCCCGGCGAGTCCAGCGGCGGTGCGCGAGATCGTGATCGACCCAGGGCAGGCGTTCGGCACCGGCGCCCACGCCAGCACGCGTCTGTGCCTGGAGCTGCTGCTCGAGCTCGCCGCCCTGCAGCCCCCGGCGGGGTCGCTGCTGGACGTGGGCACCGGCTCCGGAGTGCTCGCGATCGCCGCGGCCGGGCTTGGCTTCGAGCCGGTGCTTGGCCTCGACCACGAGCAGCGAGAGCGTCGATGCGGCCCGCGCGAACGCCCTCGTCAACGGCGTCGAGATCGAGGTTCGCCGCTTCGACCTGCGCTCGTGAGCCGCTGCCGTGGATGGGCGGACCGCACACGTCCGACTCATCGCCTGCGTGCTCTCCGATCCGCCGGTCGTGCTCGCCAACCTGCTGCGTCCGCTGCTCCTGGAGCTCGCGGCCTCGGTGCCGGCGGCGCCCGCCCACCTGATCGCGGGCGGCCTGCTGCGCGAGCCGAGGTCGACGAGGTCGCGAGTGCGTTCGCCGATCGGCTCGCGCTGCGCGAGCGCGAGCGGCGTGTCAGCGGCGAGTGGGCGGCCGCTGTGGCTCAGCTCCAGCTGAGCCCGGTTGATCAGGATCCGTCCGGGATCTCGGTGGCGGCGCGGACGATCGCGCGGTATACGAGGTCGATCGCGGCGCGTACGCCGTCCTCGCTCTGCATCAGCTTGCCCGCCGCGCTCAGCGCCGCGCCGATCGTCTCGAGCGCCTCGCCGACGGACCCCGGCTCGGGGTCACGGCAGGCGGCGATCGCCAGGTCGAGCATCCCGCCCGCCTGCTCGATCGCGCCGCCGAACAGCGCCGGCCCGACGAGGCTCGCGTACCCGTACACGCGCGCCAGGCGACCGGACAGCGCGATCGTCGGGCCGCGGCGCGACCGGGCCGGCCGGCGGCAGTCCGCGCCGTCGATCAGCGCTGCCATCGTGCCACCGAGCACCGCCTTCGTCGTCGCCTCGTCAAGGCCGGCCTTGCGCGGCCACGCGCAGCGCCATGTACAGGGTCGTTGCGGGCAATCCGTAGGGGGGGTCGGAGGCGAACACGATCCGCTCGGCCGGCACGCGCGCGAACAGCTCGATCACGTCGAGCGGGAAGAAGCAGGAGATGTCGTAGAGCACGCCCGGATGCTCCGCCAGTCGTGTCGTCAGGATCCCCTGGTCGCAGATCGCGCCATGCGCCAGGATCAGGACCGCGCCCGGATGGCGCAGGGCGAGATCGGCGAGCCCGTCCGCCAGCGGCGGCAGCCCGCGGCCGGCGTGGATCAGGATCGGCACGGCGGCCGTCTCGGCAAGCTTGAAGACCTGCTCCATCTCGCCGCCGTCGAAGACGAAGCCCTGCGCGCGAGGGTGCAGCTTGATGCCGCGCGCGCCCGCCGCGAGGCAGCGTTCGGCCTCGGCGAGCGGGCCTTCGGCCGGGTCCAGCCGAGCGAACGGCACGAGCCGGCCGTCGCTCTCGGCTGCCCACGCGAGCACGCGGTCGTTGGGCAGGCTGTAGGCGGGCTTGCGCTCGGGGTCGTGCAGAGGGAACACGCACGCGCGGCGCGCGCCCGCGCGATCGAGCTGCGCGAGCAGCTGCTCGAGCGTCAGCGAGCGTCCGTCCTCGTCCAGTCCCAGGTGCGTGTGGGCGTCGATCACTTCCGCGTCAGCCGGGCGCAGGCGCTCGGTTTCGGCAAGGAACGGCGCGAGCGCGCTGGCGTAGAGGGCGTCGTCCACGGCGTTGAACCCTATTGTGTCGCTGTGGCCTGGCAGGTCGTGATCGCCGGCGGTGGCTTCGGCGGCTTCTACGCCGCCCGTGCTCTCGAGCGCCTGCTGCCGCCGCAGAGCGCGCACGTGACGCTCGTCAACGACGCCAACTTCATGCTCTACACGCCGCTGCTTCCGGGCGCGGCCGGTGCCAGCGCTCGACCCGCGCCACGTCGTCGTGCCGCTGCGCTCGCAGCTGCGGCGCACCGATCTCGTGATCGGGTCCGTCACCGGCGCCGACCCGGCGGGCGCACGCTGGGCGTGCAGCGGATCGACGGCGAGCATCTCGATCTCGCTACGACCAGCTGCTGGTCGCGCTCGGCTCGGTCTCGCGCACGCTGCCGATCCCAGGCCTGGGCGAGCACGCGATCGGGTTCAAGTCGCTGTCGGATGCCACCGCGCTGCGCAACCAGGTGCTCAGCTGCCTGGACATCGCCGAGTCCGTCGAGGATCCCGCGTTGCGGGCCGAGTACCTGGGGTTCGTGTTCGTCGGCGCCGGCTACGCTGGCGTCGAGGGACTCGCCGAGCTGCAGGACTTCGCCGCGCAGGCGATCGAGCTGTATCCGCGCTGCGCCGCTCAGGGCATGCGCTGGGTGCTGGTCGAGGCCAAGGGGCGGATCATGCAGGAGGTTCCCGCGAGCCTGTCGGAGTTCGCCGAACGCGAGCTGCGCGGACGCGGGATCGAGGTGCGCACGGGCACGACGCTGCGCGAGCTGAGCGCGCGCGGTGCGACGCTCGCCGACGGCGAGCGGATCGCCGCGCGCACGCTCGTGTGGACCGCCGGGGTCAAGCCCAGCCCGGTCGTTGCCCGGCTCGGGCTGCCGCTCGATCGGGAAGGGCGCGTCGTGGTCGATGCGACGATGCGCGTGGACGATCGCGCGCTGCCCGCACCGACCGCACGACCGGCGGCGCACATGTCTGGGCGATCGGCGACTGCGCCGCGGTCCCCGACGCCTCGAGGCCCGGTCAGCCGTGCCCGCCGACGGCCCAGCATGCGATCCGCCAGGGGCGGCTCGTCGCGCGCAACGTGGCCGCGACGCTCGCCGGCGGGAGCGCCCGGCCGTTCCGCTACCGCACGAAAGGCGTGGTGGCCGAGCTCGGCAGCAGACAGGCGGTCGCGATCACGCTCGGCATCCGCTGGCGTGGCATGCCGGCGTGGCTGATCGCCCGCACTTACCACCTGCTGTTGATGCCCGGACTCGGGCGCAGGCTGCGGCTGCTGGTCGACTGGAACGTCGCGCTCGTGTTCGGGCGCGACTCGTGCTCGCCTGGGCGCCTGGGCAGCCCGACGCCGCTCGAGCGCGATCCCACGTCATGATCGAGCGATCCCCCGTCGCGTCGAGCCCGATCCGCGCCATGAGTTGCCCGCGCCATCGCCAGAGCGGCGTATCCTGATCTGTGGATGGCGATACTCGAGCAGATCAAAACCGACCTACAGGGTGCGATGCGCGCCGGCGAGAAGGAGCGGGTCGGTGCGCTGAGGCTCGTCCTCTCCGAGCTGCAGAAGGCCGCCAAGGAGGGCTCCGACGACGAGCTGACCGTGCTGCGTCGCGAGCGCAAGCGCCGGCTGGAGGCCGCCAAGGCGTATCGCGACGGCGGCAGCGAGGATCTGGCTGGCAGCGAGGAGTCCGAGGCGGAGCTGATCGGCGCCTATCTGCCGGCGGAGCTCTCCGACGCAGGAGCTCGCGGCGATCGTCGAGCAGGCGGTACGCGACAGCGGCGCCGCATCGGCCAAGGACATGGGGGCCGCGATGAAGAGCGCGATGGCGGCGGTCGACGGTCGCGCCGACGGCAAGCGCGTGTCGGGGCTCGTGCGAGCGGCGCTTCAAGGATGAGGACGCAGATCGAGCTCTCGAACGACGTCGCGGCCGAGCTGGCCGGCAGCCAGGACATGGTGCTGCGCGCGCTCGAGGCGCATCTCGACTGCAAGGTGTTCCTGCGCGGCAACCTGCTGACCTTCGACGGCGAGGAGACAGAGACGAATGCCGGCGAGCGCGTCGTGCGCGAGCTCGCCGAGCTGATCGCGCGCGGCCACCAGATCGGGCCGGGCACGATCACCGCGGTGACCGGTGCGCTGGACGCGCACGAATCGCCCGCGCGCGTGCTCGAGGACGTCGTCTGGCGCCATCGCGGCCTGCGGGTCGCGCCGAACACGGTCAACCAGAAGCGCTACGTGGACTCGGTGCGCGAGAACACGATCACCTTCGGCGTCGGGCCCGCCGGCACCGGCAAGACGTTCCTGGCGGTGGCGATGGCGGCGGCGGCGCTCTCGCGACACGAGGTCAACCGCATCATCCTCACGCGCCCCGCGGTCGAGGCCGGCGAGCGTCTCGGGTTCCTGCCCGGTGATCTGATGGCGAAGGTCGATCCGTATCTGCGTCCGCTGTTCGACGCGCTGCACGACATGCTCGACCCCGAGAAGGTCTCCCAGCACATCGACCGCGGCGTGATCGAGATCGCGCCGCTGGCGTTCATGCGCGGACGCACGCTCAACGACTCGTTCGTGATCCTCGACGAGGCGCAGAACACGACGCCCGAGCAGATGAAGATGTTCCTCACGCGTCTCGGCTTCGGCTCGAGGATGGTCGTCACCGGCGACATCACCCAGGTGGATCTTCCGCGCGAGCAGCAGTCGGGGCTGATCGCGGTCGGCGAGGTGCTGAGCGCGGTCGAGGGGATCGAGTTCGTCCGCTTCGGGGCCGAGGACGTCGTACGCCACAAGCTCGTGCAGCGGATCGTCGAGGCCTACGACGTGCACTCCCACCGCGACGTGCCCGTGCAGTCGGAGCGCGGGGCGCGCGCGGCGGTCCGCAGCGCCTGAACGCCGATGATCGAGGTCGAGGTGTTCGGGGCGAGCCTCGCCCCGCAGGCGCCACCGCCGCGCAGAGGTGCGGCGCCTGTGCACGGCGGCGGCCGCGCGCATGGGCATCGAGCAGGCGCACGTCGCGATCGAGTTCGTCGACGCCGCGCGGATCGCGCAGCTGAACGCGCGAGCACCGCGGCAAAGCCGCGCCGACGGACGTGCTGTCGTTCCCGATCGACGGCGTCGAGGGCGCCGGCGCGCGCACGGCACGCTCGCCGACGGGTCGCGCCCGTGCACCCCGCAGCGGTCGCCCCGCGAGCTCGGCGACATCGTCATCTGCCCCGCAGCACACCGCCGACATGCGCGAGGCGATCGTCCACGGAATGCTGCATCTGCTCGGCATGGACCACGAGACCGACGACGGCGAGATGCTCGCGCTCCAGCGCGAGCTGCTCGCGGGAGCGGATGCGTGACGCGCGGCGGCTTCGTCGCGCTCGCCGGCAGGCCGAACGTCGGCAAGTCGACGTTCGTCAACGCCGTCGTCGGCGAGAAGGTCGCGATCGTCTCGGACCGTCCGCAGACGACCAGGCGCGCGATCCGCGGGTGCACCAGAGCGGCGACTGCCAGATCGTGCTCGTCGACCTTCCCGGCGTGCAGCGCCCGCGCGACGCGCTGACCGCGCGCATGGCACAACGGGTGCAGCAGGAGCTCGACGGCTCAGACGCGGCGCTGCTGATGCTCAACGCGCGAGCAGGGCGTGGGGCCCGGCGACCGCTTCATCGCCAAGGCGCTCGGCGAGCGCGCGGCACGCCCGTGACGATCGCCGTCAACAAGGTCGATCGCCTCTCCCGCGCGCCGCTGATGGCGGTGCTCGAGGAGGCCGCCGAGCTGGAGCTCGCGCGCGAGGTGTTCCCGATCTCCGCGCGCAGGGGCACCGGCGTCGGCGAGCTGGTCGAGCACCTGGCGGCGCTGATGCCCGAGGGCCCGTTCATGTTCGCGCCGGGCGCGAGCAGCGATCAGCCGCGCGAGCTGCTGCTCGCGGAGCTGATTCGCGAGGCGGCCATCAGGCGCACGTTCCAGGAGCTGCCGCATGCGGTCGAGGTGGTGGTCGAGGAGGTCGAGTACCCGCGCGAGGGGCTGGTGCGCGTGCGGGCGCTGATCTGGGTCGAGAGCGAGTCCCAGAAGGGGATCCTGATCGGTGCGCACGGGCGCATGATCAAGGCGATCGGCATCGCCGCGCGGCGCGAGCTGCAGCGTGTGCTCGGCGGCCAGGTGCACCTCGAGCTCTCGGTACGGGTGCGGCGCGACTGGCGCGCCGACGAGCGCCTGCTCGACCGTCTCGGCATAACCTGACAGTTCCGATGAGCGCACAGCGACCGTGACCAGTGCGGACTTCCCGCCGGTCCGATTGATTCGGTCTGTGGAACGTGCTCGGTCGCGTTTTGGGATACCTTCTGCGCGGAAGTCAGCCTCGTGGGGAGGGTATGGATGTCAGCGAAGTACGCGATATTGGGACTCGTGATCGAGCGTCCCGGCTACGGCTATCAGTTGGCGCAGCGCCTCGAGGAGCGCTTCGGCTCCTCGAGCTTTGCGCCGTCCGGTGTCTACTCGGCGCTCGATCAGCTCAGCCGCGACGAATTCGTCCGGTGCGGCCGGTGAGATGGGGCCCGGTCCCGCGAAGCGCTCGGCGCCGCGAATGATCTACGAGGCGACCGAGCTGGGTGTCAGTCACTTCGAAGCCTGGATCCTCGGCTCTTCGCCTACGCCGCCGCTGCGCGACGAGTTGCACATGAAGATCGCGCTCTGCCGTCCGCGGCAACCTGCCGCGGCTGATCGATCTCGATCTACGGTCAGGAGCTCGCGTGCGTGGGGCGGCTGCAGGATCTCACGCAGAGCTCGCGAGCGCGAACGCATCGCGGGCGATCGCGAGGATTGGCCGACGTTGATGCGAACGCTCGCCAAGGACGCCGAGATCGCATTGTGGAAGGCGAGGATCGAATGGCTGCAGGCCGCGCGCGCGCTGCTGGCAGGGTTGGTCAGGCAGTCCGAGCGCCGGCACGCTGAAGGCAGGGTTAGTCAGGCAGTCGAGCGCCGACACGCTGAAGGCTTGCTGACGGACAGCTGTACTACAGCGCGTGGGTAGATAATAATCGGGACTGAATAAATCGGGACTGAATATCAACACCGCCGTTACGCACGGCGCCATGATTGGGCACCGCGATAACTGATAAGAACACGAGCGAAGCCGTCACGATCGAGCTCTCCAAGTCGCAGGTCGACCAGGTGATCCGCGCGGCCGGCGAGGGAGGCACGATGTCGGTGCTGTTGACCGCGCTGCAGAGACCCACACTGGACGCTCGGGATCGACGCGGAGGAGTGGGTGCAGCCGGCGCAGATGGAGGATCGGCGCCTGTCGCGCTCGCTGCTCTCGGGTCTGCTGGTGCTCTCCTGCTTTCCCCCGACGGCGGCTACCTCGGGATCGCCGAACTCGCGCGCATGCTCGAGCATGAACACGAGCACCACCCATCGCTACGTGACGACGCTGCTCGCCGTCGGCCTGCTCGAGCGCGACTGCCGGTCCACGCGGCCGCTACCGGCTCGCGGCGCGCCTGACCGCCCGGGCGTCCTGCGTTCGCAGCCGCGCAACGCCTCCGAGCCCGCGCGCCAGCCGGCGGCGATCCCGCTCGACCGCCGCCAGGTCCAGTCCCGCGCCCCACACGAACGGGACACCGATGACCTCGAAGCTGCGACGCCGCAGCCGCGCGAGCTGGTTGTGCTGGAACGCGCCCGGTCGTGCACCGCCGTCGCGGCCGCACGGCGTCGAGCGCTCACCGCCTGCGCTCGGCCTGGCCCGTCGTGCCGCCGCAGTCGCGCCGTCGCGCTCGCGGGCAGCTCCGTCGCTGCGGGCCCGCGTCGTCTCAGCGCGGCGATCTCGCGCAGCTCCTCGGCGCTGAAGCGTCGCGGCAGCAGCGCGTTGACGACGACCGCCGCGAGGCCGCGCCCGAGCTGGCCGCGCAGGCCGTCCTGGAGCTCGAGCGCCTCGGTCACGGCCATCTCGGTCGCGAGCGCCACCGCCAGGTAGGCCGAGCGCGACGGGCTCTCCAGCAGCTCCTGCAGCTGGCGCGTCTGTCCGGCGATCGGCCCGACGCGGGCGATCGCGCCGAACGTGTGCGGCGAGCCGAGCATGCCCAGCGCGTGGCCCGTCGCCGGCGCGTCGAGCACGACGAGGTCGTAGTCGCTCGAGCGGCATGCCGCGTCGGCGCCGCCGCGGGTCAGCTGCCAGATCTTGACCATCGTCACCAGCTCCTTCGCGCCGGGCGCCGCCGCGGCGAAGTACTGGAAGGTGCCGCTGGAGGCGAGCACGCGGCCGGAGACGCGCCCGCCGAGCGCCTGCAGCCACTCCAGCAGCGCGCGGTCGGGGTCGATCGTGATGCTCGACAGGCGCTCCTGCCAGCTGCGATCTCGACGCCGGGCTGTGGCTGCGGCGACGCCGAACAGCTGCGGCAGGCGGCTCTCGTCGCCGACCTCGACGACGATCGTGCGGCGCCCGCCGCGCGCCGCCAGCAGGCCGACCGCCGCGGCGATCGTCGTCTTGCCCACGCCACCCTTGCCGGTGATCACGAGCAGCTTGCGGTCGAGCACCGATTGCATCGCCGTGGCAGTGTGGCTGAAAACCGGCGGCGGGCGGCGGGACCTACAATCGTGCGCGATGAACGCAGCCGGCGCGCGACCCCAATCGAGGAGCAGGTCGAATACGACGGCGACGGCCTGGTGCCGTGCGTCGTGCAGGACTGGAGCACCGGCGAGGTGCTCACGCTCGCGTACATGAACGAGCAGGCGCTGTCACGCACGCGCGAGACCGGCGAGCTGCACCTGTGGAGCCGCTCGCGCGGCGAGCAGTGGCACAAGGGCGCCACCAGCGGCAACGTGCAGAGCGGTGCGCGCGCTGCGCCTGGACTGCGACGGCGACACGCTGCTCGCGCTCGTCGAGCCGGCCGGCCCGGCCTGCCACACCGGCGAGCGCACCTGCTTTCACCGCGGCGAGCTCGAGCCGAGAGCGCGCCGTATGAGACGCTGCCCGCGCTCGAGCGCACGCTCGCCGCAGCGCGCCCGCGAGCGCCCCGCCGGCTCCTACACGGTCGAGCTGCTCGACGACCCGCCGCGCATCGGCGAGAAGGTGATGGAGGAGGCCGAGGAGGTCGCGCGCGCCGCGCGCGAGGAGTCCGACGAGCGCGTCGACGAAGAGGCGGCCGACGTGCTCTACCACCTGCTGGTGCTGCTGCGCAGCCGCGGCCGCGCGCTCACGGACGCCGAGCGGGTGCTCGATGGCCGTCGCTCCTAGCGCTCCCGGAGCGATCGCTGCGAGCGTCGCGCCGAGCCTGCGAGCAGGCGCGCGTGCTCGCGCGCACGCATGACCTGATCCCGCTGCGCTTCAGCTTCATCGAGGACTGCGAGACGCCGGTGTCGGCGTTCCTGAAGCTGCGCGCGCTGGCGCCCGGCGAGCCGGCGTTCCTGCTCGAGTCCGCCGACCAGGGCCAGCGCGTGGGGCGCTGGTCGTTCATCGGCTTTCGCCCGCGCGCGGTGCTGCGCTGGTCGCTGGCCGACGGCGGCGACCCGTACGCGCTGGCGGCGGAGCGCGTCGCGCGCTTCGAGCAGGCGCCGATCGAGACGACGGGCGGACTGCGCCTCCGTTCACCGGCGGCGCGGTCGGCTTCTTCGGCTATGACCTCGTGCGCACGGTCGAGCCGCTGGGCGACCCGCTGGGCGCGCGCGCCGCGGCTCTCCCGGACGCTGACCCTCTCGGGCTGCCGGACATGGCGCTGATGCTCTCCGACGCGCTGGTCGTCTTCGACCACCTCAAGCACACGGTCACGATCCTCGCCAACGCCGACCTGCAGGCCGAGCCCGACATCGAGCGCGCCTACGAGCAGGCCGCGCAGCACGATCGGCGAGGTGCGCAGCGCGCTCGCCGGGCCGGTGCCGCGCGGCGAGTCCGGCGCGGCGGGTCGCGCCGCTCGCGAGCTGCCGGCGTTCGAGTCGAACATGCCGCGCGAGCAGTTCGAAGCGATGGTGGCGCGCATCGTCGAGTACATCTACGCCGGCGACGCCTTCCAGGTCGTGCCCTCGCAGCGCTGGTCGGCGCCGGTGCCCGTCGAGGCGTTCTCGATCTATCGCGGCCTGCGCGCGGTCAACCCGAGCCCCTACATGTACTTCCTGGACTTCGGCGACTTCCAGGTCGCCGGCGCGAGCCCCGAGCCGCTGCTGACGGTCAGCGGGACGCCACGTCTCGACGAAGCCGATCGCCGGCACGCGTCCGCGCGGCGCGAGCCCGGAGGAGGACCGCCGGATCGCCGCAGGAGCTGCTGGCCGACGAGAAGGAGCGCGCCGAGCACGTGATGCTCGTCGATCTCGGGCGCAACGACCTCGGGCGCGTGTGCGAGTACGGCAGCGTGGTCGTCGACGAGCTGATGGAGATCGAGTCCTACAGCCACGTGATGCACATCGTCTCCTCCGTCTCCGGCACGCTGCGCGCGGAGGTCGGCGCGATGGACGCGCTGCGCTCGGTGCTCCCCGCGGGAACGCTCTCGGGCGCGCCGAAGGTGCGCGCGATGCAGATCATCGACGAGCTCGAGCCGGTCAAGCGCGGCGGCTACGGCGGCGCGATCGGCTACCTGAGCTACGCCGGCGACCTCGACACCGCGATCCACATCCGCACGGTCGTCGTCAAGGACGGCGTCGCCCACGTGCAGGCCGGCGGCGGCACCGTCGCCGACGCCAAGCCCGAGTACGAGTACGAGGAGTCGGTCGCGAAGTCCACGGCGGTGATGCGCGCCGATCGAGCTCGCATGCGAACAGGCGCGACTGGTCGATGAGGGTCCTCGTTCTCGACAACTACGACTCGTTCACGTACAACCTCGTGCAGTACCTGGGCGAGCTGGGCGCGGAGGTGCACGCGCGTCCGCAACGACCGCGCGACCGTCGATGAGCTGCTCGGCGACGGCTTACGAGCGCTGCGTGGTCTCGCCCGGCCCGTGCACGCCCGAGCAGGCCGGGCATCACGCTCGAGCTCGTGCGGCGGATGCCCGAAGCGGGGATCCCGACGCTCGGCGTGTGCCTCGGCCACCAGGCGCTCGCGCAGGCGTTCGGCGGGCGCTGGAAGCTGCACGCGCCGGTGCACGGCAAGGCGACGAGCATCGAGCACGACGGGCGCACGATCTTCCGCGGGCTCTCCTCGCCGCTGACCGTCGGGCGCTACCACTCGCTGGTCGTCGACGCCGAGCTGCCCGACTGCCTGGAGGAGACCGCGCGCGGCGGCGGCGTGCTGATGGGCGTGCGCCACCGCGAGCTGCCCGCCGAGGGCGTGCAGTTCCATCCCGAGTCGGTGCTCACCGAGCAGGGCCGCGAGCTGCTCGGCAACTTCCTCGAGTCCTCGCCGATCGAGCCGAGAATCGGTGCGCATGCCCAACCCGATCCTGACCCGCGCGATCGACGCGCTCGCCTCGCGGACGGACCTCGAGCGCAGGACCAGACGGCGGAGGTGCTCGCGGAGATCATGCACGGCGAGGTCTCCGAGACGCAGATCGCGGGCTTCCTGATCGCGCTGCGGACCAAGGGCGAGACGGTCGAGGAGCTTGCCGGGCTGGCGCGCACGATGCGCGCGCTCGCCGCGCATGTGCCGAGCACGCGCGAGGACCTGCTCGACACGGCCGGCACGGGCGGCGGGCGCAGCACCTTCAACGTCTCGACGACCGCGGCGCTGATCGCGGCCGGCGCGGGCTGCGCGGTCGCCAAGCACGGCAATCGCTCGGCCACGAGCCGCTCAGGCTCGGCCGACCTGCTCGAGGCGCTCGGCGCGCGCATCGACCTCGGCCCGCAGGCGGTGGCCGCGTGCATCGACGAGGCCGGCTTCGGCTTCATGTTCGCGCCCGCGCATCATCAGGCGACGCGCTTCGTGGTGCCGGTGCGCCGCGAGCTGGCGGTGCGCACGATCTTCAACCTGCTCGGGCCGCTGACGAACCCCGCCGGAGCTCCGCGCCAGCTGATCGGCGTCTCCGACGCCGGCGTTCCTGGAGACGATGGCGGGCGCGCTGGCGAGGCTGGGCGTCGATCGCGCGCTGGTGGTGGCCGGCGAGGACGGGCTGGACGAGGTGTCCGCGAGCGCGCCTACGAAAGTGGTGGAGGTCAACGGCGAGGAGATCACGCGCTACGTGCTCACGCCCGAGCAAGTCGGCTTGATCGAGGCTGAGGGTCTGCCCGGCGCGCGGAGGGTCCCGGCGGCGGCACGCCGGCGGAGAACGCGCTGGTCACGCGCGCGATCCTTCGTGCCGACGCCGACGCCGACGCTGACGCCGACTCAACGCCGCTCCGGGCGAGCGACCGGCGGGCGAGGCGCTCGCGCTGATCAACGCCGGCGCGGCGATCTACGCCGCCGGCGGGGCGGACTCGATCGCCGACGGCGTCGAGGCCGCGCGCGCGGCGCTCGCCGACGGCAGCGCGGCGCGCGCGCTCGACGCTACGTGCGGGCGAGCCGCGAGCATGCGCGCCGGGGCGGGCCGCGAGCTGAGCTCGACCGCGCCACGCACCGTGCTCGAGCGCATCCTGGCGGAAACGCGCGAGGAGGTCGAGCGCCGCAAGCGCGAGCTCCCGCTGGACGCTGGCGCCGGTGGCGCAGGCGCGTGCACGAGCGCCGGCGTGCGACGCTTCCGCGATGCGCTCGCGCGGGAGGGGATCGGCGTGATCGCCGAGTTCAAGCGCCGCTCGCCCTCGGCGGGCGCGCTGCGCGAGCGCCCCGAGCTCGCCGAGATCGTCAGCGCCTACCAGCGCGGCGGGGCGGTCGCGGTCTCGGTCCTGACCGAGGGCCCCAACTTCGAAGGCGCGCTCGAGGATCTGCGCACGGCGCGCGCGGCGTGCGAGCTGCCGCTGCTGCGCAAGGACTTCATCGTCGATCCCTACCAGCTGCACGAGGCGCTGCGCGGCCGGCGCCGACGCGGTGCTGCTGATCGTGGCGGCGCTCGAGGAGCGGCGAGCTGGCGTCGCTGTACGCGACGGCGCGGGCGCTCGGGCTGGACGTGCTCGTCGAGGTTCACGACCGCGACGAGCTGCGCGTCGCGCTCGCGATCGGCGCGGAGATCGTCGGGATCAACAACCGCGACCTGCGCGACTTCAGCGTCGAGGTGGAGCGCACGGAGGCGCTGATGGACGACGTTCCGAGCGGCGTGACGTCGTCTCGGAGTCGGGGATCGCGCGCGCCGAGCAGCTGTGGCGGCTGCGCGAGCGCGGCGTGCAGGCGGTGCTCGTCGGCGAGTCGCTGATGCGCTCCGCCGACCCCGAGGCGGCGCTCAGGGCGCTGCTCGCGGAGCCCTCGGAAGCGGACGTCTCATGCCAGATGACAGTCGTTCACTGCCCTGACATGATTTAGCTCTGCTCGCGCCAAGCTTTAGATGGCGTTGATCGCCGCCGTTCATCCTCTCTGCAATGAAACGCATGTTCGTCATACCGTTCGTCTCCGCCCTGCTCGGCGGGGGCGTGGTCGTCGCCGTGGTCGCCGCGGCCGGCGGTCTCGGCGAAGGGCGGCACGAAGACGGTCGTCACGACGGTCGAATCTGCGGCTGCCGGCGGCACCGTCGAACGCCTCGCAGCGCAGCACTGGGCTGACGCCCGCACGAAGCCTATGTGCGCGACGCTCCCGGAGTGGCGTTCGTGACCTCGACGGTCGTGCAGAAATCGGAATCTCGCCGTTCAACCTCTTCGGCGAAGAGACCCAGCGCCAGGGCACGGACACCGGCTCGGGGATCGTGATCGACGCCAACGGCACGATCCTGACCAACTACCACGTCGTCGAGAACGCGGTCAAGGTCACGGTCAGCTTCGAAAAAGGCAAGTCGGTGGAAGCCAAGGTGGTCGGCAAGGACCCCTCCAACGACCTCGCGGTGCTGCACATCTCGACCGACGGCCTGACGCTGCACCCGCTGACGCTGGGCGACTCGAGCGCGGTCCAGGTCGGCGATCCGGTGTATGCGATCGGCAACCCGTTCGACCTCGAACGCACGCTCACGACCGGCGTGATCTCGGCGCTGCAGCGCCAGATCACCGCCCCCAACGGCTTCACGATCGACAACGTGCTGCAGACCGACGCGCCGATCAACCCCGGCAACTCCGGCGGTCCGCTGCTGAACGTCGGCGGCGAAGTGATCGGCATCAACTCCCAGATCGAGACCGGCGGCAGCGGCGACGGCAGCGTCGGCATCGGCTTCTCGATTCCGATCAACACCGCCAAGTCGGAGATCGCCGAGCTGGAGAAGGGCGGGACCGTCCGCGGCGCCTACCTCGGTCTTACCTCGCTGACGATCGACGGCTCGCTGTCGGCGCTCAACCTGCCGGTGAAGAGCGGGAGCGCTCGTGCAGAGCGTCGAGAAGGGCACCGCCGCGGCAAAGGCGGGCATCCACGGCGGCTCGGTCAACACGACCACCGAAGACGGCCAGGTGGCGGTCGGCGGCGACATCATCGTCAAGATCGACGGCAAAGAAGTCGCCAGCTCCGAAGCTCTCGCCAACGACATCGAGGAAAAGAAACCGGGCGAGAAGATCACGATCGAACTGCTGCGCGGCAACGGCAAAGGCGGCTACGAGCACAAGACCGTGACCGCCACGCTCGGACAGCGCCCCAACTCGGTTCGAAAACCCGAACACGCCCGAAGGCTGCAGCGCTCGCACCCGGAGCGTGCCCGCTACCGTTGGCGGGCCCATGTCCAGACGTCGTCCCCGCGTGAAGATCTGCGGCATCACCAACCTCGCCGACGCCGAGCTGGCGGTCGAGCTGGGCGCGTGGGCGCTCGGGATGATCTTCTATGAGGGCAGCCCGCGCCGCTGCTCGCTCGCAGCAGGCGCAGGCGATCGCGGCGGCGCTGCGCCGCCGCGTGGAGCTGTGCGGGGTGTTCGTCAACGCGCCGCTGGAGCGAGATCGTCGCGCGACAGCGAGCAGCTCGGGCTGAGCATGGTCCAGCTGCACGGCGACGAGGGCCCGTCGTTCTGCGCCGAGGTGGCGCGCAGGACGGGCGCGCGCGTGATCAAGGCGGCGCAGGTCTCCGGGTCCGGCGACGTGCGCGACCTCGAGCGCTTCCACGTGGACTTCCATCTGCTCGACGCGCGCTCGAAGGCGGTCGAGCGCCAGGGCATGCGCGGAGGGACAGGGGAGACGTTCGACTGGGAGCTCGTGCGAGCGCGCCGCTCGCAGGTGCCGCTGATCCTCAGCGGCGGGCTTACCGCGGAGAACGTCGCCGAGGCGATCGCCGCGGTGCGGCCGTATGCGGTCGACAGCGCGAGCGGCACGGAGGCCGCGCCCGGCCACAAGGATCCGGCAGCGGTTGCGCGCGTTCTTCCAGGCGGTCGCAGCAGCCAGCGGCCGAGCACGTTCGCGAGATCGGCCAGCCGGCGTGAGCGCGCCTGCCGGCGAGC
Source organism: uncultured Solirubrobacteraceae bacterium (assembly GCA_963714285.1). Lineage (GTDB taxonomy): Bacteria > Actinomycetota > Thermoleophilia > Solirubrobacterales > Solirubrobacteraceae > Palsa-744. The sequence goes on from CAVQNS010000004.1 coordinate 93,116, forward strand.
GCGAGCTCGAGCATCGCTTCGGGCCCTACGGCGGGCAGTTCGTGCCCGAGACGCTGATGCCGGCGCTGGCCGAGCTCGAGCAGGCGTGGCTGCAGGCGCGCGTGGACCCCACCTACCGCGCCGAGCTGGAGGCGCTGCTGCGCGACTTCGGCGGGCGCCCGACGCCGCTGTATCGCGCGCGGAGGCTGTCCGAGCGGGCTGGGCGGACGGTGTACCTCAAGCGCGAGGATCTCAACCACACCGGCTCGCACAAGCTCAACAACGCGCTCGGCCAGGCGCTGCTGGCCAAGCGCATGGGCAAGCGGCGGATCATCGCGGAGACGGGCGCAGGCCAGCACGGCGTCGCGACGGCGACCGTATGCGCGCTGCTGGACATGGAGTGCGTCGTCTACATGGGCGTCGAGGACACCCGCCGGCAGCGGCCGAACGTGCAGCGGATGGAACTGCTCGGGGCGCGGGTGCGAGCCGGTCGACGCAGGCGCGAGAACGCTCAAGGAGGCGACCTCCGCGGCGATCCGCGACTGGGTCACGAACGTCCAGAGCACGCACTACGTGATCGGCTCGGTCGTCGGCCCGGCGCCGTATCCGGCGCTCGTGCGCGACCTGCAGCGGGTGATCGGGGATGAGGCGCGCGCGCAGATGCTCGAGCGCGAGGGCCGGCTGCCGTCGCGGGTCGTGGCGTGCGTCGGCGGGGGCTCGAACGCGATCGGGATCTTCGCGGCGTTCATCCCCGACGAGCAGGTCGAGCTCGTGGGCGTCGAGGCCGGCGGCGAGGGCATCGAGACGAGCCGGCACGGCGCGCCGTTGACGGTCGGTGGACGTGCGGGCATCCTGCACGGCTCGCGCTCGGCGGTGATGCAGGACGAGGAGGGTCAGATCGTGCAGGCGCACTCGGTCTCGGCCGGCCTGGACTACCCGGGCGCGGGCCCGCAGCACGCGTACCTGCGCGACAGCGGTCGCGCACGCTATGTGGCGGTGCCCGACGCACAGGCGCTGGCGGCCTTCAAGGAGGTGGCGCGCCTGGAGGGGATCATCCCGGCGCTCGAGACGGCGCACGCGCTCGCGTGGGTGCTTGCGCAGGATGACGGGCGAGCTGGACCTCGTGTGCCTGTCCGGTCGCGGCGACAAGGACCTGGCCGAGGTGCTCGCCGGTGCCTAGTCACGGTACCCGGGGGCGCTCAGGGATGGGTCTCCTGGGGCGGAAGGTGAGCACCGTTCGAGGCCACCGGCATCGAGCGCATCGCCGCAGGCGTTCGCGCGCACGGGCAAGCGCGCGGCGCTGATGCCGTACGTGATGGGCGGCTTTCCCGACGCTCGAGGAGTCGCTGCGGATCGGCGAGGCGTGCGTGCGAGGCGGGGCGGACGTGATCGAGCTGGGCGTGCCCTACTCGGACCCGCTCGCCGACGGTCCGGTGATCCATGCCGCCGGCACGCGGGCGCTGGCCGCGGGCGCGAACGTGGCGGCGTGCTCGAGGTCGCGCGTGCGCTCTCGGCGAGCGTCCCGGTGGCGCTGATGTGCTACGCCAACATGGTGTTCGCTCCCGGCGTCGATGCGTTCGTCGAGCGCCTCGCGCGCAGCGGCGCGTGCGGGCATGATCGTGCCCGACCTGCCGCTGGGCGAGGCCCCGGAGGTGCTGGCAGGCGTGCGACGCGCACGGCCTCGCGCTGGTCCCGCTGGTGGCGCCCACGACCACTCCTGAGCGTCTGGCTGAGATCGGCGCGAGCGCGCGCGGGCTTCCTGTACACGGTCTCGGTCGTCGGCACGACCGGCGAGCGGCGCGCGCTCGGCGAGGACTTGGCGGCGATCCTCGCGCGCGCGAAGGCGAGCACGCGGGTGCCGGTCGCGATCGGCTTCGGGATCGCAACCGCCGAGCAGGCCCGCGAGGCCGCCGACGCGGGCGCCGACGGCGTGATCGTCGGCACGCGCCTGGTGCGCGCGGCGGGCGAGGCGGATGACCCGGCCGGCGGCCGTGGGGGCGGTCGTGGGCGAACTCGCTGCGGGCCTCGTCGCGGCCAGCTAGGATTCCGCCGGACATGGGATTCATCATCACCATCACCGCCGGCCTGGTCGTGTGGATCGTGCTGTGGGCGATCGGGGTCAAGGGCTTCGACGCGTTCCTGCTGGCGGCAGTGATCATCCTCGCGGGAGCGTCGCTGAAGATCCTCTCCGGCTACCTGCCCAGCCGCCGCAGCTAGCGCTCCGTGCTCGCGCGCTGGCTGGGCCTGCTCGCTCTCGCCGCGGTGCTCTTCGGGCGTGTCGGATGTGGCGGGGTCGCGGTCTCGGATGTCGCCGAAGCGACCGGTGGCGAGCTGACTGTCTACTCGAGCGAGCCGCTGCAAGGGCCTTCGTCGGGCGCCTCGCAGCAGATCGATCGACGGCGAGATCCTCGCGCTGCACGATGCGGACGGGCGCGCGGGGCCGTTCAAGATCAACTATCGTCTCGCTCGACGACGCGAGCCCGACGAGCGGCGAATGGAACCCGGGCATCACCGCCACCGACGCCAAGATCGCCGCGCAGGACACGAGCACGATCGCCTACCTGGGGGACTTCGACTCCGGCGCCACGGCGATCTCGCTGCCGCTGATGAACGAGGCCGGCATCCTGCAGATCAGCCCTGCCAGCCCCTATGTCGGGCTGACGTCCTCCTTCGAAGCCGGTCAGGACGAGCCCGCGCGCTTCTACCCGAGCGGCAAGCGCACGTTCGTGCGGCTTGCAGCCGGGCGACATCGCCCAGGCCGAAGCGCAGGTCCAGCTGATGAGCTCGCTGGGCGTGCGCAAGCTGTACGTGCTCGACGACCAGGATCCGTTCGAGGTGCCGCTCGCGAACATCGTCGCGGACTACGCCGAACAGGCGGGGATCACGGTTGCCGCTCACGACAGCCTCTCGACGGTCCCCGGGGCGGTGTTCACCGGCGAGGTCGAAAAGATCACCGAAAGCCACGCGCAGGCGGTGTTCCTCGCCGGCGGCGCAGGCAAGGGGACGGCGCTCCTGTGGCGTGAGCTCCACAGCGCGGACCCGAGCCTGCTGCTGCTCGGGTCGAGCCCGATGGACAGCGAATCGTTCACCTCTGAGATCGGAGCGGCGGCTGCCAGCACCTACCTGACCACGCCGGTGCTGCCGAACAGGCTCTACCCGCCGAGCGCGCAGCGAGTGTTGAGCGACTACCGTGCCACGTTCGGAGCGCGAAGGCAGCGCGTACGCGCTGTACGGATATGAGGCGATGACGGTCGTGCTCGATGCGATCCGGAGCTCGGGCGCACGCGGCAACGACCGCGAGACGGTGATCGACCGCGTGTTCGCGACGAAGAACCGCAACTCGGTGCTCGGTCGCTACTCGGTCGAACCGGACGGCGAAACGACGCTGTCGCAGTACGGCGTCGATCGCGTCAGCGACGGGCGCCCGGTGTTCCTGCGAGCCGTCAACGTCAGCCCACCGGCCCAGTAACGCTTGGGCGGATCAGCCTTCCGGTGGCGCCTGCAGACCGAGCACCAGGCGGAAGCGCTGCACGCCGCCGGCGAGCTCGCGCCCGCCGCCGGCGAGCGTGGTGCTCGAGCGCAGGTAGGGGAGGAGCTTCGAGATCGACGGGTCTTCGCTGAGCCCGACGCTTTCGAGCAGCGTGAGGAACGTGGGGAAGCTGACGATCAGGCTCGGCTGGATGCCTTCGCCGAGGCTCGCGGCTGCCGCGGCGCGCGGCGCGGCAGCCGACAACGTGCTCGTGGGGTGCAGCGCGGCGTCCACGGACTGCTTCGCCGATGCCGAGCACGAACTTGGCCTGGCCGGCGGAGTCGCGTCCGTCGGCGATGTCGAGCACGACCGGCAGGCCGCTGACCCTCGCCGCGACGGCTGCTTCGGTGCCGGCGATCGGCGTCGAGGTGACTGATGCGCCGCCTTTGCGCAGCTGCGCCGCGAGCTCGGCGACGGCGGCGCGGGAGGCGGCGGGGTCCGTCGAGGAGATGACCACCGCGCCCTTCAGTTCGAGCAGGCTGCCGCCGCTCGCGAAGATCCCGGCGGAGCCCATCCAGCTGGCGAACTCGCGGCGTGCCTGCGCGTTTTCGGCGCCGAGCGCGCTCAGCGGGGTGATCAGCCCCTGCACCAGCCCGGCGATGCTGATGCCGGCTGTGCTTTCCGGTGGCCCGCCGCCGAGCGTGCTGCCGAGCGAAGCGAGGCCCTGCAGGTCGCGTACGTCCTGCTCGAGCGTCTTGCCGACGTGGCCGAGGCCGATCGCGAGCCATGATTCTCCGGGCAGTTCGCCGAGCGCTTGCCCGCTTTCGGGATCGGCGGCCAGCAGGCCGCCCGTCGCCCCGGCGCCGGCTCGCCGCGAGCGTGTCGGCGTCGAGGCTCAGCGAGCCGGCTGTGGGCACGAGCGAGATGTTGGCTTCATGTGCGCCCGCAAGTCCGCGGAGCAGACCCTCGAGCCCTTCTTGCGTCGAGGTCTGGGTGAGGCTTGCCGGGCTCGCGTAGACGTGGGCGAGCGCGTTCGCCGGGGCCGCGGCTAGCAGCTTCGCGTAGCCGCTCGCATGGGCGAGGGCGTTACCGCTGTGGGTGGTTTCGATCACGCTGCGCAGACCCGATTCGCTGCCGATGACGGCGAAGCGGTCGATCAAGCCGAAGGCCACGCCGCTGGAGCTGACCTGGAAGGAGACGCCGTGGTAGCTGGTTGCGTGCGCGCCGGCCTTGCCTGCCTGGGCGCTCAGGAACGAGCGAGCCTTGTCGCTGTTGCTCGTATCGAGCACGATCGCGCCTTGGGCGCCGCTGGAACCGAACGGGAACGCACCCGAGCCCGAGCTGCCGAGCAGCCCTTGTGCCAGCAGTGAGCTGAGCGCGCTGGAGGAGCCGAGCGAGGTGAGGAACACGCCGGCACGGGGACCGAGCCAGGGCGCCACTTCGCGGGTGAAGCTCAGCGGGCGCGAGCCGGGCGTCTGGAGCGCTGCCAGCAGCCGCAGGTAGGGGTCGGCCTGGTGGGTGAGCGCCTTGCCGGCGGCCAGCGCGCTCGTCTTCTCGGCGCCGGTGGGGCGCACGCTTGCGGCTGCGTACAGAACCGCCGAGGCGGGCACCGCGTCCGCGGGGTCGGCGGCGGTGCCGCCGGGGTTGCTCGAGCCGCACCCGGCGAGAGCGATGCTGAAGCCTGCCAGCAGCGCGGCGCACACGAGCTTCACGCGCGCGCGTCGGGCGTGGTGGCGGCGGGGCGAGGTTCGACAGGCTGCGGGCAAGCGTGTTCCTTTCTGGGGTCAGCCGAGCAACGGCGAGCCGATCGTAGCGGCGTCGGCGGATTTCAGCGTCGGGCGGTTCTGCAAGCGCCGTTTCAGCGTCGGCGCCTGCACGCCGCTTTGCACTTTCACGCAGTCGCCGTGTGGCTTTCACGCTGGCGCAAAATCCTCTTATTAGCAGGGATTTTGTCGGTTTGAACGGTCGCAGGACGAGAAGGTGGGAGAAGATGTGCAAATAGGGTTGCATTGTGGGAGGAAGTGGGATATGTTCGCGGCAGCGAGCCGGGGTGGAGGGGCTCCTCCCACTCCTCCACCTCGGCTCGGTAAACAAGCTTTGGAGCTCCCTACGCCTTGGTCCCCTTTCGCGGCACCTTCGACCATACGCTCGACGCGAAGAACCGACTCACCGTCCCGGCGCGCTATCGCGCGGCGCTCGCGGAGGGCGTGGTGCTGGCGATGCCGGTAGACCTGAAGCCGTGCGTCGGCGTGTGGCGTCCGGAGCAGTACGAGACCTACACGCAGCGTGCGCTCGCCGAGCTGCCGCCGCTGTCGCCGCGGCTGACCGAGCTGGAGCGCTTCTTCTACGGCAGCTCGCATGACGCCGAGCTCGACGCCGCCGGGCGCATCATGGTCCCGAGCTTTCTCGGCGAGCACGCGCAGCTGGTCAAGGAGGTCGTGGTCGTCGGCGTCGGCGATCGCCTGGAGCTGTGGGCCAAGAACGCTTGGAACGAGCATCGATCGACGCTGCTCAGCGGCGTCGCGGAGGTGACCGCGCGTGTCGACGACGCTGCTTGAGCTGAGAGATGCGCGCGAGTGCGAGGGCCGCGCGCCGGAGCTCGCGAGACGCCGCCGCGGCAAGGGCGAGTCGGCGCGCAGCGCGCGGGGACGGCGCTCCGGCGCGGCGGGAGCGGACGCCCGTCAGCCACGCGTGGCTCCGCAGAGGAGCAGGCATCGCACACGCCGGTGCTGGCGAGCGAGCTGCTCGAGCTGCTGGACTCGATCGAGACCCACCCCGCCAGCTGGCGATCGACTGCACCTTCGGCGATGGCGGGCACGCGCGACTGGTGGCCGAGCGCCTCGGCGCTTCGGGAACGCTCGTGGCGATCGACCGCGACCCGCTGGCCGAGCAGCGCTTCGCGGCGCTGGCCGCTGAGACGACGTGCTCGCTGCGCTTCATCCGCTCTGGCTATGCCGAGGCGCTCGAGCTGCTGGCGAGCGAGGGCGTGCGAGCGGACATGGTGTACTTCGACCTGGGCATGTCCTCGATGCAGGTGGACACGCGCGAGCGTGGTTTCTCCTACTCCTACGAGGCGCCGCTGGACATGCGCATGGACCCGACGCAGCAGCTGAGCGCTCGCGAGATCGTCGCGGAGTGGGATGAGCGCCAGCTCGCGCGCGCACTGCGCGACTTCGGCGAGGAGCGCCACGCCGGCGCGATCGCCCGCGCGATCGTGCGCCGTCGCGCCCAGGCTCCGATCGAGACGACGCTGGAGCTCGTCGAGACGATCAGCTCGGCGCTGCCGGCGCCGGCGCGCTTCGCCGGCGGGCATCCCGCCAAGCGCTCCTTCCAGGCGCTGCGGATCGCCGTCAACGACGAGCTGGGGCAGCTCGATCGTGCGCTCCCGCGCGCGTGGGCCTTGCTGCGCGAGGGGGGCGTGCTCGCCGGCATCTCCTTCCAGTCGCTGGAGGACCGGCGCGTCAAGCGTTTCCTCGGCGAGCGCGCTCGCGGCTGCATCTGCCCGCCGGACCTGCCGGTGTGCGCGTGCGGGCGCGAGCCCGAGGCGGCGCTGCTGAAGCGCCGCTCGATCGTCGCTTCGGCGGATGAGGTCGACCGCAACCCGCGAGCTGCCTCCGCGCGCCTGCGCGCAGCCAGGAAGCTGTCAGAGGACGGGGACGCATGACGCCACCTGCTGCCGCGGCATCGACTGCTCACCGCGCCCGCGTCGCCGCGCCGCTGCGCCCGCGCGTCGCGCCGCCGCAACCCAGACGCGTTTCCGGACCCGTCCGCGCGCCCGTCCGCGCGCCCGCCCGCCGCCCGCCCGCTCCGTCTGTCGGTGCGCCTGCAGGCCAGTCACGCTCCGAACGCGGCTTGGTGCTCGGCCTGCTCGAGGCCGCTGCGAGCCTGACGAGCCATGGCGCGATCGACCGGCTGATCCGGGGACGGATCTGGATCGCGGTGATCGCGTTCGCGCTGATCGGAATCGTGACGCTGCAGCTGCTCGTGCTCCAGCTCAACGCGAACATCGGCCGCGCGCTCGTGCGCGAGGCGCAACTGCAGCGCGAGAACACGGCGCTGAGCATCGAAGGCTCGGAACTGGCGGGCGGCGAACGCGTCGAGGCCAAGGCTGCGCGTCTGGGCATGCAGCTCGTGCCGGTCGGCGCGCTGCGCTTCCTGACGTCCTATCCGCCGGCGGACATCGCGCGCGCCGCGGCCGCGCTGAGCACGCCGGTGCACACCACGAGCGCTGGCGCGAGCACCGCCTCGGCACCGGCACGAGCGCCAGCGGCTCCGAAGGAGCGGGTCGCGAGCGACGCATCTGCGAGCACGGCTGCAATCGGTGACTCTGGCGCCGCCGGCGCGACGGGCGCCTCCGGGGAACAGGCGACAGGTGAGGAACAGCCCGCGAGCGCCGAACAGGCGCCGGCGGGCGAAGCGAGCGCGCCGTCGTCGACGCAGGCTGCGGCTGGCACCAGCTCCGAAGCGCCCGCCACCGCCGAAGCGGGCGCGCCGCCTTCTGCACCGGCGGCAGCCGCCGGCGGTGCAGAACCGACGGGCGCGGGTACTGAACCGACGGGCGCGGGATAGGCGGCGTGGCCGGCGTCCAGCATCGCGCGGGCGTGATCTTCGGGCTGTTCCTGGTGCTGCTGGTCGTGGCTGCGGGGCGTACCGTGTACTTGGGCGTGTTGCGCGGCGGCACGCTGCGCAAGGCCGCCAGCAACGAGCAGCTGAGCTATGAAACGGTGAGCGCGCCACGCGGCACGATCACCGACCGCGACGGCGTCGACCTGGCGGTCTCCGAACCGGCACAGGACATCTCGGCCGATCCGTATCTGATCACCGATCCGCTGGCGAGCCGCTCGGGAGCTTGCGCCGCTGCTCGGCCAGACGCAGTCGGACGTGCTGACGAAGCTCTCCGAACGCACGGGCTTCGTGTATCTCGCGCGTGCGCTGCCGGCCAAGGCGGCGCAGGCGGTGCTGGCGCTGAAGATCGCGGGCGTGACGGGGACGCCGGTGATGCGCCGCGTGTACCCGCGCGGCTCGCTTGCGGCACAGGTGCTCGGCGTGGTTGGGACCGAAGGCGGGCGGCTTGGCGGGCCTCGAGTACTCGCGCAACGACGTCCTCGCCGGTCGCTCTGGGCAGCGGCGTGTGATCAGCGACGCGCTCGGCCAGCCGATATCGATCAGCGAACCCCATCAGGAGCTTCCCGGCAAGTCGCTGACGCTGACGCTCGACGCCAACATCCAGCAGCGCGCAGAAGACGTGCTTGGCGCGGTCGCGCGTGTGTTCGCTCCAAAAGACGCCACGGCGATCGTGATGGACCCCCGCACCGGAGCGATCCTCGCACTGGCGAACTGGCCGCAGGTGAACGTCAACGATCCGAACGCCTACTCGCCCGAAGCGATGGCTGAAGCGATGGAGGACCGTGCGGTGGGACTCGACTATGAACCGGGCTCGACGTTCAAGGTGGTGGCGGTGTCCGCCGGGCTGGAAGCGGGTCTGATCACACCGAGCACGCCCTTCAACATCCCCGATCAGATTCAGGTCGCTGAAAAGACGATCCACGATGACACCGAACACCCCGAAGAAACGCTGACGACGGCGCAGATCCTGGCTCGCTCGAGCAACGTCGGCGCAATCAAGATCGGCGCGCTCGACGGCGCTCCGCGCTTCAACGAATGGGTGCATCGCTATGGCTTCGGTGCACCCACCGGCGTTGACCTCCCGGGCGAGGAAAAGGGGGTGACGCTGCCGCTGAGCGAATACTCGGGCTCGTCGATGGGCAACCTCCCGATCGGCCAGGGCGAGCTGGTGACGCCGATGCAGATGGCAACCGCGTACGCGGCGATCGCCAACGGCGGGATCCTGCGCTCGCCGCACATCGTGCAGGCGATCGACGGTCACGCGCAGCCGGAGCCGGCCGGGCACCGGGTGATCACGCCGACGACCGCAGCGGAGCTGCGCCACATGCTCAAGGGCGTGCTCGGACCGGAAGGCACCGCCAGCGAGGTCTCGATCCCCGGCTATGAACTGGCCGGCAAGACGGGCACGGCGAGCAAGGTCGACACGGCCACCGGCGAATACTCCAAATCCGCGTATGTGGCCTCGTTCATCGGTTTCGCGCCGGCGGACAACCCGCAGCTGCTGTGCGCGGTTGTCGTCAACGAACCGACTGCCGGCTCGATCTACGGCGGCACCGTCGCGGCGCCGGCGTTCGGGCAGATCATGAGCTTCGCGCTGCCGTATCTGGGCATCGCGCCAGGTTAGAGCGACGGCGCTCAGATCCGGGCGCGCACCGGCGGTGATCGCGGTGGCCTCCTGCCCCTTGAGTAGCATCAGCGCATGCGACTCGAGCGCTTGATCGCTGCCGAGCTGGCTGGCGAGGAGGCCTCGACGGAGATCACCGGCCTCGCCTACGACAGCCGCACGGTGACGCCGGGAGACCTGTTCTTCTGCGTCTCCGGCTTTCACAGCGACGGCCACGATTTCGCCGAGCAGGCGGTGCGATGCGGGCGCGGCGGCGCTCGTCGTGGAGCGCCGCATGGGACTTGGCGTTCCCGAGATCGTGGTGGAGTCGGCGCGCAGGGCGATGGCCCCTGTGGCTGCGCGCTTCTATGGTGAGCCGGCGCGCGAGCTGCGCGTGGTGGGCGTGACGGGCACCAACGGCAAGACGACGACGGCGTATCTGGTGCGTGCGCTGCTCGAGGCGGGTGGCGTGCAGTGCGGCCTGTTGGGCACGGTCAAGTCGGTGATCGGCGGCGAGGAGCACGCGACCGATCGGAGCTCGACGGGACCTCCGATCGTCCAACACACGACCCCGGAGGCGATCGAGCTGCAGGCGGATCTGCGCGCGATGCTCGACGGCGGCGACAGCGCGTGCGCGATGGAGGTCTCCTCGCATGCGCTGGAGCTCGGGCGTGTCGATGCGATCCCGTTTGCGGCGGCGATCTTCACGAACCTGACGCAGGACCACTTGGACTTTCATGCGGACATGGAGGAGTACTTCGAGGCGAAGCGGCGGCTGTTCGTGTCGGCTGAGGCGCCGGCCTTCAGCGTCGTCAACGTCGGCGATCCATACGGGCGTCGCCTCGCGGCGGAGCTGGAGGGCGCGCTGACGTTCGCGGTCGATGCGCCGGCTGACTACCGCGCGACGGACCTGCGCTGCGGGTTCGACGGCTGCCGCTTCACGCTGCGGACGCCGGCCGGCGTCCGCGAGCTGACGCTGCCGATGCCGGGGCGCTTCAACGTGGCCAACGCGCTGGGCGCGCTGGCGGCGGTGCACGCGCTGGGCGTCGAGCTCGACGTGCTGGTGGCGGCGCTCGAGCGCGGTGTGCGCGTGCCGGGGCGCTTTGAGCCGGTCGACGCGGGCCAGCGCTTCGCGGTGCTCGTCGACTATGCGCACACACCGGACTCCTTGGAGAACGTGCTGCGCGCGGCCCGCGAGCTGGTCGCGGCGGGCGGGGGTAGCGCGGAGGAAGCGCGCGAGCGGGGGCGGCTGCTGTGCGTGTTCGGCGCCGGCGGCGACCGCGACCGTGGCAAGCGGCCGCTGATGGGCGAGATCGCGGCCCGGCTTGCGGATGTCGCGATCGTGACCTCTGATAACCCGCGCTCTGAGGATCCGGAGCGGATCATCGAGGAGATCATGGATGGCGTTGTGGGCAGCGGCGGCGCGGTGGGAGCGTCCGCCGGCGCAAGCGGGGACGAGCGGGCTGCTACGGGGCAGGTGCGCGTGCGCACCGATCGGCGGGCGGCGATCGGCGAGGCGATCGCGGGCGCTAAGGCCGGCGATGTGGTGGTGATCGCGGGCAAGGGCCATGAGCAAGGGCAGGAGTTCGCAGACGGTCACAAGATCCCGTTCGATGACGTAGCGGTGGCCCGCGCGGCGCTCGTCGCCGTGCGCGGCGACGCTGCCGCGCTCACTGGTGGCGCAGCACGGACGGGCGTGCGATGAGGGATTGGAACGCGTCCTACCTCGCGGCGGCCGCGGGGGCGACGCTCGTACGCGCACCTTCGCGACCCGAGAGCCAGGCGGGCGCGAGCTACCGGCCGGGCCCGCGGCTGGCGTGCGTGGACTCGCGCAAGCTCGAGCCGGGCGAGCTGTTCGTGGGACTGCGCGGCGAGCGCGTCGACGGTGGCGAGCACGCCGTGCGGGCACTCGAGGCAGGCGCGTGGGGCGTGCTGGTGGCGCCGGAGTACGCGCGCGCCGCGGCTGAGGCGATTGCCGCTGTCGAGTCGCCGGGCAGGGCGGGCGCGGTGCTCGCGCACAGCGACCCGCTCGCGGGCTTGCAGGCGCTCGCGCGGGCATGGCGCCGCGAGCTGCGTGCGCGCGGCGCAATGGTGGTAGCGATCACGGGCTCGACGGGCAAGACCTCGACCAAGGACATCCTCGCGGCGATGCTGGCGGGGCGGCTGCGGGTGGCGGCGAGCCCGGAGAACCTCAACACCGAGATCGGCCTGCCACTGGCGCTGCTGGCCGCGCCGGCGGACACGGAGCTGCTGGTGCTGGAGATGGCGATGCGCGGCCCTGGTCAGATCGCGGCGCTGACGGCGATCGCGGAGCCGGAGGTCGGCGTGATCGTGAATGTCGGACCGGCGCATCTGGAGCTGCTGGGCTCGCTCGAGGCGATCGCGGCCGCCAAGGCCGAGCTGATCGCGGGCCTCGTGCCGGGGGCGAGCGTGGTGGTGCCGGCGGGCGAGCGGCTGCTCGAGCCGCATCTGCGCGCGGACGTGCCGGTGATCAGCTTTGGCGAGGGCGGCGACGTGTCGCTGGCCGAGGGTCGCGCGGATGGTTCGGTGCTGATCGAGCACGGCGAGGCGCGGATCGAGCTGTGGCCGTCGTTCACGCAGGCGCACAACCTCAGCAACCTGCTGGCGGCGGTGGCCGCGTCGCGGGCGCTCGGGTACACGCCGCGGGGGCGTCTCGAGGTGAGCTTCTCGGCGATGCGCGGGCAGCGCGAGCAGCTGGCCGGCGGTGTGGTGCTGATCGCGGACTGCTACAACGCCAACCCGATGTCCATGCGCGCGGCGATCGACGATCTCAGCGAGAGCGCCCCGGCGCGTCGCGTGGCTGTGCTCGGCGACATGCTCGAGCTCGGGCCCGACGCTGCTCGCATGCACCGCGAGATCGGCGAGCGCGCCCAGGTGCTGGGCATCGAGCTGCTCGTGACGGTCGGGCCGCTGGCGGCTGAGATGCGCGGCGGCTTCGCCGGCGAGAGCTACGCGACCCCCGACGCGCGAGCTGCCGGCGAGCTGCTGGGCGGGCTGCTGCGCGACGGCGACACGGTGCTGGTGAAGGGCTCGCGCGGTGTGGGCCTGGAGCGCGTGCTCGAGACGCTGCGCGCCGAGACGCGTCGTGGCGAGGCGCCTCCCGGCGAAGCGCGCCGCGGCGGCGGTTCGTCGCAGGAGGGTCCCGCCCCTGTCCTTGGCGTCGCCTCGGAGCCACGCTGAATGGGCCGCATTCTCTTCGGGGGCACGGCCGCGCTGCTGATCTGCATCTTCCTCAGCCCGAAGTTCATCGAGTTTCTGCGCAAGCGCGAGTTCGGTCAGCAGATCCGCGAGGACGGCCCCGAGGGCCATCATCAGAAGGCGGGGACGCCGACGATGGGCGGGATTATCGTCTTCCTCGCGGTCTCCGTCTCGTATCTGATCCTGACTGACTACGAATGGCGCTCGCTGGGTGTGTTCGGCGCGGCGATCGCGTGCGCGCTGCTCGGCTTCGCCGACGACTACATCAAGCTCGTGAAGCGCCGCTCGCTGGGGCTGCGCGCGCGAACGAAGCTCGTGGTGACGGTCGCGATCTCGCTGGGGCTGTGGTACGTGGCCAGAGAACAGGCGGGGCTGCCGCCGACCCTGGAGCTGCGCTTCGTCGACTACCACATCGACCTCGGCTGGGCCTATCCGCTGCTGATCTACCTGGTGGTGGCGGGCACGACCAGCGCGGTCAACCTGACCGACGGCCTCGACGGCCTCGCCGCGGGCTGCGCCGCGATCGTGCTGCTGGCCTACATCGGCATCACGTTCTTCGCGGGCGACTACGACATGGCGATGCTCGCAGGCTGTCTCGGCGGCGCGTGCATCGGCTTTTTGTGGTTCAACGCGTTCCCCGCGACGATCTTCATGGGCGACACGGGATCGCTGGGGCTCGGCGGCGCGATCGCGGGCCTGGCGGTGATGACGAAGACAGAGCTGCTGCTGATCCTGATCGGTGGCATCTTCGTCGTCGAGGCGCTGTCTGTCGCGATCCAGGTGATCTCGTTTCAGACGACCCGCAGGCGTGTCTTCCTGATGGCGCCGATCCACCATCATTTCGAGCTGAAGGGCTGGTCTGAGACGAAGATAATCCTGCGCTTCTGGATCGTCGCCTCGATCTGCGGCGCGATCGGGTTCACCATCTACCGCCAAAGCCGAGGCGTCTAGGCGAGCGACAGGCGGCGCGATGCTGCGTCCTCGATCGCTCGCCTAGACAGGCGGCTCCAATGTCCGGCAGGCCTCCTGGCGGCGGTGTCGAAGTGAGCATGGATGCCGAACCGGGTGACGTTCGCTGCGCTCAGATCCCCGAACCGGCCAGCAGCGCGAGGGACCGGTGGCGCGTCCACCAAGGCCAAGGCCGGCCCAGTACGCGGCGCGGGCAAGGGCGCCCGCGCGGGGGCGCGCGCTGGCGGCCGGTCGCTCGAGCACCGCATGCTGCTGACCGCCACGATGTGCCTGCTGGCGTTCGGGGCGGTGATGGTCTACAGCGCCACGTCAGCCACCTCGCTGCTGCAGGGCGGCGGCTATGGCGGCGGCTATCTGGTCAAGTTCGTGATCTACGGTGGCATCGGCCTCGTGCTGATGCGCGTGCTGGCGCGCGACGGGGTCGCGAAAGTGCACAGCATCACGGCGCCGCTGCTGATCGGCTCGTTCGTGCTGGTGCTCGCCGTGCACATCCCGCACGTCGGCGTCAGCATCAACGGCGCGCGCCGCTGGATCGGACCCGGCTCCTTCCAGTTCGAGCCTTCCGAGCTGATGAAGCTCGCGCTGGTGCTCTACGCTGCGACACTGCTGGCCAAGCACCCGCGCCAGGTGCACGACCTGCGCGCGCTGGCAAAGCCGCTGCTGCTGGTCGTGGGCGCGGCCTGTGTGCTGGTGTTCAGCGAGCCCGACCTCGGCACCGCGATGGTGATTGCGTTCACGCTCGCCGCGATGTTGATCGCCGCCGGGATCCCGCCAAGCAAGCTCGGTGTGATCGCCGCAACGTTGCTGGGCCTCGTGTTGATCTACGCGATCGCGCGCCCTTACGCGCGCGCACGGCTGACGTCGTTCATCGATCCCTGGGCGCATGCTTCCTCGAGCGGCTTTCAGGCGGTGCAGGGGCAGATCGCGATCGGCTCGGGCGGCCTGTTTGGCGTCGGTCCGGGGCAGTCGGTGCAGAAGATCTTCTATCTGCCGGAGGCGCAGACCGACTTCATCCTCGCGGTGATTGCCGAGGAGCTGGGCGTCGTTGGCGTGTTCGCGCTGCTGTTCCTGTACGGCCTGATCGCCTATGCGGGACTACGCGCGGCGAAGGCGGCGCGCAGTCTCTACAGCGCGTTGATCGCTGTCGGCGTGACCGCGCTGATCGTCTCACAGGCGGTGCTCAACGCGTTCGCGGTGCTCGGGCTGGCGCCACTGACGGGCGTGCCGCTGCCGTTCGTGTCCTACGGGTCGAGCAGCCTGATCGTGATGCTCGCGGCGATGGGGCTGCTGTTGAACGTCGCTGCCGGTGCGACCGGGCATGTGCGCGCCGTGGCGCCGGCTCGGCGCGCACGCTCCAGCGAGACGCGGGCGCGGGCTGGTGCGCCGCGGAATGGCTCCGGCGACGCGCGCGCACGCGAACCGGCACGATGGAGCGATGACGCCAACACCGAGGAGGATCGTGATCGCCGCAGGCGGGACCGCCGGGCACGTGGTGCCGGCGCTCGCGGTAGCGGACGCGCTGCGGGCTGACGGCGCTGAGGTCGAGTTCATCGGCGGCGAGCGCGCCGAGGCGCAGCTGGTGCCCGCCGCGGGCTTCTCACTGCATACGATCGCCGTTGCGGGCCTGCATCGCCGTAACCCGCTGCGTGCCCTGCGCGCGCTGATGCTCGCGGCGGTGGCGCTGCCACGGGCGCGGTCGCTACTGAGGCAGATCGCTCCCGATGCGGTGATGGGCGGTGGCGGCTATGTCGCGGGGCCGGTGGGGCTGGCGGCGTTGAGCTTGCGCATCCCGCTGGTGCTGACCGAGGCCGACAGCCATCTGGGCTTGACCAACCGGCTGCTCGCGCGCTTCGCGCGCCGGGTGTGCCTGGCATTCGCGCTGTCCGGGCGCGATGGCGTTCGCTACCGTGTGACGGGGCGGCCGATCCCGCCGCCCGCGCACGACCGCCTGGCCGCGCGAGCGCGCTTCGGGATCGAGCCTGAGGAGACCTGCGTGCTGGTCTTCGGCGGCTCGCTGGGCGCGCGCTCGATCAACCTCGCGGCGGTGGAGGCGTTCGCGGGCGCGCCCTTTCACGTGCTGCACGTCAGCGGCCGGCGCGACCACGCGGAGCTGGCCGCGCGCGGTCTGCCGGTGGACTACGACCTGCGCGAGTACCTGGCGCTCGCCGATTTCGCCGCTGCGCTGGCGGCGGCCGACCTCGTGGTCGCGCGCTCCGGCGGCTCGGTGTTCGAGATCCTCGCGCACGGCTCTGCCCGCGGTGCTGATTCCCTACCCGCACGCGGCGGCCGACCATCAGAGCGCAAACGCGCGCTGGATGTCTGACGCCGGCGCGGCGGTGGTGATCGCCGACGCCGAGCTGAGCGGCGCGCGCCTCGGCGGCGAGGTAGCGGCGCTGCTGGCCGATCGCGACCGCCTGGCGGCGATGGCCGCCGCTGCCGCAAGCCTGGCGCGCCCCGACGCGGCACGGGACGTTGCTGAAGAGCTGCTGGAGGCAGCGTCGTGAGCGTGCGTGAAGGCGACGCGGGCCAGTCGCGATGAGCGGGCCATGGAGCGGGCGGCGCATGCACTTCGTCGGCGTCGGTGGCGCTGGGATGAGCGCGTACGCGCGCGCCGCGCACGCGCTCGGAGCGGAGGTCAGCGGCTCTGACGGAGCCGACGGCCCTTACCTGCGGCGCCTCGCAGCCGACGGCGTGCTCGAAGCGCGCCTCGGCCATCGCGCCGGGAACGTGCCGCCGGGGGAGGGGGTGGAGCTGTTCTACTCATCGGCAGTCACCGCCGAGAACGTCGAGCGCCACGCGGCGCGCGAGCGCGGCATTGCCGAGCGCCCGCGCGCCGGAGCTGCTGGGCGAGCTGAGCGCGATGCGCCGCACGATCGCGGTCGCCGGCACGCACGGCAAGACGACGACGGCGTCGATGATCGCGCACGCGCTGCGAGCCGCCGGGATGCGGCCGGGGTGGCTGGTGGGGGCGCCGATCGGCGGCGGCCTCGCGAACGCGGAGTGGGGGCAGGGCGAGTGGCTGGTGGTCGAGGCCGACGAGTCCGACCGCTCGATGCTCAGCCTCAGCGTCGAGGTCGCGCTGCTGACGAACGTCGAGCTGGACCACCACGCGACGTTCGCCTCGCTCGCAGCAGCTGCGGGACGCGTTCCGCGAGTTCCTGGCGCTCGCGCGCACGGCGGTCGTCGTCTGGGATCGACCGGAGCTGTGGGCGCTGGCGCCAGCCGCGGGAGGGATCGAGCTCGTGGGCTATGACGCACCCGACCCGCTGCTCGTGCCAGGAGGCTCGCGCTTCGACTGGCATGGAGCAGAGGTCTCGCTGGAGGTTCCGGGCGCGCACAACGCGATCGACGCGGCGGGCGCGCTCGAGGCGGCGCGAATCGCGGGAGCCGAGCCTACACTCGCGATCGCGGGGCTGGCGGGCTTCGGCGGCGCGGGGCGGCGCTTTCAGGCGCTTGGCGAGGGGCCGCACGGCGCGCTGCTGTTCGAGGATTACGCGCACCATCCCACCGAGATCGCCGCGACGCTGCACGCGGCGCGCACGCTCTCGCATCGTCGCCTCGTGGCGGTGTTCCAGCCGCACCTCTACTCGCGCACGGCGCTGCTCGCGCGAGAGTTCGGCCAGGCGCTGGCGCTGGCCGACGCGGTGGTCGTGCTCGACGTGTACCCGGCGCGCGAGCGAGCGGAGGACCATCCTGGTGTGAGCGGTCTGCTGATCGCGCGTGCGAGCGCCGACGCGGGCGCGGGCAGGCCGGTGTACTGGACGCCGGGCTTCGCCGACGCGGAGCGGTCCTGCGCGGGGTGCTGGAGCAGGGCGATGTGTGCGTGGTGATGGGTGCCGGCGACGTCGATGCGCTCGGGCGCGCGCTGGTGGCGGCGTGATGCGCTCCTCGCCGCGCCGGGCGCACGTGCCGTGGTACCAGATGGAGGCCGGTCGGTGAGCCTGCCCGCAGGCGTCCAGCGCGACGTCCCGCTGGCGCGTTTGACGACGGTCCGCACGGGCGGAGCGGGGGAGTGCTTCGCGCGCGCCGGCAACGAGCAGCAGCTGTTGGAGCTGCTGGCATGGGCGGCTGCCGGGCGGGCGAGGGTGAGCGTCGTCGGCTCGGGGTCGAACCTGCTGATCGCCGATCGAGGGCGTCTCGGGCCTCGTCGTCAAGCTCGATCGCGAGCTGCGCGAGCATCGCGGTCGACGGGCAGCGCATGCTCTGCGGCGGCGGCGCGCGCCTGCCGGCGGTGGCCGCACGCGCGGCGCGCGCTGGGCTTTCGGGGATCGAGTTCGGCGTGAACATCCCCGGGACGGTCGGAGGGGCGCGTGCGCATGAACGCGAACGCCTACGGCGGCGAGCTCGAGTCGGTGCTCGAGTGGGTGCAGATCGCGACCGCAGCGGGCATGCAGCGCCGCGAGCCGCGCGAGCTCGGCTTCGCCTACCGCGCCTCGAGCCTCGCAGACGGGGAGGTCGTCGCGCGCGCCAGCCTGCTGCTGCTCGGCCGCGGAGCCAGATGCCGTCAAGGCGACGCTCGAGGAGATGCGTCGCCGGCGCCACGAGGCCCAGCCGCAGGGGATCAAGACGTTCGGCTCGACGTTCAAGAACCCCGATGATCCGCGCGCCGAGGGCCGCAGCGCCGGGCTGCTGCTTGCCGACGCCGGCTGCAACGGGCTGGCGATCGGCGGCGCACGCTTCGCGCCCAAGCACGCCAACTTCATCGAGAACACCGGCGCGGCCACGACCGCGGACGTGATCGCGGTGATGGCTGAGGGCCGCCGCCGCGTGCTGGAGCGCTTCGGCGTCGAGCTCGAGCCGGAGGTGCAGACGCTGGGCGACGTGCGCTTTCCTTGGTAGGTTTCCTTGAGGGAGCGGGCTGTGTAGGGGTTCGCGCGGCGAGGTCGAAGACCCCGTGAATGAGTCGCTCGATCGCCGCCGTGCCTGCCAGCCGTCGTGCCCGGAGGCCTGGCGCCGGTCGTGGGGCTTCTGCGCCGACGCACTCTGGGCTCGGCGTCCTGCGCCCGCTCACCGGTGCCGCCGCGCTGGCACGCGCTGGGCTCTCGTTCGTGTTCGCTCGACGCCGGCTGCGCGTCGCGCTGCTCGCGCTCGTGGTCGCGACTGGCGCTGTTGGGCGGCGGCTGGCTGCTGTTGCGCAGGTCCTCGTTCGTGGCCGTTGAGCACGTGCAGATCACCGGCGTGCATGGCCCCGATGCACAGGCGGTGCAGGCGGCGCTGACGCAGGCGGCGCATGGCATGAGCACGCTCGACGTGAGCGCCGGCGCGCTGCGTGCCGCGGTAGCGCCGCTCCGGGTGGTCCGCGCCGTGCGGGTGCTGCCGCGCTTTCCGCATGGCCTGCGGATCGAGGTGAGCGAGCAGCTGCCGGTTGCGGCCTCGCGGCGGGGGCATGCGCACCGCGGTGGCCGCCGATGGCGTGGTGCTCGGCCCGCAGTTGCTCTCGGCGTCGCTGCCGAGCGTCAGCGGCTGGCACCATCCCGGCGCCCGGCGAGCGCGTCAGCGGCGCGAGCCTGCTGGCCGCGCTGACCGTGCTCGGTGCTGCGCCGGCGCCGCTCGCAAAGCACGTGGAACGTGTGTTCGTCGCGGCGAAGGGGTTGACGGTGGCGATGCGCAACGGCCTGCTCGTGTACTTCGGCGACGCCAGTCGCCCGCACGCCAAGTGGCTGTCGCTCGCTCGCGTGCTCGCCGACTCCAGCTCCGCTGGCGCCTCCTACGTCGACGTGCGCCTACCCGGGCGTCCCGCCGCTGGCTTCCCGGCCGGCGTGACCCGGCCGGATGCGACCGAAGCAACGCAGCGCGAGCTCGGATGAATCGCTGCGGCGAGCTCGCGAATCCGCGGTCGCCTCGCTCGCGGCGGGCCTGTCGACACGGGCACCGCCGCGGGCGACTCCGACCGGCGCCGACACCGTCGAGCGGACGGCCTCGCGCACGCGCAGGCGCCGTCCTCCGAATCAGCGAATCAGTCGAAGCCGGCAGCGGCGAAGCGCCTCCGTACGAGCAACGCCGAAGGCTCCGAAGCGAGCGCTACGCCAGGTGGCTGACGAGGTTCAACCTCAACCTGAGCTTGAGGCCAGTCTCCAGGACCGATTCTCAGGCAGTGGTCGAGACTCGGGCGATCTGCAACGATTGTTGCGAGACTGGACGTCGTCGTTGACAGGGCGAAGTTCCCTGCATAACGTGCACAACCCGGCGGTTCGGCGACCAGGTATGCTGCGAACCCTACATTTCTACTGAAGGCTTCGGACAGAACCATCATGGAGAGAAGCGGAAGCTATCTGGCGGTTATCAAGGTCGTCGGCGTGGGCGGCGGCGGCACCAACGCGGTCAGCCGCATGGTCGACGCCGGGCTGCGCGGCGTCGAGTTCATCGCCGCCAACACCGACGCCCAGGCGCTCGCCATGTGCGACGCCGACATCAAGCTGAACATCGGCCACGAGTCGACCAAGGGCCTCGGCGCGGGCGCGAACCCCGACGTCGGGTCTCGCCGCGGCATCGGAGTCGCGCGACGACATCAAGGAGGCGCTGAAGGGCGCCGACATGGTGTTCGTGACCGCCGGCGAGGGCGGCGGTACCGGCACCGGCGCGGCTCCGGTCATCGCCGAGATCGCCAAGAACGAGATCGGCGCGCTAACCGTCGGCGTGGTGACCCGCCCGTTCGACTTCGAGGGCTCCCAGCGCGGCCGGCAGGCGATCGAGGGCATCGAGCGCCTGCGCGAGGTCGTCGACACGCTGATCGTGATCCCCAACGAGAAGCTGCTGGCGGTCGTCGAGCGGCGCACCTCGATGCTCGACGCCTTCCGCGAGGCCGACAACGTGCTGCGCCAGGGCGTGCAGGGTATCACCGACCTGATCACGATCCCCGGCCTGATCAACCTCGACTTCGCCGACGTCCGCACGATCATGCAGGACGCCGGCTCGGCGCTGATGGGCATCGGCACCGCCAGCGGCGAGAACCGCGCCGCCGACGCGGCCAAGGCGGCGATCTCCTCGCCGCTGCTGGAAGAGTCCGTCGACGGCGCCACCGGCATCCTGCTGAATATCACCGGCGGCAAGGACCTCGGCCTGTTCGAGGTCAACGACGCCGCCGAGATCATCCAGAACGAGGCCGACCCCAACGCGAACATCATCTTCGGAGCGGTGATCGACGAGAGCATGTCCGATGATGTGCGCGTGACCGTGATCGGCACTGGCTTCGACCACCGGCCGGGCCGTAGCAGCAGCCGCCGCGAGTCGAGCGCGAGCACGCGCCCCGACCGCGGTCCTCGCATCTCCGATCGCCAGCGCTCCAGCTTGGAGATCTCCGACGAGGACATCGACGTGCCGCCGTTTTTGCGCTAGCGCGCGGGCTGCTCCCTTCACGAGTCCTGAGAGCTCCGGGTGGCACATGTGCCACCCGGCGGGAGCGCACATGTGCGCTCCCCGGACGGGCCGCATGCGGCCCGTCCGCAGGCAGGCGCATGCGCCTGCCTGCGAGCCCGCACATGTGCGGGCTCGAACAGCTATAAATCCGTATGTCGGCTGACGCCGTACATGTCGAATCGCCAGGCGGGGGGTGGGGACGGGTGGGACTCAAGAAGAGGCTCAGCAGCGTGCTCGGCCGCACAAACCGCGTGATCCTGGCCATTGGTGCCCTGGCCGGCGCGATCGTCGCGATCGCGGCGATCGTGCACTTCGTGCTCCCCGGCGGGCGCAGCGATGCCCTCGCGGCCGAAGCGAGTTTCGCCGAAGCCAAGCTCGATCCCGACGTGCTGCTCGAACAGTACGAAGCGGTCAACAACCCGGCCGCGCTCGCAAGCGCCGAGAGCGGGCTCGGCGCTCGCGCGGGCGAAGATCGCCTAGCGGCATATCGAGCTCCACCGCTCGCCCCCGTCACGGAGTCGGCCTCCACGGAAGCGGAAATCTCCGAACAGATCGCCAGGGAAGCGCGAAAAGAGGAAGAAGAACAGGAGAAAGTCAAGCGCGAAGACGCCGAAACGGCGGCGAACATCAAACGCGAAGAGGAAGCGCAGAAACGCAAGGAAGAACAGGAGCAGGCCGAAGAAGCGAGGATCAGGAAACAACGGCAAGAAGGCGCAGCGCCGTCGACGACGGGCACAGGCACAGCCACCGGCACTCGCACGGGCGGCGGCCAGGGTGAATCGACCGGCCGCGAACGCGCGAAAGGCGCGCCTGCGCAACCAATCAAAGTGCCCGCATTCACGCCCGCGTTCCACCGCGAAGGCGACGCGGAGGTGGCCGTCGGCACGGGGGCGCCGACCAGCCAGGTCGACGCGGTTCTGAGCGAAGCGATCAAGCTCCTCGAACGTGAAGAATCGCCCTTCGGGACGGAAACCGTGAGCTTCGGCGCGGGCGACTCGAGCTTCCGCGAGGTCTCGAATGCCCCGCCGGTACGCTCCGCATCAGGTGTCCGCCTATATGTGCCCTCGCATTGCGGGACCTCGTGTGCGCTGCGACCAGTGATCGATCAGGCGATTGCCAACTACTCCTCCAATCGAGCGCTGGCGGCCAGGGAAATCGCGGCTGTCTTCCACGACTCGCGCGTCGAGGTATTCGACGGCAAGCTCCAGCCGGTCGGCGCGAGCGTCAACTACACGGTCGCCGTCAGCGGACTCGCCGACCAGCTGGTGAGGCTCGAGTGGACCCTCTACTCCAAGCAGAGCGGACAGCCGCTCTCCAGAGAATGGTGGCGAAATGTGATCGTGAAGCAGATCAAGCCGTTGAGCGAGCGGGTCCTCGTCGCTGGCAGCTTCTGGGCGCCAGTTCCCCCAAACCCCGGCGACTACTACTTCCAGCTGAGGCTCCTGCGCGGCCAATCCGAATCCGCGCACAGGGAAACCGAACCGTTTCACTAGCGCCCGCGAGCAGCGCGGCGGACGCACGCTAGCCTGGGGCGCAGTGTCCTCCTCGGCCCCCCAGCTCCTGAGCCGCACGCCCCTGTTCGAGTGCCATCAGGCCGCTGGCGCCAAGCTGGTCGAGTTCGCGGGCTGGGAGATGCCCGTCCAATATCGAGGCGTGCGCGAGGAGCACATGGCGGTGCGCACAGCGTGCGGGATCTTCGACGTCTCGCACATGGGGCAGATCGAAACCAGCGGTCCCGGGGCGCTCGAGCTGCTGCAGCGGCTGCTCTCCAACGATCTCTCCAAGCTGGCGCTCGGCGGTGCGCAGTACAGCGTGCTGTGCCGTGAGGACGGCGGCGTGCTCGACGACCTGTTCACCTACCGGCTCGACCTCGAGCGCTACCTGACGGTCACCAACGCCGCCAACCACGTGCGCGACCTCGCATGGTTCGCCGGCAAGGCGATCGACGTCGCCGACGTGCAGGTGAGCGATCGAATCGACGATTGGGCGATGCTCGCCGTCCAGGGCCCGCTCGCGCGCGAGTTCGTGCAGGCGATCTCCGATGCCCCGCTGCCTGCGCGGATGAGCGCCCAGACCCGGCGTCTCGCTGGCGTCAACGTGCTGGTGTGCGGCACCGGCTACACCGGCGAGGATGGCGTCGAGCTGCTGTGCTCCGGCGAGGATGCGCCGATGCTGTGGGATGAGCTCGTGCGCCGCGGCGCGCTGCCGGCGGGGCTCGGCGCGCGCGACACGCTGCGCCTGGAGGTGTGCTTCCACCTCTACGGCAACGACCTCAGCGTCGAGCGCGGACCGATCGAAGCGGGCCTGGGATGGTGCTGCAAGGAGGACACCGGCTTCATCGGCTCAGAGGCGGTGCGCGCAGTGCGCGAGCGGTGCCCCGAGCAGCAGCTCGTCGCGTTCGAGATCGACGGGCCGGGGATCGCGCGCCAGGGCAACCCCGTCGCGGGGGGCGGCGAGGTTACGAGCGGCACGCTCTCGCCCTGCCTCCAGGGCGGAATCGGGCTGGCGTACGTGCCCGCCGCAAAAGCCGCGAGCGGCACCCGCCTGGAGATAGACGTTCGTGGCAAGATGCGCCCCGCCGTGGTCAAGGACAAGCCGCTCTACCGAAAGGACTCCTGAATGGCTCAGGCCAGCTACCCCGTGGAGCTGCTGTATCACCCCGAACACGACTGGGCGCGCATCGATGCAGATGACCCGGCGTATGCGATTCTCGGCATCACCTGGTATGCGCAGGATGCGCTCGGCGAGGTCGTGTTCTTCGAGGCGCCGGCGGTCGGCACGAAGCTGAGCAAGGACGAGCCATACACGGAGGTCGAGTCCGTGAAGGCCGTCTCCGACGTCGTCGCGCCGCTCTCCGGCGAGATCGTCGAGGTCAACCAGTCCGCGGCCGAGAACCCGGGGATGATCAACGAGGACCCCTACGGCGAGGGCTGGCTGGTGAAGGTGCGCATGTCAGATCCCTCAGAGCGCGAGGCGTTGCTGGACGCCGCCTCCTATATCGCCACGCTGGCTGGCTAAGCTGCTCAGCAGTTGAGTCGCTACACCGCCATCACCCCGCAGGATCTCGATGCGATGCTCGCCGCGATCGGGGTCGGCTCGCTGGGTGAGATCTTCGCGCGCCAGATACCCGAGGCCGTACGCCTCGGTCGCGAGCTGGATCTGCCCGATGGGCTCACCGAGCAGGACGTCTACGAGCGCCTCCGCGCGCTCGCTGCGCGCAACACCAGCACGGAGGACGAGCTGAGCTTCCTCGGGGCGGGGATGTACGACCACTATGTCCCCGCGCTGATCGACATGCTGATGGAGCGCTCGGAGTTCCTGACCCCCTACACCCCCTACCAGCCCGAGATCTCCCAGGGGGGGCTGCAGGTGATGTTCGAGTACCAGACCGCGATCTCCGAGCTGACGGGCCTGCCGATCGCCAACGCTTCGGTGTACGAGGGTCCCTCGGCGGTGGCGGCGGCCGGCTATCTGGCGAGGCTGCACAACGGCGGGCGGCGGTTCGTCGTCAGCGCCGGGCTGCATCCGCATGCGATCGAGACGCTGTGCACCAACGCCCACGGCTACGGCGCGGAGGTGGTCGAGGTCCCGCTCGCCACCGGCTCCGCCGGCGGTGCCCACGGCGTCACCGATGCGGACGCATGGGCACAGGCGATCGACGCTGATACGAGCGCCGCGATCTTCGCGCAGCCGAACTTCTACGGCGCCGTCGAGGACGCCGCGGCCCTTAGCGCCGCCGCGAAGGCGCCCGCAGGCGCCGGCGGCCCGGGCTCACGCCCGCCGGTCGTGATCGCGCAGGTCGACCCGATCACGCTCGGGATCCTCGAGGCGCCCGGCGCGTGTGGCGTCGACGTGGCGGTCGGCGAGGGCCAGCCGCTCGGCAACCGTCTCGACTTCGGCGGTCCGTCCTTCGGCCTGTTCGCCGCCCGCGAGGAGTACCTGCGGCGGATGCCCGGGCGCATCGCGGGCGAGACCGTCGACGTCGACGGCCGGCGCGGGTTCGTGCTCACGCTGCAGACCCGCGAGCAGCACATCCGCCGTGAGAAAGCCACTTCGAACATCTGCACCGCGCAGGCGCTCAACGCGCTCGCCGGCGTCGTCTACCTGACCTGGCTCGGGCGCCGCGGCATCGTCGAGCTGGGCGAGCTGCTGCTCGCTCGCGCGCACTACGCCCGCGAGACGCTCAGCGCGATCGAGGGCGTCGAGAAGCTTCACAAGCAGCCGGTGATCCGCGAGTTCGCCCTGCGCCTCGACGCCGACGTGGCGGCCGTGCGCCGTCGCTGCGCCGAACACGGCGTGAACCCCGGCGTGGATCTGCAAGCCCTGACCGGACGCGAGTCCGACCGTGGCGGCCTGCTCGTTGCGATCACCGAGAAGCGCAGCCGCGCCGACATCGATCGGCTCGCCGGGGTGCTCACCGAGGCCGTGGCCGCCGAGCGCGAGGCCGCGGTGGCGGTATGAGCCCGATCGACGAAAACCACTTGCACGCAGACCCCGGCATCGAGGCTCACGAGCCGCACTTCAATGGCAACGGAGCCGCCGCCGGCGCCGGGCTCTCTGCGCCCAGCTCCCCTTCGGCCCCGCTGCAGCGCCAGACGGCCACCACAATCTTCCAGAAGGGCGCCCCCGGCCGGCGGGCCTTCATGTGTCCCGACGTCGACGTGCCCGCCGTAGAGCTCGACACACTGCTGCCCGCGCGTTTCCGTCGCTCGGCGCCGCCTCGCTTGCCGGAGGTCTCGGAGCCCGAGATCGTGCGCCACTACGTCGGCATCTCCAAGCGCAACTTCGACCTCGACTCGGGCTTCTATCCGCTGGGCTCGTGCACGATGAAGCACAACCCGCGCCTGCACGAGCGCGTCGCGGCGCTCCCCGGCCACGCGCGCCTGCACCCGCTGCAGGACCCCGAGCGCGCGCAGGGAGCGCTCGAGCTGATGTGGGGATTGCAGCGCGCGCTGTCGGAGGTCTCCGGCCTCCCGCACGTCTCGCTGCAGCCCTCCGCCGGCTCTCACGGCGAGCTCGCCGGCATGCTGCTCACACGTGCGTACCACGAAGACCGCGGCGAGTCCCGCCACAAGGTGCTGACGCCCGACACCGCCCACGGGACCAACCCCGCGACCGTGACGATGGCGGGGTTCGAGGTCGTGAAGCTCGCCACCAATGCCGACGGCGGCATCGACATCGAGGACCTGCGCGCGCAGGCCGACGCCGACGTCGCCTGTCTGATGCTCACCAACCCCAACACGCTCGGCCTGTTCGATCCGAACATCGCAGAGATCGCCGAGATCGTGCACGAGGTGGGGGCGACGCTGTACTACGACGGCGCCAACCTCAACGCGGTGATGGGTCTTTCCCGGCCGGGCGACATGGGCTTTGACATCGTGCACTTCAATCTGCACAAGTCGTTCACACAGCCGCACGGCGGCGGTGGCCCGGGCTCGGGCCCGATCGCCGTCTCGGACAGGATCGCGCCGTTCCTGCCCGTGCCGCTCGTCGTCCGCCGCGAGCACGGCCAGTTCGACCTCGACCACGATCCGGGGGAAGGCGCGGGCTCCAAATCGATCGGACGCCTGCGCGGCTTTCACGGCAACTACGGCTGCTTCGTGCGCGCCTATGCCTACATCTGCTCGCTCGGCGGCGACGGGCTCAAGGACGCCTCCGAAACGGCGGTGCTGAACGCCAACTACCTGCTCGCACGCTTGAAGGAGCAAGGCGTGGCCGAGTCTCTCCCGCTTGCCTACGGCGATCTGTGCATGCACGAGTTCGTGCTCTCCGGCGGACCGATGAAGCGGGAGCTGCAGATCAAGACACTCGACCTCGCCAAGCGTCTGCTCGACTTCGGCTTTCATCCGCCGACCGTCTACTTCCCGCTGCTGGTCGAGGAGGCGCTGATGATCGAGCCGACCGAGACCGAGACCAAGGAGACACTCGACGCGTTCGCCGATGCGATTGCGGCGATCCTGACGGAGGCCGCGCGGGACCCGACGATCGCGCAGGGAGCGCCGTACAGTACCCCCGTACGCCGCCTCGACGAGGTCGCTGCAGCCAAGCACCCCGTGATCCGCGAGCTGCTGGCCGAGGCCCCCTAAAGATGACGATCGAACACCGCAAACTCGGCAGCACCGGCGTCAGCGTCAGCCCGTTGTGTCTCGGCGCGATGATGTTCGGCGCGTGGGGCAACACCGACCACGACGACTCGATCCGCATCCTCCACCGCGCGCTCGATGCCGGCGTGAACTTCATTGACACCGCTGACGTGTACTCGCGCGGAGAGTCCGAGGAGATCGTCGGCAAGGCGCTCGCGGACGGGCGGCGCGACTCGATCGTGCTCGCGACGAAGGCTCACGGCAAGATGCACGACGACGATCCCAACCAGTTCGGCAACTCACGTCGCTGGATCGTCAAAGAGGTCGAGAATAGCCTGCGCCGGTTGAAAACGGACTGGATCGACCTCTACCAGATACACCGTCCCGAGCCCGACACGGACATCGACGAGACGCTCGGCGCGCTCAGCGACTTGATACACGCAGGCAAGGTCCGCTATGTCGGCAGCTCGACGTTCCCCGCCCACCAGATCGTCGAGGCGCAGTGGGTCGCCGAGAAGCGTGGCCGCGAGCGCTTCGTCTGCGAGCAGCCGCCCTACTCGATGCTGATCCGACGGATCGAGGCCGACGTGCTGCCCGTCTGCGAGCAGCACGGCATCGGCGTGATCCCCTGGAGCCCGCTTGCCGGCGGCTGGCTGTCGGGCCGCTATCGCAAGGGTGGCGACTCGCCGGCGGACAGCCGGCGCGCGCAGATGCTCCCGTCGCGCTATGACATGTCGATCCCCGGCAACCAGGCCAAGCTCGAGGCGGCGCAGGCGCTCGGCGACCTCGCTGAGCAGGCCGGCATGCCGCTGATCGAGATGGCGCTCGCGTTCGTGACGAGCCATCCGGCCGTCACCGCCGCGATCATCGGCCCGCGCACGATGGAGCAGCTGGAGGGCCAGCTGCCGGCGCTCGAGCGGACACTCAGCGGCGACGTGCTCGACCGCATCGACGAGATCGTCCCGCCGGGAACGAACGTCAACCAGGCCGATACCGGCTGGGACGCCCCCTGGCTCACCGACAGCTCGCTGCGGCGTCGCTAGCGACCGCGACGCGAGCACCAGACACCAAGGCCGATCGACCGATGCGCATCTTCTCCGGAATCCAGCCGACCGGGCGCAAGCACCTCGGCAACTACATCGGCGCGATCGCTCAGTATGTCTCCAGCCAGGAGCGCGGCGAGGGCATCTTCTGCATCGTTGACCTGCACGCGATCACCGTGGCCTACGACCCGCTCGAGCTGCGCGAGCGGCTGTATGACACGGCCGCGATCCTGCTCGCCGCGGGGTTGGACCCGCAGCGCTGCATCCTCTTCCGCCAGAGCGACGTGCGCGAGCACACCGAGCTGACATGGCTTTTGTGCGGCGTCACCGAGCTGGGCAGGTTGCAGCGCATGCATCAGTTCCGCGACAAGTCGCTGGCGCAACGCGAGCTGGTCTCGGCGGGGCTGCTGGTCTACCCCGTCCTGCAGGCCGCCGACGTACTCGCCTACCGCGCCGAGGAGGTGCCGGTGGGTGAGGACCAGCGCGAGCACCTCGAGTTGGCGCGGGATGTTGCGCGGCGCTTCAACACGCGCTTCGGCAACGGCGAGGAGGTGCTGGTCGTGCCCGAGCACCGCATCCCCGAGGTCGGCGCGCGGATCATGGATCTACAGGAGCCGACGCGCAAGATGTCCACGACCGGGGCCAGCGAGCAGGGGACCGTGTACGTCCTGGATGAGCCGAAGGCGATCGAGAAGAAGCTCAAGAGCGCCGTCACCGACTCCGGCAGCGAGGTGCGGCGCGACTCGGAGAAGCCCGGCGTGAGCAACTTGATCGAAATCCTCGCGGCGGTCCGCGGCGTTGATCCCGCGACGGTCGAGAAAGAGCTCGCGCAGGCTCGCTACGGCGAGCTGAAGGTGGCGGTGGCGGACGCGGTCGTCGAGTACCTGGCCCCCGTGCGCGAGCGCTACCAGCAGCTGCGCCCCGATCGGACCAGGCTCGAGCAGATCCTTCGGGATGGTGCCGAACGCGCGCGGGCGATCGCCGCGCCGACGCTCGCCGATGTGCGTGAGCGCATGGGCGTCGGAGCCCAGCGGTGAGCGGCGCGCGCCCAAGCGCTCGCGAGCACGTCATCGACGGCCGCTACGGTGCGCGCATGACCGTCGCTACGCAGAGCGGGTCGAGGGGGCCGCGGTGAGCCTGGCCGCGCTCGAGCTCGACCTCGAGGTCTTCAGCGGGCCGTTCGACCTGCTGCTCACGCTCGTGCTGCGCGAAGAGGTCGATCTGCTCGAGCTGCAGCTCGCCGACGTGGTGCTCGCCTACCTGGATCACCTCGAGCAGCGTGGCGAGCTGGACCTCGAGACGGCCACCGAGTTCATCGTGCTCGTCGCGGCACTGCTGGAGCTGAAGTCCCGCCTGATGCTGAACAGCGAGGAGCAGGAGCTGCTGGACATCGAGCCCGAGCAGGCAGCGGAGGAGCTGCTCGCGCGAATGCTCGACGCCCGCCGCTACCGCGCCGCCGCGGCGCATCTCGGCGAGCTGCTGGCCGCGGAGCACGGTGTGCGCTTCCGCGCCGCCCCGCCCCCGCCGAGCCTGCGCCGCGCGATCGTCCACGCAGCCGATGGCTCGCACGACCCAGCGCTGCTGGGGGCGGCGATCGGGCGGTTGCTGTTGATGGCGCCGGCGATCAGCATCCGCCACATCTCGGTGCCGCGAGTTTCGGTCGCCGAGCGCCTGGCGCATCTGCGCGGCTTGCTGCGTCGCGGCAGTTTCAGCTTCGACGAGGCGGTCCGCGGTGCCAACAGGATGACGGTCGCCGTCACGCTGTTCGCGCTGCTGGAGCTCTACAAACGCGGCGAAGCCGATTGGGAGCAGCGGGAGAGCTTCGGCGAGATCGCCATCCGCGGGCAGGCTCACGAGGCGTCCGTTCCCTCGCTCGCGCTGAGCGCCGGCGGGGCGTAGTGTTTGCCTGGTGAGCGACGTCGAGGACGTGACGGTGGCCATTGAGCCGGGCGAGGGCGCGGTGCTCGAGGGAGCCGATGGCCCCGCTCCGGGCGCGTGGCAGGCGACGCTCGACGCCGCCGGCGACGTCGGCGCGCACGAACAGCTGCCCTCGCTCGCACGCGCCGTCGAGGCGCTGCTGTTCCTGTCCTCCGATCCGCTCAGCCCGACCGAGCTCGCCGACGCCACAGAGGCTGGCGAAGGCGCGGTGCACGCGGCACTGGCGGTGCTGGCCGAGCAGTATGCGCCCGGGCGCCGAGGGATCACGCTGCGCGAGCTGGGCGGTGGCTGGACGCTGGCCAGCGATCCCTCGAGCGAGGACGCGGCGCGGCGGTTGTTCAGTCGTCCGCGCGCCTCGACGCTCAGTCCCGCGCAGGCGGAGACGCTCGCGATCGTGTCCTACCTGCAGCCGATATCGCGTCCCGAGATCACCCGCATCCGCGGTGTCAGCGCCGACTCGGCCAGCGCCACGCTACTCGACCGCGGCCTGATCGAGGAGGCCGGACACTCGCAGTTCGGCGCGGTGCTCTACCGCACCACGACCCAGTTTCTGAAGCTGTTCGGGCTGCGCAATCTCGATGAGCTCCCGGACATCGCCCGCTGGGACCCAACCCCCGAGGAGCAGGCCGAGCTGCGTGAGCGCCTGCTGCGCGCCGGCGAGGCGAGAGCGGGCGGGGGCGCCTGAGCAACGATCGAGCGCCGCGATAGACAGCCGCGCTCTCGCGTCGATCGAACGGACTCGATACGTAGCAAATGCGTACGTCTGGTCTGGGATTACCTGTATGCTGCCGGGCTTCCTACTCGGGCTTTGAAAGGAGTCGCTTTGTCTTCGTTCCGTCCTCGCATCACGTATGC
Source organism: uncultured Solirubrobacteraceae bacterium (assembly GCA_963714285.1). GTDB lineage: Bacteria > Actinomycetota > Thermoleophilia > Solirubrobacterales > Solirubrobacteraceae > Palsa-744. The sequence continues at coordinate 124,256 of CAVQNS010000004.1, forward strand.
AAATGTCGCTGCCACCCTTGCGCTGGTGTTCTCCATGAGTGGCGGCGCACTCGCTGCCACTCACTATCTGATCACCAAGAAGACTCAGATCAGCCCGAAGGTACTCAAGGAGCTCAAGGGCAACGCCGGCGCGCGGGGCGCCACCGGAGCGACAGGAGCGACGGGACCGGCGGGAGCGAGCGGCGCGACGGGTGCCACCGGGCCGGCGGGGAGCGCCGTGGCCTATGCCAGCATCGTGATTAACGGCGCCGGCAACCCCGCGTTTGGGTCCGACTCCGGCTTCACCTCGGTGACCGAGCCCCAGACCGGGTTCTTCTGCATCACCCCCGTGTACGCCGGACTGCCGATCCTGACCACCCCGGGAGGAACCACCGACAGCTTCGCGGTGGTCTCGCCCCAGAAATGCCCGGGCGGCTATGAGATCGAGGCGAGCTCGTCGATCTCGACCGGCGAAGGCTTCATCGTCGCGGTCCCGTAGGGACGACGCTGCCAACGGTCGAGCGTCCGGGCGCGATCTCCTCGTGCCCGGACCTCGGCCACGCGCCCGCTTTCGACCGCGATCGTGCCGCGAGGCCGGCCGACGCCTCTTCCTAGGCCGCGTCGGCGGCGAGCTGCCCGCATGCGGCTGATATATCGCGGCCCCGTGTGAGTCGCACCGTCACAGGCACCCCGCGCGCCTCCAGTGCGCTGCGGAAGGCCGCGATCGACTCTCGACTGGAGCCCTCGTAGCGACCAGCCGCGCTGGGGTTGTAAGGGATCAGGTTGACCTTGAAGATCGGAGCCGCATCCTCGCGCCCGCCGGACAGCGCATCGGCCAGTGCGAGCGCCTGCTCGTAGCGGTCGTTGACGGCCGCGAGCATCACGTACTCGATGAACACGCGGCGGCGCTTGCGCGCGTAGAACGCACGACACGCTTCGATCACCTCAGCCAGCGGATAGCGCTCGTTGACCGGCATCAGCTCCGAGCGCAACGCTTCGTCGGCGGCGTGCAGCGACAGCGCCAAGCGGATCGGCATCTCGCACTCGGCGAGCCGTTCGATGCCCGGTATCCAGCCGACCGTCGAGATCGTCGTGCGTCGGTGCGTGACGCCGACGTCCGGCAGGCGCTCGCACGCGGCGAGCACGTTCTCGAGGTTCAGCATCGGCTCGCCCATGCCCATGAAAACGCAGTGGTCGATCGCTTCGATGCGTCTGAAGTACAACGCTTGGTCGAGGATCTCGGACGCGCTCAGGTTGCGGGCGAATCTCATCGTGCCGGTGGCGCAGAACGTGCAGGTCAGCGGGCAGCCGGACTGCGAGGAGACGCAGATCGAGCGGCGCTTGTCGCGATAGCGCATCAGCACGGCCTCCAGCGGGCGGCCGTCCGCGGTGTCGAACAGCGCCTTGACGGTCCCGTCACTCGAATGCGCCTCGTCGCGGAGGCCGAGCGTCGAGAACGGCAGTTCGCGGGCGAGCGCCTCGCGCAGCTCGCGCGGGAGGTTGGTCATCTGCTGATAGCCGCTCGCTCCGCGGGCCGCCCATGTCCATATCTGGCCGGCGCGAAAGCGTGGCTCGCCGCGGCCGGCGAGCGTCTGGTCGAGAAGCTGGAGGTCCATGGTCGAACGGCCGCCGGGACGGAAGGGCGAGCGTGTGCATCCTATGGTTGCAACACATGAGCCCCGTCACGGTCTCCCGCGCGTGCGTCTAGCCAAGTACCTCGCCCATGCCGGCGTCGCATCACGTCGCTCCGCCGAGGCTCTGATCGCTGCCGGGCGCGTGAGCGTAGCCGATGAGATCGTCACTGATCCCGCCTGCGACGTGGGCGAGCACAGCCGCGTTGCGCTCGACGGGCAGCCGCTCGCGGGGCCGGAGCCGCGCGTGCTCTACGCGCTCAACAAGCCGGTCGGCGTGGTCTCCACCGCAGCTGACACCCATGGGCGACGGACGGTCGTCGAGCTGGTTCCCGCCCGCGGGCTGCGTCTGTACCCGGTCGGACGGCTCGACATCGACAGCTCCGGCTTGATCCTGCTGACCAACGACGGCGAGCTCGCCAATCACCTTACGCACCCCCGCTTCGAAGTGCCCAAGGCCTACCGCGCGCGTCTCGCCGGGGGGCCGGTCGCCGAGGATGCCCTGAAGGCGCTGCGCGCCGGTGTGCAGCTCGAGGACGGCCCCACGGCTCCCGCGCGCGTGCGTCGCGTGGGTGGGCCGGGATCGAGTTTGATCGAGCTGACAATCCACGAGGGACGCAACCGCCAGGTGCGCAGGATGTGCCAGGCGATCGGCCATCGTGTGCTCGAGCTTGAGCGCACGAGCTTCGGCCCGCTGACGCTCGACGGCCTCGCACCCGGAGCGCATCGGCGGGTGAACGACGTCGAGCTCGAGCGTCTGCGCGCGCTCGCCGGCCCGTCCGCCGGTGTGGGGGATGCCCCCCACGCGGGTGCGCTCTGACAGAATCGCCCGCCATGCGACTGTTCGCCCTGCGCGGGGCCGTGAGCGTCAAGCTCAACAACGCCCAGGACATCCTCGACGCGACGACGGAGCTGATGCGCGAGATCATGCAGCGCAACGCCCTCGAGCCGAGCAACGTCGTCAGCTGCATCTTCACCGCCACCAGAGATCTGAACGCGGAGTTCCCAGCTGTAGCAGCCCGTGCGCTCGGCTTCGAGCACGTGCCGCTGCTGTGCTCGCAGGAGATCCCGGTGCCCAGGTCGATGCCACGCGTGATCAGGGTGCTGATCCATTACTACGCCGAGCAGGAGCACACACCCGCGCACGTCTACCTGGGCGACGCCCGCGAGCTGCGCACCGATCTGCACGCAGCGCAGTAGTCCGGCCGGCGCGGAGCGCCGTCACGGACGGAACCCGGTAGTCCGGCCGGCGCGGAGCGCCGTCACGGACGGAACCCGACACAATGTGTCGATGGCAATCGAGTTCTCACAGCGCATCGGGCGCATCCCCGTCTATCCGGCAGCGGGCGGCTACGCGCTCGAGGAGCAGCTCGTGCGCTTGGCCAGCAACGAGTCTCCGTACCCGCCGCTGGCGGCCGTGCGCGATGCGATCGACCGCGCGCTCGGCGGACTCAACCGCTACCCGGACCCCGAGAACTCGCTGCTGCGCCAGAAGCTCAGTGATCGCTACGGCGTGCCCGCCTCGCGCATCGCGGTCGGCAACGGCTCATGCGACGTCCTGCTTGCCGCCGGCGAGGCGTTGCTCGAGCCGGGCGCCGAGCTCGTGTATGCGTGGCCGTCGTTCTCCGTATACCCGCACCTGGCGGCTGCCTCCGGCGCGCGCGCTGTCACGGTTGCGCTCGATCAGCACGAGCGCCACGATCTGCAGGCGATGCTGCGGGAGGTCACTGTCGCGACTCGTCTGGTGATCATCTGCAACCCGAACAACCCCACCAGCACCGCTGTCCCGCTCGCCGACATAGCCGGGTTCCTCGAGCAGGTGCCGCGCCACATCTGCGTGATCCTCGATGAGGCCTACTGCGAGTTCAACACGCGCGAGGACGCCGATACCTCCCTGGAGCTGCTCGACGCGCACCCCAACCTCGCGCTGCTGCGAACCTTCTCCAAGGTCCACGGCCTGTGCGGCCTGCGCGTCGGCTTCGCGCTGTGCGGCTCTGAGGATCTGCCGCGCGCGCTGAACCAGGTGCGCCAGCCGTTCTTCTGCAACGCGCTCGCACAGGCCGCTGCGGTCGAGGCGCTCGCCCATCAGGACGCCGTCGAGGAGCGCGTGATCCGCACCGTCGCCGAGCGAATCTCCGTGGACGAGCGTCTGCGCGCGCTCGGCCTCGAGCCGGCCGACTCGCAGGCCAACTTCTGCTGGTTCGCGCTCGGCGAGGGCCGCGACGAGCAGGCGATCGTCCGCGGCCTGCGCGAGCGCGGCGTGCTCGTGCGCAGCGGCAGCGCGCTCGGCAGCAAGGTGCCTGCGCTGCGCGTCACCTACGGCCTGCCCGGTGAGAACGAACGCTTCCTCGCTGCGCTCGCCGAGGTGCTGGCGCCGGTCGCGGCGCGCTGAGAGACAAGCGCGCCGAGATCGCACGAGCGAGCACCGCGCGCACGCCTGGAGTACCAGCCGCTTGCGCGAACTTGTCTCCCAGTGCTCGACCACGGGCCGTTTGTCTGCTACAAGTCCTGCAGACAGCCATGACCGCGTCGCCTCGCACCTACGCTCTCACCCCACACGCGGATGCCGCGTGGCTGTGCTCCAGCGCCTATTGCGCCTGGCGATTTATCTAGGCGCTTCGGCCTGCACCCGTCCGTGAGCGGGTCCAAACGGCCGTACCTGGTCCCAGCAGCGGGGCCGAGCGCCACCCAAGAGGGCGTCCCCAGGCGTCCTGCTCGCGGACCGACAGAGAGGTGGCCACCCGGCACCTCTAACATGCCCACGGGTAGTGAAAGGATGAGTCGATGATGATTGTCATGAAAGAGACCGCCACCGAGGACGAGGTGGAGGCGGTCGTTGCCAAGATCGAGCGAGCCGGTGCGCGTGCGCATCGCAGCTCCGGTGCGCGCGTCACCGTGATCGGCGCGATCGGCGACGTGGAGCAGGACGCGAACGTCGAGAGCCTCGGGCTCGAGGGCCAGCCCGGCGTCGACCGCGTGGTGCCGATCCTCAAGCCGTACAAGCTCGCCTCGGCGCAGATCACGCACGGCGAGCGCACCGTGCTCGACATCGACGGCCGCAAGGTCGGAGGGGAGAACTTCGCGCTGATCGCCGGGCCGTGCACCGTCGAGTCGCGCGAGCAGACGCTCGAGACGGCGCGCGTGGTGCGCGACGCCGGCGCCACGCTGCTGCGCGGCGGCGCTTACAAGCCGCGCACGTCTCCCTACGCCTTCCAGGGTCTGGGCCAGGAGGGTCTGCGCCTACTGGCCGAGGCGAAGGTCGAGACTGGCCTGCCGATCGTCACCGAGCTGATGGACATCTCAGACCTCGACGCCGTGCTCGAGGTGGCCGACGTGATCCAGATCGGCGCGCGCAACATGCAGAACTACCCGCTGCTCGCCGAGATCGGGCGCTCGGGGCGCCCGGCGTTGCTCAAGCGGGGGCTCTCGGCGACGCTCGACGAGCTGCTGATGGCCGCCGAGTACATCCTCAAGGAAGGCAACCCCAACGTGATGCTCTGCGAGCGTGGCATTCGCACGTTCGAGACCGCCTACCGCTTCACGCTCGACCTGATGGCCGTGCCCGTGCTCAAGGAGCTCTCGCACCTGCCGGTGATCGTCGATCCCAGCCATGCCGCCGGCCGGCGCGACCTGGTGACGCCGCTGTCGCTCGCCGCCGCCGCTGTCGGGGCTGACGGCATCATCGTCGAGGTGCACCCGAACCCCGACGAGGCGATCTGCGACGGGCCTCAGGCGCTGCGGGCGGAGGACTTCGCGGCGTACGCGCTCGCCGTCGAGCGTGCCGCGGGGCTCGCGGGCAAGGCGCTCAGCGCGGTCTGATGGGTCACGCTCGCAGAACGCTCCAAGCGGAGCGTGGACCGAGCGGGACGCGGACTTGAAGGTGGCGATCCTCGGCGTCGGGCTGATCGGTGGCTCGATCGGCTTGGCGGCGCGCGCGCGCGCGGACGCCGAGGTGTGCGGGTATGACCCGGATGCGGGCGTGCGCGCGGCGGCGCTCGAGCTGGGAGCGATCGACACCCAGGCGCGCGATGTCGCGAGCGCTGTCGCCGGCGCTGACGTCGTGTTCGCGAGCGCTCCCGTCGGCGCGCTCGTGGAAACCGTGCGCCTCGCGCTCGAGAGCGCCGGAGGCGATTGCGTCGTGAGCGACGTCGGCTCGACCAAGCAAGCGCTCGCCGAGGCCATTGCCGACGCGCGCTTCGTCGGCGGGCATCCGCTCGCGGGCGCAGAGACCGCCGGCGTAGAGCACGCCCGCGCTGATCTGTTCGAGGGCGCCACCTGGTATCTGACACCCGCCTCAGGCAGCACCGCTGGCGTGCTCTATGAGCGCCTCCATCGGCTCCTCAGCCGCTTCGGGGCGCGCCCGTCTGCGATCGACGCGGACACGCACGACCGTTTGATGGCCTGCGTGTCGCATCTTCCGCATGTGCTCGCCAACCTGCTCGTCGCCCAGGCCACCAGCCTGCTCGGAGATGAGTCAGAGCGCCTGCCGGCGGTCGGGCCGAGCTTTCGTGACGCCACCCGCGTCGCGGGTGCCAACGGCGCGATCTGGACGGACATCTACCTGTCCAACCGCGACGCGCTGCTTGCCGCCATCGATGAGCTCGCTCAGCGCCTGGACGATGTGCGCGCCTGGCTCACGGGCGGTGACGCACGCGCGCTCAGCACTTGGAACGAGCACGCCCGCGAGGCCCGCGAGGCGCTGCTGGGCGCCGGGCTGGTCGGCGGGGTCGACGGCGAGTCGGTGCTCGAGCTGCGCGCATCGGTGCCCAACCGTCCGGGCGTGATCGCCGAGATAGCGCTCGCGCTTGGCGACGCCGGCGTGAACATCCTCGACATGGTGCTCTCGCCCTCCCCGGACAACAGCCAGGGGATCGTGGCGTTGTGGATCGCCGGCGAGCGCCGCGCGCGCCGCGCCGAGCAGCTGATCGCCGACCTCGGCTTCCCGGTCGTGCAAGCATGAAGGCAAGCCCATGAACATGCGATTCGAGCCCGCGCACGGACTCTCCGGCGAAATGCGCGCGCCGGCTGACAAGTCGATCTCGCATCGGGCGGCGTTGCTCGGCGCGATGGCCTCCGAGCCGGTGCGGATCGAGCGCTACCTGCACGCCGCCGATACGACCTCCACGCTCGACGCGGTGCGCGCGCTCGGCGCGCTCGTCGAGGTTCACGGCGAGGATCTGATCGTGCGCGGCACCGGACTGCGCCAGGCGTGCGAACCGCCGGGGCCGATCGACGTCGGTAACGCCGGGACGCTCCTGCGCATACTGCCCGGCTGGCTGGCCGCGCAGGAGGGATGCACGTTCACGCTCGACGGCGACGAGTCGATCCGCCAACGCCCGGTGGACCGGATCGTCGAGCCGCTGCGCCAGATGGGCGCCGAGCTGCAAGCGCGCGACGAGCGCCTGCCACCGCTGGAGATCCACGGTACGCGGCTGCGCGCGATCTCCTACGAGCTCGACGTCGCCAGCGCCCAGATCAAGTCGTGCGTCCTGCTCGCCGCGCTGACTGCGGACGGAGCGACGACGATCGGCGAGCCGGCCCGCAGCCGCGACCACACCGAGCGGATGCTGCTGCGCGCGGGCGTCGCGATCCACCGCAACGGCCTGCGTGTGACCGTGGTTAATACCGATGAGCTGCTGCTCGACAGCGTGAAGGTGCCGGGCGACCCCAGCTCCGCCGCCTTCATGATCACGGCGGGCGTGCTCGTTCCGGGCTCGCGTCTGCTGATCAGCGACGTCGGCGTCAACTGGACCCGCACCGGCTTCGTGCGCATCGTGCGCCGTATGCGCGGCATCGTGCTCGGCGATCTCGAGAGCGAGGCCGGCGAGCTGGAGGCCGATGAGCCCGTCAGCGACCTCGACGTCGCGCATGGCGCGCTCGAGGGCACCACCGTCGAGCCCGACGAGGTGCCGCTCGCGATCGACGAGCTGCCGCTGGTCGCATTGCTCGGCTGCTTCGCAGAGGGCGAGACCGTCGTGCGTGGCGCGCAGGAGCTGCGGCTCAAGGAGATCGATCGCATCGCCGGCGTCGTCGAGGGCCTGCGCGGCCTCGGCGCGGACATCGAGGCCACCGACGATGGCTTTGCGGTGCGCGGCAGCGGTGGGCTGCGCGGCGGGCGCATCGATGCCCGCGGCGACCATCGCATGGCGATGATGGGAGCCGTGGCCGGGCTCGCGTCGCGCGAGGGGGTGGAGGTGGTCGGGATGGACGCTGCCGCTGTGTCCTACCCGACGTTCGTCGAGCAGCTCGCGACGCTGTGCTCGTAGCGAGCGGCGGTTCAGCGAGAGCGGTCAAGCAGTGCTGATCGCGATCGACGGTCCCGCCGGTGCCGGCAAGTCGACGGTCGCGTGTGCGCTGGCGCGCGAGCTCGGCTTCGCCTACCTGGACAGCGGCGCGATGTACCGCTGCGTCGCATTCGCAGCGCTCGAGCGCTGCGGGGGGAAGCTGCCCGAGGTGGCCGGAGCGCTCGGCGAGCTGGCTCGCGCGGCCGCGATCCAGTTCCCAGAGCCGGCGGCGGGAAGCTCGCCGGGCGCGCCCCGGCCGGTGCTGCTTGACGGGCGCGACGTCAGTCAGGCGATTCGATCCCCGGAGGTCTCCGCGGCGGCATCGGTGGTGGCCGCGGACGCAGAGGTGCGCGCGGCGCTCCTCGCCAAGCAGCGTGAGCTGATCTCGAATGGAGACTGGGTGGCGGAGGGTCGCGACATCGGCACCGTGGTGGCGCCCGACGCCGCCGTGAAGGTGTTCCTCACCGCCGACCCGCGCGAGCGCGCGCGGCGGCGCGCGGCAGAGCTCGGCGCCGATCTCGAGATGGTGCTCGCCGAGCAGACGCTGCGCGACGAGCGCGACAGGGCGCGCGAGCACAGCCCGCTGCAGGCGGCCCCCGACGCCGTCGCGCTCGACACGAGCGGCCTCGCTCTGGAGGAGGTCGTGCGCCGCATAGTCGAGCTTGCTCGCACGCAGTAGGCATACTGGCTCGATGAAGGTCGCCGTCGTCGGCTATCCAAACGTGGGGAAGTCCTCGCTGATCAACCGCCTCACGGGCACGCGCGAGGCGGTCGTGCACGAGCGTCCGGGGGTCACGCGCGACCGCAAGGAGCTCGACTGCGAGTGGAACGGGCGCCGCTTCACGCTGATTGACACCGGCGGCGTGGACTTCGAGGACGAGGACCCGCTGGCGGGCTCGATCCGCGAGCAGGCGCGCGCCGGGATCGCCGACGCGCAGGTGGCGGTGCTGGTCGTCGACGCGCGCGCCGGCGTGCGCCCCGGCGATGAGGAGATGGCGGACCTGCTGCGCCGCGCGCCGCTGCCGACGATCGTCGCCGCCAACAAGTGCGACGGGCTTTCCGAGTTGCCGCTCGCCGCAGACTTCCACCGCCTCGGCCTGGGCGATCCGCTGCCGGTCTCGGCCGCGCAGGGGCTGGGCTCAGGGGACCTGCTCGACCGGATCGTCGAGCTGTTGCCTGACGGTGACTCCGACCCCGAGGACGACACGGTGCGCCTCGCCGTGATCGGCCGGCCCAACGTCGGCAAGTCCTCACTGGTCAACCGCTTCCTCGGCGAGGAGCGCGTGATCGTCTCGGACGTCGCCGGCACCACACGCGACGCGATCGACACGCCGCTGATGGTCGGCGAGCGCAAGCTGATCCTCGTCGACACCGCCGGCATTCGCCGCCAGGCGAAGGTCACGGACTCGGTCGAGTACTACACGTCGCTGCGCTCCCGGCGCGCCGCCGAGCGCGCGGACGTCGCGCTCGTGGTCTGTGACGCCGGCGATGGCGTCACCGCGCAGGATCTGCGCATCGCCGAGCTCGCGATGAAGGCCGGGTGCGCGACCGCGATCGTGCTCAACAAGTGGGACATGCAGGAGCGCGGGGAGGACGCCGAGGGAGTCGGCGTCGACCTGGACCACGAGCGCGCGCGTGTGGCCGAAAAGCTGCGCCTTCGTCCGCGCGTGCTGACAGTCAGCGCCAAGACCGGCCGCCACGTCGCGCGTCTGCTGAATGAGGCGATCACGCTCGGCGATCGTGTCAGCGGGCGCATCCCCACCCCCGAGCTAAATCGCTTCCTCGCCGAGACCGTGCAGGCGCGCCAGCCTCCGGTGGGCACGCGCAGGGGCGCCGGTGGCCATCGCCTGAAGCTGATCTACATGGCCCAGATCGAGGAGCGCCCGCCGCGCTTTGCGATCCAGGTCAACTCGCGCACACGTGTCACCCGCGACTACGCCTACTTCCTCGAGAACCGCCTGCGTGCCCGCTACGGGATGGACGGCGTGCCGCTGATCATCGACTTCGTCGAGCGCGGCCAGCGCGGACGCGCCCGTGCCGCATAGACTTCTGCGACTTTTCGCCAACGCGCCGCCGGGAAGCCACCCGCCGGCCCTGATCTTCCGGAGCTGATCCCCCCACCATCATGACTGAGCTAACCGAGAACGAGTTCCTGTTCACCTCCGAGTCCGTCACCGAGGGTCATCCGGACAAGATCGCCGACCAGATCTCCGACGGTGTGCTCGATGCCGTGCTGAAGGACGAACCCTACGGCCGCGTCGCCTGCGAGACGCTCGTCAACACCGGCCTGGTCGTCGTCTCAGGCGAGATCTCCACTGAGACCTACGTCGACATCCAGGAGATCGCGCGCGAGACGATTCGCGCAATCGGCTACACCGACGCCGACCTCGGCTTCTCGGCCGACTCCTGCGCGGTGCTCAATGCGATCGACAAGCAGTCGGCAGACATCGCGCAGGGTGTCGACAAGGCATATGAGGCGCGCACGGACGCTGGCGACGACGACGAGCTCGACGTCGCCGGCGCCGGCGACCAGGGCATGATGTTCGGCTACGCGACCAGCGAGACAGACACACTGATGCCGCTGCCGATCTCGCTCGCGCACCGGCTTGCCGAGCGCCTGTCGGCGGTCCGCAAGACCGGCACGCTCGACTACCTGCGCCCCGACGGCAAGACCCAGGTCAGCGTGCGCTACCAGGACGGCAAGCCGGTCGAGATCGAAAAGCTGCTGATCTCGACCCAGCACCGCGACGGCGCCGAGGCGTTGATTCCCGACGACCTCTGGGAGCACGTCGTCGAGCCGATCCTGCCGAGCGAGCTTTATGACGCGCGGAAGCTGCGGCGGAACTTCCTGGTCAACCCAACCGGGCGCTTCGTGATCGGAGGGCCCGTCGGCGACTGTGGGTTGACCGGACGCAAGATCATCGTCGACACCTACGGCGGCATGGCTAGACACGGCGGCGGCGCCTTCTCTGGCAAGGATCCCTCCAAGGTCGATCGCTCTGCCGCGTACGCCGCGCGCTGGGTGGCCAAGAACATCGTCGCGGCCGGCCTCGCCGACCGCGCCGAAGTGCAGGTCGCCTACGCGATCGGGGTTGCGCACCCCGTATCGGTGATGGTCGAGACGTTCGCCACCGAGAAGCAGGGCCTCACTCGCGGGCAGATCGCGCGAGCGGTCGACGAGGTGTTCGACCTGCGCCCAGGGTCGTTCCGCGAGGAGCTCAAACTGCATCGCCCGATCTACCAGAAGACCGCCGCCTACGGCCATTTCGGCCGCGACGACGCCGACTTCACCTGGGAGCGCACCGACAAGGGCGAGGCGCTGCGGACCGCCGCCGGCCTCTGAGCACAGCCGGTCGGCGCCGCCTGAGGGTCGTCTACTGTCAAAGCGGTGACGAGCATCGCCCAGATCGAGAGCCCTGTGGTGAAAGGCGCGACGGCGCCGCTGATCGCCCAGGTAGAGCCGATGACGACGGCCCGCGCGCTGCGCGGGCCGTTCGACTATCGCCTGCCTGAGTCCCTGCGCGGCGAGGTCGGCATCGGGTCGATGCTCGTGGTCCCGTTCGCGCGCCGGCAGGTGCTCGGCGTGGTCGTAGGCCTTGCCGACAGCAGCAGCGTCGCCGAGGAGAAGCTGCTTGCGCCGCTGCGTGCGCTGGATGCAGGCGCGCCCACGCTGCCCGCGGATCTCCTCGCGCTCGCGGAATGGATCGCCGCCGAGTACTGCTCGACGATCTCTCGTGCGCTTGCGCTGGTATTGCCGCCGGGGGCCGCGCGGCGACTGAGCGGGCGCAAGCGGCGCGTCGTGACGCGCCCGCGGCATCTGCCGGTGGGAGCGCGTAGCCCGCGGGCGCCGGCGCTCACGCGCCAGCAGCAGGCCGCGCTCAAGCCCGTAGTCGACGCGCTGCGCGAGCGACGTGGCGAGCAGCGGCTGCTGCATGGCGTCACCGGGTCTGGCAAGACCGAGATCTACCTGCGCGCCGCCCAAGCTGCGCTCGAGCAGGGTCGCGGCACGATCGTGCTGGTGCCGGAGATAGCGCTGACGCCGCAGATCGTCGGGCGTTTCGTCGAACGCTTTGGTGACACCGTCGCGGTGCTGCACTCGCGCCTGACCCCAGGCCAGCGCTACGCCGAGTGGCGGCGGCTCCGCGACGGCGAGGCGCGGGTGTGCGTCGGGCCACGGTCGGCCGTGTTCGCGCCGATCTCCGACCTCGGGCTGATCGTCGTCGATGAGGAGCACGACGCCTCCTACAAGCACGAGGGAGACCCACGCTATGACGCCCGCGACGTGGCTGCCGAGCGCGCCACCCGCTGCGGTGCGGTATTGCTGATGGGTAGCGCCACGCCGCGCCCGGAGAGCGTCGAGCGCCTACCCGCCAGCGTGCTCGCGAGCCGCGTGGACGGACGCGCGCTGCCGCCCGTGCACGTCCTGGACATGCGGGGCGAGAGCCAGGGCCTGCATCCGCTCACCACGCAGGCGCTCGCCGACGTGCGCGAGGCGCGCGGCAAGGCAATCGTGCTGCTCAACCGTCGTGGCTGGTCGAACTTCCTCTCCTGCCGCTCCTGCGGGCGGGTGTGGAGCTGTCCTGACTGCGACGTGGCGCTTGTGCTGCACCGCGCGGGCGGGTATCTCGCCTGCCACCACTGCGGTCACCGCGAGGCGGTGCCGTCGCGTTGCTGCGATTGCTCGTCGACCGCGGTCGCGCGCCACGGCGCTGGCACCGAGCGGCTGCAGCACGATCTTGCGCACGTCCTCGACGACGGCAGCTTCCCGATTTTCCGCCTCGATGCCGATGCGGTCGGCGAGCACGACAGCGTCGGTGCGATCCTGCGTCGCTTCGAGGCCGCTGATTGTGGGGTGCTGATCGGAACGCAGATGGTCGCCAAGGGCCATGACTTCCCCGACGTGAGCCTAGGGGTGGTGCTCGACGCCGACGCCACGCTGCGCTTCCCCGACTTCCGCGCAGAGGAGCGCACGTTCGCGTTGATCGCGCAGCTCGCCGGGCGCGCCGGGCGCGGTGGGGACGGGCGCGTGCTCGTACAGACGATCGCGCCCGAGGCACGCGCGATCCTTCACGCCGCGCACCATGACAGCGACGGCTTCATCGCCGGCGAGCTCGAGCGCCGGCGCGCCCTCAGCTATCCGCCGTTCTCGCATCTGATCAGGGTCGTGCTGTCCGCCCTCGAGTCCTCGGCGGCGCTCGCCGGCGCCCACGAGTTGCGCACGCATCTGTCAGGCTCGCTCGTCGCCGGCGAGTCGAGCGTGCTCGGTCCGGCCGCCCTGTTCCGGCTGCGCGGACGCGAGCGTCACGTGCTGGTCGTGAAGGCTGCCGCTCGGCGCTCGGCGGTGCAAGCGGTCGGCGCCGCGGTCGCGGACGTCGCCGGGTCGCGAGCGCACGCGGGCGTCAGCTTCAGCGTGGACGTCGATCCGCAGTAGCGACAGGCGAGCGGGCGGGGGCAGGCACGTGCGTGAGGATGAACGCGCCGCGCCGGTGGCTCGCTGCTCATAAACTCAGGCTGACAATGACCGCCGATGACCGCGCAGCCGAGGGGGACGCCTCGCTCGAGCTCCCGACGCCGACCTCCGAGGAGGCCGACGTCGAGGTTGAGCGTGAGCAGGACGCACCCGAGCCCGCCGAGCTCGATGAGGAGACGCGCGCCCGCCGGGACGCGGCGCTGCGCCATGTGCGCAAGTTCGGCGACCCGGTGCTGCGAGCGAGGGCGCTGCCCGTCGAGCGCTTCGACGATGACCTCGAGGCCGAGGTCCGGCGCATGGGGGAGCTGATGCACGACGCGCTCGGGGTCGGGCTCGCCGCCACCCAGCTCGGGGTGCTGCACCGCGTGCTCGTCTACAAAGCCTACGCCGACGACCCCGTCACCGCGCTCGTGAACCCGGAGCTCGAGTGGCTGAGCGAGGAGCTCGAGCCCGGCGACGAGGGCTGCCTGAGCCTGCCCGGCGTGCACGTCGAGGTCGAGCGCCACGCACGGCTGCGGGTGCGGGGACGCGACGAGCACGGGGAGGAGCTCGAGATCGAGGCCGAGGGACTGGAGGCGCGCGTGATCCAGCACGAGATCGACCACCTCAACGGCGTACTGATCCTCGATCGCATCTCGCGCGAGGCGCGCAAGGAGGCGATGCGCGCGATGCGCGAAGCTCAGCAAGAGCAGGCCGAGAATCGCTCGGCAGACGCCGCCTAGCGCAGATCGAATCCACCCGGACCGCACATTGAGCACCGTCTTCATCGGCACCTCCGAGTTCGCAGCAGCCGTGCTCGAGCGCCTGGCGCGCAGCGACGAGCATCGCCCCGCGCTCGTGCTCACCCGGCCTGACCGCCCAAGCGGACGCGGCCGGCGCCTGAGGCCGCCGCCCGTAGCGGCGAGCGCGTGCGCGCTCGGGATCACGCTGGAGCAGCCGCACAACGTCAACGATGCGGCCACTACGGCGTTGATCGCGAGCGCCGCCCCGGAGGCGGTAGCCGTGTGCGCTTTCGGCGCGCTGATCAAGGAGCCGCTGCTCTCCGAGCAGCAGATCCTGAACGTGCATCCCTCGCTGCTGCCGCGCTGGCGGGGCGCCGCGCCCGTCGAGCGCGCGATCATCGCCGGCGACGAGCGCACCGGCGTCTCGATCATGCGCCTGACAGCCGGCCTGGACAGCGGTCCCGTGTGCCTTGCCGGCTCCGAGCCGATCCGCCCCGACGACACCTACGGCTCGCTTGCAGCGCGCCTGCAGGAGCTCGGCGGCGAGCTGCTGGTGCGCGCGCTCGACGAGTCGCCGCCGTTTCACGAGCAGCCGCAGGAGGGCGTCACCTACGCCGAGAAGCTCGGTCCCGCCGATCGCCTGCTCGACCCCGCGCGCCCCGCCGTCGAGCTCGAGCGCGTCGTGCGCGCGCTGCATCCGCACATCGGCGCGCGTGTCGAGCTCGCGGACGGGAGCCTGCTCGGGGTGCAGCGCGCGGCGCTGCTCGACGCAGCCTCGCGCCGGCGAGCCGGTCCGGTCGACGCGACGGCGCCTGCTGCTCGACTGCAGCCCCCGGCGTGCTCGAGCTGCTCGTCGTGCAGCCGCCCGGCGGACGCGCGATGGACGCCTCCGCCTATCTACGCGGTCACGGGCTGCCCGAGCGCTCGTAGATCATCGCCTGCCGGGCTCCTGTAGAGGTGCGGACGCCGGGGCGCCGGTAGGCGTTCGCATACGCCGGGGTTACGATCCCCGCCCGCAGCCGCTCGTCCGGCTCAGGGGCACCCGCGCTGCTGAGCAGCGGGATCACGCCCGCCCACGCGGACAGCGCGTAGTCCTCCTCGTCGTCGAGCGGGCCGCCGCTGCGCACCTTCGCCGAGGCCTCCTCGATCGGCAGCGCGAGCACCGCCGTCGCCTTCAGCTCGTTCTCGCTCGGCGCGCGCACGTCGTCCCAGCGTCCAGGCACGATGTGCTCGACGACCGCCCGCAGCGCCAGCTGCTTCTCGCCGGGGTCCTCGACGAGCCTGCGCCTGCCCGATCAGCATCGCCGAGCGGTAGTTGGCCGAGTGGTGCATCGCCGCGCGCGCCAGCACCAGCCCGTCGATCAGCGACACCGTCAAGCACGCCGGCGCGCCCGCCGCGAGCGCGCGCAGCGTGCGGCTCGCGGTCGAGCCGTGGCAGTAGACGACGTCGCCGCTGCGAGCGTGCAGCGTCGGGATCACAAACGGCTGCCCCTGCTCGTCGACGATGCCCAGGTGGGCGATCAGCGCCTCGTCGAGGATCGCGTCGATCACCTCCGCTCGTAGCTCCCGCGTTCGCGCTTGCGCCGCAGCCTGACGCGCTCGGAGGGGGGTGGGGCCGTGACGGTTCTCTCGGCTGGCTGCTGTGCGGGCACCTCGCCATCCTCTCCATTTGATCATTAAATCTGTAATAGTACAGATCAATGACTGACACTGAAACAGTATCGGATCGAGGCGGCGAGCGCCGCGGAGCTGGTCAACAGCATCGAGGCGGCAGTGGCCAGCGGCGCGCTCGTCCCCGGCCAGCGCCTGCCCTCCGTGCGGCGGCTCGCCGCACGAGGTGGGGCTCAGCCCCGTCACGGTCGCCGCCGCGCTCGCCGAGCTGCGCCGGCGCGGCGTCGTGCTGAGCGAGCCGCGGCGCGCCACGCGCATCGGACCCGGACCGCCGATCGGCGCTCCCGCGTCGACGCTGCCCGTGCCTCCCGGCGCGCGCGAGCTCTCGCGCGGCAACCCCGACCCGGCGCTGCTGCCCGACCTCGGCAGCGTCCTGCGCCGCCTGGAGCTGCCCAAGCGCCTCTACGGCGAGCGCCAGGCGCTGCCCGCGCTGCTGGAGCTCGCGCGCGAGCAGCTGCACGCCGACGGCGTCCCCGCCGAGGAGCTGTGCGTCGTCAGCGGCGCGATGGACGCGATCGAGCGCGTGCTCGCAGCGCGCCTGCGCCCCGGCGACCGAGTCGCGGTCGAGAGCCCCGGCTACGCCGCGCTGTATGACCTGCTGCGCGCCCAAGGCCTCGTGCTCGAGCCCGGTCGCAGTCGACGATCGCGGGATGCTCGCCGCCGAGCTGCAAGCCGCGCTCGAGCGCGGCGCAGCGGCCGTCGTGATCACCCCCCGCGGGCAGAACCCCACCGGCGCGGCGCTCGACGCCGAGCGGGCACTCGAGCTCAGCACCGTGCTCGGCGAGTTCCCCAACACGCTGCTGATCGAGGACGATCACCTCGGACCGGTCGCCGGCTGCCGGCTGCACAGCGTCATAGCTGCGGGCACGCAGCCCAAGCGCTGGGCCCTGACGCGCTCGGTCGCCAAGGCGCTCGGCCCCGACCTGCGCCTCGCGGTGCTCGCCGGCGACGCCCAGACGATCGCACGCGTGCAGGGGCGCCAGCAGCGCGGGCCGGGCTGGGTCAGCCACATCCTGCAGGGGCTCGTGCTCGACCTCTGGAGCGATCCCGACGTGCAGGCGCTCGTGGCGCGCGCCGAGCGCCACCTATGCGCAGCGGCGCGAGCGGCTGCTGGCGTGCCTCGCAGCGCGAAGGCGTGCGCGCGCATGGCGCCTCCGGGCTGAACGTGTGGATCCCGGTGAACGAGGAAGCCGGCGCGATCGGCGCGCTGATGCAGCGCGGCTGGGTGCTCGCTCCCGGCGCGCCCTACCGCCTGCCCGGCGTCCGCCCTGGGATCCGCGTCACGACCGCGACCCTCACCGAGCCGGAGGCCGCGCGGCTGGCCGGCGATCTCGCGGAGGTGCTCGCCCCGGCGCTCGTCTCGCCGCAGCGGATAGCCGATCATGCCCGCTGTGCCCAGCTCACCGCTCGCCACGATCGCGCCCGCGCGCCGCTGCGCCTACACGGTCCTGCGCCGCGTGTTCGAGCAGGGCGCCTACGCCGATCGCGCGCTCACCGCCGAGGCCGCACGAGCTCGATCCGCGCGACCGCGCGCTCGCGATGCGCCTGGCCTACGGCGCCGTCCAGCGCAAGGGCACGCTCGACCACCTGATCGAGCAGCTCGCCGAGCGGCCCGCCACGCGAGCTCGACCCGCCGCTGCTGGCCGCGCTGCGGCTCGGGCTCTACGAGCTGCTCTACCTGCGCGGCGCGCCCGACTACGCCGTCGTCGCCGACGCGGTCGAGCTCGCCAAGACCCAGGCCCGCGGCGGTCACGGGCTCGTCAACGCCGTGCTGCGCCGCGCCGCGCGCGAGGGGCCCGAGGCGCTGCTCGCTGCGCTCAGCGACGACACGCCGCGAGCAGGCCGCCGTCAAGCACTCCCACCCCGAGTGGATCGCCGCCTGTGGTGGGAGTCGCTCGGCGCCGAGCAGGCACGCTGCGCTGATGGCCGCCGACAACGAGCCGCTGGAGCTCGCGCTGCGCGCCAACACGCTCGTCAGCGACGCCGACGCGCTCGCCGCCGCGCTGCCCGTGCGCACACACCGCGACCCGCGTCGTCCCCGAGGCGCTCGTGCTGGAGGAGCCGTTCGACGTGCACGGCTCGCCAGCTCTGGCAAGCAGGCGCACTTGCACGCGCAGTCGCGCGCCGCGATGCGCGTCGCCCACGCGCTCGATCCTGCAGCCCGGAGAGCGCGTGCTCGACCTGTGCGCCGCGCCCGGCGGCAAGAGCACCCATCTCGCCGCGCTGATGCAGGGAAGCGGCGAAGTGCTCGCGGTCGAGCGCAACCGGCGCCGCGCCGGCGGCCTCGTGCGCACCGCCGCGACGGCTGCACGCCGGCAACGTCGCCGTCGAGGTCGCCGACGCCGAGCTCGACGCGCCCCGAGGGCCCCGTGTTCGACCGCGTGCTCGTCGATCCGCCCTGCTCGGGGCTCGGCACGCTGCAGGCGCGCGCCGACCTGCGCTGGCGCGTGACGCCCGAGGCGATCAGCCGAGATGGCGCGCGTGCAGAGCCGAATCCTCGCCGCCGGAGCCAATGCCCTCCGTCCGGGCGGCCTGCTTGTCTACTCTACTTGCACGATCTCTTCCGATGAGAATGAGGGCCTGATCGCCGCCTTCCTGGAATCCAACCCAGAGCTCAGTCTCGACGGCGTCGTGGTGACGCTCCCGCACCGCGACCACACCGCCGGCTTCTACATCGCCCGCCTGCGCAAGAGCTGAGCGATGGGCGAGGAGCCGCACACGCCGGCCAAGGCCGCCGATCGACCTCGGGCCGCAGTGCCCCAACTGCGGCGAGCCGTGGCTGCGGCCGACCAACCTGCCCGGCCGCTACCGCTGCGTCTACTGCCTGCACCGCTTCGAGCTGACCTCCGTATGCCCCAACTGCGGCGAGCACTCGACGATCGTGAGGATGTCCTCGACGGCGATCATGAAGTGCAACAACTGCGGCGACTCGATGCTGCAGGCGGTATGAGCGTCTACACCGGCGCCGGTTCGCCGTCCTCTCCGCGCGAGCTGCTGCGCAGCGTGCGGGTGGCGCCGTCGATCCTCTCGGCGGACTTCGGGCGCCTTGGCGAGCAGGTCGGCGAAGTGCTCGCGGCGGGCGCGCGAGTGATCCATTGCGACGTCATGGACGGGCATTTCGTGCCGCCGATCACGCTCGGCCCGCTGATCGTCGCGGCGCTCGCCGACCAGGTGCACGAGGCCGGCGCGATGCTCGATCTGCACCTGATGATCGAGCGGCCCGAGCGCCAGGTCAGCGAGTTCGCGAAGGCCGGCGCAGACTCGATCACGTTCCACGCCGAGGCCACCCCGCACGTCGCCTACACGGCCAACCTGATCCGCGAGTCGGGCGCCTGCGTTGGCCTCGCGATCAACCCCGCAACCGCCGTCGGCGCGCTCGCGGAGGTCACCGACGCGCTCGACATGGCGCTGTGCATGACCGTCAACCCCGGATGGGGCGGGCAGCCGTTCATCGAGCACTCGCTCGACAAGCTCCCGCGCGTGCGCGCGCTCGTCGGCGCGGACGTCGCGGTCGAGGTCGACGGCGGCATCGAGCCGCACACCGCGCCCCAATGCCGCAAGGCCGGCGCGAACGTGTTCGTCGCCGGCTCCGCGATCTTCGCGGCGCGCGACCCCGGCGAGGCCTACCGGGCGATCGCCGTGTCCGTCGAGGCAGCCTGAGCTCTGACGCGAGCGCCAGCCGCCCGAGGCGGTGCCGCGGCGGTAGAGCGTCGCGAGCATCAGCGCCAGCAGCGCAGTCGCGCCCGCGTAGCCGATCTCCGCGCGCAGCAGCTGTTCGCCGACCGGCGAGCTCAGCATCCACACGAGGAACACCACCGCCGCGCACCCCCAGCAGCCGGCGGCCGCCCGCGCGCGGTCGCGCGCGAGCGCCGCCTGGTTGAGCGCGCCGGAGGTCAGGTGCAGGCCCATGCCGACGCCGATCAGCGCCAGGCCAAAGCGGTTGTAGATGAACACCTGGCCGAAGAACACGTGCTCCAGAGCGAACGGGCCGATCGACCAGCAGCCCGAGCGCTACCGCCGCGGCGAAGCCCGCGATCGCGAGGATCGTCACGCGGATCGCGCGCGCGAACGCGTCGTGCCCGGCGGTCGCCTCGAGGCCCGTCAGATGCGGCAGCAGCGAGGTCTGGATCGCCTGGAACAGCTGCAGCGGCGCGCGCGCGATCAGCAGCACGTTGAACACGATGCCCGCCAGGGCTTGCCGCTGTGCGAGGTCGCATCGACCGTCAGCACCGCCGCGTTCAGCAGCGTCTGCTCGGAGAGCATGATGCTCGAGACCCACACCGCGAAGCCGCCGCCGCGCCGCAGCGACAGCTCATCGTGCGCCGCCAGCTCCTGCACGCCCTCGGTGCCCGGCCCCGCAAGCGCCGCGTCGGCCTCGTCGACCGTGATCGGCGCGCCCCGTGCCAGCGCGCGTCGGCCTAGCGTCGCATCCAGCGACCGAGGCTCGCGCCAGCGCGGTCGCGCCAGCGTCGGCGCGCTGCGCGCGAACGCCACCGGCACCACCACCAGCGAGACGAACGGCGCCGCGGCGATGCCGAGCGCGACCGCCGTCTGCCCGCTGGCGATGCCGAGCGCCACCGCGATCGCGAAGCTGATGCGCGAGGTCGACTCCATCAGCACCAGCCCGCCGAACAGGCCGAAGCGCTGATGCCCGGCCAGCCAGCCGCGCGCGAAGTAGCTCGCGGCGTAGGCGAGCGTGCCCACCACGAGCACGTCATACAGCGCCTCTGGTGTTCGAAAGACGTCGTCTGACCAGCTCGCTCGTGCAGCGCGAGCGCGACCACCAGGAAGATCAGCGCGAAGCTCGCCTGGATCAGCATCGGCACGCGCAGCGTGTGCTCGCGCTGGCCGCGCGCCCGGCGTTCGGCGATCGTGCGCGAGAGCAGCTGTTCGATCGGCCGGTAGATCACCGAGATGATCACGAACATCACCGACCACAGCACGTCGAGCAGCTTCGCCGAGTCTTCGCCCAGCACATGGCTCGCGATCGAGAAGTACGCGAACGTCAACAGGCCCGTCGAGGCGATCCCGATCGACAGGATCCGCGCGCCCGCGCCGTAGGAGCGCCCTGCGCCCCTGCGCGCGCGCGGAGCCGGCCTGGCCCGCGCTAGAGGCGGACAAGCAACATCGTCCAGGGGAACGGCGAGCGGACCTCGACGACCTCGCCATGGCGCGAGAGCAGCCTCGTGAACGATCCCCTCGACCAGTGGTTGAGGTGGCCCGGGGTGTTGCCGAGCGCCGGCCAGTAGGCGCCGCGCGCCATGTTCAGCATCCGCCACAGCGGCTCGCGCGGGACCGACACGAGCAGGTGGCGCTCCGCGCAGCGAGCCATCTCGCCGAGCGTGTGCTCGGGGTCGGGGACGTGCTCGAGCACCTCGATCGCGCTCGCGAGGTCGAACTCGTTCGCCGCGAACGGCAGGTTCGCGGCCTCCATCACGCGGTACTCCAGGTTGGGCGCCTGGCGCTCGGCCCAGCCGGCCTGGATCGACTCCTCCTCGAGGTCGATGCCGACCACGCGGCGCTCGCCGAGCCGCTGCGCCCACTGCTGTACCAGCACGCCCTCGCCGCAGCCGACGTCCAGCACCGAGCTCGGCGCCGCCAGCTCGAACAGCTCGTCGAGCTCGCGCTCGAAGCGCGCCATCAGCCGCCGCACCACCGGGTTGGTGGAGCCGTACTTGTCGTAGGTGTTGCCGGTGACGACGCCGTCCTCGGAGACCGTAACGCCGCTCACAGCCGCACCGCCTCGCCCGGGCGCTCCGCCTCGGCGCCGGGTATCCGCGGGTCCGTCACCGGTTGGCGCTCGTGCCGCGCGCCGGGTTCGTAATGCGAGGGCTCGACCCCGAGCTGCAACTCGATCCGCCGCACCCGCTCGAACGTGCGCTGGGTCATCACACGCTGGGCGGCCAGCAGGTCGCCGATCACCCCAGCGCGAACAGCACGACGGCCGCCATGAACAGCACCGAGCCGAGGATCAGCGACTGCACGTGGCCCTTGCCGTTGCCTTCCGCGTAGGCGACGACGAAGCGAATCCACACGCCGCCCGCCGCCAACCCCATCAGCAGCGCGAGGCTCCAGAACACGCGCAACGGCTCGTACTGGGCGTAGATGCGAAAGATCGAGACGGCGTTGCGGCGCACGTAGGCGCCCATCGACGGGAACAGGCGCGACTCGCGCGTCTTCGGGTTGGTGCGCACGGGCACGTGGTCGACCGCGACCAGCAGCTTGCCGGCCTGGATGATCGTCTCGAGCGTGTAGGTGAACTTCGAGACCACCATCATCTGGATCGCCGCCTCGCGGTTGTAGGCGCGGAAGCCCGAGGTCGTGTCGGGCACCGAGGTCGAGGAGGCCTGGCGCACCACCCACGAGCCGAGTCGCTGCAGGCTCTTCTTCAGCGGCGAGAAGTGCTCGATGCCGCCGACCTCGCGATCGCCGACGACCATGTCCGCGCGGCCCTCGACGATCGGCAGCACCAGGCGGGCGACGTCCGGGCCGTAGTACTGGTTGTCGGCGTCGGTGTTCACGATCACGTCCGCGCCGAGCTTCAGCGCCGTGTCGATGCCCGCCTGGAAGCCCGCCGCCAGGCCCTTGTTGTTGGTCAGGCGCACGAGATGGTCGACGCCGTGCGCGCGCGCCACCTCGACCGTCGCGTCGGTCGAGCCGTCGTCGATCACGAGCCACTCGACCGTGTCGAAGCCGTCCATCTGGCGTGGCAGGTCTGCCAAGTGTCTGCGGGAGCTGGTCCGCCTCGTTGAAGCAGGGGATCTGGATGATGAGCTTCATATGGGGGGGAGGTCGGGAGGGGGGCCTGCCCCCCTCCCGACCAAGCTTGGGATCTGGATGATGAGCTTCACGGCGATCAGGTTAGTGTCCCAAGTCGATGCAAAGCGCGACGCTCACCCGGCAGCGGCCGGGCACGATCCGACTGGCACGGCTGCGCGCCGTGACGCCCCGGGACCTGGGCACGGCTCGGCTTCGCGGCGATGTGCGTCGCTGCGCTGATCGGCTACTTCGCCTTTCCCACCTATCCCACCTACGACTCCTTCTACGCGCTGCTGTGGGGCCGCGACCTGCTGCATCTGCATCTGCCCGACTTCAGCGTCTACCGCGGTCCCACCGAGCACCCGCTGGCGATCGCGTTCGGGATGCTGTGCTCGATCTTCGGGCAGGGCGGCGCGCGGCTGATGGTGCTCGGCTCGATCGCCTCGTTCGTGGCCGCCGTCGCCGGCATGTACCGGCTCGGTCGCCTGTGCTTCGGGCCGGTCGTCGGGCTCGTCGCCGCGCTGCTGCTGCTGAGCCGCTTCTTCATCGAGAACCTCGCCGCGCAGGGCTACCTGGACATCTCCTACGTGGCGCTGATCGTGTGGGCGCTCGTGCTCGAGCTCGAACGTCCGCGGCGCGGCCGAACTCGATCTGCCGGTGTTCCTGGCGCTCGCCGCCGCCGGCCTGCTGCGCCCCGACGCCTGGGTGCTCAGCGGCGCCTACTGGCTGTGGTGCTCGTGGCCGCGCAAAGCCGAGCGCGGCGCCGGGGCCGCTGGGCGCGAGCTCGCGCTCAGGAGCCTGCGCTACCTGGCGCTGGCCGCGATCGCGCCGGTGCTGTGGGCCGCGCTGGACTGGATCGTCACCGGCAACCCGCTGTACTCGCTGACCGCCACCGCGGGGCTCGCGGCGGAACTCGAACGCACACAGGGCTTCGCCAGCGTGCTCGGCTCGGTGTGGACCTACGGGGTGCGCATCGACAAGCTGCCGGTGCTGCTCGGCGGCCTGCTCGGCGCAGGCCTGGCGCTGTGGATGGCGCCGCGACGAGCGCTCGTGCCGCTGGCGACGTTCGCGCTGCTGACCGGCGTATACGTCGCCGAGGGCGCCGTCGGGGCGTCGGTCGTCGATCGCTACCTGCTCGGAGCAGCGGTGGCGCTGCTGCCGTTCTGTGCGGTCACCATCGGCGGCTGGACGATGCTCGAGCCGGGCTCGTGGCTGCGCCGTGCATGGATCCTCGGGTGCGCTCGCGCTCGTCGCATACGGTGGAGCTTCGGCGGCCAGCACGCTCAGCCTCTCGAGCCTGCGCCTGACGCTCGCCGAGCACGAGGACTTCCACGAGGGGCTCGCCGCCGCGCTGCGCAGCCCGGCCGTCGAGCGCCGAGCTGCGGCGCTGCCCGCTGGTCTCGCTGCCCGACAACAAGCTGATCCCCGACGCCCGCTGGATCCTCGACACCGCCGGGCAGCAGGACATCGTCGCCCGCAGCCAGGCGCGCGCCGACGTCGAACACGGCGACCACGCGCTCGAGGATCGGATCAAGGCGGGCAGCGTCGCCGTGTATCCGCTCGGCGACGCCGTGTTCGTCGACGCGATCGTCGACAACGGCGACAACGCGCAAGATCAGATTCCGCTGAACGGCTTCAGGCGTATCTACACCAGTCGCTTCTACGCGGTGTATGGCAACTGCTGAGCCAGCTCCCAGCACGTCGATGCCGCCCGCGCCGCCTGCACACGCGGAGCTCGAAGCCCCGTCCCGATCGTGCGCGCTGGTGGGCCTGGGCGGGCCTCGCAGTCGTGTTGCTCGTCGGTCTCTGGCTGCGACTGTGGGGGGTACGTCAGGGGCTGCCGTATGTCTACAACGTCGACGAGTACGAGCACTTCGTGCCGATCGCCGTGCGAGATGTTCGCAAACGGGACGCTCAACCCGCACTACTTCGCGAATCCCCCCGCGCTCACGTACCTGCTGCACCTCCTGTTCGACCTTCCTACGGCGGCCCGCACGGCGTCGTGCGGGCATTCGCGCTGCACCCGGAGAGCTCTACACGCTCGCGCGCGTGGCCGTCGCGGTGCTCGGCACGATCGCGCTGTGGCTGCTGTACCTGACCGGCGCGCGTCTGCTCGGGCGGGCGCTCGGCCTGCTCGCCGCCGCGATCGAGGCGGTCGCGTTCCTGCCCGTCTTCTACGGCCACCTGGCGCTCAACGACGCTGCCGACGCTCGCGCCCGCGACGCTCTCGCTGCTCGGGACAGCGGGGGTCCTGCGCAAAGGCCGCATCCGCGACTACCTGCTCGCCGGCGTCGGGCTGGGGCTCGCGTGCGCCACCAAGTACACGGCCGGCATCGTGGTCTTGCCGCTGATCGTGGCGATAGCCGCGCGCTTCCTGGGCCGCGGGGCCGACGGGGGTGGGCTCACCACGCGCAGGCGTGCGCTCGTCGGGACGGTGCTCGCCGGTGGCTCGGCGCTCGCGGCGTTCGTGATCGCCAATCCGTACGCGCTGCTCGACTACCACAGCTTCCATGCCGAACTCGTCCACCAGTCGACGCTCTCAGCCGAATCGCAGGGCAAGCTGGGCGCGCCCAAAGAAGGCGGGCTGATCTACTACCTGTGGTCGTTCACATGGGGGCTCGGCTGGGCGCCCGCGCTGGCCGCGCTCGGCGGCGCCGTCACAGTCTGGCGCCGCGAGCGGAGCCTCGGTTGGCTGCTCGTTCCCGCCGCGCTGCTGTTCATCGCGTTCATGGGACTGCAGGGTCGCTACTTCGGGCGCTGGCTGATGCCGATCCTCCCGGTCGCCTGCCTGCTCGCGGCAGTGTTCGTCGCGCAGGTCATCGGCTGGGCCGGGCGCGAGTTGAGCGGGCCGGCCCCGCGGATCGCGCTCTCGGCGCTGCTCGTAGCCGCGCTGTTGATCCAGGGGTTCGTCTACAGCGTCCACGCCGGAATCGTGCTCTCGCGCGCTGACACCCGCAACCTGACCCGCAGCTGGATGCTCGCGCACATCCCCGCCGGCGCGAAGATCGTCGCCGAGCCCGTCGAGCTCGAGGAATGGGCGCGCGAAGTCGAGCCCGGGACCTCGACCGCACACAACCCGTATCGTTGGAAGCTCTATCCGGCGCTGTCCCCGCGCATCACGCCCGGCGGCGCGATCGCGCCGGACTACCTGCGTGAAGTCGGCCTCGAGAACTACGAGACGACGCTGCACCCGGCGCTGATCGACTTCTACGAGCGCGAACGCTACTGCTGGGTGATCACCGGCTCGACCGAGTCAGGGCGCGCGTTCGCCGACCGCAAGGCCGTGCCCGGCGCGATCGCCTACTACCGCAAGCTCGCCCGTGACGGCAAGGTCGTGTACCGCGCCTCGCCCTACCGGCAAGGCCAGAGGCCGGTCCCCTTCAACTTCGACTGGAGCTTCGACTACTACCCGCTCGCCTACGAACGGCCGGGTCCGCGGATGACGATCTACCACCTGCACGGAGGCCGCTGTCGCGCCGCGTAGGGATCGCGTGCGTGCGGGGTTATCCTCAACGTGAATGCCCAGCTGCACCGACACCGACAAGCTGCACCTCGAACGCGCGATCGAGCTCGCGCGTAACGGCGGCGGCGCGGTCAAGCCGAACCCGGTCGTCGGCGCGGTCGTGGCGCGCGACGGTGAGATCCTGGGGGAGGGCTGGCATCAGGAATACGGCGCCGCGCACGCCGAGGTCAACGCGATCGAGGCATGCGGTCTCGCCGACCTCGGCGGCGCGACCCTGTACGTGTCGCTCGAGCCCTGCTGCCACGAGGGCAAGACGCCACCGTGCACCGAGGCGATCCTGCAGGCCGGCATCGGACGGGTGGTCGTGGCCTCCGACGATCCCACCGAGAAGGCCTCCGGACGCGGGCTCGGGATCCTGCGCGACGAGGGCGTGGAGGTGGTGCTCGCCGACGGCGAGCTCGCCGCGAGCGCGCGGCTGCTCAACCAGGCTTTCCGCAAGCACGCTCGCGTCGGGCGCCCGTGGGTGCTGTTCAAGTCGGCGATGACGCTCGACGGCAAGGTCGCCACGCGTACCGGCGACTCGCAGTGGATCAGCGGCGAGGACAGCCGCCAGCTGGCCCACCGCTGGCGGGCGTCCGTCGATGCCGTGGTCGTCGGCATCGGCACCGCGCTCGCCGACGACCCGCAGCTGACGGCCCGTCCCGACGGGCTGCCCGCCGAGCCGGGCGCGCAGCCGCGGCGCGTCGTGTTCGACTCGCTCGCGCGGCTGCCGCCGAGCTCGCAGCTCGTGGCCGCCGCAGCGGAGATCCCGCTCACGATCGTGGCCTCGCGCGCCGCGGCGCGTGCTGACACCGACGCGCTCGAAGCCGCCGGCGTGCAGGTGCTCGTCGCGACCGGAGAAAACGAGCCTGCGCGCGTGCGCTCCGCGCTCGATCAGCTCGGCTCGCTGGGCGTCGCCTCGGTGCTGCTCGAGGGCGGACCGCATCTCGCCGGGGCATTCCTCGACGCCGGCGAGATCGACGAACTGCGACTGTTCCTGGCGCCGCTGCTTGCTGGGCGGCAGCGCCGCGCGCGATCCGCTCGAGGGAGAAGGCGTCGAGCGCATCTCCGAGGCGCTGCGCGCGCTCAGCTTCGACTGCGAGTCCGTCGGCGGCGACCTGTTGATCTCGGCGCGCCTGCGCGAGTGGTGAGGCCAGCGGCGATGTGCCTGGGGGTGATCGGATGTTCACCGGGCTGATCGCCGAGGTCGGAAGCGTCACCGCGCTCGAGCAGGACGGCGACGGCGCGCGCGATCGAGATCGCTCAGCGGGCTCGCCGGCGCTCTGCGCGACGGAGACTCGATCGCCGTCAACGGCGTGTGCCTGACCGCCACCGAGATCGGCGACGAGGGCTTCCAGGCGCAGGCGATGATCGAGACGCTCGAGCGCTCCTCGCTCGGGCGCTTGAGCGCCGGCTCGCCCGTCAACCTCGAGCTGGCGCTGCGTGCCGAGGACCGCCTGGGCGGCCACGTCGTCCAGGGCCACGTCGACGGCACCGGCACCGTCCGCGGGCTACGCGAGGAGGGCTTCGCGCGGGTGCTCGAGATCGAGGTCGACCCGCCGCTCGCGCGCTATCTCGTCGAGAAGGGCTCGGTCGCCGTCGACGGCGTCAGCCTGACCGTCAGCGCGCTGCACGAGCGCGGATTCTCGGTCTCGCTGATCCCCGAGACGCTCGAGCGCACCAACCTCGGCGAGATCGAGACGGGTGCGCTCGTCAACATCGAGGTGGACATCCTCGCCAAGCACGTCGAGCGACTGATGGAGGCACGCGCATGAGCGACACCAGGCACAACGACCGGCTTCGCGACGATCGAGCAGGCGATCGAGGACATCCGCCAGGGCAAGATGGTGGTGGTGTGCGACGACGAGGATCGCGAGAACGAGGGCGACCTGACGATGGCCGCGCAGTTCGCCACGCCCGAGGCGATCAACTTCATGGCCAAGGAGGGGCGCGGGCTGATCTGCCTGTCGCTGACCGCCGAGCGCTGCGACGAGCTCGGACTGGACCTGATGGCGGCCAAGAACGAGTCGCCGTTCGAAACGCCGTTCACGGTCTCGGTCGAGGCGCGCGAAGGCGTCACCACCGGGATCTCCGCGCACGATCGCGCGCACACGATCCAGGTGGCGATCGACCCGGAGAGCCGTCCGCGAGACCTCGTCGCAGCCGGGCCATGTCTTTCCGCTGAAGAGCCGCGCCGGGGGCGTGCTCGAGCGGGCCGGGCAGACCGAGGCGGCGGTCGACCTCGCGCGCCTGGCCGGCTTGAACCCCGCGGGGGTGATCTGCGAGGTGATGAACGACGACGGCACGATGGCGCGCGTGCCCGAACTCGCCGGCTACTGCGCGCGCCATGAGCTGAGCATGATCACGGTCGCCGATCTGATCGCCTACCGGCGCCGTCACGACAAGCTCGTCGAGCGAGTCGTCTCGACGCGGCTGCCCACCACCTTCGGTGACTTCGAGGCCGTCGGCTACCGCTCGCTGGTCGACGACAAGCACCACGTCGCGCTCGTCAAGGGCGACGTCGGCGGGCAGGCCGGACGTGCTCGTGCGCGTGCATTCGGAGTGCCTCACCGGCGACGTGTTCCACTCGCTGCGCTGCGACTGCGGCGAGCAGCTCGAATCAGCGCTCACGATGATCGAGCGCGAGGGCCGCGGGGTGCTGCTCTACCTCTCCCAGGAGGGCCGCGGCATCGGCCTGCTGAACAAGCTGCGGGCCTATCGCCTGCAGGAGGAGGGGCTCGACACCGTCGAAGCCAACGAGCGCCTCGGGCTGCCAGCGGATCTGCGCGACTACGGCATCGGCGCTCAGATCCTGGTCGACCTCGGGCTCAGCTCGATTCGCATCCTCACCAACAACCCCAAGAAGATCAGAGGCCTCGAGGGCTACGGGCTGTCGGTCAGCGCTCAGATCCCGATCGAGCATGCTCCCAACGAGCACAACGAGGCGTATCTGCGCACCAAGGCCGAGCGCATGGGGCACACGCTGCACCACCAAGGGCTGAACCTCGACGAGGAGCTGCTGCACGCGCAGCAGAGCTCGTGAGATATGCGCTCGCGGTCGCGCGCTTCTACGAGGGTCTCGCCGAGCGGCTGGTGCTCGGCGCACGCACGGCGTTCATGCACGCAGGAGATCCCGAGGTGGAGGTGTTCGACGTCCCCGGCGCATTCGAGCTGCCGCTCGCCGCGAGCTACGCCGCCACGAGCGGTCGCTTCGACGGCGTCGCCTGCCTCGGCGCGGTGATTCGCGGCGAGACCGACCACTACGAGTTCGTGTGCGCCGAGACGGCCAGCGGCGTGATGCGCGTAGCAGCTCGACACCGGCGTGCCGTGCGCCTTCGGCGTGCTCACCTGCGAGACGATGGAGCAGGCGCTGCGCGCGCGCTGGCGGCGACAAGCGCGATCAGGGCCGACACGCCGCCGAGGCCGTGATCGCGATGGCGGCGCTGCGGGCGACGCTCGCCCGCCCTGCGGAAGCACAGGCGAGCGGCTAGACTGCGCCGGATGGCAAAGGTATGTCACAGCTGCGGGAAGGGGCCGGCGTTCGGCCAGAGCCGCAGCCACTCGATGGTCGCAACCAAGCGGCGCTTCGATCCGAACCTGCAGAAGGTGCGGATCCTCGTCGGCAAGGCGCCCAAGCGCGTCTATGTCTGCACCCGCTGCCTGAAAGCCGGCAAGGTCACAAAGGCCGTCTGAGCCTCGGATCGCCGTCCACCGCTTGGCGGAGTGCCCGGCGAAGCTGATAGACCTGTCGCCGTGACGGATACCAATCTGGTCCGCTTCCGCGCAGCCGTCGCGGGAGCGCTCGCTCATCTGGAATCGCGTCGCCAGGAGGTCAACGACCTGAATGTGTTCCCGGTCGCCGACGGGGACACCGGCGACAACATGGCGCTCACGCTGCGCGCCGTGCTGAACGAGCTCGACCGTCTGCAAGGCAGCGACGAGCATCGCACGATCGATGAGATCGGACGCGAGGAGATCGTGCAGTCGGTCGCGCGCGCCGCGCTGCTGGGCGCCCGCGGCAACTCCGGCGTGATCCTCTCGCAGCTGATCCGCGGCGCTGCCGAGGAGCTCGTCTCAAGGCCCGGGCAGCTGATCGACGCGACGCTGATCGGCGCGGCGCTCGCCAATGCGGCCGACCGCGCGTACTCATCGGTGCGCGATCCCGCTGAGGGAACGATCCTGACGGTGGCGCGCGAGATGGCGCACAAGATCGTCGCCGACCTCGCCCACGGTCCTGAGACGCAGCGCTTCGGCCCCGCGACCGAGCCGCGCGAGCAGGACAAGGCGATCGCCGCCGCGCTCGAGGGCGCGGTGCAGGCCGGCGAGGACTCCGTCAAGCGGGGGCCGGAGCTGCTTGCGGCGCTGCGCGACGCAGGCGTGGTCGATGCGGGTGGATACGGGCTGACGATCATCTTCGCGGGCGTCGTGGCCGCGCTGCGCGGCGAAGACCCGCCGCCGCTGGACCACTACGCCCCGGCGCGCATCACGCACCCCGAGCACAGCTCGAGCACCTATCGCTTCTGCACGAACTTCGCCGTCACCGGCAGCGACCTGCGTCCGAACCGCTTCATCGCCGCACTGGAGGATCTCGGCGACTCGGTGCTGGTGGTGGGCGATCAGAGCACGCTGAAGGTGCATCTGCACACCGACCAGCCGGAGCTCGCGACGGCCGTGTTCGCCGGCGCCGGAGACGTGTCGCACCTCGACGTCGCCGACATGCACGTGCAGGTCGCCAAGCGCGAAGGACGCCTGGGTGCCCAGGATCCAGCCGGCGCAGACGCCGCCGGCGCCGGCGGCGGCTTTCAGGCTCTCGCTCACCGCCACACGCGCTGCGCGGCCGTGGCGGTGGTCAGCGGCGAGGGGCTGCGCCAGCTGTTCGCAGAGCTCGGGGTGCTACACGATCGACGGCGGTCCCACGCTCAACCCGTCGACATACGACTTGCTGGCCGGCATTCACGACGTACCGGCCGAGGAGGTCGTGCTGCTGACCAACAGCGCCAACGTGATCATGGCCGCTGAACACGCGGCGCGGCTCTCGGACAAGCAGGTCCACGTCGCGCGCACGACCAGCCAGCAGGCCGGCCTCGCCGCGGCGGTCGCACTCGCGCCCGAGCGCTCGGTCGAGGAGAACGCGCAGGCGCTCACAGACACGCTTGCGCGCGTACGCACCGGCGCTGTCGCGCCCGCCGCCCGCGACGACGCTCAAGGGCGCTTTCGCCGCGGCGACGCGGTCGGGTTCGTGCAGGACGAGGTGCGTGCGTGGGGCGAGCCGCGCGCGACGCTCCAAGCCGTGCTGCACACGCTCGCTACAGAGGGCAACGGCGAGGGGCCGCCCGAACTGATCAGCGTGCTCGACGGCGAAGACGCTCCGCTCGGGCTCGATGAGATCGAGGGCATGGTCAACGGCGGTGTCGAGCTCGAGCTGCGCCACGGCGGCCAGCCCGCGTACTGGTGGCTGCTCGCCGCCGAGTAGCGCGCGGGCTGGCGCCGCGTCCGCCGTGGCGATCATGATGGCGAGCGCATGCCGGCGACCAAGCCCGATACGCCGGAAGCGATTGCGCTGAGCGGCTCGGAGCGCATGCGGGCGCCTGCACATGCGTTCGCCTCGACTGAGCGTCTCAGCCGCGACGAGCTGATTGCAGCGCCCGTGCGCTGGCCGCGACCGTCGCGCCTGCAAAGACCGCTCGAGCTCTCGGGCAAGAAGCTGCTCGGCGGCATGCGCTCGCTCGGCCTGGAGACCGTCGGCGACCTGCTCGAGCACCTGCCGAGCGATAGTCGCGAGGCGCGTACGGTCGCGGCGCTGCGAGCCGGCGAGCAGGCGACCGTCGCGGT
Organism: uncultured Solirubrobacteraceae bacterium; assembly: GCA_963714285.1. Taxonomy (GTDB): domain Bacteria; phylum Actinomycetota; class Thermoleophilia; order Solirubrobacterales; family Solirubrobacteraceae; genus Palsa-744. Next base: position 156,106 of record CAVQNS010000004.1, read on the forward strand.
GCAGGTGCGCGCGATCAGCGCCCGGCCGGTGCGCCGGCGGGGCATGCGCCCGCTCGTGGAGGCGCGGGTGTTCGACGCCACCGGGACGATGCGCGCGATGTTCTTCAACCAGCCCTGGCTGGTCGAGCGCTATCCGGCGGGAACGCGCCTGCTGCTGCACGGCAAGGCCGATGCGCGCGGCGGCTTCAGCGTCGCTCACCACGCTGTCGGCGCGGAGATGGGCAGCGAGCCCGCGGAGGGCGCCGCGGCCGGCGGCGTCGTCGAGAGCGACGCGGTCGCGCATTATCCGGCGGCGGAGGGTGTCACCTCGACGCAGATCCTCACGCTCGTGCAGGGTGCCAGAGGCGCGTTGGGCGACGTAATCGAGTCGCTCTCGGCGGCGACCCGCGTAGCCGAGCAGCTGCCCGACCGTGCGAGTGCGCTGGCGGCGATGCACTTTCCGCGGCTGGCGCAGGATCTCGAGACGGGGCGCAGGCGGCTCGCGTTCGAGGAGCTGCTGCTGACACAGCTGTTGTTCCTGCGCCGCCGCGCCGCGCGCAGGGCGCGCACCGGCGCGGCGGCGCTCGACGATCGCGACGCGCTCGGCGGACGCTGGCTCGCGACTGGCCTGTCGTTCGCGCTCACCGGCGATCAGCGCCGCGCGATCGAGGCGATCGCCGGCGACCTGCAACGAGCAGCGCCGATGCAGCGCCTGCTGATGGGCGAGGTTGGCAGCGGCAAGACGGTCATTGCCCTCTACGCGATGCTGCAGGCGGTCGGGCATGGGCAGCAGGCGGCGCTGATGGCGCCCACCGAGACGCTCGCCGAGCAGCACTTCACGACGATTCAACAGCTGCTCGGCTCGGAGCCTGTGAGCGCCGCGCTGCTGACGGGGTCGACCCCCGCGCGCCGGCGGCGGGACATCCTCGGCAAGCTCTCCAGCGGCGAGCTGTCGCTGATCGTGGGGACGCACGCGCTGATCGAGCCGGATGTCGTGTTCGACTCGCTCGCCGTGGCGGTGATCGACGAGCAGCATCGCTTTGGGGTGCGCCAGCGCGCGGCGCTCGGGGAGCGCGACCCGGCGATGGCTGACGGGATCTGCTCGCAGGCGCGGGTACCGCACACGCTGCACATGACCGCCACGCCGATACCGCGCACGCTTGCCCTGGCGCGCTACGGCGACCTCGACACGAGCGCGCTGCACGAGCTGCCGCGCGGGCGCCAGCCGATCGAGACGCGGCTGGTCTCCGGCGAGCGCGAGCGTGCCCATGCCTACGAGGATCTACGCGCCGAGCTGCTCGCCGGACGCCAAGCCTACGTCGTGTGCCCGCTGATCGACGAGGGCGAGCAGACGCCGGCCGGCGGCGCTGCGGCGCGCGGCAGCGATGCGTCCGGCACGGCGCCCGAGCTCGGCCTGCGCGCCGCGAGCGCCGAGCTGCTGCGCCTGCGCGAGGGCGAGCTCGCGGGCTTCGAGCTGGCGCTCCTGCATGGCGGCATGCGCCCGCGCGAGAAGCAGGAGGCGATGGCCGCATTCGTCTCCGGCCACGCCGACGTGCTCGTCGCCACAACCGTGATCGAGGTCGGCATCGACGTGCCCAACGCGACGGTCATGCTGATCGAGAACGCGGAGCGCTTCGGGATCTCACAGCTGCACCAGCTGCGAGGGCGCGTCGGGCGCGGCGAGCACCGCTCGCGCTGCCTGCTCGTGGGGTCGGCCGACTCCGGGCGGCTCGCCGCGCTCGTGCGCTACGCCGATGGCTTTCGGCTGGCCGAGATCGACCTCGCGATGCGCAAGGAGGGGGAGCTGATCGGCACCCGCCAGTCGGGGCTCGGGCAGTTCCGCGTCGCGCGCCTGCCCGAGGATGCGCAGCTGCTCGAGCTCGCCCGCGCCCGCGCCGAGTCGATTCTCGCCGGCGACCCCGAGCTGTGCTCGCCCGAGCACGCGCTGCTGGCCGTCGTGCTCGAGCGCGGCCTCGGGGGAGAGGCGCTCACGCCGATTCCCGCCTGACAGTACCGTTGCGGGCATGCGGGTTATAGCCGGACGCCTCGGCGGCAGGCGCTTGCGCGCGCCGGCGGGCAGGGTGACCCGTCCGACCTCGGACCGCGTCAAGGAGGCGGTGTTCGCGATGCTCGGCGACGTCGAGGGGCTGCGGGTGCTCGACCTGTTCGCGGGCACCGGGGCGCTCGGCATCGAGGCGCTCTCCAGGGGTGCCAAGGCGGCCGTGTTCGTCGAGCGCGACGCGGCGGCCTTGAAGGTACTGAGCGGAAATCTCACGGCGCTCGGCATCGCCGCGGAGCTGGTCGAAGTCCGCCGCGCAGACGCGCTCGATGCGCTGCGCGCCGCAGCGAGTCGCCAAGAGACATACGATCTCGTCTTCATCGACCCTCCGTACGGACGGACGCGACCAGCATCGCCGGCATCGGCAGCCTCGAGCGCCGAGCGGTGGGGTCCGGAGCTCTCGGCGATCCTGCCGTCGCTCTTGAGCCCAGGTGCGCACGTCGTCGTCGAGAGCGACCGGCGAGTTCCGCTCGAAGCTTCCCCACACGGGTACAGGCGAGCTCTTGCTCGAGCGGCACAAGCGCTACGGGGACACATCGATCACAATCCATCGTCACCAATGACCCCAATACGGAAATCGATAGCGGTGTGCCCCGGCTCGTATGACCCGATCACCAACGGCCACCTCGACGTGATCCGCCGCGCGGCGGCGCTGTACGAGGAGGTGGTGGTCGCGGTCGTCAACCGCTCGGTGCGCAAGAGCAGCGCGCTGTTCGGGATCGAGGAGCGCCTCGGGTTCGCTGAACACGCGCTCGCCGACGTCGAGGGGGTGCGCGTGGAGCCGTTCTCGACGCTCGTCGTGGACTTCGCCAGGAGCATCGGCGCGAAGGCGATCGTCAAGGGACTGCGTGCGATCTCGGACTTCGAGTACGAGCTGGAGATGAACCAGCTCAACCGCCGCCAGGACCCGGAGATCGAGTCCGTTTACCTGATGGCCTCTCCGCAGTACAGTTTCCTTTCATCGAGCGGCGTCAAGGAGCTCGCTACGTTTGGAGGAAAGATCGACGATCTCGTCCCCCAAGAGGTGGCCGTGCGGTTGCAGGAAGAGCTGAGACGCTGACGAAACCATCAGCACCCGGGCCGGAAGCCCAGTGGAGATAATCGATAAAAATGGATGTCCTAGTTCTCATAGACAAGCTCGACGACTTGGTGCACAACGCCAAGACGATGCCCATGACCGACACGGTCCGGGTCGACAAGGAGGAGATCTACGACATCCTCGACCAGATGCGTGCGACGATCCCCGAGGAGATCAAGCAGGCGCGCTGGATCGTCAAGGAGCGCCAGGAGATGCTCGCTGAGGCCAAGAAGGAGGCCGAGCGGATCATCCACGACGCGCGCGAGCGTCAGGAGCGGCTGGTGGGCGAGGAGGAGGTCACCAAGCAGGCCGAGCGCGCCGCCGAGGACATCGTCGAGGACGCTCGTGCACGCGAGCGCGAGATCAGGCTCGGCGCCGAGGACTACGCCGATGAGATCCTCAACACGCTCGAGGTCAACCTCTCGAAGTTCATCGCCGCCGTCCAGCGCGGGCGCGAGCGCCTGCAGGGCAAGGACGAACCGGCCGAAGTCAGCTAGGCACGGCTGCGTGCTCTGCATGCCGCGCGTCGCTTTTGGGTAGGGTCGGCACGTGAACGCGCAGATGGCCACGCGCACGGCCAGGCACAAGCTGAAGGTCGCAAGAGCGCTGCTCGACACGGGCATGTTCGAGCCCCTGCGCCCGGACAGGGTGATGCTCTCGCTGGTGGCGCTGCGCCGTTGGGGCGCGACGGCCGCCGGGGCGTACTCCGGTGCGGCTGCGCGCTATCCGCGGCGCACAGCGCTCGTCGACGAGCGTGGCGCGCTGAGCTTCGCTGAGCTGCACCGGCGCACCAACGCGCTCGCCCACGAGCTGCGCAAGGCCGGGATCTCAGAGGGAGACGGGGTGGCGATCATGTGCCGCAACCACCGCGGCTTCGTCGAGGCGACGGTCGCGTGCTCGAAGCTGGGCGCGGGCGCGCTGTACCTGAACACCGCGTTCGCCGGCCCGCAGATCACCGACGTGCTCGCGCGTGAGGATCCCGTGGCGGTGATCTATGACGGCGAGTTCGCGCCGCTGGTGAGCGCAGGGGCTGCCGGCAGGTTGCGATTCGTCGCCTGGAGGGAGCCGGAGGCGCCCACGGCGCAGCAGGCCTCGCCACCCGCTGAGCTGACGCTGGAGGAGCTGATCGCGCGCGGCGACCGCGCCGAGCTGGCGCCGCCAGCCGAGAAAGGGCGCGTGGTGATCCTGACTTCGGGGACCACCGGCGCGCCGAAGGGCGCCGCGCGCCCCCAGAGCGACTCGGTCGAGCCGGCGGCCGCGCTGTTCTCGAAGATCCCGCTGAAGGCGCGCGAGACGACGATGATCGCCGCGCCGATGTTCCACTCATGGGGCTACGCCCACTTCCTGCTGAGCCTGCCGCTGCTCTCGACGCTCGTGCTTCGCCGGAAGTTCGACCCGGAGGAGACACTGCAGGCGATCGCGCAGCACCGGGCGAGCGCGCTGGTGGTCGTGCCGGTGATGCTGCAGCGGATCCTCGAGCTGCCACCCGAGACGATCGCGCGCTACGACGTGAGCTGCCTGAAGGTGATCGCGGTCAGCGGCTCGGCGCTGCCGGGCGAGCTCGCGACGAGGGTGATGGACACCTTTGGCGAGGTTCTCTACAACCTGTACGGCTCGACCGAGGTCGCATGGGCGACGATCGCGACGCCCGAGGATCTGCGCGCCGCGCCGGGAACCGCCGGTCGCCCGCCGCTCGGCACCGTCGTAAAGCTGCTCGACGAGCAGGGCCGCGAGATGCCGCGAGGCGAGGTCGGCCGGATCTTCGTCGCCAACGAGTTCCAGTTCGAGGGCTACACCGACGGTGGCGGCAAGGAAATCGTCGGTGGGATGATGCGCACCGGTGACGTCGGTCGCCTGGACAGCGCCGGGCGCCTGTTCGTCGAGGGTCGCGACGACGAAATGATCGTCAGCGGCGGCGAGAACGTGTTCCCGCGCGAGGTCGAGGATCTGCTCGCCGATCACGAGCAGATCGAGGAGGTGGCAGTCGTGGGCGTCGAGGACGAGCAGTTCGGCCAGCGCCTGAAGGCGTTCGTGGTGCCGCGCAACGGCAACCAGCTGACGGCCGAGGCGGTCCAGGAGTACGTCAAGGAGAACCTCGCACGCTTCAAGGTCCCGCGGGAGGTCGTGTTCGTGCAGGAGCTGCCGCGCAACGCCACCGGCAAGATCCTCAAGCGCGAGCTGCGTACGCGCATATAACGCGCGGCGGCGGTCTCGCTAGCCTGGATGTCGATGGCCATCGAGACCCACGAGTTCGACCTCGGCGGGCTGCGCCTGAGCCCCGGTGAGGGGCGTCGCCTGGCGTTGCACACGCCGATCGAGCCGCTGACACTGGGCAGCGAGAGCTACGCCGCCGAGCCGCGACAGGTACCGGTGGAGCTGAGCGTCTCGCGCATGAGCGGCGGCGGCTACGCGCTGCGCCTGCGCTTCTCGGCGCAGGTGGCCGGACCCTGCATGCGCTGCCTGAAGCCGGCCAGCCCGCGCGTGGAGGTCGAGGCGCGTGAGGTCGACCGACCGGGCGGCGGCGAGGAGCTTGACAGCCCCTACGTGCACGACGAGACACTCGACCTCGCGGGTTGGGCGCGCGACGGCGTTCGCGCTGGCGATGCCCGTGAAGATCCTGTGCCGCGATGACTGCGCCGGCCTGTGCCCGATCTGCGCGGCTGACCTCAACGCGGCGCCCGCGGAGCACCACCACGAGCTCGCCCCCGACCCGCGCTGGTCGAAGCTGCGCGAGCTGAAGCTCGAATGAGCAGCGGCGCTTGCACCTGACGTGCCGCCGCACCCTGGTAGCCTTCCCGACCGATGGCCGTCCCCAAGAAAAAGCAGTCGCACAGCCGCACCGCCAAGCGGCGTGCGAACCACAAGATCGGCACGCCCGCAGTGAACGCGTGCCCGCAGTGCCACAGCCCGCGCCGCCCACACCGGGTATGCCCGGTGTGCGGCACCTACGCGGGCCGCGAGATCGTGACGCCGGGAGCGCACGATCACGACCACGATCACGACCACGACTAGCCGGCAGTGACGCCAGGGGCTGCGTCCTCCCGGTCATCCTCGCCTACAGGTGAGCGCCCGGCGCCGGTGATCGCGGTCGACTGCAACGGCGCCGATCTCGGCGCCGCCGAGGTGGCCGCGGGCGCGGCGATCGCCGCGGGCCAAGGAGCGCGGGTGCTGCTGTTCGGTCCGGCCGACGAGCTGGGCGAGCCGGTGCCAGGGGTCGAGATCGTCGACGCGCCGGTCTCGATCGCGAAGGCCGAGGACCCGGTGAGGGCCGCCCGCACGACTCACGAGGCCTCGATCGTCCAGGCAGCGCGAGCCGTCGCACAGGGCCGCGCGCAGGCGCTCGTGTGCGCGGGCGCGCACCGGCGCCGCGCTCGCGGCGGGCACCCTCAACATCAAGCGCGCGCCCGGTATCTATCGCCCCGCGCTAGCGATCCCACTGCCGGTCCCCGAGCACCCGGTGACGCTGCTGGACGTCGGTGCGAGCGCCGATGCGCGCAAGGAGCACCTCGTGCAGTTCGCGTTCATGGGCGCCGCGCTCGCCCGCACCGTCCTTGGGATCAGCGCGCCGCGGGTCGGCCTGCTGTCCAACGGCGAGGAGCCCGAGCGCGGCAGCGCGCTCGTGCTCGAGGCGCACGCCGAGCTGCGCGAGCGCGCAGGCGTCGGCTCGCAGGCATTCGAGTTCATCGGCAACGTCGAGGGTGGCGACGTCGTGTCCGGCCGCGCCGATGTGATCGTCACCGACGGCTTCACCGGCAACATCGCTCTGAAGCTGATGGAGGGCGTCTCGCAGACGATGCTCGGCGCGATCGCGATCGGCGGCGATGTCCTCGACGCAGGCGAAGCTCGGCGGCCCTGCTGCTGCGCGGCGCGCTGCGCGGCTTTCGCGACGAGATCGATCCTGAAGCCAACGGCGGCGCCTACCTGCTCGGGCTGCGCCGTCTGGGCGTGGTCCCGCACGGGCGCTTCAAGCGCGCCGGCTTCGCAAACGCGATCCTGCGCGCCGATCGCGGCGCGCGCGAGGACATCGTCGCGCAGACGCACGCGGCGCTCGAGCAGGCGGGCGCGCTCAAGCGCTCGCCTGTGTCCGCGTCGGGCGCTAGCCTGCCGCAGGCGCAATGACCCGCGAGCAAGTGTTGACCCTGATCCAAGCCCACCTGGCCGACGAGCTGGACGTCGATCCACACGCGATCGTCGAGAGCACGCGCTTCAAGGAGGATCTGGAGGCGGACTCGCTCGACCTGTACACGCTCGTGCAGGAGCTCGAGGACACCTACGGTGTGCGCATGTCCGACGAGCAGGCCGCGCAGATCCTGACCGTGGGGGCGGCGGTGGACTTCGTGATCGCCCATGACGGGACCGTCGATGAGGAGCGATGATGCTGCTCGGCGAGTTGCTGGACGAGCTGCCCGAGGAGCTCGCGCGCCAGGTGTTCACGCACGCGTCTTGGAGCGAGAGTCCGAGCGACTCCTACACGCGACTTGCGTTCCTGGGCGACAGCGTGCTGGCGCTGGCCGTGACCGCGTATCTGTATCCGCGCCTGGAGGCCGACCGCTTCGGCGCGGGGCGGCTCACCAAGATCCGCGCGCAGGCGGTCTCCGGTGTGTCCTGTCGTGCGGTGGCCGAACGCCTGCCGCTGCCCGCGCGGCTGCGCGCGGCGGCGCCCGCGGGGGTGCGCGAGAACGCGGCCGCGCTGGTGGGAACCGAGCGCGTGCTCGCTTCGGTGATCGAGGCCGTGATCGGGGCCTGCTATCTGCACGCCGGCTACGAGCGCACAGCCGGGGCTGTGGTCGAGGCGTTCACCCCGGAGATCGAGGGTGCGCTGGAGCACCCTGTGGACTTCAAGTCGGCGCTGCAGGAGCTGCTGGCGCGACGCGGCGCGGAGGTCAGCTACGAGATCACCGGCGAGGACGGGCCTCCGCACGAGCGCACCTACACGGTGCTCGCGCGGGTCGACGGGCGCGAGCTCGGCAGCGGCAGCGGCCGCAGCAAGAAGCACGCCGAGCAGGAGGCAGCACGGATCGCGGTAGACAGGCTGGCCGGCGAATGAGCGGGGCTCTGGCATGCGCCTGAAGTCGCTGACGCTGAACGGCTTCAAGTCGTTTCCCGACCGCACTCACCTGGACTTCGGTCCCGGCGTGAGCGTCGTCGTCGGTCCCAACGGCTCGGGCAAGTCGAACGTCACCGACGCGGTGCTGTGGGCGATGGGCGAGCAGTCGCCGCTGGCGGTTCGCGGGCAGTCGATGCAGGACGTGATCTTCGGCGGCGGGCCGCGGCGTGCAGCCGCGCAGCGCAGCCGAGGTCGAGATCGTGCTCGACAACTCCGACGGCACGGTCGATCTGCCGCTGAGCGAGATCTCGATCGTGCGACGGCTGGACCGAAACGGAGAGGGCGGCTACCGCCTCAACGGCGCCCGTTGCCGCCTCACGGACGTGATCGAGGTGCTCTCGGACACGGGTCTCGGCAAGGAGACCCACTCGGTCATCTCGCAGGGACGCGTGGACGCGATCGTGACCTCCAAGGCGCGCGATCGTCGACTGCTGATCGAGGAGGCGGCCGGCCTGGGCAAGCACCGCAAGCGCCGCCGGCGCGCGCAGCTGAAGCTCGAGCGCACGCAGGAGAACCTCGATCGCGCGCTCGACGTCGAGCGCGAGGCGCGCAGCCGGCTGCGGCCGCTCAAGCGCCAGGCTGAAGCGGCGGAGCTGCACGAGCGCCTCGAGCGCCAGATCCTGCAGGCGCGTCTGGAGCTGGCGCGCGAGGACTTCCGCGCGCTGCCAGCTCGAGCTGCAGGGCGCCGAGGCGCGGGTCGGGCAGACGCGCGCGGCGCGCGCGGAGATCGAGCGCAGGCTGCAGCAGACGATCGACCGGCGCGGAGCCGCCGAGCGCGCGCTGGCGGAGCGCGCCGACGCGCCACGACGCGCTCTCGCGGCTGCTGTATCGACGCGCGCTCCGCGCACGAGCGCCTGGCGCTGCGCGCCGAGCAGGTCGGCTCGAGCACGCAGACGCTCGCGCGCAGGATCGAGCGCATCGAGCAGGAGCTGCAAGGCCTCTCGAGCGCGAGCGCCGAGGACGGCGAGGCGCCGGAGGCGGCGCTCAGCGAGAGACCGCATCGCGACGCTCGAAGCGGAGCTCGCCGAGATCCATGGCAGCCGCGAGCAGGAGATCGAGCGTGAGCTCGCGGAGCTGGCAGCCGCATGCGAGCAGCAGCAGGCGCTCGTGGAGCAGGCCGCGGCCGACGGCCAGCGACGCGCGCGCGGCGCGCGAGCAGGCCGATGCGCAGGCCGAGCAGGCGCGCGAGCTGCTGCGCGCGGCGGAGCACGAGGTGCAGGACACGCGTCGCGAGTCCGCGCGCGTCGGCGCCGAGCTCGCGGCCGCCAACCAGTTCCTGCGCGGGCATGCGCGCGTCGGCGGCAGGAGGCCGGGGCGCCAAAGGCGCTCAGCGAGGAACTGCGCGTGCAGGACGGCTATGAGCTGGCGCTGGCGGCCGCGCTCGGGGGCCGGCTGGACGCGGCGCTCGTGCAAGGACGTAGCTCGGCGCGGAGGCGGTGCTCGACCGGGCCGGTCCGGACGGCGGCACGGCGCTGCTTGCCGAGCTCGCAGCGCGCGGCGGCGGCGCGCCGCGCTCGCAGCCGGCGCATGCCGACGCCGATGCCAGGGGCGCTCAGGCTGCTCGATCTGCTCAGCGGCCCCGAGGCGGTGATCGAGCTGGCCGGACGGCTGCTCGCGGACGCCTGGGTCGTCGAGCGCCTGGAGGATCTCCCGAAGGACTTCGCGGGCATCGCCGCGACGCGCCAGGGTCGCGTGTGGTTCGCCGCCTGGGGCGAGGTGCGCCAGCTCAGCGAAGGCGGCAGCGAGCGGGTGCTCGCGCGTCACAACGAACGCGATCGGCTGATCGCGCAGGCCGAGCTGGCCGCGCAGGCCGAGCACGCCGCGCGCGTACGCAGCGAGCAGGCGCTGGAGCAGGTTCGAGCGGCCGACGAGACGCGTGTCGGCGCGGACGACCGCGCTGCGTGCGGCCGAGCGCCAGCAGGCCGAGGCCGGCGAGGCGCGGCGGCGGACGCAGTGGCTGATCGAGCAGCGCCGCGCGGCGCCCGCGCAGGGCGCGCTCGCCGTCAGGATGGCCGAGCTCGAGGGTGAGCTCGCCGCCGAGCGCCGCCAGGGCGAGCGACGCGAGCGCGAACGGGTCGAGCTGCTCGCGCGGATCGAGCGGCTGCGCTCGCAGCACGCTCTCGACACCGCGGCTACGCCGCGTCGCGCAGCGTCTGGCGGCGGTGCTCGCGAGCGCCTCCGTGGCGGTGCGAGAGCGCGTCTGCGGCGCTCGAGCAGGAGCTCGCCGCAGATCGCCAGGCGGGCGAGGAGATGGCCGCGACGCTGCGCAGCGTGCGCGGCCGAGGAGGCGGAGATCCAGTCGGCGCTGCGCGCGTCGGGCGAGGCCGTGACCGAGGCCGAGGTCGCGGCGCAGCGGCTGCGCGACCGTGCCGGCGAGGCCGACCTGGAGCTGCGGAGCGTGAGCGAGCGACTTGGCATCGTGGCGCAGGCCCCGCACGGACGACGCGGCGAGGATGCTCCGCAGGCGACGCGAGCGTATGCCAGACGCGGCGGAGCCAGCCCGAGTCGCTGGGCGAGGAGGAGATGCGCTGCGCTGCAGGCGCGCGTCGAGCGCTGACGCGCCGGCGCGAGCAGCTCGGCCCGGTCAACCCGCTCGCCCAGGACGAGTACGCGGAGGCGCTCGCGCACGTCGAGGAGCTGGAGCGCCAGCGCGGTGATCTCGAGACGGCTCTGCGCGAGCTGCGCTCGGTGATCCGCGAAACCGACCGCCAGATCGAGGAGACCTTCGAGGAGACCTTCACCGCCGCGGCGCGCAACTTCGAAGAGCTCGTCGGCGACGTGTTCCCCGGCGGCTCCGGACGCCTGCGCCTCGTCCACGACGAGCAGGCGCCGAGGCCGGTGCTCGGCGGCCAGCCGCTGCCCGAGGAGCGGGACGCCGACGCCGTCGAGGCCGCCGCGGAGGCGGAGAGCGAAGCCGAGACGATCAGCCCGCGAGGAGGCGCAGCTGCCCGGCGTGGAGATCGAGATCACGCCCGGCGGGCAAGTCGACCAAGCGCCTGACGCTGCTGTCCGGCGGCGAGAAGTCGATGACCGCGCTGGCGTTCCTGTTCGCCGTGTTCCTCGCGCGCCCGTGCCCCTTCTACATCCTCGACGAGGTCGAGGCCGCGCTCGACGATCTCAACCTCGATCGCTTCCTGACGTTGCTGCGGCGCTACTCCGACCGCGCTCAGTTCATCGTGATCACCCACCAGAAGCGCACGATGGAGGCCGCCGACTGGCTCTACGGCGTGTCGATGGGCGCAGAACGGGGTCTCCAAGGTGCTCTCCCGCAGGCTGCCCTCCGAAGACGAGCAGGCAGGCGAGACCTGGCCGAGGTCGCCGAGGTCGCCTGAGCACGCGCTGCTATCGTCGCGCGCCCCGTGGCCCGCGACTGGAGCGAACTGTTCATCACCGGCGAGAGCGACAGCGTCGCCGGCGCGGAGAGCGCTGGCGCGGGCGAGCGCGAGCCGCGCCAGCGCGGCGGGCTGTTCCGGCGCCTGCGCGAGAGCATGGCCAAGACCCGCCAAGCGCTCGGCTCAGAGATCCAGGCGACGCTGTTCGGGGTGCTCGACGAGCAGACCTGGGAACGCCTCGAGGAGGCGCTGATCATGGCCGACGTCGGCGCCAGCACCACCGCGTCGGTCGTCGCGACGCTCGAGACAGAAGCCTCCGAGGGGAAGCTCGAGGGCGGGCAGGCGCTCAGCGAGCGCCTGATCGAGCTGCTCGCAGCAGACCTCCAGGGTCGGCGACGCGCGCATCGACATCCGCCCACAGCCGACGGTGATCATGGCGGTGGGCGTCAACGGCACCGGCAAGACGACTACGATCGGCAAGCTTGCGTGGCACCTGCGCGAGCAGCTCGGGCGCAGCGTGCTGCTCGCCGGCGCCGACACCTTCAGGGCGGCAGCCGGTGAGCAGCTCGAAGGCTGGGCGCAGCGTGCGGGCTGCGAGATCGTCACCGGGGCCGACGGCTCGGATCCCGGCGCGGTGGCCTTCGACGCGGTCGCGCAGGCACGCGCACGGGGTATCGACGTGGTGATCGTCGATACCGCCGGGCGCCTGCACACCCAGGACGACCTGATGGGAGAGCTCGGCGAAGGTCAGGCGCGTGATCGCCAGGCAACTCGAGGGTGCGCCGCACGAGACATTGCTGACACTCGATGCGACCACCGGCCAGAACGGCCTGCGCCAGGCCAGGCTGTTCGCCGAGGCGGCCGACGTCAGCGGCGTGGTGCTGACCAAGCTCGACGGCACCGCGCGCGGGGGCATCGCGCTGGCGATCGCGCGCGAGCTGCGAGCTGCCGGTGAAGCTGATCGGCGTGGGGGAGTCCGTCGAGGATCTGCGCCCGTTCGATCCCGATGATTTCGCGCGTGCGCTGATCGCTGAGTAACGATCGGCGCCATGCCGGGCGCGCCCGGCGCGGGAGCCGGCACGCCGGTGCGCTGTGGCCGGCGCCGAGGCGGGGGCACGCATGCGCACGCGAGCGGGGCAAGTAGGGGTAACCTGATCGTATGGATTGGATCTTGTGGGTGGTGGCGGCCTGCGTCCTCGGTCTCGGCGAGATGCACACGGGTGGCCTGTACCTGCTGCCGTTCGCGGTGGGCGCCGCGCTTGCCGCGGTTGTGAGCGTGCTCGGTCTCGGCCTGCCGCTGGTCGTGCCCGTGTTCGCGCTGACCTCGGCGGTCTCGTTCGGCGGGCTGCGCCCGGTCGCCCGCCGCCACCGTCGCCTGCCGCCGGCGATCCGAACCGGCGCGGCCGCGCTCGTCGGACATCGCGCGATGGTGCTCGAGCGGATCGCCAACAACGAGGGCGTCGGCTGCGTAAAGATCGACAACGGCGAGGTCTGGACCGCGCGCAGCTACGACGAAGACGAGGTGATCAACGTCGGCGAGCGCGTCGAGGTCGTAGAGATACGGGGCGCAACCGCCCTGGTAATGCACTGAAAGGAACTAATGGCTGTTCTCATTGTCGTCATCGTGATCGTGCTGTTCGCCCTCGTGGTGGCCGCGCGCACGATTCGCGTAATCCCCCAGGCGCGCGCGGGCGTGGTCGAGCGGCTCGGCCGCTACAGCCGCACGCTCGAGCCTGGCCTGACGATCGTCACGCCTTTCATCGACCGTGTACGCCCGCTCGTCGACCTGCGCGAGCAGGTGGTCAACTTCTCGCCGCAGTCGGTGATCACCGAGGACAATGTCGTCGTTGGCATCGAGACCGTCCTGTACTTCACGATCACCGACCCGCGCTCGGCGACCTATGAGATCGCCAACCCGTTGCAGGCGATCGAGCAGCTGACGGTGACGACGCTGCGTAACGTGATCGGCGGCCTGACGCTCGAGGCGACGCTGACCTCGCGCGAGAACGTCAACGCGGAGCTGCGCACGGTGCTCGACGAGGCCACAGGCAAGTGGGGGATCAGGATCAACCGCGTCGAGATCAAGTCGGTCGACCCACCGCCGGACATCAAGACCGCGATGGAGAAGCAAATGCGCGCCGAGCGTGACCGTCGCGCCGCGATCCTGACCGCCGAAGGCGAGAAGCAGTCGCAGATCCTCACTGCCGAGGGCGCCAAGCAGGCGGCGGTGCTGACCGCCGAGGGCGCGCAGAAGGCCGCCGTGCTCGACGCCGAGGGCGAGCGCCAGGCGGCGATCCTGCGCGCCGAGGGCGAAGCCAAGGCGATCGACACGGTCTTCAAAGCGATCCATGAGGGCAAACCAGATCGGGCGCTGCTTAGCTACGAATACCTGCAGATGCTGCCGCAGCTCGCCGAAGGCGACTCGAACAAGGTGTTCGTCGTCCCGTCCGAGTTCGCCGAGGCATTCGGCGGCATCGGCGAGGCGCTCAAGGGCCGTCTCGACGGAGCCCCGCCGGCCGCCCCGGCGCGCGTGCGCCCGCCCGCGCCGCCGGCCGGGCACGAGAATTAGCGCCACCGGTCTCGCCCGCGCCGCCGTGCCGTGAGCTGAGCGTGGCGGCTGCGAGAATCAAGGCCTGATGTTCGACTCGCTCGCCGAGAAGCTCCAGGGAACGCTGGCGGACGTTCGCCAGCGCGGCACCCTGACCGAGCAGGACGTGGACGCCGCCATGCGCGAGATCCGCCTCGCGTTGCTGGAGGCGGACGTCAACTTCAAGGTGGTCAGGCAGTTCACCTCGCACCTCAAGGAGCGCTGTCTGGGAGCGGACGTGATCGGGGGGCTGAACCCCGGGCACCAGGTCGTGAAGATCGTCGCCGAGGAGCTGACGACGCTGATGGGCGGGGCAGCCGCGGGTCTCAGCTTCTCGCCGCGGCCGCCGACGGTGATCCTGATGGCAGGACTGCAGGGCTCGGGTAAGACGACCGCTACGGCGAAGCTCGCGCGGTACCTGCGCGAGGAGCGCTCCTCGACGGTGGCGGTGGCGGCGTGCGACGTCTATCGTCCGGCGGCCGTCGAGCAGCTGGTGAAGGTCGGCGCGCAGGCAGGCGCCGAGGTATACGAGCAAGGCACCGAACGCGACCCCGTGGAGATCGCCAAGTGGGCGCTGGGGCGCGCACGCGAAGAGGGCAAGGACGTGCTGATCCTCGACACCAGCGGCCGCCTGCACGTGGACGAGCAGCTGATGGCCGAGCTGGTGCGGATTCGCGACGCGGTCAAACCACACAGCGTGCTGCTGATCGTCGACGCGATGACGGGGCAGGACGCGGTCAACGTAGCTGAGAGCTTCGCCGAGGCGGTGCAGTTCGACGGCGTGATCATGAGCAAGCTCGACGGCGACGCCCGCGGTGGCGCCGCGCTGTCGGTCAAAGCCGTCACCGGCAAGCCGATCCTGTTCGCCTCCACCGGCGAGCAGCTCGACCAGTTCGAACGCTTCCATCCCGATCGCATGGCGCAACGGATCCTCGGCATGGGCGACGTGCTGAGCCTGATCGAGAAGGCCGAGCAGCAGTTCGACGAGAGCGACGCGCTCGCGCTCGAGCGCAAGCTGCGCCGCAACGAGTTCGGGCTGGACGACTTCCTCGACCAGCTGAAGATGGTGCGCAAAATGGGGCCGCTGACGAGCATCCTCGGCATGATCCCCGGCTTCGCGGGGCATCAGCTGCAGAACATGAAAGTCGACGAGCGCGAGCTTGACCGCATCCAGGCGATCATCCTCTCGATGACACCCGAGGAGCGCCGAAGGCCCGAGCTGATCAAGGGCTCGCGCCGCCTGCGCATCGCCCGCGGCTCCGGTACCAACGTCCAGCAGGTCAACAAACTGGTCAAGCAGTTCGGCCAGATGCGCAAGGTCATGCGCCAGGTCGGGCGCGGCAAGATGCCCGACATCGGCGCGCTGATGCGGGGCGCCCGCTGAGCCTCTAGCGCCCGCGGGCCGCTTCTGGTGCTCGCACCGTCTAAGCTCTCAGACTTGATGTGCACGGTGGTGCTGTGCAGGATCGCCATCGCAAGCGCATCGAGGTCTCGTTCAGCAGCAGAGAGGAAACCGTGGCAGTCAGGCTCAGGCTCACGCGAGTGGGCGGCAAGAAGGATCCGATATGGCGTGTCGTCGTCGCCGACCAGCGCTCCCCGCGCGACGGGCGCGTGATCGAGACGATCGGCCACTACAACGCGCAGACAGACCCCTCGACGATCGTGATCGACGAGCAACGCGCGCGCAGCTGGCTGGCACGAGGCGCGCAGCCATCGGACACTGTCCGCAAGCTGCTGCGCATCCAAGGCATCGAGCGCTAGGACTCGCTGGCGACGCGGATGGCTAGCGAGAACCCCAGGCGACTGCTCGAGTATCTCGCCGAAGGCCTCGTCGATGATCCCGAGTCGGTGGCGGTCGAGCAGTTCGAGGAGGACGACGGCGCTGTCGTGCTCGAGCTGTGCGTCGCCGCAGATGACTACGGCAGGGTGATCGGCAGGGGCGGGCGCACCGCGCACGCGCTGCGCACGGTCGTCAAAGCCGCGGCCGCCGGCGAGGGCAGCCACGTGCTCGTCGACATCGTCGATTGACGACCCAGCCGGGCGAGCCCAGCACACCTGCGCCGGCTGGGCCAGGCGGCCTGCCGGCGGGCCGGGTGGGGCGCGCGCATGGCCTCGATGGAAGCTTCTACGTGACGCGAGCGCAGCCGCGGCTGTTGAGCGTTGGTGTTGCGGTCACGCTTGCCGGGCGCAGCACCACGATCGTGCGCCGGGACGGAACCGAGCAGCGCCCGATCGTGCGCGTGGAGGGCGTCGAGGATCGCCTCGCGGCCGAGGCGCTGCGAGGCATGGAGCTGGTGGTCGACGACGCCGACGTCCCGGTGCTCGGCGACGGCGAGTGGTGGGCACACGAACTGGTGGGCTGCGTGGTGCTCGATGGTGAAGCGCTGCTCGGAACCGTCAGCCGGCTGCTCGAGCTGCCCTCCTGCGAGGTGCTAGAGGTGGACGCCGCCGATGGCGGCGAGGCGGTGCTGGTGCCGATGGTCAGAGACGCGATCCGCCGAATCGAGCCCGCGCGCGGGCAGATCGAGGTGAATCTCGAGTTTCTCGGCGTCGCCGAGCGAGTGAGCCGTGAGCCTGGCGGAGCCGCCAACCCGTGAACATCGACGTCTTCACGCTGTTTCCAGAGTGGTTCGAGTGGTTCAGCTCCCAGCGCCACGTTGGCAACGTGCTGGCCGCGGGCTCGCGCCTGGAGTGCGTGAACCCACGCGATCACACGCCGTTGAGCGGCGGCCAGGTCGATGACACGCCGTTCGGCGGCGGCGCAGGAATGGTGCTGCGGGTGGACGTGCTCGACGTCGCGCTGCGCGCCCACTACGGCATCGATCCCGTGCAGCTGCGCCGCGAGCGCCGCGTGATCGCGCTGGCGCCAGGTGGCAGGATGCTCGACGAGCCGCTCGCTGCAGGAGCTGGCCGGCGAGCCCGCGCTGACGCTGCTGTGCGGCCGCTACGAGGGCTTCGACGAGCGCATCCTCGAGCATCTCGCGGGTGAGGTCGTCTCGATCGGCCGCTACGTGCTCAGCGGTGGCGAGCTGGCCGCGATGGTCCTCTGCGACGCCGTGCTGCGCAAGCTCCCCGGCGCGCTCGGGCACGAGCGCTCGGCCGCCGAGGAGTCATTTAGCGCCGCGCTGGAGGGCAACCCGGAGTACCCGCACTACACGCGACCGGCCGAGTATCGCGGCTGGCGCGTGCCCGACGTGCTGCTCTCCGGCCACCACGAGCAAATCGAGAGCTGGCGGCGGGAGCGCAGCCGCGAACGAGGAGCGCGCGTCGCTGGGCGAGAGCGCCGCTGAGCGCTGCCCCACCTGGTGGGGCGGCCCTAGCCGACTGTCCGCTACCATTGCTGCTCGCGCCGGCCGAGACGTCAGTTTCGGGGCGTCCATCCGGACCACCCAAGGCGCCACCTCCCCTTAATTCGTTATGAGCAGCGTCATCGCAACCATCGAGCGCGCGCAGTTGCGCCGCGTCCCGGCCTTTGCGCCGGGAGACCGTGTCAAGGTCCACTTCCAGGTGATCGAGGGCGCCCGCAGCCGTGTGCAGGTGTTCGAGGGGGTCGTCATCAAGCGCCAGGGCCACGGCGCGCGTGAGACGTTCACGGTCCGTAAGCAGTCATTCGGCGTCGGCGTCGAGCGCATGTTTCCGCTGCACTCGCCCAAGATCGAGCGGATCGAGCTGGCCGCGCGGGGCGACGTGCGCCGCGCCAAGCTCTACTACCTGCGCGATCGCGTCGGCAAGCGTGCGCGTGTGCGCGAGCGCCGCTACACGGGCCCCGAGGTGGCTGTCGAGCCGGGCCTGCTGGTTGAGCCCGCGCCGCCGGAGCCGCCCGCGGAGAGCGGCGCCGATGGTGTGGGCGTGGAGGAGGCAGTCGTCGAGGCGACGCAAGGCAGCGAGCAGGTCGACGGCGGGACCGTCGAGGGGGGCAGTCAGGAACAGGTGGACGGCGCCGAGAACTCCGGCGCGAGCGCTGACGCCAGCGCCACCGATGCCCCGTCCGATGCCGGGGACGCCAGGGAAGGCGTTACCGCCGGCGATGACCCCGCGTGAGCCCCGGCGCTAAGACCGGGAGGGGCCAGAGCTCGAGCCCGCAACGGGGCGGCAAGCGCTCCGCTGCGAACATCGCAGCGAACGACGCGCTGGCATTGAAGACCGGACGCAAACGGTCCAAATCGACGACGGGCGCGATCATCGAGCTGGTCGTGATCATCGTCGTCGCGCTTGGGCTCGCGCTCGGCATACAGCAGTGGATCATCAAGCCCTACCGCATTCCCAGCGGGTCGATGGAGCCGACGCTGGCGATTGGCCAGCGTGTGCTCGTGAACCGCATCGGGATGGACTTCAGCGAACCCCATGTCGGGGAGATCGCCGTGTTCCATCCTCCTGAAGGCGCTGAGCAGGAGGAGTGCGGTCCCTCGCCGCATGTCGTCAAACTCGGCGGCGCCGCGTGCTCAGCGCCGATTCCCAAGCAGGACTCTGGGGTGAACTTCATCAAGCGGGTCGTCGCCGGCCCCGGCGACGAAATCTACGTCAAGGAAGGCCACGTCTACCGCAAGGTCGCCGGCACCAGCCAGTTCGTCCGCGAGAAGGACTCATACATACGGGAATGCGGCGTCAGCCCTGAGTGCAACTTCCCGACCCCGATCAAGATTCCCGCCGGTCACTGGTTCATGATGGGGGACAACCGTGGCGAATCCGACGACAGCAGGTTCTGGGGACCAGTCCCCACCGGATGGATCATCGGACAGGCCGTCGCCACCTACTGGCCCCCCGACCGCATCGGCATCTTCTAGCGAAAGCGCCGCCGTCGCTGCCGCCGTCGTGGCCGTGTCCCGCCCCAACTCCGGCTCCTCGGCTCGCGCGCGCCGCCGCGCCCGACGTGCGGGCAGCGGCAGGCGCCTGTTCGCGTTCGACCGTCGTCTCGGCGTTCGGCTCGTCGCCGGCGCTGACGAGGCCGGCCGCGGCTGTCTCGCAGGACCGCTGGTGGCTGCCGCCGTGCTGTTCGACTACGAGTCCCTGACCACCCGCGAGCTGCGTGCGCTGGGCGCGCTCAACGACTCCAAGCAGCACAGCGCCGAAGCCCGCGAGCAGCTCTACCCGCTGGTCATGCGCAGTGCCGCCCGGGTCGTTGTCGTGTCGCGGTGCGTGCGCGGGATCGACGCGCGCGGGCTGCACAAGACGAACCTTGCGGCGCTGCGCGACGCCGTACGTGGCGTCACCGCCGGGGTCGAGGGCGATGTGTTGTGCCTGATCGACGGCTTCTCGGTAGCGGAGTTCGAGCGCCCGCAGCGCGCAATCGTCGACGGCGACGCCACCAGCGCGGCGATCGCCGCAGCGTCGATCGTCGCCAAGGTCACGCGTGACCGCTTCATGCACGTCGCTGACGCCCAGCATCCAGGATGGAGCTTCGCTGAGCACGTCGGCTACTCCACGCCCTCGCATCGCGACGCGATCCTCCGCCAAGGCGTCTCGCCGCTGCACAGGATGTCGTTTCAGTCGCTCGCCTACCAGCAGCTCGCGCTCTAGCGGCGCCGCTACCAGGCGCCCTCGATGTGATCCAGGCGCAGCAGGCGCCCGTGCTCATCGACGATCACTCCAATGGCGTCGAAGCGGATCGTGCGCGCGCTGGGCCGCGTGTGGCGCTCGTCGCTCAGCCACGCCCGTGCCAGGCGCCGCAGGCGTGCCCGCTGGCGTGGGCGCAGCCACGGCAACGGCTCCTGGTCGGGGCGGATGGCGCGCCCGCCGAAGCCCGCGCGGCGCGTCTTGACCTCCACGAATGCCAGCATCCGCCCGTCGAATACGACCAAGTCGATCTCGCCATAGCGGCTGCGCACGTTGCGCGCGAGCGTCGAGAAGCCGAGTCGCGTCAGGTGCTGGGACGCAAGATCCTCTCCGAGGCGTCCAACCGTGCGCCGGCCATCGGGGGTGGGCTTGGTATCGGGCGAGCGCGCGGCGTCTGGAGTCGGTGGCTGGTCGATGGACATGACCCGCACGCTACGCGCCTAGACGTGACGCGGGAAGCGCCTCTGTGCCGATTCAGGCGACAGGCTGTGTCAGAAGTGTGCCCCCGTTGGGCATCGCGCGCCGAGCGCATCTCTAGCGGTCCGGTTACGCGCTGATTGCCTTTTGCGTATATGGGGCTGCCCTCGCGATTCGCGCCGGTCGACGTCGCTTCGTGCGTCGATCGGCGCGGAGGAGCGTGCGCTCAGCGCGCTCGGCATCGCTGACCGCCCACGCGAGGCGCTCGACGAGCTGGGCGGCGGCGTGCTCGGTGCTCAAATGGACGGAGTGCACGTGCTCTTCGAGCAGTACGGCGGCGTGGTCGTTCGGCTCGGGTGAGACGGGGTCGGCTGTGACGATGATCCTAGGCATTGAGCTCCCCTGTCGGTTGGTTCCAGAGCCCGGGGGCTTGGTCGGGCACTGGATCGGTAGGCTTGAGATCCAGCATTGTCCACCAAATATATCGAGATTATGTAGAATATCAAGGAGCGGAGATCTTGGTGGCAGTGGGCGAGCAGTGGGGCTCTCGCTCGCGTAGCCTGCGTGCGATGAGCGACGACTCGACCAGCTCCGGGCAGGCGCATGCCGACGGCCAGTCCGAGCTGAATGCGGACGGCGTCGCCGAGCGCGGCGGGCCCCGGTCGCTCGACGGTGTCAGCACCTTCATGGGCCTGCGCTGGGAGGATGCGCAGACCGTCCGCATGCAGATCCGGCCGGAGCTGATCAACGGTGGCGGCCTGCTCTCCGGCGTGGCTACCTACGCGATGGTCGACTACTGCATGGGCTCGACACTTTGGGTCCAGACGGCCGAGGAGGAGCGCATTGCCACGATCTCGATCTCGATCAACTACATCCAGACGGCCACCGCGGGCGAGATCATCTGTCGCACGACGCTCGATCGGCGCAACCGCACCGTCGGGATCATGAAATCCGAGGTGCGACACGCGGATGGGCGGCTGTTGGTGACAGCCGTTGGGATCTACTCGATCCGCGTGCCGCGGGAGCTACGCGCATAGGCATGCGCATGCAAGGCCGAACCGTGGGCATGCCGACACCGGCCCGCTACGGCTGAGAACGGGTGAAGACGACGACGCGGACCGTTCTGACGATCGCCGGCTCTGACTCCGGCGGCGGCGCAGGGATCCAGGCCGACCTGAAGGCGTTCGCGCGTTGTGGCGTGCACGGGACGAGCGCGATCACCGCGATCACCGCCCAGAACACCGTCGCCGTCACGGCCGTGTATTCGATACCGCCCGAGATCGTGCTCGCGCAGGTGCGCGCGGTCCTGTCGGACATCGGCGTCGATGCGGTCAAGGTGGGGATGCTCGGCACGGCCGAGGTCACGCTCGCGGTCGCAGCTGCGCTCGATGAGCTGCCAGCTGGCACGCCTGTGGTCGTCGACCCGGTGATGGTCGCCGAGTCGGGCGCGCAACTGCTCGCCGCCGATGCTCGGCGCGCGCTGATCGAGGAGATCCTGCCGCGCGCGAGCGTGCTCACACCGAACCTGCCGGAGGCGCGCGTGCTTGTCGGCCACGAGCCGACCGGTGATGAGGACGCGGACGCCGAGACGCTCGCGAGGGCGGTGCTGGCACTCGGTCCGCGCGCGGTGGTGCTCACCGGCGGGCACCGCGAGCGCGCGGTGGACCTGTTCCTCGACTCCGCCGGCGAGGGCGCTGTGGTGGAGATCGAGGGCGAGCGCCATGCCGACGGCGCGGCGCACGGCTCCGGCTGCACGCACTCATCGGTGCTCGCCGCACAGCTGGCACTCGGATACACCCCGCTCGAGGCCGCGCGCACCGCGCGGCGCCTCGCGGCGGCGGCTATCGGCGATGGGCTGCGCGGGCTCGGCGCGGGCGCCGGGCCCGTCGACGTCCTGCCGCTCGAGCGGATGCGCGCCTACTGACGATCGACGTCCGCCCGTTTGCCATAATCGACAGACGATGAAGCTGCTGCGTATGAAGCCCGGTCATGGTGAGATCGTTCTGGCCGAGGGCGACATCGCGGTGCCTGAGGAGGAGCGGGAGCTGATCGAGGCGTTTCGTCGGGAGCTCGATGCTGGGATGTGGGCGGCGGTGCCCACGCAGGCGCCCGGCGGCCGTCGCGAGGCGGAGCTGGTCAAGAGCTTCGCGGAAGTGCCCCGCGACGCCGAGCGCGTGATCTTCTTTCCGCGGGCCGCCGGCGGCGCGCTGGCGACGACGCGCTAGACGGCTGTGGGTCTAGCGCTCGGCACGGCAGCGGTCGTTCTGATCGTGTTGCTTTGGGAGCTCTCTCGCCCGACGCTCAAACGCGCGCTCGCGCGCGGCCAGGAGCTGTGGGTCGAGCACAGGCGCGGTAGCTCGCCCGCCGGCTATGACCCCGGGCGCGAGCGGCGAGCCGAGCAGCGCGCCCGCGCGCTGCTGCGCTCCTGCGTGACCGAGCGCGACTGGGCGATGTACCGCGATCTCGGCTTCCTGCGCGTGTGGGGCGGGCTGGGCGACTGCGGGCGCGGCTCGAGTGCCTCTTACGCCTACCTGATCTACCCGCACAAGCCGATCGTCGCCTACGTGCCGCAGACGGGGGAGCTGCTCACCGAGTACTGCGTCACGTTCCCCGACCACTCCAAGCCCTACGGCAGCTCGCGGTTGCCCGACTCCGACGATGTGCTCGCCAAGTGGATGGCGCTGACCGCCGATGAGCGGCGGCTGGTCGGGAAGGCCAACATGCACCTCCCGGGCCGCCAAGTCGACCCCGACCGGGTTCGGCGCGACATCGCCCGCCTGCGCCGCTGGGAGCAGCCGCCCTCGGCGGACGCCGCCTCGCCCGCGCCGCCCGGCCCCGCGCGGGCTCGATGGGGTCGCGTGGGTCCGGATAACATCCGCACCTTGTGAGCCAGCCGGCCGCCTTCGACGTCAAGCACCGCAGTCGCGCGCTCACCGAGGGGCCTGAGCGGGCGGCGGCGCGCGCGTACCTGCACGGGATCGGCTACTCGGCCGAGGATCTCGCCAAGCCGATCGTGGGCGTCGCGCACTCGTGGATCGAGACGATGCCCTGCAACTTCAACAACCGCGTGCTCGCCGCGAAGGTCAAGCAGGGCATCCGCGCCGCCGGCGGCACGCCGATGGAGCTCAACACGATCGCGATCTCCGACGGGATCACGATGGGGACCTCCGGCATGCGCGCCTCGCTGGTCTCACGCGAGCTGATCGCCGACTCGATCGAGTTGGTCGCGAGCGCGCACCACTTCGACGCGCTCGTCACGATCTCCGGCTGCGACAAGACGATTCCCGGCACCGTGATGGCGCTCGCGCGCCTGGACATCCCCGGCCTAATGCTCTATGGCGGCTCGATCAAGCCCGGTCACTACAAGGGCGCTGAGGTCACGATCCAGCAGGTGTTCGAGGCGGTCGGGGCTTACGCCTCGGGCAAGATCACCGAGGCTGAGCTGCACGAGCTCGAGGAGGCTGCTTCGCCTGGCGCGGGGGCGTGCGGCGGCCAGTTCACCGCCAACACGATGGCAATGGCCTTCGAGGCCCTTGGAATCTCGCCCGCCGGCTCGGCGATGGTGCCGGCCGAGGACGCTCGCAAGCTGGCGGTCGCCGTCGAGGTCGGCGAACTGGTGATGGACGTTTTGCGCCGCGGCCAGCGCCCGAGCGAGATCATCACCAAGCCGGGGCTCGAAAACGCGATCGCGGCGGTCGCCACCAGCGGCGGCTCGACCAACGGCGTGCTGCATCTGCTTGCGGTCGCGCGCGAAATGGGCGTGCCGCTGGAGATCGACGAGTTCGAGGCGATCTCCGAGCGCACGCCGCTGCTGTGCGACCTGCAGCCGGGCGGCCGGTACGTCGCGACCGAGCTGTATGAGGCGGGCGGCGTGCCGCTCGTGCTCGCTCGGCTCGAGGAGGCGGGCATCCTCAACTCCGACGCGCCGACCGTCACCGGCAGGACGATTGGAGAGCACGCGGCCGAAGCGAGCGAAACGGACGGCCAGCGCGTCGTGCGCGCCCTCGCCGAGCCGATCAAAGCGACGGGCGGCTTCGCGATCCTGCGCGGCAACGTCGCGCCCGACGGCTGCGTCGTCAAGCTCTCCGGGCACGAGCGGCGCAAGCATGTCGGACCCGCGCGCGTATTCGACGGCGAGGAGGCGGCGATGGCGGCCGTGCTGGCGCACGAGATCGAGGCCGGCGACGTGGTTGTGATCCGCGGTGAGGGGCCGGCCGGCGGTCCCGGCATGCGCGAGATGCTGTCGGTCACCGCGGCGATCGTGGGGGAGGGGCTCGGCGAGGACGTGGCGCTGATCACCGACGGGCGCTTCTCAGGCGCCACGCACGGCTTCATGGCCGCGCACGTGGCGCCCGAGGCCGTCCGCGGCGGCCCGATCGGAGCGCTCAGAGATGGCGATCAGCTGACGATCGATGCCGACACGCGGCGCCTCGACGTGGCGCTCTCAGACGATGAGATCGCGACACGCGTCGCCGCCTACCGCCAGCCGCCGCGCGCGGACGAACACGTGGACGTCGCGATCCAGAAGTACGCGAAGCTCGTCGGCAGCGCCGCCGAAGGCGCCGTCGCCCGCTAGGAAGCCGCTGGCGCGGCGCGTGCCTTTGTCCTCGGTCGCTCGCGTGCAAAAGCACGCCACGCGAACTGCCTGTGCCCCGAAGGGGTGCGTCCGCGGCACGCTTGGCCAGCGACTCCCTGTATTGGGGGAACTACTCCGCGAGGAAGTCTTTGAGCAACGCGTTGAACGCTGCTGGGCGCTCGAGCATCGCCATGTGGCCGGTGTCCTCGAAGATCACCTTGCGCGAGTCTGGGATCAGTTCCTCGAACACGTCAGCGTCGCGCACCGGTATCAGCCGATCGCCGTCGCCCCACACGATCAACGTCGGGCACGCGATCTCGGGCAGGCGCTCACGGATGTCGTAGTCGAGCACCGCCTGCAGGCCCTGCAGGAAGCCGGGCGTGCCGGCGCCGCGCAGCTGCTCGGCAGCGAGCGCGGCTGGCAGGCGGCTCGGATGACGCATGACGACATTGAGCAGCGCCTCGCGCAAGCGCGCGCGGCGGGCGACGGTCTCGGATTTGGAGGCGACCCACGCGCCGGTAGCGGCGAGCACCGTCTCCAGCCGGCGGATCACCGGCACCGCGCGCGTCGAGCCGGGATGCCCGGTCGTCGAGACGCCCGCCGCGGAGATCAGCACCAGGCGCTCGACCCGCTGTGGGAATGCGATCGCGAGCTCGGCGGCGATGAAGCCGCCCATCGAGTTGCCGACTACGGCGGCCGCGTCGATCTCGAGCTCGCCCAGCATGCGGTCCAGCAGGCGCGCATAGCCGGAGATCGTGATCGCCGTCCCAGGAGGATGCTGCTCGGCGGGCATCGGCGAGTAGCCGAAGCCGGGGAGGTCGAGCGTGATCACGCGACGCTCGGCTGCGAGCACCGGCAGCTGCTCGAGCCAGTTCGCCCAGCAGCCGGACAGGCCGTGGACGAAGACCAGCGGCTGGCTCTCAGGGTCTCCGGTGCGCCGGCTCTCGGGGCCGAGCTCGATCGTGTTGACAGGCTGTCCGTCGATGACCAGCCAGCGCTGGTGACGGCGCCAGTCGACGTCGAGCCAGGGCGAGCGTCCGACCGGCCCGTACGCGGCGGCCTCGCCCGCCGGGACTCGCGTTGCCGTGTTGCTGCGAGAATCGACGCTCACTCACCTGACTGTACTCCAGGCAGGCAGAGCATCGCGTGCGGCGAAGTAGTGCGGGAGATGAGCGTAAACGTGAAGGATGAGGTGCAGATCGGGGAGCACGAGCGGCTGCGCGGCGCGTGGGCTGAGGCCAATGCGCTGCTCGACGGCGACCTGCGCCGACGCGACGCAGCCGCGCGCACGCGCCGCGCATATGCCGTCGATGTCGGCCAGTTCGCGCGCTGGGCGATCGGGCGCGGGCTCGCGCCCGGCGACGTGGACCCGAAGGGGGTGCGTCGATATGTCGCGCACCTCTCCGAACGCGCTCCCGCTGGCGCCAGCGTCGCGCCGAGCACCTCCGCGCGCAAGCTGGCGGCGCTGCGTGCGCTGTTCGCCAGCCAGCGTGAGCACGGGCGCATCTCCCAGAACCCGGCTGACCTGGTGTCGACGCCGCGACGCGGCTCGCACCTGCCGCGTGTGCTGAGCGCGCGTGAGGCCAGCGGCCTGCTCGACGCGATCCCGGCCTCCGGCCCACTCGAGCTGCGTGACCGCGCGATCTTCGAGCTGGCCTACTCATGCGGCTTGCGCGCTGAGGAGCTCGTTTCGCTGAGCTGCGCGGATGTCGACTACGACGGCGAGCAACTGAGGGTTGAGGGCAAGGGGCGAAAGACGCGCTTCGTGCCCGTCGGCGAGCCGGCGATGGCAGCCGTCAGGGACTACCTCGAACGTGGGCGTAGGCAGCTCGCCGAACAGGCCGCATTGACGCAGGCCGCATTGACGATCTCCGACTCCGGAGCAGCCGCGCCAGCGCGCGCGCCGGGCGAGCCGGACGCGCTGTTCCTGAGCAAGACCGGGCGGCCGCTGGGCACAGGCGACGTGCGACGCCGTCTGCGCACCTGGACACAGCGCGTTGGCGTCGGCCACGGCGCTTCGCCCCACGCGCTGCGTCACAGCTTCGCCACGCACCTGCTGGACGGCGGCGCGGACCTGCGCAGCATCCAAGAGCTGCTCGGGCACGCGAGTGTGTCCAGCACTCAGATTTACACTCGGGTAGAGTCCGCCAGGCTTAGAAGCGCCTATGCGCGCAGTCACCCTCGGGCGTGATTGAGATGCCCACCCGCCCCTAGGGGGGATGGAACCCTGGAGACGAACGTCAAACCGATCGAGCTGCGCGAACTGTGGCGGCGCTATAAGTCCGAAGGAGATGCTCGCGTTCGCGAGCGGCTGGTGGTCGCCTATTCGCCGCTGGTGAAGTACGTCGCCGGGCGCACCGCCGCAGGGCTGCCCCCGCACGTCGAGGAGGCCGATCTGATCTCCTACGGATTGGTCGGCCTGATCTCGGCCATAGAGCGCTTCGACCTGTCGCGGGACATCAAGTTCGAGACCTACGCGATCATGCGCATCAAGGGTGCGATCATCGATGAGCTGCGCTCGCTCGACTGGGTTCCCCGCAGCGTGCGCGCGCGGGCGCGTGAGGTCGAGCGCGCCAACGCGAAGCTCGAGCACACGCTGCAGCGTGCGCCCACCGACCAGGAGCTCGCGGCGGAGCTTGGCATCAGTGTCGATGAACTGAACGAATCGCTGCTCGCGATCTCGCACTCCTCGATCGTCGCGCTCGACGAGCTGTGGAGCGTGTCGGACTCCAGCGGCGATCAAGTCTCGCTGATGGACACGATCGAGGATCCAGGTGCGCCCGACCCGGCGCGCGCGCTGGACGTGGGCGATCTCAAGGACCGGATCGCCGAGTCGATCGCCAAGCTGCCCGAGCGCGAGAAGCTCGTGATCGCGCTCTACTACTACGAGAACCTGACCCTGCGCGAGATCGGCGAGGTGCTCGGCGTGACCGAGTCGCGCGTCTCGCAGATGCACACCAAGGCGGTGCTGCGCCTGCGCTCGCGGATGCAGGAGGAGTCTTTCGACGACTAAGCGGCTGCTGGGCTAAAGGCAACGGTGCATGCGCCGTTGCCCGGACGGCGCATGCGCCGTCCGTAGAGTTGCCGCATGCGGCTCCTCTCGGGGTCGCACATGTGCGACCCCACGGGTGGGCACATGTGCCCACCCGAACAGCATTCAAGCTCGGATGTGGTCCGGCTCGCTGAAGATCAGCAGCGGGGTGGGCGGTTCCTCGCGGGCCACGATCGCGGCTCGCGGCAGCACCCATGCCGGGTCCCACCCGACCTGCACCACGATCGGCGCTGCGCCCTGCAGGTCGCCAAGCACGAGATCCAGCAGCTCGCACAGGTAGGCGGGCGGCTGCTGATAGCGGGGTCGCGCTGCCACACGGCCATCGCCGCAGCCTATGCGCTGAGCGCACTGGCGCTCGTCGAGACACGGCGGTATGGTGATCGCACCAGCGGAAGGAGATACTCGTGCACGCCCCAGCGGATCGGATTCGCAACGTGGCCCTCGTCGGACATCGAGGGTCGGGGAAGACCTCGCTGCATGAGGCGCTGCTGCTGGAGGCCGGAGTGATCGGTCGCCTCGGCTCTGTCCCTGACGCGAGCACGGTCTCGGACTCCGACCCTGACGAGCAGGCGCGGCAGATGTCGATCTCGACGACGCTCAGCTCGTTCGAGTGGCAGCAGCGCAAGATCAACCTGCTCGACACGCCCGGCGAGCCGAGCTTCGTGGCGGATGCGCTGGGCGCGCTGCGCGTGTGCGAGTCGGCGGTGTTCGTCGTCAACGGCGTGATGGGCGTCGAGGTCTCCACCAGCCGGCTGTGGGCATGTGCCGCCGAGCTGGATATCGCGCGGATGCTGTTCGTGAACATGCTCGACCGCGAGCGCGCTGACTTCTTCCGCGCGCTCGAGCAGCTCAAGCGCGTGTTCGGGCCGCACGCCGTCGCCACCGAGATCCCGATCGGCGCCGAGCACGATCTCGAGGGTGTGATCGACCTCGTCGACATGAAGGCCTATCGCCAGGATTCGGCCGAGCGTGGCGGCTGGAGGGAGATCCCGATCTCAGACGCACAGGCTGAGCTTGCCGCTGAGTACCGCGAGAAGCTGATGGACGAGGTCTGCGAAGTCTCGGACTCGCTGATGGAGCGCTACCTGGAAGGGGAGGACATCTCTCACGAGGAGATCGTGGCAGCGCTCAAGGAGGGCACCAACCACGGCAAGATCTTCCCCGTGGTATGCGGTTGCGCCACGCGCAACCTCGGCACCTCGCGCCTGCTCGACGCGATCGTCGAGGATCTGCCCTCGCCCGTCAAGCACGGCTCGCTGACGGTGGGCGAGGTCGAGCTCGTCCCGAGCGAGGACGGGCAGCTGTTCGCGTACGTGTTCAAGACCAGAGCCGACCCGTTCGCGGGCAGGATCAACATGCTGCGCGTCTACCAAGGCGTGATGCACGCCGACAGCCAAGTGCTGAACACACGCGCGCACTTGAAGGAGCGGATCGGTCAGCTGTTGGCCTTTCCGGGCAAGCAGGTCGAGCACGTGCAGGAGCTCGGCCCCGGTGACGTTGGTGCTGTCGCAAAGCTCAAGGAGACCCGCGCCGGCGATTGGCTGGCCGGTTCGGAGGCGAGAGCGCAGCGAGTGTCTCCCGGTTCGGCGGAGCGAGTGTCTCCGGTTCGGGCGCTCGCGGCGAGATCGAGCTGCCGCGCCTGAAGCTGCCGGCGCCCGTGATGGCTTTCGCGGTGGAGCCCAAGAGCAGAGGCGACGAGGACAAGGTGCTCGCCTCGTTGCGGCGCCTGCAGGAGGAGGATCCGACGATCGACCTGCACCGCGACCCGCAGACCGGCGAGCAGATCGTCGCGGGGCTATCGCAGGTCCACGTCGAAGTGATCGTCGATCGCCTGCGCACGCGCTTCGGCGTGGAGGTCACGCTGATGCCGCCGCGCGTTCCCTATCGGGAGACGATCCGCGGCATCGCCGCCGCGCACGGCCGGCACAAGAAGCAGTCGGGCGGGCGCGGTCAGTTCGGCGACTGCCACATCGAGATCGCGCCGCTGAACGACCACGCGCATCCCACCGGCTTCGAGTTCGTGGACGCCATCAAGGGCGGCGTGATCCCCAGCTCGTTCATTCCGGCGGTCGAGAAGGGCGTGCACGAAGCGATGGAATGCGGCGTGCTCGCCGGCTATCCCGTCAAGGGCGTGCGCGTGCGGCTGTTCGACGGCTCCCATCACTCCGTCGACTCATCCGAGATCGCGTTCAAGCTCGCCGGCGCGCAGGCGATGAAGCAGGCGCTCGCGCTCGCCGACCCGGTGCTGCTGGAGCCGATCATGCTCGTCACCTTGTCGGTGCCAGAGACGCATGTCGGCGACGTGATCGGCGATCTCAACAGCCGCCGCGGCCGGCCGCTCGGGATGGAGCCGGCTGGCGGGATGACCGAGATCAAGGCTGAGGCGCCGATGGCCGAGATGCTCACCTACGCGCCCGACCTGCGCTCGATCACGCAAGGACAGGGCGACTACACGCTCGAGTTCCTGCGCTACGACGAGCTCCCCGCGCACCTCGCCGCGAAGGTTGTCGAGCAGGCCGGCCAGGACCGCCCCGCAGTCCACGCGTAGACGGCGGGATAGGCGGCGCGAGGCGCCGCAGGTGGCGAGGGTGGACGCGGATCGATACTCTGGGAGGCCGATGGCAACTCGCACGATCGTCACCTCGCAGCCGGACGTCGAGTGCGACGTGTGCGAGCGGCGGCTGCTGCGGGGCGAGCAGTCAGACGTGTTCGTGGGCGCGGGACGCCGGCGGATCGTGTGCGAGCTGTGCGCGCCACGGGCCGCGCACGAGGGCTGGATGCGCGAGACAGACACCCAGTCGCTGACGCTGCCGCCGATGCGCCCCCGCCGTGGACGCAGCCTGTTCGAGCGCTTCCGCCAGGTCGGTAAGCCGCCGGGCGAGGCGCCCCCCGCGGCACCGGCGGCAGCTTCCGCCGAGCAGGCTGAGCCCTACGACCTGTTCGCCGATGCGACGGCGCCGGATGCTCCCACCGCGCCGAGGAGCCGCCCGCAGCCGGTCGCGGCCTCGCCGCGCGAAGCTGAGCTCGGCGAGATGCCTCATGAGCCTGCTCTTGCGACTGACAACGCGACGCCCGTTGCAGCCCCATGGGAGACGCCGGAGGCCGTGGAGGCGCCCTCCGAGTATGTGCAGCAAGCGATCACGGTGTTCAACGCGAGTGAGTTCCCTCGCCGCGTGGCCGGTGTAGCGCGCTCGCTGGGCGCGCCAATGGTGACCGTGCGCTCAGCCGAGCACCTCGACAGCGTCGTCTCGATCGTCGTTGCCTGGGAGCTGTGCTGGTACCGCTACGAGGTCGATCTCAGCGTGGCGCTGGTCGAGGCGCTCGTAATATCGCAGGGCACGGAGCTAGCCGAGCTCGCGCGTGAGGACCGGGTCGGAAACGCGGGGGCCGTCGAGTCTGGGATGCTGGTGCTCGCATAGCTTCTGCCGGGTGTTTGTAATGATTCGGTGCACCGCTTGCGTATCTGCGCTCGGGGAGTAAGATCGAGCAAGATGATCTACTGCGTGGTACCAAGACCACTGGCTGACGAGCTGTATCCGAAGCTCGTCGACCACTACAGCGACGACGAGAACGTCACCGTGATCGTCGACCGGCGCAAGTTCGACCGGCGGGCACGCTACGCGGCTTCGGGAGCGTCCTCCAACGAGGACGCGCAGCGACGCATCGTGCGCGACCGTCGACGTGCACGCGTCGCGGGCGATCTGCTGCCGCTCGCGCAAGCCTCCTAGAGCCTGTTCCCGCTCGAGCGTCAGCAGCGCGGCCGGTCTCGCTCGACGGCATCGTCCCCGGCACGCTTCATAATCCCGCCCCGATGAAGCTGATCGTTCACGTCGACGGCGGCGCCCGCGGCAACCCCGGTCCGGCAGCTGCCGCATCCGTCGTCAGCTCGCCGGCCGGCGACGTTCTCGACGAGCACGCCCAGCTGCTGGGCGAGGTCACCAACAACGTCGCCGAGTACCGCGCGCTGCTGCTAGGCCTCGAGCGCGCCCGCGAGCTTGGCGCCAGCGAAGTCGAGGTGATCGGCGACTCCGAGCTGATCGCCAAGCAGATCCAGGGCCTCTACAAGGTCAAGCACCCCTCGATGCGCCCCCTTTATCTGCAAGCGATGGACGCGTTCAGGGCGTTCGAGCGCTGGTCGATCCGCACGGTCCCAAGAGCCCAGAACGCCGAAGCCGACGCGCTCGTAAACGCGGCTCTAGATCAAGCCGCCGCCGCCTCGCGCTGAGCCTGATCGACGCACCTCTAGGCCCAAGCGCAGTGTCGAGTCGATTTCGCCTGCCCGCGCGAAGCGCCGCGAGCGAAATCGACTCGACATGGAGCGCTAGCGCAGGGGCTGGGCTGATTTGGCGATCGCCAACATCTGCGCGTTGGAGAGTTCCTCGAGCAGCGTGTTGGTGAGCCAGTAGAGGACGTTGCCCGAGCGCCAGCCGATGACGTGGATGTGCGAGCCGTCGTCCACGAACTCGTATGTGCGCCCGTCGATGAGCTGGGTGCGGGCGTGCGCGAACAGCGGCGGGTTCAGCCAGTCGGTGCCCTCGAAGTCGTAGTAGCCGCCGAGCGTCGCGTTCTGCTGCGAACACGACGACGTAGGCGTGGTGCTTGATGTTCTGCTGGTTCTTGAGTGGATACGCGCGTACCTGCTGCTGTTCGGCCTGGCCGGTCTGCAGCGTCGGGTACAGGACGCGGAAGGGAACTTCCAGCGAGGCTTTGACGGCTTCGTCCTCGCCGGCCGAGGAGGTGGGGTAGAGGTTCAGCGCGGCCGCTGAGAAGCACGCTCGAATGATGGTGGCTGGAGTGGTGCGAATGGCTGGAGCTGTGCCCGGATCGTGACGAGCTCGGCAGCTGCAGCTGTTCGTGGCCATGCAGGAACGTGTTGAGCGTCTGTTTCTCCAGTTCGGGCGTGGAGGTCACGTAGTCGCCACCGTTGAACTGGGCGTCCACGTTCGCGGCCAGGAACTTCACCTGGCGTAGGGGCTTGGTCTGCGAGAACGCGATCAGCTTCGACAGCAGCACGAGCTCTTCGGGGGTCGAGGGGAAGTTCGTCCTGATCGCGTGCCCGACCGCCTTGGCCACGGTGTCGATCTGGCCGAGCTCGTTGGAAGGGTCGATCTGCTCGCGCAGGTCGCGCAGGAAGTCCTGCTGGCGGGCGACGCGCACGAAGTCCGAGTCGGTGTGGCGGTAGCGGACATAGTCGAGCGCGTTTTCGTAGCAGAGCTTCTGGTAGCCGGGCTCGAGGTTGATGCTCGTGTAGTCGGTTTCCGTCGAGCCTACGTTCTCGTTGTAATAGCGGTGGTCGACGTTCACGTACGCGCAGCCGAGGGTGTCGACGACTTTGATGAAGCCCGCGAAGTTGACGTCGATGATCCCGTTGAGCTGGCCCGCGAGTTCGGGGAAGACTTCGCGCACGATCGTTTCGGCGGCGAGCACGCTGGCGCCGTTGGCGCCCCCGAATTTGCTGCCGATCGTGTAGCCGGCGTTGATCTTTTCATTTTCGTAGACCTGGCCGTTGGGCGTCCTGATGTTGACCATCAGATCGCGCGGGATCGACAGCACGGAGGTCTGGCCTTGTTCGGGATCGAAGCGGACGAGCAGGATCGTGTCGCTGTGTGGCGAGGAGTCGCGTTCTTCGAGGTCCTTGGAGCCTGAGCGCCGATCCGAGCCGAGGATCAGGAAGGTCTGCGGCCCACCGCCGTATTCGGGGGTGATCAGGCCTTTGGGGGCGCTGATGTGGCTGAGATGCGGGAACACCTCGTCGGCGAGCGTGGTGAGCTTGTTCAGCGCGACGGTCGCCGTCGCGGCGCCGCTCAGCGCCACGATCAGCACGCCGGCGATCAGGAAGCGCTTCCACATGCCCCACCACAGCGAGGGCGGGCGCTCTTCATTCATGGGGTATCGGGACGTGGCAGCTCATCAGGCCTGAGGTCGAGCTCTCGCCTCCCCCCGGGCGACGCGCTCCGATGCAGGGTAGCGGTCCGATCGGAGCGACCCTAGCGCTCGGATCGGAGCGCACGCGCCGCCATCGCGGGTACGCTCGGGTCAGTGCTCAGCCCGCGCAACCGAGAGCTCCTGGGCCTTGTGCCCTCAGCGCTGCTGGTGACGGCCGGCTTCACCGCGATCTTCATCCAGACGCAGAACAACTCCCCTGGGGCGTCCACCAACCTGACGCTCAACCACGCTTCCAGCGCATCGCTCACCTATGGCGCCCTGTTCCTCGCGCTGTGCCTGGCGGCACACCTGGTGATCCGCTTCGCGCTACCGGACGCGGACCCCTACCTGTTCCCGTTGGTGGCGGTGCTCGCCAGCGTCGGGATCGTGATGGTCTACCGCATCGAACCGACGCTCGCGCGCCAGCAGGCGCAGTGGATGGTGCTGGGGCTGGTGCTGTTCGCGGCGACGATCATCGCGCTGCGCAAGCGCGGCGTGAGCGTGCTCGAGCGCTACCGCTACACGATCGCCGCGGTCGGAATCGGCATGACCGTGCTGCCGCGAGTGCCCGGGATCGGCGAGCAGGTCAACGGCGCCTACCTCGACATCCACATCGGCAGCCTCTCCTTCCAGCCGGCGGAGCTGGCAAGGTCGCGATCGTGATCTTCCTCGCCAGCTACCTGCGCGACAACCGTCAGATCCTGGTCACCGCCGGACGGCGCGTGCTCGGGCTGACGATCCCGCCGATGAAGCAGTTCGGCCCGATGCTGATTGTCTGGGGCGCGGCGATGGCGACGCTGCTGCTCACCGACGAGCTCGGCACCTCGCTGATGTTCTACGGCGCCTTCCTCGCGCTGCTGTACGTCGCCACCGGGCGCCTGTCGTTCCCGCTGATCGGGATCGTGCTGTTCGCCCTCGGCGCCTGGTACCTCGCCGGCCACGTCAGCCACGTACAGGCGCGCGTGCTCGCCTGGGAACAGCCCTTCAACCCGACTCTCTACCACCGCGAAGTGGGTGGCAGCTATCAGCTGGCGCAGTCGCTGTTCGCGCAGGCCGACGGCGGTCTGCTCGGCACCGGCTTCGACCGTTCGCTGCTGCGCGTGAGCCCGCATGGAGCACCGATCCTGCCGGTGCCCGAAAGCGACATGATCTACGCGGTCATCGTCAACGAGCTCGGGCTGGTCGGCGCGGCCGCGCTGCTCGGCGTGTACCTGCTGTTCATCGCGCGCGGGCTGAAGACCGCGGTGCTCGCCCGCGACTCGTTCTCCAAGCTGCTCGCTACCGGCCTGTCGTTCGTCGTCGCGATGCAGGTGTTCGTGATCGTCGGCGGCGTCACTCGCGTGATCCCGCTGACCGGGGTGACGCTGCCGTTCGTCGCCTACGGAGGATCCTCGGTGGTGATGAACTTCGTGCTGGTGGCGCTGCTGCTCGTGGTCTCAGATCGCGCGCGGCGCCCATATGTCGCCCGTGCGCGCAACTGACCGTCGGTCGTCGCCCGCAGGTGAGCCCGCGGCGCCGTCGAACACACTGGCGGAGATGTTGAGCTCGACGGCATCAGACGCCACGCCCAGGGTGTTCCTCGGAAGGCCCGCTGCGACCGGCGGCGCCGGTCGCAGCCTCGTCGACGCACGCGCGCTCAGCGAAGGCTTCTGCTCGCCCGCGGGGCTGCACCGGCGCCCGTGGCTCGAGCGCCTGCGCCGCGCACTGGACGACGGCCGGTTCGTCCTGCACTTCCAGCCGATCGTCGCATTGAGCGATCGGCGCGTCTCCCACCACGAGGCGCTGCTGCGACTGGCCGATGAGCCGGACGGGCGCCTCGTCGCGCCGGGGCGCTTCCTGCCCGCCGCCGAGCGCTACGGCATCGTCAGGGACATCGACCGGATGGTGATCGACGAGGTCGCCGCACGGCTTGCCGCGAGCGGCGACGAAAGCCCGCGAATCGCGGTCAACGTCTCCGCCCTGTCGGTCACAGACGCAACGATGCTCGCCTACATCGAGCGCCGCCTTCGCTGGCACGGGGTCGAGCCCTCGCAGCTCGTGATCGAGATCACCGAGACCGCGGCGATCTCCGACATGGACAGCGCCCGGACCTTCTGCGCGGGCGTGCTCGAGCTCGGCTGCGATCTCGCGCTCGATGACTTCGGCGCCGGCTTCGGCTCCTTCCAGTACCTCAAGCACCTGCCGTTCAGCTATCTGAAGATCGACGGCGACTTCATCCGTCGCCTGCCGGTGTCGCGCACCGACCAGCTCGTCGTGAGAGCCATCGCCGGAGTGGTTCGCGCGATGGGCGCGCAGACGATCGCCGAGTTCGTCGGCGATGAGACGACGATCGGGATGCTGCGCAGCTATGGCGTCGACTACGCGCAGGGCTTCGCCGTCGGGCGCCCGGCGCCGACGCTCGCGGCTGCGGTCTGATCGACGACCGAACGACCGTCCTACCGAGGGCTCGGCCATGCGCGCAGCACCAGCGCTGCGCGAGGTAGGCTGCCTCCATGACGACAATCTCCGCAGACTCCCTTCCGGATGCTCTAGGCGCTCCCGCGCGCGAGTTCATCTCCCAGTCGCATCGCCTGCTGATCGGCTCCGAGCGCCTCGATGCCGCCGACGGGCGCACCTTCGCCACGGTGGACCCCGCCACCGCCAGGCAGATCGCGGAGGTCGCCCTCGGGGGAGCGCAGGACGTCGATCGAGCGGTCAACGCCGCGCGCGCGGCGTTCGCCGAGGGGCCGTGGGGCTCGATGCCGGCCTCCGGGCGCGAGCGCCTGATGCACGCACTGGCCGACGCGATCGAAGCGCACGCCGAGGAGATCGCCCAGATCGAGTCGCTCGACAACGGCAAGCCCGTCGGCCTCGCGCAGTACGTCGACGTGAACGGCGCCGTCGGGCACCTGCGCTACTTCGCCGGCTGGCCGACCAAGATCGAGGGCGGCGTGCTGCCCGTCACCGCGCCCAACATGCACTGCTACACGCGGCGCGAGCCGGTCGGAGTGTGCGCGCAGATCATCCCCTGGAACTTCCCGCTGCTGATGGCCGCATGGAAGCTCGGCCCGGCGCTGGCCGCGGGATGCACGATCGTGCTCAAGCCGGCGGAGCAGACGCCGCTGAGCGCGCTGCGTGTCGGCGAGCTGGCGCTCGAGGTCGGCTTTCCGCCTGGGGTGCTGAACGTGCTCACCGGCGACGGCAGCACCGGCGCCGCGCTCGTCGATCATCCCGACGTCAACAAGATCGCCTTCACCGGCTCGACCGCGGTGGGGCGCGAGATCGGCGCGAAGGCGGGCAAAGCGCTCAAGCGCGTGACGCTCGAGCTCGGCGGCAAGTCGCCGAACATCATCCTGCCCGACGCCGACATCGACGCCGCCGTCAAGGGCTCCTTCCAGGCGATCTACTTCAACTCGGGGCAGGCTTGCAACGCTGGCTCGCGGCTGTTCGTCCCGGCCGAGCGCTTCGACGAGGTCATGAGCGGGCTCGCCGATGCGGCCACATCCGCGCGGCTTGGCCCGGGCCTCGAATCGGGCACGCAGCTCGGTCCGCTCGTCTCCGCCGAGCAGCACGAGCGGGTGCTCGGCTACATCGAAGCTGGTCGCGACGAGGGCGCGGAGTTGCTGGCCGGCGGTGAGGCCGCGCTGACCGACAGCGGTGGCTACTTCGTCGCGCCGACGCTGTTCGCCACGACCTCCGACGAGCTGCGGATCTCGCGCGAGGAGATCTTCGGCCCGGTGCTCGTCGCCTCGCCGTATGACTCGCTCGAGGAGGTCGCCCAACGGGCGAACGCCGGCGAGTACGGCCTGGCAGCGGGCGTCTGGACGCGCGACGTCTCCAGCGCTCATCGTCTGGCGGCGATGCTGCACGCGGGCATGGTCTACATCAACACCTGGGGCGTGGTCGACCCGTCGGCGCCGTTCGGCGGCTTCAAGGCCTCCGGCATCGGCCGCGAGCACGGCCACGACGGTCTCGACGCCTATCTGGAGACCAAGACCGTGTGGACGGCTTTGTGAGCCTCGCCGTTTCGTGAGCGTTGCCGTCTCGAGCGAGCGTGGCGCTGCCCATGTCCGCTCTGAGCGGTGGGCGCCCGCTCTCGCCACGCTGCTGGCGCTGCTGCTCGTACTCGCCGCCGCCGAGATCGTGCTCGACGGCGCGGCCGGCGCTTCGCCGCTGATCCCGAAGTCGCCGGATATCTCCGCATGGCTCGAAGGCGCCGGTGAGCGCCTGGGCTACCGGGTGTTCCTGATCGCGCTGCTCGTCTCGACCTGCGCCTACGGAGGCCTGATCGCGCTCGCGCGCGCAGCCTCGGGCACGCAGGCAGCTGACGGTCGGACCCATGCGGGCGCGATTTCCAAACGCTGGGCGATCGTGTTGATCGCGGCGCTACAGCTGATCGTGTTCGCCGGGCCGATCCTGCTTTCCACCGACGTCTTCAGCTATATCGCATATGCGCGCATGGGCGTCGAGCACGGCCTGAACCCATACACCCACGGCCCGGTGGCGATCGCCGGTGACCCCGTGTTCAAGTACGTCGGCCATGACTGGGAGCTCGTCGCCACCGCCTACGGCCCGCTGTACACGCTGCTGTCATACCCGCTTGCGCCGCTTGGTGTCGTCGGCGCACTGTGGGGCATGAAGCTCGAGGCGCTGCTCGCGGGCGCCGGCACGCTCGCCTTGACATGGCGCTGCGCGCGCGCCCGCGGCTTCGATCCCGTCGCGGCGATCCTGATCGTCGGGGCCAACCCGCTGTTCGTGATCTACGGGCTTGGCGGCGCGCACAACGACCTGATCATGATGCTCGCGATGATGGCCGCCGTCAGCCTCACGATCGTTGGCACTCCCACCGGCCGCCGCGAAGCGGGCGCCGCCGCATGGGTCGTGGCCGGGGCGTTGACGAAGGCGACGGTGGCCGTGCTG
Source organism: uncultured Solirubrobacteraceae bacterium (assembly GCA_963714285.1). GTDB lineage: Bacteria > Actinomycetota > Thermoleophilia > Solirubrobacterales > Solirubrobacteraceae > Palsa-744. The sequence goes on from CAVQNS010000004.1 coordinate 194,670, forward strand.
CTGCCGTTCATGATCGTCTCGCGTAGGCGCCTGGCGCCGATCCTCGGGACCGTTACGACGCTCGTGCTCGGCGCGCTGATCGGCTACGCGGTGTTCGGGATCCACGGGATCGACGTGGTCGCGGCGCTCAACCGCGACGCCGCATTCGTCTCGACCGACAGCTTCGCCACCGAGATCGCGCACCTGTTCGGCAAGCCGGGCGTGTTCCCGGTCGACCATGATCTGCTGAAGGCGGGGCTCGTGCTGATCCTCGCGCACCTGCTGTGGCGCACGTGGCGCGGCTATGACTGGGTCGCCGCGTCGGGCTGGGCGCTGCTCGCGATCTCGGTCACCAGCACATGGCTGCTGGCCTGGTACATCCTCTGGCCGCTGCCGCTGGCGGTCATCAGCCGCGACCGGCGTCTGCTCGCGGCGACGCTCGCGGTGCAGGCGCTGTTCATCGTCCATCAGATCTCGCCGCTGCTGGTGCCCGTCCAATGACCGGCGCTCCGGTGAGCGAGCCACCGACGCCTGCCGGCGAGCAGCGCTGGGAGCGCCTCCCATCGTGGCTGCGCCCGGGCGCGGTGGAGCTGCGCGGCACGGGGCAGTTGCGGCTGATCGAGACGACGCTGCTCGTGCTCGTCGGCGTGGTTCTGGCAGTCGCGACGATCAACGACCTCGCGCGCGAGGCTGGGATCAACCATCGCCTGGTCGCCGACCTGAAGACCTGGCGTCACTACACCGCCCACGACTACCACAACATCTCGATCGATCAGGAAACGCTTGGGGTCGACACCAAGCGCGAGGTGCTCTGCGGCAACACGAGCCCCGGTCCGCCGGACGCGAGGCCCCAGCTCTGCCTGGGGATCTGGGGAGCGGTCGTGGATGGGAGGCGCGCCGTGCACGGCGGCTGGTACCTGCCGGCCTATGTCGAAGACCTGCCGCAAAACCGCTACGGCTGCTTCGGGGCGGCCGGCCAGGGACGCTGCCTGCGATGAGCGCCACCGCCGGACGGGAGCCCCGGGCGGGAGTCTCTTCGGCTGCGCCCGCGCGCTCGCCGGGAGCCGGCTCGAGGCTGCTGCGCTGGTGGCCGCTGGCGGCACTGACGCTGCTGGCCGCCGCGCTGCGGCTCTCGACGCTCGATCTTCAGAGCTTCTGGTACGACGAGGCGTTCACGCCAGTCCATGTCCTGCACCCCAGCCTGTGGGCGACATTGCGCTCGGTCGTGCACACCGAGAACACGCCGCCCCTGTGGTACGTGCTCGCATGGGCCGACTCGCGCGTGCTAGGCACCGGCGTGGTCGCGCTGCGCCTGCCATCGGCGCTCGCCGGGATCGCGACCGTCCCGGCTGCCTGGGCGATCGGAGAAGAGCTGGCCGGCCGCCGTACGGCGGTGGCGTGTGCCGCGCTCGTCGCCGTCAACCCGCTGTTCGTGTGGTACTCCCAGGAGGCACGCGCGTACGCGCTGTTCGTGCTGATGAGCACGCTTGCGATGTTGTGCTTCCTGCGCGTGCAACGGCAGCCGACGCCTCGACGAATCGCGGCGTTCTTGGTGACCGGTGCGCTGGCGCTGCTGAGTCACTACTTCGCCGTGTTCATGCTGATCCCGATGGTGCTGTGGCTCCTCTACGAGCACCGCACACGTCGCGCGGCGCTGCCCGCGATCGCCGCGCTCGTACTCATCGGGGCTGCGCTACTGCCGTTGATCTCCGCGCAGGGCGGACACGGAACGCAGTGGATCGGGCGCTGGCCGCTGTCGGAAAGGCTCGAGGCGATTCCCCAGTACTTCCTCACCGGCTACTCTGGCGCGCCGCTCGGCCATGGCGTCGAGCTGCTGGTCGCGCTGCCGATCCTCGCCGGTATCGCGCTCGGACTGTGGCGCATGACCGCGCCCTCGCGCGAGCGCCCGAAGCGCGATCGACGCGCGCTGCTGGTCGCCCTGTCGATCGCTGCCTGCGGTGTCCTGATCCCGATCGTGCTCGTGGCCTTCGGCGCCGACTATCTGGCGCCACGTAACCTTGTCGCGGCGATGATCCCCGTAACGGGCGTGATCGCGATGCTGGTCGTCTGGCAGGGGCCGCGCGGAGTGTCCGGCGCAGGTCTCGGGATCGCGCTGGCGGCGACGAGCGCAGTCGGGTTCCTGGCGATCTCGATCGACGTCGATCTCAGCCCGCGCTTGCAGCGCGGGGACTGGCGGGATCTCGCAAAGGTACTGCGCGAGGCGTCGCCCGATCAAGTGATCACGACCGTTGAGCTCGGATCGGCGCCGCTCGAGTACTACCTGCCGGGGTTGCACGACCTGCGCGAGGGTAGCTCAGTGCGGGTTAGCGAGATCGACGAGACCGGCTATGCGCCACTACGCGCATCTGCTGAGGATCCTCCCGCGCCGGGATTTCGCCTGCTGGCCCATGAGGACGTCAACGGCCTGATCGTGTTCCGCTTCGTCTCGCCGGTACCGCGGCTCGTTTCCGAGGCGTCGCTACGCCGGCATGTGATCACGCTCGCGAGTCCAAACGTCCTCGTGCCCGCAGGCTCGCGCGTGTCATCTTGATGTGTGCAAATGGGAGCTTGTGTGCGCAACTGTCGTTTTGGATCAAAAAGATTTAGGTTGTCGAGATGCCGCAGTTGACCTTGGGGGCTCAAAGTGAGGCGAAGGTGGCATTGGAGAACGCCCGCGAGCATCTGCTCTCGTTGCAGAACGACGCTGGCTGGTGGCGCGGTGAGCTGCAGACGAACGTCACGATGGACGCCGAGGACATGCTTCTGCGCGAGTTCCTCGGCATCCGCCGCGCCGATGAGACCGAGCGCTCGGCGGCATGGATCCGCTCCCAGCAGCGTGCCGATGGCACCTGGACGAACTTCCACGGCGGCCCCGGCGAGCTCTCAACGACGATCGAGGCATACTGGGCGCTGCGGCTCGCGGGTGATCCGCCCGAGGCCGCGCACATGCTCGCCGCCGCGAAGTTCATCCGCCGCGATGGAGGCCTGGAGCAGGCGCGCGTGTTCACGCACGTGTGGCTCGCCCTGTTCGGCCTGTGGTCGTGGGAGCAGGTGCCGGCGCTTCCGCCCGAGGTCATCCTGCTGCCGCCGTCGGTGCCGCTGAACGTCTACGACTTCGCCTGCTGGGCGCGTCAGACGATTGTCGCGCTGTCGATCGTCAAAGCACACCGCCCGGTCCGTCCGTTGCCGTTCGACCTGGAGGAGCTGCGCGGGGGCGGCTCGCCGCCGAGCGAGACCTCGCCGCGGCGCAACGGGCGTGCGATCTCGCGTCGCGTCGTTTGGCTGTCGCGCCTTGACGGTGTGCTGCGCGCCTATGAGCGCAGGCCGCTGGCGCCGCTGCGCCGGCTGGCGCTCGCCAAGGCGGAGAGCTGGATCGTGCGCCGCCAAGAGGCCGACGGCTCCTGGGGCGGCATCCAGCCGCCGTGGGTCTACTCACTGATCGCGCTGCACCTCGCGGGCTATCCGCTCGAGCATCCCGTGATCAAACGCGGTCTCGAAGGACTGGAGCGCTTCATGGTCGAGGACCACGGCGAGGATCAGCGATCCCGCCCGCTCGGTGCGCCGGCAGGCGCGAGCCGCCGCCTGGAAGCGTGCCAGTCGCCGGTATGGGACACGGCCCTTGCGATGGTCGCGCTCGATGACGCAGGACTCGCCGCAGACCACCCGGCGATGCTCGCCGGGGCGCGCTGGCTGCTGGCGGAGGAGGTGACCGAGCGCGGCGACTGGTCGGTCACGACCCCCGGGCTCGAGCCCGGCGGCTGGGCGTTCGAGTTTGCCAACGTCAACTACCCGGACGTGGACGACACGGTCGAGGTGGTGCTCGCGCTCGCGCGGCTCGCCGGCCGTCAACCGCTGCGCGCGTCGATCGACGGCGCGATCGGACGCGCGCTGCGCTGGGTCGAAGGGATGCAGAGCTCCGACGGCGGCTGGGCGGCGTTCGACACTGACAACACGCTCGCGCTCGTGCGTGAGCTCCCGTTCCTGGACTTCGGCGAGGTGATCGACGAGCCGAGCGCCGACGTGACCGCCCACACGCTCGAGATGCTCGGCGCACTCGGCCTCGGCGAGACGCCCTGCGCGCGACGCGCGATCCAGTGGCTGGTCGAGCACCAGGAGGCCGACGGCTCGTGGTTCGGGCGCTGGGGCATCAACCACATCTACGGCACCGGCGCGGCGCTGCCCGGTCTCCTCGCCGCCGGCGTTTCGCCCTCGCACGCATGTATCCGGCGCGCCGTCGCCTGGCTCGAGGGCCACCAGAACGAAGATGGCGGATGGGGCGAGGATCCGCGCTCCTACGACGACCCCAAGTGGATCGCACGCGGCCCGAGCACCGCCTCGCAGACCGCGTGGGCGCTGCTCGCGCTGCACGCCGCCGGGGAGCGCTCGGCGGCGATGGCGGGCGGGATCGCCTGGCTGGTCTCGACCCAACGCGAGGATGGCAACTGGGACGAGCCGCAGTACACCGGCACCGGCTTCCCGTCCGACTACTACATCAACTACCACCTCTACCGGCTCACATTCCCGCTCATGGCGCTCGGCCGCTGCCTGGCGATCGACGAGGGCGCTGATGTAGCCGCCGGCAACGCTGCAATCGGTAACAACGGCGCGATCAGCAACGGCGCCTCCAGCGACGGTGTCGTCAGCAACGGTGCCGTCAGTAACGGCGCGTCCAGCTACGGCGCCGCCGACGCCGACGCCGGCGCCGGCGCCGGCGTCGCGAGTGGCGAGCACGCCGAGCGACAGGGGTGATGCTTATAGCCGACGCGCCGATCACCGCCCCCGCCGCGGAGGCGGTGATGGCGCGAGCAGGCACGGAGAACTTCCCGGTCGCCAGCCGTCTGCTGCCTGCGCGCGAGCGGCGCCACCTGCTGGCGGTATACGGCTTCGCGCGACTGGTCGACGAGCTCGGTGACGCCGCCGTGAGCAAGCGCGCCGCCGCATCGCTCGACGGCGCGCCGGTCGCGCAGGCCGCCGCTGCCGAGCGGCTCGCGGCGCTTGACTGGGTCGAGCAGGAACTGGACCTGGCGGTTCGCGGCGAGGCCCGGCATCCGTTGCTCGTGCGCCTGGGTGAGACGCTGCGCGAGTGCTCGCTGGCGCGCGAGCCGTTCGCGCGGCTGATCGAGGCCAACCGCGTCGACCAGCGCGTCGGCCGCTACGCCACGTGGATGCAGTTGCGCGGCTACTGCGGGCTCTCGGCAGACCCCGTGGGCGAGATCGTGCTCGGCATCTTCGGCCTCGCGACCCCCGAGCGGATCGCCCTGTCGGACTCGATCTGCACCGCTTTGCAGCTGACAGAGCACTGCCAGGACGTCGCCGAGGATCTGGCTCGAGGACGCATCTACCTCCCAGCTGAGGATCTCGAGCGCTTCGGCTGCGAGCAGACGGACCTGACGGGCGCCCACGCGAGCGCGCCGCTGCGCGAAGTGCTCGCCTTCGAGGTCGACCGCGCGCGCGGCCTGCTCGTGGAGGGCGCTCCGCTGATCGCGCAACTGCGGGGCCGGCCGCGTCTCGCGGTGGCCGCGTTCGCCGCCGGTGGGCGCGCCGCGCTCGATGCGATCGAGCGCGCCCGCTACGACGTGCTTGCCGGCCCGTCGCGCGCGGGGCGCGCACGGCGAGCGCTCGCGCTCGCGCTGACGCTGCGTGGCGCCCGGAACGCTCCTGCACGGAGTGCCTCGCCGTGAGCGCCGAGGCGGAGCTGGCCGGTGCCTATCACCACTGCGAAGCGGTCACGCGCGCGCAGGCCGCCAACTTCTTCTACGGGATCCGCCTGCTCCCGGCCGAGCGCCGCCGCGCGATCTGCGCCGTGTACGCGTTCGCGCGCCGCGTCGATGACATCGGCGACGGCACGCTCGCGCTGGCGGAGAAGCTGCGCCTGCTCGACGCCCAGGCGCGCGCGCTTGCCGCAACCGCTGCGATCGTCCCACGCGCCACGACCGACGCCGCACGAGCCGCGACCGACGTCCCACGCGCCGCGGCCAATGCCTCACTCGCCGTAGGTGACGCGCCCGGCGATGGCCGGGTGATGTTGGCGCTCGCTGACGCGCAGAGGCACTTTCCGTTCGAGCCGGACGTGCTCGGCGAGCTGATCGACGGTGTGCGCATGGACTTGGCGGGCACGAGCTACGAGAGCTTCGACGAGCTGGTCGTTTACTGCCGTCGCGTCGCGGGCGCGATCGGACGCGTGTGCCTTGCGATCTTCGGTATGCGCGGGGGAGCCGACTTTGACCCCGAGCTTGCGCAGCGACTCGCCGATGAGCTGGGCGTGGCGCTGCAGCTGACGAACATCCTGCGCGACGTCCGCGAGGACGCGCAGATCGGCCGCGTGTATCTCCCGGGCGAGGATCTGCGGCGCTTCGGCGTGAGCCTCAGGACCGGCTCCGACGACAGCCCGCTCGCGGGCGACGCCGATCAGCTCGAGCGGCTGTCCGCGCTCGTGCGCTTCGAGTGCGAGCGCGTGCGCGAGTGGTTTGACCGTGGGATCGCGCTCACGGGCATGCTGGACCGGCGCAGCGCCGCATGCGTGCTGGCGATGGCCGGCATCTACCGGCGACTGCTCGAGCGCATCGCGGAGCATCCCGAGGAGGTGGCGCACAGGCGCATGTCGCTGCCGGCGCGCGAGAAGCTGTGGGTCGTCGCGCGTGGCATGATCGGGGTCGGCGCTTGAGCGCCGACGGGTCTCCTGGCCCGAGGCGCGTGCTTGTAGTCGGTGGCGGTCTCGCTGGCATCACGGCGGCGCTCGACTGCGCTGTCGCCGGCGCGAACGTGACACTCGTGGAGGTCAGACGCAGGCTGGGGGGCGCCGCCTACTCGTTCGAGCGCGAGGCCCTGCAGCTGGATAACGGCCAGCACGTGTTCTTGCGCTGCTGCACGGCTTACCGCGCGCTGCTCGCACGTCTCGGCAGCGAGCACCTGACCGCGGTGCAGCCGCGGCTGGAGATCCCCGTGCTGAAACCCGGCCACGCACCGGTGACGCTACGGCGCGGCTCGCTGCCGGCGCCCGCGCACCTGGCGGGCGCGCTTGCCCGCTATCCGCACCTGACGCTTGCCGAACGCCTCGGCGCCGCGCGTGCAGCGATCGGTCTGATGCGTCTCGACCCCGCGGACGAGGCGCTCGAAACTCAGACGTTCGGGGAGTGGCTCGCGCGCCGCGGGCAGGGCCCCCGTGCGCTCGCCGCGCTCTGGGACTTGGTTGCACTGCCCACGCTGAACCTGCCGGCCGCCGATGCCTCCCTGGCGCTTGCCGCATTCGTGTTTCGAACTGGGCTGCTGTCAGGCGCTGACGCGGGGGACATCGGCTTTCACCAGGCGACGCTTGCACAGACGATCGGCGACCCGGCTGAGCGCGTGTTGCGTGACGCCGGCGTGGACGTGAGGCTCGGCTGGCGCGCGGAGCGTCTCGAGTGCAGCGCGGCTGGGGTAGAGGTCCACGGTCGGGAGGCTCTGCGCGGCGATGCCGCCGTGATCGCCGTGCCGCACTCGCGCGCCGCGACGCTGCTCGAGCCGCTGCTGGGCGAGCCCGCGCGTGCGCTGCGCGGGCTCGGAAGCTCTCCGATCGTAAACCTGCACGTCGTCTATGACCGCCACGTTTGCGACTATCCCTTCGCTGCCGGTGTGGGCACCCCGGTGCAGTACGTGTTCGATCGCACCAGGGCCGGCGGAGCGCCGGCTGGCTGCCAATATCTAGCCGTGTCGTTGTCGGGCGCCGAGCACGAGATGGAAGTCAGCGGGGAGGGGCTGCGTGAGCGCTACCTGCCCGCGCTGGCGGAGCTGTTCCCGCGCGCGTGCGATGCGCACGTGCTGCACTTCATGTCCACTCGCGAGCACGCCGCGACATTCCGCGCCGCGCCTGGCGTCGCCCGCCTGCGGCCCGGTCCCGCGACAGACGTGCCGGGTCTCGTGCTGGCGGGCGCTTGGACCTCGACCGGCTGGCCGGCGACACTCGAGGGCGCTGTTCTCAGCGGCCACGCTGCCGCGGAGGTGGCATTGCGCAGCGAGCGTGCAGGCGCCAGGAGCGCCTCGACGCGCGAGGTCCTCGGATGAGTCGGCTGCTGGTCGCGGCGCCACTGCGGATCGAGGCGGCGCTGATCTCCTCGGCCAGCCGGCGCGCGGTGGTGCGCAAGACGGGCATGGGGCCGCGGCGCTCGATGGCCGCCGCAGGCGAGCTCGCGGATGCCAGCGCGAGCGCGATGCTGGTGCTCGGCTTCTGCGGCGGCCTCGACACCAGCTCGGTGCCCGGCGAAGTGATCGTCGCCGAGAGCGTGTTTGCGGCGCTCGACGAAGGACACGCCGCGGAGCGTGTCAGCTGCGACCTGAACGGCCAGCTCGTTCAGCAGCTGACGGGTCGCGGCTTGAAGGTACGCACGGGCGACGTCGTCTGCGTCTCGCGCCTGGCGCTCGGTGAGCGCCGCGCCGAACTGCACGCGGCCGGCGCGATCGGCGTGGACATGGAGTCGGTATGGCTTGCGCCCGGCGCGGGAGGGCGGCCCTTCGGGGTGGTTCGGGTCGTGCTCGACAGTCCCCAGCACGAGCTGCTGCGCGTGCGCGCCACCGGCGGAGCGCTGCGTGCGGCGCTCGCGCTGCGCCGGGTGGCGGGCGCCCTTCACGAGTGGGCTCCAGAGGTCTAAGGTAGCGAAATGGCCGTTCGTGTCAGACAGAGCACGCGCATGGGCTGGTACCTGATGCGTCAGCGTCTCGCCAAACGCGACAAGTTCCCGCTGATCGTGGAGCTCGAGCCACTGTTCCAATGCAACCTCGCGTGCTCCGGCTGCGGCAAGATCCAGCACCCTGAGCACGAGCTGCGCCGGCGCATGCCCGTCGAGCAAGCGATCGGCGCGATCGAGGAGAGCGGTGCGCCGATGGTCTCGATCGCCGGTGGCGAGCCGCTGATCCACCCGGAGATTCACGTGATCGCGGCTGAGCTGATCAAGCGCAAGAAGTTCGTGTACCTGTGCACCAACGCGCTGCTGCTCGAGAAGAAGCTCGAGAACTTCAAGCCGAGCCCCTACTTCTCGTGGGCGGTCCACATGGACGGGCTGCAGGAGCGCCACGACGCTTCGGTCGAGCGTGAGGGCGTGTTCGAGAAGGCCGTCTCGGCGATCAAGGCCGCCAAGGCCGCGGGCTTTCGCGTGACGACCAACACGACCTTCTTCACGCACGACTCGCCCAAGACGGTGCGCGAAGTGCTCGACTTCCTCAACGACGACCTGGAAGTCGACGAGATGATGATCTCGCCTGCCTACGCCTATGAGAAAGCGCCCGACCAGGAGCACTTCCTCGGCGTGCAGCAGACACGCACGCTGTTCAGCGAGGCGTTCGCCGACGGGCGTCGCAAGAAGTGGCGGTTGAACCACAGCCCGCTGTTCCTCGACTTCCTCGAGGGCAAGGCCGAATTCGACTGCACCGCGTGGGGGATTCCGAGCTACTCGCTGTTCGGTTGGCAGCGCCCGTGCTATCTGATGGCCGACGGCTACACCGAGACCTACAAAGAGCTGATCGAGACGACCGACTGGAGCAAGTACGGCCGCGGCAAGGATCCTCGCTGCGAAAACTGCATGGCTCATTGCGGCTATGAGCCGACCGCGGTGCTGAAGACGACGAGCTCGCTGCGGCAGTCGCTGCGCGCAATCGCCGGTTAAGAATCCGCCTCCGCCTCCGCCACAGCCTCCGCGCGCGCGCCGCTGCGGCGGATGTCCTGCCAGGAGAGCCCCTCCTTCAGCAGCGCCGGAACACCCAGTGCCAGTGCGGTCACCACCTCGACCGCCTGCAAGATGATGCCGTAGGCAAGGCCCTGCCCGGCGCCCACGCCGTATGCCGCCAGCACCACCAGGCAGGCCGCTTGGAAGACGCCGACGTTCGATGGCGTCGCCGGCAGGATCGCGCTGAGGTTGACCGCCAGCAGGATCGCCGCGGCCGCGACAACTCCAGCCTGCGACTCGAGCCCGAGCGCGAGGATCACCATGTAACAGGCCAGCCACTGCAATGCCCAGGCAAGCAGTTGGAAGGCGATCGCGGTTGACCCGTAGCGGGGTCGCGCGAACACGACCAGGCCTTGCCGGGCGAGCTGCAGCAGCCGGCTGAACGCGTTCGCCACGCGCGCCACGCGCGGCCAGCGGGAGCGTCGTCCCAGCGCGAGCAGTCGCGGTCCTGCGAGCACCAGCCCGCATGCCACCAGCGGCAGGGCGAGAGCGGTCGCGATCGCGGCCACGTTTCCGCTAGGCAGCGGCACGCTCGTAAAGCTCACGACGAGCAGGATCGCCAGCGCGAGCAGGTTGATGAGCGTTTGCGAGAAGACCGTCCCGGCGACCACCGGCAGCAGCCTGCTCGTGCGACCGGCGAGCCTGCGCGAGAGCACGAGCACCCGCGAGGGCTCGCCGATCCGGCCCGGCACGAGCGCCGAGGCCATCACGCCGATCATCAGCGCGCGCACGACAGGCGGCCATGGCATCGGCGTATCGGGCAGCGCGGCGCGCAGCGTCTGATGCCAGGAGACCGAGCGCATCAGCATCGCCAGCGACATCAGCACGAGCGCCAGCGCGATCCATCCCGGCGAAGCCGTGACCAGGGCATGGCCGGCGCGCTGGAGTTCAAGGCGCGAAAGCGCGAACGCGACCAGCGCGGCGAGCAGCAGCACCGCCAGCACGACGCCCACGCGTCTGAGTAGGGGCCCGCGCGATCGGAGGGGGACGTTCTCCGGTACACCCATCAAGGCGGGTCTATCAGGTCGGCGTGGGGCTCGCCACGGTTTCGCGGCGCACGAGCGCCGCCGCCAGGCATCGTGCAGAGTGCGACCTCGGCGCTCGGTATGCTCACCGCGCAGCGATGAGGCCCGCTCCATAACCGCGGCTTTGGGCCGCTGATGGCTTCTACGTCACCGTCACTCGGACATCAGTGAGGGGATCGTCGTGGAACCCGATCAAGCAGCGCAGGTCCGATCGCAGCGAGGGCTCAGACGTGCGCTCTCCTCTGTTCCGCTCGATCGCCAGGAGCTCGCCGCGATCTTCGCGGGCGGGCTCCTCGGCGCGCTGGCGCGCGCGGCGCTCGCGCAGAGCCTGGTCGCCGGTCCCGGCCAGTGGCCGTGGGCGACGTTCATCGTCAACATGCTCGGCGCCGCGCTGCTGGGCTATTTCGTCACGCGTCTGCAGGAGCGCCTGCCGCCGTCGCTCTACCAGCGCGCATTTCTCGGCACCGGCGTCTGCGGGGCGTTGACGACGTTCTCGACGGTGATGCTCGAGCTGTCGCAGATGCTCGAAGGCGGGCACCTGGCGCTGGCCGGCGCCTACGCCGCCGCGAGCCTCGCCGGAGGCTTCGCGGCGATCTTCCTCGCGACCAAGCTCGTTCGCCGCGCGGGGCTCGCGCGATGAGCTTCGTGGCTCTGTGGCTGGCGGTCGGCGTGCTCGGCGGGCTGGGAGCGATCGTGCGGTTCATGCTCGATGCGCTCGTCTCGAGCGCCAGCGACGGACGCTTCCCGCGGGGCACGCTGCTCGTCAACCTCTCCGGTGCGTTCGTGCTCGGCCTGCTCGCGGGAATCGCGCTCAGTGGCGATGCCTACCTGCTCGCCGGCACCGCGGTGATCGGCTCCTACACGACGTTCTCGACGTGGATGCTCGAGTCCCACCGCCTCGCCGAGGACGGGCAACGCTGGCTGCTGTGGGCGAACATCGGCCTCAGCCTCCTGCTCGGCGTCGGCGCGGCGGCGCTGGGCCGGTTGCTTGGGGCAGCCTGATGGCCAGCGACGGTCTGCGTCTGAGCATCTTTCTCGGCGAGCGCGACCGCGCCGGCGGACAGCTGCTGGCGGACGCGTTGATGGCTGCATTCGAGCGCCATCGCATCGCGACGAGCGTGCTGTTGCGGGGGATCGAGGGCTTCGGTATCAAGCACCGGCTGCAGACCGAGCGCCTGCTGACCCTCTCAGAGGATCTGCCGCTGGTCGCGATCGCGCTCGACACGCAGCCGCGGATCGAGGCTGTGCTCGAGGAGATGCGCACGCTCAGCCGCCATGGCCTGATCACACTCGAGCGCGCGCGCCTGCTGGGCAGCGCTGATGCCGGGCTGATCCCGCCAGGCTCCGATGCGGCCAAGCTCACGGTCTACGTTGGACGCCAGGAGCGGGTGGCCGGCCGGGCCGCCTATCGCGCGGTCGTCGACTGCCTGTACCGGCACGGGGTCGCCGGCGCGAGCGTGCTGCTCGGCGTGGACGGAAGCTCCCGCGGCGTGCGCCATCGCGCGCGTTTCCTTGCACGCAACGCGCAAGTGCCGCTGATGATCCAGAGCGTCGGCGAGAGCACGAGCATCGCGCGCGCGCTCGAGGAGCTCACCGGAATGCTGAGCGAGCCGGCGCTGACGCTCGAGCGGGTGCGCGTCTGCAAGCGCGACGGCCTGCTGCTGGGCGAGCCGCTGCGGGCGCCCAGCGCCGATGAGGCGGGTCTTGCCTATTGGCAGAAGCTTGTCGTCTACACCAGCGAGCAGAGCCGCTACGAGCACCAGCCGCTGCACAGCGCGCTGATTCGCCGCCTGCGCAAGGAGGGTGCCGCGGGTGCGACCGCGCTGCGTGGGCAGTGGGGCTACCACGGCCGCCACCAGCCGCACGGAGAAGCGCTCTGGTCGATCCGAAGGCATGTGCCGATGCTGACAGTGCTGATCGACACCCCCGCGAACATGCAGCGCTGGTTTGAGCTCGTCGATCAGATGACCGCCAAGACCGGGCTCGTGACCAGCGAGATCGTGCCGGCGCTGCGTGCCGCCGCTCCCGGGATCGAGCACGGCGGGCTGGCGCTCGCGGCGTCTCTCAGCGAATGACCTGCGTCTGCGTCTTGCCGCAGACCGAGCATTTGCGCTCGAGGATGTAGCCTTTGGCGCTCGCTGCTTTGCCCCAAGCTCGCTCCCACTCGCCCCAAATGTGCTTGTGCCAAAGCCTCACGCGAGCATTATCGCTGCAAGCCCCGTCGGCTCTCTTCTCGGAGAGGCTGACGAGCGCTCTACGCTGTGTTCACAGCCAACGGCGATAAGGAGCGAGCATGAAGGCGACTTGGAACGGCGCGACGCTGGCCGAGAGCGACGACACGGTCATCGTCGAGAACAACCACTATTTCCCCGCGGCGAGCATCAACGAGCAGTACTTCCTCGCCAGCGACACGCATTCGATCTGCCCCTGGAAGGGCGAGGCGAGCTACAAGACGATCCAGGTCGACGGGCAGAGCAACCCGGATGCCGCATGGTTCTACCCCGAGCCCAAGGACGCAGCCGCCGAGATCAAGGATCGCTTCGCGTTCTGGAAGGGCGTGACCGTGGAGGCCTGAGCGAGGCCATACCGGAAGGCTCTCGGGCTTGGGTCAAGCGGGCGGGGCAGCTCGCCGCAGCCGCCACAACAGGTAAAGCACCACCAGCACGTTGACGACCACGGCGCCGACCTTCAGCACGGTGGCGCTTTTGGTGAGCTCCCAGATCTCGGGGATGAACAGCAGCGAGGTCGCCACAACAGTCAGCCACTCACCCCAGCGGCGGCGCTTGAAGAGGCCATAAGCCTCAGCGCCCTCGAGGACGCCGTAGGCGAGCGCCGCGACGCCGAACACGAGATCCTGATGCGCGTGGATCTTGCCGACGTCGTCGATGATCCGCTGGATCCAATCTTCCTTAGGGTCGAGCCCGAGGTGCTGGGCAAGCCGCGCGACGTCGCTCGCCCAGTTGGCGTGCGGATGGCTGACGAGCGCGACCCCCACCGCAAGCAGCACGATCGCCCTGAAGCTGCGCTCGGCCGCGATCCACGGCAGCAGCCGGTCGTGGCGTGCAGCTGGGGCGGACGGCTGTTCGGTGGACGGTTGCATGCGCGAAGCTTCCTTGCTCCTACGGATGGGAGTGGTTCTTGGATGACCGCCGAGCTGGGAGCAGCTGCTGGCGAGCACAGCGAGGCTAGGCGTCCAGCAGCAGCGTCACCGGGCCGTCGTTCACCAGCTCGACCTGCATGTTCGCGCCGAAGATGCCGCGCTTTGCGCCGGTGTGCTCGCAGAAGCGCTCATACAGCGGCTTCGCCTGCTCAGACGCGGCGGCCGCGACGAAGCTGGGGCGGTTACCGCGCGGCGTCTCGCCGTACAGCGTGAACTGGCTCACGCACAGGATCTCGCGTTCGCCGAGCGCCTCGTTCATGTGCCCGTCGGCGTCAGCGAACACGCGCAACGCGCGCACCTTCTCGGCGAGGCGCTCGGCCGTCGCGCGATCGTCGTCACGACCGATCCCCAGCAGCACGAGCAGCCCCGGTCCGATCGCTGCGACCAAGCGATCATCGACGCGTACCGCAGCGCGGCTGACCCTCTGAACGAGCGCACGCATGTGGCGCGCGAGTATTGCAGCCGACGTCTACGCGGCGCCCGCCATGCCAGCCTGCGCTGCCGCTGCGCGTGGACGCGCATGTCGTGCGAGTTGGCTGAGCGTCACCGCCCGCGGCGGCGCGAGCACCTGGTGAGAGCCGTCGTCGAACACGATCACGCCGCCGCCAGAGAGCCAGCCAGGCGCTCCGCGCGGACCGCTGAGGACTGCAGCCTTGGCTCTGATCTCCGCCTCGAGCGCGCTGGGCGCCAGCGCGCTCGCCTGCACGATGCCGGTGAAGGCCGGCCGGCCGTTCGCGGGGTCGAGCAGATGGTGCGCCGGCACTCCATCGCGGCTCAGCCAGCTGCGGCGGCCGATGCCGCTCGTCGCGACACCGGTCCGCGCAAGCTCGAAAGTGTGCAGCGTGCGTGCGTCAAACGGGCTTTGCACCCTGATCGGGCGTGCCGCTCCCGCCGAGCCGCCGACGAGCAGGTCGCCGGCGCAGTTGATCGCAAAGCTCGGATGCGTGGCGAGCGCTTCGCCGAGCACGTCCGCGAACAGGCCCTTGGCCAGACCGCCGCTGTCGAGCGCGAGTCCCGGGGGGCGGGTCAGCGTGCCGGTCGCGAGGTCCACTTCGACCCGCTGCCAGCATCGCGCGGTCGCAGCCGAAGCCGGCCGGCGCTTCGGAGCGAGCGTCAGTGCGGTGGCGAGCGCGAGCGGGTCTCCTAGATCGGTCTCATAGCCCGCGCTCTCGATCTCGCGCAGCAGCGTCGCGTCCACCAAGCCTTCGCTGAGCGCGCCCGCTTCGTGCACCGCCTGCGCGAAGCGAGCCATCAGCGGGCGCACGGGCACGATCTCGCGTGGATCGCGATTCAAGTGTGAGAGCTCGCTCTCGGGCAGGAAACGAGAGAAGCGCAGGTGCCAAGCCAGCAGCGCTCGCTTGACGAGTGCCGCCGCGTCGCTCGCCGAGCCTGCCCGTCCGGCGCCGGTCACCAACGCGCTGCAACGCGAGCCGAAGCAGTCGAACTCCTCGATGGCATCGTCGCCCGTGCTCATGACTGCGACGTGGTCACCGCAGAGGCGCCGGAGCTCGATCCTTCGCTGGAGGAGCTGCCGGACGCTGCCAAGGATTCGCCCCCGGTTGAGGTTTCGCTGTCGGCTGAGGATTCGCTGTCAGCTGAGGATTCGCTGTCAGCTGAGGATTCGCTGTCAGCTGAGGATTCGCCGCCGGCGGCTGACGTCGAGCCCTCGGCCGCGGTGGATTCGCTGCTTGTCGCGCTAGCGGCTACGGTGCGGCGCTTGACGGCGTTGGCCACCAGCGCCGGATCGTGACCGGAGGCTAGCTGCACGTAGACGACGAGGAACGCTGTTGCGAACAACGCAAGGGCCAGAGTCGCGACGGCGCGCCTGATACGACGCGCGCGACGACGCATCCCCTCGCGTCGAGCGCTGGCAAGCGCTTTGGCTCCGAGCCGCTCCACTGTGGGCCTGGATGCGCTCATCCAGCGACGCTCGGCTGTCGAACAGGCGCTGGGTCAGCGGCGCGCGCGCCCGGCGCGGAGCTCAGCGTGGGGCGTAGCAGGCGTGCGAGCAGCAGTACGAGCGCGGGTACGGCGACGATCGCGACCATCGCCAGGAACCATGCCTGTCCGGCGTCGGTTCCCTCGCCGAGCGAGTGCGCGACGCCGAGTATCCAGGCGAGGGCGGCAAAGCGGTGAAGCTTGCGCCAGCGCTGGACGCCGATGTGGTTGCGCGCATAGTAGGAGAGCCCGAGCACCAGCAGCACCCAGAAGGCGACGATCCCGATGCTCGTCCAGAGCGTCTTGTAGCCGCTGAGGAAGGGGATTGCGAGATCGCCAAGACTAGGGTGCAAGTAGCCGTCGCCCAGCAGCGTCAGGCCGTGCACGGCGAGCGCCGCGAGCGTCGCCAGCGACAGTGCCTCGTGCGCGACCCTCAGATCGGACCGATGCGCCTTGACGATGCGTCCTCCCATCAGCAGGCCGACGCATACCGAGAGGCTTGCCAGCAGCAGCGCGGCGATGCCCGCTGCTCTGCTGGTGATCCAGTAGAGATGTGGGCCTACAGCCGTAGCAAGGATGTTCCAGTCGGGCGTGCGCATGGTTGACATACACCGTCGCGAGCGGCGCTGAAGCGCCAATAACCTCTGCGTAAGGGCACGCTAAGAGGCAGCGGTTGGAAGCTGGCCCGAGGCGGGTGCGCGCCGGAAGGGGCGATCGCGGGCAGCGATCTGGGCGACGAGAGCGCGGTGTCGCGCCCCCGTCGTCCGCGACGCGATAGACACCTGTGCGCATCGGCAGGGCTGTCTACTTGAGGCTCCTCCACAAGAGATGCGGGACACGGCCGGCCCTCCGCCGTATCCTCAGCACCACCATGCTCGGATTCACCTGTGGTCCGAGCGCGTCGATGATCCTGCGCGATACGGCCGCGGTTGTCGTGGACGCGGCCTCCGGGGCGCTGAGGTACAGGCTCGCCATGGCGGCCAGGATCAAAGTGTGTTGACGGCCGTGCGGCAGCGTACGGGCCGTGTGCAGCGATCGGGTCGCGAGCATCTGCATGCGGGTGGCGGCGTCCTCCGCGGACGCGTAGTGAGCCAACAGGCTCATCTGGCCGGCATCTGCGTCCTCCCGCAGATCGACGAGGCTGTCGAGCAGCGTATGCAGCGCCCCGATCCAAGGAAAATAGGCGCACTCGATTGCGGTGATGTGACTCGTGCTCGCTCGCGGCTCAGGGGCGATCGTCAGCAGCGCGAGGACCCCCATCGACGAGGCCCCGGCGGCGGCCGTCTCCCACCAGTAGAGGCCGCTGCCGGCCGGTGTTTCGGCACAGCCCCACCGAGCGAGCTCGAGACGATCGTCCTGATTGAGGCTTTGGTAGGCGACGATCCGCATCGCGGCTCGTTGTACCGACGCAGCCACCGCACCGCTGCTGGGCAGTGCGCCGAACGTGCGCCGCACGGTGTCGACCAGCTCCTTCAGGTAGTCGCCGTCGTCATCGGGCTCGTGATGCGCGTAGTAATCGCCATGGCGCGGACCCGGCTGGAGCGCCGCCAGCAGCGCGAGATGCAACTGACGCCCGTTGGCGCTCTGGTCCGCGTTCGGCAGCTCTGCGAGCGTGTCAGCGTAGTCGTAGGCCGCCTGCCAGGCGACCAGCATGCGGACCACCCTCGGGCGCTGCGGCCGAGCCACGAGCACCGCGAACGCCCCTGCGCCCTCGATGTTGCCACGCTTGGCCTGCAGGCTCTCGAGCGCTACCTGGCGCAGCAGCGGATCGGGGATGCCGGCGGCTCGATCGGCCCAGAAGCGAGCCTCGCGGCAGATCGCCGGGAATACGGTGAACCAGTAACGATATGCCAGCTGTACAAACGATCCGGTCGACGCGACCCGATCACGAGTTCTCCCCATGTCTACAGCTTCGCGCGAGTGGGCTTATCAGGATGCTCACTCGGTTCGCGATTCGATCTGTTTGCGGCAAAGCGCTCACTCTTGGAAGCTCGCGCTCGGTGAAACGCGAGCGGCGGACAGCCCCGGCACCGCGACCACGGCCAGTGTGATGCCAGCTACGAGTACCACGGTGATCAGCAGGCGCCCGACGCCCAGCGAGAACGGAGCTGGAAAGCCGGTCGTGAGCCTCAGCCATCGACTTGCGAGCGCATGTCCGTAGACGCCGACTACGAGACCATCCGCACACCCGATTCCCAGCACGATCGAGCTCTCCAATAGCAGTGCCCGCCACAGTTGCCGGCTGTCGAACCCTTGTGACTTGAGCGATGACAGTCGGTTGCGACGCTGCCAGATGGCGGCGCTGAGCGCAAACGCGACCGCCAGTGCCGCAACCAGGAGCAATAGTGTGGAGATCTCACCGAGGTTCTGCACTGCCTGATTGGCAACGCTCTTGAACTGCGCTTCACGCGCAGCGCGCGTCTGTACTTGCAGAGCTGGCTGGTGACCGAGTGCGGCGCGGACCGCAAGCACCCCCTGCGCGGGTGTTACGCCGGGCTTCAGGTTGACCTCGAGCGCCGCTGGTTCGTGCGTCTGCCAGTCGCGCTGGTAGTCGATCGACGACAGCGTGATCGCGCCCGCCGGCCACCCCACGTTAGTCGTGATCGCCGCGACGCCGAAGTCGACCCAGCCGGAGGGGGTCGGGAGCCGGAAGTGATCTCCCACGGCCAGATGGCGTTCGTCCGCGAAGCCCTGCGAGATGGCGGCCCAGCCGCCACGGCGAATGAGCAGTGTGGCATGCGCGAGATCGCCGTGCAGCAGCTGGCTGGACTGGAGCATGGGGTTGTCGGACGGTGGGCGCGCCCTGATCCACAGGCGACGGTCGCCGACGTCCAGCAGCCCTCCCTGATAGACACCGACCGAGGACACCCCGGGGGCGCGGGCGATCGCACCGATCGCGCCACCCGCGCGAAAGCTGTCGGTGGTGAAGACGTTCTCGCCGGTCGTGACCCAGACCTCAGCAGTCGCCAGGTACTGAGTGATTGCGGCATTCAGTCCATTGGTGAGGTCATGTCGCGCGCCTTGGATCGCGACGCTGCCATAGACCGCCAGCGAGGCCACGCCCGCCAGCGCGATCGAGCGAGTCGCGGTCGCGCGAAATTCGACGACTGCGAGCGCGAGCATACTTCCGCCGAGGCGTTCACTCACGGGTGTGATGATCGACGCAAGCGCCGCGAACACGGCGGGGATCAGGCAGAGCGCGGCGAGCGCGAGCAGGACGCCGCCGATGATCGTCAGATCAGGGACCTCCACCACGATCACCGTGACCATCAGCAGCAGCGCGCCTGCCGCCGCCGCGAAAGCCAGGATTGTGCGTCTGCCGATCCCCTGGCCAGCCTCGCCCGTCTCGTGCAGCACGGCGTCGAGGGGTCGACCGGGCCGCAGGTCGAGCATCGGCGGAAGCGAGGCGATCAGCGACGCGAGCACACCGCAGCCGATCGCCAGCAGCACGGTGGTTACATGGATGACCTCGTAAGGCCCGATCGGAAACGCGAAGGTCAGGTAGTTGGGTACCGTGTGAAACAGCGTGCGCGACAGGATGTCCCCTAGCGCGACGCCGACGAGCGATGCGACGACACCAAGCATGGCCGCCTGCGAGACGAGGATCAGCAGAACCTGACTCGGGCCGAAGCCCTGGGTGCGCAACTCGGCGACGAAGCGGCGGCGCTCGGGCACTGTCAGCAGCATCGCGTTCAGAGCGAGCAGAAAGCCCACCATCGCGCTGATCG
The DNA here is from genome assembly GCA_963714285.1 of uncultured Solirubrobacteraceae bacterium. Classification (GTDB taxonomy): domain Bacteria; phylum Actinomycetota; class Thermoleophilia; order Solirubrobacterales; family Solirubrobacteraceae; genus Palsa-744. The sequence continues at coordinate 214,195 of CAVQNS010000004.1, forward strand.
CGGCGAACAGGGCGGTGGATTGGTTGGACGGTTCGCTGGCCTTGTGCAGCAGCTGCAGTTCGTGGTCTGTCGGCTCGACATCCAAGCGTCCGCCAGCGAGGTGGCGCAGCTCACGTTCGACGATCGCGGTCGAGCCCGCGCGCGGCTCCACCAGTATCTGTGTGATCCGCCGCGGCTGGCCCGTCAGCGCCTGTGCAATCGGTAGCAGCGCGATTGCAATCGGGCTGTTCGAGACGGTGCCGATGATCTGTCCGGCCAGAACGGCGCGGACCAGCGCCGTATTGTCCGCTCCGCGTGCGAGCAGCGTCACCGATTGCTCGGGCTGGGCGCCAATCGATTCGGCTACTCCAGTGGGCAAGCCGATGCCGTCTGCAAGCAGCGACGTGCCGGCGCCTAGGTTCTTCACCGCGGCGGTATGCAGCGCGACCAGGCTCGGCGTCACACCTAGGAGCTGCACAAGCTCGCGCCCCTTCGGGCCGATCACAGTTGCGCTCTCTCTGAGGATCGGGGCTGCCACCTGCACGCCGGGCAGCTGCCGCACAGCGCCAACCACGCTTTCGTCAAAGCCACCGGAGGATCGCGCGCTGAGCTCGACGCTCGCCGAGCCGGTGACGGCATGCAGGAGCTGGCCCGCCGAGCCCTCGATGCTCGTGTTTGCGACAAACACACCGAAGAACAGCGCCACGCCGACCGCGATGCCCATCGCCGCGAGCAGCTCTTGGATGCTGTGATCCTTCAGACGCCAGCGGTACAAGTCGAGCAGCGCGCTCGGCCGCACACCGAGAATCGTCAGCCGGGCGGGCACACGCCTCGTCATCGAGCAGGCGCTACGGCCAGCTCGGAGTCCAAGCCGTCGTACAAACACCCGTCTCTCAGGGTGTGCACGCGATCGACGAACTGGCTGGCGAGCGGGTCGTGTGTGACGAGCACGCCCGGAATCCGGCGCTCGTGGCAGATCTCGCGCAGCAGGCTCAGAGTCTCCTCGCTGCGTCGAGAGTCGAGATTGCCGGTTGGCTCGTCCGTCAGCAGCAGCCGTGGCTCGTTGACCAGCGCCCGCGCGATCGCCACGCGCTGGCGCTCACCCATTGAGAGCCGCTCAGGCGTATGCTCCGTACGCGCGCCGAGACCGACTCGTACCAGCCACGGATGAGCCTGGCGCTTGGCCTCCCTGAGGCTGAAGCCATCGGCCAGCAGCTTGACCGCGGCGTTGTCTAGCGCCGAGGCGCCGGCGATCAGGTGAAACGTCTGAAATACGAAGCCCACGTCGCGTAGACGGTAGGTCGCGCTCTGCGACGCGCTCAGGCGTGAGATCTCCTGTTCGTCGAACTCGACGATTCCGCGGTCCGGTGCAAGCAGCCCGGCGGCGAGCAGCAGCAGCGTGGTCTTTCCCGACCCGCTCGGTCCGTACAGCGCGACGAACTCGCCCTCGGCGACAGTCAGCGACACGCCGTCGACGGCGCGAATGCGCTCCCCGCCGCTGGTGTAGTGCTTGACGACGTCGCGCAGCACGAGGACGCTCACAGCTGCGAACGCGTCCTCGCCGCAGGGCGGTTCTCGGGAAATGCGATGACCGTCCCAGACTGATCCATCGAGCGCAGCCTGCCGGCGTCGATCGACATCATTCGTCGCGTGCGGCGGATCGGCCCGATGTCCTCGGAGGCGATCACGATCGCGATGCCGGAGTCGCGCCCGAGCGAGCGCAACAGGCCATAGAGCTCCACGACTTCACTGGGGCTCAGTGGCAGAGGCGGCTCGTCGAACAGCAGCAGTCGCGGCCGATGAACGAGCGCCTGCGCCAAGCCGACGCGGACGCGCTCTCCCCGTGAAAGCCGGTCTACCGACAGGTAGGCGCAGTCGGACACGCCAAGCCGTGCCAGCGCTATATGGGCGGGCTCCTTCGCGTCCCGCAGGCTTATGCCATCGCTCAGCAACGGCAGCGCGACATGCTCGACAACCGGCTTGTTGCGGCCGGGGTGCCAGTCGGTGCGCACCAGCCCGATCCCGTCGTGACGGCGCAGCTTGGCTCGTGCGTCGGCTGACATCTTGGTCAGGTCGTGACCGTCGAAGCAGACCTCGCCCTCGTCAGGAAGCTCGGTGCCGGCGGCGATGCGCAACAGGGTCGTCTTGCCTGAGCGTCGCATACCCCAGATGCCGATGAGATCGCCCGGGTCGATATCCAGCGCGACGTCGTCGAGCACCTTGTGCTGCGTGCGCCCGTCGAGGTAGCGCTTGCTGATGTGCTTGAGCGACAGCAGCGTCATCGAGTTCGATCCGTGGCCTGCTCGGTCAGGAAGTCCTCGATCCAGCGGCGGGCTAGCGTCACCCATCTGAGCTCGGCCTGGATGCTCTCGTCGACCGCTATGCGAGTGAGGTTCATGGCCAGGCCGGCCCAAGAGGCCATCGGGACCTCGGCTTCGTTGGTCTGGCGCAGCATCGCGAAGCACTCGCGCTCGTACGCATCGAGCGCGCTCAGCAGCTCGGGCGCGTCGCGCGCGCGGGACATCGCGATCTTCGCCTGCAGCTCGACACGCACCGGCTCCTTGGAGGCCGGACTGCGAATCCAGTCCGAGAGCGCTGTCTCAGCCAGGTTGGTGGCCGCATACACGCGTTGTGTATGGCCGCCGCCGCGATCTGCCGCGGTCTTCCAAACGGAGGACACGAGCCCTTCCTCTTCGAGACGATTGAGCGCTCCGTAGACACTCTGGCGCGTCACTCCCCAGGCGGGACCGAGCCGACGCTCGACCAGCGTCGTCAGCATGTATCCGTGCAGAGGCTGCTCGTGCTCGCCCAGCAGCAGCGCAAGTAGCACCCCCTGCAATGGCGACCCACTCAGCTGCTCCCTGCCAGCGGTCCTCACGGGCATCGCTCCCTCTTCGATCCGATCTTGGCCACCCGAATCATACGCTAGACAAGGCAGCGTCGACGGCCGTTTGCGGGGTGATTTTTAACAGTACGATTCGAAATATCGGGAAAGGCAGTCCCCGATCGTCGTGTCTCTCAATTGCCAACCCGTCACGCGTGACTATTCAGCGGCATGGGCACCCGCCATGATCGCGAAAGTGATGAATAGCGTGAAGAATCCCAGCCGGTCGCCTGCTGCCGCTCAGCACGAGCGCGGCTCGGATGCGACCGTGATCGAGTTGCTGCCCGCACAGGTCGAGCGCGTCGTGCGTGCGGCAGCCGATGGTGACAGCATCCCGGTGCTGCTGTCGGGACTGGAGCGCGTCCGCGGGGCGCTCGTGACGCGCTCGACACAGCTAAAGGATCCCCGCCTGTCGCGGTCGCTGCTGTCAGGCCTGTTGCTGGTGGCTTCGCTGCCCCGTGACGGGAGCTATCTCGGTAATGCACAGCTAGCCCGCATGCTCGGTATGAACGTCAGCACCGTCCATCGCTATCTGCAGACGCTCGTGGCGGTCGGCCTGGTTGAGCGCGATCCCGGCACGCGTCGCTACAGGCTCTCGCAGTGAGCGCGAGTCCGAGCCCCGCACAGGCATCCGCGCTGGCTTGGGTCTCACCCGAGGTGCTCGGGTGAGCACTGACGGCGTGACGATCACGCTCACCGAGTGGCAGGTCGCGCGGATCGTGCGCGAGGTCACTGGCGAGTCCGGGCTGGCCTCGCTGCCCGCGGGGGTCGACGAGCTCTGCCGGCTTCGGGGGGCGCTACAGCCGCTGCTCGACGACGCGACGTACTCGCGCTCAACCCTGCGAGCGCTGCTGGTGCTGGGCGCCTTTCCGCTCGATGGCGAAGAGCGCGAGTTGACCGACGTGGCGAAGCAGCTCGACCTGTCCCCGAGCACGACGCATCGCTATATCGGCACCTGGATGGCGGTGGGGCTGATCGAGCAGCACCCCCGCTCGCGCCGCTACCGGCGGACGCTGCCGGCGACGCGGGCGGCGGGCACGTGAGCTGCCGGACGCCCGCATATTATGCGTCGCGGTTGCAGCACGTCTCGTGGCCGTCTCCCGGAGAGAGCGGTCAAATACGATCCATTGCGCATGATCCGTCACAAACTATGTATACGATATGTTGCACTCAATCCACTGCTAACGATAGGTAGCTAACGATGGGCGGTGAAAGGCATGGACCTAGACGTGCATGGCGTGGGATCTTCTCCCGGTGCCGCGGCACCTTGCGCCCGATCCCGCCCTCGCTGCCGTTTTGCGCCGCCTGCGTATGGAGCGGGGCGCCACTCAGGAAGCACTCGCATACCGTTCAGGGATCACGACCGGTTCACTTGCGCGCATCGAGCTCGGGCAGGCGAGCCCCGCATGGACGACCGTGCGGCAGATCGCCCTGGCGCTCGACGTGAGCATGACTGAGCTCGCCGAGGCCGTAGAAGGCTGCTAGCCGGCGGCTCCGCGTCAAGCGCTCAGCTGCGGTTGCACCGCGGTGGACAGCCGCTCGGCCGTCTCGCACAGCAGTAGATCCCCAACGCGGTGCCCGAGCCGTCGTTGATGAGCTTGAATGCGTCGAGATCGATAACCATGATCGCCACTGGGCTTGCCGCGCGCGAGGAGCGGGCGGACGCCTGGGAGGGTCGGTCCCCGAGGAGCGCACGATTAGCGATCGTCTGTCGGAAGGCCGCGCCCTGGGGATCGCCGGCACTGGCCATGCCGCGCCTGGACTCAAGCGCCGGCGGCGCCAATCCGAAGAGATGTTCAAGCGATGCGGACCGGACCATCTCAGCTGCTTGGGCAGCCCACGGGGGCGGGGCTCGCCGCGGATCGCTCACGACGCCCGGCACCGTCGCCTGCGTCGCTACGCGCGCTCGCACGACGACTGACGATTGGACGCCCTGCGATTGGATGGTCGCTGGCGCTGCTGTTCGCGTTCAAGGGCTTCGTCTGCTTTGCAACCGTCGCCTTCCCGATAAGCGCCACGGAGCCTAGCGGGCTCCTCGCGACCGATGGCGCAGTCGCGCTCGTCGCAGCGTGCACCGTGTGGCTATTCGCGGCGCGCATCTCGCTGCTCGGCTTCGAGCTGCTCGCAGCCGGCGGATCGGCGGTGACCAGCATCCTGATCGCGCATGCAAGCACGCATGGCGGGATGATGCTCGCGGCCTTCGCCTATCCCTGGATCGCCATCTATGCGGCTCATTTCTTTCCCCGCCGCGCAGTCAACACACAAGGCCTGCTGATCTCCGCCGGCTTTGGCGCAGGCCTGCTGCTCAGCGGCATGCAGCATGTCGCGATCTACTGGCTCGTGGTAACAGTCACGATCTGGTCGATCTGCGTTTTGCTCGGCAACCTCAGCGAGAGCCTGCGCCGCCAGGTCGGCACCGACCCGCTCACCGGGCTGCTCAATCGCAGCGGGTTCGTAGCTGCCGCAATGCGCGAGCGGGCGCTTGCCAACCGCACCGGCACGCCGCTGAGCGTCGCGGTGATCGACCTCGACAACTTCAAGCAGGTCAACGACCGTGCCGGGCACGCCGCGGGGGACAGGCTGCTCGCAGCGCTCGGTCAGCAGTGGCGCGAGCGAATCCGGCCGAGCGACACGCTGGCCCGCCATGGCGGCGACGAGTTCGTGCTGCTGCTCCCCGACACCGTGCCCGCCGGCGCCGACGCCGCGCTCAAACGCCTGTGCAGCGGACGAGACCCTGTCAGCTGGTCGATCGGTATCAGCGAGTGGCTAGCCGGCGAGAGTCTGGACGCCCCGCTCGCGCGGGCCGACAAGCACCTTTATGAGGCGAAGCTCGCGAGCGGTTAGGTTCGAGGCCATCAGGAGGTCGGGACGACGGGGCCAGCGTCGCTCGCTTTCGTCATTTAGAAGCTTCGCCACGCAGTGCTGGACCGCACAGTGCTAAACGTTGACGATCGCGCACAAATCGGCACGCACAACGCCGCGCTATACCCAGATGTTGTGGATGCGTGTGAGGAGGTAGGCGACGTACCTTCCCGGTTGATGAAGACCGATGCCGGTGATGGCCGGCAGGAAGGCACGCCATGTCAGATGTTCGCAGGCTCCCTGTCGCGGGAGGGGGGGGATGAGGGTCGGTGCGCGTCGGATGATCGCCGCGGTGCTGGAGGCCGAGGTCGAGGAGTACGTCGGCTCGTTCGCCGATGAGGTCGGTGAGGACGGCAAGCGTGTGGTCGTCCGCAACGGTCGTGTGCAGGAGTGGCGCGCGTGACGGTGGGCTCGGGCACGGTCCCGGTCCGCGCGCCGCGCGTGAACGACAAGCGCACCGACGATGAGACTGGCGAGCGCAAGAGGTTCAGCTCGCGGATCCTGCCGGCGTATGCGCGCCGCTCGCCGAAGGTCACCGAGGTGTAGCCGATTCTGTATCTGCACGGCCTCTCGACCGGCGACTTCGGGTCGGTGCTGCGGGATCTGCTCGGCGAGGATTCCTCGGGGCCATCGTCGAGTTCGATCCAGCGGCTGACCGAGCAATGGCAGGCGAGCACGCTGCGTTCCGGACACGCGAGTTGCAGTTTCACCGCTACGCGTACCTATTCGTCGACAGTGTCAACGTCGCCGTTCGGGTCGGCGAGGACCCGAAGCTGTGCCTGCTGGTCGTGATCGGCGTCCCCGAGGACGGCGAGAAGGGCTGCTCGCGGTCGAGGACGGCTACCGCGAGAGCGAGGACTCCTGGAGCGCGGTGTTCCGTGATCCGCGCGACCGCGGGGATGGACGAGCCGAAGCTCGTGACCGGCGACGGCGCACTCGGTGGGTGGGGTCGCGCTCGCAACGTGTTCCCCGCCACCCGAGAGCAACGTTGCTCGGTTCACAAGACAGCGAACTGCCTCGATGTGCTCCCCAAGCGGCTGCGGCCGCGCGCGAAGAGCCTGCTGCACGAGATGGCCGAGGCCCCGCGACGCGGGCGGACACTCGCAAGGCGCTGGAGCGCTTCCGGGACCAAGGTCACAGACGACGCCAACACTATGACGGACGAGACGGTCTCCGCCTGACGATCCATCACACCGTCATCCACAACATTTGACTATTGCTCGCCAAAAATAACCTGGCGCGGAGGGCTCCGTCAGACTCAGGATGGCTCGGTGCGGCCGGTGGGACGGACGCGGTCCGCTATTCAGGAAGTTATCGCTATATGCGGGATCAGCTCCATACATAGCTCTAGATTCCTACCGACTATCGGTACCCTCGTAGGGGGAATGGGCTACTCCTGGAGGCATGAGTCGATGCGAGGTACGCGTTCGGGTCGCTGGCTGTCGGCGTTGTGCGTTGCGAGTATGGTGGCGGGTCTTTGGGGGTTGTGTGTGGCTAGTAGTTCGGGTCATGTCTCGCATGGTAGGCGCCATGGAGCGCTTGCGCCTGTGTCGGCCACGGTCGTTGGGGCGGCGGAGCGGCGTATGGCCGTTCATCAGGCGTGGCTTGCGAGGCGCGCTCAGCGGGCGAGGCGTTTGGCGTCGCGAATGGCCTTTCACGACCTGTCGGCGAGCGGTGCTGAGCGACTGTTGGTCGCAGATTATGCGGGTAGGCTTGCGGATATGAGTGCTGATCCGGCGGCGATGATCGCGCGAAAGGGGTCGGTCGTTCGCTACCTGACGAAGGATCGGGCACTGCTGCGGACTTCTCATGGGCTGCAGCTCGTGACTTCTACAGCGCCCCTCGTCATGGACGGCGCTAAACGGCCTGTCGATCTTGCCGTCGCGGCCACGCGTGAGGCGTTCGCGCCGAGAGATCCGTTGGTAGCCCTGTCGATCGCAAGAAACTCTGCTGGTGGTGTCGCAATCGGTAGGAAGGGCTTGCAGATCGATTTGGTCGGCGCTGATGTTGGCGGTAGTGCGATCGACGGGCGAGAGGTGTTTTTTGGTGATGTTGGAGCTGATATGGATGCCGCGGTCGCGCCCACGCTTCGAGGTGCTGACTTGTCGGTCGTGTTGCGCTCGCGTTGGAGCCCTCAAGAGATCCACTATCTTGTGAAGCTGCCGGCCGGTGCATCCTTGCGGGCTGCTACAGGAGGTGCGGTCGTCTCGTCTGCGACTGACACCGTCTTGGCGCGTATTTCGGCACCGAGCGCCGAAGACGCGCAAGGAACGCCGGTGCCAGTGCACATGGCCGTTACTGGCGATGAATTGCGGCTGACGGTACCTCACCGTAACCGGGAAGTTGCTTATCCGCTGTTGGTGGACCCCGAAGTCGCCATTGAAAATCCGACCGAAGCGTCAGGCTGGACGTCCGAAGACGAAAGTACAAGCCGCGTATCGATCGAAAAAAGCTTCACGCCTGGTGGACCGTTGCACCTTAGCCTAGCTGGTGTTATTGGCGGCCTTAACGAGATAGGTTGGGAAGGGCACCCGCACGCCGATTATCGGTGGATAGTCCCGACGTCGGAAGAAGGAGAAGTTTCTGGTGTCGAATTTATTGGCGTCTCCGGAGGTGCCGCGGCGAGCGACTATGGAAGATATCGGTCGAATTACTCTGTAGAAGCGTCGGTAAAGGCTTGCGAATACGTAGGTCCTTATGCATGGGTCGAGAATCCCGCTACTGACCTTAATAACCTGACACCAGATTTCCGAGACTATGCGCATGGCTCCTATTACTGCAGTGGTGCACCGATCACTGTGGAAGTCGCGGCAAGTGTGTCTGGTGGCGGTGGTCTGACCGAAGAAGAAGAAAAAAAATACGGGAAAGAAGAAAGCGGCGTCTCCCTGGAAGCGTCGATCAGCATCGGCGCGATAGTCCTGTACCAGCGGGCGACGGGAGCAGAAGAACGGCAACAGCAGGAAGAAGAACTTTTTGGCGAAGCGAACCCCGACAGCCCGGAAGAATCACACTGCATGCTGGGCGAACCGGTCAACTGCGCTACTGGCAACCAAGTCGAGACGCAAACCGACCTGTCTGTTGGCGGGAGAGGCCCGGCGCTAAAGGTATTGCGGACTTATAACTCACAGCTTGCAGCCAAAGCAACGTCTCCTGGGATGTTCGGCTACGGATGGACGGACTCCTATGGGGCACATATCACGCACGGCACGATCGGATGCCACCACGAAGACCTCGAAACGAAAAAACCCATTACCTGCGACAACCTAACCACCGTATATCAGGGGAATGGCAGTATCGTCCGGTTCGTCGAGCTACATGGCAGCAAATCCTGGTCGCCGATCAATGTCGCTGCGCAAGCAACACTCACGGAAGAAGCAGGCAAAACGATCTACACACTGCCAAACCAGACGAAACTGGGGTTCAACAGCAGCGGCCAGCTCGCGAGCGAAACCGACCGTAACGGCAATGCCTTGACGATGAGCTATAACGTGAAAGGTCAACTTGAAGCGGTCAGCGATGCCGCCGGACGTAAAATCATGTTCGTCTACAACTCGGAAGGCAGCGTAGAAAGCGCGACAGACCCTATGGGTCACCTCGTGAAATACACATACGAATCTGGCAATCTCGCAAGCGTCACCGCGGCTGGTGAATCGAAACTGCAGTGGAAGTTCAAATACAACACGTTGCATGAGCTCACGACCAAGATGGACGGTCGTGAACACAGCGCAACCACTGAATACTACGAAGAAGAACCACGACGCGTAAAGTCCCAGACGGATGCGCTCGGGGGCAAACGCGAATGGAAATATACAACGCTCACGTCCGGCATCGAAACCACCATCACCGAACCGAACGGTTCCACCACGGTGGAGAAATTCAACGAAGCCGGCCGGCCGACGAGCGTCACCCATGCATCAGGCACCTCCATTGCCGTCACGACGACCTACGAATACAACAGTGTCAACGAGTTGACGGCAGTCACGGACCCAAACAAACACACGACGACATATCGCTACGACGCTGATGCGGATCGTATCAGCGAAACGACGCCGCTCGGCAACAAAACGGAATGGGAATATGACTCGACCCATGATGTGATCGGCATCACGCTCCCGGATGGCGAGAAGACGACGATCAAACGCAACTCAGCAGGCGACGTGGAATCAATCTCGAAGACCAGCGCCGCACGAAACGGTACAGACAACCAAATACGCGGACGATTCGCACGGTGACCTCGAAAGTGCTACGAACCCCCTCGGGTACACGACGAAATACGAATACGACAGCTACGGCGACAGGGTCGCCGAAATTGACCCCGAAGGAAACAAGCGCACCTGGGGCTATAACGAAGACTCTCAGGAGACATCCACGGTGAGCCCCCGCGGCAACGTGAGCGGAGGAGAACCAGGGCTGTTCAAGACTATGATCGCCCGGGACGCCGAGGGGCGGGTGACATCGGTGACGGAACCCGAATTCGCGGGACGAAGCACGCCTGCGAACAGGGTGGCCGCCGCAGTCTCCGGGATCGTGAGGGAAGGACAGACGCTGACTGCGGCTGCGGGGATCTGGGAAGGCCAACCGACGCCTACCTATAGCTACCAGTGGCAGCGCTGCAATGCTTCGGGGGGGAGCTGCTCGAATGTGTCCGGTGCGACGAGTTCGAGGTATCTGCTGACGAGCGCCGATCTCGGCGACACTCTCAGGATCGCTGTCACGGCGACGAATACGGCGGGCTCGTCGTCGAGTACGTCGGAAGCGACGGGTGTCGTGACGGTCGGTGAGGTGTTCGCGTCGGTGTTTGGTAGCGGCGACTTCTCCGAGTCCGACGGTGTGGCGGTGGACCCGCACGGGGATATCTGGGTGGCGAACCAATGGGGAGGTACGCCGTCGCTTGAGAAGTTCACGGCGGCCGGGGAACGAGTCGCGACATACGGCACCTGGGGCGAAGGCAAAGGCAACTTTGAGGAACCGACTGGGATCGCGATCAATCAGAGCACGGGGAACGTGTATGTGGCCGATGGGGACCTTGATACGGTGCAGGAGCTCAACGAAAAAGGCGAATACGTCAAAACGATCGGGAGTAAAGGCACGGGCGCGGGCGATCTCGATGAACCGGTAGCTGTGGCGCTGGACTCCTCCGGGGGTATCTGGGTCGCGGACTACCAGGCTCAGCGGATCGCGGAGTTCAAAGAAAGCGGCACGTTCGTCAAAGCGTTCGGCTGGGGGGTCCTCAACGGCGAAGAAAAACTCGAGGTCTGCACCACCAGCTGCCAGGTCGGGAAAGTTGGGTCCGGGAACGGCGAGTTCAGCGACCCGAGCGGGATCGCGATCTCGGGCGGGGCCGTGTACGTCGCTGATCTGAACAATGGCCGGGTCGAGGAGTTCAGCACCAGCGGGGAATACATCGCGAAGTTCGGCACGAACGGCAGCGGCGCGGGCGAACTCCAGCAGCCGCACGGCATCGGCGTCGACTCGAGCGGAAATCTCTACGTCGCGGACTCCGCTAACAACCGCGTCGAGGAGTTCACCGCAGCGGGAACCTACATTGGGACGTTCGGTAGCGAAGGGACCGGTAGCGGGCGCTTTAAAGAGCCCGCCGACGTCGCCCTCAACGCCGCCGGCGAACTGTTCGTCAGCGACGGCGCTAACAACCGCATGCAGAAGTGGACCAGGACAGCGATCCCAGAGGCCGTGCTTGGTGCTGGGGACTTCTCGCATCCCGACGGGGAGGCGCTCGATTCGCATGGGAACCTCTGGGTCACTGACCAGTGGGCGGGCGGGACGCCGTCGGTCGAGAAGTTCGCGAGCTCCGGCGAACGGACCGCGACCTACGGCGAACACGGCGAAGGCAAAGGCAAGTTCGAGGAACCGACTGGGATCGCGATCAATCAGAGCACGGGGAACGTGTATGTGGCCGATGGGGACCTTGATACGGTGCAGGAGCTCAACGAAAAAGGCGAATACGTCAAAACGATCGGGAGTAAAGGCACGGGCGCGGGCGATCTCGATGAACCGGTAGCTGTGGCGCTGGACTCCTCCGGGGATATCTGGGTCGCGGACTACCAGGCTCAGCGGATCGCGGAGTTCAAAGAAAGCGGCACGTTCGTCAAAGCGTTCGGCTGGGGGGTCCTCAACGGCGAAGAAAAACTCGAGGTCTGCACCACCAGCTGCCAGGCCGGGAAAGTTGGGTCCGGGAACGGCGAGTTCAGCGACCCGAGCGGCCTCGCATTCAGTGGCGGCAAACTCTATGTCGCCGACCAGAACAATGGCCGAATAGAGGAGTTCAGCACCAGCGGGGAATACGTCACGAAGTTCGCCACGACCGGCGGCGGACCGGGACAGCTATCGAATCCGCATGGTATCGGCGTGAGCTCTAGCGGTAACCTCTTCGTAGCGGACGCCTCGAATGACCGGGTCGCGGAGTTCACCGCATCCGGGACGCCCGTCGAAACGTTCGGTGCCGAAGGCTCCGGCACCGGCGAGTTCTCCGTGCCCGACGACGTCGTCTTCAACGCCAGCGGCGAACTCCTGATCAGCGATGGCGAAAACAACCGCATCCAGAAGTGGCGACTCGTCGGCACACCGGACAACACGACGCTGCCGAGCATCTCCGGAGGGCTCATCTCTAGCCAAACGCTCACCGCGAGCACCGGCACCTGGGCCGCGGCCCCTGCACCCACCTACACCTACCAATGGCAGCGTTGCAACTCCGCAGGTGCCGAATGCGTCAACATCTCCGGAGAGACAAGCGCCACCCACACCCTCGTTACAGCAGACATCGGTCAGACGCTACGAGTCGCCGTGACCGCCACGAACTCCGCCGGCAACGCCACCGCCACCTCGGCGGCCACAGGAACCATCGCGGGCACCCGCGCAACGGAATACGCATACGACGCCAACGGCAACCTCGAAACCATCACCGACCCCAACAGGCACAAAACGAAATACACATACGACGCGGGCAATGAGGCCACGAAAGTCGAAGCACCGAACGGTACGCTCACCGAAACCGAATACGACGCTCAAGGTAATGTCGCCGCTCAGACCGACGGCAACAAACATACCACTAGGTACACGCGCAACGCTCTGGAGCAGGTGACAGAAATCACCGACCCCCTGGGGCATAAAACCACGAAGAAATACGACGCCGCAGGAAACCTCACGACGCTCACCGACCCGGAGGGCCGCACCACAAAATACACGTATGACGAAGGCAACCGGCCCATAGAGATCGAATACTCCGATGGCAAAACGCCGACCGTCAAATACGAATACAACAAAGACAACGATCCCACCATTATGAAAGACGGGACGGGCACGACCACCTACACCTACGACCAACTCGATAGGCTCACCGAATCAGAAAACGGGCACAAAGAAGCGCTCAAATACGAATACGATCTCGAAAACGATCAGACGAAGATCACCTACCCCAACGGCAAAGCCGTTACCCGGGCCTACGACAAAGACGGACGACTGGAAAAGGTCACGGACTGGGCCGAACACACAACCAGATTCACGTACGACCCCGACTCCAACCTCACTGCCACTGCGTTCCCCAGCGAAACAAAAGACGAAGACAAGTACAGCTACAACGACGCCGACCTGGTCAGCGAAATAGAGATGCTCAAAAGCGCCGAAACGCTCGCCTCACTCGCCTACAGCCGCGACAACGACGGGCAACTCAAAACCACGATGAGCAAAGGACTACCCGAAAGCGAAACCACAGAAGACACCTACGACTCCGACAGCCGCCTCATTAAAGGCGGCTCTACCGCCTATGAATACGACGCGGCGAATAATCCAACCACGCTCGGGACAGGAACCTACAAATACAACAACGACGATGAGCTCGAAAGCGGGCTCAGCATCACCTATACGTACAACGAAGTCGGACAACGCACCAAAGCAACCCCCACAAGCGGCCCCGCAACGACATACGGCTACGACCAAGCCGATAACCTGATAGCGGTAGAACGGCCCAAAGAAGGCGAAAGCCCCAAGATCGAAGATAGCTACACGTACAACGGCGAAGGTCTACGGGCTAGCCAGACCGCCGCTGGCGTCACCAGCTATCTGAGCTGGGACACAAACGAAGAGCTGCCACTCATTCTTAGCGACGGGACGAACAGCTACGTTTACGGACCCGACCTGCTTCCGGTCGAGCAAATCAACAACTCGACCGGCACCGTTGAGTACCTGCATCACGATCAGGCCGGCAGCACGCGCCTGCTGACGGGCTCCACAGGGACCGTCACGGGCAAATGCAGCTACGCTGCCTATGGCACGCCCACCTGCGAAGGCACAGCTACGACGCCGCTCGGATTCGATGGCGAATACACATCGCTGGACACGGGGCTCATCTACATGCGGGCACGCACATACGACCCGGCGACGGCGCAGTTCCTGAGCGTCGATCCACTGGCGAAACTGACCAGGGCGCCCTACAACTTCGCCGAAGATAACCCGCTCAACGAGAGCGACCCCACGGGCCTGGGGGACTGGCTCGGACTCGGTATCCCCTCCCCCGGCGAAGTTCTGTTCCCCGGTGGCGGATCGGGGCAGGCGTGTATCGGAGGCACGATCAGCTACGGCGGCGTATCGGTGGGCTTGGAAGGGTGCTACGTGCACACTCCCCACGGGGAAGGCATCGCCATCACGCCAAGCGTCACGGGCGGACCGGGTCTTGGCATCAACGTTCACGCGGGGGCCGGTGAAAGCAACGCCTGTCACGTGAGCGAATACGGCGGCCCCTTCAGCCAGGCGGGTGGGAGCGCCGAGTTCGGGACCGGCGGCTACTACAACCGTTTTTCCAGCCTTCCCTACAACAAGCTGTCTGGATCTAGGTCGGTAGAAGGTTGGACGGCCGGGGGTAGCGTTGGTCTGGGCGCCGAGGCTGGGGTGGGAGGTTCGTATACCTTCACAATCCCGATCGGTGGAGGAAGTGGCGGATCGGGATCATCGGGTTGCGGATGCTAGGAACCGTATGCCACGCGGGGTGCGGGTCTACGCCAAAGAGCACGATAGTTTTGTTCATGGTGCTCGGGGCGATTCTGGTGATCTTCGGTCGTCGGTTTACGCTGTGGAGCCTTCGCCCGTACTTCTCCAAGCAGCGGCTCGCTGAACTCGACCAGCCTGGTCAACGTCGCTTGCGGATGTTCGTCAATTTCTCGCGGGGGACAGGCGTTCTCATCGGTCTTTTCTTTGTCGTGACCGGCATAGTGAGCTTGTTGAAATAGGCATCTCGACCAGATTAGGATAAATACTAAAAGATGTCTATACCACCCGACGCAAGTGATCAGGTACTTGGGAGACGCATACTGGCAGGACTCGTGGATGTCTTGCTACTCGGGCTAGTGTTTGTGCTGCTCGGCGTGATTACGGGGGGCGC
The DNA here is from genome assembly GCA_963714285.1 of uncultured Solirubrobacteraceae bacterium. GTDB lineage: Bacteria > Actinomycetota > Thermoleophilia > Solirubrobacterales > Solirubrobacteraceae > Palsa-744. Next base: position 229,311 of record CAVQNS010000004.1, read on the forward strand.
GCACTCAAGCTCTAGCTCGGCGAGAGTGACATTGGGGGCGGGAGGGACCGTGATCTTCGTCTTGATTGCCGGAATATATTATGTCGGCTGCGAGAGCACAGCTGGTCAGACGATAGGCAAGCGACTCGTTGGTATCCGAGTCAGGAGCGATGACGGCACACCCGCTAGCACACGTAGCGTTGCGATACGCACGATTCTGCGAATCATCGATGTGCTCCCACTGTTGTATCTCGTCGGGTTCGTGGCCATGATGGCGACCGGTGTCAGGCGCCAGCGTCTCGGTGACCTAGCGGGCCGGACCATTGTCACAAGATAAGATGATCTACGTGTACGGACGCGGCGGACAGCCAATCGAGCAAATCAACAACAGCACCGGAGCGGTGACGTATTTGCACCACGATCAATCGGGTTCGACGCGGCTGTTGACCGGGAGCACCGGGAAAACCGAAGCTACGTTCACCTACGGCCCCTACGGCGAACTCACCGGCTCCACCGGGACCGCCACCACGCCACTCGGCTACGACGGGCAATACACCTCGTCGGACACGGGCCTGATCTACCTGCGCAACCGCGTCTACGACCCCAAGACCGCGCAGTTCCTCAGCGTCGATCCGCTGGTGTCGATCTCGGGTGCGCCCTACAGCTACGCAGGCGACAACCCACTCACCTACGGCGACTCGCTCGGGCTGCTGTGGACACCGCTCGCCGGCGGCGCAGGTGGCGCCGATGCCGCTTGCGGCGCAACGATCGAGATTCCCGGCGTTGACATCGGCACCTGCGGAGCCGCCGGGATTGCCACAGGCGCGGCGGCGGTTGGCGCGGCCATAGGTGTCGTCACAGCGGTCGCCGGCAACGAAGGCGGCGACGAAGGCGAAGCCGAACTCAAGAAAAAAGAAGCCGAACGAGCGAACTGCGGCAACCCGGCGCAGTCGCCCGGATCGAAATTCAAATGGATGGGCAAAGGGCCGGTGGGCAGCAATGAAGGGTCGTGGTGGGATCCCGACACTGACGAAAGTTTGCATCCGGACCTGGGTCACGAAGAGCCGATCGGCCCGCACTACGATTACGAAGCCCCGGACGGATCGGAATATCGCATCTACCCGGAAGGCCGGATAGAACCCATAAAGCCATGACCGGCTCGGTTATACCTACTGAGATAGATCAGACGGTCGCTTTCGACTGGCTGCGTTACTCGCTCGGGCAGGGAGAGGTGATCTCGCCCGCTGCGCTCAAGTTCATCGAGGAGCACCAGGGGCACGCATACACGCTCGCCCCCGAAACGGTTGACCCTGCGCGGCTGGCGAAACCTCGTGAAGGAGGAGTAGTCACAACGGGCGGGGCGCGAGTTGCCCTTGCCAAGGTGTTCGCTACGCTCGCCCAGCATGATGCGGCTTGCGTGGTGGTCGAGGACGAGCTGAGGCAGAGAAAAGACCCGAAACCGAGTCTGGACGGGCTGCTGTTGACGGCGTTTGTTGGCGAACTAGCGCTTCACTGGGCGGACCTTGCTGGCGGCACAGATGGGGCGATCCTCACTGTCGATCGTGGCTCTCATGGCTATCCTCTAAATGCTTTTGTCACGTCGGTGTCGGCTGAGGAGCTTGGGCTGATAGATGGTGCTGATCTCGACCACGATGTCGCGGGCGCGGTGATTGGGTCGCTGATGGCGGTGATCGTGGCCGCCTACGATGCCGAGACGTTCATCATCTGGGAGCCGAGCTAGCAACCGATCCAGCGCGGTCGATTGGCTCTAATAAATGATGAAAATGGCGTGCGACGTGATGTCATCATTGTTCTCACGGATGTGTTTGCTACGAGGATGCTTGAGCTTGCGCTTGAGCATCAAGTTTGGGCGCTACGGACGGCGAACACCGAGAAAGTCGCGCAACGGTTCTGGAAAGAGCATCCGCCACGCGGCGCGGCAGGTTCAGGGGGGATCACTCTGGTCGCGGGAGAAGGGGATCTGGAGAAGGACTTCGTGGGGATTCTCGATAGCGTCGAGCTGCACCACGGTATCGCGTCTAGCGAGCGGCCAGCCGTCAACGTACTTCGGGTCTTGGGCGCACCGGCCAGCGAGACGGTCCGCGACGTGCTGTGCGCGCAAGGGTTCACTTGCATCGAATCGAAGCCAGACGGGTTTGTTGCCCGCTGGCGTGGTGAGTGATCCCACTGGATCGGCGGCGCAGATTGTCGCCGGAGAGCCGCGATCCGACTCTACGGGGCCAACCATCTACGTTTACGGTCCCAGCCACTTCGCAATCGAGCAAATCAACAACAGCAGCGGAACCGTCCTCTACCTACATCACGACCAACAAGGCTCCACACGGCTACTGACGGGGTCTACAGGGGCCGTCACCGGGAAATGCAGCTATGGCGCCTACGGGACGCCGACCTGCGAAGGGACCGCCACCACGCCGCTCGGGTGGGACGCCCAATACACCAGCTCGGATACGGGCCTTATCTACATGCGCAACCGGGTGTATGACCCGAGCACGGCACAGTTCCTGACGCGCGACCCGCTGGCGGCGATCAGCGGCGAACCCTACAGCTACGCAGGAGACAACCCAGTCAACGAGAGTGACCCGACCGGGCTCCTGTGGGGCATTGAACTCCCCTCGTGGGAAGAAGCCGGTGAAGCGGTCGCCGGCTGGGGCGACACGATCACCTTCGGCGGCACCGAGTGGGTCCGCGAACAACTCGGCGACAACAACATCGACGCCTGCTCAGGCGCCTACCAGAGCGGCGGGGTCGCGGGACTCGTCACCGGTGCGCTCATCCCAGGCGAGGATGATGCCGAGGCCGCCGAGCTTGGCGTCGAGGGCGTAGACGACGGTGAGCTTGCCACGACGCCGGAAGGTCGTCCGTACAGCGCCCACTATCTGAATGACACCGGGCCCGTCAGGAATATTCCTGGGAGCGTAGTGGACGAGACGATCACCCAGGCTACGGAGACTACGAATCTCGGAGACAGGACCGTGTACTACGACGCCAAGAACGACGTGACCGTTGTTCAAAGCAACACGACAGGCAAGATCATGAGCGTGCGCAAGGGAGAACCATGAACGGGCTTTTTCCGCGTGTTGAGATCACCGAGGGCATGATGGCGATTTACTTCATGGCCGCCGACACGGCACAATCTTATGTCGTCACGTGCGTGATGGATTACACGGACTTTGGCGATCTAGTCGGTATCGAGATATTGGACTGGCATAAACAGCTTTCAGGCGGTCGGATCGATGCCCCGTCCGCGTCGGAGTACCCCCGATGGTCGTACGACGACGAGATCGATGCCTTGTACATTCGCACTTCCGATGCGCGAGGGCAGAACCAGCAGCGCACAACTGCGTCGGTTGACCTAGACGCCAGCCAGCGAGTAGTAGCGCTGCAACTCGCTCTGCCATCGCCTGCGACGCGCTCCTAGCAGATCACAATGCCACTGATTACCAAGGCTTGTGGCTACGTTTACGGTCAGTCCCGAACTAGTATCGAGCAAATCAGTAGTGGAGGCACGGTGGAGTATCTGCACCACGACCAGCAGGGATCAACGCGGCTACTGACGGGCTCAACCGGGACCGTCACCGGGAAATGCAGCTACAGCGCCTATGGCATCCCGACGTGCGAAGGCACCGCTACGACGCCGCTCGGGTGGGACGGCCAATACACGAGCAGCGACATGGGGCTCGTCTACCTGCGCAACCGAGTCTATGACCCGGCGACTGCGCAGTTCCTGTCCGTTGACCCGGCCGTGGCGCTCACGCGCGAGCCCTACGCCTACGGGGGCGACAACCCCGTCAACCGCCGCGACCCGGACGGGCTCTCAGTCGAAGGACTCGAAGGCGTCCCGTGCTACTTCCCCTTCTGCGGCCCACCGCCGCCAGCAGTCGAAGGAGTCCAGCACGGCGTCGAAACGGTCGAACACGGCATCGAAAGCGTATGGAATACGGTCAACGAAAACGAAGGACCAAACGACGAAGGCGAAGCCGAGCTAAAGGAACGCGAGCAAGAGAACACTGATTGCACAGCGAATCGCATCGCTATCGGGCACGCATTTGAGAGGCACGCGGGTGAATTTGGAGCAGAGACGCCTGAGGAGCTAGAACGAACGATCGAGGATGTACTGGAAAACGCAACTAAATCGAGAGAGCTGTCGAATGGACGAACCGGGTACTACGACGAAGATACTAATACGGTGGTGATCGTAGATCCATCGTCACCCGATGGCGGAACGATATTCAGGCCAAGCGGCGGCGAGGAATATTTCAATGGATTGCGGTAGGAGCACAAGATGGAGCAGATAACCGTAGATACTGAGGGCGTCACAATTCGTTTGAGCAAGGCCGAGCTTGGCTTGGTAAACAATGCGCTGAACGAGGTGGCCAACGGGGTAGAGATCGCCGATTCGGAGTTCCGGACACGGCTGGGCGAGTCGCGGTCAGATGTGCGGCAACTCTTGGCGGAAGTCGGTGACGCATACCGGGCGCTAGGCTAGCTGTCTATATCGTGGCGAGACCATCGACTTTGGTGGGAGAGGTACGGCGCTGCTGCATGTACGGGCCCGGCAACCTCCCCATCGAGCAAATCAACACCTCGACAGGGACCGTTACCTACCTGCACCACGACCAGCAAGGCTCCACACGCCTCCTCACAGGCTCCACCGGGACCGTCACCGGCAAATGCACCTACAACGCCTACGGAACCCCCACATGCGAAGGAACCTCCACGACCCCGCTTGGCTATGACGGCCAATACACAAGCCAAGACACCGGGCTCGTCTATCTGCGCCATCGGGTCTACGACCCCGCCACGGCGCAGGTCCTCACGGTCGATCCGCTTGAGATGTATACAGGCGAGCCGTACGGCTACGCAGGCGATAACCCGCTCAACTACGGCGACCCACGCGGCCTCGCCGGCGAATCGATAGGCGAAGCCCCCTCATGTCCCCCGGGATCTGCTTCCCCTTCCCCAGCACGAAAGAAACCGAACGCGCCATAGAAGCCCCGCCAAAGAACTCGGCCACGAAATCGGACATGGCATCGAAAGCGTGTGGAACGAAGTCACCGGCGAAGGTGAATCAGGTAACGAGAGCACACAAACCGAGCAGAGTTCGGAATGCGGCGAAGCATACACCGGTGATCAAGATGCGCTTATCAAACTCGCGAAAGAAGCAAAACGCAACGGACTGTCACCGGAAGACGCGGAAGTGCTCAGAGAATGGGCCGAAGAGGGAGGGGGTATACATCGCTACAGTGCCATGTCGTTTAGGTCACGCACCGATTGCCACGCGGATCCAGGGGCGCATATTGACGACCTACTGCTCCGTTTGAGTCCCGCCCGGGACGCGATTCGCAGAGTGGTCGAGCAGAGGCTCGCCGAGGAACCGCAGTCGGTTCCGGCGCGTCTCTCGCTGTATGTCAAAAGCTCACGCAGCGTGGTTGGGCTTGATGGGACAAACGCCCAACTCACGGCGATTGGAGAACTCGGGGCACATTTTGGCGTGGAGGTGGATACTGATTGTGAGGATGAGTAGATACGATCGGAGACGGTGACCGGCTATTGCTACGACCAATCGGGCAACCTTGCGGTGCTTGCGCGACACGTGCGACAGCGAACGATTGCGCATCTTCCAGACCATAGGCAGCGCAACTAGCATGAGCACCAGCTGGCGATTGAGCGGCGACAGCTTCGTCTACGGTCCCAACGACCTCCCCATCGAGCAAATCAACAACAGCACCGGGACCGTGGAGTACGTCCAACAGGGGTCAGGCCAACTTCTTTGGGACGTGCACCTACGCACTCATATCAAGGCGACCGACTGCCCCGCCGCCCCCTGGGGCCGACGCAGCCCGCAGATCGGGCTCTCGTAGTCAAAGGGGGGTTGACGTCACGAAGGCCCAAGCAGCTCGAGCTGCTCCACGACCGCGACTGCGCCGTCGCTGCGCGCCAACGCCGCGGCCATCCCTTCAGCACCACGCTTGAGCGCGGAGTCTTCAAGGGCTGTCGCGATCACTCTGTGGAGCTTGCGGGGCGGGATTCGCTTGCCGACCCGAACGCCGGCGCCGGCGAGGACGACGCGCGCGGCGTTGTCAGGCTGGTCGCGGCCGTCGGGGATGCAGAGCAACGGCACCCCGTCCGCAAGTGCGGCATTCACGGTCTGCCAGCCGGCGTGGCTGATGACGAGCGAGGCGTGCGGAAAGACCGTTCGGTGTGGTAGGAAGTCCACGGCGCGCGCGTTCGCGGGAAGGCTAAGTCGGCTCTGCTCGAGCGCTGGTCCAACGGTCAGCAGCACCCGCACCGGCAGTCCGGCCAGCGCATCGAGAACGCGCTGCACGAGCGCCGACTGGTCCATGTAGCTGGTGCTGAAACTCACGACCACCAGTGGGTCCATGTTCGCTGCGGGCCACGGCGAGCTCCACTCGCGCGGGTGGGGCTCGAATGCAGGACCCACGTAGCGGACGTTCGCTGGCAGCTCGCCGCGGCTGGAGAAGTCGAGCTCCGGAGCGGTCATCATGCAGATCGCGTCTGCGCCCAGCAGCTGATCTTCCCAATGCTCAAGCGGCGCGAGTCCATGCTCGAGGCGCGCTCGGTTGAGAGCTGGCAAGCCGGTGTCGAACACACGTCTGGCGATGCGGTTGAGTAAGCGGTTGCGGGCGGTGCCGAACGTGCCATCCAGGGGTCGCAGGCCGCTGCCTGTGAACAGCGGCGGCACGCCTTCGACGGGCAGCGGATAGGGGCAGTGCACGAGCTCGAGCGTCGGCAAGCCGGCGCGCTCAGCGGCGATGGCGGCGCCGGCAAGCATCCAGTCGAACACCATCGCGTCCGCGGGCCGGCTGTCCAGCAGGCTCGCGCACTCGCGGCTGACGTTGCCTACGAACGCGAACAGTGCGTTCCTGAACGATCGCAGCCCGGCGGTGAGCCGGGTCCGGGCCTCCCAGTCGCGCAGCGCGTCTGTCTCGCGCCGAGTGACATCGAAGTCGGGTTGCGAGCGCCGGAACTCCACGAACTCCGCGCCTGTGCTCTCGATCCGTTCCCGCGTCGCACGGTGCGCGAGCACCCGCACGTCATGGCCGCGCTCGACGAGACGGCGCGTGACGGCTAGCTGCGGCGGGGCGTTGCCGCCGAACGCCATGAGTGTCTGAAAGACGCGCATGCTAAATTGACTTTACTCGCTATCAACTGAAAATGTCGGAACCCTCACCCCCAAAGCGCCCTTACCGGATGACCACCCGAGCCGACGGAGCCGCCGCGACCCGGGAGCGCCTGCTCGCCGCCGCCTGGCGCCACTTCGCTACGCACCCCTACGAGGACGTCCGCTTGAATGAGATCGCCGCCGACGCGGAGGTCACCGCACAGACGCTGCACACGCAACTCGGCTCCAAGGAGCAGCTATTCACCGCCGTCGCCCTACGGTGGGGACTCCAAGAGATGGCGCGACGCGACGAAGCGCCCGTGGGTCAGGTGCGCGAGGCGATCAAGATCCTCTTCGACCGCTACGAAGCAAACGGAATGACCGTCCTGCGGATGCTCTCCGAGGAGGAGCGGATCCCCGCCGTCCGTCGCATAACCGACGCAGGCCGCGCTTACCACCGCAACTGGGCAACAAGAACGTTCCAGCCACTCCTACGCGGTCTGCGGGGCAGCGCTGGCGAGCGGCGCCTGACCGCGATCGTCATCGCGACCGACGTACTCGTGTGGAAGCTCCTGCGCCACGACATGCAACTCGACCGCCCCACCGCCGAACAGATCGTCACCGAAATGGTTAACCCCAGCCCACCGGACTACCCCAGTCCCCAGCAAGGCGACCGCATGCACACCTAGCAGTGAGAGCTGCAAACCGCTCGTGGCGGGCGCGGCTCGCCCGTCAGACGCCGATTAGTGCTGTTGCCGCTCAGGCTATTTGGACCATGACCCCCGGCGATTGGCAGTTCCAGCAGAACTCCTTGCAGATCGATCGTGCACGCTGGTGCGCTAGCCTCGATTCGTCGTCAAGGGATGCTGTCGCTGGGTTTGGGTGAGATCTCGGGCTGATCGCGGGATCGGCGCCGAGGTGCGGGTGCGTGGCGTTCGCTGGCGGTGCTTTTCCGGTGATCGTGGTCGCCCGGCGCGTGTTTTCGCGCAGCATCCAGCAGCTGGGTCCGTGTTGGTGGCGGGAGCTTGGTGGTGAGCGCGGGCTGGGCGTTCAGCCGTAGGCGGGGAGTGTGCCCAGTCGCTTGAACGCGCGGAGGATCGCGCTTGACCAGGGCCAGTCGGCGGGGAGGTGCAGTGTGGTGCGTCGGGCGTGGCGGGTGATTTGTCCGGCGACGTGCAGGATTCGGTAACGCAGCCGCTTGGGTTCTGCGATGGCGTGCTCGCCGTCGAGGGTCAGCTGCTGTGTCCAGACGAGGATGTCGTGGGCTGTCAGCGCGAGCTCGAACCACGCGGCGTTCGCGGCGAACGAGTGGAACGGGAGGTACCCAGCGCCGCAGGCCTTGAGTGTCTTGACGCGATCCTCGACTTCGGCGTGCTGGCGGTGCACCGCCTCGAGCGTGGCGATGTCGGGATCGGGCTGGTCGGTGATGAAGCACTGAAAGCGGTGACCATCGAGGTCGGTGAACGCGAGCTGCGCCCCTGGGTGTGGGCGCTCGCGGCGACAGATCAGCCGGGTGCCCTCAGGCCAGGAGTCCAGGTTCACCAAGCCAGTGAGCTCCGCCACCCATGCCCCGTCGCGTGGCTGGCCATCCTGGTTGACCGCCGGTGTCCAAGCGTCCTCGGGCAGCGCCAGGATCTGCTCGCGCACGGTGTTGTTGATCGCGTAGCCGAGCGAGAAACGGATGCGGCACTCCCGGCAGCCGGACGCGAAGGCGTGGCTGGCGCCGGCGGAATCAGAGCGGGCGAGGATCTCACCGTCCAAGGCGCTCTCGGGAAGCTGCTCCAGCGCGAGCTCCAACACATCCAAGTGATCCTGCGCGTTGTTCGCGCCGGCGTTCCCGGGCCGCAGGACCCCGGCCAGCACCTCCCGGCCCAAGGACGCGAGCAGCGGGTTGAAGCCGAACCCGCCCTTGTAGTGACTAGCCGCCTGCTCCTTCTCGGAGTGAATACTGATCGGGGTCGCGTCGAAATCAAGGATCACCCGGCCAGGGGCTGCCCCTGCCTTCCAGGACCGCTCGCGGGCGAGCGCCCGGGCCTGACGGACCCGGTCAATCTGAGCCTGCCCGATCGAGAGCAGCACCCGCCTGGCCGTCGCCACAGACGCGACGTCCCCAAACAGCGCGGGCTGTCCCGCGAGCACCGCGAGATCGGAGACACAGCGTCCGCCGTCGGCGGCCATCACCGCCAGATCACACAGAACCCGCCCCGGGTCATGAGCAGAACGACGCTGACGCGTCCCGGCCAACGCCCCGCTCAGCCCGTCCGTTAGCCCGAGCCGCTGCGCCGTCAGCGCCAACAGCGCGCTCCCGGCGCGAGACGACAAACCCGTGCCGTCCGCGAGCACATCTACCGTTCCAAACGACGCACTTCCGATCACCTTCAAGGTGAACCTCCTGAGCGGGTGGATTGCAGGCTTCGCAACCGCAATCCTCCCCGCCCAGGCGGACGATTCAGCCTACATCTGAGCTCCACCAGCCGACGCTTACTGACGAACCGAGGCTAGAGCGCGGGAGGCGGTCCGAACCATCTGGTGAGCGCGTCGGGCAGGCCCGGGTCGGCTGGCTCTCCAACCCAGGCGACGTATCCGTCGGGGCGGATCAACACGGCGGTTGGAGCAGTGACCGTGCCAAGTACGGGAAGCTCCCACGGGCCGACATATTCAGCGTCGATCAGCTGGACCCGGTCGGCCCATCGAGCGATGTCGAAGCAATCGGGCTCACCGAGGTTGAGCAGCGCCGGCTGAGCGTCGTGCAAAAGCTCGAAGACTCGGAGGGGGCCGTCGGCGGTCACGAGGTCCAGGTCGGGCATACGGCGTCCGAGCAGGGGATGACCGTCGCCGAGGTCATAGCGAATGTCCAGCCCGGAGATGATCCCTGCAAGGTGTTTGCGAGGCTCGTCCATGCTCGCCAGCTCCGACACCACATCGATCAGGGCCTTCGTGCGCTCGTCGTGGCGTTGGAGCGTGGTTTGAGCCATCGTGTGCTGGAGCGCGCGGGCAGCGACCGGGTGGCGCTCGTCCTGGTAGGTGTCTAGGAGGTTCTCCGGAGAGGTCCCGTTGAGGACCTGAGCCAGCTTCCATCCCAGATTCACCGCATCCTGCACACCCAGGCTGAGGCCCTGTCCACCCGCCGGGTAATGCACGTGCGCCGAGTCGCCGGCGAGCAGGACTCGTCCCGCGCGGTAGGCCGCTGCCTGACGTGTCATGTCGGTGAACCTGGAGATCCAAGTGGGACTGTGGACCCCGTAGTCGGTCCCGTACACGGTGATGAGCGCCTCGCTCAAATCGCGCAGTGTGGGCTCGCTGGTGAGTCCGAGGTGCCGCTCGGTCAGCATGACCCGCACCGGCCCCCCCTCCTTGTAGACCACCTCGCCGTCTTGAATCTCGTACTCCAACCTGCCGAGGGCGTGGACGCCGAGGGCGTCGTACCGTGCGCCCAAGTCCGGCTCCTCAGTCATCTCGACCTCGGCGATTAGGTTGCTCCTGGTCGCGTCCCACCCTGGGAACTCGATGCCGGCTGCTTTACGGATGCCGCTGCGTCCTCCGTCGCACCCGACGAGATATCGCGCCCGCAGCGACTGGCCGTCGGCCAGCTCGACGTCGACGCCGCCGTCGTCCTGCGCGAAGCCGGTCACCTCACATCCGTAAAAGATCCGCACCCGCAGCTCAGCGATCCAGGCGGCCATGATCCGCTCGATCTGGTTCTGCCAGATCCCGAGCGAATACGGATGACGCGTCGGGAAGTCGCTCATGTCCAACACGCTCGTGGCGAACCGCGCGACCTGAGCCACCTGGCCCTCCGCAAGGAACCGATCAGCAACCCCACGCTGATCCAGCACCTCGATCGTGCGCGAGTGAAAACCGCCCGCCCGCGAGCCCAACAACATGTGGTCGGGACGCCGCTCGACAACAGCGACATCCACCTTCGCCAACGCCAACTCAGCCGCCAGCATCATCCCCGCCGGACCGCCTCCGGCGATCACCACCGCATGCTCGCTCATAGCGGCACTCCCGTCAGACACGTCGTCAACAACACACGCATTTCGCTCTCCCATTTCCGTAGGTTCTGGCCTGCGGCGGGCGATTATGCGGCACGACCGGGGCTTGTAACAAGCCCTCAGTGCGGTATAAATTGGAGGTGGAGAGGAGCAGAGAACCGCTTCCACCCACCTTAGCTAGCTGCCGACGGGCAACCTGAGACCCCCGCAGAGGAGCCGCGTAGAGGGCCCGAGAGACGATGATGGTCCTACGGCTCGGCCTTGTCCTTCCCACGCGCTGGCGACCGCCGACGGCGCGGTCCGACGACGGCCTCAGATAGCGCGGGCTGCGCCCGCTGTAACCGAGCCTCCCTGCGGTCGGCTCTCCATCGACCCGAGCTGCACCTATGTCAAGTGCTGTCCGCATTTTGCGGGAATCTGTGGAGAGCTACGTGCCGGAGGCCGCTGTGAGGTCCGGTGTGTCTGGAAGCTCGTCGGTGGTGCCGATGAGGATGGTGAGGAGGTCGCTGATCCGTTGCACGCGGCCGAGGCGGTCGGGAAGCGGAAGGCCGGATTGGATCGTGTACTGGTTGCGTCGGCCGTTGCGCTCGCGTGTGATGTAGCCGCCGTCAGCGAGCTCCGTGACGATCCGGTGCGCGGCGCGTTCGGTGATCCCGACTCGCTCGCTGATCTCTCGCAAGAGCACGCCCGGGTCGTGGGCGATACAGGCCAGAACCTGCGCGTGGTTCGTCAAGAACTTCCAGCGGTGCGTCGTGGTCTCAATCATGTATTCAAGACTAGCGTATCTGGATATCTAATTCATAGATATCAATTTCATGCTATGTTGTTCAAGTCCGCGGTGCCCCTCTGGTCGCTGGCGCTCATGCGCACACCCAACGAAACGAGGAACACCATGCCCAGCACAGTCATGCCGCACCGACCCGCCGGGACCACCGGCAACGGCATAGCACCCGCCGCTGTCACGGATCCCGTCCCCGACCCCCAGCCCAATCACGCGCCGCGTAGCCCGCTGCTCGCGAAACTGACCAGTCTGACCTCGATCGCCACCGTCGCTGCGGCAGGCATGATCGTCGTCGGCGCACTTGCGCTCGTCGGCGGCCACTACGACAAGCAGGTCGTTCACGACCAGCTAGCCCCGCAGAAGATCTTCTTCCCAAAGCCCGCGACAAACCCAGGTCTCGCCGCATACGCCGGGCAGCAGGTACTCACCGGCAAGCAGGCCAAGCTCTACGCCCAGAAGCAGATCGGTGTAGACCTGACCAAGGTCGCAGGCGGCAAGACCTACTCACAAGTCAGCGCCGAGTGGATCGCCGGCGGCATGAAGAACACGACACTCGCAGGTGAGCGCACCACCCTATTCATGGGAGAGACGCTAAACGGCCTACTCCTTAACGCCTGGGGATGGTCGGTCATCGGCGGCATCGCCACCCTCGCCGGATTCATCCTGATCCTCCTCGGAGCGGTGCTGTTCCTGCTCCCGCTCGCGAACTGGCAGGTCAATCTCAGACACCACCGTCCCGTAGTCGCCACCGCCTGACACCAAAACTTGATTGCCGCCCACCGATCGTGGGCGGCAATCAACGTGGACCCTCGCGCCGCGACCGTCTCATCGAGGAACGCGCTCGGGAAACGTCTGGACCCCCTCCTTGAGCACAGCGCGCGCGACTGCCCGGGCGTCGATCTGATCAGACTTGCCGGCCCTGGCGCTATCCGCGACGAGACTCGCCCATCAACCCGTCGCGTGACCCGCACCACGCTCTCCCCGGCGGTCACGAGGCAGCGCTCAAGGTGGTAGGAGACGTGCCGGCAGTTCTCCAGCGCCCACATGACCTCCCGGTCAATCTCCTGAGCGCAAGGCCGCCCGCGCCGGCGCGCCTGCTGGCGCGCGCCCGTGCGTGCATGTAGGCCGCCTGGGAGCCGGCCCAGGACCGCGCCGAGATCCCGTGATATGGTGCCAGCCGTCAAGCGGTCAGGGGAACCCGGTGAGAGTCCGGGACTGACGCGCAACGGTGACGCCGGCGAGGACCGGCGCAGTCCGAATGCCTGCCGAATGACAAATGACCACTGTTCTCGCGAACGGACGGCAGGTCGTGACGCCGCACGCTTCTGGTTGAAGCTCGACGGAGCGCCCTCCGCCCCAGACCAGAAGGAGATCTACCTCATGCGGATATCCCGCAGTCGGCTCACTGCTTCGCTAGCCGTGCTGTGCACGCTCGCGCTTGCGCCGCCAGCGCTCGCGAACTCCTCGCCAGCAGAAGTCACTCATGCCGTCGGTGGTGGCGTGGCCTACCTGAAGTCCCAGCAGGCCACCAATGGCAGCTGGGAAGGCTTCGGAAGCGAATGGGTGCTCACCTCACTCGCCGCCGCGGGCGTGCCGCCCGCCGGGGTCAAGCGCGAAGCCGGCGCCACCAACGCACGCACCTACTACCGCGAACTGGTCGGCGACACCGCCGCTTGGCCGGGCAGCGAAGCGCCGGTCATCGACTTCGAGACCGCCACCCTGGTCGCCTACGCCTCCGGCATCGAGCCTGCGCGGGTGTCGCCCACGCAGAACCTCATCGCTCAGATTCTCGCGCAGTACCGCCCGAGCGACCCAGGCGCCTACGGCAGCGCCGAACTGTTCAACGGCACCGCCTTCGCGCTGATGGCGCTCGCTGACGCGAAGACGCTCAAAGGCGCACAACGGGTGCCCCAGGTGCTGCTCGAAAAGTCGATCGAAGTCGTGCGGCGCAACCAACACGCCGACGGCGGCTGGAGCTACTTGGTGGCGGAAGGCGACACGAAAGCGCTGGAGGCACCGGCCGAAGCCGAATTCACCGGCGCGACCATCGCGGCGATGTGTGGAGCGGGCGTTCCCACCAGCGATCCCGCGATCAAAAGCGCGCTGAACTTCCTGAAGGCCGAGCAGTCCGCCGAACCGGCAGGCAGCGGCGCGTTCGAGAGCGAATTCGGCGTGAACACCGACACCACCGCGTGGGTCGTGGAGGGCCTGAGCGCTTGCGGTATCAACCCGCAGGGCGGCGAATTCACCACCTCACGCGGGAAGACCCCGATCGACTTCCTGATCTCCCAGCAGCTCCCGGAAGGCGGCTTCCAGTATGAAGCCGAAGAAGGCGAACCCAACCTCGTACTCGAGCCAGGACGCCGTGCGGGCGCTCGCCGGCGCCGGTTTCACTGCGGCACCCTCGAAGGCGAAAGGCCAGCCGCTGTGGGTGTACGAAAAGAAGTTCACGGCGTCCGACACCACCGAGCTGGGCCTGATCATCAACACCGGCAGCTCGCCGCTACAGGTGTGCTCGGTGAGCCTCACGCCCACGAGCACGAAGGTCACGCTGGCGAGCGTGCTTGAAGCGGCCGAGACGTCAGCCACCCCGGCTGGCTGCGTGAGCGGCTTCACGCCTACGAGCGGTAAGGGCGCCATCACCTCGATCGACGGCTCACCCAACCCGCCCCAGGCGAGCTGGCAGGTCTCGATCGACGGGGGTGCTGAAAAACACGCCACACGAAAGACCTCCATCGGCATCGGCGACACGATCTACCTGAAGGAGGCTTAGATGGCGACCACGAGACACATCGTCCTACGCTCGCTGCTGCTGGCCGCGCTCATCTGCGTGACCGGCGCGGCGGTGGCGCAGGCGGCGAACCCGGACCCGGAACTGATCGTCCGCTGGGAACCGTGCGAGCCGAACACCGGCGTGACGGTGATCGTCGACGACCGGGAAATCGGCGAAAAGAAGATCTACGTGGGTTGCGCCCTCGGGGAACAGAAAAATGGGCTGGAAGCGCTCAAAAACGCGGGCTTCACACCCGCGGGCACCACCCAATATGGGCTCGAATTCGTCTGTCGCATCGATGAAGAGCCCACACATGCCGAACAGAGCTGCGAACACACCCCGCCGGCCAGCGCCAACTGGTCCTACTGGCACGGCAAAGCGGGGGGGAAATGGGAATACTCGAAATGGGGGGCGAAAAGCTCGAAAACCAAAGCTCCCGTGAACACGATCGAAGGCTGGTCCTTCGGTGAAGGTGAACAACCGCGCATCGAACCCCAGGAAGAATAAGGCGACGGCTCCGACGCGCGCACCGGCTGGTAGCGCTGCGGTGGACCGTGTAGATACCGGGGGCGGGCTGGTGCTCGCCCCCGGCAGTCGTGAGGAGTTGACCGTCTCGCGTGACAGGCGGCGCCCGACTCCCGCCAGGCGTGCGGGATGTGTGTCCGTCGTCCCGATCCCAGGAGCGACACGCATGACCAATCCAATGACCATCCTCGAACGCAAACGGCTCGTGTTGCTCGCGGGTCTCACCGCGGTCGCGGTCGCGCTGCCGGCCACGAGCGTGGCGGCGAACGTCGCCAACCCCGCCCCCGAATTGATCGCGCGCTGGGAACCGTGCGAAGCGAACACCGGCGTGACGGTGATCGTCGATGACCAGAAGCTCGGCGAAGGCAAGATCTACGTCGGCTGTGCGCTCGGGGCC
Organism: uncultured Solirubrobacteraceae bacterium; assembly: GCA_963714285.1. GTDB lineage: Bacteria > Actinomycetota > Thermoleophilia > Solirubrobacterales > Solirubrobacteraceae > Palsa-744. Next base: position 244,905 of record CAVQNS010000004.1, read on the forward strand.
CAGCCGGACGGCGTGGCGGCGCTGGAACACGCGGGCTTCGAGCTGGAAGGCACCGAAAACTACGGGTTGGGCTTCATCTGTCGCATCGACGGCGAGCCCACGCCCGCCGAACAGAGCTGCAAGACGACCCCCGGCGCGGGCGCCTACTGGTCTTACTGGCGCGGCAAATCAGGCGGCCGCTGGGCATACAGCCACTTTGGCGCGGCCAGCCCGGAAAGCGGCGCGCCGGTCAACTCGGTCGAAGGCTGGTCGTTTGGCAGCGGCGGCGCCCCGCGCATCCAGCCGATCAACGGCAGCGGGCCCTCGTCCTTCAGCCTGCCTCCCGAACAGGCATCTTCGGTGATACCAGCACGGCTGGCGAGTCCCTGGCTCGCGTCCACGCTCGATGAAACGGCCGAACAGGCAGAAGCCCAGGAATCCCAAAAGCTCTCGGAGCACGTAGAACCGGAACTGGCGCTGCGCGGCGCCATCGTGCTCGCGCAGGCCGGCGTTGCCGACACCGCGCTCAGCCGGGTCGCGGGTTGGCTCGCGCGCAGCGGCGAAGAAAAGGGCGCCACCGTGGAAGGCATTCCGCTGCGCGAATATCTCGGCCTGGGCGAATCGCGCGAACATCAGAACACTGCCCGCCTCGCGCTTGCCGTGCTCGGCCTGCAGGCGCTCGGGCAAAGCCCCTCCGATTTCGCCGGGATGAACCTGCGCGCCACCCTCGAAGGCAGGATCGAAAAGACCGGCCTCCTCAAGAGCGAAGGCGAAGCCAGCGAAGCCGTCGAAGTCACCGCCCCGACCGTGCTCGCACTGGCCCGCACCGGCACGCTCTCGGCCAAGGCGCTGAAGACGCTGGCGCTGATCATCGCCAAGCAGGAAGCGAGCGGATCGTTCGGGCTGACGAGCATCGACGTCGAAGCGGTCGAAGCGCTCGTGGCGGCCCGCGAACTAGGCGCGAGTGCGATCGGGCAGAGCGAGCTCGAAGCGGTCGAAGCGGCGCTGGCGAGAGCGGGCGCCCATCTGGAAAGCATTCAGGAAACCGACGGTGGCGTACGCAAGGGCGAAGGAGACGAACCCGACGTCGAATCCACGGCGCTCGGCGCGGTAGGACTGGCGCTGACCGGACGCCCAGCCGCCGGTGAACGCGCGGCGCGGTGGGCCTCGCACTATCAGGTGACCGCGGAATACGCCGGTGAAGGCAACCACGACGCGGGCGAACACACCCCGGCCGAAGACCTCATTGGCGCATTCCTGCCGAGCGAAGCCCTGCTGCGAAACGCGCTTGCATCCGGCCTCACGCCCAGCCCCTTCGGCGTGTTCTACGAGGCGCAGCGCCCGACCATCGACGCGCTCGCGGCGCTCCTCACCGCCGGCCCCTACGGTCCCTACGACGCGAGCTTCGATCAGAAGTCGCTGCTCTATGAAAATCGCACGGTCGGCTCGCCAAGCGGGGCGTCGACGGCGACACTGACCAATGACGACGTGCGTCCGATCGCGATCGCCGAAGTCAGCCTCGCCGGCGCGCAGGCCGGCGACTTCAGCATCCGTGGCGGCACCTGCGCCGGCAGGACGTTGACACCGGGTGAAAGCTGCGAAGTCTCGGTCAGCTTCGATCCGACCACGACCGGCGTGCGCGAAGCACTGATACACGCCACGGTGACGGGCACGAGCCAGACGATCGAGCTGCCACTCACCGGAACCGGCGTCGCTGCCACAGAACCGCCACCCAGCACCGAACCCGAACACCACAGCGAACCGGAACACCACGCCGAACAGCAATCGGTGCCGCCTGTGCCCGGACCCCAGCCCTCGGACGAAGGCGCCCACCAGGCGGTGCCCACCGGCTCGGTCGCCGCGTTCAAGAGCACACGGACGGTCGAGAGGGCCAGGATCGCCACGATCGCCGTCCTGCGGTGTGCGCAGGACTCACGTTGCACCGTCGATGCTCCAAGCAGGGTGCGCGTACGGATCGCCGGCAGCAGCTACGGGGCGACTGTGCTCGCGCCGCGCGGGCTCAGCCCCGGGCAGAACGCGACGCTATCGGTGCGGCTCTCGCAGCGAGCCTACGCCGCGCTCGCCGGGCACACCGCCACGATCACGCTCACGGTCACACTGAGCGAACAAGGCGGCGCCAGGACCACGCGGACCGTCAAGGTCGTGATCGCCCACGCGCGCTCCAGGGCCGCGAGAGCCCATCGCGCGGCCAGCGTGCACACGCCGAAAGGACTCCTCGAGCTGTATGGCCCCGCTCTGCTCGGACGGTAGGTCCCGGCGATCCACATGCTCGCGGGCGCCGCGCCCTAGGCTGTGGCGCCTGCTCGCGGCGTTCGTATGCGCAGTGGTGGTCTTGACGGCGTGGCCGGCTCGCCCTGCACGCGCCGCAACGGCGCGCGCTTCGCGCTTCCAGCCCAACCTGGAAGCGACGGTCCGCTACCTGCAGGACGCCCAGCGAGAAGACGGCGGTTTCGCCGAACCTGGCAGCGAACCGGGCTCGGACTTCACCGCTTGGGTAGCGCTGGGGCTTGCCGCCGCCGGGATCAACCCGCGTGATCAGACGACTGCCAAGCAGCACTGGACGGGCGGGCACAGCGCCTACAGCTACCTGGCCGAACACGCCCATGAAGCCTCGGTGACGCTCGACTTCGACCGCGAACTGCTGGTCGTGGACGCCACGGGTACCTCCCCGCAGGACTTCGGCGGGATCAACCTCGTAAACGAAATCTTGAGTCGGCAACTCACGCAGGGCAGCGAAGCGGGAGGCTTCCACGAAGAAGCCAGTGCCACGGAAGCCGCGATGAACGACACGATCTTCACGATCCTCGCGCTCAGCCCGATCCACGAACAGCCCGTGCAAGAAGCCGTCGCCCGCGCGGCGCAATGGCTGGAAAGCCAGCAGGACTGCGACGGAAGCTGGCACACGACGGACCCGCGAGCAGTCAAGCCATGTGGCACAGAAAGGCGGCTGCTACCCGGAGAAGCGTCCGGCGAAGTGGACATGACCGGCGCCGCTATCGAGGCGCTGAACGCCGCCCGGCGCCCCGACCCCAAAGGCCAGGAAAACGCGTTCGCGTTCCTGCACGAAAACCAGACAGCAAACGGCGGCTTCCGGGAGTTCCCCAGCGAAAAGGAACCGAACGTCGCCTCGACCGCATGGGTCGTCCAAGCGATGTGGTCCGCCGGGATCAACCCCGAAACGCGAGTGACACACTCAGGGCTCGCAAGCGAAGAACCCCTTGGCTATCTCGCCTCGATGCAGCAGCCGGACGGCCACATCCGCTGGGAGGCAAGCCAGGAAGCGAATGGCATGTGGATGACCGGGTACGTCACTCCCGCGTTCACCGGCAACCCGCTGCCGATCCCCGCGCCGCCCCCCGAAGAGCTCCCGCCGTTGCCCCCCGAAGAACATTCGACCAGCGGCGGCAATGGCGGGGTGTCAACCAACCCTGGCAACGGCGTGATCGCCGGTGGCGGTGGCAACGGTGCGCCCCTGTTCAGCCGCCCCCAACCGGGCAGCAAGGGCCATACTCCCGGCGGAGTGCGCCAGCTCACCAGCAAGCACAAGAAAGAAAAGACCGAGCACCGCCGTAACCCCGGTCCTCTACGCAAGACGCCCGTCCCGACAGCCACTACCGCCAGCGTCCACCACGCCAAGAAACACGACCCGGCCAGCCACACAGGCACAAGCGGCGTCGCGCTTACCAGCACCGGCACAGGCGGGGGAGGGCAGAGCAGTGGCCGAGACGTCAAAGGGATTCTGATCGGAGCGCCTACTGACGCGCTGGAACCAGGCGCTCCGGGCCTACGCGGCGCGGCGGCAGGAGAAAACCAGTCGTCGTGGCTTGCGATCGGCATTGCCGCCGCGGCGCTCGCTCTCGCGCTCCTGGGCGCGTTTGTGGAGCTGAGGCGTCCGCAGGTGATCATGTGAGCACGCTCGCAGCCACGGACGGTCTCGCCCAAGCGCTGGCACGAATCGCCTCCTCGCTGCGCGTCCCGGTCCTGATCCTTGCGCTGCTTGTGCTGCTCGTCTGCGCGCTGGAGGCGGGACGCTTCGCGGTCGAGCTGTGGACTCGCGCACGCGCCGGACACAGCGCGCTACGGAAGCTCGCTCGCCAGGTCATCGCCAACCCCGAGCGGGCAGCCGCGCTCTCATCCAGCGCACCAAGCTCGTTCGCAAGAGACGCCCTGCTCGAGATAGCGCGAGCGATTCTTGTCGGTGAACAGGCAGGCATCGAGCACGCGCTCGCCGACTACGAGCTTGCGGTCCAACGACGTCTGGACCACACCCGCATCCTCGTCCGCGCCGGACCAGCGCTCGGCCTGATGGGCACCCTGATCCCACTTGCACCGGGACTCGCCGCGCTCGGCCACGGCGAAGTGAACACGCTCGCCACAGACCTGCGCACCGCTTTCGCCGCGACCACGATCGGGCTCTTGGTCGGGACCGTCGCGTTCGCGCTGACCCTTACCCGCACCCGCATGTACACAGAAGACCTCACCGCACTGGAGCGAGCCACCGCCTCAATCGGAGCGCAGACGCCACAGCAGACAGGGGCGCCGCACCCGCCTGCTCATGTGCCCATGCCCGTGCCAGTATCTGCCGACGGCAGGCAAGCAGTGGCAGCAGGGCCAACGCCGCCACGGCGAACCATCATCCCTCCCGCCAGCACCGAGACTCCCGTCCCACCACCGCCACCGCAATGACTCGCCGCACAGGACTTGGCCGCCACGGCCACATCGAAGACGCCGCCGGAGACCCACTCGACGGGCTAGTCAACCTGTTCGACATCGGCATCGTCCTCGCCGTCGCGTTCCTGATCGCCGGGCTCGGCCTGACGCTCGACCAGCACACCCACCGCCTGCAAACACGCACACCGACCATCCAACAGACCCAAACACTGCCCGCGCCATCCTCCAGCGCGCCAGCTGCCAGCGGCCACGGCCATGCAGTCGGCACCGTCTACCGCCTGAGCAACGGGCAGCTCGTGTACGTCCAAAAGCCGCGATGAGGCTCGTGGCGACAGCGCTTGCGAGCGTGCTCGGCGTCGCCGTGCTCACGGGCTGCGGTCTCGGTGCCGGACCCACGCCGAGCGCCGTGAAGCTCGTCGTCACCCGTGATTTCGGCGCGCATGTGCTGCCCGCCGTCGGCCCGCTCAAGGTGAACGGGCAGGTGACGGTGATGAGCCTGCTCACGCGCAACTACCGTGTTGCCACGCGCGAAGCGGGAAGCTTCGTGGACAGCATCGACGGGCTCCCAGGCGGCCAGGAAGCCGGGGCGCCCGTGGACTGGTTCTACTTCGTCAACGGCGTCGAAGCGACCAAGGGAGCAGCCCAGACGGACGTGCGCTCGGGCGATCACATCTGGTGGGACAGGCACGACTGGAGCCAGGCCGAGGGCGTCCCAGCCGTCGTCGGGTCGTTCCCCGAGCCATTCCTGAACGGCATCGAAGGCAAGCGGCTGCCGGTGCGCGTCGAATGCGCATCCGTCGCCAGCCCCGCGTGCCACACCGTCGCTGCGCGCCTGCACGCGCTTCACATTCCGGCGGCGGTGGCGGCGATTACAACCTCGGGTGCGCCGGAATCGCTGCGCGTGCTCGTTGCGCCGTGGACGAGCATCGCAAACGACCTGGGCGCGCAGAGCCTCGAGCACGGGCCGCGCGCAAGCGGCGTGTACGCCCGCTTCTCGGCGAACGGGCAGACGCTGACGCTGCTCGACCAGAGCGGACAGTCCGTTGCAGCTCTGCGGGCCGGCGCGGGACTGATCGCCGCGACGCGGCAGGGGGGAGAACCGCCGGTGTGGCTCGTCACCGGAACCGACGAGCAGGGGGTGCAGCTCGCGGCGAGCGCGTTTGACCAGAGCACGTTGCAGGATCGCTTCGCGGTCGCGCTCGGGCCGGATGGCGCGACCCCGCTACCGGATCGGACGGCGAGCCGGTGAGGGCGATGCTGTTCTTCTACCGCCGTTTGCCGAGCCCGGTGCACGCGGCACGCGCCGGTGTGGGAGCGCTATGGGCGGCGGCGCTGTCGGCGGCGACACTGATCCTGTTTCACCCGCTCGTGCTGCTCGCGCTGCTCGCGGGCGTGCTCTGCGCGGGTGCCGGTGCCGGCGTCGGGCGCCTGCTCGCGCGCTCGATGCGCGCTGGCGCGATTGTGTGGCTGCCGATCGTCGTCGTCAACGTGCTTGTCTACCACGAAGGCGTCACGGTGTTCGCCCGGCTCGGCGATCTCGGTCCCTTCGGCCAGGGCAACCTCACAGTCGAGGCGCTCGTCTACGGCGCCGTGATCGCCTTGAAGGTGATGCTGCTGATGCTCATCACCACGCTCGCGAGCCTCACCATCAATCCCGACGAGCTGCTGAGGATTCTGCGTCGGCTGTCGTTTCGCTCGGCGCTCACGGCATCGCTCGCGATGCGCATGATCCCCGTGCTCGCAGCCGACGCCCAGCGCCTGTCCGAGGCACAGCGGACACGCCCTGACGGTCCGCCGCGCGGCGCGCGGGGCCGGGTGGCGTTGCTGCGCGCGGTAGTCGGAGGCTCGCTGGATCGCGCGATGGACGTGGCAGCCACCCTCGAGGTCCGCGGCTTTGCGACCGCGCGCCGCGCGCCGCGCGTGTCGCGGCCCTGGTCGCGCCACGACATTGCCTTCCTCGTCTCCGCTGTGGCTATCCTCGCGCTGGCCGTCTGCGGGCGGCTCGCCGGAGCAGCGAACTTCAATGCCTACCCCGAACTGTACGCGCCTGTCAGCGCGAGCACCATCGTGCTGTGCGCCGCGATCGTCGCGGCTGTGGTGCTGCCGTTCACCGATCGTCGAGGGATCGACGGATGAGCGCGCCCCTGCTCTGCTTCGAGAGCGTCACCTACCGCTATCCGGGTACGCAGACCCCGGCGCTGAACGATGTCAGCATCGAGATCCAGCCTGGCGAGTTCTGCCTGCTCGCGGGACTCTCCGGCCACGGCAAGTCAACGCTGCTGCGCGCCGCCTGTGGCCTGGCGCCGCACTTCCACGGCGGGCATTTCGCCGGACGGGTCACGCTCGCCGACCTGGACACGCGCGAGCACGGCCCCGCCCGCCTGGGCGCCCTCGCCGGAGTGCTGTTCCAAGACCCCGAGACTCAGCTCGTGATGAGCAGCGTGCGCGCCGAGCTTGCGCTCGCGCTGGAGAACCGCGGCCACACCACCGCCGCGGTTGCGCGCGGCGTGGAGGAGGTCGCGCTCGCGCTCGGCATCGACTCGCTGCTCGATCGCACCACACACGAGCTCTCGGGCGGCGAGAAGCAGCGCGTGGCACTCGGCGCCGCGCTCGCCGGCCGACCCCGGCTCGTGTTGCTCGACGAGCCCACCTCACAGCTCGACCCGGTAGCCGGAGACGAGCTGATCGGCCTGCTGCGCAGGCTCAACCAAGAGTGGGAGACCACAATCGTGCTGGCCGAGCATCGCCTCGAGCGCTGCCTGTCCTCCGTCGATCGCGTGATCGCAATGCAGGACGGGCGCATCGGCTGTGACAGCGACCCGCAGACATTCCTCGAGTGGGCCACCAAGCACTCGCCCGCACTACAGACACCGGCTGCCAAGCTGTTCGCGCTCGCGGGACTGCACCCCGCGCCGGCGGGCGTCAGGCAAGCCCGCGCGACACTGCGCGCACACGGCCTGCTCCCCGACGAGGACCCACCGCCCCTCGACCGACCGAAGGGCAACACGAAGCCGCGCCCGCGCCGGAGGGTCAAGCGGACGGCCGCGCTTGAGTGCAGCGGCGTCTGGCACGAGCTGCGCAACGGGCCGGCGATCCTGCGCGGCGTCACGCTGCGCGTACAGCCGGGGGAGAGCATCGCTTTGATGGGCCGAAACGGCGCGGGCAAGTCCACGCTGCTGCGCCACATGGCGGGCCTGCTCGAACCCACGCGGGGCCGCATATCGCGTGCTGGCAAAGTGGCGCTTCTGCTGCAGAACCCCGGCGACTACTTCGTACACGAGCTCGTCGCCGAAGAAGCCACAGCGCAGGCGCTTGCCGCCGTCGGCTTGACGGCAATTGCGCAGCGCAACCCGCGCGACCTCTCCGGCGGAGAGCGCCAGCGCCTGGCGCTCGCGATCGTCACCGGCTCGGGCGAGCCACCGGCGGTGCTCGCGCTCGACGAGCCCACGCGCGGCATGGACCGCGAAGCCAAGAGTGAACTGGCACGGGAGCTGCGGCGCCGCTCAGAGCAGGGGCAGGCGGTGATCGTCGCCACGCACGACCCCGAGTTCGCGGCGGCCTGCGCCGATCGCGCGATTCTGATGGCCGACGGGCGCGTCATCGCCGACGGCACCGCCGCCGAACTGCTCGCCGGAGGCTGGTACTTCGCGACCGAGACCGCCCGCATCCTCTCCGGCGCGGCTGGAGCGCTGCTGCCCGAACAGGGAGCGGCGCTCCTAGACATCCGCGCCGGCGCCTCGACCCCGATCAACGGCGGGCAGCGCTCATCTGCCGTCACCCCTGGAGTCGCCCGATGAGCTGGCCGATCGCATCGTTTCTGGTCGTCGGCCTCGTGCTCGCCATCGGCTGGATTGCATATGAGCGCAGGCGCCCGTCCCCGCGGATGGCAGCGGTCGTGGCGGTTATGTCTGCACTGGCAGCGCTCGGGCGTGATGCGTTCGTCGCACTACCCGACGTCAAGCCGATCACCGCAATGACGTTCGTCGTCGGTTACGCCCTCGGCCCGCTCCCCGGCTTCACCGTCGGCGCGCTCGGAATGCTCATCTCCAACTTCGTGCTCGGCCAGGGGCCGTACACGCCCTGGCAGATGGCCGCATGGGGCATGGTGGGCCTCGGCGGCGCCGCGCTCGGGACGCTGAGCCGCCGGCGCGTTCGCCGCGTCCCGCTCGCGCTGGCGTGCGCGCTGGCCGCGCTGATCGCCCAGGAGATCATGGACCTGTACACATGGACGCTCGGCGCGGCCCACACCCCGGCCGCGTTCCTCGCAGTCGCCGGCCAAGCGCTCCCATACGACGTGACAGGCGTCATCGCCAGCTTTCTGTTCGGGATCGCGTTCGCTCCCGAGCTGGCACAGGTGCTCGCCAGGGTGCGCGTGCGCATGGACGTGACGTGGGCGCAGGCACCTACCGCGTCCCCGCCGATCGGCAACTGATCGCGACGCTGCTGCACGGACTCCTGCTCGCAGGTACGGTTCGTCTCGTTGGGCGCGAAAGCAGGGTCGGCGGTGTGTCCGGTCCTTGGACGTCACGCTTGAGTATCGCGACCAGTGCGACCGATAGCGAGCTATGCGTCCGCGTCACAGGGGTGGGAGGCCGCTGCGGCGTCTGACGCTGACGCGGCAGGTCGCGCTTATGAGCCTGGTCCCGATCGTTGCGCTGGGGTTCATCCTCGCGCGGGTTCTTGAGCAGCAGATCATCGCGCGCACGCTGGCCGACGCCGGTGAGTCCGCGCAGCTCATAGCTCGTCTGGGGATCCAGCCGCGGCTCACCCCGAGCGACCTGCGCGACGGGTTGAGCGCACGCGGCATCCACGAACTCGACGAGCAGCTGCGGGCACGTTCAGTGCAGCGTGATCTGGCGCGCATCAAGATCTGGAACAACCACGGCAAGATCGTCTATTCCGATGACCACAGGCTGATCGGGCAGAGCCCGAACACGAGCGGCGACGATGACCTGCACGACGCGCTCGAGGGCCAACCCGACCCAGCCGAGGTCGTGACGCCGGAACGGGGCACCGAGACCGCCAGCGAGGTCGGCCTGGGGCGCCTGGTGGAGGTGTACGTGCCTCTGCGCTTCGCAGCCTCCGGCCCGCCCGCGGGAGCTTTCGAGATCTATCTGAGCTATCGCCCAATCGCGGCGGCGATCAACCGCGACAAGAAGATGATCGCGCTGCTCATCGCGATCGGGCTTGGCCTCCTGTGGGCGATTCTCTACCGGATCGTCGCTCGCGCTTCGCGCCGGCTCCGTCAACAGGCCGCCGAGAACGATCGTCTTGCGCGTTACGACCAGCTCACCGGGCTACCGAATCGAACGCTTTTCATCGAAGGGATCGAAGATGCGGTTATGCGCAGCAAGCGCCGAGCGGATGCTGTCGGGGTACTGCTGATCGACCTCGACCGCTTCACCGAGATCAACAACACCCTCGGCACCGCCAACGGAGACCTCGTTCTCTGCGAGGTTGCTCGTCGTCTCCGCGGCAGCGTGCGCGATGATGCGCTTGTGGCACGCCTCGCCGGCGATGGGTATGCAGTTCTCGTACACGGCACCGAAGGTGTCCCAGACGCGCTGAGCGCGGCGGCTGCGATACAGGCGAGCTTTGATTCCGCGATCGTGCTCGATGATGTCGAGGTGCGCGTCGAGGCAAGTATCGGGATCGCGGTGATGGGCGAGCACGCCGACGTACCCAATGTGCTGTTGCAGCGCGCCGACGCGGCGCTCGCGCACGCGCGCTCACACCACAGCGGGATCGAGGTGTACTCGCCGGAGTGCGACCACTTCGACGCGACGCGATTGAAGCTGCTCGCTGAGGTGGGTGGCGCATTGGAACGCGGTGAGTTCGTCCTTCAATATCAGCCCCAGATCGAGCTTCAGAGCGGGCGCATCACCGGCGTCGAGGCCCTGGTGCGCTGGCATCACCCCGAACACGGCGTGCTGGCTCCACCGCAGTTCATTGCGCTGATCGAGCAGACCGCTCTGATCCGGCCCCTCACGCTGGCATTGATCGACCAGGCGCTCGGCCAGCTCGTCACCTGGCGGGGCCTTGGAATCGACATACAGATGTCGGTCAACCTTTCAGCCCGCAACCTGCTCGACACAGAGTTGCCGCAGCGCGTCGCCGAGATCCTAGACCGCCACCACATGCCACCCGACAGGCTGATCGTGGAGGTCACCGAGAGCGCCGCGATGACCGATCCACACAGAGCGGTCGCGGTGCTCGCGGCCCTGCGGGCCACCGGCATCGGTGTATCGGTAGACGACTTCGGGACAGGCAATGCCTCGATCGAGTACCTCGCGCAGCTGCCAGCCACCGAGCTCAAGATTGACCGCTCGTTCATCACCGACATCCTCGAGGACCACCGGGCGCAGGCGATCGTCCGCTCCACGATCGACCTCGCTCGCAACCTCGGGCTCACCGTCGTCGCCGAGGGCATCGAGACCGAAGCTGTCTTGAGCCATCTCGTCGGGCTGGGCTGCGATACCGGCCAGGGCTACTTGATCTCACGACCGCAGCCGGCTGATGCGCTGACGGCGAGCCTGAAAACCGGCTTCGCCGCGGTACCGGCGCTCCCGGGCTTCAACAAGGCGTTGGCCAAACTGATCGGCTCCTAAAGCACGGTCGGGAACTTCGCCGGGAAGGAATCCCGTGACGGCGGAGTCATACAGGGAAGCGCGCGAAAGGCGGGCCGTGCGTTGATCGCTGCCGCACAGCCGACGAAGGGATCGCAAGATCCGCTCGGGGGCGGCCGTGATCAGGAAACCGTCTCGTCCGATTCCCGATCCACAGGAGACACCCCAGTGCCTAGAACGTCGATCCTTGCTCTAGTTGGTGTCGCGCTCGCTGTCGCCGGCTGCGGCAGCTCCAGCAGCTCGTCCGCCACTAACTCCGCAGCGAGTGCCAGCACGCCTGCTGAATCGACACCAAGCCCCGGCCCGTTCCTGGCCAAGCTCACCAGCGTCAGCAAAGTCGCCTCGACGGTCCCGGCCAACGGCGACATCAACCCCTACGGCATCGTGTTCGTTCCCACCAGCGTGGGCAAGCTCCAGGCAGGGCAGATGCTGATCAGCAACTTCAACGCCAAGGAAGAAGCGAAGGAGAACGGCCAGGGCACCGGCACGACAATCGTCCAAGTCTCGACAGCCGGGAAGGCCTCGCTGTTCGCGACGATCGATGCCAAGACGCTCCCCGGCCCATGCCCAGGCGGCGTCGGGTTGACGACGGCGCTGAACATCCTCCCGGGCGGCTACGTCGTCGTGGGCAGCCTGCCAACGACCAACGGCAAGACAGCGACCGCGAAGTACGGCTGCCTGATCGTGCTCGACAGCGAAGGCAAGGCGGTCGAGACGATCGCCAGCAAGAACATCCAGGGTCCGTGGGACTCGACCGCCAAGAGCGAAGGCTCCAAGACCACGCTGTTCGTCAGCAACGCGCTCAACGGCGGCGCGGCGAAGGGCATCCACACGATCGACAACTCGACCGTGCTGCGGATCGAACTGGAATCCGGCGAAGGACAGACGCCGAAGGTGCTGAGCGAAACGGTGATCGCCAACGGCATCCCCTGGATTAATTCAGCAGAAGCCCTCGTGCTCGGCCCGACCGGACTCGCACTCGCCTCCAACGGGACGCTGTACGTGGCCTCCACGCAGGACAACAAGATCCTCGCAATATCCGAAGCAACGACGCGCACCACCCCAGCGGCGAAAGGCGGCACCGTCCTCACCGGAGGCGGACACCTCAAGGAACCACTCGGCATGGTGCTCGCACCGAACGGCAACATCATCACCAGCAACGGCGGCGACGGCAACATGGTCGAAACGACACCCGCCGGCCAGCAAGTAGCCGTGCAGACCGCCGACAAGAAGACCGGAGCCGGAGCGCTTTTCGGCCTCGCGGTGGCGCCGGAAGGCAAGGGCATCTACTTCGTAGACGATGGCGAAAACACGCTCAACCTGCTGCACGAAGCCAAGCCGGCCACGCCGACGACATCGAGCACGGCGGCAGCCCCGGCGGCGGCGACCACGACGCCGCCGACCCCTGCGGCGAAGTCGGTCGGCCTCGCCGTCCACACCCTGCCCAGCGTGGGGGCGGTGCTCGTGAACGCCGAAGGCCACACGCTCTACACCTTCGCGCCCGATGAACACTCGAAGGTCACGTGCGTGTCCGCGTGCGCGGCGGTGTGGCCGCCGTTGAAGCTCGCGAGCGGTGAAACCGCCGCCGGGTCGCCGCAGTTGAAGGCTTCGCTGCTGGGGAGCGACCCTGACCCCGAAGGCGGCAGTGTCGTCACATACGCGGGCTGGCCGCTTTACACCTACGCGGCCGACGGGGCGGCCGGCCAGGACAACGGACAGGCGATCGAAGCCAACGGCGGCCACTGGTACGTCATCGCACCGTCCGGCAAGGTCATCACGACGAACTGAGACCGACCCGCCGGAAGGGAACACGCCTGCGCGGAGTCTCCCTAAGTACAGGAGGCTCACGCGACAGTGCGGTGCCCCGACTTATCCATAGGAGTGAACACATGCGCCATCTACTGAAGCTGTCCCTCCCGGCAGCCGCAGCTTCGCTGTTGCTTGCCGCCTGCGGCAGCAGCTCATCCAGCACCACGACCAGCTCGGCCGCAAGCACACAGCCCGCCGCACAGACAAGCAGTAGCTCGTCAGACGCCGTCGTAAAGACGGCCTCCAATGCGCTCGGCACGATCCTCGTCAACAGCCAGGGCATGACGCTGTATCACCTCAGCGGCGAGGTCAACGGCAAGTTCATCTGCACGAGCTCCGCCTGTGTCGGTATCTGGCACCCGCTGATCGCGCCGTCCACCGGCGCTCCCAGCGGCGTCGGCTCGCTCGGCACCGTGAAGCGCCCCGAAGGGACCATGCAGGTCACCTACAAGGGCACGCCGCTCTACACGTTCACAGGGGACCAACAGCCGGGTGAAACCAAGGGTCAGGGAATCAAAGACGTAGGCACCTGGAGCGCCGTCACGACCAGCTCCACGAGCACTCCCGCGGCGAGCACAAGCAGCTCCTCCTCGGAATCCTCCGGCGGCGGCTACGGATACTGAGCCCTGCGGCGGATGCGCGGCGCAGCGCGCGTGGGTGTGACACGTCCTCGTGCGCTGGCCGCGAGTTGTTTGTGCGCGGTCGTGCTCGGGGGATGCGGGAGCCAAACCGGGTCGGCGGTCACGAGGCAACCTGCGCAACGCTCAGCGATCGAGCTCTATCTGGGCGAGGTCGAGCCGATCAGGCTCGCGGTCAACCGCCTGCTGGAAGGGGCCGACCCGATCCTCGACGCGTTTCACGACCGGCGCATCCCACCCGGCGAGGCCGCCCGGCGCATGGGCCAGCTGGAGCAGCGGTTTGCGGCCTACGCAGTCGATATCGCGGCGGTCGATCCGCCAACCGCCCAGCTGCGCGCTCTCAACGCCGGCTACGCCAACACCTACGTGTTCGAGGACGCCTACCTGAGCGCGCTCGTAGCCGGCCTCGCCGATGGCGAACTCACCGACCTGCCCGACACGCAGGCAGCTCAGCGCGCCGCGATCATCCGCTGGCGCATCGGCCTGACCGTCCTCGCCCGCGCCGCCGCCGCGCCCCTGCCGGCCGACCTCCAACAAGCAGGCCGCGGTGAGATCGCACCCTCTCCCAACGGCAGCTAGCCCGGATTAATCAGTAGCGGCGCGGGGTGTGGTGGCGCTGGGGTCGTGATTCGTCTGCCTGGACGGGCAGGATTGAGGTTGCGAAGCCGACAATCCACCCGTCCAGGAGGTTCACCTTGAAGGTGACGAGAAGTGCGACGTTCGGAACGGTAGATGTGGTCGCGGACGGGACTGGCTTGTCGTCTCGTGCGGGGACCGTGCTGCTTGCGCTCACGGCGCAGCGTCTGGGGCTGACGGATGCTCTGTCTGGTGCTTTGGCGGGGACCCGGGAGCGCCGCTCGGCCCACGATCCGGGCTGGGTGTTTTGTGATCTGGCGGTGATGGCCGCGGACGGTGGGCGGTGCGTTTCGGATCTCGCGGTGCTCGCTGGCCAGGGCGCGCTGTTCGGGAGCGTCGCGTCGGTGCCGACGGCCCGGCGTGTGCTGCTCTCGATCGGCGAGGCGCAGGTCGAAGGGGTCCGTCAGGCACGTGCTCTTGCTCGCGAGCGGGCGTGGAAGGCCGGGGCAGCGCCTGGCCGGGTGATCCTGGATTTCGACGCGACGCCGATCAGCATCCATTCCGAGAAGGAGCAGGCGGCCGGGCACTACAAGGGCGGGTTCGGGTTCAACCCACTGATCGCGACGTGTGGCCGGGAGGTGCTGTCGGGTGTCCTGCGGCCCGGGAACGCCGGCGCGAACAACGCCAGCGACCATTTGCGGGTGCTGGAACTCGCGCTCGAGCAGCTACCTGAGAGCGCGCTGGACGGGGAGATCCTGGCCCGGTCCGATTCCGCGGGAGCGAGCCACGAGTTCGCGGGCGCATGCCGGGAGACACGGATCGGGTTCTCGCTGGGCTATCCGATCAACAGTGGTGTCCGCGAGCAGATCCTCGCGCTCGATGAGCGCGCCTGGACAGCGGCGGTCAACCAAGACGGTGCGCCGCGCGAGGGGGCATGGGTCGCCGAGCTCACCAGTCTGCTCGACCTCTCCTCATGGCCTCCGGGGACCCGACTGATCTGCCGCCGCGAGCGCCCGCACCCCGGGGCGCAGCTCACCTTCACCGACCTCGACGGTCACCGCTTCCAGTGCTTCATCACCGACCAGGACGGCAACGACATCGCCGCGTTGGAGGCGCTCCATCGCCAGCACGCCGAAGTCGAGGATCGCGTCAAGACCCTTAAGGCCACCGGCGCGGGCTACCTCCCGTTCCACTCCTTCACCGCGAATGCCGCGTGGTTCGAGCTCGCGCTCACAGCCCACGACATCATGGCCTGGACTCAGCTGCTGACCCTCGACGGCGAGCACGCGATCTCAGAACCCAAGCGGCTGCGCTACCGCATCCTGCACGTCGCCGGGCAGATCACCCGCCACGCTCGGCGCACCACCCTGCACCTGCCCGCCGACTGGCCCTGGGCAGGCGCGATCCGCAGGGCTTTCAAGCGCCTGAACGCGCTGCCCGCCCACGCCTGACAGTTCGACCGGCGTCCCCACCCAGCATCACCGCGCAGGGATCTCCGCCGCTCGACGCTGGCCGAAAACACGAGCAACGCGACGCCAACGAGAGCATCACCCCCTCCCCGCACGCCACAGAGCCGCCCACCACCGACACCTACGACTCCCTCACCCGAAAGCCGCCAGTCATTCACCTTGATGACGAATCGAGGCTAGACCACCAAGCGAAGCTCACCGTGAAAACGAGACGCACCCCGACCAGTACCGACAGGCACCCCGACCAGTACCGACAGCGGCGCGCTGCCCGGCGCCTGAGCACACCGGCGCCGGGTCCTCAGCGCCAAGCTACTTGACCGTGCCTCCGGAGGCGTTGATCGCGTACCACGTTCCGCCGAACTCCTTTGCGCCAACGTAGGAGGTCTTCCCGGGACCGCTATCGCCGCTGTAGGTGTAGAGCGGATGACCCGCATAGGTCACCTGATTGCCGCTGGTCGTGGACAGCAGCGAAGCCTTGACACCCGAGCCGGCCGTCGGGCGGCCGCTCGCCTTCAGCGACGGCCATACTGCTGAGCACCCGCTGATCGCCGCGCAACTGTTCTTGTTGCCGTGATCGCGCGTGAACTCATACAGCGTGCGGCCCGAGCTGCTGACGAGGATGCTGCCGAGGCTGGTGTGGCGCAGCTGCACCGTGGCAGCACGGCTTGAGTGCGCGGCCGGGAGGTTGCTTTGTGCGCTGGCGACCGTCGCGGCGCTTGCCGCGCTTGCCAAGGCGACGGCCAAGAAAACATAGGTTCGCTTCATGGTTCCTCCAAATGTCGGGATGCTTGGGCGCGAGACTGTCATCTCTTACCCATAGACACCGCCACGCTGCGAACCTTCCCGAGCACCGGCTTGGTTTCGAGTCTCCTCGTCGCCACCATCTTGACGAAGGTCGAACCGGCCCAGTCCCTTTGGGGGCTGGGCCTTCGGCGTCTTGGGGCGGAAGGGCCCGCGGCCAGCAGTTGATCGAGGCGCTCATGGGCGGCTCTTGAGCTAAGGGCGACCGACCAGAACTCGTTGCAGTTGCGGCAACTACTGGTAGGTTGGTGCGCATGGCAAAAACGACCTACCAGCTAGGCAGGTCACGCCGACTTGTAAATGCCGTGATCGCGCCGCTCACGCGCTTTGGGCTAGCAGGCCGACACACCTACATCCTGACCGTCCGCGGCCGCAAGAGCGGCAAGCCTCATTCAACGCCGGTCACACTCGTTGAGGACGGCGAGCGCTGGCTCGTTGCGCCGTATGGCGAGGTCGGCTGGGTACGCAACGCCCGAGCTGCCGGCGAGGTGGAGATCAGCCGCGCACGCCGCTCCGAGACGATGACCGTCGAGGAGATCACCTCCGAGCAGGCGGCACCAGTCTTGAAGCGCTACCTCAAGAGCGTGCCGGTTGTCCGTCCCTTCTTCGACGTCACACCCGACTCGTCACTCGATGCGTTTATGGTCGAGGCGTCGCGCCACCCCGTCTTTCGCTTGACCGCTAAGCGATCAAGTTAGTTCCCGGCGAAGCAAGAAAGGATGGTCCCATCAGGCTGGCGGTCGTGCGCGTTCAGGAGGTGGTCGCGTCGTGATCGCTCCAGCTCGCCAGCCGTAGCAGCGTGGCGCTGGAAACGCCGCGGCCGGATACCACGCACAGGTGGCCGTCACGCAGCCATGTCACGACCGCAGCGCCGTTCTCGGTGAGCAGCCGGTAGGACATGCCACCGCGCCAGACGACCACGCCACCTCCAACCCGCGGCGCGGGGGTGCCGGCGAGGATCGCATAGCCGATCTGCTGGCCGCTTGAGTCGGCATAGAAGACCGTCGTGATCGAGCGGCCGTCAACGCGATCGGTGCGCGATCCGCTGCTGCGCCAGCCGAAGCGCTCACTCCAATAAGGGAACGGCACGCCGTCGACCGCGACGGCAAGCTGCGCATGGTGCGCTTGGCTCTCTGGCGGCGCGGGGAGCGTAGCCGCACGCAGGGTTGACGCGGCTGCCTGGCTGAAGCTGACGGGGGGGGAGCTGCCAGCACCGCCGAGGCCGACCGCGATCGCAACCGCCACGACCGCGGCTGCCACCGCGCCAGCGCTGGCGAGCCCCAAGGGAGAGAACCGACGCAGGCGCCGACGGGGAGAGCGCGGCGCGAACTGACTCTGGTGTGAGGCCACCAATGACTCGATCCGTCGGTGCAGCGACTCCGGCGCTGGCGCGTCGAAGGAGCGCAACAGCTCGGCGATGCGCTGCTGCTCGTCCTCGATATGGGGTGTCTCAGTCATGGTGTTCCTCTGCTAGACAAGACTCCGGTAGGCAGCGTCTCATTCCCCCCGGCTGTCGGGCTTGGTCGGCGCCGAAGCGGGGGAGAGTCCGTGAGATCGGGGGAATCCGGCTCGGGAGGCGCCGATGTGGGCGAGTCCGGCGCGGGCGCGAGCCGCTCGGCGACCTGGTTGCGCGCACGGAACAGCCTGGTCGTGATCGTCGTCTCGCGTGCTCGTAGCGCACGAGCGGCTTCCCTGTAGGAGAGACCGAGCACGTCCACGGCGACCAGCGCAAGCCGTTGATCTTCCGGCAGCGTTGCGATCGTCGCATACACCTCCTGCATCTCGAGCGCCCGCTCCGGCTGGCCCAGCTGGCGGGAGTCAGCCATGTTCGCGTCCTCGAGCGTGGCGACCGTGACGGGCCGGCGGCTCGCGGTGCGCTGGCTCGTGAAGAACGTGTTGCGCAGCACGCGCGTCAGGTAGTACAGCTCGTCGTCGCCGCTCAGCACACGTGGCCGTGCCAGCACGCGGGCGAATGTCTCCTGCACGAGATCCTCCGCGTCCTCGCGCGATCCGCACAACGCCCAAGCCGCCCGGTACAGGCGGTCCACGTGCTTAGTCAGAGAGTGCGGGTCGAGTGTGCGCATTAGGGGTGACGAGACGAGGAAACGGTCGATGCCGCCCTGCGACTGTAGCGCCCGAGGGGAGGCGCGGTGCAAGCGAATCGCGGTGGGAAGGATCTGCCACCGCGGGAGTCTTTAGGGAATGACGAGCCGGGATGTCGCTGTGCCACGCACGGCGCCCAACGCTTGCCATATGGACATCCAGCACGAGAAAGGTGGGTTCACGATGAGGCCGCGCACGCTTTTGCTTTTCGCCCTCGCTGCGCTGCTGGGAGCCGCGGTGGCCGTGCTGCCCGCGCTCGCTGCCAGCCCGTCCGAAGCGAAACTCGAAGTCAACGAAAACTGCGTCGAGGCCAACTGGCCGTGCTGGGCGACCCCGGGATCGAGCCAGCCGGCCGCGAAGGTCACGATCGCTAGCGGCGGCTCGGTCACCTTCCTCGACAGCAAGACCGCCGCGAACATCGCCTGGACCGGCGCTGCACCGACGTGCGAATCGGCAGTGCCCGTTGCGCCAGCGTCGCCGAAGACGGGCTGGGAAGGGAAGTGCACATTCGCAACGCCGGGCACCTACCACTTCGAAAGCTCGACCCTCTTCAACGACGGGGTCGACAACTACACCAAATACGAAGTCGTGGTCGAAGGTTCGGCCACAGTGCCCTCCACCCCCACCACCGGCGAAGGCGGCTCAAAAGGCGGCTCGACGCCGGGCACCACCACATCTGGTCCCGCCCCAGCCGGCGAAAGCCCGACGGGGTCGCCGCTATCCGGTGCGCCGAGGATCAGCTCGAGCCAACGGGGTAGCACCGTCCGGGGCTCTCTCGAGGTATCAAAGGCCGGTGCCGGAGACCGCCTCGAGGTCGACCTCATCGCCACCACCGCCTCGCTGGCGAAGGCCGGGCACGCCACGCAGGTGGTCGGGCGATCCGTGAGCGCTTCGGTCGGCGCCGGTCAACGGTCCTTCTCGGTGAAGCTCGACACGAAGGCAAGGCGAGCGCTCAAACGCCGCCATCGTCTGGGATTGAAGGTAGAGATCACGCTCACCCCAGCCAACGGGGAAGCGACGAGCGTCACCAGATCAATGACCCTGCACGCGTGAGTGCCAACGCGGCCCGCGGTGAGCATCGGGAAGGATCGGCACGGGTCGGGGTCTGTAAGGGGCGGGTGCTCCAGCACCGTGACTACGGGATGACGAGAGAAAGGCGGCGGAGACCGTGAGACTGCGCATGTTGTTGTTTTTTGCTGCTCTGTCGGGAGCCGCGATTGTCGTTCCCCCGGCGTTGGCCGCATCCTCGGAAGTGAAGCTCGAAATCGCCGAACACTGCTACTTCGCCGACTGGCCATGCTGGAACGTCAAGGGGAACAACCCGGAAGACATCCGCCAGATCCAGCCGTTCAAGCTCACGCAGGGCGGCACGATCTCCTTTGAAGACAACGAAGCCAGATATCCCACCGACGTACTCTGGAAGGGCACCGCACCAAGCTGTACATCGGGAGTGCCGGTGACCCCGCCGACGAAAACCGACTGGAGCGGCACCTGCACCTTCACCAACGCGGGTGACTACGAGTTTGAAAGCCAAGAACTCTTCAACGACGGGACGTTCAACTACACCAAATACGAAGTCGTGGTCGAAGGGACCCCCAAGGCCAAAACGACGCCAACCAGTCCCCAGCACCAGACCGAAGCGACGCTCACGGGGAGCATCGAACCTGAAGGCAACCCTACCGAATATCATTTCGACTATGGCAGCACGAGTGTCACCGAACACTCAAGCGCCCCAACCAGCCTCGGTACCGCCGACTTCACAAGCCACTCGATATCGCTCCCGGTGAGTGGCCTCTCGCCAGGCACCGAATATCACTTCGAACTGATCGTGAGCTACGGCGCGAGTCAGACCGTTTCCGGTGGTCCACAGACATTCACGACGCCGGCTGCCGCAGAGCCGGCAGTAAGCACGCTCGCGGCCTCCGCCCTGGAGGAAACCGAAGCCACGCTCAATGGCAACGTCGATCCGGAGGGCGGCGCTGAAGCCGAATACTTCTTCGAATGGGGCGCCGGCTCCAGTGAAGCCTACGAACACACCACCAAAGCGGCGAGCCTGCCATCCGACGGTGCAGAACATCAGGTCTCCGCGACCGTGACGGGCCTGACGCCCGGCAGCGAATACCACTTCCGCCTCGTCGCGAAAAACAAATTGGGATCGGTCCAGGGCAATGACCTCACATTGATGGCCGCCTCGACCCCGCCGGCGAAAGAACCGACCAAAGAACCTCCCGCGAAAGAACCTTCGCCAACGTCGACTCCGACCGGTGGCAACCCCACGGCCACCACCTCCAGCTCGCCGTCTTCTGGACAACCAAAGATCGAACCTGCTTCCGGCCCAGTGTTTGGGTCTGTCAAGCTGGCATCCTCTCCGCACGGCGGAGTGGTGCATGGGTCTCTGGTCGTGTCCTCGGTTGGTTCTGGAGGCGAGCTTCAGATCGAGCTGCTCACCAAGGGTGCCGCTGCTGCGGTCGGCAAGCTCGTGCGATCCTCGCTGCGTGTGGGCAAGCTCACATTCGCGCTGTCGCTGAGCGCCAAGGGCAGGGCGGCGCTGCGTCGCCACCGGCGCCTGGCACTGACGGTAAAGATCACACTCACACCGCTGCACGGCGCAGCGGTGACGGTCACTCGTGGCGTCGTCGTTCACGCCTGAAACGAGATCGGCGCAGGCCGGCCCTGCTTCGTCTCTAGGATTCTGGGATGGAGCCGACCGGTCGAACAAATCAAGGGGTCTCACGATCGCTTGAGCGTCCGGCGTTCTACGCGCTGCGCCCGGGTGGGTGGCGGGACCTCGTGACCCTGCTTCATCCTCCCTACACGGCTTGGAATCTGGCCAACGTGGCAATTGGAGCCGCGCTCGCTCCGCACCTGTACGCGGGGCGGCTGGCGGCGGCTCTCGCTGCGTTCTTCTTGGCGGTGGGCGTGTGCGCGCACGTGCTGGACGAGCTGCACGACAGGCCGTTGGGTACGCACCTATCGAGCCGCACGCTCGTCGTTCTCGCGGTCGTCTCGCTGACGGGGGCGGCGGCAATCGGGATCGTGGGAGCCGTGGTCATCTCGCTCACCCTGATCCCGTTCGTAGCTGCGGGCGTGTTCATAGTGCTCGCCTACAACCTCGAGTGGTTCGGCGGGCGCTTTCACACCACCTTCTGGCTCGCGGTCTCTTGGGGCGTCTTCCCGGTCCTGACGGCGTACTGGGTCAACGCGCTGGAACTCCGCCCCTCGGCGCTGCTGGCGGCGGGTGGGTGCGCGATGCTGCTCGTCGCTCAGCGGAGTCTCAGTACGCCCGTGCGCGAGCTGCGCCGGCGCACCGTCTCGCTCACCGGAGAGCAGAGGCTCGCGGACGGATCAACCGTGCCCCTCGACGCCGCGCGCCTGGCAGCGCCAATGGAGCGCGCCCTACAAGCGTGCGCCGTGGCGATGGTGCTGCTCGCGACCGGACTCCTACTCGCGCGCCTATAGCTTTGCGGACGTGCATAGCGACAATGTGGGGATGGAGGCTCATCGAGCAGCGCTGGCCGATCGTGGGTTCGCATACATCTCGGGGGGCTTCGGGACTGTCGATGAGGCGTTCGGTGAAGCGTGGGCGTTGGTCGATCCGCTCGTTCCCGCCGATGTCTTCGCGCCCCTTTCTGGGGTCGGCGATTTCGTGATCCCGCCGCCGGACGCGGCAGAGACCCGGGATTTCCAGACGCTTCATTTCGACTTCGGGCTGCCGATCGACCCGAAGATGCGTCGTGACGTCGCTCTATACACGGCGTTGCACGTCGGTCATGGCGCTCCTCCAACATCCGCGCTGACGAGGCTGGTGCCGATCGCCGGGCTGCTGAGACAGCGGGCATGGCCCACGCGCGAGGAGTTGGTTAGTCGGCTGGTCTCTTACGGCAAGACGCACGGAGCATGGGACGATGCCGAGGGCTACCAGGAGGGCAGCTTCGCGCGGATCATCGAGGCCGCGGCCGGGAACACGCCGCGTCTTCCGAGCGTGAAGGCCGAGCCCGGTTTCCTCTGCGGTATGGAGTTCGACAGCCTGCAGGCTGAGGTCGCGTTTCTTCTGGGCTTCGGTCTGCGGGTGGATGAGGTCCAGGTTGCCGTGGTGTTGCGTCCCGGCGACCTGCTCGTGTTCGACAATCTCAGATTGGCCCACGGGCGCAGCGGAAAGCGCCGACCTGGGGAGCTGCACCAGCGCGTCTTCGGCTACAAGGACCTGAGCCCTGCCGGCCAGCTCGAACTCAGGGACTGCGTGCTGGGTGCTTTCGATGCTCCCCACGACGGCGGGGTGCAACTCTCAGCGCCGTAGGCTGCGATACACATGACCATCCTCCTACTCAACGTCGAGGCGCGGTGGCACTGCGTCGCGCCGTGACAAGTACAGCGACCGTGCTCGCCCCCTGGATGGGCGACGCTAGTTGCGGCGCGGATGTTCGCGTACCGTGTGCCAGCTCTCGCGGGCGATGCGCAGGATCACGGCGGTCATTCCCAGGCCGATGGCGGGATCGAGGATCGGAGCGCCCGCGGCAATCGCCACCGCGCTGGCGATCACGGCGAGCGACACGTATGCGTCGACGCGTGCATGATTGCCGTCCGCGATCAGTGCGGGACTGTCCAGTCGGTGCCCGGCGCGCGTTCGTACCTGGGCGGCGAGCCAGTTGCCTGCGAATCCGACCGCGCCGGCGGAGGCTAGGACGAGGAGATAGCCGGGCGTGGATGGGTGGATCAGGCGCAGGATCGACTCATACGCGGCGACGCACGCGGAGATGAAGATCGCCGCGACGACGGCCAGGCCAGCCAGGCGCTCGGCGCGCGGGGAGCGCAGCGCGAACGCGAGACCGAGGGGAACAGCGGTCAGTGCGTCCCCGCCGTTGTGGATCAGGTCTGCCAACAGCGCCAAGCTGCCGCTGAGCGCGAACACGACCGCCTGCACCGCGGCGGTGCCTGCGAGGATCGCGAGCGCGAGCGAGACGGCCCGAACACCCTCGCGCGAGCGCTTGATGCTCTCGTCGACGAGACCGTGGGAGTGACCATGGGCGTGCTCGCCGTGACCCTCGCGCGGGTGCTCATGGCGGTGATGCGAGTGATGTTCGTGCGGCCCAGCGTGTGGGTGGGCGTGGCGCAGCTCGCCATGACGGTGCAGATCGCCCTCGACGAGTTCATAGGTGGCGGAGGGCACGGTTAGGTCTCACTCGAGTGCGCCCGCATCGTTGGCTTCGATCGGTAGCGCTTCAACGCGATCACGGCCCAAATCGCCTCGACTACGCCGAAGGGCCATGTGCCGGCGAGGAAGCCATAGGCGCTCGACAACGCACAGCCGCAAGCGAAGGCGAGGATGAAGCCTCGGCCGCGTCGTTCAAGCGCGTACATCAGGACCATGAACGTGACTGCACAGGCACCAAAGAGAGTGAGCACACCCAGGAGTGTGCCAGTGCGATTGTCCTGCTCCGGTCTTGAGCGCCGAGCGGGCGGAGAGTAGCCTTCGCTGCGTGCCTGGTTGACGTTGACCACTCCCGTATGCGGCCTATCCTCGTCCGCCTCCCTGACGGTGCATTGTCCGCTGCCCGTCATTCACCGATGCGATCAGAGAGGATCATGATCCTTCAAGGTCATGGAGCTCAATCTGCACGGAGGGCTCCTCGGGCGGATCGAGGAGACGGTCGAGGTTGGCGGGCGGATCCTCGTGGGGGTTCCGTCCCGATCAGCCCCGAGACGACGGACGGCCGCTGGATCAGGGCATTGCCTACGTCGTGGTCACAATGCGCGACGGGCGCGTGATCGAGCTAAAGGGCTGCGTCGACCGAGTCGCCGCCGTGACCTACGCGCAGACCGGCACTGGGTAAGTCGTTCACTTCGGAGGTCAGCCTACTTTCGAGGCTGCTCCGCGAGCCATGCGTCCAGCATGGCTCGCGTGAAGCGGATGTGGCGCCCGACATGGAGGCACGGCAAGCGACCGGACCTCACCGCATCGTAGACCCAGCTCGTCTTGACGTCCAGGTACCACGCGGCCCGCTTGGGGCGCCGAAGGACCCGAAGGGGAGCTGCGCTGGCCCGACCTGATGACACGGTCCGACGACTGACCGCCGCGGCTCCCGCTACCTAACTCTGGACGCGGATGCGGCCTTGGCGCACGAGGTCATCGAAATCGGAGCGCGTGAAGCCAGTAGCGGCCCGAGGCCGGTCGGAAATGCAGAAGCCCGACTGTTGACGTAGCGATTCGCGGATCGACTTCTGCGTGGGCCGTTCAGCCCGGCGCAACGTGCCGAGCGCCCTACGAATGGCTGCGCCCTCGGCTTGCGTGAACTTGTCCGTGCCCTTCATGGGCGCGGGGGAAAGCTCTGGAGCGCGTCCAGGTGGCGCTCCGTGATCGACCCGACGCGGAAGAAGGGTGGCCCTTCGCCGTGCTCGGTAGTCGCCCGTTCCGCTGCCGTACGAGCGTCGGCGGCGGTGTCGTGTTGCGACACCACGCGCTCGGTTGCGCCGGGGCCAGTGTGCCGCGTGTCCGATTCCATGACGACAGGGACTGTGCGCGGAAGTTCAACGGGCATGAATCCATCGTAGCCGTGTGCCCGGCTCAGCTACCCCCGCCAACGAGCCACGGTCGCACCACGACCGGCTCGTCACGTGCCGGCCACACCTGCTCGAATCCGACGAGCGACTCGGGCGTGATCGGCAGAACCTGCCCGCCGAGGTAGACGCACAGGTTTCCGAGCAGCACTTGGTATCCGGGTATCGGTATCTCGCTCCCCTCCCCGTTGATGTTCAGCCGCACGGTCCCGTTCACGGTTCGGACCCCGAATAGACGCAGGCTCAACTTCTC
Source organism: uncultured Solirubrobacteraceae bacterium (assembly GCA_963714285.1). Lineage (GTDB taxonomy): Bacteria > Actinomycetota > Thermoleophilia > Solirubrobacterales > Solirubrobacteraceae > Palsa-744. The sequence goes on from CAVQNS010000004.1 coordinate 270,406, forward strand.
CTTCAAGCCGGGAAGCTCGAACGGTGACGGCGCCCCTGCCGACCCGGCGAACATCACGCAACCCGGCCCGGCCAGCCGCGACTCCATGAAGCCGGCCCGTAGCGATGCAAGCTCGCCATCGGCCCCGTGCTGCGCGGCGTCGAAGATCAGCGAGCATTTGTATATCCACGCGGCGAACGCAGTCTGACCGGCAGCGTCGAGCGACACCTCGCTCGTGCCCTGGATCAACGGCTTCAGCACGCGCGCGGCATCGTTGTCGATCAACGAGAGCCAGCCGTTGTTGCACGGCTTGCACGTAACCCCTGCGGTCTGGAGCGGCTCGTCGGCCTCGACCTTCAGTTGATCGGGCGCCGTGAACGTGCCCGCGAAACTCGGCCCTAGTTTGCGGCTACGCGCGAACGCGCGAAACGCCCACTCGGCGATGATGTGTTCCTCGCTCACGCCTTAGGCGCCGCAAAAGATGCACCGTTTGAGGGTGGTCGCGCTGGACATTCAGCGAGCGTAGCCGCTACGTCCCGCCGTCCTGTTCACGGGCTTTCCGTTCTTCGGCCCGCAGCCGGCGCAGTTCGGCTTCTCGGCGCGGGCGCATGCTGTCCGCGAAGGTCCGAGGTGCCGAGGTCGAACGCGGGACGCGGATCGAAGGAGGCGTGAGCACCCGGAACGTTCCCGCCGGTCGCTTGGGTGGTCTATGCAGGACATCCCACGCGATCACGACCGCGCCCACAGCCGCCGTCGCCAACAACACCACCAACGCGAGCGTGTGGTCATGGAGCAGTCCTGCGGCGCTGACGAGGCACGCCACTATGACCGTCCCGGGTCCAGTCATTTCTGCGCACGAATCAAGCGTAGGTCCGGGTGCGGCGGCGGTCAGGGGGCGCCTGGTGATTCCGGCCTTACCGATGCCGCGCACTCGATGATTTTGTAGCCCTTGTCGGGGATCGGTTTGGATTTCTTGTACGTCAGCTTGGGAATCTCCCTTCGCAGCCAGTCGGCGTCGAAGGTCAAATCGGGCAACCCGCTTGGCGGCAGGTCGTGTATCCGCAGTCGAATCGTGATGGTGCCTTCCATCCTGGGGTCTGCCATGTCGCCTCCCGTGGTGGGTTTGCGTGCGCCGGCCGCAGCCGGCCACCGCAGCCTACGCGCGGCTACGTCGTCGGGTTGGCGGCAGCGCGCCACACGACCTTGCGACATCGCTTGACGCGCACCGTGACGATGCCCGCGCGATCGACGCGGCGGATCACACGACCATGTACCAGCAAGTTGCCGGCTGATGGCACGTAGACGGTCCAGGCGATGAGCTTCCTGCCCGCGCGCCGCGATACTACGCGGAAGCGCGATCGTCCCCCGATGGCCCAAATCTCTAATGATTATGATTCGCTACGAGTACCAGGATCGGTCATACCGTTGGCATTTAGCGGCCATACGGACTTGAATTATCGGCCATACGAAGATATGGTCATGGCATGGAGTCTCTCGGGCTGGCCGCATCCGAACTTGAGATCCCGGAGCGCACGCTGCGTCGCGCCGTATCCGAGGGGTTGGTGCGTGGAGAGCGTCTGAGCCCCCGCCGGTTTCGGATCACATTTCGCGAGGAGGCGTATCTGCGCAGTCATTGGGAGCTGTTGCGGGGGATGCGCGCGGCGCTTCGCACCGAGCCCAACGTCAGGCTCGCTGTGTTGTTCGGCTCGACGGCCATCGGAAACGACGGCGAGCGCTCGGATGTCGATGTCCTGGTTGTGTTGCACGATCCGGACGTGAGCCGCCTGGCTGAACTGGCCGAGCGGCTCTCCCGCCGCATTGGTCGCGATATACAGCTTGTGCGGCTTTCAGACGCACAGACCTCACCGGCGCTCATGTCAGACGTGATCGATCATGGGCGTGTGCTCGTCGATCGAGAGGATCTTTGGTCCGCCTTGGGAAAGCGCGCTCCGAGGTGGCGGCGTCTTGCCCGTAGTGCCGAACGATCCTCGACTGCTGCGATTGACGAGCCCGATCTCGATCATCACGCCGCATGACTCCCGCCGTGCCGGCCCCCGCTCCGCTCGAGGTGAATGACATCCAACGTGCGAGGGCGCTGAAGGCAAAGATCGGCGATCGGGTCAGCGACGTGCGTCGCCATCCGCTTGCGCTGCGCACGGCGATGGCAGAGTTTGGTGATGACTTCGAGTTGGATGCCTTTCGTGTGGCCTACTCGTCGGAGTATCCCGTGGAGCTCAACCGTGTGAAGGCGGTCGAGCGGGGTGTTGATCAGCTCTATAGCTACATCGCCGAGTTCACTGCCTTCGGGCTGGAGCTTGCCGAGCTTCGTGGGCGGCGTGACGAGACCAACGCGAGGCGCGATCTCGATGCGCTGCGGGGCGCCGGTGTGGTCTCGGCCGAGCTGGCTCGCCGACTGCAGCGACTCCGGGAGTTGCGGCGCATGCTCGTCCACGAATACGCAACGGCGACCGCCGAGCAGGTGCACGAGTCTGCGCTCATCGTGTCTGGCAACTTCGCGGCTTTCTACGATGCTTACCGGGTGTGGATCAGGCGCGGGTTTGCGCCTCGGACGTGATCGACGCTTAAGTGGACTCGAGCCAGCCGAGCGCTCGCGGCGGCCCACCGCGAACATGCGCTTCGGGCTCTCCGCCAGCGCGGGCATCGGGTAGTGGGTCAGTTTGACGGGCGACCGCTGACGTGAGAGGCTGCCCAGGTGCGCAAGCTGCTACCGCGCCTGTTCAAAGAGAAGGCTCTAGACGTGCCAGAACGCGAGCCTAGGCCCACGGTGATTGCTGGCCCGAGCCTACGCCGCGGTGGCGTCCGCGGAACTCCAGTCCTGCTGGACGTGGACGCCGACGATCCGCCGCCGCTCGGGGAACCCGCTCCCGCCGAAGCGAGCGAGGCTGCTTGGCAGCACGAGCGCGAACAGCGCGAACGCGACGGCCGCTGAGCCGACGCTCCACCGCGCGCCCTATCCCGGCCCCCCGTTGGCAGCTGGAACTGACCCACTACCGACAGGCGAAGGTTGGGCCGAACGGTTCCTTGCCGTTGATCTCGCGCCCACCGTGCCGAGCGAGGTGCGAGATATGTGGGAGGCCGCCCGCGGTCTGCACCTCACGACGCCGCACGAAGTGCTGCGCGTGCCAGCGACCCTCCACGCCCCCGCGACGCCCCCTGGGGAAATCAGTGGGGGAAATTAAGATGCCCCGTCCGCAGCCCGTGATAGAGTCAAAACCGCCTGGTTAGACGTGTTTCGGTGATGCCGGAGGAGGGACTCGAACCCCCGACACGCGGATTATGATTCCGCTGCTCTAACCAGCTGAGCTACTCCGGCCCGGATGATGCAGGAGTCTAGCCGCAGGGCGCGCGGCAATCTTCGTCGTTAGCCTCGTGGCACGATGACGCCACCGACCCTGCTCGCGGTGCCGAACGTCTCGGAGGGACGCGACGAGGAGACGATCGCGGCGATCGCCGCGGCATTCGCCGGCGCCGGCCTGGATGGGCCGCGCGTGCTCGAGATCCATTCCGACTCAGATCATCACCGCTCGGTGTTCACGCTCGCCGGGAGCGCCGATCAACTGGTGGAGGCGCTGCTGCGCGGAGCGCGCGTGGCGGTCGAGCGGATCGACGTGATGGGCCGCCCTGATCTCGCCGGCGAGCGCCCGGGTCAGCATCCGCATGTGGGAGCCCTGGATGTCGCGCCGATCGTCTACCTGGACTCTCGCGAGCGCGGGCTGGCATGCGCGCACGCACTCGTGCTGGGCGACCGTATCGCGGAGGAGATGCAGATCCCGGTGTTCCTCTATGGCGAGCTGTCCGCCGCGGAGACCGCCCACGAGCGGACTCGCGCGCAGCTACGTCGCGGCGGCGTTGCCGGGCTCGCAGCACGGATCGCCGCGGGCGAGTCCCGTATGACGCCGGACTTCGGGCCGATGCGTCTGCACGCAAGCGCCGGCGCGATCCTGGTGGCGGCCAGGCCGCCGCTGGTGGCGTTCAACCTGCGGCTGGCGCCCGGGGTAAGCGTCGAGCAAGCTCGGACGATCGCCGAGCTGATTCGCGAAGGTGGCCGCCACGGCCTGCCTGGAGTGCGCGCTATCGGTATCGCCCTGAGCGGCGGCGCGGCGCAGGTCTCGATCAACGTCGAGCGACCCTTCGAGGTGGCGCTGGCGACGGTCGTCGATGCGGTGCGGGCGCACGCTGAGGTCGGGAGTGCCGAGCTTGTCGGGCTCGCGCCGGCTGCCGCGTTCACGGGCTTCCCGCAAGACCTGGCGGTCCCAGGCTTCGATCCCGCTCGCCACTTGATCGAGAACGCACTAGGCTGCTGAGTCATGGCTCAGACCAGACGCAAGCGTCAGACCAAGCATCGTGGCAACGCGGCCGGCGTCGTCGAGTCGCGCGGGCGAACGGGACGCAAGCCCACGCCTGGCGAGAAGAGTGGCGACGCGGCTTTGCTCGCGCGCGAGAAGGAGCGCAAGCTCGACAAACGCGATCAGCCGCCAACATGGCGCTCGGCGTTCATCAAGGCGATGTTCGCTGCAGTTGTGCTGCTTCTGATCGTGACGCTTCTGCTTCACCAGTCCTCTAGCCAGGTGTTCCCGCTGTTCCTGATCGTGCTCGTCTTCTACACGCTCGTCAGCTACTTCACCGACAAGTGGGTGTACGACCGCCGGCAGCGCAAGAAGGCCAAGCAGGGCGGCGGTGAAAGGACAGCATCGCGATGAGTGCGTTGGATGTGCGGGCATTCACCGTTGGGCCGGTGCAGGAGAACTCGTACATCGTGCGTGCCAGCGCCGATGCCGCGCGCGCGGTGATCGTCGATCCCGGCGATGAGCCGCAGCGACTGCTCGAGGCTGTAGGTGCACTTGGCGTGCAGATCGAGGCGATCTTGATTACCCACTGCCACTTCGACCACATCGGCGCGGTCGCGCCCGTGGCGCATGCAACCGGTGCGCCTGTGTACTGCCCGGAGATCGAGGTCCCGCTGCTCACTGACATCACCAGATGGACGCCGCCCGGGTTCGGGCCGTTCGAGAGCTACGAGCCCGAGCACACGGTCGCCGGCGGCGAGCACCTGAGCCTCGCGGGCCTCGAGCTCGATGTGATCTTCACGCCGGGCCACAGCCCGGGTCATGTGACCTACGCGCTCGCCGGCGCGCTGCTCTCGGGCGACGTCCTCTTCCAGGGGTCGGTCGGGCGCGTCGATCTTCCCGGCGGGGATTGGGCCACCTTGGAGCGCTCGATCGGCGGCCTGGTCCAGGCCTATCCGGATGAGACCGTCGTCTACCCCGGGCACATGGGCGTCACGACGCTCGGGCGCGAGCGCGCCAGCAACCCGTTTCTCAGCGAGCTGCGCGAGCGCATCCCCAACGCCGCCATCGCTGACCCGCCGGCAGCCTGACGTTGGCCACACCGAAGCTCAAAGCGCCGCGCGGCACCTTCGACGTGCTCGGCGAGGAAGCCTCGCGCCGCAGCGCGCTCGAGGCGCGCGCACGCTCGATTCTGGAGGGAGCGGGCTACGAGCGTATCGAGACGCCCGTGTTCGAGGCCACCGAGCTGTTCGCACGCGGCGTGGGCGAGTCCACCGACATCGTGCGCAAGGAGATGTTCACGCTCGAGGACCAAGCCGGACGCTCGCTGACACTGCGGCCCGAGGGCACCGCTCCGGTGTGCAGGGCCTATCTCGAGCATGGCATGCACAAGCGCCGCCAGCCGGTGAAGCTCTGGTACCTGTCGTGTTTCTTCCGCCACGAGCGGGCCCAGGCGGGGCGCTACCGCCAGTTCTGGCAGGTCGGCGCCGAGGCGATCGGCGCCGAGGATCCAGCGGTTGACGCGGAGGCGATCGTGCTGCTCGCGACCCTGCTCGCCGAGCTCGACGTACGCGAGCTCAGGCTGCGCCTCTCGAGCCTCGGCAGTCTCGCCAGCAGGCTCGAGTATCGCGAGCGGCTGCAGGCGTACCTGCGCGCGAACGAAGCAAGCCTCTCCGAGGACGTCAGGAGCAGAATCGACCTGAACCCGCTGCGCGCGTTCGACTCCGATCACCCTGGCACCCAGGGCGTGATGCGCGGCGCGCCGCTGCTGCGCGAGCATCTCAGCCAGGAGGACGCCGATCACTTCGCGCACGTCCGCGAGCTGCTCGAGGTCGCTGGCGTCGCCTATGAGCTCGACCCGACGCTCGTGCGCGGCCTCGATTACTACACGCGAACCGTGTTCGAGTTCACCTCCGACGCGCTCGGTGCGCAGAGCGGGGTGGGAGGCGGAGGGCGTTATGACAGCCTCGTCGCGCAGCTCGGCGGCCCGCCTACGCCCGGCATGGGCTGGGCGGCGGGGATCGAGCGGATCATGCTCGCTGGCGACGGCGGGAGCGGCGCCCACGCCTACGCGCCGGCGCCGCTCGAGCTGTTCATCGCGTCGGACGGCGCGCGTGAGGAGCTGCGCGCAGTGGCATTCGGCCTGCTGAACGAGGCGCGCTCGGCGGGCCTGACGGCGCAGATGGACCTCGCCGGTCGCTCGCTGAAAGGGCAGCTGGGTCACGCCGATGTGCTCGGCGCGCGCTACGTCGCGATCGTCGCGGGTGCGCAGAGCCTGTTGAAGGACTTGCAGGACGTTGGCCAGCAGACGCTCGCGACCAATACCGTCGTGCATGCTGTGCTGCGTGCTCACCACGCGATCTGACAGCTGAGCGAGCGCTTCGCGACGGCGCGCTTGCGCTCAGCGCGGTAGCTCAGAGCGGATCAGCCCGTGCGCGTGCCAGCAACAGCGCGAGTAGTTCCTGCTCAGTCGTCGCAGGCACCGGCTGCGTGGCGCTCAACGCCGTCAACGCGACCTCTGCTCTGCCAAGCGAGAAGCCGAGCACGTCCACGTAGATCGGTACAGACACTTCACTGAAGGCGAAGTTGAGGGCTGCCACGATCCGGATTCCGACCTTTGCCGTCACTCCCGGCGCGCTCACCGGGAGCTTTGAGACCGTCACACGACCCCAGCGCGCGTTGCTGATCGATTTGTCATCGAGGCTGCGAGTCAGCGCGCGCGCGGCGCACTCCCGCAGGGCTGGCGAGGACAGCAGCGCAAATTGCCGGGCGACCGCGCGTTCGTTGCTCAAGACCGACACCGAGGAGGTGATCCGTTCGACTTCGAGTTCCTGTCCGCGTCGCAGCTTCGGCGAAGAGGCTTCGGCGATCGTGTGCGAGTGCCCCCGGCCCTTGAGCCTTTCGCAGGCATGCGCGTCGAGGCCTTCACGCGCGTCGGAGCTGTGTGCCCGCTTCGCTTCCACAGAGGCTTCCGGGATGTCGCCGACGCTCAGGTTCACAGCGCGCGCGAAGGCAAGTGCCTGCGCGCGCGTGGGCGTACGGGAGGCGATCGCGACACCATTCGATTTGACGCTGCCGGAGGCATCGTGCGAGACCCCGCGCGATGGGTCCGGGGCGTTGCTCGCCGGATGCGCCTGACCACCGCCGCAGGCCGCTAGGAGCATGGATACCGCCGTGATCGCGACCGCCTGCAACCAGTGCCGTGGTGGCTTCATGGCAGGCATATCGGCACGGCTGCCGGTGCTCTCAAGCGAGGGTCGACCGTCCAACGCAAAATGCGCCGTTCAACTTCTGCGGCGAAGATGCCGAAGCTGGGGGGGATGGCGCAAATCTCCCGTCCATTTCAGATCGCCCTTGTAGCCGTGTGCCTGTTCGCAGCCGTGTGGTTCTTTGCGCTGCAGGGACACTCGACCAGCACCGGCGGCTCCGGCTCAGCGCCGGCCGTGACAGCCAGCGCGCCCGCCGCAGCCAAGCCGGCCAGCGCTCTCTCTGCGCACGGCGGAGCGTCGTCCGCGGTGATCGCGCGGGCCAAGGCTGCGGCCAAGGCCGGCCATATCTACCACGGCCCTGTTCCCGGCCTGGAAGGCCTGACGCGCGACATCGCGAGGGCCCATGGAGCCGTCACAGCCATCGGGGCGAGCCCCTCGAAGTCCGCATCCCCCGTCAAGCACACCAGTTCCGCCAGCCAGACGAGCCACTCAGTCGCTGCCACTAAGCCTGCGGCGACGACCAAGCCCGGCGCTGCGAGCTCTGCCCCCGCCGTGGCGCACAGCACCGTCAAGCCGCAGCCGATCAAGGCAAAAAGCGGCGCCGGTCGTGCGCCCGTGCGCCAAGCGCTCGTCGAACACGCTCTGCACGAAGGGAAGATCGCGGTCATCCTCTTTTGGAACCAGAAGGGCGCAAACGACGCGATCGTCGACCACGAACTCAAGCTGCTCGAGGCAGTCCACCACCTGATCAAGCCGCTGGCACGCGCCCCCAAGCTACGCAAGGCACTCAAGGCCTCGGGCCTGGAACTGGAAAAGAGCTTCGCCGCGTTCGCATCGAGCGCGAACCAGGTCGCCTCCTACGGGTCGGTCACCCGCGGCATCCAGGTCTATGCGACACCTACTATCTTCATCGTCAACAAGCGCGGTCAGACGACGGTGCTGAGCGGCCTGCAAGACGCCTTCTCGATCGAACAAGCGATCGACGAAGCACGCAACTCATAGCCTTACACTCGCTCGGGTGAGCGTTGCAGCCGCAGCCTCTCCGGATGGGGAGCACCTGATCACCCACCTCGAATGCCCCGTCGGACGGGGGCACACGCCCGATGACGCGTTCACCGGCGCCGCCGGCGGGGCGGCGTGTGGCGATCTGGTCCGCATCTCGCTCGCGCTCGATCGCGACAGCCCCGACGGGCGCATCTGCGATGCGGGCTTCGACGCCAGCGGCTGCGGGGCGACGATCGCCGCCGGCAGCGCCGCCGTCAGCCTGCTGCGCGGCGCACCGCTGCTGGCGAGCGCGCGGATCGGCGCCGCAGAGATCGCGCAGGAGCTCGGCGGCCTGAGCGCCGGCAAGCGTCACGCAGCCGAGCTGGCAGCCGACGCGCTGCACCGCGCGCTCGGCGGCGCCGCCCGCGAGCGCGCGAATCTCGCTGCAGTGGAGGGCCGCACGCTCGTGGCAATGAGCGGCGGCGTCGACAGCGCCGTGGCGGCGCTGCTGCTCAGCGAGGCCGGCGGCGAGACCGTCGGCGTCACACTCGAGCTGTGGTCGGACCCCCAGAACAACGGCGACCTCAGCTGCTGCTCGGCGCAGGCCGTGCGCGGCGCGCGCGAGCTCGCCCACGAGCTCGGGATGGCGCATCTGTCGATCGACCTGCGCGCCGAGTTCCGCGCGGGCGTCGTCGATGGTTGGCTGGCCGATCACGCCGCCGGGCTCACGCCGAACCCCTGCGTGCGCTGTAACGGCAACGTGCGGCTGGACGCGATGCTCGAGCTCGCCCGGCGGCTGGGGTCCGGGACGCTCGCCACCGGGCACTACGCGCGTGTGGTCGAAGGCGCGCCCTCCCCACTGCTACAGACAGCCGTCGACGTCAGCAAGGACCAGAGCTACGTGCTCTCAGCGCTCGCGCCCGAGTCGCTCGCGCACATGCGCTTCCCGCTCGGAGACATGCATAAGCCCCAAGCCCGAGCGCTCGCCGAGCGCGCCGGCCTGGCGGTCGCGCGCAAGCACGACTCCCAGGATTTGTGCTTCCTCGCCGGCACCCGCCATGGCGAGTTCCTCGAGCGCCATGGCGGGACTCGGCGCACGACCGGGCAAGATCGTTGACCGCGACGGTACGCTCCTCGGCGAGCACAGCGGCGCTCACCGCTACACCGTCGGTCAGCGCCATGGCCTCGGGATCTCCGCGGCCCAGCCGTTGTACGTGCTTGCCACCGACGCTGCCGGCAACACCGTCACCGTAGGGCCCCGCGACGCGCTGCTCGCAGATCGGGTGATGGTCACCCAGGCGACGCTCCACCGCGACGCCGGCTGCGTGGACGGCGTGCGCGTGCGTGCGCATGGGCGGCTTCTCGCCTGTCGTGTGCCCGGCGAGCTGCGGGCCGGCGCCCATCGGCGTCTGGCGATCGAGCTCGAGGAGCCAGCCGAGCGCACCGCTCCCGGGCAGATCGCCTGCCTGTACGCGGGCGAGCTCGTGGTCGGCTACGGCACCGTGGACGCCTAAGATCCCTCGCATGATGACCTCTGATGAGATTCGCGAGCGCTACCTGAGCTTCTTCGAGGAGCGCGGGCACCGGCGCCTCCCCTCGGCCTCGCTCGTGCCCTCAGCGCACGATGCATCGGCGCTGCTCACCGTCGCCGGCATGCATCCGTTGAAGCCCTACTTCCTGGGTCAGCAGGCGCCGCCGGCCCCGCGCTTGACGAGCTGCCAGAAGGTCTTTCGCACGGTCGACATCGACAACGTCGGCAACACCGCACGCCACCTCACGTTCTTTGAGATGCTCGGCAATTTCTCGTTCGGCGACTACTTCAAGCGCGACGCGATCGCCTTCGCGTGGGAGCTCTCGCGCGAGGTCTTCGGCTTCGCCGAGAGCGACATCTGGGTTACGGTGTTCGAAGGCGACGACGGCCTCGGGCTCGGTCCTGACGAGGAGGCGATCGAGCTGTGGAGCGAGCTCGGGCTCGCGCCGCGAGCGGATCGTGCTGTGCCCGCGCTCTGAGAACTTCTGGCAGGCCGGACCGACCGGTCCCTGCGGGCCGTGCTCAGAGCTCTACATCGACCGCGGCGTCGAGTACGGCTCGCCCGAGGATCTCCCCGGCGGTGAGAACGAGCGCTTCCTCGAGTACTGGAACCTCGTGTTCATGCAGTACGACCAGCAGCCCGCGCCCGACGGGGTGGGCGGGACCAGATCAATGCTGGGGCCGCTGCCCGCCAGGAGCATCGACACCGGCCTCGGGCTCAACCGCATGGCAGCGATCCTCCAGGAGAAGCAGTCGGTGTTCGACACCGACCAGTTCCAGCCGCTGATCGAGCTGGGCGAGGAGCTTTCAGGCGCGCGCTACGGCTCGGGCTTCGACAGCGACCGGGCGCTACGTATCCTCGCTGACCATGCCCGCGCGATGACGTTCCTGACGGCCGATGGCGTCGTGCCCTCCAACGAGGATCGTGGATATGTGCTGCGGCGCGTGATGCGCCGCGCGATCCAGCAAGCCCTCGCCCTCGAGCTCGCGCCGGGGTTCCTCACGCGCTACTCGGCGTGCGTGCGCGAGATCATGGGGGGCGCCTACCCGGAACTGCTGGCGCAGGCCGACGCGACCGACATGTGGCTCTCCGCCGAGGAGGAGGGCTTCGGGCGCACGCTTGCCCAGGGCATGGAGATCCTGCGTGAGCACATCGCCGCGGCGCACGCCGCCGGGCGCTCGGCGGTGCCGGTGCTCGACGTGTTCACGCTGCACGACACCCACGGCTTCCCATATGAGATGACGAGCGAGCTGCTCGCAGACGAGGACCTCTCGATCGAGGGCGACTTCGAGGAGCTGATGGAGCAACAGCGCGCTCGCGGTAGAAGCGGCGCGGGGCGCGGGGGCACTGGCACCGCCGCCATCGCGGACATCGAATCGCTCGACGGCGGTGCGCCCACGCGCTTCACCGGCTATGAGACCGAGGTGCAGCCAACGACCGTCGTTGCGGTGCGTCCACTCGAGGGCGAAGGCGGCGCAAGCGGCCAGAACGGGACGCAGCTGACGCGCCTGCTGGTCAAGCTCGCGGAGTCGCCGTTCTATGCCGCCGGCGGCGGCCAGGTCTCAGATGTCGGCACGATCGAATGCGAGCATGGCGACTGTCGCGCGCGGGTTCACGACGTCCTGTTCCTCGGCGAGGACCGCGTGCCGGAGGTGATCGTCGAGGCCGGCACGCTCGAGGTCGGCGAGCAGGTGCTGGCGCGGGTCGACCATCTCACACGGCACGAGACCGAGTGCAACCACACCGCCACGCACCTGCTGCAGGCGGCGCTGCGTGAGCGCGTCGGCAGCCACGTGCGCCAGGCCGGCTCCTACGTCGGGCCGGACAAGTTGCGCTTCGACTTCAGCCACGGCCAGGCGCTGAGCGCCGAGGAGCTGCGCGACGTCGAGGATCGCGTCAACGGCTGGATTGCTCGCAACGACCCCGTGCACGCGATCTCGACCACGCTCGAGGAGGCCAGGGCGCTCGGGGCGATGGCGCTGTTCGGCGAGAAGTACGGCGAGGTCGTACGCATGGTCGAGGTCGGCGACGGGGAGTACTCGCGCGAGCTCTGCGGGGGCACGCACGTCCGCTCGACGGCTGAGATCGGCGCATTTCGCATCCTGCACGAGACCTCCAGCTCCGCGAACGTCCGGCGCATCGAGGCCGTCACCGGTCCCGTCGTCGTCGAGCTGCTGCGCGCGCACGACCGCCTGCTGCGGGAGATCGACCGCGCAGCTGCGCACGCGTCCCGAGGACGCCCCGGCGGCGTTGGCGTCGCTCGCGCAGGAGCGAAAGCGCCTCGAGCAGGCACTCAAGCGACAGGGCTGGCGCGCCGAGTGGCGCAGGCGGCCTCGACATCGAGGCGCTGGCCGCCCGGGCCGAGGAGCTCGGGGGGGCGCGTGTGCTCGCCGCCGCCGTCAGTGCTGGCGATGCCAAGGCGCTGCTCGACGTCCTCGATCGGCTCAAGGGGCGCCTCGGGGACGCTGCGATCCTGCTCGGCACAGCCGCCGACGGGCGCGTACACCTCGTCGCGAGCGTCGCGCCCGCGCTGGTCGAGCGCGGCGTGAAGGCTGGTGCGCTCGTCAAGGTGGCCGCTGAGCTCGTCGGCGGTGGGGGAGGTGGGCGCGACACGATGGCGCAGGCCGGTGGGCGTGAGCCAGAGCGCCTCGAGGAGGCCATCGCGGCGGGGCGTGCGACGATCGAGGCGGCGCTCGCGGGTTGATGCGCGTACTCGCGCTCGACTACGGCAGCGCGCGTTGCGGCTGCGCGCTCAGCGATCCGACCGGCACGATCGTCACGCCCGTCGAGGTGGTCGAACGGCCGGCCACCAAGCGCGGGTTCGCGCGACTGCGCGAGCTCGTGCGTGAGCGCGAGGTCGAGCGCGTCGTCGTCGGGCTGCCACTGTCGCTCGACGGCGGCGAGACCGAGCAGACGCGCGAGACGCGTGCGTTCGCCAGCGAGCTCTCGCAGCGTCTGGGCGAGAGCGTTCCCGTCGAGATGCACGACGAGCGCTTCACCACACGTCTGGCCCAGAGGCTCGGCGGACCCGGTCGAGCCTTCGCCACGAGCGAGGACTCGCGTGCCGCCGCGCATCTGCTGGAGAGTTGGCTCGCGGCCCGTTCGCGTTAAGGTTCGATCTCCTTGCCTCGCGGTGACAGATCACGAACAGGGCGCGAACGCACCGCGGCCGAACGCGAGCGTGATCGCCTCGAGCGCGCGCGCCGGCGCGCCTCGGCCGCCGATGCGCCGCCAGCGGGCGCGTCATCGGCCGACGGGCTCGTGGCCGAGCCCGATACCGCCGCGGCACTCGCGTCCGACGTCCTGCCCGCGTCCGACGTCCTGCCCGCGTCCGGCGTCGCGCCCGGGTCCGATGTCTTGTCCGCGTCCGATGTCCCGCCCGCGTCCGACGTGCCACCGCCGCGCGAGCAGCCGCCGGCTCCAGCCGGCGAGCCCTCGCCTCCAGGCCACACGTCAACGGAGCCCTGGCCGCTCGAGCCGCCGCCGCTGGAACGCACTCCGCTCGAGCCCTCGCCGCTTGAGCCGCCTGTGGTCGGACAGCCGCCGGCGCCCGAGCCGATGCAGGCTCCGCAGCCGCCATCGTTTGCGCTGCCGCCACTGCCGCCGCCCGTGCGGCCTCCGGGCGCGGGCGACAGAGCGCCGAGCGGGGCTTCGCGCTCGCGGCGGCGCTCGTGGATCGCGCGGCTGTCGGCACTGCTCGCGCTCGCCGCCGTGATCGTCGCGGTGGTGGCGCTGCTGCACGCGCACAACTCGAAATCCGCCGCGGTCGCGCCGCCGCCCGTCGTCAAGGTGCTGATCCCCGAGGGCAAGACCCGCGCGCAGATCGCCCAGATCGCCGTCGGCAGACGGTCTGAAGGGCGACTATCGCGCCGCCTCCAAGCGCTCGCCGCTGCTCAAGCCCGCAAGCTACGGCGCTCCGCGCGGCACCCCCGACCTCGAAGGCTTCCTGTTTCCGGCGACCTACGACATGGACCCGGGCGCGCCGGTCGCGCGGCTCGTCCAGGAGCAGCTCGTCGCCTTCCAGGAAAACTTCGGTGCGGCCGAGATCGCGCGCGCACACGCCCTGCACATCACGCCCTACCAGCTGCTGATCGTCGCCTCGATGGTCGAGCGCGAGGCGCAGATTCCGAGCGACCGGCCGAAGATCGCCGCCGTCATCTACAACCGCCTGGCAGCTGGCATGCCGCTGGGAATCGACGCGAGCATCTACTACGCGGTCGAGCTCGCGACGGGCATCGCTACATACACGCATGAACTCACCGAAGCGCAGCTGCACATCGACTCCCCTTACAACACGCGCATCCACACCGGCCTGCCGCCGACACCGATCTCCAACCCCGGCGTCGCCTCGATCGAAGCAGCCGCCCATCCCGCGCACGTCGCCTATCTGTACTACGTCGCCGGCGCGGACGGCTGCGGCGAGCAGGTGTTCTCGAACACGCTCGCCGAATTCGAAGTCAACGCCGCCGCCTACAAGGCGGCGCGTCGCACGCAACGGCGGGCACCCGCCGAGCTGCAAGCATACCCTGACGGGCACAGGCAAGTGATGGCCCGTCTGGGCGTTCTCGGCTGGCCGGTCGCGCACAGCCGCTCGCCGGCGATCCACAACGCGGCGCTCGCCGCGCTGGGAATGCACGATTGGCGCTATCAGCGCCTGCCGGTGCCGCCGCCGCTGTTCGCCGAGACCACACGTGCGCTCGGGTCCGCGGGGTTCCTCGGCGCGAACGTGACGATCCCCCACAAGCAGGCGGCGCTCGCGCTCGCCTCACGTGCCTCCAGCGCCGCCCGCGAGATCGGCGCCGCCAACACGCTCACGTTCGCTGCTGACGGCACGATCGCGGCTGAGAACACCGATGCCCCCGGGTTGATCGCCGCGCTCGAGCACATGACCGACATGCCCGCTCATCCGCGCGCGCTCGTGCTCGGCGCGGGCGGCAGCGCGCGCGCGGTCGTGTGGGCGCTGCGCGAGGCCGGCGCGAGCGAGGTCTCCGTCTGGAACCGCACGCCTGAGCGCGCGGGGGAGCTGGCGCGGGAGCTCGGAGTGCGTGCGACGCCGGCTGCCGCACGACGCCGATCTGCTCGTCAACTGCACCTCCGTGGGCCTGCAGACGCCCGTGAGCGTAGAACGCTCGGCCAGTGAGGGTGAGGCGCTCAACCAACTCGGATTGACGTTCGATCAAGTCGGTAAGTACTCGTATGTCGTCGACTTGGTATATCGCTCCGGATCCACGCAGCTGCTCGCGGCTGCTCGGGCGCATGGCGCGCAGACCGTCGACGGGCTCGAGGTGCTTGTCGCTCAAGGCGCCCTCAGCTTCGAGCTGTGGACCGGCCGCAAGCCACCGCTGGAGCTCATGCGCGCGCCGCCCGTGAGGAGAGCACGACAGACGGCTAGCCACATGGGGGAGCCGACGCGATGAGCGAGCTCCCACAGACGGATCCCGACCTGCACGCGATCTTCGGGATCGACGGCGCCGGCGAGGCTGGCAACGAGCGCATGATCTCCGTCGAGCGCGGCAGGGCGGACGTCGAGCTCGAGCTGGAAGACCGCGCGTTGCCCGGGGTCAGCGCGCACATCGAGCTGGCCTCCGATCTGCACGCCGGCTTCGAGGCCCTCGCCGACACCGAGCCGCAGGTCGAGCTGGGCAGGATCGCCGGCGCCGACCTCGATGCCGATCCGTACGCCGAAGAGCAGCGGGTGAGCCCGGGCACGCCGATCGACGTCCGCCGAGGGCTACACCGGGATCACCAAGCCCTCGCGCCGAGGCTCCTCGCAGCGCTTCCTCACCGACGTGATCGTCGACATGGGCCTGGCCACGCGCAAGCAGGTCGAGGACGCCCTCGAGAGCTCGCGCATCTCGGGCACCACGCCCGAGCGGGTGCTGCTCGACAGCGGCGCGATCACGCAGGACGCGCTCGCGCGCGCGCTGGCCGAGCGCTACGGGCTCGACCACCTCGATCTCGGCGTCTTCAGCGTCGACATGGCGGCTGCCAACCTCGTCAGCACGACCGTCGCCAAGCGCTACCAGACGGTGCCCGTGGCGTTCGCCGACAAGCGCACGCTGCTGGTCGCGATGGCCGATCCGTCGAACGTGCTCGCGGTCGACGACATCGCGATCATGACCGGCTACGAGATCCGCGTCGCGGTTGCGCCGCCGGACGACATCGCGGCCCTGATCTCGCGCCTGGACAGCCTCGAAGACGTCGTCGGCGAGTCGGCCGAGATGCTCGAGGACGCTGACGATGGCGCGGAGGTCGTCGCGCTGCACGAGACCTCCGAAGACGCACCCGTCATCAAGCTCGTCAACCAGCTCGTCGCCCAGGCGGTCGAGCGAGGCGCCTCCGACATCCACCTCGCTCCCGATGGGCGCGAGCTGCGGGTGCGCTTCAGGGTCGACGGCGTGCTGCAGGACATCACGAGCGTGCAGCGGCGGATGGCCGCGGGGGTGATCTCGCGCATCAAGATCATGGCCGAGCTGAACATCGCCGAGAAGCGCCTGCCGCAGGACGGGCGCGTGGGGCTGGTGGTCGACGGCCGCCATGTCGACCTGCGCGTGGTGACGCTGCCGAGCGTCCACGGCGAGGGCGTCGTGATGCGCGTCCTCGACAAGGAATCGGTCGTCGTCGAGCTCGACAAGCTGGGGATGGCCGACGCCGAGCGCGAGCGCTTCGAAAAGGCCTGCCGCGAGACGCACGGCGCGGTGCTCGTCACCGGCCCGACCGGCTCGGGCAAGTCGACGACCCTGTACGCGGCGCTGCAGCTGCTCAACACGCCCGAGAAGAACATCATCACCGTCGAGGATCCCGTCGAGTACGAAATGAGCGGCCTCACGCAGGTCCAGGTCTCGGCGAAGGTCGGCCTGACGTTCGCCGCCGGGCTGCGCTCGATGGTGCGCGCGGACCCCGACATCATCATGGTCGGCGAGATCCGCGACCGCGAGACGGCGCAGATCGCCGTCGAGTCGGCGCTCACCGGGCACCTCGTGCTCTCCACGCTGCACACCAACGACGCGCCTTCGGCGATCACGCGCCTGATCGAGATGGGCATCGAGCCGTTCCTCGTCGCCTCGGCGCTCGACTGCGTGGTCGCGCAGCGCCTGGCGCGGATGCTGTGCCCGAGCTGCAAGCGGCGCACGATCATCCCGGCGAACGTGCTGCGCGAGAACGGCTACCGCGCGCGCGTCGAGCTCGAGGCCTACGAGCCGGCGGGCTGCCGGCGCTGCGGCGGCAGCGGCTACCGCGGGCGCCTCGGCCTCTACGAGGTGATGAAGATCACCCCGGAGATCCAGACGCTGGCGCTCGAACGCAGCCCCGCCGAGGCGATCCGCGACATGGCCGTCAGCCAGGGGATGACGCGGCTGCGCGACGACGGATTGCACAAGGTCAGGCTCGGCCGCACCTCGATCGCCGAGATCGCGCGCGTCATCGGCACCAACTGAGCTCGTACCTTCGTCCAGCCACAGCGCCGGCCGCGTATGCGCTTCTAATGGACGTTGCGCGGATCTGTCGATGGAGCGACCCATGGACATCGATTTCGCAGACCTGCTGATGGAGGTCGTCAACCGCCGGGCATCCGATCTGCACCTCAGCTCGGGCGCGCACCCCACGGTCCGCGTGCGCGGGCGCCTGACGCCGCTGGAGGACTACCCGAAGCTCTCGCCGACCGACACGCGCGAGATCGTCTACTCGATCCTCACCGGCGACCAGCGCCAGCGCCTCGAGACCAACTGGCAGCTGGACTTCGCCTACTCGATCCCCGGCCACGCCCGCTTTCGTGTCAACGCCTACTACCAGCGTGGCGCGATCGGCGCCGCCTTCCGCCTGATCCCGTTCGGGCTGAGCTCGATCGACGAGCTCGGGCTGCCCGCCGCGGTGCACGAGTTCACGCGCCGCCCGCGCGGCTTCGTGCTCGTCACCGGCCCCACCGGCTCGGGCAAGTCCACCTCGCTCGCGGCGATGATCGACTAGATCAACTCCACGCGCGAGGAGCACATCATGACGATCGAGGACCCGATCGAGTTCCTGCACGGGCACAAGAAATGCATCGTCAACCAGCGCGAGCTCGGCTCCGACGCGCAGAGCTTCTCGATGGCCCTGACCGCCGCCCTGCGCCAGGACCCCGACGTGATCCTCGTCGGCGAGATGCGCGACCTGGAGACGATCTCCACCGCGCTGACCGCGGCTGAGACCGGCCACCTCGTGTTCGCGACGCTCCACACCCAGGACGCCGCGCAGACGATCGACCGCATCATCGACGTGTTCCCCTCCCACCAGCAGGGGCAGGTTCGCGTGCAGCTGTCGGTTGCGCTGCGAGGGGATCATGACCCAGCAGCTGCTGCCCAACGCCGACGGCTCCGGGCGTGTCGCGGCGTGCGAGGTGCTCGTGCCCAACCCGGCGATCCGCAACCTGATCCGCGAGGGCAAGACCCACCAGATCTACTCGGTCCTGCAGACCGGCTCCGCGCAGGGGATGCAGACGATGGACACCGCGCTGGCCACGCTCGTGCGCCAGGGCAAGATCACCCAGAAGCTCGCCGAAGCGCGCTCCTCGACCCCGGACGAGCTCAGGCGCCTGATGGGTGCGCCTTCGCTGGCGGCCGCTTGATCATCTCAGCATGAGCACCTACGTCTTCAAGGCAATCGACCTGGCCGGCGGCAAAGCCCGCGGCGAGGTCGAGGCCGACTCCAAGCAGGCGGTCTCCGACCAGCTCAAGCAGCGCGGGCTGATCGTCCTCGACATCGCCGACAAGCACTCGTCGAAGAACATCGAGATCTCGTTCATGAAGAGCGTCAAGCCGACAGAGCTTGCGATCTTCGCGCGCCAGCTCTCGACGATGATCTCCTCGGGCATGAGCATCCTGCGCGCGCTGTACGTGCTCGAGGAGCAGACCGAGAGCAAGTACCTGAAGGAAACGATCGTCGCCGTGCGCAAGGACGTCGAGGCCGGCCTGTCGCTGAGCGACTCGATGGCGCGCCATCCGAAGGTCTTCAGCCCGCTGTTCGTCGCGATGACCCAGGCGGGGGAGACGGGAGGTGTGCTCGAGGACGTCGCTCGTGCGCGTCGCCGACCAGCTCCAGAAGGACGCCGCCCTGCGCCGCCAGGTCAAATCCGCGATGATCTACCCGGCGCTCGTCGCGATCTTCGCGGTCGGCGTGATGATGGCGCTCGTCGCCTTCCTCGTGCCGGTGTTCGAGGGCGTCTTCAAGGAATTCGGCGGCGAACTGCCGAAGCTGACGCAGGTCTCGGTCCTGATGTCCAAGGCCGTCACCCGGCTACTGGTGGCTGATGTTCGGCGGCCACCGCGGTCGTGATCGTCGACCTTCGTCAAGTGGAAGAACACGACCTGGGGGCGGCGCCAGTGGGACCACTTCCGCCTGCACGTGCCGATGAAGATCGGCACGATCGTCCAGCAGGTCGCCGTCGCGCGCTGGTCGCGCACGCTCGCCTCGCTGACGCACGCCGGCGTGCCGCTGCTGCAGGCGCTCGAGATCACCGGTCGAACCGGCGGCAACGTGGCCGTCGAGGAAGCGATGGACGGCGTGATCGCCTCGGTCAAGCGTGGTGGCACGATCGCCGCGCCGCTCGCGCAGGCGCCGATCTTCCCCTCGATGGTCACGCACATGGTCGGCGTCGGCGAGGAAACGGGTGCGCTCGACGAGATGCTCGACCGCATCGCCGAATTCTACGAGGAACAGGTCGAAGCGGCGGTCAAGGCGCTGACGTCGATCCTCGAGCCGATCATGATCATCGTGATCGGCGCGATGGTCGGCTTCATCGTGATCTCGATGTACTTGCCGCTGTTCGAAGTCTACAATCGAATAGAATAATTCGGTCAGGCGCGAGCGTCGATCTGCACTCGCCTTCCCCGGCCGGTCTGCTCCACCGATAGACAGACCTTGCCTTCGAGCAGTTCCAGCAGCTCGGCGCCGGCCAGCTCTCGCCGCCAGCCTCGCAGCGTGCGCACGTCGGCCTCTGCGCCGCCGGTGCGCGCGGCCGCGACGATCGCCTGGAGGTCTGCGCGTGCGGCCAGCAGCTCGTAGGCGAGGCCGGCCTCGCGCGCTCGGGCTCGCAGCAGCGCCTCGCCGAGCGCCACCAGCGGCGCGTCGTCGGGCTTGGGCGCAGGCGGGCGTGGGAGCTCCGGCGCTGGATCGGGTGGGCGCTCGCGGCCACGGCGGACGGCCTCCAGCAAATCCTCCGCGCGGCGCCCGCCGGCGCTCGCGCCCACACCGCGGATCCGCTCGAGCTCCTCGGCGTGAGGACGGCCTGCGCTTGGCGACCTCCATCAGCGTGGCGTCGCCGAGCACGCTCTGCACGGGGCGGTCGTGGCGCTCGGCTGTGCGCTCGCGCCACGCCACCAGCTCACGTGCGATCGCTCGCGCGGAGGCGTTCAGGCTGGCGATGCGCGGCAGGCGCGCGAAGATCGCCTGCGGGTCGCGCTCGTCACTGGAGCGCGCGAGCGGCTCGCACTCCTCGCGCGCCCACTCCAGGCGGCCGAGCTCGCGCAGGCGCCGCTCGAGCTCGCTGGCCAGCTCGAGCAGGTGGACGACGTCCTCGCGCGCGTAGGCGAGCTGCTCCGGCGAGAGCGGCCGCGCGTCCCAGCGCGTGAAGCTCGCCGTCTTAGCAACGCGCAGGCCGAGCACGTCGCCCAGCAGCGAGTCATAGGACACCTGTGCGCCGAGGCCGGCGAAGCCGGCTGCGACCTGCGTGTCGAACACGTTCGTCACCTCGGTGCGCAGGCACCTGCGCACCAGCGCAACGTCCTGGCGGCCGGCGTGCACGACGATCTCGATCGCCGGGTCGGCGAGGATCGCCGCGAGCGCCGATCCGTCGAAGCTCCTCGAGCAGTGGGTCGACGACCAGGATGTGCTCGCCCGCGTCCTCAGCTTCGGGGATGGCCAGCTGGATCAGGCAAAGCAGCGTCCGGTAGCGGCCCTCGCCCATGAACTCCGTGTCCAACGCCAGTCGCCCAGCCGTGCGGGCGCCGTCCGCCAGCGCCGCCAGCCGCTCGCGCTCGCCGGGGTCGCTCATGGCTTCGCTCGATGCAGGGGCTTCGTGGCATGCGGCGGCTTCGCGACGTGCAGCGGTGTCTCTCCAGGCAGCAGCTTCGCTCCGGGCAACAGGTACAGCAGCCCGCCCTGCGGGAGGCCCGCCTTGATCGAGATGTCTGTCCCGTGCGCGCGCACCCACTTGACAGGCGCCGCGCAGGCGGGGTTCACCGATCGCGCCTCGTCGGTGCAGAACGTGTTCAGGAAGGCGTAGCGCACCTGTCCTTCGGCGATCAGTCGCTCGAGCCTCGACACGGAGGTGAACACGCGCGCGTCATAGGTGGTGAGCACGAGCACCGGGCGCGCGTCGGAGACGATCAGCGATCCGATCGCGGTCGCCGACTCGGCTGCGAGCTCGTAGTGAGCGCCATCCTGGTGGGCGAGCAGGTAAGCGCTCAGCGGATGCTGTTGATCGCCGGGCAGCTCCCCGACGAGGCCCGCGTCGCTGACGCGATTGGTGATCGCGGTGAGGTCCGCCTTCAGCGGGATCGTGAGCATTGCCACCAGTGCGAGCGTCATCGCCGCGGCCGGCGTGAGCAGCGCTCGCAGCCGCGACGGCAGTCGCGGGCTGCGGGCGAGCAGCGCGCACGCGATCGTGCCGAGCGCTGCGGCGAGCGCGATCCACCATTCGCCGGGGTGGCCGTAAAGCAGGCGCTCGCTGTAGTACACCGCGATCGCGAGCGTCACCACGAGCCAGGCCATGCGCAGGCTCGCGAAGCCTGGGAACCCCGTCTCGGGCGGGCGGGTCTCGGTGCGAGTCCCTGACAGCGCCCACGCGAGGCCGATGCCGAGCATCATCGCCACCACCGGCGTGAAGCCTTCCACGTAGCGGGGGTGCAGGCGGATCATGTGGCTGAAGAGCACGATGCCCGCGAGCATCCACACTCCGAGCCCGCCGGCGGCCGCGCGCCGCATGCGCCGGCGAAGCTCCGGCGCTTGCTGCTCGCTCGGCGTGCTCGCATCACCGCGCAGGCCGAGCAGCAGCGCCGGTGTGCCCAGCAGCAGCGCCATCAGCAGCTCCAGCCCGAGACGCTCGCCGGAGAGCGGGCCGACCCGCGCAAGCAGGCGCGTCGGTGAGGGGGGGACGATCGGGATGTGGTCGCGCTCCTCCTGGGTGGCCACCGGGTAGCGGTGCCCCGCTTCGTAGATGGTCGCTCCCGGTTCTGTCGTTTTCCCTCCCAGGCGATCGCTGCCGTTGAACACGAACGCCGCGTTCCACGCGCTGCCGTTGGTCGATCCGATCGCGTATGGGCGATCGTGTGCCGGGAACAGCAGCGTCGCCGTCAGCCACGACAGCGCCACCGCCACGTACACCACGCCCGCCAGCCAGCACCCGCAGCGCCCGTCGCACGCGCGCGCCCGGCATCCCCAGGTAGGCGAACACGGCGATACCCGGCAGTGCCACCAGCGACTCGAGCAGCTTGACGTCGAACGCCACCCCCAGCGCCGCCGCCGCCACCAGCAGCCAGCGCGTGCTCCCCGTCTCGACCGCACGTGCCACTGCCGCCAGCGCCAGCACCAGCACCAGCATCATCACCCCGTCCATCGTGTCGCTGCGCGCTGTGATCACCTCGATCGGCAGCACCGCCATCGCCGCCGCCGCCGCGATGCCCGCTGTTGCGCTCCAGATCCCGCGCACGACCACGTACAGCAGCGGCACCGAAGCGATTCCGGCGAGCGCCTCCGGCAGCTTCAGGGTGGTCGAGCTGAACCCGAGCAGCTTCACGCTGATCACCTGCAGCCACAGGTCGACCGGCGGCTTGTCGATCGACACGCTGCCACCCGGCTCGAACGCGCCGAAGAAGAAGTTGTGCCAGGAGAGCCCCATGCTGCGCACGGCCGCGTCGTAGAACGGGATCGGGCGGCACCTGGCCGATGTGCAGCAGACGCAGGACCGCCGCGCCGGCCGTGATCGCGCGCCACCACGGCCCACTCCGCGCTGCGTGCTCGTCTTCTCACGCGGGGAACGCTAGTCTCATCGGCTCGTGGCAAGCGACGACAGCGACAGCGAGGATCAGGCACCGGCGTCCCATGGGCCGCGGGAGTGTATGGCCTGTCGCGGCAGCGGGCAGGTGATCTCCAACCTCGGCGGCACGCCGGGCATGCTCACATGCCCGTGGTGCGGGGCGGCGGCGTGCGCCTGCTCGACGTCGACGCGCAGGCGCGCTGGCTCGCGCCGGCGCGAGGAGCTTGCCCCGGCGCCTGCGGCTCCAGAGCCTGCGGCGTAGCGGCTCGGCTCATCCGTCCAAGCGCTTGTGCACGTGTAAAGGTCGCTCTAAGCACGGGTCGATGCAGCCGCTGACAAAGCCAGTACCGAGGTGCCAGGGCAGGCATCCTTGCGGTGCGTAGCAAAGCCGGCGGCCCTCATCAGGGGGACGCATCGCCGCTTGAGGCGATTACCGAGGGCTGGCGCCCAAATCGGAATCCTAGGAGGATTCATGTTGAAATCACTACGCCAGCGCACCGGCGATGAGGGTGGTTTTACCCTCATCGAACTTCTGGTCGTGATCCTGATCATCGGCATTCTCGCCGCGATCGCGATTCCCGCCTTCCTGAGCCAGAAGAGCAAGGCCTACGACTCCTCGGCGAAGACGCTCGCGCAGACGGCGCAGACGGCGCTGAGACGTTCGCGACCGAAAACGAAGGCAAGTACAGCTTCACGACGGCGGCAGAATTGCAGAAAATCGAGCCTTCGATCAACTACAAAAACACGAATGAAACGTACCTGAAGGTAGCCAAAGGCGAAGAAAGCAACGAAGGCTACATCGTCACCGCGGTGGCGCAGAACACCGGCGACGAATTCTCGATCGTGCGCAACAACAAAGGCGAACTGGAACACACCTGTAACAGCCCCAAAACCAAAACTGGTTGCGCGGGCAAATCCGAAAAATCCTCGAGCTGGTAGCAGGGCAGCAGTACAGCTCTGAGCTGAGGCTCTAGCCAACAAGCAACGTCGAGAGGCGGCCTTCGGGCCGCCTCTCGACGTTGTCGGGTCAAGCGCCGCGTCGCACCAGCCGATGAGGATTGCGATGGAGGCTACTTTCGCGGGAGTTCTAGGCGCGGTCTTCGGCTCGTTCTTGAACGTGGTCGTTCACCGTCTGCCACGGCACGAGTCCCTGGTGACCCCGGCTTCGCACTGTCCGAAGTGCTCGACTCCGGTCAAGCCCTACGACAACATCCCGATCCTCTCCTGGCTGTTGCTGCGCGGTCACTGCCGCGGCTGCGGAGCCCCGATCTCGGCTCGCTACCCGCTGATCGAGGCGCTCACCGCGACGCTGTGCGTGGGCGCGGTGCTCACCCATGACGCATCCGCCGGGATTGCGCTCAGCGTGGCGCTGATCCTGCTGATCGTGCCTGCCGCGTTCATCGACCTCGAGCACCGGATCATTCCCAACAAGATCACCGCGCTCGGCGCGGTGCTCGCGCTGGCGATCGGGCTTGCGCTCGATCCCGCGGGTGAGCCCGAACGCCTGATCGCCGCCGCCGCCGCGGGAGGCTTCCTGCTTCTCGCCGCGCTCGCCTATCCCGGCGGTATGGGGATGGGGGACGTCAAGCTCGCCGGCATGATGGGCCTGTTCCTCGGCGCAGCCGTCGCCCCAGCGCTGCTGATCGCGCTGATCGCCGGGGTCGCCGTGGGAGCGGTCGTGATCGCCCGCAAGGGCGCGCAGGCCGGACGCAAGACCGCCGTGCCGTTCGGTCCGTTCCTCGCGTTCGGGGCGCTCTTCGCGGTTTTCCTCGGCCACCAGCTGGTCGATGTCTACGTCAATCACTTCTTGCACTAAAGCGCCACGGCCCTGGCGCCGATACCGCAGATGCGGGTCATCCCTCCGCCGTCCGCAGCGCCCCACACGAGATGCAAATCCCCACACGAATCCCGTCGCTTCCCAAGCGACTCTCGCTGAATCTCGGCCGGCGCTCGGTCGAGAACCTCGTCGGCCTGGACATCCAGCCGGGCTTCGTCGCCGCCGTGCAGGCCCATGTGAACGGGACGATCGTCGCCGAGCGCGCCGCCTCCCTGCCGCTGCCGGCCGACTGCGTGCGCGATGGTGAAGTGATGGACGAGGACGCGCTCAGCGACACGCTGCGCGAGCTGTTCGGCGAGAGCGGGCTGAGCAAGCGGGTTCGCGTCGGCGTCGCCAACCAGCGCACGGTGCTGCGCACGCTGGAGCTGCCGCCGGTGACCGACCAGAAGGAACTCGCGGCGGCTGTCAACTTCCAGGCGCAGGACCAGGTGCCGATGCCGCTCAGCAACGCCGTCATGGACTTCCACCCGCTCGGCATCGTCGACACCCCCGCCGGCCCGCGACAGCGGGTCGTGCTCGTGGCCGCCCAGCGCGACATGATCGAACGACTGCTCGCGGCGGTGCGCCGCGCCGGGTTGAGCGCCGAGGGCGTCGACCTGTCGGCCTTCGCCCTGATCCGCTCGCTCTATCGTCACGATCCCGAGCAGACCGGTCGGGTGCTGTATCTGAACGTCGACGGCCTGACGAACCTAGCCATCGCCGAGGGCACCACCTGCCGCTTCACCCGCGTCGTTGGCAGCGGCCTGGAGGGAATGGCCAGCGAGCTTGCCGAGCGGCGCAGCATCGCGCTCGCGGAGGCTCGCGCCCTGCTCGCGGCAGTGGACTTGACTGCACCCGCCCCGACAGCGCCCGCGGCGCCGACGTCCGCGCAGGACGACGATGAGCTCGGCTCTGACGGCGCCGAGCCCGTGCAGCCCTCAGCGGACGTACAGCCGCTGCCCCCCGAGGACGCAGCGGAGAGCGAACGCGCGATGAGCTACGAGGAGCTGGCTTCCGTCGAGAGCGTGCCCGCCGGGCAGAGCCCGCAGTTGGACGCGGACCTGTGGACGGTGCTCGAGAACGGGATTCGCGAGATCTCCGGCGAGGTGCGCAACTCACTCGACTTCCACCGCTCACAGGAGGGAGGCGGCGAGGTCTCACACGTCGTGATGAGCGGAAGCGCGCAAGACATCCCTGGCTTTGCACAAGCCCTCCAGAGCTCGCTCGGCGTGGAGGTCCGCTGCAGGCAGGTCGGATTGCTCGACGCGGGCCTCGGCGAGGACGTCTCACCACATCGGCTGGCGATCGCCACGGGGCTCGCCGCCGCGGAGGCACCGCAATGAGAGCCGTCAACCTGATCCCAACCGAGCAGCGAAGCGGCCAGCCGGTAGGCGCCGGGCGCTCCAACGGCGGCGCCTACGCGGTGCTCGTCCTCGTGGGCGGGTTCGCGCTGATGGCCTACCTCTACGGCCAGGCCAATCACCAGGTTTCGAGTCGCAAATCGCAGGCCGCGTCGCTGACCGCGCAGGCACAAGAGACGCAGGCGGCGGCCGAACGGCTCGCGCCGTACACAAGCTTCATAGCGCTGCGCGAATCGCGTATGCAGACAGTCGACTCGCTCGTCGACTCGCGCTTCGACTGGGCCCACGTCCTGCACGAATTCGGCCGTGTGCTCCCTGCGGAGACGTCGATCTCCTCACTGACCGGCACGATCGGCTCGACGGCCACAAGTGGGTCCAGCTCCACCGCGTCATCCAGCTCCACCGGGTCAAGCAGTGCCGGCGCCGGCGGCGGGAGCGACAGCTCGGCGACTCCGTCGGGCAGCGTCCCGAGCTTCACGATCACGGGTTGCGCGATCGGCCAGCCGGCCGTGGCATTGACGCTCGAGCGCCTGAACCTGATCGACGGCGTCAAGGAAGTCACCCTGCAGAGCTCCACCGCCGGGTCGGGCTCGGGGAGCGCCGGCAGCGGCGACTGCCCGGGCAGCGCTGCCACCTTCGCGGCCACAGTGACCTTCGACCCGCTTCCGAGCACCTCGGCGGTCGCCGCGGCAGCGAGGACCGTCTCGGATTCGACGAGCGCCGGCTCCGCGGCCTCTAAATCGACGAGCTCGAAAGTGAGCGCGAAATGACCGGGCGCGATCGTATCGTCCTGATCGGCATCGTCGTCATCGCGATCCTCGGAGCGACGTGGATGCTCGGTGTCTCGCCCGAGCGCAAGAAAGCCGCGCAGCTCGACACCCAGGTAGCCGAAGCTCAGGCACAGCTCGCGAGCGCTGAAAGCAAGGTCTCCAGCGCGCGCGCCGCGCAGTCGCAGTACGCGACGGCGTACGCGTCGCTCGTGAGCATCGGCAAAGCGGTGCCGCCAGGCGATGAAGTGCCGTCGCTGATCGAGGAACTCTCGCATGCATCCGAACGATAAGCAGGTCGACTTCTCATCGATCACGAGCACCACGACGGGCGAGCTCGAGCGCCTCTTCCGCGGTCCGCCACGGCGGCGGGGCGGCTTCAGCCAGCTGCCGTTCTCTTTCATATTCGAAGGCAGCTACTTCGATCTGGAACACCTCTTCAACCAGCTCGCCAGCTTCGCGACGCTCGACAGCTCCGGAAACCTTCAGGTCAACGGCCGGCTGTTGACGATTCAGAGCGTGCACCTCGCGCCGGTGAGCAGTGGCTCCCAAACGGGCAAGAGCAGCGCATTGACCGGCACGATCACGGCAACCGCATACGTGCTGCCCGGTGGCCAGGGAGTCACCGGGACGACCGGTGCCGCTTCGCCCACCGGCGCAGCCGCGAGCCCGGCGAGCAGCAGCGCGACGAGCTCGCCCACTTCACCCGCGATCGTGAGGGTCAACCCATGAGCGACTTCGTCAACTCAATCAAGGCCGATCTGCTCGACAGGCGCTTGCTGCCGATCGTGGCATTGCTGGTGCTTGCGCTCGTGGCCGCGGTGGCATACGCGGCACTCGGCGGCGGCGCATCCGCCACGACACCCGCCGCGGTCGTCTCGAGCGGGGGCGTCAGCGCCTCGTCGGGCCTGGCGGTGAGCCAGAGCACGCCGGAAAAGGCCGTCGCTGAGACGACCGGCGGCGTCTCCCAGCAGCGCAAGGGGATCGCGCACAATCCGTTCACGCCGCTTCCGGAAGCCGAAGGCCAAGACGACGACGAGCACGAAGGCACCGTCATCGAGCTCCGGCAGCAGCTCGTCGAGCTCGACCAGCAACTCGGGCTCCGGCTCTTCGGGAGGCTCCAGCCCGACGACGCCCGCGCAACCTTCCACGCCGGCCAAGCCGAAGACCATCTACAACGTCGCGGTGCTGTTCGGCGAACTTCCGGCGGGCGCGACCCCGGAGACGGTGCAGCTGACCCCCTACGAGAACCTCAAGCTGCTCACGCCGCTGCCCTCCGCGCAGCAGCCGCTGATCGTGTTCAGAGGCGTCACCGCGGGCGGCAAGAGCGCGACCTTCACGCTTGTCGGGGAAGCGATCCTGCACGGCAACGCCTCCTGCCTGCCGAGTGCCTCGCAGTGTGAAGCGATCGACGTGCGTCCCGGGCAGACCGAGCAGCTCGAATATATTTCGGCGACCGGTCAGCCCGAGCTCTACGAACTGCGCGTCGTGGGGATCGTCGCCAGCAAGGTCTCCAGCGAAGCAGCCAAGAGCGTGCTGCGCGGCGAGTCCAAGGCAGGGCGCAAGCTGCTCCAGCACGCCGGGCTCGTGACGATCCCGGACCTGCGCTACTCCTCGCAGGCCGGCGTGCTCGTGTTCGCCGAGCACCCGGCGTTCGCCGCTCGTGCGCGCGCGGCGGCGCGCCGCCGCCGCGGTCGCTGAGCCCTCAGCAAATAAGCTTGGAGCCGTGGAGCTCCGACTGATCACCGCTGGCGAGTCGCATGGCCCCGGCCTGACATGCATCGTCGAGGGGCTGCCCGCGGGTCTCGAGCTCTCGCCCGAGGACCTCAACCGCGACATGGCGCGCCGCCAGCTCGGCCATGGGCGTGGCGGGCGTATGAAGATCGAGCGCGACAGCGCTGAGATCACCGGCGGCGTCCGCCACGGTCGTACGCTCGGAGGCCCGATCGCGCTCCAGGTCGCCAACCGCGACTACGCCAACTGGCAGGAGCGCATGAACCCGTGGCCGGTCGCCGAGGACACCGCGGAGGTGCATCTGCCGCGCCCGGGGCATGCCGATCTGGTGGGCACGCAGAAGTACAAGCAGAGTGACGTGCGCAACATCCTCGAGCGAGCGTCCGCGCGCGAGACGGCCGCGCGCGTGGCCGGCGGTGGCGTCTGCAAGGCGTTCCTGCGCGCGCTCGGCGTGAGCGTGCGCTCGCACGTGATCCAGATCGCCTCCGTGCACGCGCCCGAGCGCGAGCGTCCGCTCGCGCTCGCGGACTTCGACGACGTCGACGCCTCGCCGGTGCGCTGCCTCGACGCGGACGTCTCGAAGGCGATGGTGCGCGAGATCGACACGCTGCGCAAGGCCAACGAGTCGCTCGGCGGGGTGTTCGAGGTGCAGGTGTTCGGATTGGTCCCAGGCCTCGGCTCGCATGTCTCCTGGGAGGAGCGCCTCGACGGACGCCTGGCGATGGCGATCTGCTCGATCCAGGCGATCAAGGGCACCTCGATCGGCGACGCGTTCACGATCGCCGGCCTGCCCGGCTCGCAAGCGCACGACGAGATCTTCTACTCCGAGGAGCGAGGCTACTTCCGCGAGACCAACCGCGCGGGCGGTCTGGAGGGCGGCATGACCGACGGCGCGCCGCTGATCGTTCGCGGCGCGATGAAGCCGCTGCCGACGCTCACCAAGCCGCTGCGCTCGGTCGATATCGAGACGCACGAGCTCGCGCAGGCGCTGCGCGAGCGCACCGACTCCTGCACCGTGCCTGCCGCCGGGGTGGTGGGGGAGGCGATGGTGGCGCTCGTGCTCGCCGAGGCCTACCGGCGCAAGTTCGGCGGCGATCATGTCGATGACGTGCTGGCCGCGGTCGGCGCCTACACAGACCGCATCGGATGGCATTCGTCCTGATCGGCTACATGGGCGCCGGCAAGTCGACCGCCGCCGAGGAGCTAGCCGAGGCTCTCGGTACGCGCGCGTTCGACAGCGACAGCGCTGCTGGAGGAGCGGTTCGGGCATCCCGTGGCGCACGAGTTCGAGCGCACGGGCGAGTCGGCGTTCCGCGCCAGCGAGGAGCGGCTCGTGTGCACCGTGCTGGGCGACGTGGGACGCGAGGACGTGGTCGCGCTCGGTGGTGGCAGCGTGCTCTCCGAGCGCGTGCGGGCCGCACTGGGGGGCCACGTGACGGTGCTGCTCGACGTCGATCCCGAGGTCGCCTGGAAGCGTGTGAGCGCGCCCGCGGATGGCGCCGGCGCGCGGCCGCTGGCGCGAGATTACGAGGCGTTCCTCGCCCTTCACGCGAGCCGCCGCGCGCTGTATCGCCAGCTCGCCGATGCGACCTTCGCCGATGCCCCGATCGGCTCCATGGCTCGCGCGAGCCAGTCGCTGCGCGCTCTCGCCAGTGCGCCGGCGGGCACCTGCATGCTGTGGGCCAACTCGGCATCGGGCGATTACCCGGTGCTCGTCGGCCGCGGGCTGCTGGGCGCGGGGGATGCGCTCGAGCTCGACCGGATCTGGCCGCTAGATCGCTCGCGCTCGCGCCCGTTTTGCGTGAGCGATGAGACCGTCGGTGCCCTGTATGGCGAGCGCCTCGGTGAGCTGTCTGGAACGATCGCGATCGCGCCCGGCGAGGCGCACAAGACGCTCGCGAGCGCCGAGCGCGTATGGCATGCGCTGGCGAGCGCCGGTATGACCCGCGCCGATCACGTCGTCGCGCTCGGCGGCGGCGTCGTCGGCGATCTCGCGGGCTTCTGCGCCGCGAGCTATCAGCGCGGCGTGCCCGTGGTGCAGGTGCCGACCACGCTCGTCGCCCAGGTCGACTCCGCCTACGGCGGCAAGACCGGCGTCGATCTGCCTGAGGCCAAGAACTACGTCGGCGTCTACCACCAGCCGGCGGGCGTGCTCGTGGATCCGGAGCTGCTCGCGACGCTGCCGGCGGCCGAGCTCGCGGCCGGCTGGGTAGAGGTGCTGAAGACCGCGCTGATCGCCGGCGGCGAGCTGTGGGAGACGATCGCCGCCGGCGGCGAGGTGGACGAGCAGATGATCCTCGCCTGCGCGCGCACGAAGCTCGCGACCGTCGCCGCCGATGAGCGCGACGGCGGGCGGCGCCAGCTGTTGAACTTGGGACACACTGTCGGCCATGCGATCGAGACCGCCGGCGGCTACGGCCGTTTTCGTCACGGCGAAGCTGTCGGCCTCGGGCTGCTCGCCGCGCTGCGGCTGTCAGGGCAGTCGCAGCTGCGTGCACAGGTGCGCCAGCTGCTCGTCGATCGAGGCCTACCGGTGAGCCTCAGCGAGGTGCCCGTCGAGGCCGTGATCGAGGCGACCCGCCGCGACAAGAAGCGTCTCGGGGCCAACGTCCCGTTCGTGCTCGTGCGCGCCCCCGGCGAGGTCGAGTACGGCTGCGAGGTCGCACCCGAGGAGCTCATGGCGGCCGTGCAGGAGCTGGCGGCATGACCGAGCTCGGCCATCGGATCGCGGTCATGCACGGCGTCAACCTCGACCAGCTCGGCCGCCGCGACCCCGCTCTCTACGGCACATTCACGCTGGCCGAGCTCGAGCGGCGCATCGAACGGGACGCTGCTGCGCTTGGGCTCGCAACGAGCTTCTTCCACACCAACCACGAAGGCGAGTTCATCGAGCGCTTGCACTCGCTGCGAGGCCCGCCCGCCGAGGCCGACGCGATCCTGCTGAACCCGGGCGCATGGAGCCACTACGCGTGGGCGATTCGTGACGCGCTCGAGATCGCGGCGCTGCCGGCGCTCGAGATCCATCTCTCCGACGTCCAGAGCCGCGAGCCCTGGAGGCGGGTGTCGGTGATCCGCGAGCTGTGCTTCGCGACCATCTCCGGACGCGGCCCGGACGGCTACCCGGAGGCGCTGGCGCTGTTGCGCGACGAGCTCGAAGGCTGCACGGCATGAGCGCCGGCGCGGATGGCGCAAACAGCGATGCCGCGCGCGTGCAGCGCCTGGCGAGCGAGCTGGTCGACCCCGGGGTCGACGCGCTGCTCGTCGACTCGCTTGTCAACGTGCGCTACCTGACCGGCTTCACCGGCAGCAACGGGCTGGTGCTGGCGGTCGCCGACACGGCACGTGCGAAGCTCGGCTGCCATCGCTTCCTCAGCGACTTCCGCTATGCGACGCAGTCAGCCGAGCAGGTGCCCGACGCGTTCGCGCGCGAGATCATCGCCGGCGACCTGTTCGAGGCGCTCGCCGCCCAGCTCGCGCAGGGAGGCGGCCGGCTGGGCTTCGACGAGGCCGGGCTGACCGTCAAGCGTCACGGTCAGCTGCTCGAGATGCTCGGAGGAGACTGGGAGCTGGTTCCCTGTGCGGGCGCGGTCGAGCGGCTGCGCGCGGTAAAGGACGCGGGGGAGATCGCGCGCATTCGCGCCGCCAGCGAGCTCGCCGACATGGCGCTCAGGGGGATCCTCGAAGACGGCCTCGTGGGTCGCACCGAGCGTGACGTCGCGCTCGCACTCGAGCTGCGCATGCGCAGCCTCGGCGCGCAGGCGCCGAGCTTCACGTCGATCGTCGCCGCGGGCGCCCACGGCGCGCTTCCGCACGCGCGGCCAAGCGCAGAGCCGATTCCTCGCGATGTGCTCGTGACGATCGACTGGGGAGCCGTACACGAGGGCTACTGCTCGGACTGCACGCGGACGTTCGCCACCGGCGATGGCATCTCGGGACAGGCGCGCGAGATCTACGGGCTTGTGCTGCGCGCCCAGGAACAGGGGCTCGGCGCCGTCAGGGCCGGACCCAGCGGTCGCGAGGTCGATGCTGTCGCGCGCGCCGTGATCGAGCAGGCAGGTCACGGCGAGCACTTCGGCCACGGGCTCGGTCACGGCGTCGGCATCGAGATCCACGAGGGTCCGCGGCTGTCACGCACCGCCGGCGAGGAGCCGCTGCGCGCGGGCAACGTCGTCACCGTCGAGCCGGGGGTCTACCTGCCGGGTCTGCTCGGCGTGCGTATCGAGGATCTGGTGGTCGTGCGCGAGGACTCTCAGGAGGTTCTGACGAGCTTGCCCAAGGCGCTCACCGTCGTGTCATGACCGGCTGGCCGGCCCGCCCCGAGCCGCGTCTCGCGCGCGCGGCGCCCGGGGTCGAGCACCCGCAGTCCAAGCCAGGCGGCCAGCGTCAGCGTCCAGGCGAGGAACACGCCGGCCTGCGCGTCAGCGGACACGTGTAGCGCCAGCCACTGGAAGTTGACCCACACGAGCACGCTCACCGCCAGCGCGAGCAGGGGCGGGTTGCGGCTCGGGCGGGTGACCTCCCACGCGAGCAGCGCGAACAGGAACGGCAACGTGTAGTAGTTCGCATCCCAGGTGTCCAGCATGCAGCGCAGCAGCAGCACGAGCGCCAAGGCCAGCAGGGCGTGCTGCTCGTCGAGCGCCGCGTTGCGCGCGCCTCGTAGCCACAACACGACAGCGATCGCCAATCCTGCCGCGAGCACCAGCGGATGGCTGATCACGCTCGTCCACGCCGGGCCGACCCGGTAGCCGGGCTTGGGTGTGCCGAACAGCCCATGCACGAGGGCGCCGTGGCGACCGAAGAACCACCACACCTGCCATGGTTGGAAGATCGGGCTTCCCCCAGGTGTCGCAGCCGCGTGGCTGCTCGCCACGAAGTTGCCGGAGGACGCGAGCAGCAGCGGCGTGAGCAGCGCGCCGGTCGTGACACAGGCGCTCACCAGGCATCGCGCTCTACGTCCCGGCGGCAGGGCGAGCAGCACCGGGCCAGCGGCCAACAGCGCCCACTCCTTGTTGGCGATCGCCAGTCCCAGGACGACTCCCGCCAGCAGCGAGTGCTCGCGGCCGCCGTCGCGGCGCGCCGCCAGGAGCACGGCGGCTACACAGAGGCTCGCGCCGAGAATCTCCTCAGGGTGGCCCACTTCCAGCGCCAGCAGCGTGACCGGGTTCGCCACGCACACTGCGAGCGTGACCGCGCGTGCGAATCTGGAGCGGCCCTGCGAGCGCATCCGCGAGACGAGCCAAACGCCGAGCGTCGCCGTCCCGAGCAGGCACGGCAGCGCGACCATGCGGTAGACAGCGAGCGTTCCACCGCCCCAAAGCCCCGGCAGCAACGCGAACGGCGCGCGCTCGACGAGAGAGCCGCCGTAGGCGGGCGCCAGCGCCAGGAAACGTCCGACGTCGCCGCGGATGAGCGCGGCATAGGCCGGACGCACCTCGTTGTCGTAGTCGTTCCAGGCGAACCCGTACAGGCCAAGCCACGCCATGACCGCGCAGCCGGCGAACGCCAGCGACGCACACAGGGCATTCTCGCGCAGGCGTTGGCGCATGGGTTGCCATCGGCGCCACGGCCGCCGGGCTTGAATCCGCCGAGCAGGTGAGCTGCTCGCGCGTCACTGCTCGCCGGCCAGCTCGGCAAGCAAGGCTTGTGGGCTGACGATGCGTATGCCCCGATGCTCGCGAACCGGGAGCATGTGCCGACGATCGCCCGACACGATGATCTGCATACCTGCGCTTACGCCGCAGGCGAGAACGATGTCGTCGTCGGGGTCGCCTGTGATTGCTTCGACAGGCTGCGCCGGTGCGTCAACGCGCGCAACTGAAATGTCGATCAAGAGCGCAGTAATATCGTGCAGTCGCTTGGGCTCAAAGCCGAGCTTGAGGGTTAGGACACGCTCGAGCTCGTGGATGACGGGATCAGCCAGCACGAGCTCTATGCGACCGTCGATCGATGCCTCAATGACCCGGCTCGGTGGACCGCCAGCGATGAACGCTGATACGAGCACGTTCGTGTCGCAGAGCGCGCGCCAAGTCACGCGCGCGTTGCACGCACATCGTCAACCAAGTCCTCGACTTCTTCGGGTGCGAGTCCGAGGCTCTCGGCTCGGCTGCGTCCGTATCGTCGGAGGTCGGCGAAATGCTCGTGTTGGACGTGGCGACGCAGCGCATCGCGCACGACCTCGCTCTTTGTCTTGCCGGTGGCGCGGGCAAGCGCTTCTGCCTCGGCAGCTAGCTCATCAGGAACTGATACCGAGAGAAGACGGGACATATGAAATCATCATATCGTAGGCGAGGGACGGCTTCCGCATGCTCCGCCAGCAGAGACCTCACCTCTGGCGACATGTGATTGACATGTTACAATGCGATCAGCATGTCTACGATGATCCAGATTCGCAACGTGCCTGACGCGCTGCATCGCGAGCTGAAGGTCAGGGCAGCTCAGACGGGTATGACGCTCTCCGACTATCTGCTCGCGGAGCTTCAGGCGTTGGCTGTGCGACCTACGATGCGGGAGTGGCTTGCGCGCAGCGAAGGTTGGGCGCCGGTTGAGACCAGCGAACCGCCTGAAGCCGTGATTGCTGCGGAGCGCGAGCGCACTGCTACGTGATCGTTGCCGACGCGAGCGCGATGGTGGAGGTGCTCCTCGCGATGCCGCGCGCCGGCGAAGTGCGTGCGGCACTCGCGGAGCACTCCGAGTTGCACGTGCCCGCGCACTTCAACGTCGAGGCGCTCTCGGCGCTGCGGCGCTACGCGATTCGAGGCGAGCTCACCCAGCTGCGGGCTGCGGAGGCGCTGGCTGCTCTACGGGATCTGCGAACGCTCGCCTATCCCGTGATCGAGCTCGTCGCCGAGATATGGGAGCTGCGCGAGACGCTGAGTGCGTATGACGCCGCGTACCTGGCCCTCGCTCGCCGGCTGGATGTCGGGTTGGTCACGCTCGACGGAGGTTTGGCAGTGGTTGCGGCCAAAGAGGGACGTCTCGTGCAATTGGAGACTGGTGTGTAGCGCCAGATGAGTAGTAACGGGTCCACGCAACAGCCGAGCGCCATTGCACGGTCGTGATCGCAGGCGTCAGGCGCTCCAATTCGAGCGCGCCAGCGAACCGCAGCAGTCTGCGGGGACAGCATTGTCGGCGTAGGCTGAGCAAACCTTGGCAGGACAAGTTCACGACCGGCTACAGGTTGCGCACGCGACGGCCGATCTGGCGGTCCCGCGGGTAGCCCGCGGACTTCCAGAACGCCAACGCGACCTCGTCCTCGTGCGCAACCAGGGCGGTGATGCGGTAGGCACCCTGCCGGCGCAGATGCTCCTCACCGGCGCGCACGAGCGTCAAGCCGACGCCGCGACGACGGTGCTCCCAGAGCACAACGAGCCGGTACATGTTCCCCCGCCATCCGTCCCACGCGGCGATCAGCGTGCCCACGAGCGCGCCACCGGCGTCGGCCACGAGCAGGCTCCCGGGTGTCTCGGCGAGCAGCCGGTGGACGTCCTCGATCCGGTCGGGGGTAGTTGCGTGCGTGCTGCGCGCCCCCTGCCACAGGTCGAGGATCGCCGGTGCCTCGGCGGGCCGGGCGGCGCGTATCGCGTATTCCTGCTCGCTCAAGCGGACACTGTAGTCGGTGGCCGTTGCCCACAGCTCCCGTGTTGGGGTCGTCTGCAACGGGGCCGGCCAAAAGCGCGTATGACCTGCGCCCCCACCCCATCCTCGCGAGTCAAAGCTGCTATGCCAAATCGACGCCGACCGGCGCTGGCTCGGCCGGCGCAGGACGCCGCATAGAAGCTTCGTGTGCCTGCAGGGCGTCCGGCGTGAGCGTTGCCTCGTGGATCAGTACCGTCGCGCAAACGAGCACCCAGAGCTGGGCAACGAGCGCCCACAGGCGCTCTTCGAGTCCTTGGTAGCCGACGAACGAGTCGTGCAGCACGAACGTGACGATCCCCGCGACAAGGAGCATGAGAGCGCCGCTCAACACGAGTCGCGCGAGGCGGCTTGGCCACGCCGAGCGGGCGAACGCGAAGCCCGTCAGCAGCAGCGAGATGTTGATACCGAGGCTCAGCCACACGTCCGCGTAGTAATGCCAGGAGCGCGTACCCGCGGCGCCTCGTGACTTGCACACGGAGCTGACCGTTGGGGAACAGTCCATGTGTAGCGGTCCGAGGAGAATCGCGCACACCCCGGCAAGCACAAACAACAACGGCATCGCCAGCGGCCGGGGGCGTGTACCCAGCGCCGGTACGATCGCAACCGCCAACGCGATGAAGCCCAATCCCCAGACCCACATGAAGGTAGTGAAGATCCAGGGGTGCGCCGCGCCGCGACGGCCGAGTTCGTGGAGGTACTGGCGAACCGGCGAGTAGTGGGGTTCGAGAGCGCCGGCGAGTATCCACCCGCCAAGGAACACGGCCTGCGCGACGATCGCGGCCCACGCCAGAAGCCACGTCCGACGACGCGCCGCATCGCGCAGAAGCGGCCACCCTGCCGGTCTGAGCCAAAGTGTGAGGTCCCGTACCACCGTCCTTCTTGGATGCTAAGGGAAACGTCTGCGGAGGGATCAACGGGCACCGAGGGGCACGCTCGTATCGCGCAGGTGAGGGCGCGCAGGGCATAGGGGCGACGCCGGAGTCGGGAGCGGTTGCGGCCGGGTGGCCGCCGCTACGGGCACCGGAGGCGCTCAGCCATCGGGCCGCTCCAGCTTGTCGCCCGACTGGTCGAGGTCTTCGTGGACGGCCGCCACCTCGATGCCGCGCGACGACGCCCACGCAGCTCCCTGCTCGCGTTGCAGGTCGGTCGAGATGAAACTCTCTACCGAGCAACCGGCAACGCGGCCGACCCGCACCTATTGATCCCTGCGGCTAGGCTTGCTTGGTGTTTTGGACAAACGATCGGACACACGACATGGGTAGCAGGAATACGTGCTAGGCACAAATCAATTCAAGAACGGCAACCACATCGAGGTCGAGGGCACGGTCTTCAAGATCCTCGAGTTCCAGCACGTGAAGCCCGGCAAGGGCGGCGCGTTCGTGCGTACGAAGCTGCGCCGCGCGTCCGACGGCAACGTGATCGACCGCACGTTCCGCGCCGGCGAGAAGTTCCGGTCGGTGCGCACCGAGTCGCGCACGATGCAGTTCCTCTACGCCGACGGCACGGATGCGCACTTCATGGACACGGAGTCCTTCGAGCAGATCGCGGTCCCCGAGCGCGCTGTGCAGGACGCGCTGCGCTTCATCATCCCGAGCAGCGAGGTAGACGTGCTGTTCATCGACGATCAGCCGGGCGACCTGCAGCTCCCGAGCGCTGTCGATCTCGAGGTCTCACAGACCGATCCTGGCCTGCGCGGGGACTCGGTCTCCGGCGGCGGCACGAAGCCGGCGACGCTCGAGACGGGGGCGGTGATCCAGGTGCCGCTGTTCGTTGAGCCGGGCCAGCGCATCCGGGTGGACACGCGCTCGGGCGAATACGTAGCGCGCGCCTGAATGCGGCGCTCCGATCAGCGTCGAGCCGCTGTGATCGCTCTCTACCAGCACGACCTCACCGGTCGTCCGCTGGCGGACACGCTGCCGCGCGAGT
Source organism: uncultured Solirubrobacteraceae bacterium (assembly GCA_963714285.1). GTDB lineage: Bacteria > Actinomycetota > Thermoleophilia > Solirubrobacterales > Solirubrobacteraceae > Palsa-744. Next base: position 308,665 of record CAVQNS010000004.1, read on the forward strand.
CATCGCTGTTCGCGCGGGCGCTCGCGCACGCCGCGGCCGACCGCGCTGAGGAGCTCGACGAGGTGATCGACCGCCACGCGCACGGGTGGTCGGTGGCCCGAATCCAGCCGCTCGAGCGCAGCATCATGCGGGTTGCGCTGATCGAGATGCTGCATCCGGACGCGGCGCCGGCCGATGAGCCGATACCGCCCGAGGGGGCGATCGAGGAGGCGGTGGAGAGCGCCAAGACGTTCTGCGCCGCAGAGGCGGCGGGGTTCGTCAACGGGGTGCTGGCGGCAGTCTTGCGCGAGGTGCGAGACAATGCGCGGATCCCATGAGCAGCATCGAGCGCCTTGATGAGTTGATCGCACGCCTGGAGCGCGCCGGGGAGCAGCTGCGCTCGGGCGAGCTCTCGGCGGATGCGGCAGCGACGATGGTTGAGGACTGCGCGTCGCTGGCGACCCAGGCGGCGGCGGAGCTCGAGCAGCTGACGCGCGCGGAGGTCCACGCCCCGGCTCCAGGTCAGGACACCCTTCTATAGGCACCAGCCCGCCCACCGACCGGCCCACAGGCCCCTCGGCTCACGCGGTGGGGGGCTACCCCGACCACCTGCGCGAGGAGGTCGAGCGATATCTGGCGCAGCTGAGCTTCTCGGGGGAGCCGCTGACGCAGGGTCTGGACGAGGCGATGCGCTATTCGCTGCTGGCCGGCGGCAAGCGCATCCGCCCGGTGCTCGCGCTGGCGACCGCACGCACCGTTGGGATCGAGCAGCGCGAGGTGCTGCCGCTGGCAGGTGCGATCGAGCTGATCCACACCTACTCGCTGATTCATGACGACCTGCCGGCGATGGACGACGACGACCTGCGTCGCGGCGCGCCGACGTGCCATGTGAAGTTCGGCGAGGACGTCGCGATCCTGGCCGGCGACGGGCTCTACGCGGAGGCCTTCCGCCACCTGCTCACCCATCAGCGCGCGGCGCCCGAGCGTGTGCTGGCCGCTGCCGCCGAGCTCGCGGGCGCCACGGGCGTCAACGGCATGGTCGGCGGCCAGTACGCGGACGTGAAGGCGGATGACGCCTCTGGCCCCGCCGCGCTGCGTCGGCTGCACGAGCTGAAGACCGGACGTCTGATCGGTGCGTCCGTGCTGTGCGTACTACTGTTGACGGGGATCGAAGACGGAGCAGAGATGGCCCCGTTCCGGCGCTTCGCCGCGGAGCTCGGGGTTCTGTTCCAGATCGTGGACGACATACTTGATGTGACCGGCACCGACGATGCACTTGGAAAGCCACGAGGTAGCGATGAGCGTCACGGAAAGCGCACGTACGTGAGCGAGTTCGGGATCGAGCGCGCGCGGGAGCTCGCGAGCGAGTCGCATCGGATGGCGCGCGAGGCACTCGCCGAGGTGGCGAGTCGTGCTCCCGGCGTGGATGCCACCGCGGAGCTCGAGGGAATCGCCGACTTCATCTTCACGCGGACCTCATGACCCTGCTCGAGAAGATCGAGGGCCCCGAGGACCTGCGCCAGCTCTCCGAGCGGGATCTCGAGCAGCTCGCGCAGGAGGTGCGCGAGCACATCATCGACACAGTCGGCGAGATCGGCGGGCACTTCGGCGCGAACCTCGGCACGTGCGAGCTCGCGGTGGCATTGCACTCGGTGCTCGAGTCCCCGCGCGACAAGATCCTCTGGGACGTAGGCCACCAGGCATACCCGCACAAGGTCCTGACCGGCAGGCGCGACGAGCTCAGCACGATCCGCCAATACGGGGGGCTCGCGCCGTTCTGCTCGATCGCCGAGTCCCCGCACGACATCATGGGCGCCGGCCACGCCTCGACCTCGATCGGCTATGCGGTCGGGATCAAGGAGGGCATGCGCCATCTGGGCACCGGGGAGGCAGGGGAGTCCATGGCAGACGGCAAGGTCGTGGCGGTGATCGGCGACGGGGCGATGACCGGCGGCGTGGCGTTCGAGGCGATCGGCCAGGCTGGGGGGCTGGGCACCCCGATCGTGGTGGTGCTCAACGACAACGGGATGTCGATCGCTCCCAACGTCGGCGCGCTGTCGCGCTACTTCAACCGCGTGCGCCTGAACCCGAAGCTGTGGCGCGCACGCTCAGAGGTTGAGGGCGGGCTCACGCGCCTGCCGATCGGGATCGGCGCGGCGTTCGAGCGCCTCGGCCCGCACCTGAAGGAGTCGATCAAGGCGTTCTGGGCGCCGGGCCTGTGGTGGGAGGAGCTCGACTGGGCCTATATGGGCGTGGTCGACGGCCACGACGTGCGCGCGCTGCGTGAGGCGTTGCGCGAGGCGCTCGCGGCGCAGCGGCCCGTGGTCGTGCACATCGCGACTGTCAAGGGCAAGGGCTTCGCTCCCGCGGAGGAAGGCGGCTTGGAGGGGATGGAGCAGTGGCATGCGGCCAAGCCCAAGTCGATCCTCAACGGCTCTCCGACGAGGCCCGCGCTGAAGAACGGCAAGGGCTCGGCGAGCGCGCCGCCGCCGCAGTACACGCAGGTGTTCGGCGAGGCGCTCGTGCGCGAATGCGAACGCGACGAGCGCGTCGTTGGCATCACCGCTGCGATGAACTCGGGGACCGGGCTGAGCATCTTGCAGAAGGCGATGCCCGAGCGCTACTTCGACGTGGGGATCGCCGAGCAGCAGGCGATCCTGTTCGCTGCCGGCCTCGCGCTCGAGGGCGTCAAGCCGGTGGCGGCGATCTACTCGACGTTTCTGCAGCGCGCCTACGACCAGATCGTGCACGACGTGTGCTTGCAGAAGCTGAACGTCGTGTTCGCGATGGACCGCGCGGGACTTGTCGGCGACGACGGCCCCACCCATCACGGGGTTTTCGACATCGCCTATCTGCGCTGCCTGCCGAACATGGTGTTGATGGCGCCGCGTGACGAGGCGATGCTCGTGCACATGCTGCGCACGGCGCTCGAGCACGAGGGTCCGATCGCGTTGCGCTACCCGCGCGGCGAAGGCACCGGCGTGCAGCTGCCCCGCGAAGGCAAGGCGCTTACGGTCGGCACTGGGGAGATCCTGTCTGAGGCTGACGTTACGCCCGCTTCGGTGCGCGCCGGGCGGCGCGTGGCGCTGATCGGCTACGGGTCGGGCGTCGGCAAGGCGCTGGGCGCCGCCGCGCTGCTGCGCAGCCAGGGGATCGCCGTGACGGTCGTGGACGCGCGCTTCGCCAAGCCGATCGACGCCGGCTTGATGGCCCAGCTGGCAGCCGAGCACGACCTGCTGGTGACCGTTGAGGAGGGCGTGCTCGCGGGCGGGTTCGGCTCGGCGGTGTGGGAGACGCTCAACGACGCCGGTGTCGTGCCGCGCATCCTGCGCGTAGGGCTTCCGGACCGCTATGTGACGCATGGCAAGCCCGCGCTTCTGCACGAGGAGGTCGGCTTCACCGCCGAGCGCATGGCCGAGCGCGTCCTCACCGCGATATCCGATCGTGGCGAGGGTCCTGCCGCACACGGCAGCGGCCCCCTGGGCGCCGGGCCTGCGATTGTCGGCGCCTGAGAGGGTCTGGGCGAGCCAACGCGTTCCTCCTGAGGCGCTCCTTAAATGAAACGACCCGCCGGGGAGAGCGGGCCGTTTCGGGAGGAGGGATTCAGGAGAGTCATGCTGCGCTCTCGATCGATAACCATGATGCCCGGCTAGCACCCGCCTGTGTGTGATATCGATCACATAGAGTCGAAGTCGTGTGCCATCGAGGTGATGGCGTGCGCCGGGCGCAGGCCCGGACGCGTACAGCAGGGTTGCTGCACGGGCTTGTGTGCAAGGGTTCCCCTGGCAATGAGCAAGCGCCGTCTCGACACGCTTCTGGCCGAGCGCGGGCTGTTCGCCTCGCGCAGCCGCGCGGCCGCGTCGGTGATGGCCGGCGAGGTGCGCGTCGGCGCGGGCGAGCGCCGCGCGGCCAAGCCGGGCGAACTGGTCGACGTGGAGGAGCGCGTGAGCGTGGACGCGCGGCCGGAGTTCGTCTCGCGCGGTGGCATCAAGCTCGCCAACGCCTTGGCTGCCAGCGGGCTGGGGGTGAGCGACAGGCGCGCGCTGGACGTCGGCGCCTCGACCGGCGGCTTCACCGACTGCCTGCTCCAGCGCGGCGTGCTGGAGGTGATCGCGGTGGACGTGGGCTACGGGATCCTCGACTACCGCCTGCGCAGCGACCCGCGCGTGTCCGTGCTGGAGCGCACGAACGCGCGCGCGCTCACACCCGCGATGCTCGTGGCGGCCCCTGGGCGCAGCGCTGAGCGCCCTCCGGATCTCGCGACAGTCGACGTGTCGTTCATCTCGCTCGCGAAGGTGCTTGGAGCGGTGCTCGGATGTCTGGACACGGGCTACGACGTGCTGGCGCTGGTCAAGCCGCAGTTCGAGCTCGGCCGCGGCCGGGTGGGCAAAGGCGGGGTGGTGCGCGGCGCGGAGGATCGCCGCGAGGCGCTGGTCGGCGCCGGCGAGGCAGCGCTCGAGCTGGGCGCGGCTGTCGTCGGCTACCACTCATCGGGGCTGCCCGGGCCGAAGGGCAACCGCGAGACGTTCATGTGGCTTACCGACTCTGGGGGCGCAAGGGGCTCGCGCGAGCCGGCGCAGCTGGAGCGGATGGCGCGCGAGGTCGAGCCATGAGGGAGGGGGATGGCACGCGCGAGATGACCGTGTTCACCCACCGCCGCCCCGACGACACGGGCACGGCGCTGAAGCTGCTCGCCGAGCGCGCCGCACCGGCTGGTGTGACCCTGCGCTTCGACGAGGAGGAGACGCGCAAGCACGGCCTGAGCGCTGGACCCCGCATCGTGGTGGACGCTCCGGACAAGCAGGACGTCGAGCTGTGCGTGGTGCTGGGCGGCGATGGCACGATCCTGCGGGCGCTGCAGCGCTATGCCGGCACCGGCGTGCCCGTGTTCGCGATCAACTTCGGCGAGATCGGCTTCTTGGCGACGGTCGAGCCGCAGGAGATCGAGGACGGCATCGCGCGCGCGCTGAGCGGGGACTTCGAGCTGTTGCGCCTGCCCGCGATCGTGCTCGACCTGCCCGACGACCGCTCGCAGGCGGGGCGGCAGGCGGCCATCAACGACGTGGCGATCCATCGCAAGGTGGGCGAGCGCGTGGCAGAGCTCGCTTACGAGCTCAACGGCGAGGAGGCCGGCAGCGTGCGATGCGACGGGCTTGTGGTCGCGACCCCGGCCGGGTCCACCGGCTACAACCTGGCCAACGGGGGGCCTGTGATGGCCTGGGGGGTGGAAGGGTTCGTGGTGTCGTTCATCGCGCCGCACTCGATCTCCGCGCGTGCGCTCGTGGTCGCGCCCGACGATCGGCTCACGATCTTCAACCGCTCGCGCGAGTCGCTGGATGTAGCGGTCGACGGACGCCCTGTGGGGGAGATCGCCGCGGGCGGGCGAATCGAAGCGCGATTCGTCAACGACGTCGGCACGATCGCCCAGCTGCCGGGGTCGTCGTTCTACCGGCGCCTGCGCGAGAAGTTCGGACGCCTGGCCAGCTGACGCGCGGGCGCCGGGCCGGCCGCTGCGCGCGTCAGGCGACCTGCGCGTTGCGCTGGTCTACCGCCGCGACGCTCTGGGTGGCGCCGGTGCGCTGCATCGAGGCGACGAACTCGTCCAGCTGCGCCCTCGAGAAGCGCCGCTGGCCGCCGGGCGTGCGGTAGCAGTCGATGTGCCCGGCGTCCGTCCAGCGTCGGACCGTGGCGAGCGAGACTCCCAGGTAGCGCGCTGCCTGGGAGCTTGTGAACACGAGCTGGCGCTCGTTGCGCGGTTGCGCGGGGGAGATGGGCACGGGCATTTGCGGGCCTTCGATCGGTAGGGGTCGCTATGTGCTTCGTCAATGGCGGCGGAGAACTTGAGCGCCGCGCAGGTTTGTCGACGTTTGCGCGGGCCGCTGGGCGGCTGCACGAAATCCTGCACATACCTCCGCAAACTGGACGGTGTTGGGTCATTGATGTACAATCGTCATCAAACCTACTCAACGTGACCTTCCGGTCAACCTGGAACTAGGTACTGGAGAAGGAGACAGAATGACCACTTGGCCGACGAAATAAAGTCAGTCTGTAGGAAGCTTTAGGGCTTGGGAGCGCGCCATGGGGCGCGCTCTCAGTGTTTATTGGGCGTGCGCTGCCCCAGCATCGGGATGCTGGAGAGCCATTCGCGCGAACGCCCACCGTCGGCGTTGCCGGCCTGTGGCGTCGGCTCCGCGGAGCCGGGCTCGGCCAGCTTGCGCACGCGACGCTCGAATTCGAGCTCGGTCTCGAAGTCGGACTCTTGGGCGAACGTGGCGCCCTCGCGCCTCAGGACAACGATGAAGACCTCGACCAGCTCGGGGTCGAGCTGACCGTTGCGCGCGGCGCTGCAAAGCTCGGCCATCGCTTCCTCGGGCGGCATCGGTGAGCGGTAGCTGTCGCTGGCGGTCAGCGTGTCGTAGTTGGAGCAGATCGCAAGGATTCGAGACCCCAGCGGGATCTCGTTGCCGATCAGCCCCGCCGGGTAGCCGCGGCCGTCGATGCGCTCATGGTGGTAGAGGATCGTGTCGGCCACCTCGCCGTAGCCGTCGAGCGTTCCCACCAGGATCGCGCCCTCCTGCGGGTGGCTCTGCACGGTTGTCAGGTCTGCAGCGTCAATCACGTCGGCGTGCAAGATCCGGTCAGGCCACGTGAACTTGCCGATGTCGTGGAGCAAGCCGGCGGTGTGGATCATGTCCTGCTGTTCGGTGTCGCAGCCCAGCTCGACTGCGAGCGTCTTCGCGTACAAGGCGACCGCGGCGGCGTGTCGGGCGGTCCGCTGGTCGCGCATCCCGAGCGCTCTCACAAGCGTCCGCAACACCCCCAGCTGCAGACCCACGAGCTGCCTGGAGCGCGCGAACAGCTGCTCGGCGCGATCCTCGGAGCGCAGCAGCGCAACGGTCAGGCGCTGGAAGATCAGCAGCACCACGATTCCCGCGAACAGCGCCGACGGGCCTACACCCCGGTAGGCAAGCGCGAGGATCGTCGCGAGCGCGCCGGCGGCGAGCTCGCCGGGGAACAGCGGCAGCAGTTCGCGCATCTCGCGCCCCACGGGAACGGCGTCCTTGGTGCTCCCGTCGAGCGCGAACAGGACGAACGAGAGCGCAGTAGCGAGCAGGAAGACCGCGAACAGGATCAGGCCGAACGTGATGCTCTGCGCAAGACCAGAGGCGGTCAGGCTCGGGATCGCGTGGACGAGCACGCGCACGATCAGCCCGCCAGCGAACGGCACGGCGGCATAGGTGGAGAGATTGTTTAGCCATCCCGCCGGCGACAGTCGCCGCACAAGCGATTTCAAGATCATCGGCGCGACGCCACAGACGGCCGCCGGCACGGGTCCGAGCAGCCCCATCGCCAACACGATCGCGATCAGAAAGGGGTTGAGCTGCCCGCCGCGGATCTCGACGCTGAACCACTGGCCCATAAAGGCCAGCGCAAGCACCAGCACGACCAGCGACACCGGGTGCCATTCATGGGCGAGCGCGAGCCTGCTGGCGGCCATGGCGGTCGCCGCCAGCAGCAGGATCTCCGCGGCCCAGAAGGCACGCCGCTTGTACTTGGGGGAGAGCATCGTCGGGTCCTTGTCGTACTTAACGACCGACGGTGCGTGGTACTAAAGGGCGGAGTGCGCGCTTGCGGATCGGCGCTGTGGCCGCTGGGAGCGCCCGGCTGCGGCGTTCGAAGCCGAGCTGATCTAGGGCTCGTGCAGGGCGGCTGCCGCGCTCTCCGCCACGGTGGCGCGCTCGTCAGCGTCGCCGTCGGCCATGGCGCCCACCGAGCGACCGGCCAGCCGCAGCAGCGCGACGGTCGTGACGATCGCGCCGGATCCAACCATCAGGAACGCCGCGCGGGGCGAGCTCAGCGCGACCAGCAGGCCTCCAAGCGACAGTCCCAGCGCGAGGCAGACCGCGCCGAGCGATTCAACCGCGCTCATCATCCGCCCGTGCAGGTGCTCGGGGGATGCCTTCTGCACGATGCTGATCAGCGACGGCCACTGTAGGCCGTTGCCGACACCTCCTACGAGCGCGGCGACGCATGCCAGCTCGAGCGAGCGCACGGCGGCCAACCCGAGGTAGGCGCCGCCGATCAAGAGCGTACCGGCGCTCAGCATCTCTCCTAGCGGGCGTTTGATCAGGCGCGCGAACGCGACGCTCCCGAGCACGGCGCCCGCGCCCCACATCGTCAGCACCAGGCCGAGGCCGCTGTCCCCGGCGTGCAGCGTCGCCTTCACGAAAGGCACCTCGATCGGCGCGCCGGTCTCGATGAAGATGAGCGCGACGGCCTCCGCCAGCAGCAGCGCGCGCAGCGACGGCGCTTCGTTGATGTGCCGCCAGGCGGAGCGGAGGCGTTCGCGCACGGAGTCGCCGCTGCCCGCCTCGACGTGGGGGTGTAGATCGAGGACGAGCGCCCCGCACGCCAAGAACGAGCCCACGTCGATGAACAGCGCTGTGGATGCGCCTGCCGCGGCGACGACCGCGCCGCCGAGGATCGGCCCGAGCACGAAGGTGCTCGAAAAAGCGACGTTCAGCGCGGCGTTGGCCTTGCGCTCGGCCTCGTGACGGCCGTCCTCGTTCTCGTGCTGGCCATCCTCAGCCGCGGCATGCTCGGCGAGGGGATCTGCCCAGGGCGCCGGTGGCTCGTACCTGTCGAGACGCTCGCCCCCTGGTTGCGTGCCCGCCCGCGCCACCAGTTGGTTGCGCGCGGCCCGCGCCACCTCGGCGCGCAGCAGCGCGCTGGCCGCCAGCGCGGCCGTGCCGTCGAGCGCCACCAACGCGAGCAGCGCCGGCAGCGAGAAATGCCACAGCAGCAGCGCCAGCGCTGCGGTCACGATGGCCTCGAACGTGTAGAGGCCGGTGAGCTCGCTGCCACCTCGTGACGCCTCCAGGCGGGCGACGATCGCCGGCACCGCGAATGCGGGCAGCGCCTGCCCCGCGAACAGCAGCGCCGCGACCGCGAGCGGGCTGTGGGTATGGTCGAATACGGCGATCACCAGCGCGAGCAGGCCGAACCACGTGCCCAGCCGGTTGATCGTGTACGCCATGATGATCCTGCGCAGCGGCGGCGAGGAGAGCGGGGACGTCACGCCGCCACGCTAGCGGGCCTAGAGGTCGGGTCACGCCCGGTATCGCCGGGCAGCGCAGGTCGCATCGCTGTGCGCGTGGGCGGATCGGTCCTGCCGAGCCGCTACCGTCCGGAGGATGCAGGATGGCACGCCAGGGGTGACGCGACCGATCAGCGTGATCATCGCGGACGATCACGCGGTCGTGCGCGACGGCGTCCGTGCGGTGCTCCAGCGCGAGCGTGGCGAGTTTCGCGTGGTGGCTGAAGCCGCGGACATCCCGTCGATGATCCGCGAGGTGCGCGAGCACAAGCCGGACCTGTTGACGCTCGATCTGACGATGCCGGGCGGCTCGAGCTTGGGGGCGTTGCCGTCGTGCTTCATCTCGCATCCGACGCTTGCGGTGGCGATCCTGACGATGCGCGAGGATCCGGAGTACGCGCGCCAGGCGCTGCGGGCGGGTGCGCGCAGCTATGTGCTCAAGGAGGCTGAGCCGGCGGAGCTGCTGCAGGCCTTCCGTCTGGCTGTGGCGGGCGGCAACTACCTGCATCCGCGGCTGGGCGCGCTGATGGCGACCGGCGAGGATGGCGTCAACGACGGGGTGGTGCTGAGTGAGCGTGAGCGCGAGGTTGTGCGCCTGATCGCCAACGGCTACACCAACCCGGAGATCGCCGAGCAGCTGAACGTCGCTGAGCGCACGGTCAAGACCTACCGGGCTCGCGCGATCGAGAAGCTCGGCTTCTCCTCGCGCGCGGAGATAACCGCATACGTGCGCCGCACGGGGCTTGCTGATTAGTTGATCTATAGCCGGCCTGCCGGCCGGGTGCGCGGATGGCGGGCTGTGTCTCGACCGGTGCCACGCGCGACCTTCGCGCCCGGGCACCGTATCGCTGTACGCTGCAACCATGGCTTCCTCGGGATCGAGCGTGCCTGCTGAGGGCTACCGGCTGACGGACATCTCGCCGCGGGCCTTCCAGCATCCGGCCGATCGCGCCGCTACCGCGGCGCTCGGATCGATTCCCTATCTGGACACGGTCGTGCGCAAGCTGATCGAGCTGGGCTATGAGCGAGCATTGCGCCAGAGCTACCTCGGCGCTTCGGTGCGGCTGTCTGAACAGCAGCTCGGCGCGGTCTGGCGCGAGCACGCGATCGCCTACGCGACGCTCGACATGAGCAACGTGCCGGACCTGTATCTCACGCAGTTCCCCGCGCCGAACGCGCTTGCGATCGGCGCGCGGCGCCCGATCGTCGTCGTGCAGTCCGAGCTCGTGCACCTGCTCGACGCGCCGCAGCGGCGCGCGGTGTTCGCGCACGAGGCTGCCCATATCCTCTCCGACCACCAGCTGTACCGCACCGCGCTTGCGATTCTCGTGCTGCTCACGCGCAGCGCGCGCCTGCCGCTGCCGCTCGCGCCGGTGCGCTCGGCGCTGATGGAGTGGGGTCGTGCGACTGAGTTGAGCGCCGATCGCGCGGCGGCGCTCGTCACGCGCGATCCGCTGATCGTGTGTCGCACGCTGATGTCGCTTGCGGCCGGTGCGATGGTCGACGAGCTCGATCTCGACCTGTTCATGCGCCAGGGAATGGACTACGTCGAGAAGGGCAGCGGCCTCGAGCGCCTGACCAGGCTGATGCTCGATCTCGGGGTGACGCACCCAATGCCGGTCAAGCGCACGCACGAGTTGATGGCGTGGGTTCAGTCCGGCGAGTTCGATCGCGTGGCCGGCGGCGAGTACCCGCTGCGCAGCGACCCGGTCGACGCGCGCGCCGACAGCAGCGAGGCGGTCTCGTTCTACGCGGATCGCATCCGCGACGGCTTTCGCGACGCCGGCGAGTCGATCAACTCGGTCGGCAAGCAGCTCGCCGGCTGGCTGCGGCGCGCCGGCGACGCGGCGGGGGCGGCTGAGGACGGCGACGCCGGCGACGCGGCGGAGGCGTTCTCCTAGCTATTGCTGAGAGCCCTGTGGCACGACCGCGGTGGCGCCGTCGTTGCGCAGACGCCCGCTCAGCGGAACGGTCAGGCGCATGATCGTGCCGCGCTCGGGCGCGCGTGCCCATTCGAGCTCCCCCCGCACGAGCTCCGCACGCTCGCGCATGCCCGACATCCCGAAGCCGCCCTCGAGCCCGTCGCCACGGGGTCCCAGCCGCGTCGAGTCCGGCAGGCCGCGACCGTCGTCGGTCACAGTCGCGCTCAGCACCCCGTCGCGCTCGGTCACGCTGATCACGGCTTGGGTCGCCTGCGCATGGCGGCTGACGTTTGTGAGCGCCTCTTGCACGACACGGTAGATCGTGCTCTCCAGCTCGGGGTCCAGACGGCCGCCGCCGCGGCCTGGATTCGCGGCTTCCTCTGGGCCGGCTGCGAGCTGTATCTCCGTCTTGACCTCGAGCCCGTCGATCGCCTGCGCGCGCCTGGCGAGCGCCTCGAGCGCCGCCTCCAGGCCGAGATCGTCGAGCGCGGCGGGGCGCAGCTCGGTGATCAGGTGGCGCAGGCCGTCGATCTCCATGCCGAGTCCCTCCAGCGCTGTGTCGACCGCCTCGCTCAGCGCCTGCTCATTGCCCTGGTCGCGGGCGTTGGCCAGCTGCAGGCGCAGCGCGCCGATCCCCTGGATGCTCTCGTCGTGGATCTCGCGCGCCCAGCGGGTGCGCTCGCGCTCGCGCGCCTCCATGCCATAGCGCAGGCGTTCGATCTCGACCGAGCGCTCGGCCGCCAGGCGCTGCGAGACGCTCGACGCGAACGCCCTCAGCGCCTGGCGGTCGGGATCGCGGAAGCTCGCGCCGTCGCGCAGCGCGATCACAAGCCCGCCGCCATGGTCCTCCATGCTCAGCGGCTCGACGAGCACCGCGCGCGCCTCGAGGCCGAGGTCGTGCAGCCATGCCGCCTCCTGGCCGCGAGGACGGTCGAGCGACACGGGCTTGCCCTGCAGGTAGAGTGCTCCCAGCGCGCTGCCCTGCACGGGCATGATCCGCAGGCGCACGCTCGCCGCGCCGCTGCTCGCCGCCACGCGCAACTCGCCGCGCTCCTCGATCACCACCAACAGCGTGCTGGCGTCCAGCAGCGCCAGCCCGCGATCGGCCATCAGGCGCAGCAGCCACAACTCTGATCCGGAGAGCACCGACGGGATTATGCGCTTCCCGCGTGTCCGAGCGCGGGCGGGTCGCCGATACGGGCGTGCGTGCTCGCGGACGACGGTTGCGGGGGGAGCGTTGGCGGCGCGCTGCCGTTGGCGGCCGGGTAGCCGTGATCGCCGTTGACGCTGCGCACCGCTGCGCGGGCGTGCGCGAGCAGCGCCTCGGCCCCCACGTCTTGGTGCCAGGCAGCCAGTCCAACCGAGATCTCGAGCGGCTGGCGGGTACCGCCTGCTTCGACCTTGATCGTGCGCAGTCGCTCGAGCGCGCGCCTGGCCACGATCTCGCCACGCGGGCTGTCGGCTCCGGGCAGGATGATCAGCAGGTCACGGTTGACCCGGCCGTCCTGATCGACCTGTCCGATCCGGTCGAAGCGGCGCAGTTCGTGGCGCAGCGCGCCGGCGATGTAGGAGATCGTCTGCTCGCGCAGCTCGCCGCCGTGCTCGCGCGCCATCTCCTCGAGGTTGTCGATCTTGAGCAGCAGGCAGCTCAATCCGGTCCCGTGGCGTTCGGCGCGGCTGATCTCCTCTTCCAGGCGCGCGAGCAGCGCAGCCGGCGTCAAGCAGCCTGCCTCCTCCTCCGCCGGAGGTCGATCGGAGCGCGGATCGATGTTGCTGGCAGCCATGCCTGTTGCGGACGAGTGTACGCCGGTGGGGTTGTTCGTCTTGAACGTGGGGGCGGATTATGCCGGGCCGTGGGGGCGCCGGCAAGTCGCGGGCGGCAGGCCGGAGCCGCCAGGCACGACCGCGGCGGGCGCTCGGCGGTTGCGGCTGGCGCGATCCGCTCCCGGCCGCTCGATCCGTCCCCGGCCGCTGCTAGACCACCTGAGGTGCTGCAAGAGCTTCACGTCGAGAACCTGCTGCTGATCGAGCAGGCGCAACTGCGCCTGGCGCCCGGCCTGAACGTCCTCACCGGCGAGACCGGCGCCGGTAAGACGGTGCTCGCGCACGCGCTCGACCTGCTGTTGGGAGGGCGGCCTCGCGCGGGGATCGTCCGTCCTGGGGCCGGCGAGGCATACGTCGAGGGGATCTTCGACCTGCCACAGCAGCTGCGCGAGCAGCTCGGCGAGCGCATCAGCGCCGACGCGCCGGAGCTCACGCTCGCGCGCCGTGTGAGCGCCGACGGGCGCACCCGCGCCTACATCGGCGGGCGCTCTGCCGCTGTCTCTGACCTGCGCGAGATCGGTGGGACGCTGCTCGCCTTCTATGGGCAGCACGAGCATCGCAAGCTGACGCTGTCAGCCGCGCAGCTGGAGATCCTCGACAGCCTCTGCGCCGGCGAGCACGCTGCCCGGCTGCGCGGCTGTGCAGAGGCGTTTGCGCAGGTGCGCTCGCTGGAAGAGCGGCTGCGGGCGCTGCACGAGCTTTCCTCGCAGCGCGAGCGCGAGCTGGATCTACTCGCATATGAGCTCGGCGAGATCGACGAGGTGGCACCCGACGAGCGCGAGCACGAGCGGCTGCTGCTTGCGCGTGAGCGCCTGCGCCGGCTCGACGCGTTGCGCTCGGTCGCCGGCGCCGGCGCCGATGCGCTCGCGCCGGACGCGGGCGAGGCTCCGGGAGCGGTGCAGCTTGTGGCGAGCGCCGCCGCTGCGCTGGACGCGCTCGCCGGCGTCGACCCTGCGCTCGACGCGCTCGCGGAGCGGATGCGCGGCCTGGCGATCGAGTCCCAGGACCTGGCAGGCGAGCTGCGCGACTACTGCGAGCGTGGCGGCATGCACGGGCTCGCATCCTCCCTGGAGGAGGAGGATTCGCTGGGCGAGCTCGGCTCGGACGTCTCGCTCGACGCGCTCGAAGCGCGCCTCGCGGCGATTGAGCGGCTCGCGCGCAAGCACGGCGGCAGCGTGCGGGCGGTGCTCGACTACGCCGCGCACGCGCGCTCGCGCCATGCCGAGCTGGAGGGAGCTGAGGTGGCGCTCGCGGAGGCCACCGAAGCGCTCGCCGGCGCTCGCTCGGAGCTCGAGCGTCACGTGCTGGCGCTGCGCCGCGCGCGCACGGCCGCGGCCAAGGGCTTCGCGCTTGCGGTGCAGGAGCAGCTCGCCGCGCTGGCAATGGGCGAGGCCCGCTTCGAGGTGGCGCTCGGCGAGCGCGAGCCGGGTCCAACAGGTGGGGACGCGGTCGAGTTCATGATCGCGCCCAACCCGGGAGTGCCCGCGGCGCCGCTGCGCGAGATCGCCTCCGGTGGGGAGCTGTCGCGCGTGATGCTCGCGATCATGAGCGTCGCGGGCGCCTCCCAGGCCGATGCCACGCTCGTCTTCGACGAGGTCGATGCGGGCATCGGCGGCCAGACCGCGCGGACGGTGGGCGCGCGGCTGCGCGAGCTGGGGGAGCGCCGGCAGGTGCTGTGCATCACCCACCTGCCGCAGATCGCCTCGCTCGGTGCTCGTCACTTCTCGATCGTCAAGGACACCAACGCTGAGCCCACGCGCACGACGGTGGTGCAGCTCGGCGAGGGCGACGTCGTCGCCGAGCTCGTACGGATGCTGGGCGCGGACACCGATGACAGCGCCGCGCGCCGCCATGCGCGCGACCTGCGCCGCGCGGCCTGATCGCCTGCAGACGCTGCGCTTGCCCCTGGCGAGCGTTACTCTCGCAAGTGTGGCGACGACTCGATCGATAGAGCCAGCGCTCGATTCCGCGGGTGTCGTCGCCGGGCCGGTGCGTCCGGGAAGGCGCACGAAGATGCTCGTCAGGCATCTGGTTCGTGGCGATGTCGCGCTGATCGATCACCTCGACGTCGACCGCGTCTCCGCCGAGGAGCTGATCGCTGCGGGCGCGGTCGCTGTGCTCAATTGCAGCCCTTCCTCCGGCGGCTCCTATCCGAACCTCGGCCCGCAGCTGCTGGTCGAAGCGGGCATCGTGCTGGTCGACCTGCCCGACGACTCGCTGTTCGACGCGGTCTTTGACGGCGATCCACTGGTCGTTCGCGTCGATCACGCCGGTGCCGGTGGCGGCGCACGCACAGGCGCCGACGCGGCAGCAGGGCCACCGGACGCCCCCGAGGTCGGTGAGGAGCGAGGCTCGGCCGGCGTGCCCCACGTCGCGAGCGCGGAGATCCTGCGCAAGGGCGAGCTGCTCGCGGTCGGCGAGGTGCTCGACCTCGAGCGTGTGTGCGCCGAAACGGAGATCCGTCGGCGCGAGATCGGGGAGGCGCTCGAGCGCTTCGCGCACAACACGATCGAGCACATGCGCGAGGAGCGCGAGCTGCTCGCGGGCAGGATCCAGCTGCCGCGCTTCGCGACCGACTTCCGCGACCGCTCGACGCTGGTGGTCGTACGCGGCGTCGGCCACCAGAAGGATCTGCGCGCGCTGCGCCCGTTCATTCGCGACATGCGTCCGCTGATCGTCGCCGTCGACGGAGGCGCCGATGCGCTGCTGGAGGCGGGGCTGAAGCCGACGATGATCGTCGGCGACATGGACTCGGCCGGCGAGACGGCGCTGCGCTGCGGCGCGGAGCTCGTGGTGCACTCCTACCCGGATGGGCGCGCGCCCGGCCGTCACCGCCTAGAGGATCTCGGGTTGCAGTTCAAGCTTGTACCCGCGCCCGGGACCAGCCAGGACGTGGCGATGCTGATCGCTGCCGAGAAGGGCGCCCGGCTGATCGTCACGGTGGGCTCGCAGTTCAATCTCGTGGAGTTCCTCGACCGCAACCGCAAGGGCATGTCCTCGACCTTTCTGACGCGTCTGCGCATCGGCGAGATCCTCGTCGACGCGAAGGGCGTGAGCCGCCTGTACCGGCCACGCCCGGGTCTGGCGCCGCTGCTGTTCGTGATCGCTGCTGGAGTGATGGCGATGATCGCTGTGGTCTGGGAGACGCCCGCGCTGCGTGACGTCGCAGAACTGCTTTGGCTGAAGCTGAAGCTGCTGTTCGGCGCCGGCTGACAGCAGACGATCGCCCATGTTCGACTACCGCTACCACGCGCTGTCCCTCGCGGCTGTCCTGCTCGCGTTGATGATCGGCGTGCTCCTGGGCGTCGCGATCGGCGACTCGAACCTCGTCTCCTCCGCCAAGAACGGGATCGTGGCGAACCTCAACTCCGAAGTCGGCCAATCCCGCCAGCACGCGGGCCAGCTCCAGGAACGGCTGACAGACGAGGAAGCGTTCGCCAAGGGCCTGTATCCGCTGGCGGTGCACGAACTGCTTGCCGGGCGCACGATCGGGCTGGTGTTCCTCGGCGGCTCCTCTGATGAGATCAACTCGCTCGTGCGCACCGCCGTCGCGCAGGCGGGCGGCGATCTCACGACGGTCATCGCGGTGCGCGAGCCGCTTGACGTCGAAGGGCTCGAACGCGAGGTCGTGGGGACGCACTACGAGGGTCTGGTTGCGTCGAGCGAACTCGTTGAACGTCTCGGTGACCTGGTCGGGCGCCAGCTCGTCAGCGGCGGGCAGCTCGTCGATCGCGAGCTGATCAGCCGCGTGCGCGCCAGCCTGCTCAGCGCCTTCGACGGTCAGCTCACGCGCCTTGAAGGGCTCGTCGTCGTGCGGGCCGAGCCGAGTGGCATGAGCGCTCAGCAGAGCGAAGCCGCCGCTGCGTTCGAGTCGGGCCTGCTCGCGGGCGTGGCCGCGGTGCGTGTGCCGGCCGTCGGCGTTCAGCTCACGAGCACCGAACCGTCGCAGATCCCCTGGTACAAAGGCAAGGGCATCTCGAGCGTCGACGATCTCGACAACCTCTCCGGACAGGCCGCGCTCGACTATGCGCTCGCGGGAGACAGCGGCAGCTTCGGCGTCTCCTCGACAGCTGACTCGTTGCTTCCGAGTGTCACCGAGACCTCGTCGCAGCCCTGAGGGAGCGCTCACCTCGGCGGGCGCGCGCATGTGCGACGTTTTGGGGGGCGTCGCGGCGCGTCCGCTCGCGGCGCTAGCTTCCAGCGATGCAGCCGTTGCCCCTGATTCTTGCGCTGGTGAGCGCCGTGGTGCTCGCGCCGGTACTGCTGCGCGCGCTCAGCGACAGCGGTCACACGCGCCCCAACTACCGCGACCGTGCGCTGCCGTTCCCGTTCGGCGTGCTCACGCTCGCGGCCGCGCTGCTTGCGCTGATTCCGCTCGTGCTGGTGCAGCGGCTCGCCTCCACCCAGGTGCTGCCACCAGAGGTGCTGCCGATCGCGGTCTACGCGCTGGGCGTGCTCGCACTCGGGCTGCTCGACGACACGCTCGGCTACGACGGTCGCGAGGGGTCCAGCGCTGCGTCCGTCCGCGAGGGCGTGGCTGGCAGCGACGTGCCCGGCAGCGGCGTGACTGGCAGCGGCGTGCCCGGCGGACGCTCCGGCGCGAAGGGGCGGACGCCCGTTCGTGGCTGGCGCGGTCACGGCGCGGCGACGCTGCGCGGCGAGCTCTCCACGGGGGCGCTGAAGGCCGCGGGCTCGCTCGGCCTGGCGCTGCTGGCGATGAGCTACATGGGCCTGTCGAACGGTCGCTGGCTGCTGGCTGCCGCGGTGCTCGTGCTCGCGACCAACGTCTTCAACCTGCTCGACCTGCGCCCAGGGCGCGCGACCAAGGCGTTCGTGCTGCTCGGCGCGGGCCTCGCGATTGGCTCGGCCGACCTGCACCCGCTGTGGGAGTTGGGGCTGTTTGCAGCGCCCGCGCTCGTCGCGGGTGTCTATGACCTGCGCGAGCGCGTGATGCTCGGCGACACCGGCGCGAACCTGCTGGGGGCGCTGGCGGGGCTGTGGCTGGTGCTGACGCTGTCGGGCGCCGGGCAGCTCGTCGCGCTCGCGCTGCTCGCCGCGATCACGCTCTACGGCGAGCTGCGATCGATCTCGACACTCCTCGAAAGGACTCCGGGTCTGCGCCGACTAGACTCTTGGGGCAGGCCCACATGACCTTGCATCACTCTGACCGCCACGCCCAGCCTCCAAGCAAGACCCGGTTCATCTTCGTGACCGGTGGCGTGGTCTCGTCGCTCGGCAAGGGCATCGCCGCGGCCTCGCTCGGACGACTGCTCGTCTCGCGCGGTCTGACCGTCGGGCTACAGAAGTTCGACCCGTACATCAACGTCGACCCCGGGACGATGTCGCCCTACCAGCACGGCGAGGTGTTCGTCACCGAGGACGGCGCCGAGACCGACCTAGACCTCGGCCACTACGAGCGCTTCACGGACTCGAACACCAGCCATGCCTCGAACGTGACGGCAGGCGGCATCTACGACACGGTCATTCGTCGCGAGCGCCGCGGCGACTACCTCGGCGGAACCGTGCAGGTGGTGCCGCACATCACCGACGAGATCAAGCAGCGGATCGCGCTGATCGCGGAGTCCAGCGATGTCGACTTCGTGATCACCGAGATCGGCGGCACCGTCGGCGACATCGAGTCGCTGCCGTTCCTCGAGGCGATCAGGCAGTTTCCAGTGGATGTCGGCCGCCGGCGCTGCATGTTCATCCACCTGACGCTAGTTCCCTACATCGGTCATGCGGGCGAGCTCAAGACCAAGCCCACGCAGCACTCGGTCAACGAGCTGCGGCGTATCGGGATTGCGCCCGACATGCTCATGTGTCGCTCCGAGGGCTCGCTCTCGAGCGAGATCCGCAAGAAGATCGCGCTGTTCGCGAGCCTGCCGATGGAGGCGATCGTCTCGGCGTGCGACGTCGACAACATCTACAAGGTTCCGCTCACCTTCCGCGAGCAGGGCGTCGACGACTTCGTGCTCGAGCACTTCGGCCTGGAGGCGCCGGCGCCGGACCTGTCGAAGTGGACGGAGCCGATCGAGCGGGCGGCGCGGGCTGGCCGATCTTCGATCGGTCGCAGCGTGCGGATCGCGCTCGTGGGCAAGTACGTGCAGCTCGAGGACGCCTATCTGTCGGTCTCCGAGGCGCTGCGCCATGCCGCCTCGCTGCAGGACGGCAGCATCGAGATCGAGTGGATCGACTCGGAGAGCCTCGAGGGCGGCGATGACCAGGAGACCTTCAGACGCCTCAGCGGCGCCGACGGGATCCTGATCCCCGGCGGCTTCGGCGGACGCGGGATCGAGGGGAAGATCGTCGCGGCGCGCTTCGCGCGCGAGCAGCAGATCCCATATCTGGGCATCTGCCTCGGCATGCAGGTCGCCGTCGCCGAGTTCGCCCGCCATGTCGCCGGCATGGAAGGAGCCAACTCGACGGAGTTCGACATCGAGACGCCGTTCCCGGTGATCGATCTGCTGCCCGAGCAGAAGGAAGTGGCTGACCTTGGCGGCACGATGCGCCTTGGCGCCGATCCGATCAAGCTGCATGCCGACAGCCGCGTGCTCGAGATGTACGGCGAGGCGGTCATCTACGAGCGCCACCGCCATCGCTATGAGGTCAACAACCGGCTGCGCAAGCGCCTGCAGAGCGCCGGCCTGCGCGTCTCGGGGACCTCGCCCGACGAGCGCCTGGTGGAGGTGATCGAGCTCGACGCGCATCCGTTCTTCGTGGCCTCGCAGTTCCATCCCGAGTTCAAGTCGCGTCCCGAGCGTCCCGCGCCGCTGTTCCGCGACTTCGTCGCGGCCGCGCTGCAGCGCGCTGGCGGGGATGGGGACGCTGGCGGGGATGGGGACGCCGGCGGGGACGGGGACGCGGACGGCGACGGGGACGGCGACATGTCCCACGCCTCGCCGTCGCCCGCGCAGACGTCGGCGCAGCGCGCCGGCGTGTCGTGACGGCTCCGACGTCAGCCTCAAGAGTCAGCGAGCTCGAGCGCCGCTACCTGAACGGAACCTTCGCGGAGCTGTGCCGGATCGAGAGCCCGTCGGGACACGAGCGCGCCTGCGCCGAGCGGGTGATCGCGGAGCTGCGCGCGCTCGGGGTGAAGGTTCACGAGGACGACGCGGGGCCGGTCGCGGGCTCTGACTGCGGCAACCTGCTCGCGTACATCTCAGCGGATTGCCGGGGCGGCTCCGAGGAGAGCTCAAGGCGCGGGCGCTCGCTGCTCTTGTGCGCCCACCTCGACACGGTTCCGCTGGCGGCGCTCGTCGAGCCGGTGCTGCTCAACGGCGGCTGGGAGAACGCGAACGACGGGATCCTGGGCGCCGACAACAAGGCCGCGATCGCCGTGCTGCTCGCGCTCGCGCGCCACGTGCGCCGCGAGGGCGCGCCGGTGGACGTAGAGCTGCTATTCACCGTTGGCGAGGAGGTCGCGCTCGCCGGAGCGCGCGCATTTGACGCCTCGCGCCTGAACAGCGACTTCGGGTTCGTGTTCGACCATGCCTCGCCAATCGGCGAGGTCGTGATCGACTCGCCGACGCACTTCCGGATCGAGGCCTCCTTTCACGGCGCGGCGGCGCATGCGGGCATCCGCCCCGAGGACGGGCGCAGCGCGATCCTTGCAGCCGCCCGTGCGATCGCCTCGATGCAGCTCGGCCGCCTCGACAGCGGCACCACGGTCAATGCCGGCACGATCGACGGCGGCACCGCCATGAACGTCGTCGCCGAGAGCTGCACGCTCGTGCTGGAGGCGCGCGCGCTCGACGATCAGCGCGCTGAGGCGGTGGTCGCCGAGATCGTCGATCGTCTGCACGAGGCGGCAAACCTCCCAGACTGCGACTGCGACGTTGACATCAGCGTGCAGCGCACCTTCTCCGGCTACAGCCTGCCGGTCAACAGCCGGCCTGTGCGCGTGGCCGAGCAGGCGTTGCACGCCTGCGGTCACGATCCTGTGCGCATCGCCAGCGGCGGCGGCTCTGACGCCAACGCGCTGATCGCGCAGGGCTTTGCAACCGTGAACCTGGCGAACGGCACCGAGCGCAACCACGAGCCGGGCGAGCGGGTGAGCGCGCTCGCGCTCGAGGAGATGCTCGAGGTCGCGCTCACCCTGCTGGACGAGGTGGCGGGCCTTGTGCCCGCTCCGGCCCTGTAGCTTGCGGCGCCGATGCTGAAGCTACGCCCCGCCACCGTCGTCGAGACTCGCTGCATGGGCACCGATGCCGGCTCTGATGCTGGAGCGGGCGAGCTCGCCGGAGCCGTGCGCGAGCAGCGGCTCGTGATCGAGCTCACGCTCGACTCGGAGTCCTCGCGCCCCGGCAAGCGCCGCGAAGCGATCGCCGACGTTGGGCTCGTGGGGCACACCGAGGTCGGCGATGAAGTGATCGTCAACGTGCAGGCGCTCGACCTCGGGCTGGGCTCGGGCGGCTTTGACGTGGTGCACGTCAACCTCACGCGCGGCCTCGACGGCGACGGCGCGCACGGAGCGAACGTCATGAAGCTCAACTACACGAGCTTGCAGCACGCCGTCGAGCCGATCGAGCATGAGCCGCTGGAGCTCCCCGTGGAGCACCCGGTCGCGGTGCTCGCCCTTCACGGCCAGCTGGCCGGCGTGGCGTGGGCGTTTGCCCAGGGTGCGTCGGGTGCGCGACTCGGCTACGTGCAGACCGCTGGCGGTGCCCTGCCGGGCGGACATTCGCATACGGTGCGCATGCTGCGCGAGCGCGGGCTACTCGCCGGGCACGTGACCGCCGGCGCGGCCTTCGGCGGCG
Source organism: uncultured Solirubrobacteraceae bacterium (assembly GCA_963714285.1). GTDB lineage: Bacteria > Actinomycetota > Thermoleophilia > Solirubrobacterales > Solirubrobacteraceae > Palsa-744. The sequence goes on from CAVQNS010000004.1 coordinate 330,243, forward strand.
ACGCCGAGGCGATCACGACCGCGGGCGCGCTGCACCACGGACTGCGCGTGCTCGGCTGGGATGCGGCGGTATGCGGGCCGGGTCCGGGAATTGTCGGCTCGAGCTCGCGGCTCGGGCACGGAGGGATGATCGCACTCGACTCCGCGCATGTCGCGCTGGCGCTCGAATGCTCGACACTGCTGGTGGCGCGGATGTCCTCGGGAGACGAGCGCAAGCGTCACCGCGGCATCTCCCACCACACGCTCACCGTGCTCGACTTGCTGCTCGAGCCAGTCACCGTGGCGCTGCCCGCGGGCGTGCGCTCGCCGGTCGGCGCTGACCTGCGCGCGGGGCTCAGCGCGGTGTTCGGCGGTGCGATGCCCAGCCGGCCGCCGAGCGACCGCCCGGCGCCCCAGATCGACGTCGAGCGTCCGGCTCGCATCGCCCGTCACGATTGGCGCCGCGCGAGCGTCGATCTGCCGGCCTACGCCGCCAGCGGCCTGCCCGCTGAGACGATGGGCCGCGGTCTCGCGGACGACCCGCTGTTCTTCGGCGCCGCGCTCGCCGGGGGCAGCGTGCTCGCGGAGCTCGTCAGCCACGAGGTCGAGGAGACGCAGTGAGCAGCGCCTTCGAGGCGCTCGGCGGCGAGACGGTCTACAGCGGTCGGATCGTGGAGGTTCGTATCGAGCGCTTCCGCCATGCTGACGGCGAAGAGGTCTCGCGCGAGATCGTGCGCCACCAGGGCGCTGTGGGGATCGTCGCGCGCGACGAGCAGCATGTTTGGCTTGTGCGCCAGCCGCGCGAGGCGATCGGCGTGCCTGACCTGCTGGAGATCCCCGCGGGGCGCCTTGACGTCGAGGGCGAGCAGCCGCTCGCGGCGGCGCAGCGAGAGCTAGCCGAGGAGGTCGGCCGCGGCGCGCGCAGCTGGGAGCCGATCGTCGCCTACTACACCAGCGCGGGCTTCACCGACGAGCGGGTGCACTTGTTCCATGCGAGCGACCTGTACCCGTCGCAGGCGCACAGCGACGAGCAGGAGCGCATCGAGATCGTGTGCTGGCCGCTGGCGAAGCTCGACCAGGCGATTGAGCAGTGTCACGACGCGAAGACGCTGATCGGCCTGATGTGGCTCGCCCGCCGGCTGGATCTCTGAACGCGCCGTCGGCCGGATCTCGGAGTGCCCGTCAACTGGATCTCTGAACGCGCCCACTGAATCTCTGGTTGCACCGTCAAGGAGCGACCGCTCCGCCAGCGAAGCTCAGAGGATGGCGCCCGTCGAGACGATCACAGCTCCTGGTGGTGCCTCGCCCCGGTCCGACGGAGTCTCGGCTCTCCCAGAGCGCGCCGCAAGGCCGAGCGTTGCGGGGATCGAGTCGCTGCTGCTTGACTTCCTCGCCTACCTAGAGCTGGAGCGAGGCCTCTCGCGCAACACGCTCGAGGCATACCGCTCCGACCTCTTGCAGCTAGGCGAGTTCTTCGAGCGTCGCGGTCTGGCTGCCACCCGGGTGACGCACGGCGATCTGGCGGCGTTCCTGTCGGAGCTGGGCGTCGCGCCGAGCACGCTTGCGCGCAAGGTCGCGTGCCTGCGCTCGTTTTACCGCCACCTGCGTCGCGAGGGCACGATCGAGCATGACCCGACCGCCGAGCTGCGCGGCCCGCGCAAGCCCCAGCGCCTGCCGCGCGTGCTCACGCGCGAGCAGGTCGCGCGCCTGATCGAGCAGCCGCGCGGCACCGAGCCGCTGGCGCTGCGCGACCGCGCGCTACTCGAGGTGATGTACGCGTGCGGTCTGCGCGCGTCTGAGGCGGTCGGGCTGGAGCCGGCTGACGTGGATCTCGAGGAGGGGCTGCTGTGCGCGCGAGGCAAGGGCTCAAAGGAGCGGATCGTGCCGATTGGACGCCAGGCTGTCGGCGCGCTCGTCGCGTACTCGCGCAGCGGACGCCCGCTCCTAATGGCGGCCAGCTCGAGCACCGTCGCCCGCGCTCCTGGCGCCGCTCGCCCGCACGTGCAGCTGTTCCTCAACAGCCGCGGCGGCGGACTCACGCGCCAGGGGCTCTACAAGATCGTCCAAGGCCACGCGCGCAGCGCGGGCCTGCACGAGCGCATGAGCCCGCATACCTTGCGCCACAGCTTCGCCACGCACCTGTTGGCCGGCGGCTGCGACCTGCGCTCACTGCAGGAGATGCTCGGTCATGCTGACCTCGCGACGACGCAGGTCTACACCCATCTGTCGGCTGAGCGGCTGAAGCATGCGTACTTCAGCGCGCACCCGCGTGCCTCCAGCAGCCCCTAGCGACCGACGAGCGTTCGTGCTCGTGATCGACGCGTGCGGGGTGGGCGCGCTTCCGGACGCAGCGGACTATGGCGACGCGGGCACGAACACGCTGGCGCACTTGGCGCAGGCGCTGGGCGGCCTGGAGCTGCCGGTGCTCGGCGCGCTGGGCCTCGGCTCGATCGTTGCCCTGAGCGGCGTGGCGCCGAGCCCGGACCCGGCGATCCACGGCCGCCTGCACCCGCTAGGACCGGGGAAGGACTCGATCACCGGCCACTGGGAGCTGATGGGCGTGGTCGCGCAGCGCGCGCTGCCGACCTACCCGCAGGGCTTCCCTGACGATGTGATCGCGCTGCTGGAGCAGGCGAGCGCACACGAGCTGATCTGCAACCGGCCCGACAACGGCCTGGCGGCGATCGAGCAGTTCGGGGCGGAGCACCTGCGCACAGGAGCGCTGATCCTCTACACCTCGCAGGACTCGGTCCTGCAACTGGCCGCGCACGTCGATCGGGTGCCTGTGGAGGAGCTCTACCGGGCGTGCGCAGCGGCGCGCGCGGCGATGAGCGGCGAGCATGCCGTCGGTCGCGTGATCGCGCGACCGTTCGCAGGCGAGCCGGGAGCGTTCGTGCGCACGTACGGCCGGCGCGATCTCGCGCTGAGACCGCCGGCGCGCAGTTACTTGCAGGAGCTTCAAGACGGCGGCGTCGAGGTGCACGCGGTGGGCAAGATCGACGACCTGTTCGCCGGTGTCGGGGTGAGCGTCGCCCACGCGGGTGCCACCAACGCGTGCGCGCTTGCCACTACCGAGGAGCTGCTGCAGGCGGCTGCAGAGCGGCTTTGTGCTCGTGAACCTGATCGAGACCGACCAGCTTTACGGTCATCGCAAGGATGCTCGCGGGTTCGCCGGCGCGCTGCGCGAGATCGACGCGCACCTTGGGCGAATGCTCGCTGCGATGCGTGAGAGCGATCTGCTGATCGTCACGGCCGACCACGGCGTCGATCTCGCGCACGTTGGCACTGACCACACGCGTGAGTACGCGCCGCTGCTGGCGGTGAGCGGCGAGATGCTCGCCCGCCGCGCCGCCGGCGCCACTCTCGCTGGCGTGCGCCACGACGGTCCGCTGGCGGATGTCGGCGCGACGGTCCTGCGCTGGCTCACCGGCGGCGAGGGTGAAGGCCTGCCGGGCGAGACGTTCATAAGCTAGGGGCGGATGCCTGAGCTACCGGAGGTCGAGACGATCAGGCGCCAGCTGGCGCCGCTGGTCGAGGCCCGCAAGCTGACGCGGATCGAGATCCTCGATCGCCGCTGGTCGCGCCCGCTGGCGCCGCAAGCGCTCGAGCAGGCGCTCACCGGCCGGCGCATCGAGCGCTTGGGCCGGCGCGGCAAGTACCTGCTGTGGAGCTTCGAAGGCGACGTGCATCTGGCGCAGCACCTGCGCATGACCGGCGCAGTGCTCTCCGACCCGGACCCTGAGCAGACGCATGTGCGCGTGCGCATTGAGTTGAGCGCGACTCGTCCCGCGCGTCCGCGCCGGCTGGCGATCATCGACCCGCGCCGCTTCGGCACAGGCGAGCTGCTGCTGGGAGGCGATGCGCTCGAGGCGTTCTTTGCGGCACGGCTCGGGCTGGAGCCGTTCGACGAGCGCTTCACCGTGGATCACCTGCGCAGGCTGGCCAAGGGCAGGACGGCGCCGATCAAGGCGTTCCTGCTCGATCAGCGCCGGATCGCGGGCATCGGCAACATCTACGCGGACGAGGCTTTGTTCAGGGCCCGCGTGCACCCGCGCCGGCCGGCGGGCAAGCTCTCAGCCGAGCAGTACGAGCGTCTGCGCGAAAGCGTGATCGCGGCGCTCAGCGCGGGCATCGACGCGCGCGGGGCGAGCATCGACGACTTCCGTCACGTGGACGGGGTGCGTGGCTCCTTCCAGAACCAGTTCCTCGTGCATCTGCGCGAGGGTGAGCCGTGCGAGCAGTGCGGCGCGAGCATCGTGAAGATGATCGTGGGCGGCCGCGGCACCTACGTATGCGAGACCTGCCAGCCGGTATTCAGGCGGCGGAACCGGGAGACACTCGCTGTGCTTCCGTCCCCGAACCGGCCGAACCGGGGGACACCTGCTTCGCAGGCATCCCCGAACCGGCCAGCAGCTCGTCCAGGCGACCGTTCTCGGCGGCGGCCTGCACCTCGGTGAAGCCGCCGATCAGCTGACCGTCGACGATCACCTGGGGAAAGCTCATCATGCCGGTCTCGCGCGCGAGCGCGGCGCGGCCGTCGGGGTCCTTCGCGAGGTTGATTTCGGAGAACTCGACCCCGCGGGCCTTTAGCAATCCCTTGACACGGGCACAATACGAGCACGGCTCGGTTGTGTAGACGGTCACCTTGCTCATTACTTCAAAAAATATAGCGCGCGATGCGCTCAATCCGAACGGACGAGATAGCGCTCGGGCACGACACGCTCGGTGCGCTTTGGCGGGCGCAGGTACTTGCGCTTCTGGCGCGGCGGCAGCTTCGGCCGCTTGTCCTCGTGCACGTGCTCGTAGGGGACGATCGAGAGCAGGTGGCTGATGAGGTTCAGGCGTGCGGTGCGCTTGTCGTCGGCCTCGACCACGTACCAGGGGCTCTCGTCGGTGTCGGTGTAGGCGAACATCTGGTCCTTGGCTTCGGCGTAGTCGACCCAGCGGGCTCGGGCCTGCAGGTCGGTGGGGCTGAACTTCCAGCGCTTGCGCGGATCGGCCAGCCGTTTCTCGAAGCGCCGCTCCTGCTCGTCGTCGCTGACGGATAGCCAGTACTTGACGAGCAGGATGCCGTCGTTCTGCAGCGCCTGCTCGAACAGCGGGCAGAAGCGCAGGAACTCTTTGTACTCGTCCTGCGTGCAGTAGCCCATCACGTGCTCGACGCCCGCGCGGTTGTACCAGCTGCGGTTGAACAGCACGATCTCTCCGGCTGCGGGCAGATGCTCGACATAACGCTGGAAGTACCACTGCGTGCGCTCGCGCTCACCGGGGGTGGGGACTGCCACGACGCGACAGGTGCGCGGGTTCAGGTAGGTGATGATGCGCTTGATCGCGCCGTCCTTGCCGGCGGTGTCGCGCCCCTCGAATAGCACCACCAGCCGCCGGCCCCCGGCGACCACCCACTCCTGCAGGTACACGAGCTCGGTCTGCAGGCGCAGCAGCTCCTTCTCGTACTGCTTCTCGCTGAGCTTCTCCATGGGTCTCGCAAGTTAGACGATGGGCGCGCCTCGGCGCCGCCGGTGGGGGCGCGCACGCGGGCTTGCAGGCGAGCCCCTCGCGTGGCTGCCGGCGAGGCGCATGTGGGGCCGTGCGCGAAGCGTCGGGCGTATAGGCCACCATTGACATATGGCAAGCCGGGCGGTCAAGACAGAAGCGGTGGTGCTGCGCTCGATGCGCTATGGCGAGGCGGACCGCATCCTGCACCTGTACACGCCGCATCGCGGGCGGGTGGGCGCGATCGCTAAGGGCGTGCGCCGCGCGCGCAGCCGTTTCGGCGGGCGTTTGGAGCCGTTCTTCCGCTTGCACATCGAGCTGCATGAAGGACGGAGCGAGCTGCTGACGGTGACGGGCGCGCAGACGATCGACGGCCATGCGCGCCTGCGCGGCGACGCGCGGGCGCTGGACGCGGCGGCGCGCGCATGTGACGCGGTGGGGCGGCTGTTCGAGACCTCGGAGCCGCATCCGGGCGTGTTCAACCTGCTGTGCCGCCAGCTGGGCCTGCTCGACGAGCACGCGGGCGCGAGTGAGGCGGGATCGACTGTTGGGCGCGGCGGAGCGCTTGCGTTCCGCTTGAAGCTGCTGCTGGCTGCGGGCCTTGCGCCGCAGCTGGGAGCGTGCGCGAACTGCGGCGAGCGCGAGCATCTCGTCGGCTTCTCGGGAGCGGCTGGTGGCGTGGTGTGCTCCGCGTGTGAGGCGGGCTCGTTCCCGCTGGGGGAGGACGCATATATGTTCATGACCGAGGTTCTCGGTCGCGCGCTGACGGAGGTACCGCCGGCGCCGGCGCCGGCGCTGGGGCAGGTCGAGCGGGCGATAGCGGCGACGCTCGAGCATCACGCGCACGTGCGCCTGATGCCGGCGGTGGGCCACGCCGGCTGATCCCGGTATCGTGGTGCGCCGTGGACGAGGGACTGCCGATCGCGTACCAGGTGCTTGACAAGGGCGTTCCCGTACTCACGTCTGAGGGTGAGCAGATCGGCACGGTGCACCATGTGGTCTCGGCGTCTGAGAAGGACATCTTTCACGGCCTGGTGATCTCAACGCCTGCGCACGGGCTGCGCTTCGTTGAGGCAGCGGATGTGGCGTCGCTGCATGAGTTTGGCGTGGATCTGCGCATCGACCTGGCAGCGGCTCAGAGGCTGCCGCAGCCGGGGGGCGGGGCGCCGATTTTCGATGAGGACCCTGGCGAGATGAAGGGCTGGCATCACTGGGTGCACAAGGCGACGATGCGCGGCGACTGGATGCGCGAGCGCTGAGCCTGAGCGCTGAGCGCCGCGCGCGGCACGCGACCCCGACACCGGCCGCAGGCGCTGCGACAATCGAGTGGTGAGCATCGCCACTGAAGCGCAGACCGTTGCGGTCGAATTTGCGGAGCGCTGGGCCGAGCAGGAGCAGCAGCTGCTCTCGCCGCTTGCGGCGCGCTCGTATCCGCCGCTGCGGGCGCGGGCGGAGGAGGATTGCACGCTGCGCACGCCGTTTCAGCGCGATCGCGACCGGATCGTGCACAGCAAGGCGTTTCGCAGGCTGACGCACAAGACGCAGGTGTTCGTGGCGCCACGCGGCGACCACTACCGCACGCGGCTCACGCATACGCTCGAGGTGACGAGCATCTCGCGCACGGTGGCGCGCGCGCTTCGCTTGAACGAGGATCTGGTGGAGGCGATCGGCTTGGGTCACGACCTCGGGCACCCGCCGTTTGGGCACATCGGCGAGGAGGTGCTCGACGGTTGCTTGAAAGAGCGCTTCGGGCGCGACTTCCGCCACTTCGAGCACTCGCTACGAGTCGTCGATCGCCTGGAGCGCGACGGTGCGGGGCTCAACCTGACTGAGCAGGTGCGCGACGGGATCGCGCGCCACTCGAGCCGCACGCCGCTGCCGCTGACGTTGGAGGGTCGGATCGTGCGCGTGATCGACCGTGTGGCGTACATCAACCACGACATCGACGATGCGGTGCGCGCGGGGCTGCTGGACGAGCAGGAGCTGCCGGGCGAGCCGATCGCGGTGCTGGGCGGGAGCGGCTCGGCGCGGATCGACGCGCTGGTGCACGACATGGTCGAGCACTCGCAGCGCGCGGGGGAGATCGTGCAGGGTCCGCGGGCGGGACCTGCGATGGGCGAGCTGCGCGAGTTCATGTTCGCGCGCGTGTATCTGGGGCCGGCGGTGCGGGCGGAGCACGCAAAGATCGCGGCGGTGGTGCGCAGGCTGTTCGAGCACTATGTGGAGCACCCGCAGCTATTGCCGCGTGGCCCGGATGAGGCAGCCCCGAGCGATGAGGCGGAGCTGGCGGAGCGAGTCACGGACTACCTGGCGGGGATGACCGACAGGTACTGCATCAGGGAGTACACGGAGCTTCAGGTGCCGCGGGCTTTCGCCCGCTAACGGGCTGCCGTGTGCCGCGGACGTTCGCCCGCTAGCGTAGCGGCGTGGCGCTGTATACCAACGAGTCCAAGGACCGCGTACGAGACGCTGTGGACTTCATCGAGCTGGTATCTGCTCGGACGGACCTGCGCCGCGCTGGCCCGGCGCGCTATGAGGGCTTGTGCCCGTTCCACGACGAGCGCTCGCCGTCGTTCGGGATCGACCCGACGCAGAAGGTCTACTACTGCTTCGGCTGCCAGGCCTCAGGCGATGTGTTCACGTTCGTGCAGGAGACCGAAGGCATGGACTTCAAAGGGGCGCTGGAGGTGTTGGCGGAACGCTATGGCGTCGAGCTTCAGCGCGAGGAGGACGATCCCAAGGAGGCGGAGAAGCGCAGGCGCCGGGAGCGGCTGCTGGAGCTGCTGTCACGGACGGCTTCCTACTACGAGCGCTTCCTGTGGGAGTCTGAGGAGGCGGCGCGCGCGCGCGAGTACCTGCTAGGCAGGGGCTTGAGCGAGGAATCGCTGCGGGAGTTTCGCGTGGGCTACGCGCCGAGCGCCTGGGATCGGGTGCTGCTGGCCTCGCGCCGGGGCGGCTTCTCCGAGGCGGAGCTGTATGCGACGGGCTTGGCTCAGCGCTCGAAGGAGAACGGGCGTCCGTATGACCGCTTTCGCTCGCGGATCATGTTCCCGCTGGCGGACGTGCGCGGCAAGGTGCTGGGCTTTGGCGCGCGCGCGATGCGCGAGGACCAGCGCCCGAAGTACCTGAACACCTCCGACAACGACATCTACCACAAGGGCTTGCAGCTGTATGGCGCGGATCTGGCGCGCGCGCATGCGACGAAGGCAGGGGAGATGATCCTCTGCGAGGGGTACACCGACGTGATCGCGATGCGCCAGGCCGGACTTCGCAACACGGTGGGATTGATGGGCACGGCGCTGACGGCCGATCAGGTGCGCGAGCTCGCGCGCATGGCGCAGACCGTGCTGCTGGCGCTGGATGCGGATAGCGCGGGGCAGGAGGCGATGTTGAAGGCGTTCCGGCTGGCGAACAAAAGCAAGCTGGAGCTGCGCGTGGTGATGCTGCCGCAGGGCGCCGACCCGGCTGATCTGATCCAGCGCGACGGAGCGTCCGCGATGCAGGCCGCGGTCAAGGGCTCGATCTCGTTTGTGAGCTTCCGCGCGGAGCGCGTGCTGGCGAGCGGGGATCCGTCCAACACCGAAGACCAGGACCGCATGATCGCGGAGCTGCGCCCGGTGTTTGCGGAGCTGCCGCCGAGCGCGCTGCGGATGCAGCTGACGCGCACCGTCGACAGCCGCATGGCCTTGCGGGAGGGTCTTGCGGAAGAGCTGCTGGCGGCGAGCCCGGCGCCTTCACGACGGGCGGGTGAGGCTCGACAGGGCGCACAGCGACCGGCTGGCGACGGGCAGTCGGCGCCCACGCGCCAGCCGCGCATGAGCGAGATGACGCGCCGCGAGGAGACCGAGCGGGCGTTCCTTGCGCTGTGCATAGCTGCGCCAGAGGACGGGGCGCTGGCGCTTGCGGGCTTGGACGTCGACGAGCACTTCTCGAGCGGCCTGCTGCGCCGCGCCGCGAGACACCTGTGCGCGGGCGATCTGCGCTCGCCGATGAGCGAGGCGGCGGGCGCGCAGGAGCGCTTGGAGGATGACCCGCAGCTCACGGGCTTGCTGGCTGAGCTGGTGGTGGAAGCTGGGCGCGAGCAAGCCGACACGACGATGCTCGAGGTGCAGCGTCTGCAGTTGGAGCTGGCGCGCGTGGAGCGCCAGATACAGCGAGCTCGCGGACAGGACGGCGGCGACATCAGCGCTCTAGCCCAGCACAAGGCTGAGGTCAAACGCAGCTTCGACCGGGCCTATGGACAGGTGCTGGAGCAGACGGGGGACAGGTAGGGCCGAAGGGCGATCGTTGTTGAGCATGCAGGGCGTTACGCGCTCACTCGTAGCGGTATGGGCTGAGATGGCAAAGTGCGTGTTGCTTTGCGCCAACTGTCACGCGGAGGTCGAGCAGGCTGGCGAGCTCGCCGGTCGCCGACACGGCTCAAAGCAAGGTGGCCTAGAATCACGCGGGTGATCCGGGGCAGCTCGACTGGCCGAGCGCTCGACTGTTAATCGAGAGGTTGTGGGTTCGAGCCCCACCCCCGGAGTGCATTTTGCAACAACCGCGGCTCTAGTCCCGTCGCGGAGCATCTTGGCGACGGCCGAGCACCACCGCGGGTCTCGGCTCTGGGCCAGAGGCGCGTGATGCTACGGCTACCATTTGACCCATGACGGCGAAGGAGAAGCTGCGCGAGAGGGTCGAGGATCTGACCGAGCAGGAAGCCGAGGCGACCCTCGAGTTCCTCGCTGCGCGCGGCCAGAGCTTCGGCGACTGGCTGGATTCGCGTCCCGAGGACGACGAGCCGCTGAGTCCCGAGGAGCACACAGCGCTCGCTGCCAGCGACGCGGACATCGCGGCCGGTCGTACCGTCTCCTACGCTCAGCTGAAGCAGGGCCTCGCAGCCGAGTGAGCGGCGGGCGAGCGCTGCGCTTCACGCGCACCGCCGAGAAGGAGCTGCGGCGCCTCGATTCCCCGATCCGTGCACGCGTCTTGGGGGCGTTGGAGCGTCTCAGCGCTGAGGATCGCTCGCTCGATGTCCGGCGGCTCACGGGCAGCGAGCACTTTCGGTTGCGCGTCGGCGACTGGCGAGTGATCTTTGACTAGGATCGCGCCACACAGACCGTACTTGTCCGGCACGTCCTCCCGCCCGCCAGGGCATACGAGCGATAGCAGGTGATCAGCGCAGGCGCAGCAACTACTTGCCGAGACGATAGTCCTGGTGCAGCGTTGTGGGAGCGTGCGAGCCGGTCCCCCGGAGTGCATACAACCGCAACGGTCTTTGCCGTCATGGAGCATGGCGGCGACAGCCTCGGTCAGCGTCGCGCTGATCGAGAGCCGGCCTCGTCTTGGCGTGCCGGTATGCCAGTCTCACCGCTCGCTCTCCGGATCCTCTCCGTGGACGCTCACCCGCTGATCGATGGCGTGCTCAACCTACTTGAGAAGGTCGGGTGCGGCGAGCTTCTCGACGAGCCGGGCAGCGACCGCTCCGACCCCATGTACCTTCGACCATTCGGCGAGATCCCGCGCGCGCTCCCGAATCGTCGCATCGCCAAGCGCTCGCTCAACCGCCAAGCGCAGCACGCGCGGCGTGACGAATCGCCGCGGCACGCGCACCCCGGCTCCGGCCCAATCGAGCCGCGCGGCGTTCTCGTTCATGTCGCCGACAGCGGGGCACGCGACGACAGCGCAGCCTGAGGACAGCGCGCGCACGAGCGTGCCGTGGCCGGCATGGCAAACAACGATGTCGCAGTTAGGCATCGTGCGCGAGTAGGAGACCCAGTCGACGACGCGCGCGTTCTCGGGCACGGCCAGCGCGCGCGGGGGCAGCCGGCGGTTGTAGGTGGCGAGCACCCTGACGGGCGCGTCGGCGAGGCCGCGCAGCGCGGCGCGCAGCAGCTTGTGCTCTGAGTCCTGAGCCGTTGAGGGGGCGATCAGCACAAGCGGAGCGTCTGGCACGACGCCGCCCGAGCCGCCGCTTGGCATCTCCACGTCACGCGCGGGCGGCTCCCACATGAGCGGGCCGACCACATGCACGTGCGCGGGCCACTGGCGCGGGTACTCGAGCTGCGGGTACGTCGCGACGAGCGCGAGCTCGCGGCTGATGCCGCCGTGGACGTAATCGAGCGGCGCGAGCCCAAGTCGTGCACGTGTGTCGTTGAGCTCTGCGCGGCCGCGCTCGAGCCCCTTGTCGATTACACGCTGAGCCTCGCGCCAGAACGCGCGCCCGGCGCCGGTGCGCGGCAGTCGCGCGCCGAGCGAGTAGATCGGGAAGTCGCTTGCCCCATGCGGAAAGACGTGCGGGATCAGGGTTGCGCGCGGACAGCCCTCGAGCTCGGCGGCGAGCGCGGGGGCGAGCGTGAGGATGTCGGCGACGACGACGTCGGGCCGCAGCTCGCGCACGAGCGGCATCGTGTCGATCGTGGCGTGCACGACCGCCTCATAGAAGTCGAGTGGCTCTGGGCCGGACGGGAACACCTGATACTCAGGGGCGGGGGCGAAGGTCATGCCCTCGGCCTCGATGTGCTCCTGCCAGCGTGTCCAGGTCTGCAGCGTGACGTCGTGCCCGCGCGCGACAAGCGCGCGCCCGAGCGCGATCATCGGAAAAGCGTGCCCAGGGTCGCCGAAGGCGCCGAGCAGAACCCGCCTCGGCGGCACCGCGCCTGCAGGAGCACCGCTGTCTTGCATGGTGGCGCGGCGCAGCGTCAGGCGGCGAGCTCGGCGAGCAGCCGCAGCTGCTGCAGTCGCTCCGGAGCGGTGAAGGCGGTGGGCGTCACCCCGAGCGTGCCTACACCGGCGTCGCGGTAGACGGCGAGACGCTCGCGGATGGCGTCCGGCGGACCGCACAGCGAGACGGTGTCGATCAGCTCATCGGGGATCGCAGCCATAGCCTCATCGCGCTTGCCTTCGAGGTATAGGTCCTGGATCTGCTTGGCCTCGGCCTCATAGCCGTAGCGCTGGACGAGCTGGTTGTAGAAGTTCTGCTTGCGCGAGCCCATGCCGCCGACGTACAACGCCACGAACGGTCGCATCGTGTTGCGGCCGGCCTCCAGATCGTCGGTTATGCAGAGGCTGACGGTGGGCGCGATATCAAAATCATCGAGAGATTTGCCGGACCGATCCGCGCCTTCCTGCAGCAGCGGGCGCAGCTCGGAGACGTGCTCTGGCGAGAACAGCGTGGGGATCCAGCCGTCGGCGATCTCGCCAGCGAGCGCGGTGTTCTTGGGGCCGATTGCGGCCAGGTAGATAGGGATGCGCTCCTGTACCGGGGAGATCGTGAGCTTCAGTGCCTTGCCGGGCCCGTCCGGGAGCGGCAGCTCGAGTGTCTCGCCGTGGAACTCCAGCCGTTCGCGCGCCAGCGCCATGCGCACCACGGCTACGTACTCGCGCGTGCGTTGCAGCTGCTTGGCGAAGCGCTGCCCATGCCAGCCCTCGGCGACCTGCGGCCCGGAGGAGCCGATGCCGCAGATCATGCGTCCGTTCGAGAGCTGGTCGATCGTGGCGGCGGTCATCGCGGTCATCGCCGCTGAGCGCCCGGGCATCTGGAAGATGCCGGCGCCGAGGCGGATCTTGCTTGTCTGCCCGGCGAGCCAGCCGAGCACAGTGGCGGTGTCCGAGCCGTAGGCCTCCGCGGCCCACACCGAGTCGTAGCCCAGCTTCTCGGCCTCTTGAACGATGTTGAGCTGATCCTCGGAGGTGAGGCCCATGCCCCAGTAACCGATGTGCACGCCGAGCTTCATGTGCAAGTTTCCTTTCAGGGGAGGGAATCCTTTGCCGACCGGGAAGGCGTGCCATACGCTTGGAGGCGCGCTACCGAGTATTGGCTGGACGGCCAAGACGGCGGTGCACAGCCTATGCGAAACCGTCGCCGCCACAGCGCCAGCCCAGCCGAGAGCCTGCGTCTCGCGATCGACTGCCTGCCGGTGGGCACGCGCGAGGCGATGCTCGCGGGGGTCCGCGCCAACCCGCGGATCATCGCCGGCGCTTACGTAGATGGCGATGGTGGCGTGTGCCCGATGCTGGCAGCACACCGCGCAGGCGGGCGCACGGACCTGCTGTCGTTTGCGCGTTCCTGGGACCGCTTCACGCGCGCGTGTCGAGGCCCGCGGCCCGCGACGGAGCGCGAGGTTCGGATCCTGCTCGCGCAGCTTGAAGGCAGTCTCGCCAGCACGAGCTCCATAGATCTCGATGTCGCAATCAAGGAGCACCGCGAGCTGCTCAGCCGCGGGCGAGCACGCAGGCGTCGCCGGCTCCCACATCCGGCCGACCCGTCTGGCGAGATCGTCGCGAGGCGCCTGCGTTGGACCGCGCCGCTGCGACGCCTGGTCAGCGTCGACGCGTAGCCCTAACGCGGGCCGCTTACAGCGAGTCGCCGGGCCGCACGAACATCATCTCGGGCACCACGCACGCGGGGGAGACCTTCAGCAGGTAGCGCACCGCCTCGGCGATGTCTTCAGGGCGGATCATGTCCTCGGCGGCGACCTGCCCCTTGACGAAGTCGGTCATCGGCGTGTCGACGAAGGCCGGGCACAGAGCGGTTGACTTGATGCCCTCGGCGCCGAGCTCCTTGTTCATCGCTTCGGTCCAGCCGACGACGCCATGCTTGGTGGCCGAGTACACCGACAGCCAGGCCTCGCCGTGCTTGCCGGAGATCGATGAGGTGTTGACGACGATGGCGTTCTTGTGCTCGCCCGCGGCCTCCTTCAGGAGCGGCACGCATTCGCGGTAGAAGAGCACGATCGAGCGCAGGTTGATGTCGAGCTGCATGTCCAGGCGCTTCGTCTCGATCTCAGCTACGGCTTGACCGACGCCGACGCCGGCGTTGTTGACGAGCACGTCGAGCCTGCCGTAGCGCTCGCGGTGCGCGGCGAGGACCTTCTGGATCTCGGCCTCATCGGAGACGTTCGCTGCGACGGCTTGTACGTCGAACCCCTCGGCGGCGAGGCCAGCGACGGCAGCCTCGAGCTTGTCGGGCCGCCTGGCGGCCATGGTCACGCCGTACGCTTCCTCGCCGAGCACTCTTGCGATAGCGAGGCCGATCCCGCTCGATGCCCCCGTGACGATTGCTGCACGCTCTGCTGACATCTGCTGGTCCTCCCCGTGGTGGTCCGAATCGAAGCAGCCGCCCAAACCGGGCGCCGCCGCGCGGGAGCATCCCACATCTCGCCGGTAGGTTCCGCTGGTAGCGTCTGCGCAGCGCGCATCGGCAAGCAGGCCGAGCGCGCGGCGGGCCCGTAGCTCAGTTGGTTAGAGCTGCCGACTCATAATCGGTAGGTCCCTGGTTCGAGTCCAGGCGGGCCCACTCAAAAGCGCTGCAAATCGATATGTTTTGGTAAGCGTTCAGTCTCTGCGTTCAGGCGAGGGGTGGGAGCGGTTCGCCGCGGGCCTGGGCGGCGAGCAGCTCGGCCATGTATGCGAATAGCGAGCGACGTTGTAGCCGGCAGGTGATTGAGGCCGAGAGGAGCCGCTCGATGCGTCGTTGGCCGGCCTCGGGTTGGCTGCCGAGGGAGAGCTTGCGGTAGATGACGGCGCCGCGTAGCGCGCGCTCGGCGTGGTTGTTGGTCGGCTCCACGCCGTCGTGGGCGGCGAAGGTCCATAGCGCGGGCCAGGCCTTCAGGAGGTTGCGCGCCATGCCGCGACAGTGGCGGTTGCGCGCTCGTTTCGTCGCGTAGCCGCGGATGATCGGCTTGTAGGTGTGTTGCAGCTGGCGGATCGTGCGCTTCAGCTCGGGCCGGTCGTGGGTGTGTTGGTAGACCTCCCACGCCCAGAACACGCGCTCGCATAGCTGCAGGCCGTACTCGCCGAATTCCTTCTCGGCCGCCAAGCCTTCGGCGTGAGCTTGGAAGTCGCGCTTGAGGTGGGAGCAGCAGAGCTGTCGGCGTGTGAGCGGCAGATGTGCGTAGGCCCACCAGCGGTCAGAGGTCACGATCCCCTGGTGGCCTTCGAGCAGCCGTTTGGCGTGGTCCTCATGCCGGTCTGGGGCGAGGTGAAAGAACGCGTGACGGCCGGTGAACATGCCCCACAGCGCACGCCGCTGCCCGGCGGTGCGCCAGCCGGTCTCGTCCATGTTCAAGCATTCGCTGGCGCGCACGCGCTCCCCGAGCTGCTGGTAGGGCTCCGCCAGGGCATGGCCGGCGCGCTGGAGGATCGCCTCGACGGTGCCTGCGCATAGGCGCACACCGAACAGCTCTTCGCCGAGCTCCACGACATCACGGCGGCTGACGCGGTTGCGCACCCAGAGCACCGCCACGGCCGCTTCAAAGCGCGGGCCGAACGCGCTGTTTGCCACATCGGCAGGCAGCAGCGCCCGTGTCCGCTCGCCGCAGCCGGGGCAGCACACCCGTGGACAGCGATGCTCGATCACCCTCGCTGAGATGACCGGCAGCTCTTCGATCTGATGGCGCACCGGCTCACCCATGCCGAGCAGCTCCGGTGCAGCGAAGACGTAGCCGCAGTCGCAGCGCTCAGGCCAGTGCTCGACGACTTCGTCTACTGCACACAGAGGCAGCAGCTCGCGACCGTGGCCATCATGCCCCGGCTGGGCACCCCGCGAACGCCCCGAGCGATCCATTCCTCGTTGTGGGCGTGACACACCCGCCGGATCTGAGCTCGGCGGCACCGAAGAATTACGCGAGTTCCTGGCGAGCTCGCGCTCCAGCTTCTCCACTCGCGCTTCCAACTGCTGAATGCGGCGATCCATCGCCAGCAGCACCTCGACTACAGCCTCACGCCCCGCGTCATAGATCGCCTCCGCCTCCGCACGCTCCACACCCCAAGATTCGACGAAGCAGAGTTATGTCCCCCTACCAACTAAACGCTTACATGTTTTGGGACTCGCTGCGGTTGACCGCGCGGCGCCCGTCGCCTTAGATCGACAGCTTGCTTGGTGGCGGGCTGGGGCGACCGGGGTGTCGCAGGTCCAAGCCCGTTCTCCCCGACGAGCGCCGACGATTGTCCGCAAGAGCAACGATGAAGTGCGACACACGCCAGGGTTTGGCCGTGGCGAACGGGCCTGTCACTGCTCTATCCCGCGCATAGGAGAATCGCCCGGCTCTGCGTTGACGGGCGCGTCTGGACATCAAAGCGGGTCCGGACGCGGACGATCGCTCGCGTGGCGTTGCGATCGTCCGCACCGGCGCCGGCGGACCGGTGTTATGTCGCCTTTGGGATCGTGAGCTCCGGCCTCGTTCCGCGGATGGAAGCGATCGTTGGCCGCACGGGTCCCGTCGCAGACCCTCCTCTGCAGAAGGATCTCGTACGAGGTCCTCCTTCCGGTGACCGATCGAGGCGAAGCCGAGCGGACAACCGGCGCTCACACCGATCCGCTCGGTCGCCGTCGGCTCGGAAACTGTGACTGGGAGCCAGGTGCCTCGAGCAGCAGCACCGACGGCACGCGCTCGGGCTGCGCGACACGGAGCAGACCGAAGCCGACGCCGGCGATGCCAGTCATCAGACCCGGCGGGTCAACGTCGAGTGGGACGCCGAGTGCCCACCCGCCTTCAATGCCGCTGGCGAGGATGCGAGAGGCCGAGCGGCGAAGAACGTCGCTCCAACCGTCCGCTGGCAACTCGCTGTTGGCCTGGATGAGCACCTCCAGGTTTCCGAGGTCGCCATGGCACAGTCCGTGGTTGACTCCGAAGCCTGTGGCCACGGTCGCGGCGAGGCCCGCTGCAATGTCGCGGCGGATCTCGCGCGTGTCGACGTACCGCAGAGCCATCAGGCGAGCCAGCGTGATCCCTGCTGATCCGTGACACCAGGCTGCGCCGAACCTCCCTGTTCCGGCTTCCACGAACGGGTTGGGCTGGCCCAGTCGTCGAAAGTCTGGCCAGTTCTGGGCCGTCTCAGAGAAGCAGCCGGACTCATAGCGAAATGCCTCCAGCGCCGCGTCACGATAGCGGACCAATCCGGTCAGGCCGTACAGCTCCAGCAGTGCACAGGCGATGCCTGAGGCGCCGTGTGCGAAGCCGGTGAGGGGCGCCCACGCGGGGATGTGTGTCATCCAGGCGAGCCCGCCCGGTGTTGCCTCCGAGTGGCGCAGCAGATGCTCTCCCAGCGAGATCGCGGCGGCTGTGAGCCAGGGGGCCGGCGCGACGCGATTCAAGGCGATCATGCACATCAACGCGCCGGCGGAGCCGCTGATCACGTCAAGCGCATGGTCGGAACTGGCAAGCTCCAGCATCTGGCTTGCGATTCCGCTGGCCTCGTCCAACAGGCTGCGATCACGCCATAGCTGACCAAGGTGCGCAAGCAGGTAGACCACACCGCCCAGGCCATCGAAGGCTCCGACCGGCCAGCGGTCCGACTGAGCCGGGCTTCTCAAATGAGCGCGAATGGTCTGGAGGGTGCTAAAGGCGAGCTCGTCGAAGGCAGGCTCACCCGACACTGTGCCGAGATACCCAAGGAACAGCGCAATGCCGGCAAGACCGTCGTACAGGCCCAAGCCCGCCGGCGACAGTGACCATGTCCGTCGGGCGCCAACGCCGACCGAGACCCAGGACGCGCAATCCGCGTCCCGTACGGCGAGCGCCTGCAACCTCCGGCCGATGCTGCACGCGGCAGCGATCAGGTCATCTGGCTCGAACCTGCCACTGGGGCTTGCCGCACCGACGGCGCGCGCCTCGCGGCGCTCCTGCAAGGGGACCAAGGTCGCCAGCGATGCGCGGATCAGCCAGACCTGGCGAGAGAGATCCTCCGTGTCCAGCGTCATCACGCGTCGTCGAACGCGGGCCAGGGTAGGCTCGGACAGGAACTCGGCGATCCGCACGTTCTTGCTCGTCCGGACATCGGTGCTGTCCGGACGTGTGGCGAAGACCGGGATGTCTCCTGCCTGGAGATCGTCGAGCTCGGCGGGTAGGGCTCTGGTCAGATGCCGATCCTGCCGCGCCCTTGGCCACAGGCATGTGAAGTGCGCGGAGCGGTCGAGCGCGTCGCGCAGGAAGTCTGGATGCCAGCTCGCGCGGAGCGCGGTCGCGTACTCAAATGTGGGACGCAGGATCACGCGTGTCTCGTCCTGTGCAAAGGCTTGCACTGGGCCATCGGCGGCGAGAAGCTCGCGCTTGTGCAGCATCAACAGCCGGTATGCCGTCGCGAAGCCGGCAGTCAGCTCGTCGGCATATGCCACGACGTCGATGCTGTTGGCGTTCAGGTGTGGCCGATTCTGACTCCCGGTCGTCAGCGCTTGGCCGTCTCCCAATCGCATGACATCGGTGCCAGCCTCCTCCCACCGCGGAACGGCGAAGGGTATCTTCTGCCCAGGATTCCCGCCGAGACCGCTCAAATCCACCCCGTCGGACGAGTCGTCTCCGAATCGGCGGTACGGCAGCAGACCGACTCGGAGAACCGATTCGGACAGCAGTTCACGTGCAGGGTCCTGGGACGGGTTCTGCCCACGGAGCCGAGGGTGAAACAGTGTCTCCAAGTCGACGAGGAACGGCTCTGCTCCGCGCGAGATGAGGTTCTCCAAATGAAAGTCGACAGCCTCGAGCGTGTGGAGAACCGCCAGGTAGGCCCCCTGGCGTCGGTAGAACGTCCGCACGTCGCTTTCCACGGTGCATCCTCTGAAGGGGATGAACTCCGCCCAGCCGTGAGTGTCTCGGTCGAGAACTGTCATCGTCGGGAGTGGAGGATCAAGCCCGCGCCGGTTCAACCAAGTCACCAGCTCCTGAAAGTGTTGGTCGCACGCCAGCGAACGTGGCTTGTACACGCATGAGAGACCGGAGCCGAACGTGACCACGAGCACCGAGCGCCCGCGCCGATGGAGGTCCCCCGTCGCGGCCAGGTTGGCGACGGTGCCTAGCTCGCTTCCTTCCCCGAACGCCTCGCGGAGCTCATCCCAGTCCGTGCACAGCCGGGCGAGGAACTCGCTGTACGCGCCGCTCCAGTTGGAGAGCGATTCGATGACGCCACGCGTGAGCACCGGGTACTCGGTGAGAAGCGCTGCGCGGCCGGCCGGCCGGCTGAGTTCGCCGGCGAAGCTCGAGAAACGAGCGCGAGGGTCCTCGCCCGCAAGTGCGCCACCGAGCCGCCTCGCGTTCAGCTCCATGACCAAGGTTCGGACGATCATGGGAAGCAGCAGGTCGGGAAGTGCCAGCGCCGCGAACTCAACGAACCGGTCAGGGCACAACGGGATGTCCGGATGTCGGTGCAGCGTGGTCTGCACGTGCGCACGCAACCGCCGATGGGCGGATTCCGCGAATGGAGACACCAGGTTCAGGAACGGCGCTAGCCCCGACTCCGAAAATGGCGTGGCCGTGGCTACGTCCGCGCGGGGCACGGCCAGCATCTCCGCCAGCGCGAGCTGCCACGGCGCGCCGTCACCTGCCGCCTCGAATGCGTCGGGGGGAGCTCCGATTATCGGAAACAGCGTCTCAGGACTGATGTCATGCATTGCGGCCAGTGCTTCGAGGATTTCCGCGACCGTGGTGGAGAACTGGTTGCTCCACAGCTCGAGACGGGCAGATGCGCGCTGCGCATTCGAGGCAGGAGCACCCCTCGTATGCGCGGCGTCCGGGACTAAGTGCGGTATCCGCTCGCCGAGCGTCGACGCTCGCAGCCAACAATCAGAGCTTGACGACAACCTCACGCCGAACGGTGTTACGCTTCAGCCACAGACGCGCATTGGTACTCCGAACAGAAATCGGACAGAACCTGGGTCGGATCACAATTTAGGTCGCCGCTGCAGCAACAGACCTCGCCATGCACGGTGTTGGTCTGGTAGCCGCCCGACAGCACACTGATCGCTGATGCGTCGCCAGCGGGATGTGGCACCATGCCCCACTCGAGGTCGGTCAGCCCGGCTCGATATGGCAGATCCTTCCATGCGCGAACCGGGTCAGGGAGCAGGCGTTGGAGGGCCTTCGTCCAGCGATAGGCGGTCATGATGGCGTCGTGGCCGAGCTCCTCGTCGGCGCTCAACACGCTCGACAGCGACCGGCCGCCGAAGTAGGCAGCCTGCTGCAACGCTTCGAACTTGTCCGGAGGAAGAGCAACCGAGACTGTTGGCACCAGCGGCAACTCGAGGCCGTTGGGCTGGCGACGAAACGCACCGCCGAGGCACTGGATAGCCCGAAGCGCAGCAGCGATGTCTCCCACCGTCCGGCTGCCCGTAGCGCTCGGCTCGACTGCCAACGGCCAGCCGCTCTTGGGGGCGGGGTTCACGCCAAAAGCCGCGGCCACGACGGGGTCCTGGAACACCTCAGTGGCTCGCCCGAAGATCGTTTCGGTCTGCCGATCGCTCATCGCGAGAGGCTGGCCATCGAACAGGGAAAGCTGCGACCGTAGATCTGAGGCGGCGGCGTTGAATGCCTCAAGAATGACCGTCTGTCCGGCCGCTGCCGACTCGACATATCGCAGGGCCGCCTCGCGCAGTGGAGGGCTCGCTTTGTTGGCAGTGAACAGAATCTTGAAGCTGAGCGTGCGTTGCACAAGGTCCGGCCATGCCGGGTCGCGACCAATCTTGAAGCGGAAGTCGGTGAGCACCTCGACCATGTGCTCGGTGAGCGCCACGTAGCGTTCGGGGCGGACCGGGACATCGTGCGCCACACCACGGGCGACGTCGACGATTGGATTAAGCGCCCAGCGGGAGTACAGCTTGGCAAGCGGATGAGTGACTGCGTCTCCTGGGCGGCCCACGGTGCTCATGTCTGCCTCCTCGATGCCAGCTCGCCGAACGGGCGAAGGGTATCGTACATCTCGACCCAGATCCAGCCTTCGCCGGGGCCGTGCGAGTCAGCCGGGCGGGCTCGGCGCGGCCCAGTTCAAATGGCGCGAGGGATCATGTGAAACTCTTACGCCACTCCCGCTCTAGACCGTGCGGTGTCGACCGCGCCACCGGCGGGCGGAGGCCAGGAAAGGTGTGGCTGAGTTGCCGGAAGCGGGAGGAGTAACGCGAGGACCGCAGGACCGTCGGCCCACGTGCGCTCTGGCTCGTCCGGGCGTGGGCACACCTCCATACGGAGGAGCGTCCAGCCGTCGGGCGGCTATCGCCTGCGGGTCGCGTTCAACGACGGTGTCGAGCGCGATGTCGACTGCACCTTCCTGCTTCACGGGACGCTAGGGAAACCCTTGCGCGATCCTGAGTACTTCCAGCGGGTCCGGGTCGATGACGAGGCACGAACAGTGGTGTGGCCCAACGGCTTGATCCCGCGCCGGAGCTTCTACATGGTGACTGCGAGCCCGCGATCCCTGATGAGACGCGCTCCCAAACGCCAGCAGTGACCCGGGCCGCCTAACTGCTACCGGTGAGGAGGGCAGCGCCACGACGAGGAGCGCGTTAGGCCAATCGGTAGCGCCCGCGCCCCAACCGCACAACTCGGGCCTGCTGCTCTTGAACCACCATCGGCTCGCTCGAGGCGCCCAAAACGCGTTCGATGGCTTTGGCACCAAGCTGCCCCGGATCTTTCCGGTCTTGACGAGTTGAAGGAGTAGGAGCCGCGTTGCAGAGCGATATTTGGCTCTGGAAGCAATTCTCGCTCCAAACGGTGCCCGGAAGCGGTCGCGATCGGCTACTGCTGACGGTGCGGCTGCTCCCCCAGTGGGGGGATGCGCGGCAGGAAAAAAAGCGCTTCGATGATGAGCGAATGACCCAATCAGACAGGCCCGCAAAAACGCAGGGCTTTGAGGCTTTCTACACGGCCTATCACGACCAGCGATCCAGCCACCCTCATCGAGCTGATCGGTATCTGCTCGCAACTTACGCAACCGCTCTAAGCGAGGCGATCCTCGTGGCCTCAGCCACGTTGCCTGCCAGCTGCGGGGAGCTGCTCGAGTGGCTGAACATGCGAGACGAGACGGCCGTCGACGAGCAGGTGCACGGCGAACCCGAGTGGCTTGTCACTCACAGCGAAGGGAATGTCGTCGTCGGCTCGCAGGTCCAGACGCAGCGCTGAGTTGGTGCTCGGACAGATCAGCAGCGGACGCCCGGCGAACGCGGTCGTCATCGTGGTGTGCACGTGCCCGCAGGTAATCGCCTGCACCTGTAGATGCCTGCCCAGCAGCAGCTCCAGCGGACGCCGGTCCTCGGCTGCCAGCGCGATCGCGTCCATCGCGCGCACGCCCGTGAGCACCGGCGGATGGTGAAGCGCCAAGAGCGTCGGCGTCTCGGGCCGCTCGCCGAGCGTTTCATCCAGCCAGCGCAGCTGCTCGCCGCCGAGCCTGCCGGCGTCGCTGCCCGGGCTCGTGCTGTCACAGCCGACGAGCCGTAGCGCGCCGCAGTCCACGGCCAGGTTCACGGGCTCGCCGGCGTGCGCTGGGCAAGGGCCGAAGTGCGCACGCAGCAGGTCGCGATCGTCGTGGTTGCCGGGGATCGCATGCACAGGCAGGCCGAGCGGCGCCAGCAGCGCTCGAGCCTGCTCGTAGGCCGCGCTCGATGGCGCATCGGTGAGATCGCCGCTGAGCAGCAGCGCGTGCGGGCGCGGGCGCAGCGCTGCCACTCGGCGCATCGCATGCCCCAAGCGCTCGGCGGGACCGGGCGGCTCCCCTGCGGAGGGCAGATGCAGGTCACTGAGCTGAACGAGCATCGCCGGCGAGCGGCCTTCGTTCGTGTGAGGCAGTGAAGGCATCATCTCGCGTCCATGATCGAGCATCGCAGCGACGCCCGCTCGCACTCGACGTTCGCGATCCAGCAGGTACGGATCGTAATGCCACTTCGCGGCCGGCGGGCGACGTCATTGCTGCACGGTGACGGCATAATTGGTCGATCAACATGCACACGAGCCAGTCGGCCCGCACTCGGCGATGACAGAGCCGAAGCGTCCAGCCGGCACAGCCCCCGCGAGCCCGCTGCTGTCAGCGTCGCAGCTGGCGACGCTGCGTGAGCACGGCGAGGAGCGCTCCGCGGCGGTCGGCGACGTCCTCTTCCGCGTTGGCGACAGGCGCTATCCGCTCATCGCGATCGTCGAAGGCGAGGCGGCGATCCTCGACGCGACGGGACGCGAGATCACCCGCCACGGCGCTTCCAACTTCCTTGGTGAGCTGAACCTGATGTCCGGCCAGACGGTGTATGTCACCGCGGTCGTCACCGAGCCGATGCGCTACATCGCCGTCAACCGCGATCAGCTGCGTCCGCTGCTGTTCGACGACGCGCCGCTCAGCGACCTGCTGCTGTCGAGCTTCATCGCTCGCCGCGAGGCGCTCCAGCGCCAAGATGGCGTTGGTGTGGAGATTGTGGGTCCTCGCTCCTCGGAGTCGACACGGCGCATGGCCGAGTACGTGCAGCGCAATCGTCTCCCGTACACCTGGCGCGATCCCGCCGGCGACCCGGATGCGGCGACGCTGATCGCGACACTCAACGCCGGCGAGCTTCCGCTGGTGCGGCTCCCGGGCGGCCCGGAGTTGCGCAACCCGAGCAGCGGCGAGGTCTCGCGCGCGCTTGGCATCGGGCTCGAGCTCTCGCAGCGGGAGGAGGTCGACCTGATCGTCATCGGAGGCGGCCCAGCCGGTCTCGGCGCCGCCGTGTACGGAGCCTCGGAGGGGCTCGACACGCTCGTCGTCGAGGGAACAGCGCTGGGCGGGCAGGCGGGCACCTCGCGGCGCATCGAGAACTATCTCGGCTTCCCGGCCGGGATCAGCGGCTCGGAGCTCACCAGCCGTGCTGTGACACAAGCGCGGAAGTTCAACGCGCGCACCGCTACGCCATACCGCGCCGTCGCGCTCGAGCCCGGAGTCGAGCGCCATCTCGTGCGCCTGGAAGATGGTCACGAGGTCTCGGCGCGCGCCGTTGTGCTGGCCACCGGCGCTGACTACCGTCGTCCGCCGGTCGAAGGTCTCGCCGAGTACGAGGGCGTCAGCGTGTTCTATGCGGCCGGCCCACCGGAGGCGCAGCGTTGCGGCGCGACCCGGGTTGGTGTGATCGGAGGTGGGAACTCAGCGGCACAGGCGGCCGTGTGGCTCGCTCGCGGAGGCGCGCTCGTGACGCTGCTGCATCGTCGCGGAGACCTGCGCGAGACCATGTCTGATTACCTGCTCTTGGAGCTCGAGCGCTATGGCGTTGCCGTGCGCGATCGCAGCGAAGTGGCAGAGCTGCACGGCTCAGACGGCGAGCTGGAAGCTGTCACGTTGAGCGACGGGACGCGCTTGGCGTTCTCGTTCCTGTTCCTCTTCCTTGGTGCCGCTCCGTGCACCGAGTGGCTCGACGATGTTCTCGCGCGCGACGAGCACGGCTTCGTGCTCACCGGCTCGGGCGCGGGAGCCGAAGGTCTGCTGGAAACGAGCGTGCACGGCATCTACGCCGCCGGCGATGTGCGCTCGGGCTCGGTCAAGCGCTGTGCCACGGCTGTGGGAGAGGGCGCGATGGTGGTGAGATTCGTTCACCAACGATTCTCCGGCGTGCCCGCGTAGCCCAGCAGCCAAGTCCGCAGAGCCCGCGTCAGGTGTAGCGTTCGCCGTGATGCATTCACCTGACGAGGGGGCGGGCTGGGAGCGGCTGTTCTGGCTGGTGTTCGAGCGATCGTCCAACCCGATCATCCTGCTCGATGACGCGCGGCGGATCGTCGAGGTCAACGATGCCGCGCTGGAGCTCTTCGGTGGCGGGCGCGATCAGCTGGTCGGCATGTCGATCGTCGACAGCATCCGGCCCGCAGAGCGAGACCTGGCGACGCGCGAGTGGGAGCAGTTCTTGAAGACCGGCGAGTACTCGGGCACACGCGCGCTCGTCAGGGCCGATGGGTCCGAGGTGCAGATCGACTTCGCCGCTCGGATCGCAGTCGTGGGCGGGCGCCGGCTGGCTATCTACGTGGCGGTCGGCGACGATCCCACATGCTCGCCGTCCGCGGCGCTCGCCGGCGAGCTCCCGTTGACGGAGCGCGAGCGGGAAGTCGTGACGCTGATCGCGCTCGGGCGCGAGACGGCGCAGATCGCCGAGGAGCTGCACATCTCGCCCGAGACGGTCCGCACGCATGTGCGCAACGCGATGTCGAGGCTTGGCGCGCACACCCGTGCGCAACTCGTGGCGATCGTCCTGTGCACCGATCAAACCGTGCACGGCTCCCGCGTCCTGGGGTAGCCACAAGGCTCGCGCCCCTAGCTTCGCTGAAATCCCCCGTGTGCGGTATTGACCGCCGCCCGTCGGCAACCGACGCTTCAAGCATGCGATTCGCGCTTCCCGGACGCGCTCGCCGGCGAGCCCGCCAGCGTCTGCGTGAGGACCAGTGCCTGCTCGAGGCGTTGCTCGAGAACGCCGGTGTGGCGATCGTCGCCTGGGCCGGCGACGGCCGGCTCACGCACGCGAGCCGCCGCGCGAGCGAGCTGCTCGGCGCGGAATGCCCGCTCGCCGGCGATCCACGGGAGCGGATCGCGGCCCTGCGGCCACGGACGCCGTCCGGCATCCCGCTGGTGCGAGAGGATCTGCCGTTCGTGCGCGCGCTGGAGGGGGAAGCGGTGCGCGGCGTCGACGTGCTCGTCCATGTCCGCGGGTGCGATCTGCTGCTCAGCATGCTCGCCAGCCCTGTCTATGACGAGCGCGGTCGTCGCCGGGGCGTCGTTGCGCTCTTGGAGGACGTCACCGAGCGCCGGCGCGACGAAGCACGGCTGCGCCAGCAGGCGCGCGACGGGATCTCGGCCTCGCCGATGCCACTATGAGGCGTGGACGTCGATCAGCAGGAGCGAGCGAGTGTCGCCGGCGATGACCTCGATGTACCCGAGGAGCTGAGCCGGCGAAGGCTGCGTACGAGGCTGCTGCTGCTCGCCGCCCTGATCCTCACGGTCGTCGCGGTCGTGACGCTGCTGCCGGGGCTCGACGGCCTGCGCACGCGCCTGTCGCACGCAAAACCGGGCTGGCTGGCGCTCGGCGTGGGGCTGAAGGTGCTCTCCGGCCTCGGGTATGTGGCCGTCTTTCGCATGGTCTTCTGCCGGCGCATGAGCTGGCGTGTCAGCTATCAGGTCGGCATGTCCGAGCTCGGCGCCAACGCCGTGTTCCCGACCGGTGGGGCAGGAGGATTGGCGCTCGGCGCATGGGCCCTGAAACGCGGCGGCATGCCCGCCGAGGAGATCGCCAAGCGCACGGTCGCGTTCTTCCTGCTGACGAGCGTGCCCAACGTGGTGGGCGTGATCATCGTCGGCATCGGCCTCGCCGTGCAGGCGCTTCCCGGCGAGACGAACCTGCTGCTGACGCTGGCTCCCGCCGCGATCGCAGCGCTGTCGATCGCCGCCGCGTTGCTCGTCGGACGCGCCGCTGCCCGCCTGCACGCGCGCCTTGCGCAAAGCGAAGCAGCAGTGGGCTCGCGGCGCTCCAGGGTGCTGCTGAAGGCGCTCGTTGCCGTCGCTGACGGCGTCAGCGGGGCGGTCGCGCTCCTGCGCGAGGCCAACGCATGGCTGATCGCAGGGCTCGTCGCCTACCTCGTGTTCGACCTGATGGTCCTGTGGGCGACGTTCCACGCGTTCGGGCACTCGCCGCCGCTTGCGATCGTGTGGATCGCCTACCTGATCGGAGAGCTGGGCGGCCTGATCCCCGTACCGGGCGGCATCGGCGGCATCGACGCCGGACTGGTCGGGACGTTCGTCCTTTACGGCGTGCCGATCACCTCCGCCGCCTCGGCGGTGCTCGCGTACCGCGCGATCGCGCTGTGGGTACCAGCGCTGCTCGGCGCCGTGGCGTTCGTTGTGCTGCGGCGCACGCTGCACAACGAGTCCGAGGCGATCTCCGTGTGCGCTCCGCAGACCGAGATGGAGGTGATCGGGCTCGGCCGCGTCGTCATCGACACGCCCAAAACACCTGGGGGATGCTCGGCCTAGCCGTTCGCGGCGCAGCGCCTTGCTGCGCGAAGTCGACGAAACCCTCAGCCACCTGCTGCTCGTCGAGGCGCTCGTGATCGTCGGCGTGCTGATCGCGCTTGCGATCACGGCGTCGTTCGTCGTGCGCCTCGGGTTGCGCCCGCTCGATCGCATGGAGGTCACCGCCGGCGCGATCGCCGGCGGCGAGCTTTCCCGCCGGGTGAGCCCGGCGAGCACGAGCACGGAGGTTGGGCGCCTCGGGCTCGCGCTGAACGCGATGCTCGATCGCCTCGAGCAGGCGTTCGCCGAACGCGAGGCCAGCGCGGATCGCCTGCGTCAGTTCCTCGCCGACGCTTCGCACGAGCTGCGCACGCCGCTGGCCTCGATCCGCGGCTACGCCGAGCTGTTTCGGATGGGCGCGATGGTCACCGACGCGGACAGGCACACGGCGATGCGCCGCATCGAGGATGAGTCCAAGCGCATGGGCGTGCTGGTCGAGGATCTGTTGACGCTTGCGCGTCTCGACGAGGAACCGGAGCTCCGCCGAGCGCGGGTCGATCTCGCGACGCTGGCGGGAGACGTCGTCGCCGACGCTCGCGCGAGCGCTCCGCAGCGGTCGATCACGCTCGACGCGCCCGAGTCCGCGCTCGTGTGGGGCGACGCTCATCAGCTGCACCAGATGCTCGCCAACCTGATGCGCAACGCGCTCGTGCACACCCCCGATGCGAGCGCGATCGAGGTGTCGGTGAGGGACGACGCCGACAGCGTCACCGTCAGCGTGCGCGACCGTGGGCCGGGACTGCCGGCCGGCTCGGGCGAGCGCCTGTTCGACCGTTTCTGGCGCGCCGAGGGCGGGCGCGAGCGCGGCAAGGCCGGGGCCGGGCTCGGCCTCGCGATCGCGCGCGAGTTGATCAACGCGCATCACGGCACGATCAGCGCAGAGGACGCTAACGGTGGGGGGGCCGTGTTCGTCTTGCGACTGCCGAAGTCTCTGCCGTCCGCGACCCCGAGATCAAATTAATGATGACGAGCACGATCGTCGCCAACGGCCCCGCCAGCACCCTCGAGAAGTCCACGACTCGCAGACCCTCGGGCGCTTGGTCGGCCCTCGGCGCTCGAGCGTAGCGTCCGCGTCGAGCGGGGCAGTTGCGCCGCCAACAGCAGCGCGGCGCCGATGACGCTGCCGACGCCGAGCACCGTGCGCGCTCCGAGCGCAGCCGCCAACGGCCCGGCGACGAAGTAGCCGAGTGGCAGCAGCGCGAGCGAGCCCATCCAGTCATAGGCGCTGACGCGCGAGAGCGCGTGCGCGGGGATGTGCTGCGCGAGCGCCGTCTCCCACCAGATTAGGAACAACGAGAAGCCGAAGCCGGTCGCCAGCGCGAACATCACGACGACTGCCAGCGGCGCGTCCAGCGCGAACGCGAAGCTCAGCAGCGGCCAGCCGAGGACAAGCAGCAGGCCGGTGCGCAGCGGGTGCGCCGGGCGCCAGCGCAGGCCCACGAGCGCGCCTGCCACCGCGCCGAGGCCAGCGATGCTCTCGAGCACGCCGAACACGCCGACGCCTCCATACAGCGCGCGCGCGATCCCGGGCGCGAGCGAGTACCACAGCGCGAACACACACAGCACGGTGCCGGTGAAAGCGGTGATCGTGGCCCACACCCACGGGCGCGAGCGCACCTCCGACCAGCCCTCGCGCAGCTCGACCAGCACCGGTGCCGGCGGCGTCGAGGCGCCGCGCGGGCGGGGACGCACGCGCACCAGCAACGCCGCGCTAAGCAGGAAGGTTGCCGCATCGAACGCGAACGTCTCGCCTGCCCCGACGCCCAGCACCAGCGCGGTGGCGAGCGCCGGGCCGAGCAGGAACGCGAGGTTCGCCATCGATTCGGTGAGCGCCCTCGCCTCCTGGATCAGCGGCTCGGGGACCGTCTGTGGGAGCAGCCCGCTGTAGGCGGGCTGGAAGAACGCCTGCGCTGCCCCAAAGCACGCCTCGATCGCGACGAGCGCCCAGATCGGCACGGATCCGCTCAGGATCAGCGCCGCGAGCAGCGCGTGCAGCCCCGCCCGTGTCAGATCGGTGGCGATCATGATCCGGTGGCGTGGCAGCCGGTCGGCCCACACACCACCGAACAGCAGCAGCGCCACGAACGGCAGCGTCTGGCCGCCGAGCACGAGCCCCAGGTCCGTTGCCGAGCCGGTTGTCTGCGTCACGTACAGCGCGATCGCGACGACCACAGCGCGGTCGCCGATCGTGCTGGCAGCCTGGCCCAGGAACAGATAGCGAAAGTCTTGGTGGCGCAGAACGCGCCGGTAGGAGCTCATCGGAAGCCTTCGAATGGTGGACGCTCAAGTACACAACAGCCATAGCTCTCACGCCGGCCTGAGCGCCTCGGCCGGAGCCAGCCGCGCTACGCATGTCGCCGACAGCAGACCTGCGACGGCGCCGATCAAGCTCGCGGCCGCGAATCCGCCGGCCCAGGCGGATGTGGCAATCACGATAGCCCAGCCCCTTTGCGATCGCCACTCGCATCAGTGATTTCCGTGCAGGCCGCCGGGGATCAGCGACCGGCAGGCTTCCTCGGCCGCGCGAGCCTGTGGCGAGCGCAGGTTGATCCCCTTCTGGGAGACGTGAACGCCGCCGCCGGAGAACGTCGGGTCCGGGAAGTTCGGAATGCCATGCGTGCGGATGCATGCCGCGGCCTTCAGATACTGCGACTGTTCCTGCGGGCTGATCTCGTGATTCGAGCCTTCTCCCGGACCGCCGCCGGGCAGCAGCTTGGCGCAGGCTTGCTGCGCCGACTTGAACTGGGGATTGCCGGTTATACCCGGCGTGACCCTGACTGCCACCCTCACTTCGTTGCCGTTGGTGGAGATCTTCGGATCGGGGAAGTTCGGCACCCCGTGCGTGCGCATACACGCCGAGTACGCCACAGCCTGGCTGTCGGGCGACGCCGAGCTCGCCGACCCGCCGCCGCTCGACCCGGCCGCGGAACCAGTCGAAGCAGTGCTCGACGTCGTGCTCGACCCGAGGTGCGCCACGCCCGGGCTTTTGGAGGTGCCCCCACACCCCGCGGCAAGCAGCGCAAGCGCCGCAAGCCCCGCAATCAGTCGTATCGCCCTCATCTCGTCGTCTCCTCGCGCTGGCTGGACACTGCATGCGAGGGGTTTGTACGAGACGGCTGGTTACACCACGGTGACTGCCACTGTAACCGCGTTGTAACTAGAAATGCGCCACGCTGCGTGGTCCTATGCGAGTGCTACTGGTGGAGGACCACGCTGAGCTGGCTGAGACGGTCGCCACAGGCCTGCGCCGTGAGGGCATGGCCGTCGACGTCGTGCTCGACGGGCACGATGCGCTCGCCCACCTGGCGCTCACCGACTATGACGTGCTCGTGCTCGACCGTGACCTGCCCGGCGTGCATGGCGATGAGATCTGCCGCTCGCTCGTGGCTGAGGGTCGCGACGGCCGGATCTTGATGCTGACGGCCGCCGGCTCGATCGAAGATCGCGTCGACGGTCTCAGCCTTGGAGCCGACGACTACCTGCCGAAGCCGTTCGCATTCGCAGAGCTGGTGGCCAGGGTGCGGGCGCTCGGCCGGCGCACGGGCGCTCCACAGCCGCCGGCGCTCGCACACGGCGACCTGCGCGTCGAGCCGGCCACCCGCCTCGCCAGCCGTAACGGGCAGCGCCTGGCGCTCAGCCCGAAGGAGTTCGCGGTGCTCGAGTATCTGCTCGGCGCCCAGGGGCGGATCGTCTCGGCCGAGGAGCTTCTGGCGCGGGTGTGGGACGAGAACGCCGACCCGTTCACCACCACCGTCAAGGTGACGATCAGGCGTCTGCGCGCGAAGCTCGGCGAGCCGCCGCTGATCGAGACCGTGCCCCGCGGCGGCTACCGGATCTGAGTCGTAGTGAGCGCGTCCGACACGCTCCATGCGAGCGCCGGCGAGCGGCGATCGCGTCGGCGAGGTCTCGCTGGGCGCCGGCCGCGCCTCCCGCGCTACACGATCCGCCTGCGTCTCGCGGTCCTCTATGGCGGCGTCTTCATGATCTTGGGAACGCTGCTGCTCGCGCTCATCTTCTTCTCGGTGCGCTACTCCTCGCACCGTGATGTGCTCGCCGCACCGCGTGTCGTGACGAGGCTCGTGGAAAGGCGTGGCAGCCACGAATCGCCGCCGGAAGCGACGCTTTCGGCGACGCCCGAAAGTCTCGCAACCCGACGCGCAGGCGAATTGGGGGCGGTGGCGGTGAATGTCAGCAACAGCGACCTGCATCGGCTGTTGATCTGGTCGCTCATCGCCCTGGCGATCATGGTGGTCGCGTCGATGGCGCTCGGATGGCTGCTCGCCGGGCGCGTGCTGCGCCCGCTGCAGGTGATCACGACAGCGGCCCGCGAGCTCTCCGCCTCGAGCTTGCACGAGCGCCTCGCGCTCGACGGTCCCAACGACGAGCTGCGCGAGCTGGGGGACACCTTCGACGGTCTGCTCGAGCGCCTGGAGTCCTCGTTCGAGTCTCAACGGCAGTTCGTCGCCAACGCCTCGCACGAGTTGCGCACGCCGCTGACCCTGGAGCGTGCGATCCTCAAGGTGACGCTCGCCGACCCCGCCGCCAACATATCCTCGCTGCGCGCCGCCTGCGAGCGGGTGCTCGCGATCGGCGTGCAGCAGGAGCGGATGATCGACGCGCTGCTGATGCTCGCGCGTGGCGAGCGCGGGCTCGAGCGCCGCGAGCCGGTTGCGCTCGAGCGGATCGTGTCCGAGGTCCTGCTCGATCGCCGTGAGGAGATCGACCGTCGCGGTCTGCGCCTGGACTCCCAGCTCGAGAGCGCGCACATCGTTGGCGATTCGCGTCTGATCGAGCGGCTCGTCGCGAACCTGATCGACAACGCCGTTCACCACAACGCAGCCAACGGCTGGATCACGGTCACGACTGCGCCCGAGGGCACTGGGGCGCTGGTCGCGGTCGCCAACAGCGGGCCTGTGATCGCAGCCGAGGAGCTCGAGCGGCTGCGGCGGCCGTTCCAGAGGCTAGGCAGCGAACGCACCGGGCACGGCGGCGGTCATGGCCTCGGCCTGTCGATCGTCGAG
Source organism: uncultured Solirubrobacteraceae bacterium (assembly GCA_963714285.1). GTDB lineage: Bacteria > Actinomycetota > Thermoleophilia > Solirubrobacterales > Solirubrobacteraceae > Palsa-744. The sequence continues at coordinate 362,476 of CAVQNS010000004.1, forward strand.
GCGATCGCGGTTGCTCACGGCGCGAGCATCGACACGCAGCCACAGCCAGAGGGTGGGCTGCGTGTAGAGGTGCGTTTCCCAGCCTGAGTCGGTCACGGCGCCGCGGCGTGCCGGCGCCCGAGCGTCACGAGCGCGCTCTCCGAGCTCCAAGCGTTTCTCGCGCGGCAGAGCGGGTATTGGAGAGGGAGGAGCTGGATTCGCACCGTGACGCAAACCCGCGCGGCTATAGCCGCACCGGATCTCAGCTGACCGCCGGAACCTGCTGGGTGATGCAGTGGATGTTGCCGCCCCCGAGCAGGATCTCGCGCGCGGGCACGCCCACGATCTCGCGCTCCGGGAAGCACGCGTGCAACACCTCCGCGGCAGTCTCGTCGAAGCGCTCGTCCACCAGCGGGAAGACGATCCGGTCGGTGGCGATGTAGAAATTCACGTACGACGCCGCCATGCGATCACCGGCGCGCCGTGGCAGGCTGCCCGCGACGGCATCGACGCCGCCGGCCTCCTCCGCGCTGATCGTGATCGGCCCCGGCGAGGGCAGGTGGATCACCTCCAGCGCGCGGCCGCGCGCGTCGGTCGCGGACTGCAGGCGCTCGTGCGCGTCGCGCGAGATCGCGTGCTGCGGGTCGGACTCGTCCTCGGAGTAACTCAGCAGCACCACACCCGGCCGCGCGAAGCACGCCAGGTTGTCGACGTGTCCATCGGTCTCGTCGTTGTACACGCCCTGTCCCAGCCAGATCACCTGCTCGGCGCCGAGATAGTCGAACAGCGCCTGCTCGATCTGCTCGCGGGAGAGGCTCGGGTTGCGGTTGGGATTCAGTAGGCACTCTTCGGTCGTGAGCACCGTGCCCTCGCCGTCGACGTGAATCGAGCCGCCCTCGAGCACGACCGGTGCACGGTAGCGATCGGCGCCTTCCACCTCGAGTACCTTGCGGGCGACCCGCTCGTCGCGATCCCACGGGAAGTACAGGCCGCCGTCGAGCCCGCCCCAGGCATTGAAGCGCCAGTCGACCCCTCGTCGCCCGCCGTTGCCGTCGACGACGAACGTGGGGCCCGTATCGCGGATCCACGCGTCGTCGGTGGACAGCTCGAGCACACGGATCGACGGCGAGAGCACGGAGCGGCAGTGCTCGAACTGGGTGTCGGAGACCGCAACGGTCACCGGCTCGCAGGCATTGATCGCCTCGGCCACGGCCGCGTAGGCCCTCTGTGCCGGCTTGGCGCCGAGCCGCCAGTTGTCCGGTCGCTCAGGCCACGCGATCCAGCAGCCCGCGTGCGCCTCGAACTCGCCGGGCATGCGGTAGCGGTCGCCGGCGGGCGTGGAGGCAAGGGTGGCGCTCATCAGCGACAGCCTAAAGTCATCGGTGATGGATCAGATCAGCCTGATCGCTGCGCCGCCGCTACCGGGCTCGCCGGCGCGCACGCGCCCGCCGCGCCGAGCGCCGTTCCGGATCGCTGCTGTGCAGGAGTGCTGGCATCCTGATCGCGACGCGCACGAAGCAGCGCTCGAGCGTGCTATCAGGCTCGCAGCCGCCGCGGGCGCAGAGCTTGTGTGCCTGCAGGAGCTGACGCTCAGCCGCTACTTCGCCGCCGACCCGGCCGGACCACAGGCGGCCGGGGTGCAGCCCGAGGATCTGCCCGGCGGTCCCACCCATCGCTTCGCCGCGCGCATGGCGCGCGAGACCGGCGTGCATGTCCACGCATCCCTGTACGAGCGCGCCGGCGGCGAGGACGGGCTCGGCTTCAACACCGCGATCGTCGTGCGACCTGACGGCGAGCTTGCGGCGCGCACCCGCAAGCTGCACATCCCGGTGACCGCCGGCTACCACGAGGACCGCTACTTCCGGCCGGGGCCGGGCGACGCCGAGCCGTTCCCGCTGCTCGAGCTGGGGGAAGCGCGGCTCGGACTGCCGACCTGCTGGGATCAGTGGTTCCCTGAGGTGTCCCGCGCCTACAGCCTGGAGGGCGCTGACGTGCTCGTATACCCGACCGCGATCGGCTCCGAGCCCGATCACCCGGACTTCGACACGCAGCCGCTGTGGGAGAAGGTGATCGTCGGCAACGCGATCGCGAGTGGTGTGTTCATGGTCGCGGTCAACCGCATCGGCGAGGAGCCGCCGCTGCGCTTCTATGGCTCCTCGTTCATCTGCGATCCCTACGGTCGCAAGCTCGTACAGGCGCCGCGCGATGAGCCCGCCGTGCTGGTGGCCGATCTCGACCTCGACCAGCGCCACGACTGGCTCGAGCTGTTCCCGTTCCTCGCCACCCGACGCCCCGACGCCTATGCGCGCCTGACCGATCAGTCCGGCTACCACCCGTTCACGGGCTGAACCGCCGCGTGCATCCGCGCGATCGCCTGCGTCCTGTTGGTCACCTCCAGCAGGGCGTAGGCGTTCTGCAGGTGCTTCTCTACGGTACGTCTGCTGATGCCGAGGCTCAGCGCGATCTCGGCGTTGGAGGCGCCGCGGCGGACGCCGCGCAGGATCTCGAGCTGGCGCTGTGAGAGCCCGTGCGCGGCGCCGTGCGCAAACAGCTCCTCGCCGCTTTCGTAGGCGGAGAGCCTGTCAAGGAGCTGCTCGCGTTCGAGCAGTCGCGCGTAGCAGGCCCGTAGCGGCGCCCTTATCAGATCCAGCATCGCCGCCTCTTCACCGGTGAAGTCAGGGCGTTGCCTGTTCAAGGCGATACCTACGATCTCGCCGGGGGGCGAGGGCAGCACGAACGCGATCTGATGCTCCACGCCGCGCTCCCGATAAAGCTCGTCGTAGAGCGCGAGGCCGTGCAGGCGCCGCTGCGAGATGCAGTCGGAGAAGCGCATCGGCTGGCCGTCACCTGTGTGCAGGTAGTGTCTTATCAGGGGGTTCTCTCCGGCGAGCCGACCGAATACCTCCACACTCTCGAGCGTCAACCAGGCGGCGGGATCGGCGATCACGATCGCCGGTGCTCCCGGTCTAAGCTCGTTGTAGGAAGCGCTCTCGCACGGGACGAGCTCGCGCGCGAGCGCGATCGAGCCGCTGCGAAACTCGGAGAGATCGCGAAACTCGGCGGCGCGCGCGGTCACCCGCAGGACGCGGCGCAGGCGTGATGCCGAAAGCCTCTCGATCATGACGCGCAATCGTAATCTCTGAGCCGACTTTACGTGTAATTGCGTATTGATGTTCGCGCCGGCAGATCCTAGGCTCGCGCGGCTCGGGTCAGCCGCGGCTGCTCGCCGACGGCTGCGAGCCCTCACCAACCAGCAACGCGAGCCTTCGCCAACCAGCCAGGAGAGAAGCCAAAGTGAACATGTACAAGTTGCGAGCTACGCTCGCCATCGCTGCGACGCTGGCCGCGCCGGTCGGCCTCCTCGCCACCGGGACGGCCCAGGCCGCGACGCTGCCGACGCTCACGCTGTCGCTCAGCGCATCGGCGATCACGGTCGGCGGCACGATCCAGTCGGGCGCGGTGAACGTCGTCTCGACTGACGCTGGTGTCAAGGAAGGCGCGACGATCCTGTTCCAGTTGAAGCCCGGTTACACCGTCGCGGAAGTCGAAGCCGCGCTCAAGGCGGGAGCCGGCAAGGAACCGAACCTGGCGAGCAAGTACGGCTCGATCGTGTTCGACGCCGAAGTGAACCCCGGCCAGACAAGCGAAGCGCAGACGATCCTCGAGCCCGGCCAGTACGTTGCGCTGGGCGGCACGGGAGAACACGGGCCGAAGCTGAAAGCGCCCTTCGTCGTGACAGCAGCGGCCTCGCCGGCCACGCTGCCGACGGCGCAGGCCACGATCCGCTCGATCGAGTTCGGCTTCAAGGGGCCGACCACGCTGCACGACGGCGAGCTCGTGCGCTTCGAAAACGAAGGCTTCCTCGTGCACATGGACGTCGCGTTTCCCGCCAAGAGCGCGAAGGCCGCCAAGCAGATCGACGAGGATCTGCTGACCGGCAAGGAAAAGGGGCTGGAAAAGCTCGTCAGCGGCGCGCCGTTCACGCTCGCCGGACCCGTCTCGCACGAAGCCTTCCAGCAGGAGACGATCACGGCGAAGCCCGGCTGGTACGTGCAAGCGTGCTTCATGAACACCCAGGACGGACGCGACCACACGCGCCTGGGCATGGAGCGGATCTTCCGCATCGTCAAGTAAGCCCCAGGAACGTTGCTGGGCCAGTTGCCGGGCAGCTGCCGGGAAGGCTGCGGGGCAGCCGGGGTCTAGCTGGTCGGGGAGCGATCGCTCCCCGACCCGTGGCGCGACCGACTACGTCGGCGTCAACGAGTTTGGCGGCAACTGCGATGCCGTCGGCTCCTCTGGACAGACCGTCAAGTAACGGCGAAGCTCTGCCGATGCACCCGTTGTGTCAGTGTCATTCGCGCCGGAGCCGAGGACGGACCCGCTGTGGGCGGGCGCCGATCGGGCGGCCGAGGCCGCGCTGTCCGAGCTGCCCGAGGCGCTCGTGCTGGTGTTCGACTCCGAGCTGCGGTTCGTACGCGCCGCGGGCCAAGCGCTCGAGCGTCTCGGCGAGCCAGAAGCGTCGGCAGGGGTCGCCCGGTCGCGAGATGCGCTGCCCGCAGACCTGTGGCGCACGATCGAGCCGCTGCTGCGTTCGGCGCTCGAGGGCGAGACCCGCACGCGCGAGATCTGGACGGCGGGTCAGCGGCACTGCCTGATGGTCGATGTGGGGCCGCTGCGTCGCGCCGAGCGCCGGCTCTGAGCGCTCCGGCGAGGTACTCGGCGGGATCGCGGTCGTGCTCGACATCACCGCGCGCAGGCAGGCTGAGCTGCTCGCGCCGCGCCCGGAGAGCAGCTTCGAGGAGCATCTCGAGCGCTGCGAACGCGCGCCGATCGGGACCGGGCTGCTCGATCAGGACGGCCACTGGCTGCTCGTCAACCGCGCGCTGTGCGACGTCGTCGGCTACACGGCCGAGGAGCTGATCGGCAAGCGCTTCGACGGGATCGTGCACCCTGACGACCTCGGCAACGACAGCGAGCAGCGCCGGCGCTTGCTCGCCGGCGAGATCCCTGCGTTCCGGGTCGAGAAGCGCTGCATCGACGCCGCCGGAGAGACGGTCTCGGCGATCATCTCGATGTCGCTGGTGCGCGAGCGCGACGGCGAGCCGCTGAACTACGTCGTCCAGATCCAGGACGTCTCCGAGCGCAGGCGCTTGGAGGAGAACATGCGCGGCCTGGCCGACCACGACCCGCTCACCGGGCTGCGCAACCGCAGGCTGTTCGGCCACGACCTCAAACTGCAGGTCGCTCGCTGCCGTCGCTACGGCGAGGTCGCCGGTCTGATGGTGATCGACCTCGACGCTTTCCGTGCGGTCAACGACGCATCACGGCGAGCGAGCGGGCGACGAAGCGCTCGAGGCGGTCGCCAGGGCGCTCACACGCCGGCTCAGGGAGACCGACCTCGTCGCGCGCCTCGGCGCCGACCAGTTCGCGGTGCTGCTGCCGCACATCGATGAGGAGGGGCTCGCGGTCGTGGCCGAGGGCCTCGAGCGCGTGATCGCCGGCTGCACGATCGACGTCGGAGAGCGACGTGCTGCACCCGTCTGCCAGCATCGGCTTCACGCTCGTGGACGATCGCGTCGACGACGCCGAGCACGCGCTGGGCAGCGCCGCGCGCGCGATGCGCGATTCGCGGCGCGCCGGCGCTGACACGCTCCGCTGACACGCTGCAGCTGACGCCCTCCGGCGCGGTGAATACGCTCACCGGATGCAGCCGAACGAGCGTCTCGCGGTCATCGATCTGGGATCGAACTCCTTCCGGCTCGTGGTATTCATGGCCGGCTCGGGCTGGTGGCGGCGCACCGACGAGATCTACGAGCCGGTGCGCATCGGCGAAGGGCTGATGGCGACAGGCAGGCTGGGGGAGGAGCCGATGCAACGGGCGCTGGCGACACTCGACGTGTTCTCGCACTTCTGTCGCGCGTCGGGGCTCGGCGAGAGGTCGGTCGACGCTGTCGCCACGAGCGCGATCCGCGACGCTGAGAACGCGGCGGGCTTCCTCGAGCGCGCGCGCGCATGCCTGGGACTGCCGATCCGTGTGCTCAGCCGCGAGCAGGAGGCCCGTTACGGCTACCTGGCGGCCGTCAACTCGACGACAATCGAGAGCGGCTGCGTGCTCGATCTCGGCGGCGGCTCGATGCAGCTCGTGCGCGTCGAGGACCGCCTGATCGCCGACTCGGCCTCCTGGCAGCTGGGGACGGTGCGCATGAGCGAGCGCTTCCTGCCGCCGAACGGCCCTGCCAAGCGCAAGCAGCTCGAGGAGCTACGCGAGCACCTGGCGGTGGAGCTCGCGACGGCGCCATGGCTGGCAGCGGCCGCGGTTGAGGGCGGCAGCGGGCGCCTCGTCGGCATCGGTGGGACGGTGCGCAATCTCGCCGCCGCCGCCCAGCGCGCCGCCGGCCTGCCCTCCAACGGCGTCCAGGGAATGGTGATCGAGCGCGACGCGCTCGATCAGCTCGTGCAGCGCCTCGCAGCGCTGCCGGCCGCGGAGCGCGCGAGCGTCCCCGGCATCAAGCCCGCGCGCGCGGACCTGATCCTCGCGGGCGCGGTCGTCGTCCAGGCGGTGCTGCTGGCCGGCGGCTTCGACGCGCTGGAGACGACCGAGGCGGGGCTGCGCGAGGGGGTCTTCTTCGAGCGCTTCCTCGCTGCTCAGCCGCAGCCGCTGTTCGCGGACGTCCGTCGCGCGAGCGTGCTGAACATGGCGGCCCAGTACCGGGTCGACAGCGAGCACACCGAGCATGTGGCGGCGCTCGCGCTCGGCATGTTCGACGAGCTCGCGCGACTCGGCCTGCACGCGGGCGACGCGCGCGAGCGCGAGCTGCTGTGGGCGGCATGCATGCTGCACGACATCGGCATGTCGATCGACTACGACGACCACCATAAGCACTCCCGCTATCTGATCCTTAACGGCGGGCTGCCAGGCTTCGCGCCGGTCGAGACCGCGATCATCGCCCAGGCCGCCCGCTATCACCGCAAGGGCATGCCGGTGGCGGGGCCGGTGGCAGCGCTGTTCGGCGAGGGCGACCTCGAGCTCCTGAATCGCTGCGCGACGCTGCTGCGCCTGGCCGAGGATCTCGAGCGCTCGCGCGACCAGCTGGTGCGCTCGACCCGGCTCGAGTTGCGCGACGGCGAGGTCGAGCTCAGGCTGATCGCCGACGGCGAGTCGGCCGTACCGCGTTGGGCCGCCGGGCGCGAGCGCGAGCTGTTCGCCCGCGCCTTCCACCGTGGGCTCTCGGTGGCTGCCTGACGGTCCGTCAGGCTTGCTGGGCGCGGACCAGCTCGTCGATGAACGCGAGCTTGGCTTCGATGTCCGCGGTGAGCACGAACGGGTAGAGGTCGCGCGCGCCCATGCTGCGGCTGATCGCGTTGAGCGCGTAGGTGAGGGGGGATCCAGGCTTCGAGCACGCTGTGCATGTCCTCGGGCTGCCCTGCCGGCCTGGAGTGCAGCGGCTGTGCGTCGGCGGTCGCGATCGCAGGGCCTTCGACGCGCACGCCGTAGGCTGCGGCGGTCTGCACGGTGTCGCGGATGTGCAGGTAGTGGGCGAAGGTCTCGGCCCAGTCCTCCCACGGGTGCATCGTGGCGTAGGCGCTCACGTAGTGCTGCTCCCAGGCGTCGGGCGCGCCCTGCTCGTAGTAGCGATCGATCGCCTCTTGGTAGTCGTCGCGCTCGTCTTTGAAGAGCTCGCGGCAGCGCAGCTCGGCGGGGGTTCCCGAGCCGAGCAGGATCGGCTGGTAGTAGTGGCCGATCTCGTGGCGCAAATGTCCGAGCACGGTCCGGTAGGGCTCGCCGAGGCGCATGCGCATGCGCTCGCGGTGCGCCGGATCGGTCTCGTCGAGGTCGAGCGTGATCACGCCGTCCGCGTGGCCGGTGGTGACGGGCGTGTGGCTGCTGGAGAGCAGCTCGAAGGCGAGGCCGCCCGGCTGCTCGAGCCAGCCTGTGATCGGCAGCTTCAGGTCTGCCAGCTCGAACAGCAGCCTGCGCTTGGCCGCCTCGGCTGTGGCGAAGCCGCCGAGGCCGTCCGCGTCGGCGTCGTTGGGGCGCGTGCGCGTCAGCAGGCAGCTCGCGCACAGCTCGCCGTCGCGATCCACCAGCCAGTTGCAGGCGGCTAGCTGCGCGTTGGCGCAGCGCAGCGCCGGCGCGGCGCTGCTCGCGGTGACCGCGGCGATCGTCCGGGCGGCGGGCTTGTAGCCTAGCTCGCTGCCGCAGTTCAGGCAGTAGGTACTCTCGAACGTCACCAGACGAGCGCATACCGGGCAGGCGAAGCTGAGCATCGGCGCTGCTCTAGCCCGCGGCGGCCAATGCCTGCTCGTCGCCGGCGCAGTCGAACAGCACGAGCCCGTAGGGGTAGCCGACGGGGCTCTTCCACACCGACGGCGGGATCTCCCTGCAGGCGTGCAGCACCGCCTGTGTGGCACGGTTGCCGCCGCGCAGCGAGTACTCGCCGCCGAGCAGCACGTAGCGCGCGTCGTGCGTGGCGACCATGTGTGCAAGCTGAGCGCCGTCGACGGCGGGGTCGGTGCCGCTGTAGCCGCCGAGCGCGCCGACGTCCAGCCCGAGGAGCATCAGCGGCGAGCCGGTGTCCGAGGCGACCGTCAGCAGGGCCCAACGCGAGCCTGGGTCGTGGGTGCTGACGTAGTCGAGCAGCGCGCGGTCGATCGCTAGGTCGTGTTCGTTGACGCCGTAGCCGCCGGTGCCTGCGAACGCTTTTGGGCCGGCCGCTGCGAACGTGCCCTCGACCGGCGCGAGCCAGGTCGTGCTGGCGTATGCGGTCGGCACCACGAGCACCAGCGCGAACGCGAGCGCGAGCGCCGGCGCGGCCAGCCGGCGCAGGACGAGGAGCGCCACGAAGCCCACGGCCGTGCCGATCGCGAGCACCGGCACGAACGAGGTCATGTAGTGCTCGCGGTGCATCAGCACAACCTCTACGAGCACGGTCGTGGCCAGCGCGCTGGCCGTCAGCACGAGGCCGACGACCCGCTGTGACAGGCGCCCGTGCGCAAGCTCGACGAACGCGGCGACGCCCGCTCCAGCCATCGCGCCGGTGCCGGGCGCGAGCGCCGAGACGTAGTAGGGATGGACGATTCCCTTCGACAGGCTCAGAACCGCCGCCTCGACGATGAACCAGCCGCCGAGCACCAGCGCGGTCGCCAGGCGCGGGTCACGGCGGCTGCGCGCGAGCGCTGCCGCGAGCGTTGGCTTCGGCGGCGGTGGCCGTCGCGGCCCGGTGGGAGCCGCGTCTGTGGCCGGAGCCGCGTCTGTGGTTGGAGCCGACTGTGGCTGCGTGCCACGTCTGCGCTCGATCAACGCGAGCGCGACGACGGCGAGCAGCCCGAGCAGCCCGAACAGCGCGAACGGCAGCATCCAGCTTGCCTGGTCGCCGAGGCCCTTGCCGAACAGACGCAGCAGCTTGGGTTCTTCCCCAAAGGGGATCGGGTCTTTTTCCCTGCCGGTGGCCTTCGGCGCGGGGGCGGGCTTGGCCGCGGGCGTGAGCGCGACCGGCTGAGACGGGGCCGGTGGTGGTGTCGGGTGGGCGCGCTCAGCGGCGTCGATCGCGCGCTGGCGCGCGGCGGGCACGTAGGCGCCGGGCTTCACGCTGGTGCTGTTGGGGCCGCCGGCCTGGCCTTCGACGCGGCCGAGGCCGTTGTATTCGAAGGTCAGGCCGAGCTCGGTGTTGTTCGTGGAGCTGCCGACGTAGGGGCGCTTGGAGGCGGGCGTGAGTTCGACGAGCGCGATCCAGGCAAACGACACGGCGAGCATCACGAGCCCGGCGACGAGCAGCTGGGAGACGCGCCGTAGCAGCGACCCGGGCGCGCAGACGATGTAGCCGAGCGCGATCGACGGGACGACGAGGTAGGCGGCGAGCGTCTTCGTGTTGAACGCGAGCCCGACGATCACGCCGCAGCCGATCAGCGTGCGCCAGCGCCCCATTTCGCAGGCGCGCAGCGCGAGCGCGCAGGCGAGCAGCAGCAGCAGGATCAGCAGGGGGTCGACGCCGTTGTCGCGCGAGACGGCGACGAACGATGGGAACACCGCGAGCGTCAGCGCGCCGGCGAACGCGGCGGCTGCGCCGAGTCGCCGGGCGAGCACCACGTACAGCAGCGCGACGGCGAGCACGCCGGCGATCGCCTCGGGCAGCAGCAGGCTGAGCGGCGAGAAGCCGAACAGCTTGGCGCTGAGAACCTGCACCCACAGCGCCAGCGGCGGCTTGTCGACGGTGACCAGGCCGCCGGGGTCGAATGACACGAACAGGAAGTTGTGCAGCGAGCGCAACATCGACTTGTCGCCCGCCGAGTAGAAGATGTTCGCGTACCCGTTCTGCGCGAGCCGGTGCGTGTTCAGCACCGCCGAGAGCACGATCACGACGGGCAGGCCAGCGTGGCGCACCCTGAGGGGCACAGGAAGGTACGGCCGCGCGGCGCTCAAGCGGCGAGCGTCTCCACGAGCCGCTGCAGATCGCGCTCGTCGTTCCACGCGCCGACCGATGCTCGCAGCCAGGGTCGATCGGGGATGTTGCGCACGATCACGCCGTGCTCGGCAAGCAGCGTGCGCTCGGCGGGCGGATCGGGACTGGGGAAGGAGACGAGCGTGCTCGGCCCGCGCGGCGCCGCCGGGCGGCCGATCTCCGCGAGCATCTCCGTCAGGCGCGCGGCGAGCGCGCGCGCGTGCTCGTGCACAACAGCCCAGCCGGCGTCTTGCAGCAGCTGCACCGAGGCGAGCGCGCCGGCGAGGGTCTCGGCGCTCAGGGACATCGTGTCGAAGCGTCGCGCGTCCTCGTGCAGCCCGGCGTCGAGCCCGAGGTTTGGCTCGGCGAGGTTCTCATAGCCGCGCCGTGAGACGCGCAGGCGCTCGCGCAACTCGGGGCTGACCCACAGCATCCCGGTGGAGTCTGGCCCGCACAGCCACTTCTGGCCGGCGCCGGCGTAGGCGTCGCAGCCGAGCGCACGCACGTCCACGGGCACGGCGCCGACGCCCTGCGCGCCGTCGAGCAGCACGGGCACGTCGAGCTCGGCGAGCTCGACGGGCGCGAGCGAGCCGCTGACCCAGCCGACGTGCGAGCAGGCGAGCAGGCGCGTGCGCGGGCCGACGGCGTTTGCCAGCTCGGCGAACGGGACTTCGCGCACGTTCACGCCGCGCAGCTCGCGTGCCGCGGCGAGCGCGCCGAGCAGTCCTGGGTGCTCCTCGTCGCTCGTCACGATCTCATCGTCACGGCCGAGCTCGAGGCCGCCGACCACCTGCGCCATGCCCTCGCTGGTGCAGGTCGTGAGCGCGACGTCGGCCGCCTCGGCGCTGAGCGCGAGGGCATATGCGCCACGCAGCTCGGTCCTCAGCTCGGTGCGGCGTTCGAAGTGCGCCATCGCGCGCCCGTCGTCCAGCTCGCGTTGCAGCTCCCGCACCGAAGCCTCGACCGCGCGTACGGGCAGCGGCCCGTCGGTGCCGGCGTTGAGGTACGCCAGGGCACTGAGAACGGGAAACTCGTCGCGCAACCCCGGCAGGCTCACAAACCGCGAGAATACCCGTATGCCTGGCGTCGACCCGCAGCAACCCTTGTGGGAGCCCGCTCCCGAGCAGCTCGAGGCCGTCGAGATGCAGCGCTTCATGGACTGGGCAGGCGAGCGTCGCGGTCGCGCGTTTGCCGACTACGACGAGCTGTGGCGCTGGTCGACGGAGCATTTGGAGGACTTCTGGGCGGGCATCTGGGAGTTCTGCGGCGTGCGCGCGTCAAAGCCATATGAGCGCGTGCTGGGCCGAAGCGGGAAGACACTCGCCTCTGGCTCGAATCCCCGTTTCGACCGACACGAGATGCCGGGCACGCGCTGGTTCGAGGGCGCGGAGCTGAACTACGCGGAGAACCTGCTGGCCCGCGGCGAGGGTCGCGCGGATGAGGTGGCGGTGCTGCACTGCTCAGAGCTACGCGAGCTCGACGAGATTACATGGGGCGAGCTTGACGCGCGCGTGGCAGCGGTGGCTGGCGGCCTGCGCGCGCTCGGCGTGCAGCGCGGCGACCGCGTGGTCGCCTACATGCCGAACATCCCCGAGACGCTGATCGCGCTGCTGGCGGTCGCGAGCATCGGCGCGGTCTGGTCGAGCGCGGCACCCGAGTTCGGCGCGCGCAGCGTGATCGACCGCTTTGCGCAGATCGAGCCGAAGCTGCTGCTGACGGTCGACGGCTACCGCCACGGCGGCAAGGACTTCGATCGCTTGGCGAACGTCGAGCGGATCCTCGCGGAGCTGCCGACGGTCGAGCATGCGGTGATGCTTCCCTACCTGGCAAAAGACGCGTTCTATGAGCCCGCCTCCGGCGGGGGAGGCGTTCGCAGCGTCATCACCTGGGATCAGCTGCATGCCCTTGGCGAGGGCTCCGACCGATCGGGGGCACACAGCCCGGACGGCCGGGTCGGCCAGCGCTTCGAGCAGGTGCCGTTCGATCACCCGCTGTGGGTGCTGTACTCGTCGGGCACGACCGGCCTGCCGAAGGCGATCGTGCACGGCCACGGCGGCATCCTGATCGAGCAGCTGAAGAAGCGCTTGCACCTCGACCTGCGCGCGGGTGACCGCATGTTCTGGTTCACGACGACGGGCTGGATGATGTGGAACTTCCTCGTCGGCTGCCTGATCTCCGACGCAGCGATCGTGCTCTACGACGGCAGCCCGGCGCACCCGGACCTGAACGTGCTGTGGGAGCTGGCGGAGCGGGCGGGCATCACCTGCATGGGTGTCAGCCCGGGCCTGTTGGCGAGCTGCGAGAAGGCGGGGATCGAGCCGGGCCGCGACTTTGACCTGAGCGCGCTGCGCGCGCTTGGCGCGACCGGCTCGCCGATGGCGCCGGAGAGCTTTCGCTGGGTGTATGAGCACGTGAAGGGCGACGTGTGGCTGTTCTCGACGAGCGGCGGCACGGACGTGTGCACGGCGTTCGTCGCCGGCTGCCCGCTGCTGCCTGTCTATGAGGGCGAGCTCCAGTGTCGTGCGCTGGGGTGCGCGGTCGAGGCGTGGGACGAGCACGGGCGCAACGTGGTGGATGAGGTGGGCGAGCTGGTGATCACCGAGCCGATGCCCTCGATGCCGCTGTTCCTGTGGGGCGACGACGACGGGTCGCTGTTGCGTGAGAGCTACTTCTCGATGTTCCCGGGCGTGTGGCGCCACGGCGACTGGGTGCGCGTCACCCCGCGCGGTGGCGCGGTCATCTATGGGCGCTCGGACTCGACGATCAACCGCATGGGCGTGCGTATGGGCACCAGCGAGATCTACCGTGCGGCGAGCGCGGTGCCGGAGGTGCTCGACGCGCTGGTCGTGGACATCCCCAGGCCCGGGGCGGACGAGGACTCCAAGAGCGAGCTGTGGATGGTGATGTTCGTGGTGCTTCGCGACGGGGTGGAGCTCGACGAGCGGTTGACGGCGCAGATCAAGCGGCGTATCCGCGAGGACTGCTCGCCGCGGCATGTGCCCAATGAGGTCCGCCAGATCGAGCAGGTGCCGCGCACGCTGTCGGGCAAGGTGCTGGAGGTGCCGGTGAAGCGCATCCTGATGGGCATCCCGCCGGAGCGGGCGGCGAGCGTGGAGTCGCTCGCCAACCCCGCTTCGCTGGACTACTTCGTGGCGCTCGCCGCGACGCTCATGCCCTCCGGAAGCGGTACCGGGGCTTGAGCACCTCGTTACGACGAGTTCGACTCTATTGGAGCGGGGGCTCCTGCCCTGGGACCGCGCTTTCCCGCTACAGCCCGAGCGAGCGCCCGACGATCTCCTTCATGATCTCGTTGGCGCCGCCGTAGATGCGGGTGACGCGCGCGTCGGCGAAGGCGCGCGCGATCGGGTACTCGAGCATGTAGCCGTAGCCGCCGAACAGCTGCAGGCAGCGGTCGAGGACCCGGCCCTGCAGGTCGGTGCACCACCACTTGGCGGTGGCGGCGTCCTCGGCGGTCAGCTCGCCGGTGTTCAGCGCCTGCGCGCACTGGTCGACGAACGCGCGTGCGACCTGCGTTTCGCCGTGGAGCTCGGCGAGCGTGAAGCGCGAGCTCTGGAAGGAGCCGATCGGCTGGCCGAACGCCTTGCGCTCGCGCACGTACTCGAGCGTCCAGCCGATCGCGGCCTCGGCGGCGGCGACGGCGGAGGCGGCGATCGACAACCGCTCCTGGGGCAGGTTCGCGACGAGGTAGCGAAAGCCCTCGCCCTCCTCGCCGAGCAGGTTCTCGACCGGCACGTGCACGTCGTCGAAGGACAGCTCGGCGGTGTCCTGGGCATGCTGTCCGAGCTTCTCGAGATTGCGCCCGCGCGCGAAGCCCTGCATGCCGCGCTCGACGATCATCAGGCTGATTCCCCTATGGCGCTCCGACGGATCGGTCTTGACGGCGAGGATCACGAGATCGGCGTTGATGCCGTTGGTGATGAATGTCTTCGAGCCGTTGACGACGTAGTGGTCGCCCTCGCGCCTGGCGCTCGTGGACATCGCGGCGAGGTCCGAGCCGATCCCCGGCTCGGTCATCGCGAGCGCTGTGATCAGCTCGCCACCGGCGATCCCGCCGAGCCAGCGCTCGCGCTGGGGCTCGTCGCAGTAGCTGAGGAAGTAGGGCAGGCAGATGTCGTTGTGAAGCGTGATCCCCAAACCGAAGCTGCCGACGCCGGCGTGCTGGACCTCTTCGCCGATCACGAGGTTCAGGCGGAAGTCCGCGGCGCCGGCGCCGCCGTGGCTCTCGGGCACGGCCATGCCGAGGAAGCCGCCGCGGCCGGCGAGCGCGAACACCTCCCTGGGCACGATCCCGGCGCGCTCCCACTCGCCGTAGCGGCCCTCGTCGCCGATCACCTCGCGCGCGAGGAACGTGCGAAAGCTCGCACGGAAATCCTGGTGAACGTCCTCGAAGAGTGTGCGCTTCATCGCGCCAAGACCCTATCGCGCGCGGGGTTGCGAGCCGCGGGCGTGCTCGGCGTCTCGGACGGCGTGTCTCAGGCGGCGGCGAGCTCGGCGGGTGTGTCCGCGAGCGGCTCGATGCGATAGCCGGGCTTGGCCAGCAGCAGCTGGACGTCCTGGATGCGCCGCTCGCGAAAGCCGCCCTCGCAGTAGCACAGGTACAGCAGCCAGAGCCTGCGGAAGCGCTCGTCGTAGCCGAGCTCCGACAGGCGCTCGCTGGCCTCGAGGAAGCGCTCGCGCCAGCGCTGGAGCGTGGTTGCGTAGTGCGCGGTGATGTCCTCGAGGTGCACCTGCTGCAGGTCGGTCACGCGCGCTACCGAGCGCGAGATGATCTCCATCGAGGGCAGGCAGCCGCCGGGGAAGATGTAGGTGTTGATAAAGCTCTTGCCCGCCTTCTCCACCTGGTAGGCGCGGTCGTCGATCGTGATCGCCTGCAGCAGCATCGCGCCATCGTCGGCCAGCAGCTCTGAGCAGCGCCGGAAGAAGGTCGGGAAGTACTGCCAGCCGACGGCCTCGATCATCTCGATCGAGACAAGCTTGTCGTAGCGCCCTGTGAGCTCGCGGTAGTCCTTCAGCAGCACGGTCACGCGCTGCTCGAGACCGGCCTCGCGCACCTGCTCGCAGGCGTAGGCGTGCTGTTCGCGCGAGATCGTGGTGGTCGTCACGCGACAGCCGTAGCGCTGCGCCGCGTACACGGCGAGGCCGCCCCAGCCGGTGCCGATCTCCAGCAGGTGATCCTCCGGCCGCAGCTCGAGCTTCTCGCACACGCGCTCGAGCTTCGCCAGCGACGCGTCTTCGAGGCTCGTGTCGGGGCGCTCGAAGACGGCGCAGGAGTACATCATCGTCCTGTCGAGGAACAGCGCGAACAGGTCGTTGCCAAGGTCGTAGTGCGCGGCGATGCGCTTGCGCGAGCGCACGGGGGTGTTGCGCGCGAGCCAGCGCGCCCAGCGCTGCAGCGGGATCAGCACGGGGGAGAAGGCGCGGCGCAGCTTGTCGAGCGCGCCGACGTTGAGCGCCGCGATGCGCGTCAGCGCGACCAGGTCGTCGCACTGCCACAGCCCGTCCATGTAGGACTCGCACAGGCCGATGCTGCCGCGCAGCAGCTGACGGTAAAAACGCTGGGAGCGCACGTCGATCACAGCGCGCAGCGGGCGCTCGGCGATCACGGCGCCGAACGTCAGCTGCTCCTCGTGCTCTGAGAGCACGAGTTCGCCGCCGGCGATCCGCGCGAGCACGCGCAGCACCAGCCAGCGCGCGACACGGTCGATGCGGCGCGCGAGCCGGTGCCCGGCGGCCCGTCGCAGCGATGCGGGTCTGCTGGCAACTGCCTCGCGCGCGCTCATCTCGAGGCCGCCCGCTGGTCGGAGCGCTCCGCGCGCGGGTGCGGGAAGTAGCTCGCGCCGCGCAGCCGCAGCCGCAGTGCATGGCCGTAGATGCGCGTGATGATGCGCGCTGTCAGCAGCGGATAGCGCACGAGCGCGCGGGACAGCTCGCGGCCGCTGAGCTCGCGCCGGCGCAGCGAGAGCGTCGCGTCGAACACGTTCTCGCCGCTGTCGCTATGGGACTCGATGTGCACCGACAGGCGCTCCCCGGGCTCGCTCGCGCGCCACTGGTAGCTGTGCTCCATGCCCATCAGCGGCGAGACGTGCAGCTGCTTGCGCGAGCATCCGCTGAGCAGCGCCGTCGAGCCGCGATCTGCTGTCTCGGCACCGGAGAGCACGTAGGAGTGGCTCTCGCCCCAGGGCGTGTTGGTCACGTGCGCGACGATCGCGCTGAGCGTCTCACCGGCGGCGTCATAGCAGTAGTAGAAGCTCACTGGGTTGAAGCAGTGGCCGAAGTAGCGCAGGTGCGTGAGCAGCCGGATCGGCCCGTCGGGGCGCGCACCGGTGCGCGCCGCCACCAGCTCGCGCACCGCATCAGCGAGGGGCGTGCGCGGGTCGCCGAGATGGTCGCGGCGGCGAAACCAGGCCACGGCCGGGCGCCGCGCCGACCACAACAGGCGCCCGTCGAAGCACTCGGGTAGCTCGTCGAGATCAAGGTACGCCATGAACAGCCGGTGGTGCAGCTCACCGCTCGGCGTCGCGTGGCGGCGATGGCGCACCGAGCCCTCGTACAGGCACGAGACGCGCTCGTCCGCTGCCCGCCGCGGGCGGCTGGGCTCCACGGTCGGCGCGAGGACGCTCATAGCTTCACACCGAACGGCTCGCACGCGCGCTGCGCGCTCACGACGCCGTCCTCGTGAAAGCCCGAGCCCCAGTACGCGCCGCAGTAGTGCGTGCGGTTGGCGAGGCTGCTGATGCTCGTGTGCTGCGACTGCGCGGCGACGCCGGCCGGCGTGTACACGGGGTGAGCGTAGGAGATCGTGCGGATGATCTTGGCCGGGTCGATCGCCTCAGTGCGGTTGAGCGTTACACAGAAGTCACGGTCGGCTTGCAGGCGCTGGAGATGGTTCATGTAGTAAGTGACGGTGCTCAGCGGCTTCGGTTCGCGCAGCAGGTGATAGTTCCACGCCGCCCGCGCGGCGTGGCGGCGGGGCAGCAGCGTGCTGTCGGTGTGGAGCACCGCCTCGTTGCGCTGGTAGGGGATCGCGCCCAGCAGCCGCTGCTCCTGGGTCGAGGGATCGCTGAGCATGGCGAGCGCCTGGTCGGAGTGCGTGGCGATGACGACGTGGTCATAGCGCTCGCCGCTCGGTTCGCCGTCCCTGCGCGCGCTGACGAGCTCCACGTGATCTTCATAGCGGGTGATCGAGCGAACGGGGGCGTGCAGGCGCACGCGCTCGCGAAACGGCGCGATCAGCGCGTCGACGTAGCGCGCGGAGCCGCCTTTGATCGTCGACCAGCGCGGGCGGTCGCGAAAACCGAGCATGCCGTGATTGGCGAAGAACTCGGCCATGAAACGCACCGGGAAGGAGCGCATCTGGCGCGGATCGGCCGACCACACCGCGGCGACCTGGGGAACGATCAGCCGCTCGATGAACACCTTCGAGAAGCGGCGGCGCGCGAGGAACTCCTCGAGCGACTCGCTGTCCGGCGCCGTCTGCTCGGCGTGCCCCGCGACTTCACCGCCGGCGAGCTCTGCCGCCGCGAGCATCGCGCGCAGCTCGCGGTTGAAGCGCAATAGGTCGAGGATCATCCGCTGGAAGCGCGGGCTCACGAGGTTGCGCGGCTGGCAGAACAGACCGCGCGGCGTGCCCGCGTACTCGAAGTCCTGATCCTCGCCCTTGACCGAGAAGCTCATGTGCGTCGGCTGCCTCGCCACGCCGAGCCGATCGAGCAGCAGCGTGAAGCTCGGGTAGTTGCGATCGTTCATGACGACGAAGCCCGTGTCCACGTGATGGCTGCCGACCGGCGTGTCGACTCGCACCGTGTTGGCGTGACCGCCTGCATATGAGCCCGCCTCGTACACGACGATCTCGTGCTCGTGATGCAGCAGGTGGGCGGCGACGAGCCCAGAGACACCGGCGCCGACGATCGCGATCCTCACGGTAGTTCTCCGGCTCTGAACATGGGCTGAGCTTATGTACGCAGCGTCGAGGGAGACGGATCATCGCTCGAGCTGAGCCGATGTAGAAGGACTGCGCGCTGGGGACGTCGAACAGAAGCGCCGACAATGAAGCGTGCAGCGACAAAGACCGCAGAGCCGCCACCCGTGAACGGGACGAGCGAGCACCAGAGCCTGTCGAAGTACATCCAGGCGCGCTTCGATGAGTGCTCGCGCTCGCAGAAGGACGTGGCGCAGTACATCGTCGACCATCTCGACGAGGCCGCGTTCCAGACAGCCGAGGAGCTGGCGCGGCGCGCGAACACGTCGAGCTCGACCGTTGTGCGCTTCTCGCAGGCGCTCGGCTTCGAGGGCTTCCCGGAGCTGCAAGCGGCTGCACGCGAGGAATATCGCCGTGTCAACGCCAAGGCCACCAAGGAAGGCGGCGCCGGGGCGGGAGGGAGCTCATCCGCACCGCTGTTCTCGCTCGACCAGAACGAGTTCGAGGCCGCGCTCGCCGCCGATCATCTGAACGTCGAGGACACCGCGCGCAAGGTCTCGCGCAGCTCAGTTGACGCGTTGATCGCGGCGATCGTCGGCGCCGAGAAGGTGCTCGTCGCCGGCACCGACCAGATGGCGTTCTTCGCCAGCTATCTGCGCCATCTGCTGATGCTGCTCGATCTACGCGTCGACGTTGTCGCAAGCCCCTCACAGGAGGCGCTCAGCCGCCTTGGGCGCATCGACTCCAACACGCTCGTCATCGGGCTCTCCGCCGGGCGCCCGCACCCGCTGGTCGTGCGCGCGATGAAGCTCGCCAGGCATCGCCAGGCGCGCACCGCCGCGATCACCGACGCGACCCTCTCCGAGGTTGCCAAGCTCGCGCAGGTCAAGCTCTACTACTCCTCGAACAGTCCCGCCTATGTGCGCTCGCACGCGGCGTTGCTCAGCATCATCCAGGCGCTCGCCTACGGCGTGTACGCGCAGGACACCGCGCAGTACGACGACCGCATCAAGGCGTTCCGGCTGAAGTAGACGCGACGCTTCCCGACTGATCCTCGTCGGCTCTCGCCGCCGATGACGACCGTTTCGCTTGGCTGGGACGCGCGTACCGTCAGGCGACGGGGAGAGTGTGGCGCTGGCGTGCGGCTTGGGGCTGGGCGCGGACTGCGCGGGCCAGGCGCCGTACTCCCTCGCGCAGCTGCTCGGGCGCGAGCGCGCTGAACGAGAGCCGTAGCTGGGTCGCGCGCGGTGCCTGCACGAGCATCGCGGGCCCGGGCGTGTAGCTGACGCCGCCGGCGAGCGCCGCGCGGTAGAGCTCCTCGTCGTCGCGGGCCTGGTCGAGGGTCACCCATACGTGGCCGCCGGCGCTGGGCCGCTGGTAGCTGGCGAGACCCGACATCTCGTCCTCGAGCGCCTCCAGCAGCGCATCCCGGCGCGGGCGGTAGAGCTCGCGCGCTCGCGCCAGCTGGGCGGGGTAGCGTCCTTCGGCCAGGAACCGTGCGCTCACCTGCTGCGGCAGCGTGGCGCAGTGGGCGTCATCGTCGCGCTTCTCGGCGATGATGCGATCCAGCACCGGTCCGCTAGCCGCCACCCAACCGGCGCGCAGGCCCGGGGCGACGGTCTTCGAGAGCGAGTCGACGTAGATCACATGCGCAGGGTCGAGCGACCGCAACGGGCCTGGGTCGCTGCCCTCATATCGCAGGTCGGCGTACACGCCGTCCTCGAGCACGAAGAAGCCGTGACGCGCCGCCAGCTCGAGCAGGCGTGCTCGGCGCTCCTCGCTGAGGTCACGGCCGGTCGGGTTGTGTCCCCGCGGCTGCAACGCCACCAGCCGCACCTCGTGTCCGCGCAGCAACTGCTCGAGCCCATCGACCTTGAAGCCGTCGGCGTCTACGTCGACGGGCATGATCCTCGCGCCGGTTGCGCGCAGCGCCTCGATCAGGCCCATATAGGTCGGGGACTCGCACGCGACGACATCGCCTGGACGCAGCACTGCGCGGGCAACGAGCGTGAGCCCCTGCCTGGCTCCTGTAGTGATGAGGATGCTGTCGGCCTCGTCAGCCAGTCCGCGGTGATGGCCGAGCAGCGCGAGCTGCGAGCGCAGCTCGTCGGTCCCCTCGACCGGGCAGTAGTCGAAGCTCGCGAGCGCCTCGTGGGCGAGCGTCGCCGCCACGGCTGCGGCTAGCTGCTCGACGGGTATCTGATCGCGCGACGGATAGCCGACAGACAGCGCGATAAGCCCGCGGCTCTGCGCGTGCCGTGCCGCCTCGCTCAACGCGCGTCCCGCATCGCCGCTGCGCGGTGGCGCGAGCGCATATGTCTGCCAGGAGATATCCGTCTCGCCAGACGCGCTGATCGCGGCGGCGCGTACGAACGTGCCGCGACCGACAGCGGAGACGACGAGACCCTGCTGTTGCAGGCGGCGATAGCAGCGGCTGGCGGTCAGCTGGTTGATGCCCGCGATCTCCGCGAGCGCTCGCGTCGGCGGCAGCTTCGCGCCTGGCTGGAGCTCACCGGCGGCGATGGCAGCCACGAACACGTCGGCAAGCTGCTGGGTGAGCGACAGGCTGGCATCGCGGTCCACAGCTCTCAGGCGATCTTCGAGGAGCATCTACCCATTCAATCGCTAATTGATTGATATTGCAATTGGTCATGAGCTGATTAGAGTGGCTTAGAAGACGAGATGTCGAGCATATCGAGGTAGATCAATGGCGAGAGACAGCTTGAATGCCGCGATGGCGCGCCAGCACCAGGATGAGCTCAGGCGCCTGGCGGAGCGGCGCCGGAGCGGCGCGGAAAGCGTTGCTGCTCGGGGATCCAGCGCTCGTCCCAGGCCACAGGAGGGACTCACCACTCATCTCGCTGCCGCTGATCGCGAGAGGAAAAGTCATCGCGTTGCGCTGCGCGTGCTCGCGTGGCTGTCGCGGAGCCTGATCGCGCGATGAGCTCGCAGGCACACCAAGCGAGCATCGAGGCCGTGTTCCGGGGGCAACTCCCGACATCAGTGCTGCCCGCGCCCGCCAAGCCGAAGCCTGGGCTGTCAAACTAGAGGACATGAGAGACGAGGCGACATTCCGCGTCAAGACCGGCTTGGCGGAGATGCTCAAGGGCGGCGTGATCATGGACGTCGTCACTCCCGAGCAGGCCAAGGTTGCCGAGGACGCGGGAGCGGCGGCGGTGATGGCGCTCGAGCGCGTGCCGGCGGACATCCGCCGCGACGGCGGCGTCGCGCGCATGTCTGACCCGGAGATGATCGCCGGCATCCAGGAGGCGGTCAGCATCCCGGTGATGGCCAAGGCGCGCATCGGGCACTTCATGGAGGCACGCGTGCTGGAGGCGCTGGATGTCGACTACGTCGACGAGTCGGAGGTCCTGACGCCCGCGGACGAGGCCAACCACATCGACAAGTGGGATTTCAAGGTGCCGTTCGTCTGCGGTGCGACCAACCTCGGCGAGGCGCTGCGGCGTCTCGGCGAGGGCGCCGCGATGATCCGCTCCAAGGGTGAGGCAGGCACGGGCGACATCGTCGAGGCGGTGCGTCACATGCGTCAGATCGGCGGCGAAATCCGGCGTCTTGGCACGCTTGGCGCCGAGGAGATCGCCTCGGCTGCAAAGACGCTTGCCGCGCCGCTGGATCTCGTGCGCGAGGTCGCGCTCGCGGGGCGTCTGCCGGTCGTGCTGTTCTGCGCGGGAGGCATCGCCACGCCCGCGGACGCCGCGTTGATGATGGCGCTGGGCGCCGAAGGCGTGTTCGTCGGCTCGGGCATCTTCAAGTCCGAGGATCCCCCGGCGCGAGCGCGGGCGATCGTCGAGTCGACCACTCATTGGCAGGACGCCGAGCGCGTCGCCGAGGCCTCGCGTGGGCTCGGCCCGGCGATGGCGAGCCTGGAGAGCTCAAAGCTCGAGGGCGCGCAGCTCCTAGCCCAGCGTGGCTGGTGACCGCTAGTGGAGACGCCCTTGGTAGGCGTGCTCGCCTTGCAGGGCGGGTTCGAGGCGCATGCGCTGATGTTGAAAGGCTTGGGTGCGGATACTCGCGAGATTCGCGTCGCGGCGGACCTGGAGGGCCTTGACGGACTGGTGTTGCCGGGCGGTGAGTCGACCGCGATCACGCTCGGGCTCGCGCGCGAGGGCTTGGCCGAGCCGCTGCGTGAGCTCTCCGGGCGCCGCGGGGCGGCCGGGGTTCCGGTCCTCGGATCGTGCGCCGGGCTGATCATGCTCGACCGCGATCACCTGGATCTGATGGACATGCGTGCAGAACGCAACGCGTTCGGGCGTCAGATCAGGAGCTTTGAGGCGGACGTCGAGGTTCGCGGCGTGCCCGGAGCGCCGATCAGAGGCATCTTCATCCGCGCTCCGTGGATTGCCGAGCACGGCCCCGAGGTGGAGATCCTCGCGACGGTTGACGGGCACGCGGTCGCGGCTCGGCAGGGAAACAAGCTCGCGGTTTCGTTCCATGCCGAGCTCGGCGCCGACGATCGCCTGCACCGCCTGTTCCTGGAGTCGGTCAAGCAGGGTTGATGCGCGTCTCCGTCTCGGCCGATGAGCTCACTGGAGTCGCGGGCACGCTCGTTGCCGAGCTGGAGCGTCGCGAGCACGTTGTACTCGCGCACGGCGCGCTCGCCGTGAACGAGCGCGCGGACTGGGCGTGGGCGTCCGAGGCCGTCGCGCGCGACGTGGCGGAGGGACGGGCCGAGCAGGGGATCGTCTGCTGCTGGACCGGCACGGGCGCGTCGATCGCGGCCAACAAGGTCGACGGCGTACGGTCCGCGCTGTGCCTCGATGCAGCCACCGCCGCCGGCGCTCGGCGCTGGAACGACGCGAACGTGCTCGCGCTGAGCCTGCGCGCCACCTCGCAGGCCGAGCTCGCGGAGATCCTCGACGCCTGGTTCGCGACGGCGCCCAGCACGGAGCTCGAGGACCGCGCGAACGTCGAGCATCTCGGCGCGGTTGCAAGCGCGGCGCGCTTCAGCGCGCAGCCGCAGCTGTCGGTCAGGCGCGGGCGCGAGGCCGTCGATTTCTACAGGCGCGCATTCGACGCGGTTGAGGTCTATCGCGTCGGCGGCAGCGACGAGCACGAGGCGGTCGTCTCACAGCTGCTGGTCGGCGACAGCTTCGTGTGGGTGGCCGACGAGTCGCCGGAGCATCTCAACTTCAGCCCCGAGACGCTGGGCGGCTCGAGCGCTCGGCTGGCGCTGATCGTCGAGGACCCGGATGCGGCGGTCGCCAAAGCGCTCGCGGCCGGCGCCCGGGAGGTGCGGCCGCTCGCGGATGAGCACGGCTGGCGCCTCGGTCGGGTCGAGGACCCCTACGGCCACCACTGGGAGATCGGGCGGCCGCTGTCGGGGTGGCCACCTCAACCGGGAGCGCACGCCGGCATTTAGTCTGGGCTGTCTCCGAGTGCAATTTAGTCCGCGGGTGAGCACGAGCCGTGTAAGCGCAGGCTCGAGGCGCGGCGTCCACAGCCGTCGCGTGGCCTGAGTCAGGCAGACTCCGGTCTCAGGCCGCACGGAACCTGACGACCCCGTCGCGCTCCTCCTCGACGACAAGCCCGTCGCGTAGCAGCAGGTCGACGTGTCCGAGCACCTCCGAGAGCGTGAGGAACGCCTGTGTGACCGCGACGTTGCCCCATAGCTCCTGCGCGATCTCGTGGGCGGTCCGCGGCTCGGCGGCGATCAGGCGGTGCATCTTCTGGGCGCGACGCTCATGCAGGCGAAAGCGCTCGTCGATCAGCGCGGCGTGGTCGGCGATCGGGCGACCGTGGCCCGGCAGCACCAGCGTGAGGTCCATCGCGCGCGTCTGTTCGAGCGATGCCATGTACGTGATCAACGCCTGCGGGCGCTGGCCGATCTCCGATCGGTCGCTGTACTCCTCGTCCGCGTCCAGCGGTCGCGCGAGCAATGGGTTGGATGAGATATGCGCGATCAAGTGGTCGGCCGCGATCAGGATCGAGCGCCGCTCGTCGAGAAAGACCGTGTCCGATGGGCTGTGGCCGGGGCGGTGCAGCACGCGCAGCGTGCGGTCGCGCAGCTCCAGGGTGCCTCCGTCCTCCAGCGGCCGCGTCACCTCGACGGCTGAGCCCCACGCGCGAAAGCCGGCCGAGACCGCACGCAGCGCGGTCACGATTTCGGCCGGGATGCCGTGACGCAGCATCAGAAGCTGGGCGAAGCGATCTTCGAGGTCGGTCCGGTGGGCGTAGCTTGCGAGGAACGGCGCCAGCCCTGAGAGCGCCGCGACCTCGGCGCCCGAGCGGCGCGCGAGGATCGAGGCGAGCCCGAAATGGTCCATGTGCTGGTGGGTGATTACCAGCAGCTCGAGGTCCTCGATCCGGTGCCCACGTGTGGCCAGGGCTTGCTCGAGCTGATCCAACGCCTTCGCGGAGTTCGGGCCGGAGTCGACGAGCGTCAGCGGCGAGTCCTCGATCAGATACGCGTTCACGCGTCCGACCATGAACGGGGTGGGGATCGCCAGACGGTGGATGCCGGCCTCGGCGGCCGTCGCCAACGCCTCGCGCTCCTGCTGCTCCTGGCGCTCCCTGGCCTGCTCCGCGGCGCTCACGAGCGGATCAGCTCGAGCACCTCGTCGCGCCTGCGTTCCATGTCCGCAGGCGAGATCAGCGACTCCAGGCACAGGCGCAGCAACGGCTCGGTGTTCGATGAGCGCACGTTGAAGTGCCAGTCCTCGTAGTCGATCGAGATGCCGTCGAGCCGTTCCTGACGGGCATCTGCATAACGAGCGGCGATCTCCGCCATCTTCCTCGACGGGTCGGCGACCTCGGAGTTGACCTCGCCCGAGATGAAGTACTTGGCGTGGTAGGGCGCGAGCAGCTCGGACATGCGCTTGGCGGTCCTCGAGAGGAGCTCGAGCACGAGCAGCGCAGGGATCGTGCCGGAGTCGGCGCAGTAGAAGTCGCGGAAGTAGTAATGCCCGGAGACCTCGCCTCCGAACAGCGAGCCCTCCTTGCGCATACGCGTCTTGAAGAACGCGTGTCCGACGCGGTTCACATACGGCGTCCCCCCGGCCTTTGTGACGGTGTCGGGCACTGCGCGTGAGGCGCGCACGTCATAGAGGATCGCTTCGGGGTGGGTGGGGTTCGGATTTTTCTCCAGTAGCGATTGTGCGAGCAACGCCGTCAGGAAGTCGCCGTCGACGAACGCGCCGCTGTCGTCGATGAAAAAGCAGCGATCCGCGTCGCCGTCCCAGGCGATCCCCAAATCGGCGCCGCTGTCGCGGACCCTCTCCATGATCAGCCGCCGGTTCTCCGGCAGCAGTGGGTTGGGCTCGTGGTCGGGAAAGTTGCCGTCGGGCGTCCAGTAGGTCTCGATCAGCTCGAGATTCAAGCGCTCGAGCACGGGGCCGACCATCGGTCCGGCCATCCCGTTGCCGCCGTCGAGCACGACCTTCAGCCGCCGTGGCGCCGAGCGCACGGCCTCGACGTCGATGAATCGCAGCGCCGCCGCCTGGAACTCCTCATATAGATCCACTTCCTCGAGTCGTCCCGCGCGCCGCCGACTTCTCGCCGGTGTTGGCCTCAGTGTGACCTTCGATCTCGCGGCGGATGTCCTGGATCCCCGAGTCTCCGGACAGCGCGATCGCTCCCTCGCGCACCAGCTTGGCGCCGGTGTAAGCCTTTGGGTTGTGCGAGGCGGTGCACATCAGTCCGCCGTCGAGACAGCGCGAGCCAACGAGGAAATACAGCATCTCGCTGCCGACCTGGCCGGCATCGATCACGTTCGCGCCGGCCGCCAGCAGGCCCTCACGGTAGCGCGCCGTGAGCTCCGGCGCACTCAGGCGCATGTCGCGCCCAAGCCCGACCCGGAGATCCTCGACGGGCTTGCCCGCGAGCTCGGAGAGCACGTGCGCGAATGCCCGCCCGATGCGCTCCGCGAGCTCGCCGTCGAGTTGCTCGCCATACAGGCCGCGGATGTCATATGCCTTGAAAATGTCTGACGTAGGTGCCGTCACGTGGGCTCGCATCCTGAAGCTGTGTGGCATGTCAGGGCATTCCAAGTGGGCCAGCATCAAGCACAAGAAGGCAATCGTCGACTCGCGCCGCGGCGCGCAGTTCTCCAAGCTCACGCGCGCGATCACGGTCGCCGCGCGTGACGGTGGCGGCGATCCCGTCGGCAACCCGGCATTGGATCTTGCGATCCGCAAGGCCAAGGAAGCGTCGATGCCGAAGGACAACATCGAACGCGCGATCGCCAAGGGCACCGGCGAGGGCGGCGAGGCGGACGCGATCGAGAGCGTGCTCTACGAGGGCTACGGGCCGGGTGGCGTGGCGGTGCTGGTCGAGGCGCTGACCGAGAACCGCAATCGCACGAGCGCTGACGTCAGGCACGCGTTCTCCAAGAGCGGCGGCAGCCTCGGCGAGCCGGGCTCGGTCGCATACCTGTTCGACAAGAAGGGCACGATCGTGATCGACGCGGAGCGCTACTCCGAAGACGACCTGATGGTCGCGGTGGAGGCGGGTGCCGAGGACATCATCACCGACGAGGACGTGTTCGAGGTGATCACCGAGCCGAGCGACTTCGCGGCTGTGCGCAAGGCACTGGAGGATGCCGACGTGGAGATGGAGAGCGCCGAGATGGTGTACCGCCCGTCGAGCGTCGTGCCGGTCGACGAGGCCCAGGCGGGGAAGCTGATGCGGCTGATCGAGGCGCTGGAAGACAGCGACGATGTCGGCGCGGTGCACGCCAACTTCGACGTGTCCGCAGACGTGCTCGAACGTGTCGCCGGCTAGCGGCCCGGGCGGGCTCCTCGAGGAGCGGCCTGTTGTGGTGATCCTCTGCGGTGGGCGCGGAACGCGACTGCAGGAGCACACGCAGGCGATTCCCAAGCCGCTCGTGGAGATCGGGGGGATGCCGATCGTTGTGGCATGTGATCCAGCTCTATGCCGTGCAGGGCTTTCGCCGCTTCCTGCTGGCCACGGGCTATCGCGGCGAGCTGATCGAGCGGTTCGTGGCCGCGCACGAGTGGCCGCCGGGTGTGAGCGTCGAATGCGTCGACACAGGCCCCGACACGCACACGGGAGGGCGCATCAAGCGGCTCGAGCACCTGCTGGCCGGCGAGGAGCTGTTCTGCGCGACCTACGCGGACGGCCTCGCGGACGTCGACCTCGACGCGCTGCTGTGCTTCCACCGTGAGCACGGCGCGCTGGCGAGCATGACGGTCGTGCGCCCGCAGCTGCAGTTCGGGGTGACCGAGCTGGCCGCGGACGGTCGCGTGACGGGCTTTCACGAGAAGCCGACCTCCGAGCACTGGATCAACGGCGGCTTCTTCTGCTTCTCGGCGCCGGTGCTCGACTACCTAGACGCTGACAGCGTGCTCGAGCGTGCGCCGCTGGAGCGGCTGGCCGTCGACGGCGAGCTGCGCGCTCGCCGTCACGAGGGCTTCTGGGAGTGCATGGACACCTACAAGGACGCCGTCGCCCTCAACGACCTATGGGCCGCTGGCGAGGCGCCGTGGGCTCAGGAGGGCAGGCGGCGCGCGCGAAACAGCGGCACCGGCTCGCGGATGCCGCGCAGGCGCCGTTCGCCCGCATAGGACCAGCCGTAGGCGTCGGGCGCGGACTCGCGCACCTCGCGCTCCGCGAGCACGCTGCCGGGGCGCGCGATCGAGGTGATGCGGCTGGCGAGGTTGACGGGGCGCCCGAACCAGTCGCCTGCGCGCGGCAGCGCCAGTCCGATCGCCGCGCCCGGCGCGCAGCTGCGGGAAGTCCTCGCCCTCGGCGTCGGCGGCATCGATCAGGCTGAGCGCCGCCTCCAGCAGCGGCTCGGGCTCCGGCGCGCGTCAGCATCGCGGCGTCGCCGATCGTCTTGACGAGCTTGACGGGGGGTTCGCAGGCCTCCGTTGCGAGCGCTTCCAGGCGCACCGCCAGGCGTCCGAGCTCATCGGGCGGGACTTCCTCGCCGAGGCGCGTGAAACCGACCAGGTCGGCAAAGCACACCGCGACCTCGCGCGAGCCGGGCAGGCGCCCGCCGGTCCGCTCCAACTCGCTGACGACCGTGCTCTGCGTCAAGTGGCGCAGGTGCAGCGCGAGCAGGTTGCTGACAAGCGGGTCGACCATCGGATAGAGCGCGCGCGACCGATTCGGCGTAGCGGTGAGCCAGCTCGGACTCGCTCATCCCTGGCTCCAGCACGAGCTTGAGCGGCAGCGTGCGCAGGCTTTCGGCCGCCTGCGAGAGTCCGCGGCCGAGCACGCGCAGCAGCTCGAGCAGATCCTCGTCGGAGATGCCGGCGTCGCGCGCGACATGGGTCATGCGCGCGGTCTCGAGCTCGGCCTCCGTGTAGACGGCCTCGTCGGGCTCGGGGATCGGCAGGCCCATCGCGCGGCGTCCCGCGAGCAGAAAGCTCTCCTCGACTCCGCTCAGCGCGCGCGACCTCGCTGGAGGTATAGCGCTCGTGCCCGACGATCACCCTGTCGGCGGGCAGGTACATGATCGTGCCGCTGGCGCTCGTGCGGCGCAGCTCGCTCAGCGGCACGCCTTCATCGGTCAGCTGCTCGAGCAGCGCGAGGCGCTCGGAGCGCGCCGATCCCTGCAGCCCGTCGAGCAGCCCCTCGGCGGCGAAGTCGACCATGCCCCGCAGGGTAAGGCAGGCAGGCGTCCGGTGGCGGGCGCAGAATCACAGGCCGTGGTCGTCCTCGGCATAGATCCAGGTCTCGCCAACACCGGCTATGGAGTGGTGGAGCGACGCGGCAGCCGGCTGCTGGCACTGGACGGCGGGGTCATCACGCACGCGCGCGGAGGTGGCGCCCGAGCTGCGGCTGGCAGAGCATCCACGCCGCCGTCGACGCCCTGCTGGACGAGCACGAGCCGCACGCGGTCGCGCTCGAGCAGCTGTACTTCGGACAGAACGTGCGCACGGCGTTCGCCGTCGGGCAGGCCCGCGGCGTGGTGCTGCTGGCGGCCGGCCAGCACGGCCTGCCGTGCGCGAGCTACACCCCGCAGCAGGTCAAGGGCGCGGTCTGCGGCTCGGGGCGCGCGCAGAAGGACCAGGTGGCGCGCATGGTGCAGGCGCTGCTCGGCCTGTCCGAGCAGCCGCGGCCCGACCACGCCGCCGACGCGCTCGCGGTGGCGGTCTGCCACGCCAACTGCGCGCCGCTGGCGATGGCGCTCGCGGGCGCCTCGCTGGGCGCCAGTGCGCGTGAGCACGCGGCGGCCGGCGCATGATCGCGCTGTTGCGGGGCGAGGTCGCGGTGCGCCGCACCGATCACGTTGTGATCCTCAGCGGCAGCGTCGGCTACCGCGCGGCGGTGTCCGCGCAGACGCTTGCGCACGTCCCCGCGGTCGGAGAGCAGGTGACGCTGCACACGCACCTGATCGTGCGCGACGACGCGCTCGCGCTTTATGGCTTTGCCTCCGAGCAGGAGCGCGACCTGTTCCTGATGCTGCTGTCGGTCCAGGCGGTCGGGCCGAAGGTCGCGCTCGCAGTGCTCTCGGCGGCCTCGCCGCGCGAGCTGATCGGGGCGCTCGCGGCGGGCGACGCGGCCCGCTTCCAGGCGGTGCCCGGAATCGGCAAGCGCACCGCCGAACGGATCATCGTCGAGCTGCGGGAGAAGGTGGGCGTCGACACAGGTGCCGGTGCGCCGAGGACGCCGATCGTCGCCCGGCGCGGCGAGGCGCATTCACCGCGGGCGCTCGCGCGGGCCGGGCTGCTCGAGCTCGGATATGAGCCCGGGGAGGCCGATGAGCTGCTCGCCGAGGTCGAGGGCGCCAGCGCCGAGGAGCTGATCGGGAGCGCGCTGCGCGCCGCGCGGGCAGGGGCCTGAGCCGATGACCGAGACCGCGGCCCGCATCCAGACTCCGTATCTCGTCGCCGAGGATGAGCTCGACCGCTCGCTGCGCCCGCGGCGGCTGGAGGAGTTCGTCGGGCAGGAGACGCTGCGCGAACAGCTGGCCGTCGCGATCGAGGCATGCGGCGCGCGCGGCGAGGCGCTCGACCATCTCCTGCTGGCGGGGCCGCCGGGACTCGGCAAGACCTCGCTCGCGCAGATCGTCGCGGCCGAGCTGGAAGTCCCGTTCGTGCAGACCGCGGGGCCGGCGCTCGAGCGTAAGGGAGACATCGCCGCGTTTCTGACGGCGCTCGAGCCGCGCAGCGTGTTCTTCGTCGACGAGATCCATCGCCTGGCTCGCACGCTGGAGGAGACGTTCTACCCGGCGATGGAGGACCACCGGCTGCCGATCACCGTCGGGCAGGGCGCGGGCGCGCGCGTCGTGACGCTCGAGCTGCCTCCGTTCACGCTGGTCGGGGCGACGACGCGCACGGGTCTGTTGACGACGCCGCTGCGCGACCGCTTCGGGATCCAGGCGCGCCTGGAACCGTATGCGGAGGCTGAGCTGGCGATCATCGTGCGCCGCTCCGCCGGAATCCTCGACATCGAGCTCGAGGACGACGGCGCGCTCGCGATCGCGGCGCGCAGCAGGGGCACGCCGCGGATCGCCAACAGGCTGCTCAAGCGCGTGCGCGACTTCGCCGAGGTGCGGATGGCCGGCGTCGTCACGGCGCAAGCCGCGCACGCCGCCCTGGAGATGCTGGAGGTCGACGAGCGCGGACTCGATCGGCTGGACCGAGAGATCCTGAGCGCGATCTGCACGAAGTTCGCGGGCGGTCCCGTGGGCTTGTCAACGCTCGCCGTCGCGGTGGGGGAGGAGCAGGACACGATCGAGGACGTGTACGAGCCGTACCTGTTGCAGGAGGGGCTGATCAAGCGCACGCCGCGAGGCAGGATGGCGACTGCTGGCCGCCTACGAGCACCTTGGTCTCGAGGCGCCGGCGCCGGCGGGAGCGTCGCTGTTCTGAGCACGCTCGTCGTGCGCGCGGACGCTGATGCCGGGCAGATCCGAGGTCTGTCGGGGTTGCTCGCAGGCGCGCCCTCGCGTCACGGCGCTGAGTAGTCTGTGTGGAGACACCATGACGCATCCGTTCATCTGCCCAAACTGCGGTCACCGCACCAGCGAGCTCGACCGCAACATCGGCTTCACACGCCAGCCCAAGGGCTGCGCGAAGTGCGGCTTTGCGTTCCTGTTCGAACTGCTCGACGACTACTACCCGGCGCCCGACGCGGCGTTCTTCGTGTGCGACGGCGAGGGCCGTGTGATCGGCTGCGGCAAGAACTCTTTCGTCTTCACGGGCCTCGAGGAGGAAGACGTGATCGGCCAGCGCGTCGAGCAGGTGCTCGGCCTGAGCTTCGCCAACGGCGATGACCCGGTGGCGACTGTGCTCGAGTGGGGCGTGCGCGCGCTGGAGGTACCGGTGCGGGTCTCAGGCGAACGCGACGTGGCCGCAAGCGCGAAAGCGGACATGTTCCCCGCCTACGATGACGACGGCGGGCTGTTGCTGGTGCTCACCCCTGACAAGTAGGCTCTGACGACGATGACCGATCGACGACGCAACACCCTGATCCTCTTGATCGTCGTGGGCCTGGTGGCTGGCTCAGCGGCGGCGATCATCGCCAAGAAGACGCTGCTCGGGCTGGAACTGAAGGGTGGCGTCGAGCTCGTCTACCAGGCGAAGCCGACCGCGTCGTCGAAAGTCACGCCCGAATCGCTCGAACGCGCGATCAACATCATGCGCAAGCGCGTCGACCAGCTGGGCGTCGCCCAGCCGGAAATCCAGAGCTCGGGGGAAGACGAGATCGACGTCGGCGCTGCCAGACGTGCAGAACGCCGAACGGGCGCAGAACGAGGTCGGCAAGACCGCGCAGCTGCAGTTCTACGACTGGGAGCCCAACGTGATCGGCGCCAGCGGCGAACCTGCCCCTACGGAAGGCAGCGTCACCGGCGACACCACCTCAGAGCGGCGCCGGAGGCGCGGTCGCCGGGCTGCCCGAGTACCAGGCGGTGCTGCGCGCCGCCAAACGCAAGCCGATCCTGCGCCACAACGACACGACCTGGACGCGAGGTTGCACGCCGGCGCAGGTCAAGGGTTGCCTCTACGGCAGCTGGTACCTGCTCGACACCGCCCACGAACGCGTCGTGCGCGGGCCGGAAGAAAGCGAGCACAACCTCTATAGCGACCTTCCCAAGCAGAAGGCCGGCACGAAGCTCAAGGCGGTGCGCGTCAACCCTGGAACGGTGCTCGTGCAGGCGCACGCGGTTGAAACCGCCGCGGGTAAGGTCACCGATTCCTCGCCCAACAGCTGGTACGTGCTCAACGACAACCCGGAGCTGAACGGTGAAGACATCACCAACCCGGCGCAGGGCAACGACGAATCGACCGGCCAGCCGAACGTCACCTTCGGCTTCAACTCGCACGGCAAGACGGTCTTCGAAAAGGTCACGAAGAAAATCGCCGAGCGCGGCCAGGAAGCAGAGCTCCCGGGCGTGAGCAAAGAAGAGGCGATGCAGCACTTCGCGGTCGTGCTCGACGGCCAG
Source organism: uncultured Solirubrobacteraceae bacterium (assembly GCA_963714285.1). GTDB lineage: Bacteria > Actinomycetota > Thermoleophilia > Solirubrobacterales > Solirubrobacteraceae > Palsa-744. The sequence continues at coordinate 395,207 of CAVQNS010000004.1, forward strand.
CTGATCACGGTGCCCTCGATCGACTTCACGAAGTACCCGGAAGGCATCGACGCCTCCACCGGCTCTGAGATCTCGGGCGGCTTCACGATCACCTCGGCGCAGAACCTCGCCAACGAGCTGCAATCCGGTGCACTACCGGTGAAGCTGGTGCTGATCTCGCGCTCGCAGGTCTCGGCGACGCTCGGCAAACAGGCGCTCAGCCAGGGGTTGATCGCGGGTCTCGCGGGCTTCGCGGTGGTGTGCCTGTTCCTGCTCGCGTTCTACCGCTTCCTCGGCGCGATCGCGGTCGGCGGGCTGGTCATCTACGGCGCCTACTTCTTCGCGCTGGTGAAGCTGATCCCGGTCACGCTGACGCTGCCCGGCATCGCCGGTCTGATCCTCACGATCGGTGTCTGCGCGGACGCGAACATCGTGATCTTCGAGCGCGTCAAGGAGGAGATCCGGGGCGGCAGATCGATTGTCTCGGGGATCGCGACCGGATACAAGCACGGCTTCGCAGCGATCGTCGACGCGAACGTGGTGACGTTCATGACCGCCTTCATCCTGTTCGCGCTCGCCACCGCGGAAGTCAAGGGATTCGCGTTCATGCTGGGCATCGGCACGCTTGTGTCGCTGTTCACCGCCGTGCTCGCCACGCAGGCGGCGCTCGGCGCGATGAGCCGCTCGCCGCTCGTCAGCCATCCATCGGCGCTCGGCGCGGCGCGCCGCGGCAAAGGCTGGACGTTCGACTTCATGGGGGCGTCGAAGTGGTTCTTCTCGATGTCGGGCACGATCCTGCTGATCGGCGCCCTGGCGATCGGCGGCAAAGGCATCAACCTCGGCATCGACTTCACCTCAGGGACGCGCATCCAGACCGCCTTCACCAGATCCGCGTCCCAGGCCGAAGTCGCGGAAGTGATGAGCTCGGTCGGCTTCTCGAACGCCGAGGTGCAGAAGTTCTCCAACAAGAGCATCGGCGGCAACGGGTACCAGATCTCGACCAAGACGCTGCGCCCCGGAAAGCTCGACGAAGTCGAACGGGCGCTCGACGCGAAGTTCGGCAACGGCCCGAGCCACCCGGGGATCAAGGACTTCTCCTCGACCTCGATCGGGCCGACGTTCGGGAAAACGGTCGCGAACGCGGCCGTGATCGCGATCATCGCCTCGCTGCTGGTGATCTCGGCCTACATCGCGCTGCGCTTCGAGTGGAAGTACGCGGTGCCGGTGCTGATCGCGCTGATGCACGACCTGCTGATCACGGCCGGCGTGTACTCGCTCACGGGGAGGGAAGTCACGACGGCGACGGTCGCCGCGCTGCTGACGATCCTCGGGTACTCGCTCTACGACACGATCATCGTGTTCGATCGAATACGCGAGAACGTGCCGCGCATGCCGCGCGCAGCCTTCTCGCAGATCGTCAACCGCTCGATGTCCGAGGTCGTCACGAGATCGCTGGCGACGAGCTTCTGCACGCTGCTGCCGGTGATCGCGCTGCTGCTGTTCGGCGGGGACACGCTCAAGGACTTCGCGTTCGCGCTGATGATCGGCATTGCCTCAGGCGCGTACTCGTCGATCTTCATCGCCTCGCCGGTGTTGACCCACTGGAAGGAGCGCGAGTCCGGCTACCGCGTGCGCCGTGCGCGGATCGTGCGCGAACTGGGCGCCGTGCCCGCATACGCGACGACTGCCGGCGGCGCGCCCGAGGACGTCGAGCCGACGCAGAAGCGCCGGCGCACGCGGCGCGGCGGCCTCGTCGCGCCGGAGGCGGCCGGCGAGCAGATCTCGCGCGACGAGTTCCAGGAACTGGTACGTGACCTCGACGTCGATGGCGAGCCGAATGGCGCGCCCAGCAGCGGTCGTGGGCGCGGCACTCGTAAAGCCGGCGGCGGCGGCGCGACGGTTGCGCCGGCGCCACCCCCGCCGCCCGCGGCGCCCGAGCGCGACCCCGCGGCCGATCTCACGCCTGAGGATCTGGTGCTCAAGGAAGAGCCGAAACGCGAGAAGCCCAGGCGCTCGAGCGGGCGTCGCAACAAACGTCACGGGAGGTCGCGCTGATGGGCATGCTCGCGTGGGTGATCATGGGCCTTGCGATTTGGCACTTCACGATCTTCATGCCCGACCGCTTCTGGGGTGGGATCGTGGGCGCGTTCGTCGGCTCGCTGGTCGGCTCGATCGTGCTCGGGCTGATCATCTATGGCGTGAAGGTCTCGGCGCTGCGCGTCCCCGGCAAAAAGGCGACAGACATCGGCGTCGTGCTGTACGCCGTCCCCGGCGCGCTGATCGGCATCGCGCTGATCTACCTGGAGGGCATGCGTCGCGAACGCGCGGCGGCAGAGCACGACGCGCTCGCGCCGTAGGCGCACCCTGTTCCGGGTCTCGGGCCGCCGGTTCTGTCTTGGCCTCGGCGTAGGCTCGCCGAGTGCAGCCCTGTCGCTTCGAGATCGCCGATTGCCCGTCGCTTGACGTGCGACGGCTTCAGCGTGAGCTGTCGGTGAGTTGGCCGCTCGCGCAGGTGCTCGTGCGCAGAGGCATGGCCGAGCCTGCCCGTGCGCACGCGTTCCTCGCGGGCTCAGAGGAACATCCGCCGGGGGCGTTCGCGCGCATCGGCGAGGCGGTCGTGGTGATCCTGGGCCACGTCGCGCGCGGCACGCGGATCACGATTCATGGTGACTACGACGTCGACGGCATCTGCTCGACGGCGGTGCTCGTGCGCGCGCTGCGCGGCCTTGGCGCGGATGTGGACTCCTACCTGCCCGATCGCGCCGGCGACGGCTATGGCTTGGGCATGGCGACGGTCAGGCGGCTGGCGGCGCGGGGCACGCGTCTGCTGGTGACGGCCGATTGCGCGATCACCGCCGTTGAGGAGGTGGCAGAGGCTAGGACGCTAGGCGTCGATGTGGTCGTCACCGACCATCACGCCCCGCGCGCCGACGGATTGCTGCCGCTGGCCCCGATCGTGCATCCGCGGCTGTGCGGCTATCCGTGTCCGGACCTGTGCGCCACCGCCGTCGCATACAAGCTTGCCGAGGCGCTGCTGACGGCCGCCGCGCGCGGCGAGGCCGCTGCCTGCAGCGACGCTACCCGCAGCGAGGGCGTGGAGGCGATCGGTGAGCGCGCGCGCACGATGCTGGCGCGCGGAGCGCTCGAGCAGGATCTCGACCTCGTGGCACTCGCGACGATCGCCGATGTCGTCGAGCTGGTCGGGGAGAACCGCACGCTCGTGCGTCGCGGGCTGCGCGCGCTGGCGAGCACCGCCAAGCCCGGCCTGCGGGCGCTGATGACGGTCGCACGGGTCGATCCGGCGAAGCTCGACGAGCGCTCGGTCGCCTTTGCGCTGGCGCCGCGGCTGAATGCCGCCGGGCGCCTATATCGCGCTGATGCGGGGCTGGAGCTGGTGCTCACCGCGGATCCGCTGCGTGCGGCGCGGATCGCGGAGGAGCTCGACAGCGCCAACCGCGAGCGCAGGCAGGTGGAGATGGGTATCCGCTTTCAGGCAGAGGCGCAGATGACCGAGCTCGGCGAGCGGGCGGCGTATGTGCTTGCGCACGATGGCTGGCATGCCGGCGTGATCGGCATCGTCGCCTCGCGGCTGGTGGAGCGCAGCGGCCGCCCGGTGGTGCTGATCGCACTGGACGGAGACACGGGCAAGGCATCCGGGCGCAGCGTCGAGGCGTTCGACCTGCTCGCTGGTCTCACGGCATGCGGCGAGCATCTGCTGCGCTACGGCGGCCACCGCGCGGCCGCCGGGCTCGAGATCGAGCGCGGGCGGGTCGCGGACTTCGCTACCGCGCTCGCGGCTCACGCCGAGCGGGTACTGAGCCCACAGGACCTCGTTGCGGTGGAGCGCGTGGATGCGGTCGTGGGCTGTGAGGAGCTCGGCATGGCGCTCGCGGAGGAGCTCCGCTCCGTAGCGCCGTTCGGGCGCGGCAACCCACCCGTGTCGCTGATGCTCGAGGGCGCGACGTTCACGGACGTCAGGCCGATGGGGGAAGGCAAGCACGCTCGGTTCAGCGTCGAGTCCCACGGTTCGAGGGCGCGGGCGGTCGCGTTCAACTGCGGCGGGCGCGTGCCGTGCGCGCCGGAAGGGTCGTCGGGTCAGCTGCAGGCGACGTTCACGCTCGAGGTCAACGAGTGGAACGGCGTCAGCGAGCCGCGGCTGGTTCTGCGCCGCGCTCAGGTGAGCGAGAAGCAGCTCGTGCAGGCGCCGGCGCTCGCGGGCGGGGCAGGCGACGCGCGCACGCGGCTCGAGCAGAGCGCGGTGGCTGAGCGCCACCCGGACGAGGCCGCGGAGGCGAAGGAGCTCGTGCTGTTCGCGCTTTGAGCCGGCGAGGGCTTCAATCCGGCGCGACAGTCCCCTACCCTTAGATCATGGCTATCGCCGAGGACCCCAAGCGCTCACAGGTCACAGGGGTGGCGGACCCGATCGACGTCGAGGAGGTGGCCGACGTGGCGCGTATGTATGAGCCATCCGTGCCCGCTGCGGATGGCATCGGCGCGCCGGGGGACGTCCTCAGCGCGCCGGGGGACGTCCTCAGCCCGCCGGCGGGCGAGCTCTGCGCGTCGGCGCTTGGCCTGAGCCCGTCCGAGCGGCGGCTGCTAAACGACCTGTTCGCGATCGTCTCAGAGCACGCGACCGACTCCTCGGTGGAAATCGAGCAGGAGCGCGTGCAGGACGCGTTCGTGTTCGCGTGCGAGCACCACGCCGACCAGCGGCGCAAGTCCGGCGAGGACTTCATCGTGCACCCGGTCGGCGTCGCGCGCATCTGCGCGAGCATGCGCCTGGATACCGAGACGCTGTGCGCGGCGCTGCTGCATGACACGGTCGAGGACACCTCGGCATCGATCGAGGAGGTGCGCGAGCGCTTCGGCGAGGAGATCTCGGGCGTGGTCGACGGCGTGACCAAGCTGACCGGGATCACCTTCCAGTCGCGCGACGAGGCGCAGGCGAACAACTACCGCAAGATGATGGTCGCGATGGCCACCGACGTGCGGGTGATCCTGATCAAGCTTGCCGATCGCCTGCACAACATGCGCACGATCGAGGCGATGCCCAAGCAGAAGCAGATGGAGAAGGCGCGCGAGACGCTCGACATCTATGCGCCGCTGGCCCATCGCCTCGGTATCCACGCGATCAAGTGGGAGCTCGAGGATCTCGCCTTCGCGACGCTGCACCCGCGTAAGTACCAGGAGATCAAGGGCCTCGTCGCCCAGCAGCGCGAGGAGCGCGAGCGCTACGTCGCGGAGGCCGGCGAGTACCTCCACAGCGAGCTCGCCGACGTTGGCATCGAGGCGCAGATCGCTGGCCGCGCCAAGCACTTCTACTCGATCTACTCGAAGATGACCAACAAGGGCCGCGAGTTCAACGAGATCTACGACCTCACCGCGATGCGCGTGATCGTCGACTCGGTCAAGGACTGTTACGGCACCGTGGGCGTGATCCACTCGCTGTGGAAGCCGTTGCCGGGCCGCTTCAAGGACTTCATCGCGATGCCCAAGTTCAACATGTACCAGTCGCTGCACACGACGGTGATCGGACCCGAGGGCCAGCCGCTGGAGATTCAGATCCGCACGCACGAGATGCATGAGATGGCGGAGTTCGGAGTCGCGGCGCACTGGGTCTACAAGCAGCCTGAGGCCGGTTCCGAGGACCAGCGCTCAGGCTGGACGGTCGCCGGCGAGGACGCGAAGCTCAAGTGGCTGCGCTCGATGCTCGACTGGCAGAAGGAGCTTTCGGACCCGCGCGAGTTCATGGAGACGCTTGCGCACCGACCTGTTCGAGGAGGAGGTCTACGTCTTCACGCCCAAGGGCGAAGTCAAGTCGCTGGCGGCCGGCGCGACGCCGCTGGACTTCGCCTATGAGGTGCACACCGAGATCGGTCACCGCTGCGTAGGCGCGCGCGTGAACGGGAAAATCGTGCCGCTGCACTACGAGCTGCGCTCCGGCGACATCGTCGAGATCCTCACCGCCAAGCGCGAGCGCGGCCCCTCGCGCGACTGGCTGGCGACGGTCAAGACGACGCGCGCGCGCAACAAGATCAAGGCGTGGTTCAAGGCAGAGTCCCGCCAGGACACCGAGCACACCGGGCGCGAGCTGCTGCAGGAGCACCTGCGCAAACAGGGCCTGCCCGCGCAGAAGATCACCGGCTCGGCGCTGCTCGCCGACGTGATCAGGGAGGTTGGCTACCGCAAGGCCGATGACTTCTACATCGCGCTCGGCGCCGCCAAGGTCTCGCCCAAGCTCGTCGTCAACAAGGTCATGCAGCGCCTCAAGCAGGGTGAGGCCGCCGACGGCGACGAGAGCGCCGCGGACCTGCTGCGCGTCGGGCGCGCGCGGCGGCGCCCGACGAAGTCCTCGAACCAGTACGGGATCAGGGTCGAAGGCGTCGATGACGTGATGCTGCGCCTGGCCAAGTGCTGCCGGCCGGTTCCCGGCGATGAGATCGTCGGCTACATCTCGCTCGGCCGCGGCATCACGATCCACCGCGAGGACTGCCCCAACGCGACGCTGCTGCGCAAGAGCCCGGAGCGCTTCACCAGCGTGGCCTGGGAAGGCGACCAGTCGACCGGCTTCGTCGTTGAAATTCAGATCGACGCCTGGGACCGCCACCACCTGCTGGCGGACCTCTCGCGGGCGTTCTCGGAGTCGGGCGCGAACATCCTCGAAGCGCGTTGCCTGTCGATGCCGCCGATGGTCAAGAACCGCTTCGTCGTCGAGGTGGCCGACACCCACTCGCTGAAGAGCGCGATCACGCGCCTGCGCAACACCGAGTCGGTGTTCGACGCCTACCGAGTGACGCCGGGCGCCGCCGCCGCGTAGGAGAGGGCTGCGCTCGCGGCCTGTGATCAGGCGATGACGTTGAGCGCGTCCGGCATGATCGAGTAGCGCGCCTCGGTGACCTCGCCGAGGTAGTCGCCGTCGACCTGCAGCGGCAGCGGGCGCCCGTCGGCGCTGCGCACGGTCAGCTCGTGCAGATCGCGCAGCGGGCTGATCTGCCGGTGTCCGGCGACGCGCGCTCGCGGCGAGAACGCGCGCCAGGCGATCGACGGCATCGACAGCAGCGTCGCGCGGTGCAGCACGCCGCCGGCGAGTGCGCCCGAGTCGAGCGCCGCGCCGTCGGCGATCTCGATCGGGCGATTCTGGAAGTAGGTGAAGGGTGAGCCATTCTGGATGATCGCCGTGACGCCGTCGAGTTGCTTGTGACCCTCGCCGGCTTCGACCCGCAGGCGCGGCGGCGAGACCAGGTAGCGGCGCAGGAACGTGCTGACGGCGACCCACGTGAAGAAGTACGGCCCCAGGCGCGCCTTCATCTTCGGGTTGGCGTCGACGCGCTCGACGACGCTCGCGTCGAGGCCGAGGCCTGAGGCGAACGTGAAGCAGCGGCCGTTGACGACGCCCAGATCGACCTTGCGCGGGCGCCAGTCGTCGGCCATCGCCAGCAGGTGCTCGGTCGCGTCGACGACGTCTCCGGGGATCCCGAGCATCTTGCCGAAGACGTTGGCCGAGCCGCCCGGCAGGCAGCACAGCGGGGTGGGGGAGCCGAGCAGGCCGTTGGCCGCTTCGTTGACGGTGCCGTCGCCGCCGAAGGCGACGACCACGTCATAGCCCTCGTGCGCGGCCTCGCGGCAGAGCTCGGTCGCGTGCCCGCGCGCTTCGGTGTCGACGGCGTCGACCTCGTAGCGGCCCTGCAGCGCGTACACGACCAGGTGGCGCAGGCGGTCGGAGACAGTCGTCGCATACGGGTTGACGATGATCAGCATGCGCCGCTTGCTGCCGGGGGAGGCGAAGCGGAAGGGCGTGTCGGTCTCGGCCGTCCGCCGGTTCACGCCGACAGTCGCCTGATCGCCGGCGGGCTGGTCGTGCTTGGTCGTGGAGGCGCTCACCGCTAGGCCCTACACCGGCCGTCCACGACCGTTACCCGCGAATCCGCTCGCCGGCTTGCGTTCGACCCACTCGGCGGGTGGGCGTCCACTCAGGCTCATGGCGAGGCTTGCGTTCGCCGATACGATTGCTAGACTTCCGAGCACAGATGGACACATCCAGAGGGGTGGAGGGCCTGGCCCTGCGAAACCCCGGCAACCACCGCCAAGTCACAGGCGGGAAGGTGCCAATTCCAGGTGATGTGTGGCCGGGCTTCGCGCTCTTCGCCACACGTGACAAGGCGAAGGTTAACGCGAAGGAGCCCCAATGGCTGTCAGTCATCTGCAGTGCAAGGAGTGCAAGACCGAGTATCCGCTGGAGGCGCTGTACGTTTGCGAGCGCTGCTTCGGGCCGCTGGAGGTCGCCTACGACCACAGCCGCACGGTCGGCGATCTCGGTGAGCTGCGCCGCCGCATCCAGGGCGGGCCCCAGAACATCTGGCGCTACGCTGACTTCCTGCCGCTCGCGGGCGGGCCTCCCGGGCCCTCGGGCAGGCTGGCCTCGCGTGTGGGCCTGCCGGCGGGCTGCACGCCGCTGATCCGCGCCGACCGGCTCGCCGAGCGGCTGGGCCTGCGCGAGGTGTGGGTCAAGAACGATGCGGCCAACCCGACGCACTCGTTCAAGGATCGCGTCGTCTCGGTCGCGGTCACGCGGGCGCGCGAGCTTGGCTTCGAGACGATCGCATGCGCCTCCACGGGCAACCTCGCCAACTCTGTCGCCGCCCACGGCGCCGCCTTGGGCCTCGAGTCCTATGTGTTCATCCCCGCCGACCTGGAGGAGCAGAAGATCCTCGCCACCGGCGTCTACGGGACCAACCTCGTGGGCGTGGAAGGCAACTACGACGACGTCAACCGCCTGTGCACCGAGCTATGCGCGGAGCGCGACTGGGCGTTCGTGAACATCAACCTGCGTCCCTACTACGCCGAGGGATCCAAGACGCTAGCGTTCGAGATCGTCGAGCAGCTCGGCTGGGAGCTGCCCGACCGCTGCATCGTGCCGGTGGCATCCGGCTCGCTGTTCACGAAAATCGCCAGGGGCTTCGAGGAATGGACCGAGCTCGGGCTCATCGACAACGCCGCCCGCCCGCTGCCGCGCATGAACGGCGCTCAGGCTGAGGGCTGCTCGCCGGTCGCGAGCGCGTTTGCCGACGGCCACGAGGTCTGCCGGCCTGTCAAGCCGAACACGATCGCCAAGTCGCTGGCGATCGGCAACCCCGCCGATGGTCCCTACGCGCTCGATCTTGCACGCCGTACAGGCGGGTCGGTGGACGCTGTCAGCGACGACGAGATCCGCGCCGGCATCAAGCTCCTGGCGGAGACCACCGGGGTCTTCACCGAGACCGCCGGAGGCGTCACCACCGCGGTGCTCGCCAAGCTGGCGGCGCGCGGGGACATCGACCCGAGCGAGCGGGTTGTGCTGGTGATCACCGGCGAGGGCCTGAAGACGCTGGACGCGGTGCGCGGCACGTTCGAGACCCGGACGATCGCTCCCACCGTTGACGCGTTCGAGGCTGGTGTGAGCGAGAGGCTGACGCTCAGATGAGCGTCCTCGTGAAGATCCCCACGCAGCTGCGAGCAGCCGCGGGCGGCGACGCCGAGGCACAGGTCGATGGCGCGACCGTGCAGGAGGTTCTTGATGGCCTGTTCGCGCTCCACGAGGAGCTGCGCGTGCGCATCTCGGACGACGACGGCTCGCTGCGGCGCTTCGTCAACGTGTACCTCGCGGGCGAGGACATCCGCTTCCTCGACGGGCTGGCGACGCCGGTGCTCGATGGCGCGGAGCTGACGATCCTTCCAGCCGTAGCCGGGGGCTAGCGCGCCGAGACGTGCCCCGCCGCTGCGCTCGCGTGGCCGGCGTGGACCGTGGCGGGCGGCGTCGAGCCGCTGAAGCCGATCGTCGAGACAACGCCCGCAGCGCACATTGCGCCGATCGTCAGCCGCCGCATCCGTCGCGGCGTCAGCCAGGGGATGTTCTGGCTTTGCATCCACGTCCTGAACCCGCTTGCGGCGGACGCGGCCGCCATTGCACAGCCGGCGCACATAGCCGCAGGTTAGACGACTACGCGCGCTCGTTGGCCGCGGAGCGCACCTGCACACGTGCGCCGCTCATGGCCCCTCCATCCTTGCCGCGCGCCTCCAGGCGCCGGCGCAGCTCCATGCCGCGCCCGGCCGCCACCGCGCGCGCCGCACGCGCCTCGCTCAGCTCCAGGCCACGCGCGGTGGCGAGCTCGAGCAGCTCCGCGCGCTCCGCGCTCTCGCGCGCGGTGCGCTGGAACAGCCAGTAGAACAAGCCGAGGGTGAGGATCGACTGCTCGATCACGATTATCGTGCCGGCGATGCTCTGGTCGGCGAGCGGCGAGATGTGAAAACGCGCCTCGCCGGCGAGGTAGTACGGGTAGAGGATCGTCGAGGACCACAGGAAGACGTTGCCGAGGAGGGTGCTCGCCAAGCACACCGCGACGATGTAGAGCAGCTTGCCGGCGCCACCGAACCAACTGGGCCTCGGCAACGGTCCGAGCAGGCACATCCACAGGTTGACGGCGAAGCCGAGGAACATCGCGTGCTCGAGCACCTGGACGCTCGAGTGACGCAGCGCTGCTTCGTAGAACACAGCCAGGCGCCACGTGTACAGGTCGATCGTCCACAGCACGAAGGCGATCGCCGGGTGCGAGAGCATCCGCAGCCGCTCGAACGGCCTGACGTGCAGCAGCGGGGCGGTGAGGCCGAGCACGATCAAAAGCGCCGCGACGTCGCCGATCAGCAGCTGCTCGATCGTGTTCGCCCACAGCAGCTGTCGGCTGGCCCCGCCGAGTGAGGCGAGCGCTGTCGCGATCACGACGAGGCCGCCGTAGAAGCAGGCCTGGCGCCGGCCAGCCACCGGCCGGCGGGCCGCGGCGAGCGTGTGCGCCCGCCGCGCGTAGAGCAGGCCCAGGATCGCTAGGGGCACGAGCTGGACGGCGGCAGCGGTGCTTGTGGTGAGGGCGAGCGGAGCGCTCAGCATCAGGCTCCAGCGTACGCGAGCGCGCTGCGATCGGCGAGGCCGGCTCACGTGCTTGCTTAGACTGCCTCTCGCATGAGCGCCTCGTCCCGTCGCACGCTGGCACGACTGCTCGGCGGACTTGGGCTCTTCGCGCTGCTGCTGCCAGCGAGCGCCCAAGCACACGGGATCGTGGGCAAGGCCGACCTGCCGATCCCGGTGTGGCTGTTCAGCTGGACCGCGGCGATCGTGCTGGTCGTCTCGTTCGTGGCGCTGTCGACGATGTGGACGCGCCCGCAGTTGCAACACCCGCGCCTGCGGCCGCTGTTCCGGCTGCCGCAGGCGCTCGAATGGCTCGTCGGCCTGTTTGGCGTGGCGCTGTTCGCGCTCGTGATCTACAGCGGATTCGACGGTGCGCAGGTCACGCAGGCGAACCTCTCGGTGACGTTCATCTACGTAGTCTTCTGGGTCGGGCTGCCCGTCGCAAGCGTTCTGTTCGGCGATGTCTTCCATGCGCTGAGCCCTTGGCGCACATGTGGGCGCGCGGGCGCGGCGCTCGTGCGCCTGTTGCGACGCGGTCCTGCGAGCCGCCCGCCGCTGCGCTACCCACGCTGGCTCGGCCTGTGGCCGGCGATCGCCGGCATCGTTGGCTTCGCCTGGCTCGAGCTGATCTACGTCGAAAAAGACCGGCCGTCGATCCTCGCGGCGCTCTCGCTAGGCTACTTTCTGGCGATGCTCGCCGGCATGGCGCTGTTCGGCGTCGAGGAGTGGTGCTCGCAGGCGGACGGCTTCGGCGTGTACTTCAACCTGCTCTCCAGGCTCTCCGCGCTCGTGCGGCGCGAGGATAGCGTCGTGTGCCTGCGCCGCCCGCTCAGCGGCGTCACCGACCTCGAGATTCGTGCCGGCACGGTCGCTTTCATCTGCACCCAGATCGGCACGACCACGTTCGACGGCTTCTCCAACGGCGGCATCTGGCGCAACAACGAGCCGAGCCTCCAGAGCCTGTTCGAAACCTTCGGCTTCAACCCCACCCCGGCACAGGAGCTCGCCTACTCCGTGGGGCTGATGTTCTGCGTCGTGCTGATCAGCGCCGTCTATCGGGTGGGGATCCTCGGCGTGCGCAAAGTCAGCGACCGCTACGATCGCGACACGCTGACGCGCGCGTTCGTGCACTCGCTCGTGCCGATCGCCTTCGCCTACGTGCTCGCCCACTACTTCTCGCTGTTGCTTTGGCAGAGCCAGGCGATGGCCTACCTCGTCTCAGATCCGCTCGGCAACGGCTCCAACCTCCTCGGCACGGCAGGCTTTGAGATCGACTACCACCTGATCTCCTACGCGGCGATCTGGTACGTGCAGGTGGCGGCGCTCGTCAGCGGGCATGTCGCCGGGCTGGCGCTTGCGCACGACCGCGCGCTGGTGCTCTATAAGGACCCGGAAGAGGCGGTTCGCAGCCAGTACTGGATGCTCGCGGTGATGGTCGCGCTCACGAGCTTCGGTCTGTGGCTGCTCTCGGCGGTGGGCACCTGAGGCGGCCGCTTGCGCGGTGCCGGGGCGCTGTCCCTGCGCTACGGTTCTGCGGTGATGGTCCGTCGTCCACCGCGCGCGCTGTTGGGCGCCGTCTGCGCGACGATCGTGCTGTGCGCCGGCGCGAGCGGCAGCGCCGGCGCTGCGGCGCCGCCGCTCTCCAAAGAGAGCGGCAACCCGATCAACGACCAGGGCTCGAGCTACGACTACCGCTCGAACATCACCGCGATCAGACCGAGCGTGCCGGGCCTGAGCGTCGAAGTGCTCGAGTTCGCGGACCGTCTGCTGTTGCGCAACCACACCGGCAAGACCGTCACGATCTACGGCTACGAAGGCGAACCGTACGCGCGCGTGCTCGCCAACGGCACCGCCGAGCAGAACGTGCGCGCCCCGGCCACGTACCTGAACACGAACTTCTACGCCCAGGTCGTCGTGCCGCCGATCGCCAGCTCGCACGCGGCGCCAAAGTGGGAAGTGGTCGATCGCACCGGCGAGTTCGAATGGCACGACCACCGCATCCATTGGATGTCGCCCGTGCCGCCCGCGCGGGTCAAGAACAAGAGCAAGCGCACACTGATCTTCAACTGGCAGGTGCCAATCGCGGTCGGCACCACCAAGGGCGCGATCGCGGGGCAGCTGTTCTGGACGCCGGAGAGCTCCAAGGCGCCGCTGGCGGTGATCATCCTCGGCGTCGTGATCGTGCTTGCGGGGCTCGCTTTCGTCGTGTTCGTGCGCCGCCGGCGCACGCGCGGCGCGCACGCGGCGAGCGCCGGCTCCGGCATGCCCGGCCGGGGCGGCTCGCCCGGGGAGGCGTGGTGAGGCCGTGATAGCTTTCCCGGCGATGGCGCCGCTTGCCTGCCTGATGCACTGGTACATCTCGATGATGTACGTCGTCCCGGTTCTCGCCGTGGGCGGCTGGGGCTACTACAGCTCCAAGCGGATGGCCAGGCGCAAGGCTGAAGGGCGCGGCGGAGGGCGTGCTTCGCTCGGGTGAAGCGGATACGGCGCGCGTCCGGTGCTCGCCTAGCGAGCCCATGACTCGTCGCAGCTCGGTCGCGGCGATAAGTCTTTATTTCTGAATTTCTTCACGAGGATTGAGGTCCGCGTGAAAAGGATGCGGTTAGCTGTTTGCATGACCGCACAAACACTCACCCGCTCCGCCGCCGATGGGATCACCGAGAGGTTCGATCCGACAGCCTGCCTGGATGAGCGCGCTCGCCACCAGGCTGTTGCCGCCGGTTCCGCCGCTCCCGTTGAGCCCGGCCGCTACCTCGAGATCCAGGGTCCAGACCAGACGCTGCTGATCCCGCTGACAGACGAAGTCGTGCACATCGGTCGCGGGCTTTCCGCCGGGCTGCGCCTCGACGACGCCTCCGTCTCGCGACGCCACGCGATCCTCGTGCCACGCCCCTCAGGCGCACGGATCCTCGACGACCGCAGTGCCAACGGCACGTTTGTCAACGGCCGGCGTGTCCAGCAGGCGGAGCTACAGGGCGGCGACGTCGTCGTCCTCGGCCGGGTGGTGGTGCGCTTCCTCGATCTCTAGGCAGGCTCGGCCCGGTTCTTGGCAGCTGCGCGACGAGCTCGGCCTGCCGGTGGCCCAGCCCTACAGCCGCGACTACTGGCCTCGCAGCGCCAGCCCCGCAGTGAAGCTAGCGCGGGTCGTCGCGATCGAGGTTCCAGTGCCGCGAGGTCGAGCACAGCCACAGCCAGGGCTCCTCATCGGTGTGCGAGCGGGGCGAGAGATAGAAGCGCGTGATCGTGCGTTGGCCTCCCTCGTGGTCGCCGTAGAGGATGTCGACGCTGATCCCGCTACGCGCCTGGATCGCCTCCATCAGCGGCGCGTACAGGGCATCATTCGAGTCGCGCACGGCCGCTTGCCAGAAGCTGACATCCCCGGCGGGCACGTACAGGTCGCGGTTCAGGCGATGGAAGTCATCGACCGCCGGCGGCGTGTCGGCGGTCGCGCGCCGTGTCCAGACGTACCAGCCGTGCAACACCGCGATCCCCGATGCGACGTTGCGCAGCGGGATCGCCATATAAACGTTTTCAGCGGACTCCTGTGCGGCGGCGAGCCCGTCGCGCAGCACGAGCCAGTGGTCGTCGATGAACCCGACCTTCTGCGGTGGATCCTGCGGGCGGGCGTTGAACAGGACCGGGCGCAGCCCGACCTTCAACGCCTGCTCTGAGACCCGCGCCGCGCGATTGGCCGAGCGGGTCGAGGAGAAAGTCGCGATCGCGAGGATCAGTGTTCCCCCAGCAGTCGCAAGTGAGGCGATCGTCCCTACGTCGGCCATCGCGGCGCAGGCTACTGATGCCGCGAGGCGTCCCGCGGGCCGCCGGCTCCTGTGAGCGTCTGCTCACGCGGCTGTACGGCTGCGCTCTCCGGCTTTTCCGCCGGTGCGGTGCTGGCTGTATTGCGCTGCGTGCGCACGAACCACGCGAGCCCGGCGAGGCACAGGAGCGTCGCGACATAGAAGTTCAGGCGCAGGCCGAAGATGTGGTGCGCAGGGTCGACGCGCAGCAACTCCTCGCCGATGCGCGCGAACGAGTAGCCCGCGACGTACAGCGCGAACAGCCCCGGCGGCTTGATCTGCCGTCGGCGACCGAGCCACACCAGCGCGCCCGCGAGCAGCAGGTTCCAGATCAGCTCGTACAGGAACGTCGGCTGGAAGGTCGCGTACTGCGCGTAGCCGACGGGGCGGTGGGCCGGGGAGATTTCAAGCGCCCACGGCAGCGTGCTGGGGCCGCCGAAGAGCTCCTGGTTGAAGTAGTTGCCGATTCGCCCGATCGCCTGCGCAACGAGCAGCCCGGGCGCGGCGGCGTCCATGAACAGGGTGACGTTGGCGCCGCGCCGGCGCAGCACCCAGATGCCCGCGAGCGTGCCGAGCGCGATTCCGCCCCAGATCCCCAGGCCACCCTTCCAGATCGCGAACGGCCCCCACCAGTGTGGTGGCACTTCGTTCCAGCTCGTGGCCAGGAAGTACAGCCGTCCGCCGATCACTCCGGCGGGAAAGCCCCAGAGCGCCGCGTCGTAGACGAGCTCGCGTTTGCCGCCCACCGCCTGCCAGCGCCGCCCGGTGATCATCACGGCGGCGAGCACGGCGAAGACATAGGCCAGGCCATAGGCGTGCACGAACAGCGGCCCGATGTAGAAGCCGTTGTGGGAGGGGCTCGGCAGGAATCCGGAGGTGAGCTCGATCATCGTGGTTGGGCGTGCCCGTGCCGCGCCGCGCGCTTGATGGCGCTCAACGCAGGCGCCTACAGCGTCGCACGCGCGTGCGCCACGGCAGCAGTACGTCCTTACGCCCGATCAGCTCGGGCTCCTGCTTCCACAGCCGATCGAGGCTCACGAGCACCTGCTCGCGCTCCGCCCTCGACATCACAGCGAGGCTGCTGCGCGAGCTCGCCAGATCCCGCAGGCTCGCGCGATCGACACGCTGCTCGTGGGGAAACTCGCGGTCTTCGACCTCCTCGTAGTCCTCGAGCAGGCTCTCCACCGCTGGCCAGTGACCCGGTCGCTGAATTGCGGGCGGGCCGAGAATCTCGCGCACGCGTACGACCCATGGCGATGAGGTGTCGAAGACGTTGCCGAGCAGCCCGAGCACACCGGGTGGACGCAGAACCCGTGCGATCTGCGTCCGCGCGGCGCGTTCCTCGAACCAGTGAAACGCCGAGCCGACCGTGACCGCGTCGACGCTCGCGTCCGCCAACGGCAGTGCCTCGGCCGTGCCCGAGAGCACCTGTGCGGCCGAGAGCTCCGACGCCAGGATCGCTCGCATCTCCGCGAGCGGCTCGACGGCGGTGACGCGATGGCCGGCTGCCAGCAGCGCCGCTGTCAGCTTGCCCGTGCCCGCGGCTAGGTCGAGCACCTCGAGCGGCTCGCTGCCGAGCAGCCACGCGATCACCTCGCGCGGGTAGCTCGGGCGGCCGCGGTCGTACTCGTCGGCGACACGGGCGAATGAGCTCGCGCGCTGCGCTCTGCTCGCGGAGCTCGCATCGGTGTGCTCGCGGGAGCTCATGCCTAGCAGGCCGCCGCCGCGAGCGCGTGCCCGGCGTCGCGCAGCTCGTCCAGTGCGGCACCGGCGGCGACCGCCGCGGCGATCAGCTCGCCGGTGCCGGCGATCAACCAATCAACGTCTCGCGTCACCGATAGATCAGTAGCAGGCAGGTGCCTGCCGCTGCGCCGCACGGCGCCGCTAGACTCGCATGGCAATGACCGACTCCGATGACGAGCTGTTCGGCGCCGAGCACGTTCGCGTCTACCGCGAGACGGCCGGTGAGCGTGGGTATCACTGGCGGGGAACGACGATCCTGCTGCTGACGACGCACGGGCGCCGCTCCGGAGAGCCGCGCACGACGCCGCTGATCCACCGCGCCGACCGCGAGCGCTGGATCGTGGTCGCGTCGAAGGGCGGTGCGCCGGCGCACCCCAGTTGGTACGAGAACCTGCTGGCCGATCCCGAGGCGACGATCGAGGTGCTGAGGGAGACGGTGCCCGTGCGTGCAAGCACCGCGGAGGGCGAGGAGCGCGCCCGCCTGTGGGCGCTGATGGCTGAGGTATGGCCCGCCTACGACGACTATCAGGCGAAGACCGACCGGGAGATCCCGGTGGTGGTGCTCACCCGTCGCTGAGGTCGCGGTGGTGAGAATCCACGGGCACGTTGGACGCAAGATCCGCGCCGGGATCGACCTGTTGGGAGAGCCGGGACGCTGGCCGGAGACAGGGTTGGTGCACGACTGACGCCCGGCTGTGATTCTCGCGGCGGCTGTCACAGATCGGATCGTGCTGCCAAGAGAGAGGTAATGGAAGCGCTCACAGGGCACGCTCGGGACGTCGCGCTCCTCACCGGGGATGCTGAGGCGTTTGGAGCCTTCTACGAGCGGCACGAGGAGTTTGTCCTCTCGATGTTCGTGCGCTGGGGCGCCAGAGGCGAGCTTGCAGCCGATCTCGCCGCTGAGACCTTCGCGCGGGCGCTCGCGCGGCGGCGAACCTTCGATCAGATGCGCGGTGAGCCGCGCGGATGGCTGTGCGGGATCGCGCGGAACGTTCTCGCTGAGAGCCGCGCGCGAGGGCGGGTGCAGGACCGCGTCCGCGGGCAGCTCGGCTGCGAGCGTCTCTTCCTCGACGACG
Source organism: uncultured Solirubrobacteraceae bacterium (assembly GCA_963714285.1). GTDB lineage: Bacteria > Actinomycetota > Thermoleophilia > Solirubrobacterales > Solirubrobacteraceae > Palsa-744. The sequence goes on from CAVQNS010000004.1 coordinate 412,738, forward strand.
AGGCGATCGCGCGAATCAACGCGCTGACGGGCGGGGAGGCGCTCGCGGCTCTGGCGGAGCTCCCGGAAGATCAGCGTCGCGCGGTCGCCGCGCGAATCCTCGCCGAGACCGGCTATGAGGAGCTCGCGCTTGCGCTGCGGTGCTCACCGAGCGTTGCGCGCCAGCGGGTCAGTCGCGGATTGCGCGCGCTACGCCAACGATTGGAGGCAACGAGATGAGAGTCCCCGAGTTGCAGCGAATCCTAGTCGAGGCCGCGAGTCGCGAGGAAGCGCTCGCGGGTGCTGTGAGCGCTGAGCGGGAGGCCGCGGCCGCTCGGTTCGGTCCCACGCGCTGGGCGTCGAGGTTCACGCGGCCGCGCTGGCCCGGAATGCGCGCCTCGCGTTGGCGAGCACTGCCGGTGGTGCTGGTCCTCGTCCTCGGCGCAACCGCGGTGGCGCTCGCGAGCGGGCTGATCTCCTTCGGCGCGCCAGTCGCCTCCGTACCGGTGTTCGCCAACCCACGGGCGGGCCTTGGCAAGGTCACGGCCGGAACCGTTCGTCTGCTGCCGATCTCCACGCCGGATCCGCGCGGCGGGTTGCCGTGGGGGATGCGTGTGCTCAGCACCACGCGCGGCGCCGGCTGCATCCAGGTGGGTCGTCTGCTCGACGGCGGGCTCGTGGCGATCGGCCAGGACGGAGCCTTCGGCAACGATGGTCGCGCGCACGAGCTTCCGGTGAGCACGAGCATCGAAAGGCTCGACTGCTCGCTGCTGGATGCTCGCGGTCAGATCTTCGACAGCATCACGCGCAAGAGCCAGCCCGCGAGCGCGGCGCAGGGTCTGTACTGCCGCGCGCCCGGCACGTACCCGCTGTCGTATGGTCCCTCGCCGCGTATGTGCCCGCTCGCGGATGAGCGCAACCTCTACTACGGGATGCTTGGTCCCTATGCGAGGAGCCTCACCTACACCGAAGGCGGCAAGACCCATACGGTTGCAACTGTCGGACCCGATGGCGCATACCTGATCGTCACCCCAGGGACCACCCACCTCTTCACCGGCGCGCGCGGGCGTTTGGACCGGGCCGGCCTCGCCGACTCTGACGCCGTCCCGGTGTACAGCCCGATCACCGCGATCCACTATCGCGGTGGGGCAACCTGCCATCTGGTGACGGCAGAGCGCTGGATCTACGGTCGAACGGCGTGTTCTCCAGCCTTGCCCGAGCCCTTCGGCTACGTCAAACACCACATGCCGAGTCACGCACAGCTCGACGCGCCAATCCGCGCGAGGCTCGTCCGTGGTTCCAAAGGCCAGTGGGAGGTCATCGTCGCCTTCACCTCGCGGGTGGCGATCTCAAGCCTGCGTGGTGAATACGAACTGAAGTACCACGAACCGGGAACGCGTGCGCAGGCATACGGCGTCGAGTGGATCGAGCCTGGTCGGGCCTCCCGATACGACGTGATGATTCCCTCCAGCTCGAACATTGCCGCCGGGCAGAGCCTCACCGCGACGATCGACCGGTTCCCGCTCGGGCCGGGATTGGCTGCTGGAATCGTCAGTGGCGAAATCATCCTCGACTACACCAACGGCCCGCTGATGCAAACCGCCGAAGATACCGCCAAGCTCCCGGTGGCAAGCTTCAAGATCAGGATTCCATAGGTCGTCCGCGAGTTCGAGAGAGAGCTTTTCTATAGTGACGGCACTGGTTGCGTGCTCAACGAAAGGGCCTGTGTGGACGTCGAGATCTGGTCTGACATCGCATGTCCGTGGTGTTACATCGGCAAGCGCCGCTTCGAAGCAGCGCTCGCGCAGTTCGAGCACCGCGACGAGGTGCGGGTCACCTGGCGAAGCTTCGAGCTAGATCCCGAGGCGCTGCGCGAGCGTGTCGGGGACCGCGCCGAGCGCCTCGCGCAGAAGTACGGCATGACGGTCGAGCGCGCGTGTGAGGCCGAGCGGCAGCTGATCGAGGTGGCCGCCGGCGAGGGGCTTGGGTTCCGCTTCGACATCGCTCGCAGCGGCACCACGTTCGACGGGCATCGCCTCGTGCATCTCGCCGGCGAGCACGGGCTCCAGGACGCGATGAAGGAGAGGCTGCTGCGCGCGTACTTCATCGAAGGAGAGCTGATGGCCGATCATGAGACGCTGGTCGCCGCCGCCGTCGAGGTGGGGCTTCCGGAGGACGAGGTCCGGGAGATGCTCGCCAGCGAGCGCTACGCGGCCGAGGTGCGCGACGACGAGCGAACGGCCGGCGAGCTCGGGATCAGCGCGGTGCCGACGTTCGTCGTCGATCGCAAGCTCGGTGCCTCGGGTGCGCAGTCGCCGGACGCGCTGCTTGACCTGTTGCGCCAGGGCTGGGCGAGGCACAGCGTGGCGCCGGCGCTGCACAAGCCGACTAGCTGGTAGCTGCCCTTGAATCGCAAAGGCCGCCCCGAAGGACGGCCTCGCATCCCTGCCGCCGAGGCGAACAGGGGGGGTGCGAACATGGTAGCGCCACAGGCCGGCGTCATGTCAAATAGGCGCAACGAGACGATCACGTCCTTGCAGGAGCGCCGACTTCGACATCGTGCTGCTCGGCGCCGACTCCCTTCAGACAATCAAGCGCACGCACTCGAACTATTTCGAGACGACCGAGGGTGGCTTCGAGCAGTTCCTTGGTGACGTGCTCGTTGACGCCTGATCCATGTTCCACCGAGGGGTGGCCCGTTGGTTTGGACACTCAATGGACACCAAGGCCGATTAAGCGTCTGTTGGGCGGGTACACCAGCAGACGGCATAAGTGAGAGAAACGGCTTTGTAGAGCCGTAAGTTGACCACGCGCCCGGCAAGATTCGAACTTGCGACCTCTCGCTCCGGAGGCGTGGCGTGGGATGGGTCGCTGAGGGCAGAATCCCGCATGGACACTGGGATTGCGGGATGATGCGGGCGCGGCTGGCTTTGTCGTGATCGGCCCGATTTGCGGGCGATTCGGGGCGATAGTGGCAGGACTGCCTTTTCGTTGTGCTCGTCGTGCCGTTTGCAGGCGCGCCGCTCGACGCGCACCATGCAGCTTCGTCGGGGCGCGGGCGTACGATCGATCCATGCTCACGGTTGCCCAAGCGGCGCAGCGGGTGGGGAGGAGTCCTGGGACCGTGCGCCGCTGGATACGAGAGGGTCGTCTGCGGGCGGAGACGACACACGGCCGGCGCTTGATCGATCCGGGCGCCCTCGATGAGGTTCGGGACGCGATGTATCCGATGCTGCCGTTGCCGCCGGAGTGGCGGAATCTGGAGGACGGCACACCCGCGCCGAACTGGGTCGCCGCTGTGGCTCTGTCCCGGCTCGGACGCTGAACAAGGTCAGCGACTTGATCAGCGCGTCGGTGGCGAAGACTCGACGGCTGTGCGTTGCATCCGGGCCGACGGCCATGCTGAGCAGTCGTGGCGGACGAAGCCCTCGCAGGCGAGACGACAGACCCGGACGGCAAGCGCGTCGTTCTGCTCGATGCTGTCTGGCGCGAGAAGATCGTCCGCGACCACCCAGAGATGAGCGCGCATTTGGCGGCTGTCTTGCGAGCCGTGACGACACCCGACCATATTGCGTCCGACCTTGTCTTTGCGGAGCGCACTCGATACTACGTGCGAGGAGTCGGCCCGAGTCAGTGGCTGCTGGTCGTCGTAAGCTATGAGCAGACGCCAGCGCGGATCGTTTCCGCGTTCGCCAACCGGAAGGACCCCAAGTCATGGAGCGCGTAAACATCACGATCGGGCCTTTGAGCTTCGACCACGCCGACTACGACGCCGAGAACGACGTGCTCTACCTGCATATCGGCGCGCCTGAGCCCGCCGAGGGTGAGGAGACGCCCGAGGGTCACGTCATCCGCTACGCGCCTGGGTCTAGCCGTGTGGTCGGATTGACGGTGCTCGGCGCGCGAAAGGTCTTGGAGCGCGACGGGCGCCTTGCGGTCACGGTTCCTGAGACCGTGGAGACCACCGCAGAGCATCTCGCCCCTGCGCTCGCTGCTGTTTAGCGGGCTGGGGGCTGTGCAGCCCGATGGGGCATCCGCGATACGCACACTGCCCCCGGCATGATCTAGATGAGACCAGACGACCTCATCAAGCACTTCCTTGTTACGCGCGACGCAGCGCGCCACAAGACGACCGTCGTCGAGTTCGGTACGGACTATGAGGCTGCCCAGGATGGCTACCAGGCGGCCGAGCAGAAGGCGCGTGGACGTTGGGATCTCAATGTGGTGTTGCTCAGCGCCGACTCGCTGGAGACGGTCAAGCTCACGCACTCCAGCTACTTCGAGCCGAAGTCGCTCGACGAGCGGCTGCCCGCGTAGGGGCGGCACGGAAGCACTAGAGGCTCGACCATCTGGTGCCTCATTGAAGCATGGCTTGGCGTGGCGCGCTGCCATTCAGCGATGCCGACACAGGGCGCTCCAGTGCAGCGCCATGGTGCGTCCCGCGCCCCTCAGACGAGGGCAAAGAGAAGTCCGGCTTTAGCCTACGCGCTGCACCACACGTCGAAGGCGCCGTAGGCGACCTCGGCCACATACACGTCGGCGGCGCCGAGCAGCTGTAGATGTCGGGCCTGGGCTTTGGCCCGGCTGAGGCCGGGCTGGACGACCGTCACCCGCAGCGTGGGCCGGCGCCTGCGCACGACATCCTGACAGGCGAACAGCGCCGCATCATCGCCGACCATCAAGCCCGAATGACCATTTTCCTGGCGTTGGCGCTCACGACGGATCAGGTTGGCGACCATCGCGTCGATGTGCTGGCGATGGTGTGCGCTGCGATGCGCCTGCCCGCAGACCTCATAGAGGTCGCCGACGCGCGCACCGGGCGCGGCTTTGGACGAGTACTTGCAGTGGACCAGGTGAACGATCACGCGCTCGCCGTCGTCCTTGAGTGCCACGAGGTCCGCGACCTCACCCGTGCCGTCATCGTCGATCACCACATCCCACTCAGCGAGCGAGATCAGCCTCTCTGCCGCGCGGGCCTGGACAGTCCCCGGCTCGCGCTGCGGGCCCTGGGACTCGCGCTGGATGTTCACCCCCTCCCAGGAGAGTGCGACGATCTTGTCCATGTCTATAGGCGACTGCTCGCGCTGTAGCTCGTACAGCACGGCACCTTCGACGACGACCTCCTGCTCGAACCAGACGGTGCTCCCTTCGCTATTGAGGAACTCACTGAGCGCCTGCGGCCCAGAGCGCTCGCGACATCCACCGGCAGGCAGCAGAGCGCTGACAACTTTCGCTCTCGGGTGCTCAGGCCCTCTGTGACCGAGGCCAATCGCGCGCTGACGGCGCGGCAGTCGCCACCGCTACCGGAAGGGATCACGCCGCACTCTCTCCGGCGAACATTTGCAAGTGTCCTCTACGCGCTCGGTGAGGACCCAGGAGTCGTCATGGACGAGATGGGCCACACCGACCCGGCGCTTGCATTGCGTGTCTACCGGCAGGCGATGCGCAGGGGAGCGGGGGAGAAGGTAGCTCTCAGGGGATTGCTAGAAGGCAGCCGGTGAGTGTCCGACGAGAAAGCGCTCGGGTGGACGCGGCTCCAATCATGTGTATTCCCGAGCAGCTCAGGCTTCGGCCCCGTCCTGACTCGCTCGCGCATCCGCCAAAATCTTGAAGGCGTGGGTGGGCGAGTCGGCTCGCATAGTGGGGATAGGGAGGTTGGCAGGGCCGTCCTGGCCATCCTCCATGTACATAAAGGGCTGCTTGGGGTCGAGAACGGTGAGCACGTTGTAGCCCGCTTTGGTGAGACGTGCCGCGGCCGTCCCGAACCAGATGGCGGGAAAACTAGAGCGACTGAATGAGCGCTCTTGTGGGTCGAGTGACCACGCGGAGTAGGCACCGTCGGGAGGAGGCTCATCGCTGACCGGCACGGCACCGAGTACCTGTCCGAACAACACGACCATCAGCACTGCCGTCCCATCGTGGGCCTCGATCCACATTTGGTGCTTCGGTGGCACGTAGGGCCAGACCGGCTCTATCGGTGGGTAATAGCTGCGCTGGGAGAAACGAGGCGGCTCGGAGCTGAGAAGGTCGCTGCTCAGGATCGCCGCCTGCCGACTGTCGAGCCATGAGTCACCGTAAGCCTCTCGGCCGCAACTGAGTCCAAGCTTGGCCATGAAGCGCGACCACGCCAGCGGGGGCGTTGGCTTTGCCGCAAACTCCTGCGCCGCCTGAGCAAGACGCAGGGGCTCCAATGTGGCGGCGTGAAGATCAAGCGCGTCGGCGACGAGGCGCCCAAGCGCACCTTGATCCGACGGGTCGTGGATACCTAGGCTTTTCATCACTGAGGCGGACATTCCGGCCTCGAACCTTGGGCCAGCGTCCGTGAGCGTGACTTTGACGACTCCGCCCTGCGGAACACGGACGGAAAACTTGCCGGCCGCTGGCGTCTTGCCCATATCGGTCAGGGACACGGTACGCGGCTCGTAGAAAGCTAACGAGTGGATCGTTTGCGATCAATTGATCTGCCACGATATTCGCGCTCCTGTTGCACTCGTCGCACGTGTTCGGGTCGATCCAGGCGCCTCCGAAGCTCGCTGGGACCACATGATCGCCCTTCTGCGCGAAGGCGCTAACCGGCTTGGGAAGGCGGCAGCACGTACAGCGGATCTCGGCTATCGGTGGGGTCAAATGGCATTCCGTGGCAGTCGAGCGCTCGATGCGTCGACCTCAAGCTTCGAGTGACGACAATGCCGGCGCGCAAAAACCGCTCATTAGCAGGCAAATCCTCCATGCGCCCGGGTGGATTCGAACCACCGACCTCTCGCTCCGGAGGCGAGCGCTCTATCCACTGAGCTACGGGCGCAGACGACGTTGCACGGACGAGACATCCCCGAGCCCGGAGCTTAGCGCCGCGCGGCTCGCCTGGCGGCCGCCGCGCCCGCGTTGCGCACAGCCCGCGCTCGCGTCCTCGCCGCTACCGTAGCCAGCGTGGATCTATCCCTGTTCTTCGCCGGCACCGCCGGCTCGGTGCCGAGCGCGCGGCGCGGCCTGCCCGCTGTGCTGATCCGTCGTGGCGGCGACCGGCTGCTGTTCGACTGCGGTGAAGGCACGCAACGTCAGCTGTTGCGTTCCGTCGGTCTGCTCGACCTGGACAGCGTGTTCATCACGCACTTCCACGCGGATCACTGGCTGGGGCTGCCGGGGATGCTGAAGTCGTTTGCGCTGCGCGAACGCAGTGAGCCGCTGACCGTGTATGGGCCGGTCGGGTTGAAGGCGCTGATGGCGGACATGCGCGGGATCTTTGGCCGCCTGCCGTACAAATGCGACATCGTCGAGCTCGCGCCCGCTGAGACGGTGCAGCGCTACGGCTACGTGATCGCTGCGATCCCCGTGAGCCACAAGGGCGGCGCGGCTTTCGGCTACGCGCTCGTCGAGGATGCACGGCCGGGGCATCTCGATCCGCAGCTCGCCGAGCAGCTGGGGGTCAAACCGGGGCCCGACTTCGGACGGCTGCAGCGGGGGGAGACCGTCGACGGCGTCAAACCCGAACAGGTCATGGGCGCGACTAGGGAGGGCCGCAAGGTTGTGCTCTCCGGCGACACCGCGCCGTGCGAAGCGCTCGCGATCGCCGCGCACCAGGCAGACGTGCTCGTGCACGAGGCGACGTTCCTCGACGAGGAGTCAGAGCGGGCGCGTATGACGCTGCACAGCACTGCGCGCCAAGCCGCCGAGCTGGCGCTCAAGGCTGAGGTCAGACTGCTGGCGCTGGCCCACGTATCGAGCCGCTATGGCGGCGGCGAGCTGCGCGACGAGGCCCGCGCCGTGTTCGCCGCGACCGAGGCTGCGCGCGACTTCGACACGATCGACGTGCCGTTCCCCGAGCGCGGCGGCGCCACGCTCGAGCGCTGGTCCGAGCGTCTCGCGCGCGAGCGCGCACAGGCTGCAGCCGGAGGCAGCTCGACGTCACCGTCGGACGCAGCCGCAAGCGGTGCAGCGACTGCCGATTCGCCGGCGACGCCCGAGCTGGTGTCCGTACCGGCGGCGTCCCCGCAGGGAGAGGCTGTCGCATCCCCCTGATACATTCCGTTTGCTCCTTTAATCCGGTCCCGTGAGGCCAGGAAGGAAACGATGGCAGCAGACGAGAAGGTCGTCCTCCACGAGGAGGAAATAGGGCGGGCGCTGACGCGCATCGCGCACGAGATCCTCGAGCGCAACGCCTCCGGTCCTGCGCCCGCGTTGGTCGGCATACACAGTCGCGGCGCGTTCCTCGCGCACCGGCTGCACGCGCTGCTCGAGGATCTGCTCGGCGCGCATGTGCCACTCGGCGACCTCGACATCGGCTTTTACCGCGACGACGTCGCCACCCGCCCTGATGCGCCGGTGCTGCACGCCTCGCATATCGACTTCGACGTCGCCGGGTTGACCGTGGTGATCGTCGACGACGTGCTGTTCACCGGGCGCACCGTGCGCGCTGCAATCGAGGCGCTGTTCGCGTACGGTCGCCCCCTGCGCGTGCAGCTTGCTGTGCTCGCCGATCGCGGCCACCGCGAGCTGCCGATCCGGCCCGACTACGTCGGCAAGAACCTGCCCACGTCGAGCTCCGAGCGCGTGTACGTGCGCCTGCACGAGGTTGACGGAGTCGATCAGGTCGCGATCGCCGAGTCGCGTGCGGTGGAGGCCTCAATATGAGAGCCGCAGGCCCGATCACGGGCGCGATCGAGGGCGCATGCTCCCAGCAGACGATCGACAGGATGGAGGCGGGGTGAACCACCTGATCTCGATCGAGGATCTCGAGCGCACGGACATCGAACGGATCGTCAGCCAAGCAAAGCGCTTCGCCGAGGTCTCAGACCGTGAGATCAAGACCCTGCCGACGCTGCGCGGGCGGATGGTGCTGAACCTCTTCTACGAGTCTTCCACGCGCACCCGCAGCTCCTTCGAGCTGGCCGCCAAGCGCCTGTCGGCGGATGTCGTCAACTTCGCCGCCAGTGGCTCGAGCGTCGAGAAGGGCGAGTCGCTGAAGGACACCGTGCTCACGCTCAGCGCGCACAAGCCCGACGCGATCGTGCTGCGCACGCCGTGGGCGGGCGCCGCCGAGCTGGTATCGAGCTGGTGCAGAGCTGCGATCGTCAACGCTGGCGACGGCAAGCATGAGCATCCCACGCAGGCGCTGCTCGACGTGTACACGCTGCGCCAGCGCCTCGGTGCGATCGACGGCTCCTCGATCTGGATCGTTGGCGACGTCGCGCACTCGCGCGTCGCGCGCTCCAACGTGCTCGCGTTCCAGCGCATGGGCGCGAAGGTGACGGTCGCCGGTCCGCCGACGCTAATCCCGCGCGGCATCGAGCAGCTCGGCTGCGACGTGCGCTACACGCTCGACGAGCTCGACACCGCTGACATCGTCTACGCGCTGCGGATGCAGAACGAGCGCATGAGCGAGACCTGGGTGCCCTCGATCCGCGAGTACGCCAGCTGGTACCAGATCAACGGCAGGCGCCTGTCGCCGCACCAGATCCTGATGCACCCAGGCCCTGTCAATCGCGGCGTGGAGCTCTCCAGCGAGGTCGTCGACTCGCCGCAGGCTGTGATCACTGCACAGGTCGAAGCCGGCGTGGTCGTGCGCATGGCCGTGCTTTACGAGCTGCTCGCAGGCGCGCGCGAGCCGCGTCCCGTGGTCGCGATGGCTGGGAGTCAGGTGGCATGAACGCGACAGAGCCGCTGATCGGCGGGCGCGCGCCGCTCGCCGAGCTGCTGCTGCGCGACGTGCACGTGCTCGACCCGCGCGCCGGGATCGATGCGCGCCACGACGTGCGCGTGCGCAGCGGGCTGATCGTCGAGATCGGCGAGGCCGGCACGCTGGCAGCCGAGGACGGATCGACCGCCGAGAGCGGTGGCGGTAGTGAGAGCGGTGACGAGGGTGAGAGCGGCGGCGAGGGTGAGAGCGGCTGCGAGGGAGGGGGCGTCGAGCTGATCGACGGCGCCGGCCGGCTGCGCCTGCTGCCGGCGTTCTTCGATCCGCATGTGCACCTGCGCACGCCTGGGCAGGAGCACAAGGAGGACCTCACCACCGGCACCCGCGCTGCCGCCGCCGGCGGCTTTTGCGGCGTGATCGCAATGCCCAACACCGACCCTGTGCTTGACTCTGCGCCGTTGCTGCGCTCGCTGCGCGACACCGCCGCGCGCGAGGCGCGTGTCCCCGTCGGCTTCCTGCCTGCGATCACGCGCGGCCTTGCCGGCGAGCAGCTCTCGGAGATGGCCGAGCTCCGCCAGGAGGGCGCGCTCGGCTTCACCGACGACGGCAAGCCCGTGCGCAGCGCCGGCATGCTGCGCAAGGCTTTGCAGTACCAGCGGCTGTGCGGCGGCGTGCTCGCACTGCACGAGGAGGATCCAACGCTTTCGCGGGGCGGCGCGATGCACGAGGGCGCCATCAGCGCTGCGCTGGGGATCGCGGGGATACCGACGATCGCGGAGTCCACGATGGTCGCGCGCGATGCTGCGCTCGCCGGCTACGAGGATGGTCGCGTGCACTTCCAGCATCTCTCCTGCGCTGCTTCCGTCGACGCTGTTGCAGACGCCAAGGCGCGCGGTTGGAGGGTCAGCGCAGAGGTCTGCCCGCACCATCTGCTGCTCACCGACGAGGATGTGCGCGGCATGAACACGAGCATGAAGATGCACCCGCCGCTCGCGACCGAGGACGATCGGCTGGCGCTGGTCGAGGGGTTGCGCGCGGGCACGATCGACTGTCTCGCCACCGACCATGCGCCGCATGCGTGCAACGAGAAGGAGGTCCCCTTCGAGCAGGCGCCGATGGGCTCAACCGGCCTCGAGACCGCGTTCGGGGCGCTGCACACCGGGCTCGTGCTGCCCGGCATTATCGAGCTGTCGATGCTCGTCGAGCGCATGAGCGCCGGCGCGGCGCTGTTCGAGCTGCCGACGCCAACCGTCGAGCTCGGCGCTCCCGCGAACCTGGCGCTCGTGGACCTCGACGCGGTGTGGGTCGCGGGCGAGCACGGCTGGGAGAGTCGCTCGGAGAACTGCTGCTTCGCCGGGCGGCAGCTGCAGGGGCGCGTGCTGATGACGATCGCCGCCGGGGCGATCGCCCACCGCGACCGGGCGCTTGCGCTGATGGGCGCCTGATGGGGCTGCTCTCGCGCGATCGCGCGGCGCTGGTCGTGGTCGACGTACAGGAGGGCTTTCGCCCGTATGAGTCCTTCGAGCGCGTCGCCGCCGCGTGCGCGAAGCTCGTCGAAGCAGCGCGCATCCTCGGTTTTCCGATGCTCGTCAGCGAGCAGTACCCCAAAGGCCTCGGCCACACCGCGCCCGAGCTCGGCCTGCGGGAGCACCCGTGGATCGAGAAGACCGTGTTCTCCGCCGCGCGTGCGGAGGGCTTCGACCTCGCCGGCGCCGAGCAGGCGATCGTGTGTGGGATCGAGACGCATGTGTGCGTCAACCAGACCGTCCACGACCTGCTCGCTGACGGGGTCGAAGTGCACGTTCCCGCCGACGCTGTCGGCTCGCGCAAAGACATCGACTACGAGTGTGGCCTCGAGCGCATGGTGCGGGCGGGCGCTGTCGTCACGACCGTGGAGGCGGCGCTGTTCGAGCTGCTCGAGCGCGCCGGCACGCCCGAGTTCAAGGCAGTGCAGAAACTCGTCCTGTGACTGACGCGACCGCCTACATCCTCTTGGAGGACGGCACGCGCTTCGACGGCGTGGCGTGCGGGGCAGTGGATCCCGCCCACCCCTCAGTCGGGGAGATCGTGTTCACGACCGGCATGTCCGGCTACCAGGAGTCGATGACCGACCCTTCTTTCGCCGGCCAGCTGATCGCCTACACCTACCCGCACATCGGCAACTACGGCGTCAGTGCGCAGGCGATGGAGTCCGAGCGCGCGTGGGCGCGCGCGGCGATCATGCGCGAGGCGTGCAACCGCGAGACCGCGCCCACAGCCGAGCGCGGCTGGCTGGACTGGTTGATCGACTGCGGCGTGCAGGCGATCAGCGGCGTCGATACGCGCACGCTGGTCATGCACATTCGCGAGGCTGGCGCGATGCGCGGGGGAGTGTTCCCCGCGGCGATGACAGAGCGCGAGGCGCGCGAGCTGATCGCGGCGGAGCCGCAGATGGCGGGGCAGGACCTCGCGCGGCTCGTGACGCCCACGGAAGTCAGCCGGCACGGCAGCGGCGAGGGGCCGCGAATCGCGGTGATCGACACTGGTATCAAGCGCTCGATGGTGCGCGAGCTCGTCGCGCGCGGCGCGCGCGTGTCGCTGCACCCGTGCACGAGCAGCCCCGAGCAGCTGCTCGCGGAGAACCCCGACGCGGTGTTCCTCTCAAACGGCCCCGGCGACCCCGCCGCACTGTCCTACATCGTCGCGACCGTGCGCGCGCTTGTCGGCAAGAAGCCGGTGTGGGGCATCTGCCTTGGCCACCAGCTGCTGTGCCGCGCCGTCGGCCTCGAGACCTACAAGCTGCCGTTCGGCCACCACGGCGCCAACCACCCCGTCCGCGACCTGCAGAGTGGGCGCGTTGAGATCACCTCGCAGAATCACGGCTTCGCCGCGCTCGGGCCCGGCGGCTCGCGCACGATCGACAGCGACGAGCCGGTGCGCTGGGAGACCGACTTCGGCGCAGCTGCGCTCTCGCACGTCAACCTCTACGACCGCACCGTCGAGGGCCTCGAGCTGCTCGACGTGCCCGGTGGCACCGTCCAGTACCACCCCGAGGCCGGTCCCGGCCCGCACGACAGCCTCTACCTGTTCGACCGCTTCCTGGAGCGGATCGCGGCGGCGGCATGAAGCGCGCCAACGACAACTTTTATGGGGACCCCTCATGGGGGTCCCGGCGGGGTCGCGCGCGGCTTGAATGGAGCGCCGCCTGATGCCTCGCCGCGATGACATCCACAAGGTCCTGATCCTGGGCTCCGGGCCGATCGTGATCGGTCAGGCCGCCGAGTTCGACTACTCCGGCGTGCAGGCCTGCAAGGTGCTGCGCGAGGAGGGCTATGAGGTCGTGCTCGTCAACTCCAACCCCGCCACGATCATGACCGACCCGGAGTTCGCCGACGCGACCTACATCGAGCCGCTGCTGCCCGGTCCGGTCGCGCAGGTGATCGAGCGCGAGCGTCCTGACGCCCTGCTGGGTACGTTGGGAGGTCAAACCGCGCTGAACCTGTCAAAGGCGCTGCACGACGACGGCACGCTCGAGCGCTTCGGCGTCGAGCTGATCGGCGCCAACTACGACGCGATCGCGTGTGCCGAGGACCGCGACCTGTTCCGCGAGGCGATGGCCAAGGCGGGGCTGCGGATGCCCAAGAGCGCGATCGCGAGCGGCCGGGTCGCCGACGCGCCGGCGAGCGGCGAAGGCGAAGCGACTAGCGGCGGCGCCGGCGGCCGCGTCGACGTCGAGCGCGGGCTCGCCGAAGCCCGCGCGGCGCTCCCCGAGCTCGGCCTGCCGTGCGTCGTGCGCCCCGCGTTCACGCTCGGCGGGCGCGGCGGCGGCATCGCCTACACCGCGGAGGAGTTCGAGCGGATCGTCGCGCAGGGCCTGGAGGCCTCGCCGATCGGGCAGGTGCTGCTCGACGAGTCGGTGATCGGCTGGGGCGAGTTCGAGCTGGAGGTGATGCGCGACAGCGCCGACAACGTCGTGATCGTCTGCTCGATCGAGAACGTCGACCCGATGGGCGTGCACACCGGCGACTCGGTCACGGTTGCGCCGCAGCAGACGCTCACCGACTCCCTCTACCAGCAGCTGCGCGACCAGGCGATCACCGTGATCCGCGCCGTCGGCGTCGAGACCGGCGGCTCCAACGTGCAGTTCGCGGTCAATCCCGACACCGACGAGATCCTCGTGATCGAGATGAACCCGCGCGTCTCGCGATCGAGCGCGCTCGCCTCCAAGGCGACCGGCTTCCCGATCGCCAAGATCGCCGCGCGCCTCGCCGTCGGCTACCGCCTCGACGAGATCGACAACGACATCACCGGCGCCACGCCCGCGTGCTTCGAGCCCACGATCGACTACGTCGTCGTCAAGTGGCCGCGCTTCGCGTTCGAGAAGTTCCCCAGCACCGACCCCACGCTGACCACGCACATGAAGTCCGTGGGCGAGGCGATGGCGATCGGCCGCACCTTCCAGCAGGCGTTCGCCAAGGCGCTGCGCTCGCGCGAGCTCGACAAGACGCCCTCGCTTGCCGGCGTCAGCGACGAGCGACTGCTGCAGCGCCTCCAGACGCCCGCCGCCGACCGCTACGAGACGGTGCTCGAGCTGCTGCGCAGGGGGATGAGCGTCGACGCGGTGCACGAGCGCACGCGCATCGACGCATGGTTCCTGCACGAGCTGCGTCAGCTCGCGCTCGAACCCGAAGCGCCGTTCGCCGGCGAGCGCTCGTTCCGCTCGGTCGACACCTGCGCCGCCGAGTTCCCAGCGCGCACGCCCTACTACTACTCGGGCTGGGAGAGCGGCGCGGTGACAGTCGCAGACGAGCATTCCGCCCCGGCCCCCCCCAACACTTCGCAAATGAGGTCCGCCGCGGCGAGCGCGAGTCCGTCGTGATCCTCGGCTCCGGGCCCAACCGCATCGGCCAAGGCATCGAGTTCGACTATTGCTGCGTGCACGCCGCCATGACCGTGCGCGCCTCAGGGCGCGACGCGGTGATGATCAACTGCAACCCCGAGACCGTCTCCACCGACTACGACACCTCCGACCGCCTGTACTTCGAGCCGCTCACGCTGGCAGACGTGCTCGCCGTCGTCGAAGTCGAGAACGGCGGAGCCTTCGCCACGCGCACGGACGATGCCGGCGCGGGCGGAAAGCTCGCGGGCGTGATCGTCCAGTTCGGCGGGCAGACGCCTCTGAAGCTCGCCGCCGGCCTCGTCGACGCCGGCGTGCCGCTGCTCGGCACGAGCGTCGATGCGATCGACCTCGCCGAGGATCGCGCGCGCTTCGGCGCGCTGCTCGACCGCCTCGGCTACAAAGCGCCGCCCTACGCCACCGCCGGCTCGCTGCAAGAGGCGCTCAAGTGCGCCGACCTCGTCGGCTTCCCGCTGATCGTGCGCCCCTCCTACGTGCTCGGCGGCCGCGCCATGGAGATCGTCTATGCCCATGACAGCCTCGCCGACTACCTGCGCCGAGAGGTCGCTGGCGCCGGCTCCCCCTACGGGGACGATGCTGGCGGCGCCGGTGCTCACGCAGCCGCAGACCGGCACAGCGCGATCCACGCTCAGAGCCCGGGGGGCTCCCCGTCGATATTCCTCGATCGCTTCCTCGAGGACGCCACCGAGGTCGACGTCGACGCGCTCTGCGACGGGCACGACGTGTGGATCGGCGGCATCATGCAGCACGTCGAGGAGGCCGGCGTGCACTCCGGCGACAGCGCCTGCGTGCTGCCGCCGCACTCGCTCGGCGAGGAGATGCTCGAGCAGATCCGCACCGCCACGCGCGAGATCGCGCTCGCGCTCGGCGTCGTCGGGCTGCTCAACGTGCAATACGCCGTCGCCGGCGGCGAGCTGTACGTGATCGAGGCCAACCCGCGCGCCTCCAGAACCGTGCCCTTCGTCTCCAAGGCGATCGGGCTGCCGCTCGCCAAGCTCGCCTGCCGCGTGATGCTCGGCGAGCGCATCGCCGCTATGGGCCTACCACAGGAGCGCCAGGGCATCGGCTTCGGCGAGCACGTCTCCGTCAAGGAGGCCGTGCTGCCGTTTGACCGCTTCGAGGGCTCAGACGCGCTGCTCGGCCCCGAGATGCGCTCTACCGGCGAGGTGATGGGGATCGCGCGTGACTTCCCCACCGCGTTCGCCAAGGCGCAAGCCGCCGCCGGCGTGCCCCTGCCGCAGAGCGGCACCGTGTTCATCACCGTCACCGACTCCGACAAGGCCGGCGCGTTCGCCGTCGCGCAGAGCCTGCACGAATGCGGCTTTCAGATCGTCGCCACGCGTGGCACCGCCGAGGCGATCTCGCGCATGGGAGTTCCCGCGCAGTCCATCAATAAGATCGCCGAGGGCTCGCCGCACGTGCTCGACTGGATCGAGCGCGGCGATGTGCATCTCGTCGTCAACACCCCTACCGGTGTTGGCGCGCGCGCCGACGGCTATGAGATCCGTCGCGCTGCCGTCGCGCACGGCATTCCCTGTCTGACCACGCTCGCCGCCGGCATCTCCGCCGCGCGCGCGATCGCAAGCGCGCACCGCAACGGCGGGGTGGGCGGGCTCCCAGTCTTGTGCCTGCAAGAGCTGCACGGCATGGCGCGCACGCCCGACGGAGCCGGGGTGGCGTGAGCCACGCACCGTTCGGCCGGCGTCAGCTGACGGTCACAGGTATCGACGAGCTGGGGGCCTACCGCGTCCTGCGCGCTGAGGACCCACACGGCCCACCAGTCGCACCCGGCCAGTTCGCGATGCTCGCGGCGGTCGAGCGCTGGGGGGGAGGAGCAGAGGATCGACCCTATCTCCCGCGAGCGTTCTCGATCGCGCGCCAGCAGAACAGCGAGGCGCACTTCCTGCTCGAGGACGTCGGTCCCGGTACGCAGCGGCTGTGCGAGCTGCGCCCCGGTGACCAGCTGTGGGTGCTCGGCCCGCTGGGGCGCGGCTTCAGCGCCACAGCCGACGGACGGCGCGCGCTGCTTGTCGGCGGCGGCGTCGGCATCGCGCCGCTCGCGATCCTGCAGGACACGCTCGCCGGCGAGGTCGGCGTGCTGCTCGGCTTCCGCGACGCGGCTCGCGCCGAGGGCGCCGCGTTGCTGCGCAACGCGCGCATCGCGAGCGACGACGGCTCGGTTGGCCACTACGGGCTCGTCACCGAGCTGCTCGACGAGGAGCTGCAAAGCGACCCGCACGCGACCGTCTACGCCTGTGGCCCCGCACCGATGCTCGAAGCCGTGAGAGCGATGTGCGAGCAGCGCGAGGTGCCCGCGCAGCTCGCACTCGAGGCGGGCATGGCGTGCGGCTTCGGCGCCTGCTACGGCTGCGTCGTGCCCAAGCGCGGCGGCGGCTACCTGCGCGTGTGCGTCGACGGCCCTGTGATCGATGCCGGCGAGCTCGATCACATCGACGCCCACGCGGGAGCGCACACGATGAGCGTCGAGTTCTGCGGCCTGACGCTTGCGCATCCGATCATCAACGGCTCGGGCACGTTCGACGCGATCGCCGCGCGGCGGGCGTTCGGCGATCAGCTGCGCGAGCAGTTCCCGTTCGCCGCCTATGTCTCGAAGACGATCACCTTGCAGCCGCGCGCCGGCAACGCGCCGCCGCGCCTGTGGGAGGCGCAGGCCGGCCTGATCAACTCGATCGGCCTGCCCAACAAGGGGCTCGACGGCTACCTGCGCGAGGACCTGCCGGCGCTGGCCGAGATCGGCATCGGCGCGCTCACGGGCACCGACGCATCCGCGGGCGCGCCGCGTGCCACTGATCACAAACGTGATGGGCGCGAGCGCGGAGGAGCTCGCGGCGCTGCTCGAAGCGTGCGACGAGCGCAGCGAGATCGCCGCGATCGAACTCAACGTGTCGTGTCCGAACGTCACGACCGGCCTCGACATCGGCGCCGACCCGCGCCAGCTCGAGGAGGTCGTGCGCGCCGTGCGCGCATGCACCGCCAAGCCCATGATCGTCAAGCTCACCCCCAACACCGCCAACGTGTCGACCTGTGCGCTCGCGGCCGAGCGGGGCGGCGCCGACGCGGTCTCGCTGATCAACACGCTGCGGGCGATGGCGCTCGCGCCACGCAGCCCCAACAGCGGCATGCGCGGGAGTGCTCCGCGCTGGCTCGGGGGCGGCAGCGGCGGGATGTCCGGGCCAGCGATCCGCACCGTCGCGCTCGCACAGGTCGCCGCGGTGGCAGCGCGGGTCTCGATTCCGGTGATCGGAATGGGCGGCGTGCAAAGCGCGAGCCATGCGCGCGACCTGCTGGACGTCGGCGCGACGCTCGTCGCCGTCGGCACCGAGAGCTTTCGCGACCCTGCCACAGGCGCCAGAATCGCACTGGAGCTGGCGCGCTGGACCGCAGTAGGCAGCTGAACCGGTCAAACGACAGCGAGTCCGCAGAGCGTACGCGCGAGCGCAACAGGCACCGTCGCATCCCGCTGGCTCGAAGCTGTGAGGCGCCGAAAAACCCCTGCAAACCCGCTGCCCGACCATACACTAACCTCGACGTTCCTATACCTCAGGTTGAGGTTTAGGTGAATTGGGCGATTTTTCTTGATCGGCGTCTCCGGGTGTGTAGACTCGCCGCCCATGGCGCCGGCCACCGGAACGACGTCCGCAAACACCTCCACCGCTCCTGAGCGATCGCTCAATCAGAGGATGGACGCGCTGGCGCGAGCGAACCAGATCCGCATTCAGCGGGCGCAGCTCAAGCGCGACTTGAAGTCGGGTCGGCGCTCGATCCACTCGCTGCTGCTCGAGCCGCCCGAGTACGTCGAGACAGCCAAGGTCTTCGACATGCTGCTCGCCGTTCCCAAGTATGGCCGCGTCAAGGTAAACAAGATCCTCGCCCACTGCCGCATCGCCCCCAGCAAGACCATCGGCGGGCTCTCAGAGCGTCAGCGCTCGGAGCTCGTCTCCCTGCTGCACCACTAGCGTGGCCGCCGGCCAGCGCGAGGCTGCGTCCTCGTCCGCCATTAGGGTGCCAGCGATGGCGCGCGTGTTCGTCATAACCGGGCCTTCGGGCGTCGGCAAGGGGACGCTGATCCGCGCTTTGATGGAGCGCGTGCCCAAGCTCGAGCTGTCCGTGTCCGCCACCACCCGCCCGCCGCGCCCCGGCGAGCAGGACGGTATCGACTACCACTTCCTCACCCGCCAGGACTTCGACGCGAATGTCGCCGACGACGCGTTCGTCGAGCACGCCGACTACGCCGGCCGCAGCTACGGCACATTGCGCTCCGAGCTCGAGGATCGTGTCCGCGCGGGCGTGCCCGTCGTGCTCGAGATCGAGGTCCAAGGCGCGAGCCAAGTGCGCGCCGCGATGCCGGAGGCAGTGCAGGTGTTCATCGCGCCGCCGTCGCTCTCAGCGCTGCGCACCCGGTTGATCGGGCGCGGCACCGATGATCCCGAGGAGGTCGAGCGCCGCCTGCAAGTCGCAGAGCAGGAGCTCAGCGCACAGCCCGAGTTCGCTCACGTCGTCGTCAACGACCGACTCGACGACGCGCTCGACGCGCTCACCGCGATCGTCGCCGAGCAGCTCGACTGACCGCCCCTCCCGGCTTCGCGCCGCGGGCCACTAGACTGCAAGGTCAACAAGGAAAGGCAACACACCTGTGATCTCTCCCCGTATCGACCGTCTGCTCGAGCAGGTGGACTCCAACTACGCCGGTGTCATCGTCGCCGCCAAGCGCGCGCGTCAGATCAACAGCTATTACCACAACCTCGGCGAGGGAACCTTCGACGAGTTCCCGCCGCCAATGGTCGACACCGCGTCGAAAAACTACCTCACTATCGCCTTGGAGGAGGTAGCAGCAGGAAAGATGAAGTACCACTACAGGTAGCCGTGAGCCGGCGCGCTTCGGCGTCCTCGGTCGCTCGCGTGCGCAGCACGCCACGCTCCCTGCGTCCTTGAATCGCTTGGCCCGCTGGCCGATCTTCGATCGGTCCCTATAACCGCAATCCTGGGCCAGGGCTTGCTGGCGGGTGCACGCAACCGGCCGGCCAAGCCTTGCTAGTCCCGGCCGGGCGCTCTACAACCTCTAGTCATGTCCCGGATCTTGCTCGGCGTCAGCGGTGGGATCGCTGCGTACAAGTCGCTCGAGCTTGTGCGTCTGGCGACCGCGGACGGGCACGCTGTGCGCGTCGTGCAGACGCCGACCAGCCAGCGCTTCGTCGGCGCGGCGTCGTTCGCCGCGCTCACGGGCGCGCCCGTGCTCGTCAGCGAGTTCGAGCGCGACCCCGCGCGCGGAGCGTTCCCCGACCAGCAGCCGCCGGCGCACGATCCGCTCAGCCATCTCGAGCTCGTCGCCAACGCCGAGGTGCTCGTGATCGCGCCCGCGTCGGCCAACACGATCGCCAAGCTCGCCGCCGGGCTCGCCGACAACCTGCTCAGCGGCTGCGCGCTCGCCGCCAGCTGCCCGCTCGTGATCGCACCCGCGATGAACAGCCACATGTACGAGCACCCCGCCACGCAGGCGAACCTGCGCACGCTGCGCGAGCGCGGCGCGATCGTCGTCGAGCCCGAGGTCGGATCGCTCGCCTCCAAAGGCGAGCATGGAGTCGGACGCCTGGCCGAGCCCGCGGGCGTGCTCGCGGTCTGTACGCAGGCGCTCACGGCGCGCGCGAGCATGCGCGGGCTGAAGGTGCTCGTCACGGCCGGCGGCACGCGCGAGCCGATCGACAGCGTCAGGTTCCTCGGCAACAGCTCCTCGGGGCGCATGGGGGTCGCGCTTGCGCAGGCCGCGAGCGAGCGCGGCGCCGAGGTCACGCTCGTCGCGGCCAACGTCGCGCTGGCAACACCGCCGGGCGTCAGCCGGCTGGACGTCGTCACCGCCGCGGAGTTGAAGGATGCCTGCGAGCGGGAGTTCCCCGCCTGCGACGTGCTGCTGATGGCTGCTGCCGTCGCCGACTTCACGCCCGCCGCGCCGGCCGACGGCAAGATCAAGAAGTCGACCGCGAGCGCCTGGAGCTGGTGCTCGAGCCGACCGCCGACGTGCTCTGCGGCCTGTCCGCTCGGCGGCGCGACGGGCAGACGCTCGTGGGCTTCGCGGCCGAGCACGGCGAGGACGCGGTCGAGGCCGCGCGCGGCAAGCTGACCGGCAAGCGCCTGGACGCGCTCGTCGTCAACGACATCTCGCGCAGCGACATCGGCTTCGACGTCGATGCCAACGAGGTCACGATCCTCACCGCCGCCGGCGAGCGCCACGTGCCTCGTGCCAGCAAGGCGGAGGTCGCCGCAGCGATCCTCGATGCCGTCGAGCGCCTGCGCGGCAGCGGTTAAACTGCTCGCGATGGAGAGTACCTACGACCTCTACCAGCGAGGCTGTGAGCTACTCGAGCACGGCGATCACCAGGCCGCGATCGTGCCGCTCTCAAGAGCGCGCGACCTGGAGCCCGACAAGGCCTCGATCCGCGAGGCGCTCGGGCGCGCGCTGTTCCATGCCCAGCGCTACGAGAGCGCCGCCGCCGAGTTCGAGGCGGTCGCCGCGCAGAACCCCCACCAACGACTACGCCCAGTTCTGTCTCGGGCGCTCGATGCAGCTGCTCGGACGCCATCGCGAGGCGTGCAAGCCGCTCGCGCTGGCGTGCTCGCTGGCACCAGGGCGGGCGGACTACAAGCTATACCGCGAACGCGCACGTTGGGATGCACAGCGCGGCTGAGCCGGGTATGCGCAAACGGCCCACTGCTATCCTCGAACGACAGCTTTCGTACCGTCGCACAGGCGCCGGTAGCAGGACCGAGAGTGGGCGCACGCCCGCTTTTTTTGCGTAAGGAGCCAGTTCATGAGCATGTTGCAGGCAGAGATAGAGAGGCGTCTGGCCGACACCGAGCCAGACATCGAGGTGCTGCTCGCCGAGGTTTCCGGCGGGCGCCTGCTGCGCGTGTTCATCGATCATCCCGACGGTGTCACGCTCGCGATGTGCGAGCGCGTGACGCTGCTGCTGGGCGACCTGCGCGAGCGCTACTCGCTCGAGGTCTCATCGCCCGGCGCCGAGCGCCCGCTGACCAAGCCCGCGCATTTCCGGCGCTTCGTCGGGCACCGGGCGCGCGTGCGCACGCGCCACCCGCGGCCCACCGCCCCTGTAGCCGACGGCGAACGCGCTGGCGGCGCCCGCCCGATGCGCAGCTTCACAGGGGAGCTTGTAGGCGCATCCGAGGACGAGGTCACGCTGGCCGCCGACGGGGGAGTCATCGCGATCCCCTACTCGGAGATACATCGTTCGAACCTGATCGAAGACTAAGGAGCCCGTCCGCCTATGTCACGCGAAATTCTTGAGGCAATGCACGCGCTTGCGCGCGAGAAGGGCATCGAGCCCGAGAAGTTGATGATCGCGCTCGAGGACGCGCTGCTGTCCGCTTACAAGAAGCAGCCCGGCTCCGCCAAGTACGCGCGCGTCGAAATGGACCGCGAGACCGCCGACTTCAGGGTCATCGAACTGATCATCCCCGAGCGCCTGGAGGCGCATCTGATCGTCGAGACGATCGACGAGGAAACGACCGTCGATCCCGAGACCGGCGAGATGCGCGAACCCGAGGAACCGGAAATCGACCCGGCCAAGTTCGCCGAATACCGCGACCAGATCGACGAACGCGACGTCACGCCCGACGACTTTGGCCGCATCGCTGCGCAGACCGCCAAGCAGGTGATCCTGCAGCGCATCCGCGAGGCCGAGCGCGACATGATGTACGAGGAGTACCGCGACCGTGTCGGCGAGCTGATCACCGGCATCGTGCAGCAGTCGGACTCGCGCTACACGCTCGTGCAGCTACGCGAACGCGTCGAGGCGCTGCTGCCCAAGTCAGAGCAGGTCGACGGTGAGCGCTACGACCACTCGCAGCGCATCAAGGCCGTGATCAAGGAGGTCTCGCCGTCGACCAAGGGGCCGGCGATCATCGTCTCCCGGCGTGACCCCGAGCTGATCAAGAAGCTGTTCGAGCTGGAGGTCCCGGAGATCGCCGACGGCCTCGTCGAGATCGCCAACGTCGCCCGTGAGCCCGGCTACCGCTCGAAGATCGCCGTCATCTCGCATACCGACGGCGTCGACCCCGTCGGCGCCTGCGTCGGGCCGCGCGGCTCGCGCGTGCGCATGGTCGTCTCGGAGCTGCGTGGCGAGAAGATCGACATCATCCCCTTCAACGAAGAGCCCGCGCGGTTCGTCGCCAAGGCGCTCTCACCGGCGCGTGTGCGCGAGGTGCTCGTCGACGACGAGGCCAAGCAGGCGACGGTGATCGTGCCCGACGACCAGCTGTCGCTGGCGATCGGCCGCGAGGGCCAGAACGCGCGCCTGGCCGCGCGGCTGACCGGCTGGCGCGTGGACATCCGCTCTGAGACCGAGTTCGCCGCCGAGGAGGCCGAGCACGGCTACGAGGAGGAGGAGGTTCAGGGCCGCTGCGCGGCGATCCTCTCCAACGGCAGGCGCTGCCCGAACGCGTCGCTGCCCAACTCGCGCTACTGCGGCCTCGAAAGCCACCAGGCGCTCGCCAACATCGCCACCGACAACGTCGCCGATCTCGCGGCCGCCGACGGCGGTGAGGCCGAGGCGCCGACCGCTGCCGAGGCGCCCGTCGCTGCCGAGGCGCCGACCGTTGCCGCGGCGCCGGAGCTCGGTGCGACATCCGTGGCCGAGCCGGCCGCCGAGTCCGAGTCGCAGGTGGACGAGCCTCCGACGGAGCACGTCGAGGAGCACGCGAGCCAGCCGGCGGCCGAGGAGCAGGCGACATAGACCGGCACGTACCTCGACGCCGCTGCGTCGGCTGTGGGCGGATCGCTCCGAAGTCTGAGCTGTTGCGTATCGCCGTAGCCGATCAGGATGCGCTCGGCGGCGGCAAGGCCGTCCGCAGGCGCGCGATCCCGGATCACGACGCGACGATGCCCGGCCGCGGCGCCTATCTCTGCCGCGGCGGGAACCCGAACGATCCGCTGCCAGCCGATCGCGCCTGCCTCGAGCGTGCCATGCGCCGCGGCGGGATCGCCCGCGCATTGCGATCTTCGGTAACGCTCGACCCCAAGCTCGTAGAATCGCCAGAGGGTGGCGAAGGCGGACGACGGCCGGCTGGCCGAAACGGGGATTCGCGCCGAAGGCGCGTGTCACCCGGCTTCGGTCAGGTCCCTCTATCTTTCATTGAGCCATGAGCAAGAAGCGTGTACATGAGATCGCCAAGGAGCACGGGCTCTCGAGCAAGGAGCTGCTCGAGAAGCTGAAAGCTGCTGGGATCGAGGCCAAGGTCGCCGCCTCCTCCGTAGACGAGGACGCTGCCATGAGCGCGCTCGGCGCCGGAGCCGCGCCCGCGAGCTCCAACGGCGGCCCGAGCGCGCACAGCGCACCGCCGGCCAGCCCCGCGCCCGCTGTCGCGTCCGCTAAACCCACAGCACAGGCATCTGCGCCCGCGCCGAGCGTGCCCGCGGCCGCGCCGGCATCAGCGGCGCCGGCGCCTGCCGCCTCGACAGCCGCTGCGCCGACACCGGCCGCGCCGACACCCGCCGCGCCAGCTCCGCCGGGCGCCGCCACATCTGCGCCTGCGCCCGCTGCCGCTGCCGGCACCGGGACAGCGCCCGGCACATCCGCACAGGTGCCCGCCGCGCCCGTCGGCGCTCCGCCTGAGGCGGGCTCGGCTGCTGCTGCTGCTGCTGCCGCCGCCGCCGAGCGTGTGCGACCCACGCGCGACTCGCGCACCGGCGAGCGCACCCCTGGAGATATCGGGCCGGGAGGGCGCCGGCGTGTGGTGATCGACTCGCAGGCCTCGCGTCGGCAGCAGGGCGGGCCCTCCAACCAGCCGCAGCGTCGACCCCGCCGCGGACGCCGCCGGCGCGGAACCTACGACGACACGATCGCCCCGATCGACTCCGCCGCGATGGAGGCCACCGACCTGATCCGCGTCAACTCCGGCTCGACCGTCAAGGACGTCGCCGAGTACCTAGGTGTCGCCGTCCCGGAGATCATCAAGAAGCTGATGTCGCTGGGGGAGATGGCGACGCTCACGCAGACGCTCTCCGACGACGCGATCCAGGTGCTCGCCGACGAGTTCGACAAGCAGATCGAGATCGTCCACGCCGCCGACGACGTCGAGGTCGAGCCTGAGTACGAGGACGCCGACGAGGACCTGATCGAGCGACCGCCGGTGGTCACGATCATGGGGCACGTCGATCACGGCAAGACCTCGCTGCTGGACGCGATCCGCGAGACCGAGGTCGTCGCGGGCGAGGCTGGAGGGATCACCCAGCACATCGGCGCCTATCAGGTGCGCCACGCCGGCAAGGAGATCACGTTCCTCGACACGCCCGGCCACGAGGCCTTCACCGCGATGCGCGCGCGCGGCGCGAAAGTCACCGATCTGGCTGTGATCGTGGTTGCCGCCGACGACGGCGTCAAGCCCCAGACCGAGGAGGCGATCGATCACGCGAAGGCGGCCGAAGTGCCGATCATCGTCGCCGTCAACAAGATCGACAAGGAGGGCGCTCAGCCGGAGCGCGTGCGCACGGAGATGACCCAGCACGGGCTCCAGCCCTCCGAGTGGGGCGGCGACACCGAGTTCGTAGATGTCAGCGCCAAGACCCACGTAGGCCTTGACACGCTGCTCGAGACGATCCAGGTAGTGACCGACCTGGAGGAACTGAAGGCCAACGCCGGCGCTGAGGCATCGGGTGCCGTGATCGAGTCCAAGCTCGACCCCGGGCGCGGGCCGGTCGTTACGATTTTGATTCAGCGTGGGACGCTGCGTGTAGGCGACGCGCTCGTCGCCGGCGCGCACTTCGGACGTGTGCGCGCGATGCACGACTTCACCGGCGGCAAACTCAAGCGCGCGATGCCCGGACAGCCGGTCGAGGTGCTCGGCTTCGACGGTGTGCCCGAGGCGGGCGAGCACGTGCGCGTGGTCGAGAACGAGCGGCGCGCGCGCCAGCTCGCGGGCGAGCGCGCCAACCGCCTGAAGACGGAGGCGCTCGCGAGGCGCTCCGGGCGCAAGGTCTCGCTCGAGGACGTCTTCAAGCTCGCCCAGGATGGCACCGTCAAGGAGCTCGGCCTGGTCGTCAAGGCGGACGTCGCCGGCTCGCTGGAGGCAATCGAGGACGAGATCGCCAAGCTGCCCCAGCAGGAGGTCAAGGTCAACATCATCCACCGCGGCGTCGGCGGCATCAACGAGTCCGACGTGATGCTGGCGTCCGCCTCCGAGGGCGTGATCCTGGCCTTCAACGTGCGTCCCGTCGGGGACGCACGCCAGATCGCCGACCGCGAGGGCGTCGAGATCCGCTCCTACGCCGTCATCTACCGCGCGATCGAGGAGCTGCGCGCGGCGATGCAGGGAATGCTCGAGCCGGCCGAGGTCGAGACGCCACTCGGCCAAGCCGAGGTGCGTCAGCTGTTCAAAGCCTCGCGGATCGGCACGATCGCCGGCTCGTTCGTGACCGAGGGCAAAGTCACCCGCGGCTCACGCGTGCGC
This sequence comes from uncultured Solirubrobacteraceae bacterium, assembly GCA_963714285.1. GTDB lineage: Bacteria > Actinomycetota > Thermoleophilia > Solirubrobacterales > Solirubrobacteraceae > Palsa-744. Next base: position 438,722 of record CAVQNS010000004.1, read on the forward strand.
GTGGTGCGCGAGGGTACCGTCATCTACGACACGACGATCGAGAGCCTGCGTCGCTTCAACGAGGACGCGCGCGAGGTCTCAAGCGGCTTCGAGTGCGGAATCGTGCTCGCGAACTTCCAGGATCTACACGAGGGCGACGTGCTCGAGACCTACGAGACCAGGCAGGTCGAGCGCGAGCTTTCTGTCTGAGCCCGCGAGCTTGGCTCGCGCTAGCGCATATGGGTGATCCCGGCAGGGACGCGCCGCTCGGCGGGGAATTGGAGGGGTAGGATGGCTACAGGAAGGATGCGCCGGGTGGATGAGGCAATCCGGCAGGTGCTCGGCGACGCTGTGGCGGGGGATTTGAAGGATCCGCGAGTGGGATTTGTAACCGTGACCGATGTGAGAACCAGCCCAGACCTACGCCATGCGCGCGTGTACGTGAGCGTTCTCGGCAGCGACGGCGGCGCGGGTAGGGTCTCGACTCCGGAGGAGCGCGAGGCCACGCTCGATGGCCTGCGCAGCGGGCACGGCTTCCTGCAGGCTCGTGTCGCCGGCGAGCTGCGCCTCAAGCGCACGCCCACGCTCGAGTTCTTCTACGACGACACCACCGACCGGGCGCTTCGCGTCGAGGAGCTGATCGCTGAGTCCCCAAACGGTGACGGGAGCGAGCGTCCGTGAGCGGGATCCCTCCGGTCGAGGCAACCCGTGAGCTGGTGCTGGCGCGTCTGCGTGAGGACCAGCGCTTCGTGCTCGCCGCCCACGAGGGTCCCGACGGCGATGCGCTCGGCTCGCTGATCGCGATGCACGGGCTGTTGCGGGCGCTCGGCAAGGACGCCGCGATGTTCATCTCGCCCGATGACCTGCCGCTGCCGCGCGAGTACCGCTTCTTCTCGCTCGAAGGCATGATCCGGCTGCCGCCCGCGGACATCGCGCAGCGCACCGTGATCTTCCTCGACTGCGGAAACATCGATCGCAACTCCGCGAGCGTCCTGCGCGACGGTGCGCACCTGCTCAACATCGATCACCACCACGACAACACCCGTTTCGGCACGCTCAACCACGTCGTGCCCGATGCGTCCTGCACGGCCGAGATCGTCTGGGATCTGATGCACGGACTCGGCGTGCGCCCGATGCCGGCGGTCGCAGAGGCCCTGTATATCGGGCTGATCACAGACACCGGGCGCTTCATGTACGAGAACACCGGTCCGCGCGCGCACCTGATGGCCGCCGAGCTGATCGAAGCGGGCGTCGACGTTCCCGGCATCTACCGCAGGCTGTACGAGGGCGTGCCGCTCGGCAAGCTCACGCTGCTCGCGCTCGCGCTCGCGCAGCTCCAGCGCTTCGACGCCGGCGAGCTCGCGATCGCGACGCTGAGCGCCGATGACTTCGAGCGCGCCGACGCCGAGGAGAGCTACTCCGAGGGCATCATCGACCAGCTGCGAGCGCTCGAGGGCACCAAGGTCGCGGTCCTGGTGCGCGAGCTCTCGAGCGGCGAGCGCAAGGGCCAGCACAAAGTCTCGCTGCGCGCCACCGACGACGATGTCGACGTGTCGGTCATCGCGCGCGCCCAGGGCGGCGGCGGGCATCGGCGCGCCGCCGGCTTCTCGACGACGCTCGACGCCGGTGAGCTGATCACGTTCCTGCGCGAGGCGATTGCCGCGCAGCTGCACCCATCCTCTGACGGGCACGCGGCCGCCACGCTCGCCTGAGCGGTCGCGGCGGCGAGCGTTGGCGACAGGAGCGTTCGATGGACGGCGTCCTGCTGATCGACAAGCCCGCAGGGATGAGCTCGCACGACGTCGTAGCCGCCGTGCGCCGGGCGCTGGCGCGTACGCCCGGCGAGCGCATCCGCGTCGGGCACGCGGGCACGCTCGACCCGTTCGCCACCGGCTTGCTGTTGGTGCTCATCGGCAGGGCGACCAAGGCGCAGAGCGCTCTGATGCAGCTGCCCAAGCGCTATGAGACGGTCGCCCAGCTCGGTGCCAGCTCGAGCACCGGCGACACCGAGGGCGTGATCACCCGCACCGGTTGCGTGCCCCCCGATCCGCCCCGAGCTGCCGACCGGCGAGATACGCCAGCGCCCGCCTATGCACTCGGCGGTGAAGGTTGGCGGCGAGCGCGCCTACAGGCGCGCCCGTCGCGGCGAGCTGTTCGAGATGCCCGAGCGGATCGTCACGGTCACGCGCTTCGAGCAGCTCTGGCGCGATCCCGACGCGCCGCTCGGGCTTCCAGCGGCCGGCGAGCTGCCGCGCGCGGGCTTTGCGATCGAGTGTGGCTCAGGAACCTATGTGCGCTCGCTGATCGCCGACTTGGGGGACGCGTACTGCCTGCAGCTGAGGCGCAGCGCGATTGGCCCGTTCGAGGTGCGTGACGCCGTTGCGCCGCCACCGCGTGGGCAGCCGTGGCGCGATCCGCCGCTGATCGCGCTCGATCAGGCGCTCGGCGCGCTGTCCAAATAGTCTGTGCGGCCGTGAAGATCACTCACCTGCCCGACGTCGAGCGCAGAGTGGAGCGCAGCGTCGCGGTTGGCACCTTCGATGGCGTGCACCTCGGCCATCGCCAGGTGATCAGCGGATCCGAGAGCGTGCTCACGTTCGAGCCGCATCCCGTGTCGGTGGTCGCCCCGCAGCACACGCCGCGGCTGCTGACGACGCTCGAGCGCAAGGCCGAGCTCGTCGCCTAGCTCGGCGTCGGCGAGCTGATCGTGATCCCGTTCGACGCCAAGTTCGCCAAGTGCTCGGCGAGGAGTTCATTGACGACGTGCTCGTCGGCGCCGTCGGCGCCAAGCGGGTCGCGATCGGCGAGAACTTTCGCTTCGGCCACAAGGCCCAGGGCGACGTCGCGGCTGTTGTCCGCCGACGATGCGCTTCGCGACCGTTGTGCATCCGCTGCTCGAGGTCGACGGCGAGATCGTCTCCTCGAGCCACATTCGCGGTCTCGTGCTCGCTGGCGAGGTCGCCGAGGCCAACCGCTTGCTGGGTGCGAGCTTCGAGCTGCGCGGCGAGGTCGTGCACGGTGACGAACGCGGGCGCGAACTGGGCTTCCCGACCGCCAACCTAGTTCCCAACGAGGCGCTCGCGTGTCCGGGGCACGGCGTCTATGCATGCGTGGCCGAGAGCGAGCAGATCGGCATTCGTCCGGCGGCCGTCAGCATCGGCGTGCGACCAACGTTCCAAACCGGTCGCGGCGAGCTGATCGAGGCCTACGTGCTGGACTTCGACGGCGATCTCTACGCCAGCGAGCTGCGCCTGCGCTTCCTTCAACGCCTGCGCGGCGAGCGGCGCTTCGAGGATCCTGAGGCGCTGGTCGAGCAGATGCATCGCGACGTGCAGCGCACCCGCGAGATCGCCTCATGAGGGCGCGCGGCCGGCAGAAGCCGAGTCATCGCGCGGCCCCGGCGAGAGTGCCCGCGACTGCGGGCGGCCCGACGTCTGCTACGGTGCCGCGGATGGCAGCAATCACATCAGAGCGCAAGCGCGAGCTAGCCGCCAAGTTCGGCTCCGGCGAGCAGGACATGGGCAACACCAAGGTCCAGGTTGCGCTGCTGACCGAGCGCATCAACCACCTGACCGAGCATCTGCGCGCACAGGGCAAAGACCACAGCTCCCGTCGCGGGCTGCTGATGCTCGTCGGGCGCCGCCGGCGCTTCCTCGACTACCTGCAGCGCCGCGACCTCGAGGGCTACAGGGCCCTGATCAAAGAGCTCGGCCTCAGAAAGTAGTCCGGTCGGGCGATGACAGTCATCGCACCCGGCTCACCTGCGCCGAGCTTCACGCTCGCGCGCGCCGAGGGTGAGAGCTTCACCGAGCGCGATCTGCAGGGCCGCACCTCGGTGCTCGTCTTCTACCCGTTCGCGTTCAGCCCCGTCTGCACCGACCAGCTGTGGCTCTACGAGGGGCTTCGAGCTGAGCTGAGCGCGCGCGGGGACGCGCTCTACGGCGTCTCCTGCGACTCGACATGGGCTCAGAGCGCGTTCAAGGAGAAGCTCGGCGTCGGCAGCGAGCAGCTGTCCGACTTCGAGCCCAAGGGCGCCGCCTGTGCTGCCTTCAGCGTGCTGCATCCGGGCGGCTTTGCACAGCGTGCACTGGTGATCACAGGCCCTGACGGCATCGTGCGCTGGAGCTACGAGGCGGGCTCGCCAGGCGAGCTGCCGGGCATCGAGCTGCTGCGCGAAGGCCTGGCCGCGGCCACCGCCTAGCAACGGCCGCGGCCGGCGCCCAGCGCCGGCGCGCCCTCCTTACCCAGGTGCGCAGTTCGCTAAGCTCCGTCCGTTCGGGAAAAGAGAAAAGAGAAACGGACCGCCGACCGACGGGCGGAACAGGAAGGCAGTGACTATGAGTAGCGACGCCGTTACACGGGTCTCCGTGGAGATTGCTGGTAGCGAGATCTCGTTCGAGACCGGCAGGATGGCCAAGCAGGCCTCCGGTGCAGTCGTCGTCCGCCAGGGCGACACGATGGTGCTCTGCACCGCCGTCGCGGGCGGGATCCGCGACACAGACTTCATGCCCTTGACGGTCGATGTCGAGGAGCGCATGTACGCCGCCGGGAAAATCCCCGGCTCGTTCTTCAAGCGCGAGGGCCGCCCCGGCGAGAAGGGCACGCTGACCGCGCGCATGATCGACCGCCCGATCCGCCCGCTGTTCCCCAAGGACTGGCGCTACGACACGCAGCTGGTGGCGATCCCGCTCTCGATCGACCACGTCCACCCCTATGACATCCTCGCGATGAACGGCGCCTCCGCCGCGCTGATGATCTCCGACATCCCGCTGCCGACGCCAGTCGGCGCGGTGCGCATCGGCAAGATCGACGGCAACTTCGTCGTCAACCCGCCCGAGGAGGATCTAATCGGAGCCCACCCGCCCGGGGCGGGCATCGATGCAGAGAACAGCTCGGAGCTCGACCTGATCGTGGCCGGCACCGAGGACGCGATCTTGATGGTCGAGGCCGGCGCCAACGAGATCCCGGAGGCTGAGATCCTCGACGCGCTGGACATCGCCCACGACGCGATCAAGCAGCTGTGCGCGCTGCAGCGCGACCTGGCCGCCAAAGTCGGCAAGGAGAAGAAAGTCTTCGCGCCGATCCAGGTCGACCCGCAGCTGCTCGAGCAGATCCGCGCCTCGCACGGCTCGGCGCTCGACGCGGCCACGCAGGTCGAGGACAAGCTCGAGCGCCAGGACGCGACCAAAGCCGTCGAGGAGTCGATCCTCGAGCAGTACGGCGCGAGCGCGCCCGACGGTGCCGCAGACGAGCAGCTCGTGGCAGCCAAGGAGCGCCGCGCCGCCGCGCAGCTGGCATTCGACAAGCTCGAGAAGTCGATCATCCGCGAGCGCATCGCGGTGCACAAGAAGCGCCCCGACGGACGCTCGGAGAACGAGATCCGCGACATCTCGATCGAGGTCGGCGTCACCCCGCGCACGCATGGCTCGGCGCTGTTCACGCGTGGGCAGACGCAGGCGCTGAGCGTTGTCGCGATGGGCACCCTCAAGGAGGAGATGCGCATCGACACACTCGGCCTGGAGACCAAAAAGTACTACTGGCACCACTACAACTTCCCGCCGTTCTCGGTCGGGGAGGCGGGCCGCATGGGCGGCGTCAAGCGCCGTGACATCGGTCACGGCGCGCTTGCCGAGCGCGCGCTCGCACCGATGGTGCCCTCGATCGAGGACTTCCCCTACTCGATCCGCGTGGTCTCCGACATCCTCGAGTCCAACGGCTCGTCCTCGATGGCCTCGGTGTGCGGCTCCTCGCTGTCGCTGATGGACGCCGGCGTCCCGATCAAGCGCCCCGTCGCGGGAATCGCCATGGGCCTGATCAAAGAGGGCGATGACTACATCGTGCTCACCGACATCGCCGGCGTCGAGGACCACCTCGGCGACATGGATTTCAAGGTCGCCGGCACCGAGCGCGGGATCACCGCGCTGCAGATGGACATCAAGATCACAGGCGTCACCTTCGACATCCTGCGCGACGCGCTCGCGCAGGCCAAAGAGGCGCGCACGTTCATCCTCGGCAAGATGGCCGACGTGATCAAGACCCCGCGTGAGCAGCTCTCGCTGTACGCGCCGCGGATCCAGACGATCCAGATCGACCCGTCGCAGATCGGCCTGTTGATCGGCAAGGGCGGCGAAACGATCCGCGGCCTCTCCGAGGAGTTCGAATCGCAGATCGACGTCAACGACGACGGCCAGGTGCTGATCTACTCCGCCAACGGCGAGCTCGGCGACGCGCTCGTGGAGCACGTGCGGATGATGATGAAGGAGGTCGAGGTCGGCGACGAGTACGTCGGCAAGGTCGTCAAGACGACGACCTTCGGCGCGTTCATCGAGCTTGCCAAGGGCACCGACGGTCTGCTGCACATCTCCAACGTCTCACCGGGCCAGCGCGTCGACAGCGTCGAGGACGTGCTCAACAAGGGCGATGAGGTCAACGTGCGCGTGGTCGAGGTCGACCGCGAGCGTGGGCGCATCGGCCTGCGCCTCAGCGAGGACCCGGACATCGCCGGCAAGTCCGTCGAGGAGCTCGCCGGCGTCGGAACGGGATCCCACCCACCCGGATCGGGATCCCGCCGACCCGGCGGACGCGGCCCGCGTGAGGGGGGCAGGCCTTCGTCGAACGGCCGCGAGCGCTCCGACCGCGGACGTGATTCGAGGCCAGCCCGCTCCGAGCGCGGCTCAGGGCGTCCGCGCCACGGTCGCGATTGACGCCAGAGCGCTCGGGCGTGAGCGACGAGCATCAGATAACCACGCTTGACTCAGGCGTGCGAGTCGTCACCGAACGCGTGCCCAGCGTGCGTTCGGTGGCGCTCGGCTTCTGGATCGGCACAGGCTCGGTCTCCGAGCACGCCGATCAGGCCGGCATCTCGCACCTGCTCGAGCACATGCTGTTCCGCGGCACCGAGCGTTACGGTTCGCAGGAGATCGACGAGATCTTCGACGCGATGGGCGCGGAGATCAACGCCGGCACCGACAAGGAAGCCACGTCGCTGTACACGCGCGTGCTCGACCGCCATCTCGAGCATGCCTTCGAAGTGATGAGCGACATGATCTGGGAGCCGCGCTTCGGCGAGCTCGACGCCGAGCGCGAGGTCGTGCTCGAGGAGATCGCGATGTACGAAGACGACCCCAGGATCGCGTGTTCGACGTGCTCGGCAAAGCGATCTTCGGTGCGCATCCCCTGGGTCGCGCGGTGATCGGCACGGCCGAGGTCGTCGGCTCGGTCACGCGCGAGCAGCTCGCGGCGTTTCACGCCGAGCGCTATCTGCCCGCGAGCATCGTGATCGCAGCCGCCGGCTCGGTCGACCACGACGAGCTCGTGCGGATGGCCGAGCAGCATTCGCCGCGCGGACCCGAGCCGGCGGCGCCGCCAGCAACGGCCACTCCAGCGACGTCGGCGCTGACCGGCGCGCGAGGCCGCGGCCGCGGCCGCACCGGACTTCACGCCCAGGGCGCAGTTCCTGCAGAAAGACACGGAGCAGTACCACGTGTGCGTCGGCGGTGCGGGGCTTGGGCGTGCGGATACGCGGCGCTTCGCGCTGCGCGTGCTCGAAGGCGTGCTCGGCGGGACCTCCTCCTCAGGCTGTTCCAGGAGATACGCGAGCGCCGTGGCCTCGCCTACTCGGTCTTCAGCTTCTCCAACCTATACGCGCACACCGGCGAGGTCGGGCTGTACGTGGGCACGCGACCGGACAACATCAGGGAGGCTTTGTCGGTGGTCGCGGCCGAGCTCGAGCGCTGCGTCGAGGACCCCGCGAGCGAGGAGGAGCTGGTGCGCTCGCGCGAGAACCTCAAGGGTCGCGTGGTGCTCGGCATGGAGTCGACCGGTGCGCGCATGAGCCGCCTCGGCGCCTCGCTGCTGAACGAGATGCCGATCCTGTCCGTCAACGAGATGATCGAGCGGATCGACGCGGTGGAGATCGAGGCGGTGCGCGCGCTCGCCGGCGAGCTGTTCGCGCCCGAGCGACCTGTCCGTCGCCGGTGTCGGGCCCGTCGAGAGCGAGTTCCTGCGCGGCGATCGAGCAGCTCGGCGCCTCTGCGGGGCGGGCGCCGGGCGTCGACGCGATGATCCGGGTGGCCGTCGCCGGAGCTGCCGGGCGCATGGGCCAGACGGTGTGCGAGGCGGTGCTTGGCGCCGAGGGCATGGAGCTGGTCGGGCGCGCCGACCCGTTGCTCGACATGGCGCTCGAGGACGTGCTGGCGAACGCCGACGTGGTGGTCGACTTCACCCGCCCGATACCGCGCTGGAGAACGCGCTCGCCTGCGTGCGTGCCGGCGTGCACGTGGTGATCGGCACAACTGGCTTTGACCCCGCGCCGCTGGAGCAGCCGCCGAGCGGCCCCACGACCGCTGCGCCACGCCGCGCAAACGTGCTGATCGCGCCCAACTTCGCGATCGGCGCGCTGCTGATGATGCGCTTCGCGGCCGAGGCCGCGCGGCACATGCGCAAGGCCGAGATCATCGAGCTGCACCATGACGGCAAGCTCGACGCGCCCAGCGGCACCGCGGCGCGCACCGCGCGGCTGATGGCCGAGGCGAGCGGCGGCGAGCCGCCGCCGATCCACTCCGTGCGCCTGCCCGGACTGGTCGCAAACCAGGAGGTGATCCTCGGCGATCTGGCGCAGACGCTCACGATCCGCCACGACACGATCGGCCGCGAGTCGTTCATGCCAGGCGTGCTGCTGGGGATCCGCGGTGTGGGCACGCTCGAGCACTCGCCCACGATCGGCCTCGAGAGCCTGCTGTTCTGATGCCCATGCGCGTGAGATACTGCAACCGATGAGCACGATCACCGGCAAGGGCGGACTGGGCACGATCCTGACGGCGATCGTCACGCCCTTCGACGAGGAGCTGCGCGTCAACGAGGAGTCGTTCGTCGCGCTGATGCAGCACCTCGCCGAGAACGGCTCGGACGGGTTCGTGGTGGCCGGGACGACCGGCGAGGCCTCGACGATGACCGGCGAGGAGCAGCTCGGTCTGATCGAGCTGGCGGTCGCCGAGCGTCCCGCGGGCAAGACGATCGTGGCCGGCACCGGCACCAACGACACGCGCCAGGCCGTGCACCTGACCAGGCGCGCGACCGAGCTCGGCGTCGATGCGACCCTGTCGGTGACGCCCTACTACAACCGGCCCAGCCGTCTCGGACTGCGTCGCCATTACGAAGCGGTGGCGGACGCCACCGACAAACCGGTGCTGCTCTACAACATCCCCGCGCGAACGGGCACGAACATGCCACCGGATCTGCTCGCCGAGCTCGCCCAGATACCCGGGATCGACGGCGTCAAGCAGGCCAACGCGGAGGAGCTGCAGCAGATCGACGGCCTCGCGCTGTACGCGGGCGATGACGGCTCGTTCGCGCGCACGCTGGACATCGGCGGTGCGGGCGGCATCACGGTCTCCAGCCACGTGGTCGGCAACGAGATGCGCCGCATGGTCGATGAGCCCGAGCATCGCGCAGAGATCGACGCGTCGCTGCAGGACGTGTACAGGACGCTGTACCTGACCGCCAGCCCCACCTGCACGAAGGCGGCGCTGAACCTGCTCGGCCACAACGTCGGCGGCTGCCGCCTGCCGATCGTGGACGCCACACCCGAAGAGACCGAGGCCGTGCGCGCGGTGCTCGAACGCCACGACCTACCGCCGATCGGAGATCGCCCAGCAGATCGGCCAACGAGCGCGCACGCGTGAGCTCAAAGCTGCGAGTCCTGCCCCTCGGCGGGCTCGGCGAGATAGGCAAGAACATGACGGTCGTCGAGTACGACGACCGGATCATCGTCGTCGACGTGGGCCTGCGCTTCCCAACGCCTGAGATGGTCGGAATCGACCTCGTGCTGCCCGACTTCTCCTACCTGCGCGAGCGCGCGAGAGACATCGAGGCGATCGTCGTCACGCACGGCCATGAGGACCATCTCGGGGCGCTGCCATGGGTACTGCGCGAGCTAGGCCAGCATGCTGCGCTACCGCCGGTGTACGGCGGCGCGCTGACCGTGGCGATGGCGCGCTCCAAGCTCGACGAGCACAAGCTGCGCGACGTCGAGCTCAACGAGATCGACCCCGGCGAAAGCCTCGAGCTCGGCCCGTTCTCGCTCGAGCTCGTGCACATGACCCACTCGATCCCCGACTCCAGCGCCGTCGCACTCGGCACCGAGCTCGGCACGGTGCTGATCACCGGCGACTACAAGTTCGACCAGACGCCCGTCGACGGGCCGCCCGCGGACGTCTCGCGCCTGGCCGAGCTCGGCCGCGAGGGCGTGTTGCTGCTGTGCGGCGACTCCACCAACGTCGACCGCCCCGGGTTCTCGCCATCGGAGTCGGTCGTCGGCCCGCACCTGGAGGAGGCGTTCGCACGCTGCGAGGGGCGAATCGTGGTGACGAGCTTCGCCTCGAACATCCACCGTGTACAGCAGGTCGTCGACGCCGCTTACGCGCTCGACCGCAAGGTCGCGCTGGTGGGACGCTCGATGCGCAAGAACGTCGGCATCGGACGCACGCTCGGTCACATCGAGGTGCCCGACGGCATGCTGGTGGGCCCGCGCGAGATCGCCGACTTCGCCGACGAGCGCGTTGTGATCATCTCCACCGGCTCCCAGGGCGAGCCGCTCTCGGCGCTGCGTCGCATGGCCTATCGCGATCATCCGCAGATCGAGCTGAAGGCCGGCGACACAGTCGTCTTCTCAGCGACGCCCGTCCCCGGCAACGAGCGAGCGGTTAACGAGACCATCGACCGCCTCTACCACATCGGCTGTGACGTGATCACGCCGCGCGAGGCCCCCGTGCACGCCTCCGGGCACGGCTACGCCGAGGAGGTCAAGCTGATGCTCAACCTCGTCAAGCCGCGCTATGTGATGCCGTTCCACGGCGACTTCAAGCGCCTGCGCCTGCACGCCCAGCTGGCGGAGGCCGTCGGCGTGCCCCCGCGCGACATCTTCCAGGGCGACAACGGGCTGCCGCTCGAGATCGACGAGCGCGGCGCGCGCTTCGCCACGCGCGAGCGGGCGGGCATGATCTTCGTCGACGGCGTCGAGATCGGCGAGCTCGCCGATGCGGCGCTGCGCGACCGGCGGATGCTCTCAGCCGACGGCATCTTCATCGTCGTGGTCACAATCGCCGAGCAGGACGGCAGCTCGGTCGCCGACCCCGAGGTGATCCTCCGCGGCGTGCCGTTCCTCGACCAGGCCGACGAGCTCGTCGAGGAGATCAGGCTGGTGGTGGAGCGCTCGCTCAAGCGCGCCGCAGGTGAGGAGATCAGGGAGGTCGACCTGCTCCAGCAGCTGCTGCACGACGACCTGGCGAAGCTAGTCTACGATCGCCTGAAGCGCCGGCCGATGGTCCTGCCGGTCGTCGTCGAGGTCTGAGTAGGCGGGCATCCGCACGACGAAGCGGGCGCCGGTCTCGGCGCCCGGCTCGCCGAGCTGTGAGCGCTCGAGCGTGACCGAGCCTCCATGCGAGACGGCGACCGCCTGCACGATCGCGAGGCCGAGTCCGAAGGAGCCGCCACGGTCGCCGGCGCCGCGCACGAAGCGCTCGAACAGCGTCGGCGCGAGCTTGGCCGGCACGCCCGGGCCGTTGTCTTCGACCATCAGCTCGACGTCCCCGCCGGATGTGGTCAGCGTCGCGACGTGAATCGTCGTGCCGGCGGGTGTGTGGCGCAGAGCGTTCTCGATCAGGTTGATCGTCAGCCGATGCAGCTCGTCGCGCGCGCCCATCAGCTTCGCCGGGTGGATGTCGAGCGTGATCTCGTGCGCGGCGCTCACCGGCCCGAGCTCGCCGGCGGCCTCGACGACGATCTGCGCGAGATCGCACGGCTCGCGCGCAACCACGCGCGCGGCATCGGTGCGCGCGAGCAGCAGCAGGTCGGCGACCAGCCTGCGCATGCGCCGGGAGGAGCGCAGCGCCGAGCTGGCCGCCTCGCCCTGGTCACCATGCAGCGATTCCGCGAGCAGCTCGAGGTTCGCGAGCACGCTCGTCAGCGGCGTGCGCAGCTCGTGCGACGCGTCGGCCACGAACTGGCGCTGGCGGGCGAGCATCGACTCGGTCTCTCCACGCGCCGCGTCGAGCTCGCGCAGCATTCCCTCGAGCGTGCGCGCGAGCTCCGAGACCTCGTCTTCAGCCTGTGGCTGGGGAACGCCCCGCGAGGGATCGCGTGTTCGCGCGATCTCAGCGGCGGTTGCTGTGAGTGCCGCGATCGGCGCCATCGCCCGCCGCGCGATCGCCATTCCGGCGGCGAGCGCCAGCAGGCTGCCGGCGAGCACTCCGAGCACGAGGAACAGCTCGACGCGCTTGACGGTCGCCTCGGTCGCCGCAACCCCCTGGCCATACTGGAGGTCCACCGCGCCGATTGGCTCGCCATCTTCGGTGACCTCCGCCCGGCGGCTGACGACGCGGTAGCCGTTGACGTTCGTGGGATTGCGCTGCGGTATCCCGAGCGAGCTCGCCTTCGTCGGCTCCTGCACGACGACAGCGTTGTCGAGCGTCAGGATCCTGATGACCGCGTCGTCGGCGCGGTTGGCGAAATATGCAAGTGACGGCGAGGTTCTGAGTTTCACCGCGCCGGTGCTCGGTTCGATCACCCGTTCGATCACCAGAGCGGTGTCGAGTCGTTCAGCTGTCTCGAGCACCTGTCGGTTGAAGTCCGAGCGGATGCGATGGACCGTGAGCGACCCGATCGCGACTGCGAACCCGCACAGGATCACGAACGTCAGCAGCGCCGAGACGCCGGCCAGACGCACGCGTATCGGCAGCCGATCGAAGCCTGCGGACAGGCGCTCGATCGAGTGCTGCAACGGCCCCGGGAGCGGAATCCGCCAGCGCGCGGCGGACTTAAGCGCGGAGGACGTAGCCGGCTCCCCTGATCGTGTGCAGGAGGCGGGGATCACCGTCGGCCTCCAGCTTGCGGCGCAGGTTGGAGACGAACACCTCGATCGTGTTGGTCGTCGAGAACGGGTCATAGCCCCAGACCTCATCGAGCAGGCGCTGACGGGAGATCACGATCCGCTCGTTGCGCATCAGGTACTCGAGCAGCTCGAACTCGCGCTGGGTGAGCTCGATCGTGCGCTCGCCACGGAGAACCTCGTGCGTGTCGACGTTCAGCGACAGATCGCCGACGCGCAGCGGCGCCGAGCCGCGGGGCGGCCGGCGGCGCAGCAGCGCGCGCATGCGCGCTAGCAGCTCTTGGCGCTCGAACGGCTTGACCAGATAGTCGTCGGCTCCCGCGTCGAGCCCCTCTACGCGTGACTCGAGCGCGTCGCGGGCGGTCAGGATCAGGATCGGCACGTCGTCGTCGGCACGCAGCTCGCGCGCTACCTCGAGGCCGTCGATCTCGGGCAGGCCGAGGTCGAGGATCACCAGGTCGGGCGCGAACGCGTGTCCCTGCTCGAGCGCCGTGCGACCGTCGGCGGCCGTCCGCACCTCATATCCCTCCATGCGCAGCGAGCGCTGCAGGGCCTGGGCGATGTCCTCGTCGTCCTCGACGACCAGGACGCGTGGTGCGCGGGAGAAGTCGTTCATGTCTTTATGTAAGTGACCGCGTGTAAAGCGATGGTAAGGCTCCGAGGCAGGTTCTGGGCCGCTGGTGTCGAAGTTGCGCGAGATGGCTCCTGCCCGCAAACGCGCCGCTACGCGCCCGACGCCCGCGCGGCGACGCGCGCCCGCGCGCGCCCGCTCGGGCCATGGACGGCGCCGTGGCGCTGGCGCGAGCCGTCGAGGGCTGCTCTCCGGGGGGCTGCCGCGCCTGCCGGAGCTCGATCAGCGCCAGCGCGACGTGCTCGGCCTGGCGCTCGTGGCGGCGGGCGTGTTCATGGGCTTCGTCCTGTACGGCGGCTGGAACGGCGGCCGCGCCGGGCACGGCCTCGCGGTGGCGCTTGGCTGGGTGCTCGGGCGCGCACGCGTGCTCGCGCCGGTGACGCTCGTGATCGGCGGCAGCGCGCTGCTGCTGCGTCCGGTGTTGCCTGCGCTGCGGCCGCTGCGCACCGGCGCGTTGTGCGTGTTCGCCGGGGTCACGCTTGCGCTTGCGGCCGGCATGCTCGGCCTCAGCTCGGCTCCGGTGAGCGATGCGCACCAGTGGAGCTCCGCGCACCTGCAGAGCCACGGTGGCATCGCCGGCGAGGCGCTCTATGAGCTGACCCACAGGCTCGTCCAGGACGTGGGCGTGGACATCCTCGTCGATCTTCCTGCTGATCGCCGGCGTGATCCTGCTGACCGGCGCCTCGATCGCGAGCGTGGTCCGCGCGACCGGCAGCGGCGTGATCGACACCACACGCATGGTGCGACGGCTGAGCGAGCGCGAGCCGGCGCCGCGCAGCACGCGTCGCAGCGCGGCGAGCATCGCCGCGTTCGAGGACGAACCCGGCTCGCTGCCGCTGTCGCCACCCGAGCCGGCTCCGCGTGAGCTGATCGTGCGCGCCACGCACGTCGAGGCGCCGCCACACGACTGGCGCGATGAGGAACAGCCGGGGGCCGAGGAGGCGCCGGAGCAGCCGCCGATCGACGACCCCGACCTCGCTGCCGACGCGCTCGCCGAGGAGCGTGCCGGCGAGCAGGAGGAGATCGCAGGGGTGGCGCATGCCGACGAGCCCGGCGAGCTCGGCCCCGATCAGCTGACCCCGCAGGGCAGGCTCAGGGGCTCGGTCACCGACGACCCCGACTTCGTCTGGCATCTGCCGGAGGCGGCCGGGCTGCTGACCCGCTCGAGCGCCGAGCAGACCCGCCCCGATACCGCCGGCCAGGAGCGGATCGCGACCAACCTCGTCGAGGCCCTCGGTCACTTCGGCGTGCAGGCTAAGGTCATCGGAACCGTCGCCGGCCCGCACATCACCCGCTACGAGCTGCGCCTCGCCCCCGGCACGAAGGTCGGCAAGGTCGCGCAGCTGAAGGACGACCTCGCCTACGCGCTCGCCGCCACCGACATCCGCATCCTCGCGCCGATCCCGGGCAAGCAGGCGGTCGGTGTCGAGGTGCCCAACGTGCACCGGCGGATCGTCAGGCTAGGCGACGTCTTCCAGGCAGCGCCCAAGGACTGGTCGCCGCTGACGGTGTGGCTCGGCAAGGACGTCGCCGGCAAGGCGATCGGCGCGGACCTCGCGAAGATGCCGCACATCCTCGTCGCGGGCACCACCGGCGCGGGCAAGTCGGGTGCGATCAACGCGATGCTCTCGAGCGTGCTGTTGCGCGCCACGCCACACGAGGTGCGCCTCGTGCTGGTCGACCCCAAGCAGGTGGAGCTCAACCATTACGAGTCGATCCCGCATCTGCTGACGCCCGTGATCACGAGCCCGCGGATGGCCGCCAACGCGCTGCAGAACCTCGTCAAGGAGATGGAGCAGCGCTACGGGATCATGTCGCTGGCGCGCACCCGCAGTCTCGTCGAGCTCAACAAGGCCCGCGCCAAGCGCGGCGAAGCGCCGCTTCCCTACATCCTGTGCGTGATCGACGAGCTCGCGGACCTGATGATGGTCGCGCCGGCTGACGTCGAGGACTCGATCATCCGCCTGGCGCAGAAGGCGCGCGCCGTCGGCATCCATCTCGTGCTCGCCACGCAGAGCCCTCGCGTCGACGTGATCACCGGCATGATCAAGGCGAACGTCCCTTCGCGCATCGCTTTCGCGGTCTCCTCGCAGACCGACTCGCGCGTGATCCTCGACCAGAACGGCGCCGAGTCGCTGCTGGGACAGGGCGACATGCTGTTCAGCCCCGTCGGCAGCTCGCGTCTGCAGCGCATCCAGGGCGCCTACATCGACGAGGCGCAGATCGCCAAGCTGACCGAGCTGTGGCGCAAACAGGGCGAGCCGGAGCTGCGCGAGGAGCTGCTCGAGGAGGTCGAGCCCGAGGCGCCGGAGGGAGCGCCGGACGAGTTCGATCCGGACGAGGATCCGCTGCTCACCGACGCGATCAGGTTGGTCGCGGAAATGCAGACGGCCTCGACCTCGATGCTCCAGCGCCGCCTGCGTCTGGGCTACACGCGCGCGGGGCGCATGATCGACATGCTCGAGCGGCGGGGGGTGATCTCCGGCTACGAAGGCTCCAAGCCGAGGCAGGTGCTGATCACCGAGGCGGAGCTGCCGCGGGTGCTCGCGAGTTTGGAATCGCCACCCGCACAGCCCGCAACGGCCCTTAGCGACTAGCCTCTTGCGCTGATGCCCGAGATCGGAGCAACGCTGCGCGAGGCGCGTATGCGCGCTCGCATCGACGTGTCGGAGATCGAGGCCAAGACCAAGATCCGCGCGAAGTACCTGCGCGCGCTGGAGAACGAAGAGTGGAGCCTGCTCCCGGGGCCCACCTTCGTCAAGAGCTTCCTGCGCACATACGCCCAGGCTCTGGAGCTCGACGACAAGGCGATCGTGGAGGAGTACCGGCGCCACCACGAGCGCCCGAGCGAGGCGATGCTCGAGCCGATCGTCTCGACGCCGCAGAGCAAACGCGCGCGCAGCGGTACACGGGGCCGTCCGGGATCGGGCAGCGGACCGTCGCGAGGCTACGTGCTCGCCGTCAGCGCGATCGGCGTGGTGATCGTGGTCCTGATCGCGCTGCTCGTGATCGGCGGCGGCTCGTCCGGCAAGAAACCGTCCGCCTCGACCGGAGCCGCGACGAGCACCACGAGCGTCTCCGCCAAACACGCTCGCAAGCGCCCCAGCCTTCACGGCCGTCCCGCGTCCACGGCGCTCGTGGCACTGTCGCTGCGCCCGAGCGCGGTGGTGTACGTGTGCCTGATCGGCGACGACGGGCGCAAGCTGATCCCCGGACTCGAGCTGCAACCGGGCGAAACGACGCAGACGTTCAAGGCGCGGCGTTTCGAGCTCACGCTGGGCAACAGCTCTGTGACGATGTTCGTGGACGGCATCCCGCGGAGCGTCGCGCCCTCCAGCCAGGCGATCGGCTACTCGATCACCAAGGCCTACGGTCGTCGGCCGCTGACGGCCAACCAGATGCCGACGTGCACGTGAGCTCGAGCGAGAGCGTCGGCAGTGAGCGGCGAGGTGACGCCGCAACGGTGCGCGCGGGCATCATCGTGACCGGCACCGAGGTGCTGACGGGCAGGGTCAGCGATCGCAACGGTCCGTGGCTGGCCGCGCGGCTGCGCGAGCTGGGGGTCGATCTCGCGTACACGACGATCGTGGGCGACCGCCCGCAGGACATGCGCGCGGCGCTGGAGTTCATGGCCGCGCGAGGCATCGACGTGATCGTGACCAGCGGGGGGCTCGGGCCGACCGCCGATGACATGACAGCAGCGGTCGTGGGCGACTTCCAAGGTCGCGAGATGGTGCTCGACGAGGCGCTCTCCGAGCGGATCGCGACGATCGTGGCGCCGCTGATGAAACGCTGGCCGAACATCGACCCCGAGGCGATCGTCGAGGCCAACCGCAAGCAGGCGACGATCCCGCATGGCGCGCATGTGCTCGAGCCGGTGGGGACGGCGCCGGGACTGGTGGTGGCGCCGGTCGCGAGCGAGTCAGCCCCGCGCGTCCCAACCGTCGTCGTCCTGCCCGGTCCGCCGCGCGAGCTACAGCCGATGTGGGGACAGGCGCTCGCGAGCGAGGCCCTGCGGGCGGCGATCGCGGGCGCGACCGTGTACCGCCAGCACACGCTGCGGCTGTTCGGGATCCCCGAGTCGGAGATCGCGGAGACGCTGCGTATCGCCGAGCGCGAGGACGTGCCGCTGGGGGAGCTCGAGGTCACCACCTGCCTGAAACGGGGTGAGGTCGAGATCGTGACCCGCTATGAGCCCGATGCGCAGGACGCCTATCAGGAGCTTGTGCGCGTGATCGAGACACGTCACGCGGACACGCTGTTCTCGCGCGACGGCAGCACCGTCGATGAGCAGGTGGCGGCGCTTCTGCGCGAATCGCATCCGCCGCGTACGATCGCCACGGCGGAGTCGTGCACCGGCGGCCTGCTCGCGGCGCGCCTGACAGAGCTGGCGGGCGCATCGGACTATGTGAGCGGCGGCATCGTCGCCTACTCGAACGAGGCCAAGATCTCCCAGGCGGGGGTGCCACGCGAGGTGCTGGAGACCCACGGGGCGGTCTCCGCGGAGGTGGCGCTGGCGCTGGCCGACGGCGCGAGGGCGCGTCTCGGCGCCAACGTCGGTGTGGGGGTCACAGGCGTCGCGGGACCCGGCGGGGGAACCGCGCAGAAGCCCGTTGGATTGGTGTGGCTGAGCGTCTCGCTCGCGGGCGCCGAGCCACTCACGCGCTCGGTCAACCTTCCCGGCGGCAGGGCTGACGTGCGCGATCGCGCAACGACCGTCGCGCTGCATCTGGTGCGCCGCGCGCTGCTCGACTCCTGAGCAGCGGCTGCACGGACATGGACGCCGCACGGCCGGGCGAGCGGGCGGGCGCTAGCATCGCCTCAGGCCATGTCCAGGGGAGCCACAGCGAGGCTGTTCGTGGCGGTCGATCCGCCTGTGTGGGCGAGCGAGCAGCTCGTCGAGTGGGCTCGTGGCGTGGCGGCAACCGCGCGGGAGGCCGGCAGCGCACGCGGGTCGCTGAGCCTCCTGGATGCCCATTCGCTGCATCTGACGCTGTGCTTCCTCGGCAGCCGCCCGGTGGGCGAGATCGATGCGCTGGCGGCCGCGCTCACCCGCGGCGGCGAGCGCGCCTGCGAGTTGTCCGTGGGCGCGCCGCTGTGGCTGCCACCGCGGCGCCCGCATGCGCTCGCGGTCGAGATCCACGATCGCGACGGGGAGCTGCTGCGCGTGCACGAGCAAGTGACCGCGGCGCTGTGCGGTGTCAGCGCCTGGCAGCCGGAGCGGCGTCGCTTCAGAGCGCACATCACGCTCGCGCGCGTGCGCGGGGGGCTTGGCGGCGGGCGCCGGCTTCGCAGTGGTCCGAGCGCCGGCGCGGTCGAGCGATCGCACTCCAGCCGCCTGTCGCGCGATCGGTCGCTTCCCACGACCCCGTGGCTCAGCTTCACGCCGGAGGCGATCGTGCTGTATCGCTCCTGGCTGACGCCCGAGGGCGCGAGCTATGAGGCGCTCGCGAGCAGCGAGCTCGCGGCGGCGGGGCGCTGAGCGCCCGCCGCCGGCCTCAGCCTTCGGCTTCGCAGGCCGAGCTCGCGCCTTCGCTCGCTGATGCTTCGCAGCTCTGTTCGCTCGGGGCCGAGCCGATGCCGGTGCATTCGAGCCCTTCTTCTTCGCATTCGGCTTCACCCGCGCCGCTTTCACCAGCGCCCGCTTCGCTTTCGCCGATGATGGGGCAGATCAGGCTCTTGCCGTTGCGCGACGTCCTCGGGGCGGCGCCGCTTTCGCATGTCGGCTCGGATCCGTCCGCGCAGGAGAACCCGCCGTCTGCGCCGCGCGTCGGTATGCCGCCGTCTTCGCATAGCGCGGCCACAGCGGCTGGTCTGTCGGAGCCCCGCTTGGACGTCTTCTCGAGCGCGTGCTTGCCGTGACTCCTGGACTTGCTCTTGCGCGATGACTGCGTGCACGCGCGTGTCGTGCGCTTGGCCTTCGCGCGAGCTGTCGAGGTCGAGCAGCCGGTCTCGCGCGTCTGCGCGAGCGTCTGCGCCGGCCCTACCAGCGCCGCCACGAGCACGCCCAGCGACAGGACGAGGGTCGCGGCGAGCGTGAGGCGGCGGGCGTGTGAGCGGATGATCAAAGGGGAGGGGGGCGGCAATCGGATCACGGGCTGGCTCCCCTATCGTCGCGAGGCGCAGTCGGCGCGAGCGGGATGCGGGCGCATGGACGAAGTGGTGGCCGGCCGGGGCTCCGCGGGGAGGCGCAGGAGCTCGCGCCTGGAACCGCGACATCGCACCTGGCTTCTCGTCGATACGAACAACTGTTCCGTCCGGAGCGGGCTCTAGCTTTCGCTCTCCATTTCGAACCGGAGGAGTTAGACCATGCCTGTGACCGACCAGGAGAAGGCCGCCAAGGCGCGCGACGCCGCCCTTCAGGGCGCGCTCACACAGATCGAGCGCGAGTTTGGCAAGGGCACGGTCATGCGCATGGGCGATGAGGGCGCCCAGGTGCGCTGTGATGCGATTCCGACCGGGGCGCTGTCGCTTGACTTGGCGCTCGGGATCGGCGGCGTGCCCCGCGGGCGCATCGTCGAGGTGTTCGGCCCCGAGTCATCGGGTAAGACCACGATGATCTACCACGTGCTCGCCGAGGCACAGAAGCTTGGCGGCGTGTGCGCGTTCATCGACGCCGAGCATGCGATGGACCCGCTCTACGCGAAAGAGATCGGCGTGGACATCGACGAGCTGCTGGTCTCCCAGCCCGACTACGGCGAGCAGGCGCTGGAGATCGCGGACATGCTCGTGCGCTCTGGTGCGGTGGACGTCGTGGCGATCGACTCGGTCGCGGCGCTCACCCCGAAGGTCGAGCTCGAGGGGCAGATGGGCGATCAGACGGTCGGCGCGCAGGCGCGCATGATGTCGCAGGCGATGCGCAAGCTCGCCGGGAACCTGAACCGCACGCAGACGCTGTGCATTCTCACCAACCAGATCCGCGAAAAGGTCGGCGTAATGTTCGGCTCGCCCGAGACTCAGCCGGGCGGTCGCGCGCTGAAGTTCTACGCCTCCCAGCGCCTGGACATACGACGCATCGAGACGCTCAAGGACGGCACCGAGGCAGTCGGCAACCGCGTGCGCGTGAAGGTGGTCAAGAACAAGGTCGCCGCGCCGTTCCGCCAGGCCGAGTTCGACATCGAGTTCGGCAAGGGCATCTCAACGGCGGGCTGCCTGATCGACCTGGGCCTGGAGCACAACATCGTCTCCAAGTCAGGTTCGTTCTTCTCCTACGGAAGCGATCGACTCGGCCAGGGTCGCGGCAACGCGAAGGCGCACCTCGACGAGAACCCGGCGGTGGCGAAAGAGATCGAAGACAAGATCTACGCGGCGCTCGGCCTCGGCAAAGACCTGGTGACGCCGATCGACCGCGACAAGGAGGTCAAGCCGCCGATCGTCAGCGAACCGGCGGTCGCAGCTGCCTAGCAGGCCGTGGACGCGGCGCTAGGCGGCATCCTCGATCGCTCGCGTGCAAAAGCACGCCACGCTCACTGCGTCCTTGCCTAGCTTGGTCCACGGCCTGCTAGGGCGGCGTAGTGGGGTTGGGCGCGGTGCGCGCTACCGCACCGAAACCCGCAGCAGCACCGTGCTGTCGCCGGGCACCTCAATGCTGATCAGGCCGCTGGTCGTGCTCACGTCGTGCGTCCAGAGGTTGCGCAGCGCGTAGCTGGAAGCGCTCGGCAGCCCCACGGCGCTGGTGCTCGTCTGGATTCGCGCAGCGCTGGAGCCGCGGTTGACCAGCGCGACCGCGCGTGAGCCGTCCACCAGCGGCTTGACCCAGACCTCGCCGTTTCCAGTGGTCGACAGCAGCGTGCCCTGCACGCCGGCGGGGTCCTGGTCGATCGCAATCACTTCGGTGTTCTGCACCGCAGCGAGGCTCGCGGAGCTGATCCTTGTGAGGTTGTCGCTGATCATCAGCGGCGCCGCGAGCATCGCCCACATGCTGAGCTGGCTGCGGAACTGGGCAGCGGACATGCCCTGGTCGGGTGCAAGGTAGTCGGGGTCGTTCCAGTGGCCCGGCCCGGCGGCCTGCGGCGTCGCCGCGTCGGCGTCCATGTTGCGCAACACGTCTGTGAAAGACACGTCGCCGGGAACGCCCACGTCGGTGTCGGTGCGCCAGCTGTTACCTACGCTCGGCCCGAAGCCGTAGGAGGTGAACGCGGATTCGGCGAGCGCCGGGCGGCCTTCACCGTACTCTTCCGGCTGCAGGTAGTCGCAGATCGACAGCAGCATCGGCCGGTGACTCGAGTTCGACTCGATCGCGTCGTGGAATTCGGAGTATGCGCTCGCCGGGTTGAGGTGATATTCGGCGCCGCCGCAGAAGTCGACCTTGACAGCGTCAAAGCCCCACGCCGCGAACGTATTGACATCCTGCTGGTAGTGGCCGTAGCTGCCTTGCCCAGCACCGCCGCAGCCGTTCGGGCCAGCATCCGTGTACAGGCCCACCAGCAGTCCCGCGGCGTGCAGCGTGCGCGTGAGCCATGCAAGGCCATGCGGCCATTGCTTCGAGCTGACCGTGATTTCGCCGTTAGGGCCGCGCGTCCCGTGCCACCAGCCAACGTCCAGCCACACATAGCGGTATCCGCGCTTCTCCAAGGCGAGCGAGCGCAGCTCGCTCGCCTGCCTGAGAACTGTCGCCTCGCTGTAGCGCCCGCCGAAGGCGAAGTAGGTGTCCCAGCCCATGTACGGGGTTGCCGCGAGCACGCTCGAGGCTTTCGCGCGCGGCAGCGTCTGGGCGCCAGCGGGCTGCACGCCCACTAGCGCCGGCGACACCGCGAGGGCTAGCGCCAGCGTCAGCGCTGCCAGGCAGCTGCTGCTAGCGGCGGCGCGCGGCATGGGTCGATGGGCGATGCGACGGTGCGCTGAGCGTCACGAGTTGCTGGGCGAGCTGCGCTTCGATCACGCCGATCACGGTTCCGCTCACGCGCGCATAGGCGGTGAAGCGTCGCGCGGAGAGCAACAGGCGCTTGCCGACGGCGGTGAGCGTCGCGGTGAGGGCGGCGTGCGCTCCCGGAGAGAGATGCAGGCGTGTGCTTGCGAGCGTGACGGTTCGGGTGCGAACGGCGCTTTGCCGGGCGCTGCGCTTGGATCGCGCAGCGATCGCGATGACTCGACCGCCGCTAAGCGTCTCGACCGCGGTCAGGCGCAGCGCGACCTCGCAGCCGCCGCTCGTCAGCGTGGAACAGGTGATCGGCACGCTGAGCTTCCAGCCCTTGAAGGAGGCCGTGCCGAGGGCGGTCTCGCCGGCGGAAGCGGGCACGCCGCTGACGGGGATCGTCACGAACGCGCTCTTAGCGCTCGCGCTGCCGCCCCCGTCTGTTGCCGTGACCTGACACTGGAGATGATGGCCGCTGTCCTGGCCTTTGACGGTGTACGTCGAGTTGGTGGCGCCCGCGATCGGGATCAGGTCGCGCAGCCAAGCGTAAGTCAGCTGCGCCGAGGCGCCCGCCGCAAGGCCCGCATGGCAGGTGAGCGTCTGGCCGTTTGCGGGCGTTCCGGTGAGCGACGGACTGGGGTGCACAAGCGCGATCTGCGAGCTGGTGGGGGTCGTGAACGTGTCGTCGGCGCCCGCGGTCGTCCCGACCGGGCTGGTGGCGATCACGCGGTAGTGGTAGGTGGTGTTGGGGACGAGCGCGCTCAGCTGCGCCGAGACCGACTGCACGCCGCCGGTGGCCGAGGGCAGCGTCGCGCAGGGCGCCGATTTTTCATACAGCCCGCCCGGGCCGCCGCTGCCGTATTCGAAGGTGCAGGCTGCTCAGCTGCGCGTCGTTCGGGTCGACGGCGCCGGCCGGCGCCGCGCTCGTGGCCGTCACCTGCGTCGCTTCGACGGTCGTGACGCTCGGCGCGGGCACCTTCCCCGTGACCGAGCGCCCGCCGGCGTCCACCGCAAGGCACCAGCCGCCCTGCAGGCAGGAGATGCCCACCGGGGTCCCCGAGTCGGCGCTCGAGGGCGTCCAGCCTGGCGTCGGCGTGGCGGCGACGTCGCTTGCAAGCGCCTGACCGTGGCCGTCGATCGCCACGCACAGCCCTGAGGGAGCACAGGAGACGGCGGCGAGCGCTTCGCCAGCGTCGATCGGCGTAAGGCTCCAGGTGGCCGCGAGCGCGGTTGGGTCGAGGCTCGCCAGCGCGTTGCCTAGCGAATCGGTCGCGACGCAGGCGCCAGCCGGCGAGCAGGACACGGCGAGCAGTTCCGCCGCGTCGAGCTTCTGCACCCGCCAGGCGCCTGTCGGAGTGGCGCTTGCGAGCACGTCGCCAGCGTCGTCGACCGCTACGCACAACTTGGTCGAGGAGCAGGCGACGGCGGTCAGACGATGGCCAGGATCGATCGCGGCCCTCATCCAGGCGCCGGACCCAGGGCTCGTGCTGGTGAGGACGTTGCCGGCCGCATCGACGGCGACGCACAGCGAGGCGCTCGGGCATGAGACGCCGGTGAGCACGCCGCCTTCATCGATCGATGCCGGCATCGACCAGCTGAGCGCATTCGCCCCTGCACTGACGAGCGCGTGGCCGCCGCCATCGACAGCGACGCAAGGGCCGCCGGGTGCGCAGGAGACCGCATTCAGCGCTTCGCTGGGGTCGATGTCGGCTTCGCCCCAGCTCGGCCGTGAGGCTGTCGGGTCGCTCGTGCTGAACACACGTCCTCTGCCGTCGACGGCGACGCACAGGCTTTCCGAGGCGCATGAGACGGCACTCGGAGCACCACCTGCGTCGAACGTCGCGGGCGCCGACCAGCTGAGCGGGACAGCGGCCTGCGCCGTGGCGGGAGCAAGGGATGCGAGCAGCGCAGGCGCGCCGATCAGGGCGAGCAGCCATGCACGCGTGCAGCGACGACGATTCGGACGTTCAGGCTTTCTCATCAGCTCCTTCAACCACTGCACTCTCGCACCAACGGCGCTGGTCGCGTTGCAGTCCACGATCAGGGCAACCCATGGAACGCGCCGGTGTTGCGGTCGCGGGCAGCGTGAGCGGGGTCGAGCCAGCCGCTGGGTACGCTTCAGCTGATGAAGCGCTACCACGTGACGACGTTCGGCTGCCAGATGAACGAGCACGACTCCGAGCGCATGAAGGGGATGCTCGAGTCGCTCGGCTACAGCGAGGCGTCCGAGCGCGCCGAAGCCGACCTGATCCTGTTCAACACCTGCTCGATTCGCGAGTCGGCGGACAGTCGCTTCATCGCGCACCTCGGGGAGGCGAAACGGCTCAAGCGCGAACAACCCGAGCGGATCGTGGGCGTTGGCGGCTGTTGGGCGCAGTCGGTCAAGGACGAGGTGTTTGAGCGCTTCCCGTTCGTCGACGTCGCGTTCGGCCCCGGCCAGGTGCACAAGCTTGCGGAGTTCCTGACGAGCGACTCGCTGACGGCGCAGGGCTTCTTCGAGTTCGAGGGCTTCACCGGCCATCTGCCCGCGCGCCGCGAGCGGCGCTTCCAGGGGTGGGTGCAGATCAGCGTCGGCTGCAACTGCGCCTGCTCCTACTGCATCGTTCCCTCCACCCGCGGGCGCGAGGTCAGCCGCTCCCCGGAGGAGCTGGTCGCGGAGGTGGAAGCGATGGCTGCGGACGGCGTCAAAGAGGTGACGCTGCTGGGGCAGAACGTCAACTCATACGGCCGCGATCTCCCTGTAAGATCGCCGGCCCCCGGCGCCGGCACGGGCGTGCGCGGGCGGCGCACTAGCTTCGCCGAGCTGCTCGGGCTGCTCGACAGGATCGAGGGGATCGAGCGGCTCCGCTACACGAGCCCGCATCCGAAGGACATGCGCGAGGACGTCGTGTGTGCGCACGCGGAGCTCGCGAGCGTGTGCGAGCACATCCATCTGCCGCTGCAGTCCGGCTCGAGCCGCGTGCTGAAGGCGATGCGGCGCACCTATGATCGCACTCGCTACCTGGAGCGCGTGGCGATGATCCGCGAGCACGTGCCCGACGTGGCGCTCACGACAGACATCATCGTCGGCTTTCCGGGTGAGACGGATTCCGACTTCCGCGAAACGCTCGACGTCGTCGAGCAGGTCGCCTATGACAGTGCGTTCACGTTCATCTTCTCGCCCCGGCGCGGCACCGAGGCGGCCTCGATCACGGAGGGCGTCGTCTCGCATCCACTGAAGGTCGAGCGCATGCAGGAGTTGCTGGAGCTTGTGCAGCGCCAGGCGCGCGAGCGCGCCCAGCGCTTCGTCGGGCGCACGGTCGAGGTGCTGGTCGAAGGCCCGTCGCGCACCGACCCGGAGCGCCTGCGTGGGCGCACGCGCCACAACAAGGCGGTCAACTTCACCGGCCTCGCGGCCCCTGGTGAGCTGACCGACGTGGAGATCGTGAGCGCCACCAGCCAGACGCTCGCCGGCGAGGAGCGACTGCCGAACTGGATAACGCTCGCTGCTTCGCGAGCATCCCCGAACCGGCCAGCGCGCGCGGCGAGCTGAGCAGATGAGGATTCGCGCGGCCGTCCTGGAGGAGTTCGCCAAGCCGCTGGTCGTGCAGGAGGTCGAGCTGGCCGAGCCGGGTCCGGGCGAGGTGCTCGTGCGGCTGGTGGCGTGCGGCATATGCCACACCGACATGTACACGGCCTCCGGCGTCGATCCCTCCGGCTATGCGCCCACGGTGCTCGGCCACGAGGGCGCGGGCGTGGTCGAGCACTGCGGCGAGGGCGTCTCGCTCGTGCGCGAGGGCGACCACGTCGTCACGCTGTTCTCGCCGCAGTGCGGTGAATGCGTGCATTGCCTGAGCCCGGTCACGAACCTGTGCCTGGCGATCCGCGAGCAGCAGAACCTCGGCTATCTGCCGGATGGCACCACACGACTGACGCGGGACGGTGAGCCGCTGCGCCACTTCATGGGAACCTCGACGTTCGCCGAGTGCACCGTGATGGCGGAGATCTCGCTGGCACGGATCGACCCGCAGGCGCCGCTAGACCGCGCGTGCCTGTTCGCGTGCGGGCTGTCCACGGGCCTCGGGGCGGCGATCAAGACCGCGGTCGTCAGGGAGGGCTCGACGTGCGTGGTGTTCGGCGCGGGCATGGTCGGGCTCGGCGCGGTCGCGGGCGCCCGTCTACAGAACGCTGAGCGCATCGTATGCGTCGATCTCTCGCCTGAGCGGCTAGAGCTCGCGCGGGGGCAGGGCGCCACCGACGTGCTGATCGGTGGGTCCGACACGGTCGAGCGGATCCTCGAGATGACGGGCGGCTTCGGCGCCGACTACACGTTCGAGGCGACCGGCAGCGTTGCTGTCATGCGCCAGGCCGTGGAGGCGGCGCGCATGGGCTGGGGGCTGTGCACGGTCTGCGGGGTCGCCGGTCGCGGTGAGACGCTCGACGTGGTGCCGCGCCTACTGATCACCGGGCGGCGTGTGTGCGGCTCGTCCTTCGGTGGGCTCAAGGGCCGCGACGACGTGCCGGCGCTCGTGAATCGCTATCTGGCCGGCGAGATCGACGTCGACCCGTTCATCTCACGTCGGCTGCGGCTGGAGGACGTCAACCGCGGTTTCGCGCTGATCGAGGCTCAGGACGGCATCCGCAGCGTGATCGAGCTCTGATGCCACGCACACGCGGTTGCGCCCGCTGCGCTTGGCCCGGTAGAGCGCCGCGTCCGCGTCCGCGAACACCGCGCTGTAATCGAAGCGCTCGTTCTGCTCGGAGGCGCCGACGCCGAGGCTGATCGTCACCGACAGGCCTTCGCCGACGGGATCGGCGGCGATGCCCGCGCGCAGGCGTTCGGCCAGCTCGGCGGTGTGGAGCAGGCCCGAGCCGGGAACGAGGATCAGGAACTCCTCGCCGCCGAGGCGGTAGGCGAGATCGAACGCGCGCAGCTGCTTGCGCAGCAGGTAGGCGACATCCTTGAGCACCACGTCGCCGACGGCGTGTCCGCGCGTGTCGTTGACGCGCTTGAAGTGATCGAGGTCGGCGATGATCACGCCGACCGGCTCGCCGGTGATCGTCGACTGCTGCGCGAGCTCGTGCGTCCGCGCGCCCAGCGCCGTGCGGTTGAGCATCCCCGTGAGCTGGTCGATGACGGCGTCGCTACGGTGCTGGATGTCAGAGTGCATCAGCGGAGTCGAGAGGACCGCGACGCACAGCACGAGTGCGAGCGGCGCGATCACGAGCACCGGGCTGTTGAGCACGGTGTGGGGCGAGGTGCCAAAGCCCACAGCCAGCACGAGCGCGCTCGCGATCGCGACGCCGGCCATCACGCCGCGCGTCGAGAAGCGTGAGCTGAGCGTGATCACCGGGATCGCGAGCCACGACAGCGCGACGACGCGCGCGCCGCCCTCGAGTGAGACGGCGCCGGCGATCGTCAGCTCGCTGCCGATCCAGGCCGCGAACATCACCAGCTCGGGGCGCGCGACACGCGTCAGGAAATGGTCTGCGACGGCGAAGAAGCCCGCGGAGGGAATCAGGAAAAGCAGCGGCCACCACCCGAACCACGGGCCGACGGCGAGGATCGCGACAGCCAGGATCGCGAGCGTGCGCTGCCGGCACGGGCGCACGCGCGCCTCCATGTCGAGCATGCGTTCTCTGTCAGCGTCGTCGCGGCACAGCCACGACGATCGACTCACCTTCTGCGACTGATGCGGGGGCTGAACCAAATCCACGGGTACTCGCTCGGCTGGCTGGGCCGCGACGATTACCGCTCTCCGACGAGGTGGACGGACGTTGACAACCGTAGAAACCCGCAATTTGCGGGGGCTTTGCCGCTGCGCATCGCGGGCCGTCAATCGAGCGCGCTCCGCGCCCCGCGTCCGCTGTTTGGGATCGCGGCGCGCAGGTGCCTCGATCACGGCTTACGCCGGCGTGGGCGGAGTCTGTCGGACCCCGCCCACGTCAGGCGTGCGTCACCGGGATCCTCGGCTGGCGATCACTGCGCCGTGGCTCCCGTGGGGGCGCCGCTGTAGCTGGAGCCGGAGGTGGAGCCGCTGCTCGACCCGGAGCCCATGTTCGGACACGCTTTGCCGCTGGGCACAGCGGATTTCTGCGACGGGGCACCCGTCGACGGAGTCGTGGCCGCAGTCGTCGGTGTCGTCGTAGCGGTGCCCGCCGAGTTCGTCGTGGCTGTGGTCGGGCTCGTCGAGGCCGCCGATGCGCTCGTGATACCGGCGGCAGCTCCACCGCAGGCAAGCGCGCCCGCGACCATGGTCGCGCCGAGCAGTCTGGAGATGGTCATAGGATGGAACCTCCTGGGTCGATTGGTGGGGGGTGCAGTCATCGTGCGCGCAGTCGCTAAGCGCAAGCGCAGCTGTGCGTAGGCGTTGTGTAAGCGCCCGACAGAGCCCCCAACGGCATCGCTCAGGTATCTGTCGGCCGCCTATGCGAACATACGTTCGTGCGCTGGAGCAACCTGACGCTCGACGGAGATGAGCAGCGACAACTGCCGGGGTACCGCGACCCTGCGGCCGTGCGCCGCTTCGACGTGCCCGAGGCGCTCGACATGCGTTTCTACGAGGTCCACGCCAAGTCCGTCCTCAACCGTGTGCCCGCGGCCTCGCGAATGCCGTTCCGCTGGACGATCAACCCCTACAGGGGTTGCAGCCATGCTTGCAATTTTTGTTTCGCGAGACCTACGCACACCTTCCTCGGCTTCAACCCAGGCCGCGATTTCGAGCGCGAGATCGTCGTCAAGGTCAACGCGCCGGAGGTGCTTCGCGTCGAGCTGGCGCGACCGTCGTGGAAGCACGAGCACGTCGCGCTCGGCACGAACACGGACCCCTACCAGTGGGTCGAGGGACGCTACCGCCTGATGGAGGGAATCTGGGAGGCGCTGCGCGATGCCGGCAACCCGTGCTCGGTGCTGACCAAGTCGCCGCTGCTGCTGCGCGATCTGCCGCTTATGCTCGAGATCGCCGAGCGCGCGAGCTTCACCGCTTGCTTGTCGATCCCGACGCTCGACGAGAAGGCATGGCGGGCGACCGAGCCGCACACGCCCAGCCCGCGTGCTCGCCTTGAGGCCGTTGCCGAGCTCAACCGCGCGGGCATTCCGACCGGCGTGCTGGTCGCGCCGCTGATGCCCGGGATCAACGACGCTCCTGCGCAGATCGAGCCGCTGCTGGAGCTCGCCGCACAGGCCGGCGCGACCAGCGTCGCCGGCAGCGCCCTGCACCTGCGCGGGGAGGTGCGCACCGTCTTTATGGAGTGGCTCAAGGCCCAGCGCCCCGATCTCGTCGAGCGCTACGAGGACCTATACCGGCGCCGTGCCTATGCGCCGCGCGAGGAACGCCAGCGGCTCGCGCGGCTTGCGCGTCGGGGCGGAGCGCCCGGCGCGTTCCGGCTGCGAGGCTCCGCAGGCGAGCGAACCGCGAGTGAGGCTGCCCCACCAAGATCGCGTGAGCGTCAGCAGAGCCTTTTCTGAGCGCCGCCGCCCGTCGCTTGAGATTCACCGTCCGCGTTCGGGCAAGGAGGGTCGTCCCTAGCCCGTTCCGGCAAGCAGGGTCCGTCCCTAGCCTCAGGCCGCGCGGGCGCTTGGGACCAGCCGCAGGCGGTTGGGAATGAAGGGGATGACCGCACGCTTGAAATAATCGGCGCCGCCGGCCACGAGCGCCTTGCGCATCAGCGCCGGCGGCAGCGGCGAGAAGCCGTATTGCGCGCGGATCTGGTCGGGAAGCAGGGCGATCGTGACGAAGTTCACCGTCTCCAAGAGCGGGCGTGCGAGCAGTGGAACCGGTGGCTCGAGCACGATCTGCCGCGCCCGCCGCCGCGCCCAATCGGTGACCAGCAGCTCGTCGCCCTCGAGCATCCGCACGCGGTAGGCGTCGAGCTCCTCGAGCGTCGCCGGCATGTCGCCCTGCTTCAGGCCGAACAGCCTGCCGACGAGCTTATAGTCCTCCCAGAAGGCAGCTTCCTGTGCGCGTGAGAGCGAGTGCACGTAGCGCCCGTAGACGACCGACGCCGAGTCGACGAGCGTGAACAGAACCCACAGCAACAGCCCCGGGTCATCAGCCCGATAGGTGGTGCCCATCGCATACGAGCCGATCCGCTCGGGGATCTTGCCGCTGACGCGCCGGTGCATCGCGCGCACCCGCCGCGTGATCCTGTCCGCATCAGCACGCGAGCCGAACGCGATCGTGTTCATCGTCTCAGCCGTTCGCGCGAGGCGCTCGTAGGGCTCGTCGAGCGCGCTGGAGTGCGCGAGCAGACCGAAGACCGCGAGCGGATGCGCGGCCTGCATCAGCAGCGCCCGCGGCCCGGAGAGCGCGACGGCACGCTCCCGGTACACCTTCCGAAACATCGAGTTGTCATCGAAGTAGCCGCTCATGGTCGCTCCTAGAGGTTACGGTGGCGCGCATGCAGATCATCGCGCTGTTCGGACCAACCGGCGTCGGCAAGACAGCTGTGGCGCTCGCGCTCGCGCAGCTGCTGCGCGAGCGTGGCGAGGATCCGGTGGCGGTGTCGGCGGACGCGCTGCAGGTGTACGCCGGCCTCGAGATCCTCACAGGCGTCGCCACAGCCGCCGAGCAGGCGCACCTCGAGCACCGGCTCGTGTCGTTCCTGCCGCTCGACGCGAGCTTCAGCGCCGGTCAATATGCGCAGCTCGCGCACGCGCAGATCGACGAGCTGCTCGCGTCCCGCAGGCGCCCGATCGTCGTCGGCGGCACCGGCTTGTACCTGCGCGCGGCGCTCGGCGAGCTCAGCCTGCGCCCGCCGCCGCCCGAAGGCGTGCGCGAGCACTGGACGGCGGAGCTCGAACGGCGCGGAGCACCGGCGCTGCACGCCACGCTGCGCGAGCGCGCCGCATGGGCCGCAGAGGGGCTCGACCCGAACGACCGCCAGCGGATCGTACGGGCGCTGGAGCTGCTCGACCTGGGAGAGCCCCCCAGTCGGGGACAGGCGAATCACTTGACGCGCCTTCGCAGCTGTGGAGCGCGGAGCTGCGAAGGCCGACGCTGTTGGCAGGGCTGACGATGGAGCGCGAGGCGCTGTACGGCGCGATCGGCGCGCGCATCGATGCGATGCTCGTCGCGGGCGTCCGCGACGAGGTGCTGCGCGCGCACGCAAACGGAACCTCCGCGACGGCGCGCAAGGCGCTTGGCTTCGACGAGCTGCTCGCGGGCGACGTCGACGCAATGAAGCGGCGCACACGCAACTACGCCAAGCGCCAACTCACATGGATGCGCAAGCTCGCAGGCGTGCGGGTGATCGACGCAACCGGTCGCGACCGGCTTACGATCGCCCGCGAGATCCTGGCTCAGGTGCCTGACCTAGACTCCCGCGCCTGATGGCTCCGATGAGATTCGAGAAGTGGCAGGCGCTCGGCAACGACTACCTGATCATTGAGCACGGCGAGCTGCCGTTCGAGCTGACGCCCGCGCGCGTGCGCGCACTCTGCCAAGGGCACTTCGGCGTGTTCGCCGACGGCGTGCTGCTGCTCTCCGCGCCCGCCGATCCCAGGCACGTCGCCGACCTGCGCATCTTCAACCCCGACGGCTCGGAGGCGGAGCTGTCGGGCAACGGCGCGCGCGAGGCGATCCTGTATCTGCGCCGGCGCGGCTGGACCGAGCAGGACGTGTTCGCGATCGACACCGCCGCCGGGGAGATGCGCCCGACGATCACGGGTCGCGACACCTGCACGGTGGACATGGGCCGCGCGAGCCTCACCTCCAAGGACTTCCCCGACGGGTCGCCCGATGGGCAGGGCACCGCGATCGCGGGCAGCCATATCTGGTCATTTCGCCACGTCTCGATCGGCAATCCCCAGTGCGCCATCCACGTCAGCTCACTCGACGAGCTGGCGGGATTGCACCTCCCCGCGATCGGCCCGTTGATCGAGCGCGACGTGCGGTTCCCCAACCGCACGAACGTGTCCTGGTACACGGAGCTGGAGCCCGGCGTGCCCGGTCGCATTCGCGCGCGAATCTTCGAGCGCGGCGTCGGTGAGACGCTGTCGTCGGGCACCGGCGCCAGCGGCGCGGCCGTCGCGCACGCGCTGGAATACGGTGTCCCCCTCAGGCCTAATCACGTGACCGTCGTGCTCGACGGCGGCGAGCTGGAGGTGGAGGTGGGGGAGGACCTGCACATCAACCTGACAGGCTGGGCGCGACCCGTGTTCCAGGGTCGCATCAGCGAGGACTTCGAAAAGGAGCTGCATGAAACCGAGTAAACGCCTGGAGCGGATCCCGCCGTACGCCTTCGCGCAATTGGAGCGCAAGATCTCCGAGAAGCGCGCCGCAGGGGTGGACGTGATCAGCCTCGGCATCGGCGACCCCGACCGGCCGACGCCGCCGCTGATCGTCGAGGCGATGCAGGAGGCCGTCTCCGAGCCCGAGACGCACCGCTACCCGACCAACCGCGGTCGTGTGGACTTCAGGGGCGCCGTGCGCGACTTCTACGAGCGCCGCTTCGACGTCAAGCTCGACCCCGAGCACGAGATCATCCCCGCGCTCGGCGCCAAGGAGGCGATCTTCAACCTCAGCCTCGCGTTCCTCGACCCCGACGACTACGCGCTCGCGGCTGATCCCGGCTACCCCGTCTACACCGGCGGCCCCTGGCTCGCGGGCGCAGAGCCCGTGCTGATGGCGCTAGAGCCCGAGCGCGGCTTCGTTCCGGACCTCGCCGCAATCGACGAGGACGTGGCGCGCCGCTCCAAGCTGATGTTCCTCAACTACCCCAACAACCCGACCGGCGCGATCGTGCCGGACGGCTTCTTCGAGCGGGTCGTGGAGTTCGCGCGCGCTTACGAGATCCTCGTCGTGCATGACAACGCCTACTCGGAGACAGTCTTCGACGGCTACCACGCGCCGTCGTTCCTGCAGACGCCCGGCGCCAAGGATGTCGGCATCGAGGTGTTCTCGCTGTCCAAGGGCTACAACATGACCGGCTGGCGCTGCGGCGTGCTGGTTGGAAACGCCACAGCCCTCGAGACATACTGGCGGCTGAAGACGAACATCGACTCCGGCCTGTTCGAGGCGGTGCAGCTCGCGGGCGTCGCCGCGCTCTCACCGGCCGCCGACGCTGAGGTCGCCTCGATGAACGAGCTGTACCGGCGCAGGCGCGACCTGGTATGTGAGGCGCTGCGCGGAATCGGGGTGAACGTGCGCCCGCCACACAGCACGATCTACATCTGGGCGCCCGTGCCCGAGGCCTTCGACAGCTCCGAGGCCTACTGCGAGCATGTGCTAGAGCGCACCGGCGTCGTACTCACGCCCGGCGCCGTCTACGGACCCGCCGGGGAGGGCTGGTTTCGCATCTCGCTGACGACACCCGACGAGCGGCTGCTGGAGGCCGTGCAAAGGCTGGGCACGCTCAACGATTGAAGCCGTCGCGCGCGCCACGTCGAGCACGCGCGCCGCGGCGTGCTCGCCTGGAGCGCCTAGACTTGAACGTGGATGGATTCAAGCCGTAACGGCACCGAGCCAACACAGCGCGCCGCGCAGCGCGCCTTCTGCATCGCGGCGCTGCCGGAGGACGAGGACCTGGCGGAGCTCGGCGAGCTGCTGCGCACCGCCGGCGTCGCAGTCGTCGGCGAGATGATCCAGCGCCGCGAGCAGCCGCACCCGAACACCTATCTCGGCCCCGGCAAGGTCGCCGAAGCGAAGGCCGCCGCCGCCGCAAGCGACGCCAACGTGATCGCCTGCGACGACGAGCTCAGCGCGCGCCAGGAGCGCAACCTCGAGGAGGCGCTCGGACTGCCCGTGGTCGATCGCACGACCGTGATCCTCGACATCTTCGCGTCGCACGCAAACAGCGCCGAGGGCAAGCTCCAGGTCGAGCTCGCGCAGCTCGAATACAACCTCGCGCGCATGCGCGGACTGTGGAGCCACCTCGAGCGCCTCGGCGGCGGGATCGGCACCAGGGGACCGGGGGAGACCCAGATCGAGACCGACCGCCGGCTCGCGCGCAACCGCATCTCGGTGCTGCGCCGGCGCCTGGATCACGTCAAGGGCACACGCGCCGTGCAACGCGCCGAGCGCGAGCGCGCGGCGCTGCCGACGATCGCGCTCGTCGGATACACCAACGCCGGCAAGTCGACGCTGCTGAACGCGCTCACCGGCTCGGAGGTCGGCGTGCGCGACCGCCTGTTCCACACGCTCGACCCGACCACGCGCATGCTCAAGCTCGGTGGCCGCCAGCACCTCTTGACCGACACCGTCGGCTTCATCAGCAAGCTGCCGCACCAGCTGGTCGACGCGTTCGGCGCGACCCTCGAGGAGACGAGCCGCGCGGAGCTGCTCGCGCATGTGCTCGACGCCTCCGCACCCGAGGCTCAGCTGGAGGTCATGAAGCGCTCCGTCGAGGGCACACTCGAGGAGATCGGCGCCGGCGAGCGCCCGCGCCTGCTCGTGCTCAACAAGATCGACCTGCTCGAGCGCGACGCGCGCGAGCAACGGCGTTTGCACCATCCCGACGCCGTGCTCGTCAGCGGCGTCACCGGCGAGGGGCTCGAGCGAGCTGCGCGATCGCCTCGAGCACGAGCTCGCGCACACGCTGCGCCCACTCGACCTGCTCGTTCCCTACGCCGACGGCGGCAGCCTCGCCGAGCTGCACGAGCTCGCCGGCGAGGTCAGCCGCGAGGACACCGCCGAGGGCGTGCGTGTGCACGCGCTCGTCCCGGCAAGGGCGGCCGAGCGCTTCGCGCGCTTTGCCGTCGCCACATAGGCCGGCGCAAGCCGCAGCCGGGCTGTCTCACGCGCCCGCAGCGCGGCGAGCGCTGAGGTGCGTCCGCTGCTCGATCCCGTCCTCGAGCGCCGCCAGCTCGGCAGCCTCGATGCCGAGCGCTGTCGCGATCAACCAGTCGGCGAACCACACGTTCTTGGGCAGCAGCGGCCCATGCAGATAGGTGCCGATCGTGCTCCCCGTGCGCGCGCCCTCGAAGCCGCTGCGCCCGTCGTTGCCGTGCCCCTCCAACACCCGTCCAAGCGGCTGCTGTCCCGCGCCCAGGTAAGTACGCCCGCCGTGGTTCTCGAACCCCGCCAGCACGCGCTCGCCGCCGGAGGCGGCGCCATAAAAATCGTCGAGTTCGATCGCGACGTTACCGATCAGGCGCGGACCGTCCTCGCGCACCGTATGCACGTCGAGCAGCCCCACGCCCGGGATCTGCTCCTCGCCGGATCGCTCCCGGAGGGGGAGCGTGTAGGCGTGCCCAAGCAGCTGGTAGCCACCGCACACGCCCAGCACCACCGCGCCTCGCCGCGCAGCCGCGTGCAGCCCCTCGCGCTTGGTCTCGAGCAGATCCTCGGCGCACAGGCGCTGGTCGCGGTCCTGACCGCCGCCGATGTAGAACAGGTCGTGCGCGTCCGCGTCCAAGCGCTCGCCGAGTCCGCTCGCGACCAGCTCGAAGCCGATCCCGCGCCACGCGCAGCGGCGCTCCAGCACGATCAGGTTGCCGCGATCCGCATAGATGTTCATCAGCTCCGGATACAGCGCGCACACGCGCAGCGCGCGGGGTGGAGCAGGCTCGCTGCGCGAGCGCTCAGGCACGGAACATCACCGCAACGCTCGCCGTGTGCTCCCCAGTCGCCGGGATCGCGCGCGTGCCCGACGCCGTCAAGCCTGCCCGCTCGCCCTCGCTCTGGAGCTGGCTGACACTCAGCTGATCGAGCTTCACGACGTCGCGAACCCACTCCAGCTGAGTCCGCGAACTCGGTTGCTCGCTCTCGAGCACAGCGCGCTCGCGCTCGATCCGCGCGGTGCGCCGGCCCACCAGCACCCTCGTTGGACGGCTGATGTAGCTGATGCCGTCGATCCGAGCGATCTCCGGGGACGGGCCGAGGTCGCCCGCGTCGCAGTCGAACGCCTCGATCTCAGTCACGATCGCGCACACCAGCGCAGCGCTCGGGCGCAGATGCGCGCGTGCACGGTTGAAGAACTCGCGCCGGCCATCAGCGCCCCCCAGCAGCTGCACCGTCTGCATCGGCGCCACGCACAGCGCGAAGTCATCGCGGGCGAGCCCGAACGTGCGCGCGTCCGCGCACACCGTCTCCACGTCCATCCCCACCGCGCGCTCAGCCAGCGCCGCCAGCAGCCCCCCGTCGAGGTCCAGCGCCGTCACCCGATGGCCCGCGCGCGCCAGCTCGAGCGTCACGCGACCGGTGCCAGCGCCGACGTCGAGCACCGCACCCGGCACTCCACCCGCGCCTGCGCTCGCAGCAGCAGCAGCAGCGAGCTCGCGCCACAGCGGCAGGTCGGCCCTGTAGGAACCGCACTCCAGGTCATGCCACACAACCGCGTCCGCGTCGTTCACGACCACGCGCTGCTCGCCTCTCCGCGTTCCACCAGCAGCTCGCGCAGCGCCAGCATCGCCGTGTACGTTGGCAGCGCGAACAGCGGCGTGCTCGGCTCGGGACGCGAGCCGGCCGCGGCCCGGAGCGCGTCCGCCAGATCCTCGCGCACGTCTATGCGCGCCGCATCGACCCCCGCGTACTTCAGCCGCGCCGCCAGGTCCGCCGCGCGCGTGCCGCTGCACGTGACGTGGCGCACGCGACCCGCCAGCAGCTCGAAGTCCGCGTCCCAGATCCACGATACGTCGCGGCCGTCCGCAATGTGATCGTTGAGCACCCCCAACAGGTCGTGCTCGCCCGGCTCCAACGCGAGCGTGCGCAGCACCTCGTTGGCACCCGCCGGGTTCTTCACCAGCAGGATGCGCAGCTCGCGCGTCGCGCCAGACGCGGCGGCGCCGGCGAGCGCGGGGGCGGACAGCGTCACGGTCTCGGCGCGGCCGAACGCTGCGCGCGTCGCCTCCAGGCCCGCGACGACCGTCTCCAACGGCACCTCGAGCGCCGTCGCCAGCGCAGCCGCGGCCAGCGCATTGTAGACGTTGTACAAGCCAGGCAGCGCCAGCGAGACCTCGGCCCGCCCCTCCGGTGTCCCCAAGATGAAGCGCGCCGCGCGCACGCCCTGCAGGCGCACGTCGGTGGCGGTGATCGTCGGCGCCGGACGCGCCCGGCCGCAGCTCGCGCAGTGATAGTGGCCGAGATGCCCGAGGTAGATCGAGTCGAACACATACGGCGCGCCGCAGCGGCGGCAGTGCTTTGCGTCCGCCGCATGCGACATCCCCGCAAGCGCCAGCGAGTCGTCGTCCATCCCGAAGTACACGATCCCCGCCCGATCGCGGCCGAGGTCCGCGATCACCGGGTCATCGGCGTTCAGCACGAGCCTGTGCTCGCCCGCGCCATCGTCGTCGCCGTTGCCAGCCCGCGCGCCCTCGCTCGCGCTCAGCACCTGCTCCCAGCGCTCGGCGATCGTGTCGAGCTCGCCATAGCGATCGAGCTGGTCGCGAAACAGGTTGCCGAGCAGCATCGCGCGCGGGCGCAAATCCGCCGCGAGCTGGGCGAGCCACAGCTCGTCCACCTCGAACAGGCCAAGCTCGCCCGCGATCGAGCGATGGGGGCGCGCCGCCGCGAGCAGCGTCGTGGCGATCCCGCCGGCCATGTTCGCGCCCGCCTGGTTGTGCACCAGCGCGATCCCAGCGCGCTCGAGGATGCCGGCGGCCATCGCAGCGGTCGTCGTCTTGCCGTTCGTCGCCGAGATCAGCACGCTGCCGCGTGTCAAGCGCGAGCCCAGCTCGCCGATCGCGCCCGGCTCAAGGCGCATCAGCAGCTTGCCCGGAGCGCTCGTGCCGCCGCCCCCGCGCAAGCGCGAAAGCACGCCGACGCCGCGAGCGAGCGCGAGCTTCGCCGCCAGCAGGTCCGCCATCAGTCCGAGAACGCCGGCCCGGCGTGCGCCGGCGTGAGTATCGTGATCGCGCCCGCCAGCGCGCGCACGCGCAGCGGCAGCTCACCGATCGGATCGCCGTCCGCGTACATCGTGAACGGACGGTCAGCGCTCAGCGCGATCTCCTTGGCGCGAAACACGCTCACGCACGGCTCCTGCACGTGCGTGCCCTTGAACACCTTCGGCAGGATCCGCGTCACGAAGGCGAGCTTGCCGACGCTCTCGAGCACCACGACATCCAACAAGCCGTCGTCGAGCATCGCATCCGGCGCCGCGCGCATGCCTCCGCCATACGTCTTGGAGTTGCAAGCGCCGACCGTGAAGGCTGTGAACGCGCGCCGCTCGCCCGGAGGGTCCAGCTCGATCTCGAAGCGCGCCGGTTTCCACGAAATCAGCGCGCCGAGCGCGCCGTACACGTACACGAGACCACCGAGCCACGCCGGCGCTTCGTTGGCGATGCGGTTGGCGTCGCTGTCGAAGCCCGCGGAGGCGATTCCCACAAACGCCCGCCCGACCCCACCCGGTCGGCTGCCGTTCGCATGCACACCGCTCTCGACAAGGCCAAGATCGACAGCGCGCGTGTGCCCCGCTGCGATGATCGCAGCGGCCGCGACGCGGTCGTCGGGGATTCCGAGCACCCGCGCCAGATCGTTCCCGCGCCCACCCGGAATCACACCGAGCACCGCTCCCGGCAGCGTTTGCAGCGCGTCGGCCAGCGCACCGATCATGCCGTCGCCGCTGAGTGCCACGATCGTCTCGCCGTCGCTTGCAGCTGCCAGCGCGAGCTCGCGTGCATGCTCGAGGTTGCACGTGTCGACGCGGCGCACTGTCAGCCCCTGATCGCGCAGTGCCCGCTCGGCCTCGGGCGCCAGGCGCCCGGCTCTGCCGCCGCCCGCAGCGGGGTTCACGACCAGGCAGACAGGTGCAGACACGGTCAGAGCAAGCCTATTGTCCAGCGCACAGCGGCAGCGGTGGCCGCGTCAGGACGAGGCGCCGCTGGAAGCGCCGCTGCGCGCGCGATTACGCCGCCGTTTCCCGATCGCGCTGACGACCGCAAGCACCGCGAGCACGAGGAACAGCCCGAGCAAGATGCCCGGTGCGAGGCCGAGGCCACCGAACGGAAGCGAGATCAGCTCGACGACGCCAAGCCCGGCCGCGAGCAGCAGCAGGATCAGCGCGATGATCAGCAGCACGCCGCGGATGCGGACGAAGATCCCAGCGGAGGAAGGCGGCACGAGCAGGCCCATCGCGCGCAGCGCGAACATCTGGCGTCCGGTGGGCGGCGCTTGGCCGAGCCGCTCGACCGCGCTCTTGAGATCCCCCGCGCGGCGTTCGGCCAGCGCCAGCGAGGCATCCGCCATCCGCCTGATCTGCATCCGCTCCTGCGGGCGCGCAGAGGCGATCGCGCGCTGGAAGTACGAGCGGGCGGCCTCCGCGTCGAAGCGCTCAGACGCGCGCGCGCCGAGGATCGCCATCGCCGCGGACTTGTATTTGGTCTCCGCCTCGAGCTCCTCGTCGGTGCGCTGCTCGAGCGCCTGGATCGCCTCGAGTCCACCGCGCTGCTCCATCCGTACCTGGCGTTGTTTGGGGGCCATGGCCGGCCATTCTATGGCGTGCGGAGATCCCGGCGCGGGCGCGGTCGCAGACGCGCGCCGGACGCGCGCCAGACGCGCGGTCATCTCAGACTTGCAGCCGTGCAGACTGTATGCTCGCCCGCGTGGGGAGCCGTTTCCGTTTGACGTCACGGAGTTTGCGCGCGAGCACTTGCGCGCTGCTGCTGGCAGCGCTGCTGGCGCTGGCGGCTACGCCCGCGCCAACCGCGCTCGCGGCGGGCCTAGGCGGGGGCGGGGCATTGGGCGAATTGACGAAAGGCTCAGAAACAGAAGAAGGCGCCGAAACGACGACGACCACGACGGCGACGACGGCGAGCACCTCCACCTCTGAACCGCAGGACTCCAGCACCGTGCTGCTCGCCGGTCTCGGTGTCGCGGCCGTGCTGCTCGTGGGGATCGTGTTCGTGATCATGCGCGACGTGCGCAAAGTCGCCCCAGCGACCACCTCCGAGATGCTCGAGAGCAGCACCTCGCGCCGCTCGGAAGCGGCGATGCGCAGGCGCCGGGCGAAAGCCAAGGCCGCGCGCCAGCAGCGCAAGCGCAACCGCTGAGCTCAGTGCGAGACGCGCAGCGGACCGGTCCGCGATCGGCGCGCATTCGTCCGTACCCGCGCAGGCGAGGAGGGCGAGGGCGAGCCGTGCGGGTCGCGGCGCGGCCGGGGCGGACGCGGCGAGCGCGGGTGCGGGTCCGTCGGGCTGCCCGGCAGCGCCTTGGAGCCGCCGTCTTCTTCAGAGGAGTCGGGGATGTCCGGCGAGATCATCGCCTCGTCGTTGCGAAACGGTATCCACAGCATCAGGCCCGCCAGCGGAATCTTCACCAGCGCGGCCAGAAAGATGATCCAGACCCACAACGGCATCTCCATCGCGATGGTACTACTGCCGTGTGCAATCCCAAAGAGCCCTCGCGCTGAGCGCGCTCGCAGCCGAGGTCAGCGGCTGCCGGAACTGCCCACGGCTGGTCGCGTGGCGCGAGCAGGTCGCCCGCGATCGGCGCGCGGCGTTCGCCGAGCAGCAGTACTGGGGGCGCCCGCTGCCAGGCTTCGGCGACCCAGCCGCGCGCGTGCTGCTGCTCGGCCTCGCGCCGGCCGCGCACGGCGCGAACCGCACCGGGCGCATGTTCACAGGCGACCGTTCCGGGGACTTCCTGTTCGCGGCGCTGCAGCGCACGGGCTTCGCCAACCAGGCGCTCTCGCGCAGTCGCGAGGACGGGCTGACGTTGAGCGACGCATGGATCACCGCCGCGGTGCGCTGCGCGCCACCGGAGAATCGCCCGATGCCGGGCGAGCGCGACAGCTGCCTGCCCTGGAGCGTCGCTGAGCTGAAGCTGCTCAGCGACGTGCGCGTGGTGGTCTGTCTGGGTGGGTTCGCCTGGGATGCCGCGCTGCGTTTGACCGCCGCCGTCAGCGAGGCGCCGGGTGTTGCACCGCGGCCGCGGCCGCGCTTCGGCCATGGCGCCGAGCTTGCGATCGAGCACTACCAACTGCTCGGCTGTTACCACCCAAGCCAGCAGAACACGTTCACGGGCCGGCTCACCGAGCCGATGATCGACGCCGTACTAGTACGCGCCCGGGAGCTGTCCGCCGTTCCGCGCTAGCATCGATCGCAACGATGAGGAACGCGATTGGGGCGACGATAGCGGTGCTGGCCGTGCTGGCGGTCGCGAACATGCTCGGTGTCGCCGCCGCGGAAGCGCCGACGACGACCACGGCCACGCCGGTGCGCACGATCAGCGTCGAGGGCGTCGCGACGGTGCCGATCGCACAGGGGGCGAATCGCGCCACGGCGACCTCGGTCTATCGCGAAGGCATGGCTGCCGCGCTCGCCGACGGCCAGAGCAAGGCCGAATTCCTGGCCAGCAAGGCCGGGGTGACGCTCAGCAGCGTCCAGAGCATCGCCGAAGGCGGCGGCTCGATCAGCTGCAGCGGCGGCGAAGAATCCGAATACATCGAATATCAGGGCGAACAGCCCGACTTCGGCTCGACCAACGCGAGCGTCTCGCCGATCGAGGCCGCGGCGGCGCCAGCCGTCTCCAACGTTCGCAAACCGGCCGTCAAGCGACGCAAGAAGCGGCCGGTCGCAAAAAAGGCGAGCGCGACGGCATGCACGCTCAGCACGCAGGTCTCGCTTGCCTACGCGATCGCCTGAGCGCGCGCACTAACCTGGAAGTCGTGCCCTACACGACCGCCGACGCCAGACAGCAGCTGCTCGACACGATCGCCGCGGCTGCCGACAGGCTCGGCGCGGCGGTGGCCTCGCTGAGCGAGGCCTACGAGCTGCTCGACGAACACAACGCCGACGCCGTCGAGGAGGCGCTGTTTCGCCCCGTCCAGATGGCCTACGGCCGCGCTCGGCGTGCGCACAGCGCCTTCGCTGAGCGTCATGCCCTGCCGGGTCACACCTTCGAGGCGGCGATCGCGGGCGCTCCCGCGCACGGCGCCAAGGGCTTCCTGGACAGCGCGATGGCAGCTGTCAGCGACGCCGACCGGCTGCTGGCGACGCTCCAAGACTCGATGCTGCCGGTCGAGGTCGGCGACCAGGAGCTGCGCGCCGACCTGGAGCAGATCCGCTCGCTGATCTCAGGGCTCCGCTCGCGCGCACGCGAGCTCGAGCGCACGCTCGGGCGCTAGCTCAAACGCGTGGACACGCCCGCGTGGGTCGCGGGGAGAGGCCGCCGCAAGGCGCGGTGCGGCGCAGCGCTCGTTTCCTACTCGACGGGTGTGCCGTTGGCCGTCAGCGCGACCTCGATGTTGCCGCGCGTCGCGTTCGAGTACGGGCACACCTGATGCGCGGCGCGCACGAGCTCGACGGCCGCCGGCGCATCCGCGATCGAGGGCAGCGTCACGTCGAGGCCGACCGCCAGCACGAACCCGCCCTGGCCGTTGGGGGAAAGCGAGACCTCGGAGTCGATCGCGACGTCGCCAGCCTCGAGCTTGGCGCGGCGCGCGACCACGCCGAGCGCGCCCTCGAAGCAGGCGGCGTAGCCGACAGCGAACAGCTCCTCGGGGTTGGTGCCGCCACCAGGGCCGCCCATCTCGGGCGGCAGGCGCAGGTCGACCTCGAGCGCACCATCGCTGCTGGCGCCATGCCCCTCGGCGCGACCGCCGGTCACGTGTGCTTTCGCTGTGTAGATCTTGTTGGCCATCGCTTGCCTCTCCTCGTGCTCCGCGGTCAAGAACGGCTCCGATGCTAGAGGGTCGCGAGCAAGCTCGAGGCTGGACGACGGTCGCGAGGTGCTAGACCACGGGCGGTGAAACGACTCGGACCGGCGCTCGCGGAGCGCGACTTCGCGCTCCTGTGGCTGGCGCTGCTCGGGATGGGCATCAGCGTGCAGATGCTCGAGGTGGCGATCGGCTGGGAGGTCTACACCAACCATCGCAGCGCCCTCGACCTCGGTTGGATCGGTCTCGCGGAGTTCATCCCGATGTTCGCGCTGGCGCTGCCCGCCGGCCATCTCGCGGACCGCGTGCCGCGGCGACTTGTGTTCATCGCCTCGCTGCTGCTGAGCGCGGGCGTCGCGATCGGCCTGGTGGCGCTCAGCAGCTCCAGGGTGACCGCGGTGCTGCCGTTCCTCGCGCTCGCGCTGGGCGCCGGCACGGCCAACGCGATCGGCACCCCCGCAGCGCGCGCGCTGCCGCCGACGCTCGTGCCGAGCGAGCTGCTCGAGAGCGCGATGACACTGCGCTCGATCGCCGTGCAGTTCGGAGCGGTCGTCGGCCCGGCGCTCGGTGGGCTGCTGTACCCGTTCTCCGCCGGAATCGTCTACGGCGTCGCCGCCGGCATGTGCGTGGCGGCGGCCGTGTGCGTGGCAGCGATCACGCACAGTCCCGCAGCCGACGATGTGCCGGCCGCGGGCAGCTCTCCGGGCCTCGTCAGCGTGCTCGGCGGGATCCGCTTCGTGCGCCACACGCAAATCCTGTTCGGCGCGATCCTGCTCGATCTGCTCGCCGTGCTGTTCGGCGGGGCCGTCGCGCTGCTGCCGCTGTTCGCGCGCTCGATCCTGCATGTCGGACCGACCGGCCTCGGAATCCTGCGCAGCGCCCCCTCGGTGGGCGCGCTATGCGCCGCCGCGCTGCTCACGCGCCGTCCGCTCGGCGGACGCGCCGGGCGCACGCTGCTGGTCGCCGTCGGCATGTTCGGCGCGAGCATGGTCGTCTTCGGCCTGTCGCGCTCGTTCCTGCTGTCGCTCGCAGCGCTCGCCGTCAGCGGCTTCGTCGACATGTTGAGCATGAACATCCGCTCGACGACCGTCGCGCTGGCCACCCCCGACCGCCTGCGTGGGCGCGTGCTCGCGGTCGAGATGGTGTTCATCAGCGCCTCCAACCAGCTCGGCGCGTTCGAGTCGGGCCTCGCCGCGTTCGCGCTCGGCGCAGTGCCCGCGGTCGTCATCGGCGGTGCGCTCACCGTCGTGATCGCGCTCAGCTGGAGCCGGTTGTTCCCGGCGCTCGCCGGCGTCGATCGACTTCGCGACCTGCACCCTGTGCAGGCGCCCGCAGAGGAGACGTTGGTGGCGGAGGTATCGATGTAGGGGAGAGGCGGCGGATGTAGGGGAGCGGCGGCGCTGATCGCGGCGAGCCGCTGCCCCAGCGGTGGTCCTCGACGATCCACGCACCCGCAGCTGTTGTCGATCCACTCGTCACAAAAATCCCGCCGATCCGCCTATATGGATATTGAGATCGATTCACCCGACAGGATGAGCCTGGATGCGGATGGTGTCGCACGCCTGTACACGGCGCACGCCGAAGCGATGCTGGGGTTCTTCATGAGGCGCACATATGAGCCGGAGGCTGCGATGGACCTGGTCGCTGAGACGTTCGCGTGCGCGTTTCGCGACCGCCGGCATTTCCGCGGCTCCGGTGAGCGCGAGCAGGCGGCGTGGCTGTATGGGATCGCGC
Source organism: uncultured Solirubrobacteraceae bacterium (assembly GCA_963714285.1). Lineage (GTDB taxonomy): Bacteria > Actinomycetota > Thermoleophilia > Solirubrobacterales > Solirubrobacteraceae > Palsa-744. The sequence goes on from CAVQNS010000004.1 coordinate 483,317, forward strand.
GCCACCGCCTGATCGACTTCGCTCGACGCGGACGCGTCGAGCGCGCCGCGCTCAAGCGCCTCGGCTTTCACCGCCGGGCGCTCAGCGACAGCGAATACGAGCGTGTCGAGGAGCTCGCGGGCCTGGCCGAGGTGCGCGAGCTGCTTGCGGCGGGGCTGGATGGCCTCGGCAGCGAGCAGCGGGTCGCGCTGCAGCTGCGGGTGCTCGAAGGAGCGCAGTTACGCAGAGCTCGCCGCGGCGCTCGGCGTGAGCGAGCAGACCGCGCGAGCGCGCGTCAGCCGCGCCCTGCGCGCGATGCGCAGCTCGGCTGCCTTGAGCGAGATGGTGGAGAGCGATGAGCATGCGTGAGCGCATCGGGCCACCCGCTGAGCTGCCGCTGCTGCGGGAGATGGGGGAGGAGCTGCATCGGCTGTTCCTCGCCGAGGAGCGCAGCCAGGATCGGCCGCGCTCGGAGCGACCGCCCCCGGCTCGCATGCCCGGCGACCTGGTTCGCTTCAACCTGCGGCTGGTCGTGTTGCTGATCGTGCTGCTGCTCGCCGCCGCGGCCGTTGCGCTCGCTGCCGGCGGGCTGCTTTTCGGGGCGCCTGTGGCGCCTCCATTCAAGGCGCAGCCAAAGAAGCGGGACGGTGCGCCGATCGGCTCGAGTGCGACGCTGCTGGCGCTGTCCGTGGCGGACCCCGCCGGCGGCCCGCCATGGGGGCTGCGGATTCTGAGCACGACGCGCGGCGTCGGCTGCCTGCAGTACGGGCGCCTGTATGACGGTGAGCTCGGGGTGCTCGGCCAGGACGGGGCGTTCGGCGACGACCACGCCTTCCATGCGCTCTCACAGGAAGACGCGGTCGCCGGCTCCGACGGCTGCGGCGCGCTGGACGCCGACGGCAGGCTGTTCCTCGCGGTGCAGAGCCAGGCGGTTCCAGCCAGCGCGGATCCCGAAGCGTGCATGCCGCGCGTCGACCATGAACGCGGAGCACGCGACCCTGGCGACCCACGGATCCCTCTATGCCCGCCGCAAGACGGGCGCGCGCTGTTCTACGGCGCCTTGGGACCGGACGCCCGGAGCATCACCTACTCGCTCCACACACGCACCGAAGCCCTGAGCGAGCCGGGGCGCCTTCACGGCTTCAAGGCCACGAGATCCGTGTATGCGCTGGATGGGCCGATGGTCACCGTTCCCACCTTCGGCACGCAGGGGGCCTACCTGATCGTCGCGCGGCAGCTGTCGGGCGCGGCGTCGGACACGTTCGGTCCCGGCGCGCCCAACGGCTCGGCCACGCTGCCTCACGGCCAGTACCAGCCAATTCGCGCGATCACCTATCGCGATGGAACGGTGTGCCACATCGACGCCACCCAGGATCTCGACAACCACGGCAGGCGTTGCGCGCCGATCGGGATGGTCGCGCTCGCCAGGCCGACAGCCGCGCAGGTGCGCACCCCGCTGAGAGCACAGATCCTCTACAGCCATCGAGATCCACCGCTGAAGCCCGAAGACGTGGTCCGCGTGAGCTTCGTCGCACGGGCGCCGGTCACCAGCGCCGCCAACTACTACGAGGTCGTGATGCGCGATCCATGCCACGGTGCAAGCGACGGCAACACGCTCGACGAAGACGTCGCGGCCGGTCGGCGGGTCGCGTTCTACTTGGGAATGAGCGCCGGGCCGCCCGGCTCGAAGCCGTGCCCCGGCGTCTACTCGGGCGAGGTTCTCTACGGCCCCCCGTCCATCCGCCTGCCGTCTCTCGGCAGCGGACTCGTGGTCGGGCGCTTCTCGGTGCGGCTGCCGTGAGCACTATGCAAGGCCCGCCGGCGCGACGCGATCGCACGGCTGAAACGGACACAAAACCGCCGGTACCTGTTCAATGTCAGCGCATGGGCTCTCCGAGACGCGCAGAGTGGGGCAGCTCAGCTTCGCGTGTTTGCGTGATCGGCGCTGGGATGTCGGGGCTTGCGGCAATCCGTGCGCTCCGGCATGCGGGTCACGAGGTCACCGCCTACGAGGCCGGCTCTGAGATCGGCGGCATGTGGCGCTACGAGAACGACAGCGGCCTCTCGGCTGCCTATGCCTCGCTGACCACGAACACGTCTCGCAAACGGATGCAGTACCCGAGCCTGCCGATGCCCATATCTGCGGGAGACTTCCCGCACCACAGTCAGATCCTCTCCTACCTCGAGGAATACGCGACGCGCAACGAGCTACACGGCCACATCGTCTGTGGCGCGCGCGTCCGTGAGGCGCGACCGACGGACGGTGGCTGGGAGGTCGCGATCGATGGCGACGGCACGCAACAGTTCGACACGGTCGTGGTCGCCGGCGGCCACTACTGGGAAGCGCAGATCCCGCAGCTGGCGGGAGCGTTCGACGGCACGCTCATGCACGCGCGCGACTATCGAACGCCCGAGGCGCTCGCGGGTAGGCGCGTGGTGGTCGTGGGCGGGGGACAGTCGGCGCTCGACATCGTCGCCGAGCTCTCCACCACGGCCGAGAAGGCGATCTTGGCGTGCAGCCACGTCCACCATCTGATCCCTCGACGCGCGTTCGGTCGGCCGTTCGACGACTTCGATACGGCGGCGGCGCTGTTGACGCCCTTGGCGCTGCACCGGCTGGCGATGCAGGCGCTGTTGCGGCTCGCGTGGAGCGCCCCCGAGCGGGGGTTGCTCGCGACGCCGAACCATCGCCTGCTCCAGTCGCGCTGGCCGGTGACGGTCTCACCGGCGCTCGAGGCCGCCCTGCGCACGCGCTCATTCGAGAGCCGGCCGCACGTGAGCGCGCTGGCCGGCGACCGGGTGCGCTTCGCCGACGGCAGCGAGGAGCCTGTCGACGCGATCGTTTTCGCGACGGGCTACGAGATCAACTTTCCGTTCCTCGCCGGTGACGTCGGGCGAGGACAGGGGTGGGAGTTCCCGTTGTACCGGCGGATTCTCGCTCCGGAGGATCCCGGTCTGACGTTCATCGGCGTGCTCGAGCCTGGCCCCGGACTGTTCGCGATCGTCGAGCGCCAGGCGGAGTGGCTCGGAGAGGTGTTGTCAGGACAGCTGCGCGTGCCCGGGCGCGAGCGGATGTGGCAGGCGATCGACGCGGGGGGCGAGCGCCGCTCCCGGCGTCAGTTCGCCGCCACCGGCCCGCACACGATCCTCTGCAACCGCCACGCGTACCTGCGGCTACTCGCGCGAGACCTTCGCCGCGGCGCCGCTCGTTGACGATGCGAGGACGTGGCGCAGCGCCGAAGGTGTATGTCCGGTTTCCATGCGCAGCACGCGGCAGAGATGGCTCTGATCGCTGAAGCCAAGATCAGCGGCCAGACGCGCAAGGTTCTGCTCGCCGCCGGCAAGTCGCTCCAGCGCGCTGCGCGCGCGTAGGCGCATACGGTGACGGGAGAGCGTGTTGCCGGTCGCTGCCGCAAAGATGCGGCTCAGATGGTGGGGGGACACGGCCAGCTCGCGGGCCAGGTAGGGCACGGAGCGCTCCGGGTTGGCCGCCAGGATCTGACGCGCGCCGTCGGCTACCGCGCGGCGAGCACGGGTGGTGGCAGGGCCGCCGGCAGCTATGCGGCGAGGATCGGCCTGCTCCAGCACCTTGGCCGTCAGTGCGATCGCTCGCTCCACGAGTTCGTGCTTGTCCTCGCCGCGACGTCCCGCGCTCAACAGCAGCCGGTGCGCCAGATCGATCTCCGGCGAGATTCCAAGCGGCATCGAGGGCAGCGTCTCCTCGCCGCCCCATAGCGACGCGACGAGCTCGGGAGCGAGGAACAGCGAGGTGCAGTCATCGCCGTGATCGTGCGGGTGGTCATAGCGCTGCTCTTGACCGGGGTTCATGCAGTAGGCAACCGTTGGATCGAGCACGGCCTCGACCCCGTCGGCGCTGCGTAGGAAGCACCCGCGGCGGATGAACACGACCGCGTGGCCACCGGTCTGCTCGCCGGCGTGACCGCGCCCGCATGGGTGCCGGCAGGCGACGTCGGCGATCTCGACGCCATCGCGATGAAGAAGCGTGCGTGCGCTCAGCATCTACCGTCAGTCTCTCAGACGCGCACGAATATCCAAGACCTCGCAAACAAGTGCTGTAACGCTGGCTATGCCGCGCATCTACCAGCTCTGCTCATCGGAGCGCCCAATAGGCAAGGAGACAGGCAAGATGGCTTCCATCCGCAAGGAGATACTCATCCAGGCAAGCCCCGCAGAGGTGTGGGCGGCCGTTCGCGATTGGGGTTCTCTACATCAGCGTCTCGCACCCGGCTTCGCTGTTGACGTGTGCCTCGACGGAGCGGACCGAATCGTGACGTTCGCCAATGGCGCGGTGCTCCGCGAGCGGCTGGTCGACCTGGATGACGAGGCTCGCCGGCTCGTCTGGTCGATCGTCGATGGCCCGTATGCCCACCACAACGCATCGGCGCAGGTATTCGTCGAGGGCGATGCTGCCGCGAGGTTCGTCTGGATCGCCGACCTGCTGCCAGAAGAGCTAGCCGCTGCTACCGGCCAGGCAATGGAGCAAGGGACGAAAGTCGTCAAGCAGACGCTGGAGACTCAGACGGAGCAAAGTCGCGCTCACTAGCCGCCAACAAGCCGCCTGAGCGCCAGCTTCTGCACGTCCGCGCGGTCGCGCGCGCCGTGATCGGCAGCGACGAAGTCGCTGCCTATGAACAGCGTGAAGACGAGCAGACAGCGGGCCTCGACATCGTCCGCGTCCGGGCAGAAGGCGCCGAACAGCGAGCGCATGTATTCCATTCGCCGGTTGTCGATGCGCTTGAGACGCTTGGCGACCGCCTTGTCGCGTCGCGCCCAGTCGCGGATTGCCAGGTCGGTCCTCAGTAGTTGCCGCTCCTGGAACTCACTGGATGCGGCGACGGCGAACAGTCGACGCAGCTTGGTCCTCGCGTCTCCGCCTAGGCTCTCGACGCGCTCGATCACATCGTCGATCACCGCCCGCTCCCACGTGTCTAGCATCTCCTCGAGCAGGGCGCGCCGGTCGTCGAAGTACCCATAGAAGCCGCCCTTCGAGACGCCCAGCGCCTGCGCCAGCAGCTCGATCCGAACAGCGTCGGGGCCGCCGCGGGCGAGGGCTCGCAGCCCCTCGTCGATCCAGCAGTGGCGAGGCGTGCGGGGCGACGCCAACGTCTACGGCGTTCTGCTCGGGATCGTCATTGCGTCCATGATGCTCTAAGCCTCTGTTTATACGGTATCGTATATATCGAGTTCCCGAATGAGGCTCCCTGACACTGCGCACACCTCACGCCCTTGGCGAATCCACGAGCTCACGGCTGAGTTCCGGCTCGAGGACGTGTGGGGGATACCTGTGGTGGGCGGTCCCGACGATTTCCCTGCGGCGGCGGAGTTGATTGCGTCGTTCGATCCTGCCCAAAGCTCCTCCCGCGCCGCTCGCATGCTGTTCGCGATTCGCTGGAAGGTTGGGGCGTTGCTCGGCTGGGATGGTCCGGACACCGGCGTTGGCACAAGGATGCCAACGCTCCGCGATCGGTTGCCGGCGGATCTGCGCGAGCATCCAGGCCCGGCGTTCGACGCACTTCCATTCACGTCGCTGTACCTGCTCGACGATGAGTTTGCGGCGGAGATCGCCAACGAGACCATGCACGGCGTCATGCACATCGGGCTCGTCGAAGACGGCACCGGCGGCTACCGCTGTCAGATGGCCGTACTCGTCAGGCCAAACGGACTGTTCGGGGTCGCATACATGGCCGCGATCAAGCCGTTCCGGTACCTGATCTACCCGCCGCTGCTGCGCGAGATGCAGAGCGTCTGGCGAGAGCGCTTCCGCGAGCGCGCCCCAACAGCAGGCGACGAACCCGGCTAAAGAGCTCGGTGTGGCTGCGATCGGCGAGAGCGTTGCCGGGGCCGGCGCGCCGCGCGCAGAGGAGAGCCGCTTGGCCTACGCAGCCCGCTTTCGGCTTCTGGTTTACATAACATGTATTATCAGGCGTAGTCGGGTGGTGGCTAGTTTCAATCGAGTTTGACCGAGCACAACATGAACGAGGAGCAGGTGGCATGAATATCGAGTTCCTCGCGACCGTGGCGGTAATTGCGCCCGATCCGCCCGCCAGTCGCAAGCTGTACGTCGACGCCCTTGGGCTGCCGCTGGAGAGTGAGGGCGGCGACTATCACCACAGCGAGCAGATCGTCGGTTGCAAGTCCTTCGGGATCTGGCCGCTCTCCCAGGCCGCTGAGGCGTGCTTCGGGACGCCGCAATGGCCGGCGGAGCGGCCGGTGCCGCAGGTCAGCATCGAGTTCGACGTTGCGGACGCCGCAGCGGTCGGCCCAGCGGCACGAGAGCTCGAGCAAGCTGGCTATGAGTTGCTGCACCCACCGCGCGAGGAGCCGTGGGGTCAAACGGTCGCCAGGCTGCAATCACCGGAGGGCGCGGTGGTCGGGATCTCCTACGCCCCTGTGCTACACAACGACCAAGACTGACAGGAGGAAGCGACAACCGGGTCCCACGTGTCTGCAAGCCACTCGCGCGCGCGACGGCACCAGCCGGTGCTCGAAGCGCTCACGCAGTGTCGGTGACGGCCGGTCTCTCAATGCGCTCGCCGCGAGTAGGACTCGATCATCTCTAGGACGATCTGTTCGGCTTGGGGGCGGCTGAGCTGCATGTCGAGTCGCAGTTGCTTCCACACCAGCACGTCGGTCGCGATCACGAGGGCTGTGAGCCGGCGCTCTCGGGCCGCGCGTGGCAGGCCGGCGAGGAGTTGCTGGAAGACTTTGTTTGCCCAGTCGCGGTGGTAGGCCCTTCCTCTGTCGGTTAGGTTGCGGATCGCGGGGATGCGGTCCTCTTGGGAGAGCATGCGTAGGATCGCCGTTCCGTGCGCCTCGTAGTGGTCGAACACGTTGGCGAGCGCGTCGGGGGAGTGATCGACTGGAGCGGCGTCGCGGCGCTCCATCTCGCGCATGCCCCACCACTTGTATGCGGCAGTGAGCAGCTCGTCTTTGGAGTGAAACCGCGCGAAAAGCGTCTGTTCGGTGACGCCCGCGTCGGCGGCGATCTCGCGCAGGCGAACCTCCTCGTAGGCTCGCGTGCCGAAGTGCTCCCAGGCCGCGGCGAGCAGCCGTTCGCCGGTCGCGGCAGCGGCATCGGCTCGCGCGGACATCCGATATTGGCGTGTGGTGGTGGAGTCGCTCGACACTTTCATCTGAGTAGGGCTAAGATGAAGTATATGCGGGTCTTCCAGACTCTCCTGGCGTTCAGCGGCAACGCCCCACCACAGCTGGCGCTGACACGGGAGCTCGTCGAGCGGGGCCACGAGGTGCGCGTCGTGGCCCACAGCGCCGCGCGGGAACGGATCGAGCAGACTGGAGCCGAGTTCGTCGCGATCCGCAGTTGGCTTCCCGACCTCGACATCACGCATCCGGAGACCGACCCGATACGTGACTGGGAGGCGCGCACTCGGCTTGGCGCCGCGAAGCGGATGCGCGACACTCCGATCGCTCCGCTGCGGGATGCGGTACGGGAGTACCTGGAACTGCTCGGCGACTGGGCCGCCGACGTGATCGTGTTCGATTGGCTTTTCATCGCCGCGCCGGTCGCTGCAGAGTCCACAGGCATACCCGCGGCAGCGCTCGTTCACTGCCCGTATCCGCTTCCAGTTCGCGGCGCGCCGCCGCTGTTCAGCGGCCTGAAGCCGATGGGGGGTCAGTTGGGTGATGCGCGCGACCGGCTGCTCAATGCCATGACCCGCCGCTTCACCTCCGCCGGGCTGCCGATGCTCAACGACGTCCGTGCTGAGCACGGGCTAGCGCCGCTTGAGGACTGGAACGACCAGGTACGCGGTGTGCGGGCGATCTACGTGATGACCGCCCCGGAGCTCGACTTCTCGAGCAAAGCCCAGCTCCCCGCGAATGTCCACTACGTGGGCCCGGCGTTCGAGCCATTCGAGACGGAGTGGGAGTCACCGTGGCCGTCGGAGAACACAGATCCGCTCGTGCTGATCAGCTTCAGCACGAGCTACATGAACCAGCGGGCGCTCGCCCAGCGTGTCCTCGATGCAGTGGCCGGGCTGCGCGTCCGGGCGCTGTTTACGGCCGGGCCGGCGCTTGACCCGAGTCAGCTCCGCATCCCCGACAACGCGCGCAGTGTGGCTTTCGTCTCCCATCGGACCGTGCTCCCACACGCGGCGCTCGTGATCACCCACGCGGGCTGGCAGACGGTCAACGCCGCCCTCGCCGATGGCGTTCCGCTCGTTTGCATTCCCGATGGTCGCGACCAGCCGGATAACGCCGCCCGCGTGGTCCTCGCGCACGCCGGCGTGAGGGCCAGCAAGGAGAGCTCCCCCGAGAAGCTGCGCCGCGTGATCTCGCAGGCCCTCGATGACCAGTCGATCAAACAGGGTGCCCGCGCAATGGCCGGCGCCCTCGCCCGCAGCGACGGTGCGACCGTGATCGCCAACGAGCTGGAGCGCCTGCAGGTACACAACGCCGTGCAGTGACCGGTCGGGGTTGTTCCGACCATAGGTCAATGGCATTGCTGTCGGATCTCACGAGGTTGCGACGGTCGACCAACTCACGTCGTTGCGACACTCGTCTCACGCGCTGCAACAAACGCTTAGGGCGCCGCGCGATCGCGCACGGTGCCCGAAGGGGCTTCTGCACCCGCCCCGGACGCTCCGATGTCGTCGCGGACAGCGGTGTCAGTCCGACTCACCACGGGCGCGCCTGTAGCGCTCGTAAATCACGCGCGAGCCGAACGTCCTGGTCTCGACCAGGTCCAATGGAACGTCTTCGGTTACGGCTGGCAGGAGCGGCGTGCCGCCACCGACTAGGACCGGGTTGCGGAACATGCGCAGCTCGTCGACGAGGCCGAGTTCGATCGCTGCCCCGGCCACGCCGGCGCCGCCGATCAAGACGTCCTTGTCGGTCGCCTCGAGCGCCGCGGCGACCTCCTCGGCCACCGACGCCTCGGCGAGCCGGGCGTTGCCCTGCACGGTGTCGAGCGTGCGGCTGAAGACGACCTTCGGGATCGCGCAGTAGGCGTCGGCGAACGCGGCCCCGAGCTCGTTCTTGCGGAGCGACGGCTCTGTCTCCCACACGAGCAGGGCCTCATACAGCCTGCGGCCGATAATGAAGCCGCCGACCTTACGTGTTTCCTCGGTGTGGAAGCGAAACTGCTCGTCGTTCGGGACCGTGAATCCGAACGCGCCCTCCCGGTCGGCGATAAACCCGTCCGCGGAGACGCTCATCGAGTAGATCAGCATGGGTTCGACCTCGTTGCACCGGAGTGACGCTTGCGCCCGAGCAGATCATGCCCGTCGCTGAGCTGCTGCGCTCCGCGATGACAGGGCTCGCGCTGTGGTGGCTCGAGCACCGCGACGTCACCCGCGCCACGCTCGTCGAAGCCATCGCCCAGACCACCTGGCACGGACTCGCCAACTCCACCGGCCGCGGCGACTGACCACGCGGGCGCATAGCAGCCCCGCCGTGGCGCGGTTTGCAGATGATCGCGGCAGCGGCACGCTGGCTCCCCCAGTCTCACATGAAGGGGACGGTCTGGTCTCGGATGAACGGGACTGGGCCGTCTCAGATCGGCGGGACGCCGTACGAGTAGTTGCGGCGTCTCATCCATATGAGACCGGAATCTCACTCATGTGAGACCGGTTTGTCTCATCCACTGGCTGGGGCCAGCTCAGCGGACGGCGTCGGCCCAGTCGCGCAGGCGGCCCGCGAACTGCGGCGTCGCTGGGCTCACCTCGACGACCGCATCGGCCGGGACGTTCGCCCTCTGCGCGGCAGCCAAGATCGCGTCGGGCGACGGTGCCTCGTAAAGGCAGTAGGTGCGTCGCCGGTCAGCGCTCAGAAACGAGAACAGCCAGCGAACTCCCTCGTCGCTGTTGACCTCCTCGATCAGCTCGACATCGGCGTCCGTGAGGTCAAGCTGATCGGCGAAGCTGCGCTCGATCACGTACAGGGCCATCGGCTGATCGTAGCGGGGATCTCAGCTCACCCCGATGCAAGCCCCTGCCGGTGGGCGTAGGACGCGGCCTCCGTGCGGTTGGCGCAATCGGTCTTGCGCAGGATGTTTCGGATGTGGTTGGCCGCGGTGTGCTCGCTGATCGTCAGCTCTTGGCCGATCTCGCGGTTGCTCAGCCCTCTGGCGACCAGCTTCAGGATCTGCGCCTCGCGTGGGGAAAGCCCGCCTGGGAGAACGTCCGAGGTGGGCACGCCGAGCAGGCGGATCTTGCCAAGCAGTCCTTCCATGCCGATCCGCTCGGCCAAGCCGGCCGCCTCTCCGAGCAGGGCCTGCCCGTAGTCGCGGGCCGCGCGCCCTCGTCCGAGCAGAAAGCGCCCGTACTCGTACGCTGTGTGAGCCACCCAGGTCGACGCCCCCATCCGCCTGTTCTGCTCGATGGCCTGCTCGAAGTGCGCCTCGGCGCGACCCGCGTCTCCCAGCATCGCGGCGAGCATGCCCAGGTAGCGGTCAGCGGCTCCGTAGCAGGCCACCAGGTGACCGATCATCACATTGGTCCCCGCAAGCGGCTCCAGCTCGGGGTAAACGATCGCCGCCATCCCCACGTCGTTAACCGCGGCACAGGCGTCGGTCAGGTAAGTGAGCGTAGCCAGCCACAGTGACGCCTGGTAGCCGTCGATGCCCTCGGCGGCGAGCCTCGAGAGCTCGCGCTTGGCCTCGCGTTCCATGCCCAGCTCGGCGAGCACCACCGCGAGCCCGGGACGCCATGGGCCGTCCCGCTCTGCCTCGCCCGCAAGGATCCTGATCACCGGCGCGAGCTCTGCCAGGCGACCTTGCTCGCGGCGAACGCCGAACATCTGGATGCCGTGAGTACCTGACGCATCGCGACCGGTCAGCAGCCGCGCCCAATCGTGCGAGCGTCCCGCCATCGCCTCGGCGTCCGCGAGGTTCCCGTCGCAGAGAGCGAGCGCCGACCCGTAGTGCTCGGCCACGTGGTGCATGAACGGCTGCGCCGTGTGCTCGGCCATCTCACGCAGGACAGCCACCTCCGTCCGAGCGGAATCGAGGTCGGAGAGAGCCACGAAGGTGGGCGCGCGCCACGCCATCGCGTCCGTTTGCATCTCGACGTCCCCCAGCTCTCGCCCCAGGTCTCTCGCCTCGGTGAGCATTGAAAGGATCTCCTCCAGCGGGGTCGTACCGCGGGCCCAATAGGAGCCGACCAACACCTTGGCGAGCCCCGCGCGATCCTCGTATCGCCTTGCCAAGGCGATCGCGTTGTCGCGCACGAGTGCGCCACGCTCGCGCTCCCCCGCGAAGTTGAGCGCCCGCGAAAGTCCCGCCAGCAGGCCAATCCGCAGCTCGTCGCTGTTGTCATCAACCGCCGCAAGCGCCTCTTCGAGGAACTCGATCGCATCCGGTCGTATAAGCCCGGGGCGCCAGCACGCGTCCTCGTAGCCGATCGCTGCGCGGGCGAGCAGCTCCCCGCTGTCCAGCGCGCGAGCGATCGTCGCCGCCGACACGAAGGCGTCCAGCGCATCGGTCGCCTTGCCCGCACGATGGCTGGCAGCGCCCAGCTCGAGCAGGGCGCCGGCGCGCTCAGGCTCGCCCTGGATCCCGATCTCGATTGCGGTTCGCAGCCGCATCGCGGCATCGTCGAAGGCAAGCGCGACGCTCGCCGCCCGCGCGGCCCGCAGGTTGTAGTCGATCGCCCGCTCGGCTCCGCCGAATGGAGCGGCTGCGCCGAAGTGATGGGCGAGGTCTGCGAGTGCGCGGTCGGAGTCCGCAGCGGCGCTCTCGAGCGCTTCCCCAACGCGGAGATGCAGTTCGGCTCGCCGAAGCCGCGAGAGTCTGTCATAAAGCGCGCGTCGAACGATCTCGTGGGTGAAGCGGCATGCCAGTCGCTTGGTGTGAATCTCCTCGATCATTCCGCTCCCGATCGCCTCCTCGAGCGCGGCGAGAAGCTCGGGCTCGGCGACGCCGGCGGCGCGGCGCACCGGCTCCAGCTCGAACTCCGGCCCGGCAGCTGCCGCCAGCTCGAGCAGCTCGATGGTTCTCGGGCCCAGCCGGGATAGCCGCTGGCTGACCACCTCGCGGACGCTTTCGGGCGTGCCGAACTCGGTAAGCGGCCGGGTCACCCTCGCCTGCCCACCAGCGACCTCGACTATCCCCGTCTCCACCGCCGCGCGCCAGAGCTCGCAGACGAGGAAGGCGTTGCCTGCGGTGAGGTCATGGATGGTGCTCGCAAGCTCGTGCAGCTCGGGGTCGTCGGGGTCGCAGTCGCTCCCGGCGGCACGGCTGACGAGGGCAGAGACCTCCGCCCCCGAGAGCCCCTCCAGGCGCATTCGCACGACGTCATCGGAGCGCCGTAGGTCGGCAAGCGTCTCCGAGAGCTCCGCGGGCGCATCGGCCTCGCTGTCGCGGAAGGTCGCGAGGATCAGCAGCCGCGCGCTCCAGGCAGAGCGCGCCAGGTGGCGCAGGAGCAGAAGCGTCGTCGGGTCCGCCCAATGCCCGTCCTCGAGCACGAGCAGTATCGGTCTTGTGCGGCTGACGTTCGCAAGCAGGTCAGCAACCGCGGTGTGCAGACGATGGCGCTCGGTATCGGCGTCGGCCTTCACCGGTTGTGTCAGGCCGCCGACCTGGACAGACAGGTCGGGCAGCAGCCGCGTCAGCTCGCCGCCGCCGGCGCCGAGCGCGCTACGAAGCTGCGCCTCGTCGATTATCCGCACCAGGCGTTCGAGTGCCTCGACGAAAGGCCCGTATGGCGTCCGCACCACCGCGTCACAGGCGCCGTAGAGGACAAGCACGCCTTCCATCGCGACATGGGCGGCGAACTCACGCGCCAGACGGCTCTTCCCGGCACCCGGCTCGCCCGCGAGCAGCGCGACACGGCGCCTCTCCCCTTCGGCTCGCGGCATCAGGGTTCGCAGCTTCTCGAGCTCGGCCGCGCGGCCGACGAACGGGGACATCGAGGTCGGGCTCAGAGGGTCCGGAAGGTCCAGGATCTCTGCGTCCATGAAAAGACGATAGTCAGTCTTGACCATGATCACCTGGGATCGATCGAGGGCCGAGCGTTCGAATTGGGTCAGCTCAGGTCATGACAGCCACACTCGAGCGCCATAGGCTCGGCCGTAATAACTCAGAGACTCCGACAGGGGGAACGCATGAGCACCACCAACGCTTTGATACAGACGGCCCGCAGTGGAATGCCCGGATTCCAGGGACGACTTACAGCCCCCGCGGACCCCGGCTACGACGAGGCCCGCAAGGTGTACAACGCGATGATCGACCGACACCCTGCGTTGATCGCGAGTTGCACTGACTCCGGCGACGTCGCGAAGGTCGTCTCGTTCGCCGCTGACCACGACCTCTTGCTGGCGGTGCGCGGCGGCGCCCACAACGGCGCTGGGCTGGGAACGTGCGATGACGGCGTGGTTCTCGACCTCTCGGGCCTGAAGGGAGTCGAAGTGGATGCCGGCGCTCGGACGGCGAGGGTCGGCGGTGGCTGCACCTGGGGCGAAGTGGATGCCGCGACCAACGAGCACGGCCTTGCGACACCGAGCGGGATCATCTCGACCACCGGCGTCGGTGGCCTCACGCTGGGTGGCGGCCTTGGGCACCTGACCCGCAAGTGCGGGCTCACGATCGACAACCTGCTCGAGGCCGAGGTCGTGCTCGCGAGCGGTGAGACGGTCCGTGCCGCCGCGGACGAGCACCCCGACCTCTACTGGGCGATCCGGGGCGGCGGCGGCAACTTCGGCGTCGTCACCTCCTTCCTGTTCCGGCTGCACGAGGTCTCGACGGTCGTCGGCGGCCCGACCTTCTGGCCGGTCGAGCAGGGCGCCGAGGTGCTGGGCGCCTACCGGGACTTCCTCCCGAACGCTCCGTGCGAGCTCAACGGCTTCTTCGCCTTCGCATCGGTCCCGCCGGCACCGCCCTTCCCCGAGGAGCTCCATCTCCGCAAGGTCTGTGGGGTCGTCTGGTGCTATGTGGGCACTCCCGAGGACGCCGCCGGGGCGATGGCCCCGCTGCTGGACGCCGTGTCGGAGCCCTTGCTGCACGCGGTTCAGCCGATGCCCCTCCCCGCTCTCCAGGGCGCCTTCGACCCCGTCTATCCCGCCGGAGACCAGTGGTACTGGCGCGCTGACTTCGTCAAGCAGATACCCGACGCTGCCGTCGAGGCGCACGCCAGGTTCGGCGCTGAGATGCCTACGTGGCAGTCGACGATGCACCTGTACCCGATCGACGGAGCTGCCCACGACGTCGGCCCATCCGACACCCCGTGGAGCTACCGCGATGCGGTCTGGGGCTCGGTCTTCGCCGGTGTCGATCACGACCCCGCCAATGCCGAGCTCATCCGCCGCTGGTGCGTCGACTACTTCGAGGCGCTGCACCCATACTCCGCCGGCGGTGCTTACGTGAACATGATGATGGACGAGGGCGAGGAGCGGGTGCGGGCGAGCTACGGCGCCAACTACGATCGGCTGGCGCAGATCAAGGGCACCTATGACCCGGACAACCGCTTCCGGGTGAACCAGAACATCCGTCCCGCGAGCACGCCAGCGGCGCCTTCGTCCGGCGCGATGCGCTGACGCTCGGCACAGCCGATCACGATGCCCCTCTACATGGACCGCCACGATCTCCCCGACGCGACCGCCGCCGACGTCGCAGTCGCCCACATGCGCGATCTCGAGGTTCAGGACGAATTCGGCGTGCGTTTCGTCACTTACTGGTTCGATGAGGGCGCGAGGAGCGGCTTTTGCCTGGTAGAGGGCCCGGACGAGGAGGCCGTTGAGGCGGCCCATCGGGCAGCCCATGGGCTGCTTCCGTCGAACGTCATCGAGGTCGATGAGGCCGGCGTGCGTGGCTTCTTCGGTCGGCTCAATACCCATCCTCCCGGCGAGCCATACGTAGAAAGCGCTTTCCGGGCGATCCTCTTCACCGACATGGTCGACTCCACTCGTCTGACCCAGCAGCTAGGAGACCGTGCAGCGATGACGTTTCTACGGGTACACGACTCAGTCGTACGCGCCGTCCTGGCACGGTTCGGCGGCAGCGAGGTCAAGCACACCGGCGACGGGATCATGGCTGCGTTCACCTCGACCTTCCAGGCGGTCTCCGCGGCGATTCAGATCCAGCGGGCGCTACAGGAGGGCGACGAACCGGCGCAGGGGCACGTGCACGTGCGTGTCGGGGTGGCGGCCGGGGAGCCCGTCACCGAGCAGAACGACCTCTTCGGCGCGGCGGTGCAGCAGGCCGCGCGATTGTGCGCGTGGGCTCAGCCGGATTGCATCGTCGTTTCGTCCGGGGTGCACGATCTCTGTCGCGGCAAGGGCATCCGGTTCTCCGACGGCGGCCCCATCGCCGTGAAGGGCTTCGACGAGCCGATCGGACACTTCGAGGTCGAGTGGCGCGGTTGAGCGCCAGGACTCGCGGCCCGGCGCAGCCTTCTCGGCCACACTCGCGCGCTGCAACTAGCATGACCGCCATGGAGGCCAGGATTCGCCCCACGCCGACTGGGCCAGATCGCTGGCCCCTATTGCGTGGGCTTCCGGCCGCGAGCTGATGCGCGAGGGCCGCTGTCGATGAGGACAGGATGAGCACGGCCACGAGCACGAACACGCACCCGCCTGCGCCGCACGTTGCCGACAGCCATGACGTGATCCGCGTGCACGGCGCGCGTGTGAACAACCTCAAGGACGTCAGCGTCGAGATCCCCAAGCGCCGGCTGATCGTGTTCACAGGCGTCTCCGGCTCGGGCAAGAGCTCGCTGGTGTTCGGCACGATCGCCGCGGAGTCGCAGCGGCTGATCAACGAGACCTACAGCGCTTTCGTGCAGGGCTTCATGCCCACGCTGGCGCGGCCCGAGGTCGACGTGCTGGAGGGGCTGACCACGGCGATCATCGTCGACCAGGAGCGCATCGGCGCCAATCCCCGCTCAACTGTCGGCACCGTCACGGACGCGAACGCGATGCTGCGGATCCTCTTCAGCCGGCTGGGACAGCCGCACATCGGCTCGCCCAAGGCGTACTCCTTCAACACTCCCTCGGTGAAGGACTCAGGCGCGATCACCGTCGAGCGCGGCTCCAGGAAGACCGTCAAGAAGAGCTTCAGCCTCACCGGCGGCATGTGCCCGCGCTGCGAGGGCACGGGCAGCGTGACCGACCTCGATCTGGCTCAGCTGTTCGACGAGGACAAGTCCCTGTCGGAGGGTGCGATCAACGTCCCCGGCTACACCGCGGGCGGCTGGAACTACCGGCTTTACAGCGAGTCGGGCTTCTTCGACCCGGACAAGCCGATCCGCAAGTACACCAAGGCCGAGCGGCGCGACTTCCTCGACCGCGAGCCGACGAGGATGAAGATCGCGGGCATCAACATGACCTATGTAGGGCTGATCCCACGGATCCGGAGGTCGATACTCTCCAAAGACAAGGAGGCGATGCAGCCGCACATCCGCGCCTTCGTGGACCGGGCCGTCACCTTCACGAGCTGTCCCGAGTGCAGCGGGACTCGGCTGAGCGAGGGTGCCCGCTCCTCGAGGATCGAGGGCATCAGCATCGCCGACGCCTGCGCCATGCAGATCAGCGACCTGGCTGAGTGGGTCCGAGACCTCGACGAGCCGTCGGTGGCGCCGCTGCTGGGCACGCTCAGACAGGCCCTCGAGTCGTTTGCGGAGATCGGCCTGGGCTACCTCTCGCTCGAGCGGCCGACGGGCACGCTGTCGGGCGGCGAGGCGCAACGCGTCAAGATGCTCCGCCAGCTCGGCGCCTCGCTCACCGACGTCACCTATGTCTTCGACGAGCCCACCACCGGCCTGCACCCCCATGACGTGCAGCGGATGAACGAGCTGCTGCTGCGGCTGCGCGACAAGGGCAACACGGTGCTCGTCGTGGAGCACAAGCCCGACACTATCCAGATCGCCGACCGGATCGTCGAGCTCGGCCCTGGCGCCGGCACGGCGGGCGGCAGCGTCTGCTTCGAGGGCACCGTCGGGGGGCTGCGGGCCAGCGACACGCTCACTGGCAGACATCTCAACGACCGCGCCGCCCTCAAGGAGACGGTGCGGAGGCCCACCGGCACGATGGAGATCCGCAGCGCGAGCGCGCACAACCTGCGGGATGTCGACGTCGACATCCCGCTCGGGGTGCTGGTCGTCGTCGTCGGCGTCGCCGGCTCCGGTAAGAGCTCGCTCGTGCACGGGTCGATTCCCGCCGGCGAGGGTGTGGTGTCGATCGACCAAGGCGCGATCCGCGGTTCGCGACGCAGTAACCCGGCGACGTACACCGGATTGCTCGACCCGATCCGTAAGGCCTTCGCGAAGGCCAACGGCATGAAGCCGGGATTGTTCAGCGCCAACTCCGAGGGCGCCTGCTCCAATTGCAACGGAGCCGGCGTGATCTACACCGACCTGGCGATGATGGCCGGCGTCGCGACCACCTGTGAGGAGTGCGAGGGCAAGCGCTTTCGGGCATCGGTGCTGGATCACCACCTCGGTGGCCACGACATCAGCGAGGTGCTCGCGATGTCGGTGACCGAGGCCAAGGAGTTGTTTGGCGCCGGCGAGGCGCGCACGCCGGCCGCGCACGCCATCCTCGAGCAGCTCGCCGATGTCGGGCTCGGCTACCTCAGCCTCGGTCAGCCGCTGACCACGCTGTCCGGCGGCGAGCGCCAGCGGCTCAAGCTTGCCACCCAGATGGCGGAAAAACGATCCGGGCAGGCCGAGATCTACGTCCTCGACGAGCCGACCACCGGGCTGCACCTCGCCGACGTCGAGCAGCTGCTCGTGCTGCTCGACCGGCTCGTCGACTCCGGCAAGTCGGTGATCGTCGTCGCGCATCACCAGGCGGTGATGGCGCACGCCGACTGGATCATCGAGCTCGGCCCCGGCGCCGGCCATGACGGCGGCCGGATCGTGTTCGAGGGCACACCCGCTGATCTCGTTGATAACGCTCATCTCACCCTCACCG
Source organism: uncultured Solirubrobacteraceae bacterium (assembly GCA_963714285.1). Taxonomy (GTDB): domain Bacteria; phylum Actinomycetota; class Thermoleophilia; order Solirubrobacterales; family Solirubrobacteraceae; genus Palsa-744. The sequence continues at coordinate 501,182 of CAVQNS010000004.1, forward strand.
GCGAGCATCTCGCGGCCTACGTCGGCGCCTGAGCCATCCCGCTCTACAAACGGTCGTATGTCCTGATCGCACGTAACCTTGACCAGATGCGATTCTCGATCCGATCAGTCAGTCACACCATCAACGGCGACGGCGGGATCCGCGGGCTGCCGTGAACCCCGGCGATGCGCATCATCACTTCGTCGATGTAGCACCACGACCAGTCTTCGCCTGGCTCGATCGAGCGGATGATCGGATGGGCGGCGCTGTGCGCGTGCTTGCTCGCGTGGCGGTTGGGCGAGTCATCGCAGCATCCGACCTGCCCGCACTCCAGGCAGATGCGCAGGTGCAGCCACTTGCCGCCCGTCGCGAGGCATTCCGCGCAGCCGTCGACCGACTCGGGCAGCTCGGTTATCTGGACCTGGTCGAGGTGCGTGCAGGTGGGCATTTGCAACCTCCGTTCTAGCATCTCGCCTTCGAGGTGGGCGACACGGGCGACAGCCTGGCGCGGCCTGCGGCCTCAAGCTGATCGCGATCGCGTTCGATGATGTCCCATGATCGTCCTCAGCTTGAATAAATATTGTGGCATGCCATAATCTATTTCCATGTCTACCAAGGATCAGCTGCGCACTCCCGCTGTGGAGGACTACTCGAAGGCGATCTTCTCGCTCGAATCGCGCGGCGAGGAGCCGGTCTCGACGAACGCCTTGGCTGAGCGTCTCGGGATCACGCCCGGTTCGGTCTCGGCGATGCTCAGGCGCCTGGACGAGCTCGGCGTGATCACGCACGTTCCCTATCGCGGCGTGCGCCTGACCGCCGATGGGCGGCGCATCGCGCTGGAGGTCATTCGTCACCATCGCCTGCTCGAGAGCTACCTGGCAGATGCGCTCGGGATGCCATGGGATCGCGTGCATGCAGAGGCGGAGGTGCTCGAGCATGTGCTCTCGGACGACCTCGAGGAGCTGATCGCCGCGAAGCTCGGGCACCCGACGGTGGACCCCCACGGCGATCCGATCCCGAGCGCCGAGCTCGAGCTCGACGAGCCCGCTACTGATCGCATGGAGAGCCTGCAGCCGGGCGATGAGGGCCTGTTCGTGCGCGTCTCGGACTCCGACCCGGAGATGCTGCGCTATCTGGCCGATCGCGGCATATCGCCGGGAGAACGCTTCTCGATCCGCGACCGCCAGCCGTTCGGCGGCCCCCTGTTCGTGCGCTTCGGCGAGCGCGAGCACGCGATCGGCGGCCAGCTCGCCGGTGCGATGCGCGTCGAGCTCGAAGTCTTCGTTGGGTCCGGCCGACGACGCGGAGGGAGCTGCACGTTGAGCGCCTGCGAGGCCACGGCCGCCACCCAGCTGCGCGAGCCGCCGCAGCTGAGCGCCGAGGATGTAGCGCGCTCCTATGACCGCTCGCGCGTTCATCACGCGCGCAAGCACAGGCGCCGCTGGCATCTGCTGTGGCTGCTCGTCGGGCCTGGGATCCTCGCGATGCTCGGCGAGAACGATGGGCCGAGCATGATCGCCTATGCCTCCGACGGCGCGCAGTACGGGCTCGGCTTCTTCGTGCCGTTCATCCCGGTGATGTTCGCGATGGCCTACGTGTGCCAGGAGATGTGCATGCGCGTCGGCGCCGTCACCCACCGCGGCTATGGCGAGCTAGTGCTGCAGCGCTACGGGCGCGTGTGGGGCTGGTTCGGCGCGGCCGACTTGACGCTCACCAACCTCGTCACGCTCGTCGCCGAGTTCGTCGCCATCCGCGTCGGGCTCGCCTACTTCCAGCTCGGCTCCGGCGTCGCGGTGACGCTCGGGCTGGTGCTCGTCGTGTTCACGCTCAGCGGCGGGCGCTACTGGCGCTGGGAGCGCATCGTCCTCGGCCTGGCCGCGTTCAATGGCCTGTTCCTGCTCGCTGCGATCCTCGTCAAGCCGTCCGTGGGCACGATCGCCAGCTCGCTCGACTTCTCGCCGTTTCCCGGCGGCAGCTTCAACACGCTGCTGCTGCTGCTCGCCTCCACGATCGGCGCGACCGTCACGCCATGGATGATCTTCTTCCAGCAGAGCGCCTCCGCGGACAAGGGCATGACCCCTTCGGACGTCGCTCACGGCCGCTATGACACCGCGCTCGGCGCGGTGCTCGCCGCGATCTTCGGGATCGGCGCGCTGGTCGCCGGCGCGGCGCTGCTGACGCATCACGGCTTGGGCATCCAGGGGTTCGCCGGCGCGGGCTTTCCGGAGGCGTTGAAGCGCGTCGCCGGCGCCGCCGCGGGCACGGTGTTCGCGCTCGGCCTGATCGAGGCCGGGGCGGTCGCGATCCTCACGATCTCCGCCAGCACCGCATACGCCGCCGGCGAATGCATCGGCGCCTCGCACAGCTTCAACAGCTCGCCGCGCGGCGCGGCCGTGTTCTACGCCGCGAACATCGGCGTCGCGCTGCTGGCCGCCGTCGTGATCCTGATCCCTGGCGCGCCGCTGTTGTCGATCGCGCTTAATGCCAACGTGCTCGCGACCGTGCTGCTGCCGGTGAGCCTCGTGCTGATGGTGATGCTCGCAAACGACAAGGAGCTGATGGGCCGCTGGCGCAACAAGCGCTCGACCAACGCTGTCGGGATCGCTGTGATCGCGTTCGTCGGCATCTGCGGAGCTGCCTATGGGATCGACTCCTTCCTGCAGAGCGTCCACCTGATCGGCTCATGAGCACCGAGACGCCCCTCGGTCGCGCCCCGCGCACGGACCTCGAGCTCTCCGGGGACAGCCGGCAGGCGCAGGGCCAGGAGGAGCTGATCATGCACCTCGAGCGCGACCAGTTCGTCGCCGAGACCTCCCGTCCGGTGCCACGAGCGGCGCTCAGCGCTCGCACCACCGCCGCGTTGTGGGCGCTGCGCGTGTTCGTCGTACTCGTCAGCCTGATGGTCCTCTACACGTTCGTCGAGCAGCTCAGTTGACGAGCAGGCGCACGATCGCGAATACGCCGACCACCACGATCACGCCCCGCAGCGCGTCAGGCGGCAGCCGGCGCCCGTAGCGCGCGCCGAGCTGCGCCCCGGCGATCGATGTGCCCGCGATGATCGCCGCTGGCCCCCAGTCGACGTGCGCCGCGAACGCGAAGTACACCGCGGCCACGCCGTTGACAAGCCCGACGAGCACGATCTTGAGCGCGTTCGTGCGCTGGAGGCTCTGCTCGAGGGCCACGCCGAGGATCCCCAGCAGCAGGATGCCCTGGGCGGCGCCGAAGTAGCCGCCGTAGACGCCCGTGAGGTAGATGGCGATCGGCACGAGCAGCGCGCCCTTGCGCTCGAGGTCGATCTCGCGCTCCGCCAGGCGCCGCGCCAGGCGCGGCTGCGCCAGCATCAGCACCAGCGCGATCGCGATGAACACCGGCACGATCGCCTTGAACGCGGCGGCCGGCAGCACCAGCAGCAGCACCGCGCCCGTGATCCCGCCGGCGAGCGACATCGCGCCGAAGCGCAGCACCCGCGCGCGCTGGCCGGCGAGCTCGCGTCGATAGCCGACGGCGCCCGAGATGTTGCCCATCACGAGCCCGATCGTGTTCGACACGTTCGCGGTCACCGGCGCGTAGCCGAACGCGAGCAGCACCGGGAACGTGATCAGCGTGCCGCTGCCCACCAGTGTGTTGATCGCGCCCGCCGCCAGGCCCGCAAATGCGACGGCCACGATTTCGCCGAGGCTCATCTCATCTCAACCTGGAGCGAGCTTTGGCTCTACCGTTGTGGGCATGGACGTCGAGAAGGCTATCCGCACGCGTCGCACGCACAAGGCGTTCACCGCGCAGGCGATCGCGCCCGCGGTGCTGGACGAGCTGTTCGAGCTGGCCAGCTGGGCGCCCAATCACCACCTCACGAGCCCCTGGCGGTTTCGCGTCCTCGGCGAGCGCGCACGCGCGCGGCTGACGGAGCTGGCGGAGTCCGAGCAGACGGGCGCGGCGGTAAAGCTGCAGCGCGCGCCGACGCTCGTGGCGGTCACCGCGCAGCAGAGCGGCGACGCGGCGCAGGACCGCGAGGATGTGCTTGCGACCGCCGTGGCGGCCTATCTGGTCTTGCTCGGCGCGCACGCTCGCGGTCTCGCCGGCTACTGGCGCACCGTACCGCTGCTCGACGACCCGCGGGGCCGCGAGATCCTCGGGTTGGCGCCAGCGGAGGCGCCGCTCGGGCTGCTGTATCTGGGGCACGCCGTGCAGGAGCAGCGGGTGCCCGAGCGCGCGCCGCTGTCGGAGGTCGTGAGCTACTTGGATTGAGCCTCGCGCACCGACGCGCAGGCCCCCTGGACCAGGGCCTGAAGCGTGCATTACAGCTTCGTAAGACCTGGGAGATCCACTGCATTTCCAGCAAGTTCATGCGTTAGCCTTGATCTGACATGAAACGCTGGTCGATCGTCGCGCTGCTGACCTTGGCCGTGGCAGCCGTCGCGGTCGTCGCGCTCGGTACCCGCGATCGCAGCGTCAGCACGCTGCTCGGCTCGCGTGCTGCCGCTGACACCGCCGCGGCCTCGCCGCTACCGGCGACCGAGCTCGCGGCGCTGCCGAAACGCACGATCGTCAACGGCACGGCGCCGCTGATAGTGACGCTGAGCGCGCCCGTCTCGCCCACCTCGCCACCGCCGACGCTCATTCCCAATGTCGCCGGCGCCTGGAGCATCGCCGGCGACTCGGAGGTCTTCACCCCCGTGTCGACGTTGCAGCCGTGCACTCACTACGCGCTCACGGTATGGGCGCACACGAGCTCCACCGGTCACACCCAGCTCGGGCGCAAACAGACGATCGGCCTGAACGTCACGTGTCCGCCGCTTGCCAGCCTGCAGCAGGCGCTCGCGCGCCTCGGCTACCTCGGGGCGCGGTTTCACCCCCGCTACATCGTGCACATCGCGTCGGGCGTGGAGACCCGCCGCGAAGCCGCCGAACACGCCTTCCACCCGCCGCGCGGCGCGCTCGTCCCCCACCCCTCCGACGCGCCGCCGGTGCAGATGGGCCAGCTGGATGCAACCACCCGTGGCGCGCTCGAGGTCTACCAGGCCGACCGTGGGCTGGAAGTGACCGGCGCGCCCAACAGCGCCACATGGGCGTCGCTGCTCTACGACGAGACGAAGTACCGTCGCGACCCCGTCTCCTACACCTGGGTGTCGGTGTCCGAGTCGCTGCCCGAGACGCTGGAGGTACACCGCGGCGATCGCGTCGTGTTCAGCACGCCCGCCAACACCGGTGTGCCCGGAGCCGAAACCGAACAGGGGATCTTCCCGGTCTACGCTCGCTACGTGTCGACGACGATGGCCGGCGAAGATGTCGACGGCACCAAATACGACGTTCCGGACGTGCCCTGGGTCAACTACTTCAACGGCGGCGACGCCGTCCACGGCTACCCGCGCGAATCGTATGGGTTCCCGCAGTCCAACGGCTGCGTCGAGCTGCCGATCGAAGCGGCGCACACGGTCTTCGGGATGCTCGCGATCGGCGACCTCGTCGAGGTCAACGGCTGAGCGCCTAGCTCACCGTCAGCGTGCCTTCCATCCCTGCCTGCCGGTGTCCGGGAACCGAGCAGAAGAACTTGTAGGTTCCCGCTTTGAGCGTCAGTGTCAGCATCTTCATGGCGTCCTGGAACGTCGGTGTCGCCCCGACGATCTTGCCGGCGGAGGATTCGACCGTCAGGTTGTGGGCGAGCGGCGACATGTTGGTGAAGGCGATCGAGACCTTGCCGGCCCTGGCGCTCAGCGACGTCTTGTCGAAGCTCAGCTGGCCTTCGCGGTTGGCTTCGAGCGTCAACGCTCCGGCGGGCGCGGCGCTCGAGCTCGCCGGCGTGGTCGCGGTGGTGGTCGTCGTCGAGCTGGCGGTGCTCGCCGGTGTCGTCGGTGCCGTGGTGGAGGCGGAGCTGGCGGTGCTGGCCGCTGTCGTGGTCGTGTTGGAAGAGCTGCCGCAGCCGGCAAGCGCGAGCAGGCCGACGGCCAGGGTCACCGCTGAGAGAGTGGGCACGGAGCGCTGCTTTGCTCGGCCTTGCACATGGAAACTCACGAGTCAGGTCCTCCATCGATAGGGGTCGTCGGCCGTCAGGACGCCGCCAGGCGCGGATCCTTCCCGCCGGCGGCGCCAACTCTACCTATCTGAATGTCCGAATCGCGAGCTCGCTTACGCCGGCTGTGCCTCCGGCTCTGCGGTGTCCGCTTCCGGGCTCTGAGCCGGCGGCAGCGGCGCCGAGGCGGCGGCCACATGCGCGCCGATCGCGCCGAGCGCACCGGTGGCCAGCGCAGCGAGCGCCCAGCCGGACCCCGAGCGCTCGCGTCCGCGTGCGGCATCGAGCGAGAGGCCGCCCGGGCCCGCCTCGACCAGCAGCAGCACGGCTGCGATCAGCACGACGTTGTACTCGTAGCCGCCCTTCGTGGCCCATGGCCCGTTCTTCGCGTGCACGGTCTCGATCGCGGTGATCATCGTCGCGCTCAGCACCGACGCCGCCAGCGGCGTCGCGAGCCCCAGCGCGAGCAGCGCGCCGCCGCCGGCCTCGGCTGCACCGGCGGCGAGCGCGTTGGCCTTGCCCGGACGCAGCCCCAGCTTCTCGAAGCTCTCGGCAGTCGCGTCGAGCCCGTACCCGTCGAACCATCCAAACAGCTTCTGTGTGCCGTGCCCGACGAAGAACCCCCCTACCGAAAGTCGCAGCAGCAGTCGTCCAATCTTCATCTCAAAGCCTTTCTCGTGGGAGTTTGGTCTGACGCTTGGTCTAGGGCGCTGCTGGAACCACGACTAGCGGCCCATCGGCTTGCGGCAGCTCGCTGGTCTCAAACGCGCTCTGTGTCAGGCGCTCGACGTTAGCGGCATGCTCGAGGAACTCGTCGGCTGTCTCGAGGAAGTTGATGCGCGGCGTGCGGTAATGCATCGGCACCACCCAGCGCGGCGCCAGGCGCTCGACGATCAGCGCGGCCTGCTCGGCGCCGATCGTGGGGCCGCCGCCGACGGGGATGATCAGCAGGTCGACCTGGCCGATCGCCTCGATCTGCTCCGGGCGCAGCCCGCTCTGGCCGAAGTCGCCGAAGTGGCAGACGCGCAGCCCGTCGAGCTCGAACACGAAGATCGTGTTGGGTCCGCGCGCGGTGCCGGCCTGCTCGTCGTGCTCGGAGGCGATCGCGACGACCTCGCCAAGCGGCGACTCGAGCGTGCCCGCGGTCGAGCGGATGATCGTCGGGTCGCCGCCGATCGCCTCGACGCCGTTGTGATCCCCGTGCTCGTGCGTCACCAGCAGCAGATCGGCCTCGACGCCCTCGATCAGCGGGTAGTCGAACTGCATCCCGCGGCTTGCGGCCATCGCCGACATATCGACGAACGGGTCGATCGCGACCGACTGCTCGGCGGTGCTCAGGTGAAACGTGGACTGCCCGTACCACTCAACGCGCATGCTGCTCCTCTGCTGTCGTAGTTCGCGCGAGCTCGCTCGCGCCGTCTTGATCGAAGCTCGCACGAGCCCCGCCGTCGCCGTTCTCGATGGGGACGCTCGGGACGCCGTCGAGCGCTGGTTGCGCCGGCGTGGGCTCGACGTAATGAAACTTGCCGCCGCGCAGCAGCGAGGCGCCCGCCGCGATCAGGCAGGCGATGATCGCGAACAGGAACGCCTCGTGCAGCCCTGTGCGAAACGGCCCGGAGATCAGGTGCGGGAAGAACGAGCGCCCGGCTAGCGTCGCGCGGTTGGCGGCTGAAAGCGAGCCGAGCACGTGTACGCCCACGAGATGTTCGATCGGGTTGTAGCCGAGGAACGCCGCGAACAGCACCGACACCGGCGGCGTGTGCGCGGCGCCGCTCGCCGCGGTCGCGGAGACCCCGTGCGCCTGCAGCCCGGCGCTCAGCGTGTGCGGCAGGTTCGTGGCCAGGCCCATGATCATCAGCGTGAAGAACACGCCGATCGAGAGCACCTGCGCGGAGTTCTGGAATGTCTGGTTCATGCCGCCGCCCGCGCCGCGGTGCTGCGGCGGCAGGCTGTTCATCACCGCGGCGCGGTTCGGCGAGGCGAACATGCCCATCGAGACGCCGACCATCGCGAGCACGAGCGCGAACAGCCAGAAGGAGAAGTCGATCGGCAGCAGCGTCAGCAGGAAGAAGCTGAGCGCGGAGCCGAGCATCCCGCCCGTCGCGAACCAGCGCGCCCCGAAGCGATCGGACAGATATCCCGAGGTCGGCCCGGCGAGGAGCATCCCGAGCGTCAGCGGCAGCATGTAGATGCCCGCTCGCAGCGGCGTGTCGGTGAAGTTGACGCCGTGCAGCGGCAGCCAGATGCCCTGCAGCCAGATGATCAGCATGAACATCAGCCCGCCTCGCGCGACCGCCGAGAGGAACGTCGAGAGCGTCCCGAACGTGAACGCGCGGATGCGAAACAGCGGCAGGCGGAACATCGGCTCGGCGACGCGCGTCTCGATCAGCGCGAACACGGCGAGGAACGCCACGCCGGCGCCCAGCAGCCCGAGCACCCGCGGACTGCCCCAGCCCGTCGCATTGCTGCCATACGGGCGGATGCCGTAGGTGACCGACACCATGATCAGGATCAGCCCGAGCGCGAACGTGATGTTGCCCCACCAGTCCACGCGCGCGCGTTTCGGCGTGCTGCGCTCCTCGAGCTTCAGGTAGGCCCACACCGTTCCGAACAGCCCCACGGGCACGGAGATCAGGAACACCAGGCGCCAGTCGATCGGCGCCAGCAGGCCGCCGAGCACCAGCCCGACGAACATGCCGCTGACGCCGACGATGTTGTTGATGCCGAGCGCCATGCCGCGCTGGTTGGCGGGGAACGCGTCGGTGATGATCGCCGCCGCGTTGGCCAGCAGGAACGCCGCGCCGACTCCCTGCACGATGCGGAAGCACGATCAGGTAGGCGGCGCCGGCGCGCCCGTCCAGCCAGTCGACGGTCAGCACCAGCGAGGCGAGCGTGTAGATGACGAAGCCGAGGTTGTACATCTTCACCCGCCCGTACATGTCGCCGAGGCGCCCGAGGCTGACGATCAGCACGCTCGTCACGACCAGGAAGCCGAGGATCATCCACAGCAGGTAGAAGCTGTTGGCCGGCACCAGCGGATCGAGGTGGATGCCGCGGAAGATGTCGGGCATCGCGATCAGCGTGATCGAGCCGTCGAGCGTCGCCAGCAGCACGCCCAGCGTGACGTTCGACAGCGCGATCCACTTGTAGCGGTCGTTGCGGGCGAGGTCCGGCGTGCGCCCGTTTCCGTCTCGCGGTCGCTTGGGTACCTAGAGCGCTCGCCATCTATAAATAATTATACAGGGAAACTGAGCAGTTATCACTGCCTTTCTCTATATAGTCTGCGGGCCGTGAGCTCGGAGGTGGACACCACGCGCTTGGCCAGCGAGCTGCGCATCGTGCTCGGCCAGCTGATGCGCCGGCTGCGCGCCGAGCACCGCTTCTCGCTCTCTCAGGGCGCCGTGCTCGGGACGCCTGGATCGCGAAGGCACGAAGTCGATCGGCGACCTCGCGCTCGCCGAGCGCGTGCGACCTCAGTCTATGACGCAGACGATCGGCGACCTCGAGGCCGACGGCCTGATCGTGCGGCGCAGCGACCCGACGGACGGCCGGCGCATGCTCGTGGAGCTGACCGAGCGCGGCCTGCAGACGCTCGAACAAGACCGGCGCCACCGCGAGGGCTGGCTCGCGCATGCGATCGCCGAGGATCTGTCCTCCCAGGAGCAGCAGGTGCTGACGCAGGCGCTGGCGCTGCTGCGCCGGCTGGCCGAGGACTGACGGCCCCACCCCACGCGGCCCGGCCGCAAGCGGCGCCGACACCGACAGGCGACGAAAACCTATATACCAGTGGACGGCATGACGCCTGTCCATCAGGCATATCTGCTGCAGGCGCGACAGATGCAGGCGCTGTCGTTCTCGGTGCACATCCCGCTGGTCTGCTTCGGGATCGCGTTCCCGACGATGATCCTGTTTGCCGAGTGGCTGTACCTGCGTAGCGGCGATCAGCTCTACCGCACGCTTGCGCGCCGCTGGACGCGCGTGATGGCCGCGCTGTTTGCGATCGGCGTGATCACCGGCACGATCCTCAGCTTCGAGATGGGTCTGCTGTGGCCTGCCTTCACCTCCACGTTCGGCAGCGTGTTCGGCCTCGGCTTCGCGATCGAGGGCTTCTCGTTCTTCATGGAGGCGATCTTCATCGGCATCTACATCTACGGCTGGGATCGCCTCTCGCCCAGGGCGCACTTCCTCAGCGGCATCCCGATCGCGATCGCTGGCGTCACCGGCTCGCTGATGGTGATCTCCGTCAACGCCTGGATGAACGATCCGGCCGGCTTTCGCTTGGTGCATGGCAAGGCGGTCGACGTGAACCCGCTGAAGGCGCTGTTCACCAACAGCTTCATCTGGCCCGAGCTCGTGCACATGTACATCGCCGGCTACATCGTCGCCGGCTTCCTGCTCGCCGGCGCCTACGCGCTCGCGCGCCTGCGCCGGCATTCGCGGCCCCCGACGCGCTACGAGCGCACGGCGCTCGCGATCCCGCTGACGATCGCCGCACTGGCCTCCCCCGTGCAGCTCTTGGTCGGCGACTGGATCTCGCGCGTCGTCGCGACCGCGCAGCCGATCAAGCTCGCCGCGATCGAGGGGCTGGCGAAGACGACCAGGGGCGCGCCCGAGCACCTGCTCGGGTGGTACACCGAAGGCCAGGTCAAGTACGGCATCGCGGTCCCCAAACTGCTGTCGCTGCTGGCGTTCCACAACCCCGACGCCGTCGTCAAGGGTCTCGACACCGTGCCCGCCGACCGCCAGCCGCCCGTCAACGTCGTGCGCGTCTCCTTCCAGCTGATGGTCGCGATCGGCACAGGTCTCGCAGCGCTCGCCGCGATCTACCTGCTCGTGCGCATCACGCGCAAGCGCCTGCCGGAGTCCGTCTGGTTCTACCGCGCGCTCGCGCTCGCCGGCCCCGCATCGGTCGTCGCGCTGATCGCCGGCTGGGTCACCACTGAGGTCGGGCGCCAGCCGTGGGTCGTCTACAAAGTGATGCTGACGAGCGCAGCGGTCACCGGCGCGAGCGGCATCCCCGTCGGCTATGCCACGCTCGTGCTGGTGTATGCGGGCGTGGGCGTAGGCCTCGTGTGGATCCTGCGCCGGCTCGCGCACATGCCGATGGACGCGCCCGGCGCCGGCCCTGGTGCCGGCCCTGGTACCGGCCCTGGTACCGGTCCTGGCGCTGGTCCTGGCGCCGGGCGCGGCGGCGACGCCGGCCTCGGCCCTGACGGTGGCCGTGGCGCGGCGGCCTTCGAGCAACCGAGCTCGGCGGCCTGAGCATGCACCTGTACGAGCTGCCGCTGATCTTCGTGCTGATCGGGCTGGTGTTCTACGTGGTGCTCGCCGGCGCCGATTTCGGCGCCGGCTTCTGGCAGCTGTTCGCCGGTCAGGACGCCGGCGGCACGCGCGTGCGCGACCACGCCCACGAGTCGATGGCGCCCGTGTGGGAGGCAAACCACGTGTGGCTGATCTTCGTGCTGACCATCACCTGGACCGCCTACCCGAGCGCCTTCGGCTCGATCGCCTCGACGCTGTCGATCCCGCTGTTCATCGCCGCGATCGGCATCATCCTGCGCGGCGCCGCCTACGCCCTGCGCACCGGCACCGCCAGCGATCGCGAGCGGCGCTCGATCGACACGGTCTTCGCGATCTCCTCGATCCTGACGCCGTTTGCGCTCGGCACGATGGTGGGCGCGATCGCCGCGCGCCGCGTGCCGGTCGGCAATGCCGCAGGGAACCTGCTCTCGAGCTGGACGGGTGCGACCTCGATCCTCGTCGGCGTGTTGGCGGTTGCGACGTGCGCGTATCTGGCCGCCGTGTTCCTGGCTGCTGATGCCGCCCGCGCGGGCAAGGACGACCTGCGCGAGAGCTTTCGCGCTCGCGCGCTCGCCGCCGGCGTCGTCGCGGGCATGGTCGCGCTCGCCGGCCTCGTCGTGCTGCACGCAGACGCGCAGCCGCTGTATCACCGGCTGCTTCACTCAGACGCGCTCGCGGCGGTGATCGTCTCGGCGCTCGCCGGCGTCGCGACGCTCGAGCTCGTGAGGCGCGAGCGCTTCGAGCCCGCTCGCTACAGCGCGGCGATTGCCGTCGCCGCCGTGATCTCCGGCTGGGCGCTTGCGCAGAGCCCGCTGCTGTTGCCCGGCCTGACGGTGCGCGAGGCCGCCGCCCCCCACGACACGCTGGTCGTCGTGGTCGTCGCCGTGCTCGGCGGCGCGGTGATCCTGTTCCCGTCGCTCGCGCTGCTGTTCAGGCTCGTGCTCGGCGGCCGTCTCGACCACAGCGATCACACCGCGATCGCGCCGGCGCCGATCGGCCGGCTTTTGTCAGCCTCGGCGCCGGGCATGCTCGCGCGAGCAGCCGGAGCGTGCCTGCTCGCCGGCTTTGGGCTCCTGACGATCGCCGAAGCGGGTTGGGCGCACGCGATCGGCGTGCTCGCGCTGCTCGGCTTCATCGTCTGCGGGTTCCTCGCCGACGTCCCCGCGCAGCTGGCGAGCGTCACCCCGACAACCGCGACGGCCGCCCCCAAAGGCGCTGAGGACGAGGCGTCGCGGCCGTCGTGAGCGGCATCTTGCGTCCCGCTGTACCGGCGTGCGCCTGTGCCCCGGCCGTCTAGATGATTGATTCCACGGCGTTGGCTGTGGAACGGGCGGGTTTATGGGCAGCAGGGTCGAAGTCGGCGGTGCTCTGAAGCATCGCCGACCGAAGGGGGCCTCGATGGACGCCGACCTCGACCTGCTGCTCACTGCCGTTTATGTCACGGCTGACGATCTCCTGCCCGCGAGGCCGGGGAACGCCAAGCGAAGCGTCACAGACGCGGAGGTCGTCACGCTCTGCGTCGCCCAAGCGATCATGGGAATACCATCGGACCGGCGGTTTCTCGCTGTCGCTTCCAAGCATTTGCGCCACTTGTTCCCGAGCATCCCCGGGCAGGCCGGCTACTACAAGCGCCGCCGGCGCCTCGCGGACACGCTGGAGTGGCTGATGGGCGTGTTCGCCAGCCAGAGCCCCGGGATCGAGGACGATCTGCTGCTCCTCGACTCGACCCCGGTGGAGTGCGCCCGAAGCCTCAAGACGGTCAAGCGCTCGCGGCTGGCCGACGCCGCCGACTACGGGTACTGCGCCAGCCACAGCCGGTTCTTCTGGGGTTTCCGGCTGCACGCCCTGTGCTCCCCGGACGGCACACCGAGAGCGATCGCCTTGACGTCCCCCAAGCTCGATGAGCGCGAGGTCGCGCTCAAGCTGCTCGCCCGCGCAAAGCGGCGAGGCGGAGAGACCGTGATCGCCGACAAGGGCTACGCCGGCAAAGAGTTCGCCGTCAAGGCCGACGAACTCGAAGCCACGATCGTCCGGCCACGCCGAAAGGACGAGCCCGGCAGGGGACCGCACCTCGCCCCCATCCGGCAAAGGATCGAGTCGATCTTCTGGACCTGCAAGGACATCCTCACGCTTGAGCGCCACGGAGCCAGAACCCTGCCCGGCCTCAGAGAGCGCATCCTTCAACGCTTCCTCTGCCTCGCCGCCGCGATCACCCTCAACCACCAACTCGGCCGACCCAGCCGCGCACTCGTCAACTACTGCGCCTAGAACCGTGGAATCAATCATCTAGGGCTCCGTGTGGATGATCACCTCCGCGATGCCCTCGATCCGCTGTCGCAGCTCCTCCTCGAGCTCGCCGGCCAGCGCGTGCGCCTCGGTCAGCGAGTCGGTCGCGCCGACGACGAGCGTCAGGAACAGCACGCGCCCGGCCTCGGTCGAGAATAGCCGCACGCGCTGCGGGGCGCTGCCGGTGCGCTCATGCACGATCCGCTCGACCGCGCTCGTGGTCTGCGCCTCGCCGGCGCCATCCGGGGTGCGCGCGGCGAGCGGGCGCTCGAGCGGCTCGAGGTGGGTCTGCACGTCGCCCACGCCCGGCCGCGCGCGGATCGCCTGCTCGACGCGCGCGGCGATCTCGTGCGCGCTGCGCAGGTCGAGGTCGGGAGGGAACTTCAGATGCAGCGAGACGCTGCTCGACCCGCGCTGCTCGAAGATCGTGATGTCGTGGGCCTCCTTGACGAGCGGCTCTGAGAGCGCGATCGCGAGCACGCGGTCGCGCAAGTCCAGGCCCTGGCGGCGAGGCTCGACGTGCACGACCACGTCGCTTCCAGGCAATGCCTGCTCGAGCGCGCTCTCGACCAGGTCGGCGGTGCGGTGGCCCTCGACGACCGCCTGCCCCGGTGGCACGCTGACGACCACGTCGGCGAAGTAGCGGCCGGCCGACTCCCGTAGCCGCAGCCGGTCGAGCTCGACCTCGGCGCCGAGTTCCGCGATCGCGCGCTCAGCGACGATCCGCGCATGTTCGGGCTCGCGGTCCATCAGCACGTTGGCGTTCTCGACGATCAGGCGCACAGCGGTTGCGAAGATCACGAGCGCTACGATCAGCGCCGCCAGCGAGTCGCCGCCTTCGAAGCCGGCGTGCACCGCCACGAGGCCGGCGAGGACCACCAGCGAGCCGGTCATGTCGGCGAGGAAATGCGCGACGTTCGAGCGCAGCGCGGCGCTGCCGGTACGTCGCGCGGCCTCGAGCGAGATGCTCATGCGCCCGACTTCCAGCAGCAGCGCCGCACCGACCACGGCGAGCTCGTACCAGTGCACGCGCGGCGCTGTGCCGGCGTTCGACAGGCGCGTGATCGCCTCGACGCTGACGAGCACGCCTCCCCCCATCAGGATCCCGGCCTCGCCCAGCGCGCCGAGGTTCTCCGCGCGGCGGTGGCCATAGGGGTGCTCGAAGTCGGCCGGCCTGCTGCCCAGTTTCACCGCGAAGAACGTGAGCGCCGCCGCGATCACGTCGCCGCTTGACTCGATCCCGCTCGAGATCAGCCCCAGGCTGCCGCTGGCCAGCCCGACGCCCAGCTTGAGGAGCACCAGCAGGCCTGCCGCCGCGAGCGAGACCAGCGTGCTGGCCCGCCGCGTGAGCAAGCGGGTCTCCCCCGGCCGCGACATTGCTAGAGACTATGCGTCGGACTGGCGGCTGGCTCCGCGGCGGCGGCGGCTGACGCGGGACAAGCTCGCCGCAAACCGTACGCCGCGGGTCCTATCGTGAGCTGATGGCTCACGATCACGCCGGACACGCTCATGGCGTCGGCCCCGATAGCGACCGCCGCCGGCTGGTCGGAGCGCTCGCGCTGATCCTCGCGTTGATGTCCGTCGAGCTGGTGGCGGGCGTCTTCGCGCACTCGCTTGCGCTGCTCTCCGACGCAGGGCACATGCTCACCGACGCGGCCACGATTGGCGTGTCGCTGCTCGCGCTGCGGCTGGCTGCACGCCCGCCGGGCGGGGCGTTGACGTTCGGTCTCAAGCGTGTGGAGATCCTCTCGGCGCTGGCCAGCGCCGTCACGCTGCTGGTGCTGGCGACGCTGATCGCCTATGAGGCCGTCCGGCGCCTGTTCGCCCCGCCGCAGGTGCACGCGGGGCTGGTGCTGGCCGTCGCGCTCGTCGGGATCCTCGTCAACCTCATCGCCGTCTGGATGCTGTCGGGCGCGAATCGCCGCAGCCTGAATGTCGAGGGCAGCTTCCAGCACATCCTCACCGACCTGTTCGGCTTCATCGGCACCGCGCTCGCTGCCGGCGTGATCCTGGCCAGCGGCTTCCAGCGCGCCGATCCGATCGCCTCGCTGTTGATCGCGGCGCTGATGACGCGCTCGGGCCTGGCGCTCGCGAAGGCCTCCGGGCGGGTCATCCTGGAGGCTGCGCCCGAGGGCCTGGATCCGCAGGAGATCGGACGTGCGCTCGTGGCGCAGCCCGGCGTCGTCGAGGTCCACGACCTGCACGTGTGGGAGGTCACGAGCGGCTTTCCCGCGCTATCGGCGCACGTGCTGGTGAGCGCTGAGAGCGACTGCCACGCGGCTCGCCGGCAGATCGAGACGATGCTGCGCGAGCGCTTCGGGCTAGATCACTCGACGCTGCAGGTCGATCACGCGGTCAGCGAGCTGCTGGACATCGCGCCTGCTCAGGCGCCCTGACCGCTGGGGCGCACGAGCACCTCGTTGATGCTCACGTTGGGCGGCTGGGCGATCGCGTACAGCACCGCACCCGCGATGTCATCGGCAGACAGCGGCGTCACGCCCGCGAAGCGCTTGGCCATCTGCTCGAGCACCTCCGGGCGGTTGTGCCCGGGCAGCTCGGTGGCGACGGCGCCGGGCTCGATCAGCGTCACGCGCACGCCCATCGCCACGCCCTCCTGCCGCAGCGACTCCGAGAAGGCGCCCACCCCGAACTTCGTGAGGTTGTAGACGCCTGAGCCCTGGCGCGCGACGCGACCGGCCACGGAGCTGACGTTGACGATGTGCCCTGAGCCCTGCGCGTGCATCAGCGGCAGCGCCGCGTGCGTGCAGTAGAGCACGCCGAACACGTTCGCGTGGATCATCCGCCGCCATTCCTCGGTCGGCGCGTTCTCGATCGGCCCGAGCAGCATCACGCCGGCGTTGTTGACGAGCACGTCGAGGCGGCCAAGCTCGGAGTGCGCGCGCGCCACGAACGCCCGCGCCTGGGTCTCCTCGCCGACATCGGTGGGCACTGCGATCGCGCGTCCGCCCTCCGCGACGATCCGCTCGGCCAGCGCCTCGATGCGATCGGCGCGGCGGGCGGCGAGGGCGACGGCGGCTCCGGCGCGGGCGCATGCAAGCGCTGTGGCCTCGCCGATGCCCGAGGACGCACCGGTCACGGCGACGACCTGAGATGAAAGATTTGTGTCCATACGCCGAGCTTAGCCTGCTCCGCTCAGCGATCGAGGATATGCGGCCGATAACCAGGCCCAGATCGACGAACGCTCCTTTTGGCCTATCTCCGGGTTTTAGCAGGCGTTACGACGGGCAGCGTATATGTGCTCCGTCGGGAAGGTAACCGCGCACGTGGCGTCGAACGACCTAAGGAATACGACTCCACCAAGAATGGTTGACAACGCAACTATCGTGTCGTATAATTCCGACTCCAAGCATCGGATTAGAAGGACGCACATGACAGACTCGCCCACAAACCCAACCCTCACACTAGAGCAAGAGCCCGAGGAGCTCGCCGCGGAGACGGAGACGGTCGTGGCCGCCCCAGAGCGGCTTGACAACCCGATCGAGCGCCTCGACGTCAGCACCCCGGACACCTTCATCCCTGAGTCGGTCGACCAGTTGCTGGCTCACTCGCGGCGCTATCCCCTGCTCACCCCGGCCCAGGAGATCGACCTGGCCAAGCGGATCGAGCGCGGCGACCTCTACGCCAAGGAACTGCTCGTCAACTCCAACCTGCGCCTCGTCGCCTCCAACGCCCGCCGATACCAGAACCAGGGCCTGCCCCTCGGCGATCTCGTCCAGGAGGGCATGCTCGGCCTGATCCGCGCCAGCGAGAAGTTCGACTGGCGCAAGGGCTTTCGCTTCTCGACCTACGCCACGCTGTGGATCCGGCAGGCGATTCAGCGCGGCCTGGAGAACTCAGGGCGCACGATCCGCCTGCCAGTCCACGTCGCTCAGCGCTCCCGCAAGGTCGGGCGCGTCGAGCGCGAGCTGTCGGTGCGGCTCGGGCGCGAGCCCACGCTCGAGGAGCTCTCGCAGGAGACCGGGCTGCCGATCGACCAGGTCGAAGAGGTGCGCCACCAGCGTGCCGCGCTCGTCAGCCTCGACCAGCAGATCGGTGAGGACGGCGACACCGCGCTCGGCGACCTGCTCCCCTCCGACGCCGAGGTGCCGGAGGAGACGGCCTGGGAGAACGAGCGCGAGCGGATCGTGCACCGCGCGATCGAGCAGCTGCCCGAAACCGAGCGCAAGGTGCTGACCCTGCGCTTCGGCACCGGCCGCGAGGAGCCCCAAACGCTGACCGCGATCGGCAAACGGCTCGGGTTCTCCGCCGAGCGCGCGTCACAGCTCGAGCAGCGAGCGCTGAAGAAGCTCGCGGAGTCGCCTGAGCTGGCGGCGCTGCGCGAGGCTGCATAAGACGTTCTAAGCTCCTTCCGTCGGTTTTGCAAACCCGACGACGACGGAAGGAGGCTTAGATGTCCAGCAAGTCTTTGTGGGACCGGGTCGTCGCATGGACGATCGCCTTTGGTGAACGTGCGCTCGCTCCGGTCGAGCGCTTCATCGGAAGACGCTCGCTCGTTGGCGACTCGACGTTCTTCCCGCTCGAGCGCTTTCCGTGGGTCGAGCACATCGAGGTGAGCTGGACGGTGATCCGCGAGGAGGTCGAGCAGCTGCTCGATGACCAGGCGGCGCTGCCGAGCTTCCAGGACATCTCCAAGGACCAGCTCGAGATCACCGACGACGACCGCTGGAAGACCTTCTTCCTTTACGGCTTCGGCTTCGAGGCCAAGCTCGGCGTGCAGATGTGCCCGCGCACGGCCGCGCTGATGCGCGAGATCCCCGGGATGACGACCGCGATGATCTCGATCCTCTCGCCGCGCAAGCACATCCTCGACCACCGCGGCCCGTACAAGGGCGTGTTGCGCTACCACCTCGGGCTGGTCGTGCCCGAGGACGCCGAGGCGTGCCGCATTCGCGTCGGCGAGGACGTTCGCCATTGGGAGGAGGGCAAGAGCATGGTCTTTGACGACACCTTCAACCACGAGGTCTGGAACGACACCGACGAGACACGCGTGGTGCTGTTCGTGGACGTGCTGCGCCCGCTCCCGTTCCCCGAGTCGCTGATCAACCGCGCGATCCTCAAGGCGATCGGCTACTCGCCGTTCGTGCTCGACGCCAAGCGCAACCAGCAAGCATGGGAACGGCGCTACCTGGCGCGCCGCTCGCAGCGAGAGCCCGAGGCCGCGCCCACGGCTGGTTGAGTCGGCCGCCGCCACGCCGCGGCTGCTCAGACGCTCGAGACGTTCAAGCCGGTGCCCTGCAGCAGTTCATTGGCCTGCGTGTTGAGCGTCGTGAACTCCCCCGTGATGATCAACAGGCCCAAGCAGATCATCACCGCTCCGCCGACCCCGATGATCACCGGGAAGTGGCGCTTGACGATGGTCAGCGCGTTCGTCATCCGCTCGAACGCGAGCGCGATCAGCAGGAACGGGATTGCGAGGCCGGCGGAGTAGAACGCGAGCAGCAGCGCGCCATGCGCGGCCGAGCTCGAGATCGCGGCCTGTGTGAGGATCGCGCCGAGCGTGATGCTCGTGCAGGGTGTCCACGCGATCGCAAACGCCGCTCCCGCGACCAGCGGCCCGCCACGCCCGGCCAGGCGCAGCAGCGACTCGGAGTGCCACTCGCGGTTGAGCATGCCGATGAACGGCGTCGCCAGGAACACCAGGCCCATCAGGATGATCACCACACCGCCGATCTGCTCGAGCATGTGTTTGTGCGTGTTCAGCGAGGAGCCGATGACCGTCGCCGAGAGCCCCAGCAGAATGAAGATCAGCGAGAAGCTCGCGATGAACAGCAGGCTCGGGACGAGCACACGACGAACGCCGACGCCCTCCTTGAGGTCGGCTGGCGTGACGCCGATGACGGTCGAGAGGTAGCCGGGCACGAGCGGCAGCACGCACGGCGAGAGGAACGACACGAGCCCTGCTGCCATCGCCAGTGGGATGCCGACGCCGCTGGCGGTGTCGGAGGAGGCCGCGAGGATCGGCTGGAGGTGGATCACGGCTGCATCTCCGAGGCAGGATGGCGGATCGCGTCACGCAGCAGCGCGAGATCGCGCTCGAGCTGCGAGACGCGCTCGCGCAACTGCTCGAGCTCACGCCGCGTGTCCCCGTCGGCATGGGTGTCCGGGGTGCTGATGCCGTTGGTCGCGAGCGGTGCCTCGCTCGCCGGCGCGAAGGCGCGCGGCGGCGCCTCGACGGTGGACTCGTAGGCGAGGCCCGGCGCGTCGTCCTTGCCCTGCAGCAGCTGCGCGTAGCGCTCCTCCTTGTGTCCCGGGCGGCGCTCGAGGCGCGAGACCAGCTCGCGCTCGATCAGGCGCGACAGCGTCTCGTGCACATCGGCGAGCTCGGCGAACGCGTGCATCCGCTCGGTGCGCTGCTTGAGCTCGCCCGGCGTCTGAGGCCCGCGCAGCATCAGCACACAGATCACCGCCTGCTCGGCTGAGTTCATCGGCAGCGCGTCGGCGAGCAGGTGGCGGTACTTGGGCGCTCGGCTGCCGGCGCCGCTCGCCAGCCGCGTGTAGCCGCGGCGTTCCAGCCGGTGCAGAGCGTCGCGGATGACGGCGTCGTCGTACTCGACGACGGGGTCGCGGTTGGTCGACTGGTTGCAAGCGAGCCGCAGCGCGTTCAGCGACAGCGGGTAGGCGTCGGGTGTCGTGCGCTGCTTCTCGAGCAGGCAGCCGAGCACGCGCGTCTCCGCCGATGAAAGGTCCATTGCGAGAGCGTAAAGCTTGAGCGCCAGAGCGGCGTTGCGTGGCTCGGTAGCGGCGCGACGGTAAAGTCAGCCCGGTGAGCCATCAGCCCTTCGCCCAGGGACACGGTGGCGATGGCGGCCGGCGGGCGCGGAAAGTGGACGCGCCGAAGTCGGGCCCACGCCCCGAGGACATTCCCGACAAACACGTCTCGCTGCGCCGCGTCGGGCGGCTGTTCATTCCCTACCGCGTGCGCCTGGGCCTGCTGCTGGGGCTGATCGTGCTCGGCTCGGTGCTCAGCGTGGCCTCGCCGTTCCTGCTGCGTGAAGCGATCGACAAGGGCATCATCAAGCACAACCTGACGCTGCTGTCGTGGCTGGTCGGCGGCATGATCGCACTGGCGGTGATCAACAGCGTGATCAGCGTTGCGCAGACGTGGATCTCAAACCAGGTCGGCCAGCGCGTGATGCACGACCTGCGCGCGGCCGTGTTCGCGCACCTGCAGCGCATGTCGCTGGCGTTCTTCACGCGCACGCGCTCGGGTGAGGTGCAGGCGCGGATCGCCTACGACATCGGCGGCATCGACAGCGTCGTCACAAGCACCGCCACCTCGACCGTCTCGACGGTCGCGACGGTCCTTGCGACGGTCACGGCGATGTTCGCGCTGAGCTGGCGGCTGACGGTCTTCTCGCTGATCCTGCTGCCGTTCTTCGTGTGGCTGACGCGCCGCGTCGGCAACGAGCGCCGCCGCATCCAGTCGGTCACCCAGGGGCGCCTGGCGGACATGTCGACGCTGGTCGAGGAGTCACTGTCGGTGTCGGGGATCCTGCTCGGCAAGACGATGGGCCGCTCGCACGAGCTCGTCGATCGCTTCTCCTCGGAGTCCAGCGAGGTGGCCGATTTGGAGGTGCGCTCGCGGATGGCGGGGCGCTGGCGCATGTCCTCCGTGCAGATGGCCTTCGCGATCATGCCTGCCGCGGTGTACTGGTACGCGGGCTTTGCGATCGCCCACGGCCACGATGCGATCTCGATCGGCACGATCGTCGCGTTCACGACGCTGCAGACGCGGCTGCTGTTCCCGATGCAGCAGCTGCTGTCGGTCGGCCTGGAAGTGCAGACCTCGCTGGCGCTGTTCGGGCGCATCTTCGAGTACCTGGACCTGCCGGTCGACATCGTCGAGCGTGCCGACGCGCGCGCGTTGAGCGACGTGCGCGGCGACGTCGAGCTCGAGGACGTGTGGTTCCGCTATGAGCCTGACTCGCCGTGGACGCTGCAGGAGATCGGCGCGGAGGTCCCAGCCGGGACTCGCACCGCGCTGGTCGGCGAGACGGGCTCGGGCAAGACGACGCTCGCCTACCTCGTCGCGCGGCTGTACGAGCCGCAACGGGGGCGTGTCTGCATCGACGGCGTGGACGTGCGCGACATGACGCTTGATTCGCTCGCGGCCACCGTCGGCCTCGTCTCACAGGAGACCTACCTGTTCCACGCCTCGATCCGCGAGAACCTGCGCTTCGCCTGCCCGGACGCGACCGACGAGCAGATCGAAGACGCCGCGCGCGCGGCGCAGATCCACGAGCTGATCTCCTCGCTGCCCGAGGGCTATGACACGCCCGTCGGCGAGCGCGGGTATCGCTTCTCCGGCGGGGAGAAGCAGCGGATCGCGATCGCGCGCACGGTCCTTCGCAACCCGCCGGTGCTGATCCTCGACGAGGCCACCTCGGCGCTCGACACCGAGACCGAGCGCGCCGTCCAGCAGGCGCTCGACGAGCTCTCGCGCGGGCGCACCACGATCGCGATCGCGCACCGGCTCTCGACGATCAAGGACGCCGACCAGATCCTCGTGCTCGACGACGGCATGATCGTCGAGCGTGGCACGCATCGAGAGCTGCTGGCCCAGGGTGGCCGCTACGCGGCTTTGCTGAGCGGCGCGGCGGTCGCCGAGGAGCCCGCATCGGCGGGCGTCTGAGCTAGGCGACCGCGTCGATGTTCAGGCGCACGTAGTCGACGACCACGGGCTCGCCGAGCATCGCCAGCACGTCGTCCATGAACGGCTCGCGCAGCGCCTCGGGCAGTCTGCTGCACGTGGGGTCCGAGCACGATCGTCGAGAGGAACGCGCGCGGGTCCTCGGGCTCGCGCGGGGCGGGCTCGAGCCAGCACTCGGCGGCGCTGAAGCCGGCGGCGAGCAGGCGCTCATGCGTGATCTCCGCGCCCGCGTAGTTCCACGGCGGCTGCCAATCGCGAAAGTGCTGCGCATACGGCTCGTGCGCGAGCACCTGGTTGGCTTTGCCGCGCAGGATGTCGATGTTGGTCTCTCCCCCACACTGCGCAACCAGGCGCCCGCCCGCCGCGAGCGCGTCGCGCAGGCGCGTGAACAGCCGCTCGTGGTCTGCGATCCAGTGAAAGGTAGCGGTCGAGAGGATCGCGTCCACGGGCTCCTGCAACTCCAGCTCGAGCAGGTCGCTCACGCGCACGTCGACGTCGGGACCGAGCCGCTCGCGCGCGGCGGCGACCATCGACTGCGACTCGTCGATCGCGATCACCCGCCCGCGCGGCAGGCGCTCGATCAGCGCTTCGGTGATGCGCCCCGAGCCGCAGCCGGCGTCGAGCACGGTCTCATCGCCGCGCAGCTCCAGGCGTTCGAGCACGCGGAGCCCCAGCGCCTCCATCGTTCCGGAGATGCGGTCGTAGCTCGCTCCGTCCCATTCGCGTACTGGCATACGATTGTACGCTATCACGTACCAATGCGGCTTGCCAGCTCCGCGAGCACCCGCGAGAGCTGCCCGCCCTGCCAGGCGATCGGCGAGCGGAGCGGCTGCCCGTCGGCGACTGTGTCCTCCACGACTAGCGTCGCGCCTGGGATCGCGCGCGCGTAGCTTTCGCCGACAGCCAGCGGATGGCCGGGGTCGGCCTCGTCGCGGCTGGCGACGACGACGGCCGGAGCCGTGATCGTGGCGAGCTGCTCGATGTCTTCGAATGGGCGCGAGCGCGGGACGACTTCGAGCGCATCGGCAACCGCGTCCGGATGCTCGTGCGCGGACAGCCGCTGGCGCAGCACCGTGGCGACGCTCGCGCGCAAGGACTCCGGCACGGCCTGCAGGTCGTAAGCGCTGACGAAGCCCTCGACGCCGCCCTCGCGCAGCCCGTCGGCGAGCGCGTCCCAGGCGGCGAGACCCGCGGTTTGATCCGCTGAAGGGTCGAACGCGGGCGTGATGATCGCGAGCGCCGTGACGCGCTCGGGATGCGCGAGCGCGAAGCGCACCGCGGTGTGCGCGCCCATCGAGGCGCCGGCCAGCAGCGCGCGCTCGATCCCACGCTGTTCGAGCACCGCGGCGAGATCCTGTGCGAGGCGCTGATAGCTGTAGTCGCCGCGATCGCAGGCCGCCGTGGAGCGGCCGTGGCCGCGCGCGTCGTAGGAGATCACACGGTGGCCGGCGCGCTGCAGCACGGTGGAGCCCATCACGACGTAGCGGCGGGTGGCGGTGAGGCCGTGGAGCAGCACGATCGGGACGCGCGCGCCGTCGCCGGACACCTCGCCGGAGAGAGCTACGCCGTCCTCGAGTCGGACTGTGAGCTCCGGAGACGGCATTGCTGCTCGAATCTAGCGCTCTGGCCGGCGCGGCAGCTGCGCTCGAGCCGCCCGGCGGTGACGGTTTGCGCGAGCCCGACGAGCCAGCAGGTGGGGCACCCGCGCAATGCAAGCGCGCCCGGCACGACCAGCGCCAGTGCAACTGGGGTACCGCCTGCGGCCAGCGCGAAGGCGCTGCCGATCAACGCGAAGCCGACGAAGCCGCGCACGAGATGACGGGCGACGCTCGCGCTGGCGAAAGGACCGGGGGCCTGCTCAGACATGCGATCTCCTCAGTTGCCGTGGTTCCTGCCCAGGCTTTCGCACGGGCCTGTGAGCTCAATACGCAGCGCCGCGCGTGCGCGATGCAGTCGGGACTTCATCGCCGCGCGGCTGACGCCGAGCTCGTGGGCGGTCGCGGCCCCGGAGAACCCCTGCACGTCGCGTAGGACGAGCACAGCTCGCTGCTCGTCGGGCAGCGAGGCGATCGCGGCGACTATCCGCTCCAGCTCCAGGCGCGCAAGCGCGGAGTCCTCGGCGGAGCGCTCTGTGACAAGCGCTCCCGCTCCCGCCGTATATCCCCGACGAGCCCGGCGAATGCACTCGTTGCGCACGATCTGGAACATCCAGGAGGCCAGGGCGGCGGCGACACGGAGCGTGCCGATCTTGCGGTAGAGCACCACCAGCGCCTCCTGGGCGGCGTCCTCCGCGTCCTCGGGGCTCGCGCACATCGTGCCCGCGAAGCGCCGCACGTTGGGGTGCGAGCCGGAGACGAGCGCGGCGAGTGCCCGCCGGTCACCGCGCTGGGCGGCGCTCACGATGCGCTCGGTCGGCCAGGTGAACTCAGTCGGGCTCATGCGTCAGCGCTTGGGGCAGGGCGCCGCGTAGCTAGCGTCGACGATTTGCGGGCGCGACGGTTCCCCGTTTTCGGCGAAGATCACTTCGGTCTTCATCAGCAGACCGCCCTTCGGACATTTGCTCGGCACTCGACCGTAGTAGATCGTGTGCCCGTGCGAGCGGTAGGCCGAGCCGACCTTGAGGCTGATCGAGCGCACCGACGCGTATGGCGCCCCCGGCACGCTCGCCACCAGCGGCACCTGTGCGATCAGCTCCGGGCCGCTGTCGCCGGCGCTGTCGAGGTTGATGTAATGGGCGCTCGAGAGGATTTCCAGCGACACGGGCGAGTGGCCGTCCGTTAGGAACTCCATGCCGCCACCGGGAGCGTAGAACGAGGACAGTTCGGCCTGCTCTTCAACGCGTTCCCCGCCGAACGTGACGAAGCCGATCACCTTGCCCACCGGTCCGGCTGCGGATCCATGCGGGCAGCGGATCGGCCCGAACTGTTCGAGCGCGCTGGTGGTACAGGTGGGAAAGCCTTGTGGGTGCAGCTTGGCGCCGCTGGGCAGATAGAAGTTGACACCGATGATCGGCGGCGGCGAGCCGAAGTATTCGTTGCCTTCGATCGTGTATTCGGCTTGCGCAGCGGTCCCAGCGCCAAGGATGTCGCCGGTGCCGGGAAAGCCCGCGATCGGCACCGGCCGCGCCTTCAGGCGCACGGTCGGCGCCGCGAGCGCCCGCCCGGCAAGCGCGAGCGCAGCGATAGCTATGACGGCCACACAGGCGGCGGCCAGATAGGTCCTGAGATGGGTGCGTGCTCTGCGCATGGGTCGGTCCTCCGTCTCGATCGTGTCCGCGAACGCCGGCGGGCGCCGCGCGCCCGGAGACCGGTGCGAATAAGAGGCGCGGGACGGGAAAAGGATTCGCGGGATGCGCCCGCGGTGAGCGCCGACGCTCAGGCGTAGGCCGCGATGTGCGTCCGCAGCAGCTCGGCGGCGTGCTTGGGGCGCTCCCAGAAGAACAGGTGCCCGACGTCCTCGAGCAGCTCGAGGCTTGATTCGGGGATCAGCTCGGCGACCATGCGCCCGTTCTGGACCGGCAGCACCTGATCGACGGTGCCGTGGATGATCTGGGTGGGCAGCGCGATCTCGTGCAGGCGCGCGGAGGTGTCGTGCGCGATGCACGCCTGTGTCTGCGCGACGATCACCTCCAGCGAGACGCGCCGGCGCAGGCTGATCTCCAGGAAGCTCGCCCAGGCGGCGCCGTCGGTGGCGAACAGGGGTGAGATGTTGGCCTCCCAGGAGGCGCGGATCACGCGCTCTCGGACGCCCGAGGCGATCGCCTCTCCGACGCTCTTCAGCACGTGCTCGGCTGTGTGGACGCTGCCGGGACCGCCACAGTAGGTGCAGCCGAGCGTCAGCGTGCGGATCAGCTGCGGCTCGGCGAGCGCGAGCTCCTGGGCGATCATGCTGCCCATCGAGATGCCGAGCACGTGCGCGGAGTCGAGCTCGAGCGCGCTGAGCAGCCCAGCGGCGTCCTTGGCCATCTCGCGGATCGTGACCGGCCCTTGCAGGCATGTGCTCGCGCCGACGCCGCGGTGGTCGTAGAGGACCAGCTCGAAGTCGCCGCGCAACCGCTCAAGGAACGGCTCGCCCCAGTGCGCGTAGGTGCCGCTGCGCCCCATGATCATCAGTAGTGGCGGTCCACTCCCGCTGCGCTCGTAGTCGAGCTCTACCTCTCCGACGTTGACGAGGCTCATCGCCTCCCGCCGGTCATCGCTCGCGCCCGCGCATCGCTCGATCCTATACCGGCAGGGCGAGCTGGTCAGTGGGCTCTCCCCCGCCCGCGCTGTGTACTGCTCTGCGGGACGCCCCGGCGTCTCCCACGCCGCGCTCGCCCTCGCCCTCGCCGGCATCTGCCCGAGCTGCGGCGCCGAGGCCGGCGACGCGCACGCCGAGCAGGCGCACGGGTCGCGCGGGCGCGTAATCGCGCAACAGCGCCAGCGCGACCTCGCTGACCTGCTGCACGTCGCAGGTGGGCTCGGCGAGGGTGCGCGCGCGGGTGACGGTCGTCCAGTCGTCGAGGCGCACCTTGATCCCGATCGTGCGGCCGCGGCGCCCGTTGGCGGCAAGCCCGCCGCACAGCTCCTCGGCCATCAGCGACAGGTGCTCGCGCATCTGCGTGGGGTCGCTGACGTCGGTGTCGAATGTTCGCTCGCGCGACTCGGAGATGACCTTGCGCGCGGCGCCGATCTCGCCATCATGTTCGAAGCGCCCACGACGCCTGAGCTCGCGGCCGAGGTTGGGCCCGAAGCGCGCGACGAGCAGGCGCTCGGGCGCGGCTGCGAGATCTGCGAGCGTGGAGAGCCCAAGCTCGGCGAGGCGGGCGGCGGTCTTGGGGCCGATGCCCGGCACGAGCGCGGGCGGCGAGGCGGCGAAGCGCTCACAAGCCTGCTCGCGGCTGAGCACGACGAAGCCGGCGGGCTTCTCGGCGTCGGATGCGACCTTGGCGACGAGCTTGTTGGGGCCGATGCCCACCGAGCAGGTCAGCTCGGTGGCGGCCTTGATCTCGACGAGCAGCCGGCGCATCGCGGCCCGTGGCGAGTACAGGCCTGAGATGTCGAGGTACGCCTCGTCGAGGCCGACGACCTCGACACGGTCGACTTGCGCGCGCACGAGGTCCATCACCTGCTTGGAGGCGGCGCGGTAGGTCGCGAAGTCGGGCGCCAGGAACACCGCGTCGGGGCACAGCCGCCGCGCGCGGGAGGCGGGCATCGCCGAGCCGACGCCGTGACGGCGCGCCTCGTAGCTCGCGGTGGTGACGACGGCTCGCGGTCCCGTGCCGGAGACGACGACGGGCGTGCCGCGCAGCTCGGGGTGGCGGCGCAGCTCGATCGAGACGTAGAAGGCGTCGCAATCGATATGGGCGGTACTCAGCTCAGAGGGTGCGGTTGGCATCTCGTCCGAATCTAACGGCGATCACGGCGGAGATTCATGCGATCACGGCGGAGGTTATCGATGTACTCGGAAAGGTCGGCTATTACGATGATTCCGAGAGAGTCGGTACGGTATCGACGTGGCCAGCCCACTTGAGAAGGACACGTGCAGGGACTATGTTGTTCCACACCTTGAAGCTTCGGGTTGGACTGGGCGCATTGTTGAGCAGTACCCGGTGACCGACGGCAAGATCGTTCCCGTTCCTCGTCGCGGACCGCGAGCCCGCGATCATCGTCGCGACAGGCCACTTCGCGCCGACTACGTTCTCGAGATAGAGACGGGCTTCCCAGTGGCGGTTGTGGAGGCCAAGCGCGAATACAAACGTCCCGGCGACGGACTGCAGCAGGCCATGCGATACGCGCAGATGCTGGATCTTCCCTTCGTCTACTCCACGAACGGCAAGGGAATTGTCGAGCACGACTACGACTCGGGAACCGAGCGAAACCTCGCTGACTTTCCCGCCCCTGATGAGCTCTGGCGGCGCTATCGAACTTGGAAGGGCATCGTGGACGACACCGTTGCGGACACGCTGCTGCTGCCGTTCAATCGGGACCTGCGGCTTGCCGACGGGCGCGTCAAGGAGCCGCGCTACTACCAGCGAGTCGCGATCGAGCGCACGCTGCACGCCATCCTCAGCGAACGCCGCGACCGCATCCTGCTGACGCTGGCGACGGGCACCGGCAAGACATTCCTCGCGCTGCAGATCATCTGGAAGCTCTGGTCCAGCGGTTGGCGCGGGGAGCGCAAGCCCCGAATCCTCTACCTGGCCGACCGTAACATCCTCGTGGATCAGCCGATTGCGCGGGAGTTCCAGCCGGTGTTCGGCGAAGCGATCTGGAAGGTCCGTGGCGAGGCGAAGACTGGACGGGAGATCTACTTTGCGCTCTATCAGACTCTCGCCGACAGCGGTGAGACGCTGGGGGTGTTCCGTGACTATCCACCGGACTACTTCGACCTGATCGTCGTCGATGAGTGCCATCGGGGCAGCGCCCGCGGCGAGTCCGACTGGCACGCCATCCTCGAACACTTCTCCCCCGCCGTGCAGATCGGGATGACTGCCACGCCCAAGCGCGACGCGAACATCGACACCTACAACTACTTCGGCGAGCCCGTCTACACGTATTCGCTTGCCCAGGGCATCGAGGATGGATTCCTCGCCCCTTACCGTGTGCGGCGCGTCGT
The DNA here is from genome assembly GCA_963714285.1 of uncultured Solirubrobacteraceae bacterium. Classification (GTDB taxonomy): domain Bacteria; phylum Actinomycetota; class Thermoleophilia; order Solirubrobacterales; family Solirubrobacteraceae; genus Palsa-744. Next base: position 530,023 of record CAVQNS010000004.1, read on the forward strand.
GCTCAGCCCAGATGCCTTCGGATGGTCGCCGGAGCCCGGGCAGATGGATCGCTTCGGGCGCGAGATTCCCGAGGGCCTCTATGAGACACGGCACTTCGAGCGGGTCGTCTCGCTGCTCACCCGCACCGAGGCTGCCGCCCGCCATCTCACTGAGTATCTGAAGGGCACGGATCGCATGGCAAAGACGATTGTCTTTTGCGTCGACGCCGAGCACGCCGGCCAGATGCGCCAAGCACTCATCAACGCCAACACCGACGTGGCGCGTCAATATCCGGATTACGCTGTGCGCATCGTCTCGGACGAGGGCGAGGCGGGAAGGCTGTATCTCGGCGACTTCGCCGATCCGGAGCGGGAGACGCCGGTACTCGCAACCACGGCGCAACTGCTGTCGACCGGGGTCGATCTCCCGACTGTGCGCAACATCGTGCTGTTCAAGCCGATCGGATCGATCGTCGAGTTCAAGCAGATCATTGGGCGCGGCACCCGTCTGTACCCCGATGAGGACAAGTTGACGTTCGAGATCATCGATTACTCGGGTGCAACCGCGCTGTTCGCGGATCCCGCGTTCGACGGACCTCCTGAGGCTCCGCCGCTCATCGAGGAGATCGACAAGGAGGGCAACACCGTCGGTGGCAGCGAGGTCGCTGAGCCCGAGCCAGCCTATGACGGGCAGCCGGGCGACGCCGACCCGGATGGACTCGAGGATGCGGGCGCGCGGAAGTTTTACGTCGATGAGGGTGCGACGGCATACGTCGCGGCCGAGGGCTTCTAGCTGCCCGATTCCAAGACCGGGCGCCTACAGTTGGTCGAGTACAGTGACTACCTGGCAAGCGAGGTGCGACGCCTGTACCCATCAGCTGGCCTGCTCCGCGACGCTTGGCGCATGAAGCCCGGGCGTGAAGAGGTCGTCTCAGCCTTGATCGCCCGTGGCATCTCGTTGGAGGAGGCCGCTGGTCGGTTGGGGCTTGAGGACATGGATGCAGTCGATTTGCTGGTGCATATCGCATGGAACGGTCCGACGATCACAAGAGGCCAGCGAGTGCGACGCCTGCGGACCGATCAGCAGAGCTTCTTCGAGGTCTTTGTGCCGGAGGCTCGAGCCGTGCTCAAGGACCTGCTCGACAAGTATGCAGAACACGGGATCTCACAACTCGATGACCTCCGCGTCCTCGAGGTGCCACCGCTCGATCGCCACGGTAGTGTCGTGGACATCGCGAGTCGATTTGGTGAAAGCGAGAAGCTGCGATCGGCGATCGCTGAAATGGAGGAGATGCTCTACGCCGCGTGATGCCCAAGTATCACTTTAGTTCTCGATCACGTAGTTACGTAAAACTAAAGTTATGATATAGTATTTGGTCTTGCCCGCCGACCGTCAAGACCTACGCCGACGGTTGGCCGCCCTGGCCGCGGAGCAGTCGGGTTATTTCACGGCCTCCCAGGCACTGTCCGTCGGCTACTCCTACCAGGCCCAGAAGTTCCATCGAGATCGGGGCAACTGGCTGAGGGTGGATCGTGGCCTGTTCCGGCTGCCGGAATGGCCGGTCGGCGAGTACGACAACCTCGTGCGGTGGTCGCTGTGGAGTAGAGGCAGGGCCGTCGTGTCTTGCGATACGGCGCTCACCGTACACACCCTCGGCGACGCAAACCCAGCCGTCGTCCACCTGACCGTGCCGGCAAACTTCCGCTCCCGGACGCCTGCTGGCGTACGCCTCCACCGTACAGCGCTGTCAGATGGCGACATCTGGCGATACGAGGGATTCAGGCTCACCACGCCGCTTCGCACGCTGCTCGACGTTGCCGCCGGGACACTTGACCTCGACCAGTTCACCGACGCCGTGCATCTGGCCTGCGAGCGTACGCCAGGTACGAGGAATGACCTCATGTCCCGAGCCGAAGAGCTCGGCCCCCGCGCCGCCCTGCGGATCGAGCGAGCGCTGCGGCTTGGCGGGCTGCTGTGAACTACGGGACCCCTGCGGCGTTTCGGATGGGCCTCGAGACACGTCTCGCAACCAGCTCCAGAGAGGCCGGCATCGACCTGAATCGGCTCCGGCGACGCGTCGTCTCCGAACGGATCCTGGTCAGGCTGGACGACGCGCAGCGGGGCCACTGGGTTCTGAAGGGCGGCATGGCACTGGAGATCCGCTGGCGCGATCGTGCGCGGGCGACCCGCGATCTCGACCTCGCGACGAGAGTTCGGGCATCTGACGCCGATCAGCTACGAGCCGCGCTCGCCGAAGTCCTCGGGCGCGATCCCCACGGCGATTGGTTTCAGTTCGCGCTCCGATCCGCCCGAGCACTGACCGCCGATGCGGCAGGACGGCCAGGTTGGCGCTTTCCTGTAGAAGCCCGCCTTGCGGGGCGCCAGTTCGCTCAGGTGACGATCGACGTGGTTGCCCGTACCGAGGAGATCGGAGGAACGGAGCGCCTTCCCCTACCAGGCGTGCTCGCGTTTGCCGGCCTCCCATCCGTGAGCATCGAGGTCATCGATCGCAACCAGCACTTCGCCGAGAAGCTGCACGCGCTTACCCAGACGTACGGTGACCGGCCAAACACACGCACCAGAGACCTCATCGACCTGTTGATGCTGGTCGAGGATGGTCTGCGGCCTACGAGCGAGCTTCATGCAAGCGTAAAGCACGTATTCGCCGTCCGGGGCGCGCACCAATTTCCTGTAGACATTCCCGATCCGCCGCCGGATTGGATCATGACCTACCCCATCCTGGCCGCCGACCTGGACCTGGAAGCCAAGACGATCGACCACGCCATGATGGACCTGCGCGACTTCTGGGCGCTCGTCCGCTCCAACGAGGAGATTTGAATGCCCAAGCGCGCGAAGCCCGTCCCACCGACCTCACCGCAGGCCAAGCTCAGCGGCGTCATCAAGACCGTGCGAGACACGATGCGTAAGGACGCGGGTCTCAACGGCGACATTGACCGGATACCACAGCTCGCCTGGCTCCTGTTCCTCAAGGCATTCGATGGCCTCGAGCAGCGGCGGGAGATCGTCGAGGGAAGAAGCTTCCGGCCTGCGATCGACGAGCCATACAGGTGGCGGGACTGGGCGGCCGATCGAGTGGACGGCCGCACCGGCGAGGCGTTGATCGACTTCGTCAACGGCGAGCTGCTGCCCTATCTGCGCGATCTGACGGGCACCGGCCCGGACGACTCGCGCGATGTCCTTGCGGCAGTGTTCAAGGAGACCTTCAACCGGATGCTCTCCGGCTACCTGCTCCGCGATGTCCTGAACAAGATCGACGAGGTCAACTTCGCCTCCTCGGACGACATCCACACGATGGCGCACCTCTACGAGTCGATGCTGCGGGAGATGCGCGACGCGGCCGGTGACTCCGGCGAGTTCTACACCCCGCGCCCCGTCATCCGCTTCATGGTCGAGCAGGTCAACCCGACCCTAGGTGAGCGCATCCTTGACCCGGCGTGTGGAACGGGTGGCTTCCTCGTGGAGGCGTTGGAGCATCTCAGGCCGACGCTCGACAGCGTCGAGGAGGTACGCGCGCTCGAAGGCGACCTTCGCGGCATCGAGAAGAAGCCCCTCCCCTACCTGCTGGGAATGATGAACCTGCTGCTGCACGAGATCCAGCAGCCGCACATCGTCCGCGACAACGCCCTTGCACGCCCGGTCACCGAGATTCGCAAAGCGGATCGGGTCGACGTCGTACTGACCAACCCACCCTTTGGCGGCGAAGAGGAGAAGGCGATTCAGGCGAACTTCCCGGAGGGAACACGGACCGCAGAGACCGCCTGGCTTTTCCTCCAACTCGTACAGCGCATGCTCGACCGAGGCGGCCGCTGCACGATCGTTGTGCCAAATGGAGTTCTGTTCGGAGGTGGCGTCGGCTCAAAGATTAAGGAACGCCTACTTACAGAATGCAACCTGCACACAATATTGAGACTACCGCAGGGCGTCTTTGCTCCCTACACGACCATTCCGACAAACATCCTGTTCTTTGAGAAGACCGGCCGGACCAAGGAGGTTTGGTTCTACGAGCTGCCTCCCCCCGAGGGACGAAAGGGCTACGCAAAGACCCGACCGGTCCGCTTCGAAGAGTTCGCTGACTGCGAGGCTTGGTGGGGAGGTAGGTCGCGGAAGGGCCGCAAAGAAACCGAGCGCGCTTGGCGTGTCTCGATGGCGGACATCGAGGCAAACGGCTACAACCTCGATCTGCACAACCCCAACGGTCCTGACGACCTTGCCCACCGTCCGCCGACAGAGCTCCTGGCCGACCTAATGGAAACCGAGGAAGGGGTCATGCGAGCTCTTTGCGAGATCGAGGAGAAGCTTGCTGTACGCCACGAGCTTTCCGAGGAACAAAAGATCAAGATGGGCTGGCAACGCCTCCCGCTTGGTCAGATGATGCGTCCGGCGGTTCGGGATGAGCCGGTCAACCCCAATAGCATCTATCGCATAGCTGGTGTCTTCAGCTTTGGGCGCGGATTGATCGATCGAGGAACAATCAGTGGACTAGATACGAAGTATCGATCGCTTGCCCGTCTGGAAAAGGATGACATCGTGATCAGTCGTCTCGGGGGGTGGGAGGGCGCGGTGGCAGTTGTAGGCGAAGACTTCGCAGGCACATTCGTCTCGGCCGAGTATCCAATCTTCATCGCCGATCGCAAGCTTCTCGATCCGAACTACTTCTCGGCGCTTGCTCGATCACCGCGACTGTGGAACGAGATTGGAAAATCTACCCGCGGGAGCATGGCAAGACGAAAGCGAATCAATGCCGAGCACTTCCTCTCCGTTGAGATATGGCTTCCTCCGCTTAACGAACAGGAGCGGACCGCCTCTTTGGTTCGGATGACACTCATCGTGGAGTGTCACCTCGAGCATAGTCGGAAACTTATCCAAGCACTGGGTCAAACTACCCCCAACGAGGCATTCGCGGATCTCACATAGCCACACTCCGCCAATCCTCCCCCGCCACGACCACATGATCCAGAAAGCGCAGCCCGACGACCTGGGCCGCCGCCGCCAGTTCCACGGTTGCCCGCCGGTCAGCCTCGCTCGGTGTCGGATCGCCCGACGGGTGGTTGTGTGCCACGGCAAACGCGCGCCCGTCGTGGCGCAGCACCGCGTTGAGGATGTCACGGACGGGAAGCGGCGACCGGTCGATCGAGCCTTCGGTCAGCACGACCGTTCGAAAGACCCGATTTCTGTTGTTGCAAACCAAGACGACCACACGCTCTCGACGCAAGCGCGCCAACTCCGCACCCACATTGCTGGCCACGTCCGCTGCGCTACGCAAGATGCTCGTTTCCGGCGTGCCATCGGCGAGCTGGCCGAGCCGAAACGCGGCGACGATCGCCGCTGCCTTGGCCACGCCGACACCCGAACGTTGAGCGAGCTCCTCGGGTCGCGCGCAGGCAAGTGCGGAAAGAGCGCCGTATTCACTCAGCAACGACGTGGCCAGGTCGAGTGCGCTCTCCCCTTTGCGACCGCTGCGCAGAAGGATCGCCAGCAGCTCACGCTCGCTCAAAGCTTCCGGGCCATGCTGCAGCAGCCGCTCACGCGGACGCTCCTGTGGGGGCAGACCAGCTAGGACCGTCGTCATTTTCCCAGCTTACGAGGCTGCGGCGACGGGAAACCCCGTAGTGCGCGCAAAGCGCCAGAACGCGACCTCCGCGGTCTGGAGGGACCCATACACAAGCGGATCCCGGCCTGAGTTCAGGCGAGCCTCCGGACATCTCGATAGCCACATGGTTCCAAAGGCGTCGGCGTTCAGATGCGCCACGCGCAGCTCAGAGTAGGTCCCGGGCATAACCGCTGCAATCTAGCGCCCGATCCGGCGGCTCCGACTAGCATGGCTCCACCTGTCAACCCCGGATCCTGGGATTCCAGTAATCTGCGTGCCGAGGGAAATGGACCTGACGTTCAGCGACAGCGAGACGGCGTTCCGCGACGATCTGCGCGCATGGCTGGCCGAGAACCAGCCGGGCGAGAAGCCTCCGGCTGACGCGGGTGAGGACGCGCAGTTCGCCTATCGCCGCGACTGGCAGCGCCACCTGTACGAGGCGGGCTGGGCGGCGCCGGCGTGGCCGACGGAGTACGGCGGGCGCGGTGCTTCGCAGAGCGAGTCGGCGATCTACTTCGAAGAGCTGGGCCGCGCGCGGGTGCCGTTCGCGGCGAACACGCTGGGTCTTTTGCTGGGCGGCCCGACGTTGATGGTGTGGGGCACGCCGGAGCAGAAGGAGCGCTACCTGCCGCCGATCCTCTCTGGCGAGGAGATCTGGTGCCAGGGCTTCTCCGAGCCGGACGCGGGCTCCGACCTCGCATCGCTGAAAACACGTGCGGTGAAGGACGGCGACGAGTGGGTCGTGACCGGCCAGAAGGTGTGGACGAGCGGCGCGCAGTACTCGAAGTGGTGCATGCTCGTGGCGCGCACCGACGGCGAGGTCGCCAAGCATAAGGGCCTTACGTACTTCTTGATGGACATGGACCAGGAGGCGGTGCAGGTGCGCCCGCTGCGCCAGATCACCGGCGAGGCGGAGTTCAACGAGCTGTTCATCGAGGAGGCGCGGATCCCCGACGCGAACGTCGTGGGCGGCGTGGGCAACGGCTGGAAGGTTGCGCTGACAACGCTGATGAACGAGCGCGCTGGCCTGGGCTTTGCGCTGCAGATCCGCTTGCGCCAGCTGCTGGACGACATCATCGCGGCGGCTGCGGAGAAGGGCCTTTTGGAGAACGGGATGGGTGGGAATCTCATCGCGGAGGAGATCGCGGAGTTGCACGGTCGCTGTGAGGCGATCCGCCTGCTGGCGTGGAAGGGCCTGACCGATGCCGAGCGCTACGGCCAGCCTGGCCCTGAGGGCTCGCTGGTGAAGTGGCTGTGGTCGGATACGAACCAGCGCGCGACGCAGCTGGCGGTCGACGTGATCGGCCCGGAGGCGCTGATCACGGGCACCACCTGGAGCTATGAGCTGCTGCGCGCGCGCGGCAACACGATCGAGGGCGGCACGACCGAGGTGCTGAAGAACATCGTCGCCGAGCGCGTGCTCGGTCTCCCCCGCCTGAAGGTGGCGGCGTGATGACTTCTTTTTATGGGCTCCGGCCTTCGGCCTCCGCGAGCGGGATGGCGTAGTCGCATGGATTTCGGCCTGACAGACGACCAGCGCGACATCCAGCGCACCGCCCGTGACCTGCTGGCCGAGCGCGCGACGTTCGCGCGGGTGCGCGAAATGATCGAGTCCCACCCGCCCGCGTGCACGACGGACGCGGCGCTGTGGCGGGAGCTGTGCGAGCTGGGCTGGCCGGGGATCGCGATCTCCGAGGAGCACGGCGGCCAGGGCCTCGGCACGATCGAGCTGTCGATCCTGTGCGAGGAGCTGGGCCGCGTGGTCGCGCCGGTGCCGTTCCTGGCGAGCGCGATGGCGGCGTGCGTGATCGAGCAGGCGGGCACGGATGCGCAGCGCGAGCGCTGGCTGCCGGGCCTCGCATCGGGCGAGACGATCGGCGCCCTGTCAGGAGCGCTCGACGGCACGGCGGAGCTTGTCGTGAGCGGCGCGGAGGCGGATGTGATCGTGCTCGTGGAAGAGGATGGCAGCGGCCGCCTGTTGACTGCGCAGGATGCTGAGGTGAGCAAGCTCGCGGCGATCGACCCGACGCGCTCGGCTGCCAGGGTCAGCGCGGCCGCCGGCGCCGGCGAGTCGCTCGAGGACGGCTGCCCGGGCCTTGGACGCGCGCTCGTGGCGGTCAGCTCGGAGCTGGTCGGGGTATCGGAGCGCGCGCTGGAGATGACGTTGGCGTATGTGAAAGACCGCAAGCAGTTCGGCGTGCCTGTGGGCGCCTACCAGGCGGTTTCGCACCGCTGCGCGCAGATGCTGCTCGACACGGAGAAGGCACGCTCGACGACGGCGTTCGCGGCGTGGAGCGCGGACGCGAACCCGGACGGCCTGGCGGAGGCGGCGGCGATGGCCAAGGCAGCCGCATCAGACGCTGGCCGCGAGGTGACGGCGAGCGCGATCCAGGCGCACGGTGGCATCGGCTTCACATGGGAGGCGGATGTGCACTGGCTGTTCAAGCGCGCGCAGATCGACGCGACGCTGCTGGGTGGCGCCGGACGTCACCGCGCGCGCGTCGCGGCGATCCTCGGCGAGCGCTTCGCGGCCTCGCCCGCCGCCTGACGCGCGCTGCGCCTACGCGCTCCGCTGGCCCACGCCGGCAGCCTGCGCGGGCGCGTTGCTCTTGGCCCAGGCGACGATGCTGGCGCCGCCGTTGACGGTGCTGCCATCCGCCAGCTTCAGCACGGGCAGCTTCTCCTGGCCGCTGATCTCCTTGAGCTCGGGCCTCGTGCCGCTGGTGAACAGGCCAAACGGTTTGCCTTTGCCGTAGACGACCTTCTCGAACTCGTGGCCGGCGTCGTGCAGCGCGCGCTGCGCGAGTCGGCAGGGATGCTGCGGCGGCCAGCTGTCGTCGTGGTGGCACACGTACAGGGTCGGCTTGTCGGGCATGCGGCATCCCTCCTGAGTTAGCTGGTAGGACACCAGGCTACGCGAGTGCGGAGCTATGTGGCTAGCTGAGCGCGGAGCAGACGAGCAGCGTGAGCGGGTGGCCGTCGCTTGCGACGCTCGCGAGAAGCGCGGCCGGCGCCGTGGCTAGGGTTTGCCCATGTCGTTGTACGCAGCGTTCCTCCGCGGCATGAACGTCGGCGGTCACCGCCTCACGAGCGATCAACTGCGCACGCACTTCGCTGCGATGGGCTTCGCCGACGTGGCGACGTTCCGCGCGAGCGGCAACGTCGTGTTCGCCGGTGAAGCACGGCCGCCTGAGGATCTCAGAGCACGGATCGAGGCGGGACTTGCGAAGTCGCTCGGCTATGCGGTGCCGACCTTCGTGCGCACTGCCGCTGAGGTCCAGGCGATCGCCGCGGCGACGCCGTTCGAGGCGGAGCGCCTGCGCAGCTCCGCCGGCAAGCTGCAGGTCGGGTTCTTGTCCGAGCCACCCTTGCCGCAGGCGCGCTCGGATGCCCTGGCGCTGGCGGGCGAGACCGACGGGCTCGTGTTCGACGGTCGCGAGCTCTACTGGCTGCCGAGCGGCGGTGTGCTGGACTCAATGCTCGACATGACCTCGCTCGCACGGCTGCTCGGCGCCATGACGATCCGCACGAAGGGCACGATCGAGCTGATTGCCGCGAAGCACCTCGCCTGAGGAAGCCCGACCGACCCCGGCGCGGGCGCGCTGAGGATAGGCTGCAGAGGCACCGGAGGGAGGGAGACATGCCGAGCGTAGAGACCGTGCAGGGCGCAGTGGAGGCACAGGAGCTGGGACTGACGCTCGTGCACGAGCACGTGCGCTTTCGCGACGAGGCCGTGGCCGCGCAGTGGCCGAGCCGCTATGACGAGCAGCTCGAGCACGACGCCGCGCTGGTGGCGGTGAACGGCGCCAAGGCCCATGGCGTGCGGACGATCGTCGATCCGACCGCGATGTTCAGCGGGCGCGACGTGCGCTTCATGAAGCGCGTAGCCGACGAGAGCGGCGTGCGGATCGTGCCCTGCACCGGCATCTACAGCTACGACTATCTCCCCCACTACTTCGCCAATCGCGACATCGACGTGATGGCCGACCATTTCGTTGAGGACATCGAACGCGGGATCCAGGGCACCGAGATCAAGGCGGCGTTCCTGAAGTGCGCGGCGGATGCCGCGGGCGTGACCGAGAGCGTCGAGAAGATCCACCGCGCGGTCGCGCGTGCGAGCGTGCAGACCGGCGCGCCGATCATGGCGCACTCGATGCCTGCGGTGGTCACCGGCCCGCGCCAGGTCGAGATCTTCAAGGAGGAGGGCGTCGAGCTCTCGCGCGTGCAGATCGCCCACTGCGGTGACAGCGAGGACGTCGAGTACATCGAGGGCTTGATTGACAGCGGCGTGTATGTGGGGCTGGATCGCTATGGCCTGGAGATGTACCTGCCGATCGACAAGCGCAATGCGACAGCCGCGGAGCTGCTGCGTCGTGGCCATGCCGAGCGGCTGATGATCTCCCAGGACTTCTGCGCGTCGATCGACTGGTTTCCACCGGAGGCCAGCGAGGTGTTCGAATCTAGCGGCGCGATTCGCAACTGGTCGATGACGCTTGTGTTCGATGAGGTCGTGCCGGCGCTGCGGGAGCTGGGCGTGATGGACGACGAGGTCTTCCAGACGATCTTCGTCGAGAACCCGCGCCGCTGGCTGACCGCCTGAGCTACCGCGCGACCAGCAGCTCGGGCCCCTCGGCGTCGAGATTCCCGGCCTTGTTGACAGCTGGGTTGGCGGCGCGCGCTGAGAGGCGCTCGCTGGGCAGCGCCCCGCATACCGCAAGCGCTTCCTCGGTGCCGAGCGCCGGATCGAGCCACGCCTGCTGGGCGTCGCGGTCGGCGAGGATCACCGGCATGCGATTGTGGATCGACGCGGCGACGCGGTTGGGCGCGGAATCGCATGTCAGCAGCGTGATGCTGTGCACCCAATCGCCCTCGATCTTGGCGGGCGTCCACAGCGCGGCGAACGCGAACGGCACGCCATCGTCGACTTGGAAGAAGAACGGTTGGCGGGGCTCGCTGCGTTTCTCGGGTTTCAGCCACTCGAAGTAGCCGTCGGCGAGTTGCAGCGCACGTCGCGAGGACTTCGGGACGAGGTTCCGGAAGGCGGGCTTGGAAACAACCGACTCGATCCTCGCGTTGATCATCTTGGCGCCCCCCTTGAGGTCGCTCGCCCACGGCGGGATCAGCCCCCAGCGCAGTAGCTGCGCTTCGCGCTCGCCGCGCGGCGCGACGATCGCGAGCACCTCCTCGGTGGGCGCGATGTTGAAGCGCCGGGTTCCTGCATCGCTTGCGATCGGGACTTTGAAGCGGTCATTGAGCTCTTCGGGACCGGCGGTGTTGGTGTAGCGCCCGCACACCCCCAGAGCTTATGCACGCGGACGCTCGTCGCCACCGCGCGAAGATCGTCTGCGAACATGCGTTCGTATGTCGAGGCCATACCGCCCGGTTCGGGAGCTCGAAGCGCATCTCGCCCGCGGCGAGCTCGATTTCGCGATCGCGCTGGCGCGCGTGGCCGCGAGCGAGCGCGCACGTCCGCTCGATCTCGGGCTGACGCTGCGCTTCCTGCCGCTCGTCGCCGAGCAGCGTCCGGATACGTTCGACGTGTGGACGCTGCGCTGGCTGGAGCGCTGGTGCGGTGAGCTGCGCGGCCACGCGAGCATCGACGATGCTGTCGAGCTGGTCGCTGCGCTAGCGGAGATCCCGGTCGACCCGGAACGCGCGCTTGCAAGGATCGCCGCGATCCGCGCGCGTCACGGCGATTGCGGCGAACGGCTCGCGATCCTCGGCGCGCCAGGGGCGGAGCAGCAGGCGCTCGGTCCTCAGCTTGGACATAGAGGGCCGCCCGGCCCACGACGCTAGGCCGCGAGCCGGACGGGGAGCAGCTTGAGCTGATTGATGAAGGGGGATTCGACGTACGTCGGAGCGCCGGCGAGCTGCATCTCCGGGAAGCGCTTCAGCGTCTCCTCGAGCATTATCTGTAGCTCCAGACGAGCGAGCGCTGTGCCGAGGCAGAAGTGCCGGCCGCCGGCGCCGAAGGCCTGGTGCTCGGGGTTACGGCGGACATCGAAACGGTCTGGGTCCTCGTAGCGGGTCTCGTCACGGTTGGATGAGGCATACCAGAGCACGACCTTCTCGCCCTTGCCGATCTTCCGGCCGTGCAGCTCGGTGTCGCATGTGGCGGTACGGCGGAAATGCGCGAACGCCGGGAACATCCGCAGCGCCTCCTCGACCGCGCTCGAGATCAGCGATGGATCGTCGAGCAGCGCCTGCATCTGCTCGCGGTCTTCCATCAGCGCGCGCATCGCCGAGCAGAAGGTGGCCTTGGTGCTGTCGTTGCCGGCTGCCATCAGCAGGAAGAAGCCCATCACGATCTCGTGTTCCTCGAGCTGCTCGCCGTCGAGGACGGCGTGCACCAGCACGCTCGTCAGATCGTCTGTGGGGCGCTCGCGCCGCTCGGCGATCAGCCGTGCACAGCGCTCGAAGACCTCCGGGATGTCTTTCTCCAGGGCGCCATCGATGCCATCGGGATTGACATCCGGGTCGCCGGCTCCGAGCGTCGAGTTCATCAGGCGAGCCCAGATCTCATCGTCCTCCTCGGCGATGCCCATGAAGCTGCCGATCACGCGCGCGACCGCCGGCTGGGCGACCTCGGCCACCAGGTCGCAGCGCTCCCGCCCCTGCAGGCGATCGAGCACCTTGATCACGATCGCCCGAATCGCATCCTCGTGAGCGGCGATTCGCCTTGGCGTGAAACCCGCCTGGAACAGCGCCTTCAAGCGGTCGTGCTTGGGCGGATCCATGCCGATGAACATCGCGCGCACGAGCTCGATCGGGAGCACGCCCGCCGCTGTTATCCCCTGTTCGGAGGAGTATGTGCGCCAGTCGCGGCTGACCGCGTGGATGTCCTCGGCGGTCGTGACCGACCAGAAGCCCGCCTCGTCGGGAAAATCCTCGAAGCTCTCGGTCCAGTGGATCGGGCAGCCGCTGCGCAGCTGCTTGAACAGCTCATGCGGCGGTCCGTCGAGCCAGTGCTCACGCCCGGTGAGTTCGACGCTCTCGAGATCGCTGCCAGCCGCCGCCATCGAGGCTCCCTGATTGATCGTTGCTGCAACCGCGCCCCAGATAGTGCCACGGACGCGGCGCAAATGATACTGGCTGTGCGGCCAGCATGGTGCACTGGCACGCTGATCATCCGCAGTTTGCGAACGGCTCCGCCCGCGGACGCGCCGAGCGCGACCGCGCCCCACGAGGCTGCGCCCAGCACGTCGAGCAGGCTCGAGTCGCCTGCTCGACGCTCAGCTCGCGCCATGCGGCTGCGCCAGATGCGATTGCGCCCGGCCGGGATCGCCTCGACGCAGCGCGCGCCCGGCGAACACGAGCATGTCGTGGAGATGCGCTTTGACCGTTTCGAGATTGTGTTCGCCTGGATAGACCGCGCCGGCTGCGTCCGCGCCGGCTGCTCGCAGCGCCGCAGCGAACGGCAGATCCTCAGCTGGGTTGGCGATGCGATCTTGTTCTGCGCCGTAGACGAACGCGTGCAGGCCGAGCCGCGAGATGATCGGCTGGTCACTGCGCAGGTCTCCTTCGAGACCGTTGAAGAAGCCGATCCAGCTCTCGACGACGCCGAAGCGGTATGGATTGGACAGCGCGACGTTCATCGCACCATAGCCCCCCATCGAGTCGCCAACGACAGCGCGGGCATCGCGCGCCGGCACCGTTGGCAGCATCCGGTCGGTCATCTCCTGCGTTTCGAGGATGTAGCTTTCGTAGCCCAGAGCGCCCTGGTTGCGCCACAGGTTGGCGCCTGGACCCCCCTGGATCATCACAGCGATCATCGGCGGGATCACGTGCCGGGTGATCAGCTGATCGAGCTCGCCTTGCACGCCGACCTGCAGGAACGCTGAATCCGACTGGTCGTCGCCGGGCAGCATGTACAGGACCGGATAGTGCAGCGTGGTGCTGGTGTAGCCGGGAGGCAGGTAGACGAGAAAGGAGCCTTCGCCGTGCAGCGCCGCGGAGGGGTAGTCGGCGCGGAGGATCGAGCTGCCCGCCGCGTCCTCGCTGACAGGCTCGAGCGTCGGCAGCGACTCGTCGATGGGCGCGGAGCTGACGGCGGTTGCTTCCTGTTCGACCGCGACCGCGCCGGGGGAGCCGATCAGGCCCGTGAGCGTCAGCTGGCCGCCCTGAGCAAGGGCGATGCAGACGATCACGAGCGCGCCCAGCAATGTTCCCGTGATCAGCCTGCGCGCTCGCGCGCGTCCGGGCTGGGGCAGCGCCCGCGCTCCGGCCCCGGCTGAAGTGGTCTCCCTGCGGGGCGGGAAGCGTGGCACCCAGGGCGGCGGCAGGAACTCGGCTGCCGCGCCGCCCTGGCCGGGCCAGCTCCAGTCGCCCAGGCTCTCGAGCCACACCTGCGTGCGCGATGCCTTCACGGTCATGGACATTCAGGAGATTGAATGAAGTGCGGGGCAGAAAACCAACCCCTGCACGCGCACGCCCACCCTGCAGCCGAACGTGCAGATTTCAGCTCGTGCTCCACACGTCTCCGACGCCACCGAACCCCAGCGCGTCCTTGGTCGCTTCGGTGAGGTCGAATTCGCGCCCGACCACGTAGGGACCGCGGTCGATCACGGGCACCCGCACCATGTGCCCGCCGTAGCGAATCGTGATGAGCGTGCCACACGGGAGTGTCTTGTTGGCGACGCCCATCGTCGAGCTGGTGAGCGATCCACCGCACGCGAGGCTGCCGCCACCGCCGTACCAGGACGCCTCCGCCAGGCGAAAGACGTTCAGCCGCCCGAGCCGGCGATGGGAGGCGAGCGCGGTCGCGCTGCCGGCGAAGCGCAGACGCACCCACTCGCTGCCGAGTCGGCGCGGCGCGTAGTTGAGCCGGAAGCGACCACGCGCGCCGGTGCGAGCTCGGGCGAGCATGTGCCAGCCGTGCCTGCCGAGCGCCTGCAGCGCCACGAGCTGCCCGGCGACAGCGGGGCGACGGTTCTCCAGCAGCGTGCCGGTGACGCTTGCGCGATGGTCGGCGAGGACGTTGAGCTGATAGTCGCGAACCTTCAACGCAGTGTGCACCGGCGTCGGAGTCGTGGGCGTCGGAGCGGTCGAGGCGATACCGACCGGGACCAGTGGCGCCGCGGGCAGCGGCGTCGCAGGTACGTACATGCTTTGACAAACCTCCTTGTTTGCACCTACGGGGTTAGCTGTCGGGCTCACGGCCGGCCGCGCACGCGAACGGACGCGTGTCAGCCGGGCGTTACTGCCACATCAGTGGCGGATTCGCCCCATCCGGGTTCGCAATTTTCGCGATCCGGCAGTGGGTCCCCCGCTCGCCTCCATTAACGAAGACGACTCGGTGACTCGAACAATCGACCGGATGATAGCTGGCCACATGATGTCTGTGTGACGCATGTCACATATGGGCATTCACGGTATTGCTCCGTTTTCCGTGAATTCGGCACGCCAATGCGGTTTTTGGGGATTTGCGAAAGGTCAGAGAAGTTCTTTCAGAAGCCGGAAAGCCGCGATTGTGTCTGTTTATGCACTCCCCATCGAGTCCCTGCACTGTGTGCTCAATCATTGTTTCACGCACCGCCGAGCCGAGGATAGTGTCGAAGATACGTATGCCGACGGATGCGGGGCGCTGGAAGACGTTTCAACAGAGGGGAAATCACATGGCGCTGGATGGTTCAATACTCGGGAACTGCGCATCGGAACAGATGGAGGCGCTGGAACAGGCATACGGTGACGACCAGGATGTGCAGGTCGGCGCCGTGATGACGATCGTCGAGATTCTCACCCCGCAGGGAGCCGACGAGCAGGGTGAAGTCCGCTATTCATCCAATATCAGGATGCGTCATAACGTCGGCGACCCCTATCGCGTGATCGGGCTGATGCAGCAGGCCATACAAAACATCCTCGCCGAATAGGGTCGCGGCTGGCACAGGCCAAGAAGCCGCTTGAGCTCGGGCCGGGAGATGGTCGTGTCGAGATCGCCGCGCTCAGCGCAGTCCGGGCACGGCTTGGTCTGATCGACCACGAAGCCGCGGGCGGTCGGCGTGTCCCAAGCGACTCGACCGGAGCCTCACAACGCCACGTGATTGGTCGTCGGCTACGCTCGCGACGACCGGTTGCAGCTGTCCACTGCTCCGGCTTCTAGGAAACGCAGAAACGCCCCGCTCAGCCTGGACGGCTGGGCGGGGCGCAAGAATCGGCGGCGGTTACCGGCGTCGGTGATCCGCTCACGTCCGCTTTAGCTCAAGCGCGCCGTCGACGAAATCGGATGCGGAAGCTAGCTGTGAGGGCCGGCCTTGGCGAGGGCGTGCTGCTCAGCCTTCGCGACCGGGGCGACGCGGGCCAGCTTCGTCGTGACGGCGTCGAGCTCCTTCTGGCCGACCTTGCCGTCGTTGGGAACGTCCGGATGGTGGATATGGCAGAGCTTGTAATGGCCATGCTGGAAGCGCCCGAGGCGGTGGCAGCCGTCCATGTGGCATTCGAGGTGCTTGTACGCCCCGATCACGAACGCGATCAGCGTGATCGTGCTGGCGAGTTCGACCCAGCTGTCGGTGACGACCTGCGGCTGGCTCCAGAATGTGAAGGCAATGGTCACGCGGCCCCCGGAACCCATCCGCGCGCGTGGCGCCGTGCCCGTGGCGCCTGCTCGATCTCCTCCACCATGCACCGTCAGGCTAGCGTGCCATGCAGCGGAAAGATCGCGCGCGTGTCGCGTCAGAGATGATCCCGCCGCTCGTATCCCCTACTCCCAGGAGCTCGTCATGTCGCTGGACGCAACGAAGATCGGAACGGTCGTAGCAGAACAGATGGAGGCGCTTGAAGGCCGCTTCGGAGACGATTGCCAGATCGGCGACGTCTGCACGATCGTGGAGGTGCTCGGGCCGCACGGCTCCTCGGTCGCGGTGCGCTCCGGCGCCGACGTGCGCCCGCACGGGCTCGTGGGCCTGCTGCGCATCGCTGAGCGCGTGGCGCTCAGCGACATGCACGGGGAGCCTTCAGGCGACGACTGAGCCACACGTACGATTGAGCCACACGTGTTTGCGCCAAGCCGTTGACGCGGGCTCCCGCAACCGCGACAATCGCTGTATGGCCAACCCCGACCGCTTGACAGCACTGGACTCGACGTTCCTGCATCTCGAGGACCACTCGAGCGCGCACATGCACGTCGCCTCCGTGATGGTCTTCGACGGCACCGCCCCAACGCTGCGGCAGCTCGTCGAGCACGTGCAGGGCCGGCTGCATCTGGTGCCGCGCTACCGCCAGCGCTTGGCCTACGTCCCGTTCGATCAAGGGCGACCCGTGTGGACCGACGACCCGCACTTCAATCCCTGTTACCACATCCGCCACACAGCGCTGCCGAAGCCGGCGGACGACGCCGCGCTCAAGCGACTCGCCGGGCGCCTGTTCTCCCAGCGCCTGGATCGGTCCAAGCCGCTGTGGGAAATCTGGCTGGTGCAGAGCATGTCCGGCGGTCGCTTTGCGCTCGTGGCCAAGACGCACCACGCCCTCGTCGACGGCATCTCCGGGGTCGACATCACGACCGTGCTGTTCGACACCGCTCCCGAGCCTGTGCCGAGCGCGGGTGGCCAAGCTTGGAGCGCAAAGCCGCTGCCTGGGCAGGCCAAGCTGCTCGGCGAGGCGCTGATCGAACGCTCGACCGTGCCCGCCGAGATGGCGCGCGGCGCGCGCGCGCTGCTGCGCGCCCCCAGACGGGCCGTCTCGCAGGTCAAGGACGGTCTCGCCAGCATCGGCGCGACGACGCTCGCCGGCATCAGCGCGCCGGCGCCGCCCAGCCCGTTCAACGTCGACATCGGGCCGCACCGGCGCTATACGTTCGTGGACGCTGACCTGAGCACCTTCAAGGCGATCAAGGACTCGCTCGGAGGCACGCTCAACGATGTCGTGCTCGCGTCCGTGAGCCTCGCTCTGGGTCGCTACCTGCGCGGCCACGACCACGACACGGACGGACTCGTGCTCAAGGCGATGGTGCCGGTGTCGGTGCGCTCCAAGGAGCAGCGCGGCGCACTCGGCAATCAGGTCGCGGCGATGTGGGCGCCGCTGCCGGTGGGCGTCGAGAACCCCGCCGAGTCCCTGCACAAGATCAGCGCCGCGATGGAGGATCTGAAGAAGGGCGGCCAGGCAGTGGGTGCGCAGGTGCTGACGAACCTCGCGGGCTTCGCTCCGCCCACGATCCTCAGCCAGGCGGCGCGCCTGCAGGCGCGCCAGCCGTTCTTCAACCTCGTCGTCACGAACGTGCCCGGGCCGCAGTTCCCGCTGTACCTGCTCGGGCAGCGCCTGCGGGTGCTCTACCCGGTCGTGCCACTTGCTCAGCGCCAGGCGCTTGGGATCGCGGTCATGAGCTATGACGGCCACCTCGGCTTCGGGCTGCTCGGCGATTACGACGCGCTGCCGGAGCTCGACGGGATCGCACTCGAGCTGGAGTGGGCGATCGCGGCGATCGCCCGCGCCGCCGGTGTGCGTCCGCGCGCCGCGCGCCAAGCGCGCAAAGCCAAAGCCCAGCGCTCGGGCAGCGGCACCCGCACGCCCGCCAAGAAGACAGCGGGTGGGCACAACTCGGTGAGCAAGCCAGCCGCCGGCTGAGCGGCGTCGCCTGGCGCCACGACGAGCTTCGCGCTAGCGCTCCATGCCCAGCGCGCGACGCAGCGACTCGCGCAGCAGCAGCCGGTACGCAAGGTCGGTGGCGGCCAGCATTGTCAGGATCAGCGCGCCAGGATGGCGCAGCAGCGAGCGTCGACGTAGCACGCTGATGGCATCGGCAGTCTGACCGCGCTCACTTGAGATCCGAAACGCCGCGCTGCGGCCGGGCCTGCCTCACTGCTCGCGCGCGGGGCACGGATACGATCCGACGCATGCGCCTCGCCTTGTGCCAGATCAACGCGACCGTCGGTGACATCGCCGCCAACGCCGATCGCATCCGCGCTGGCATGCACGCGGCCGCTGGCGCCGGCGCGGAGGTGGTGCTGTTCCCCGAGCTGGCGCTCACCGGCTACCCGCCGGAGGATCTGCTGCTGAAGGAGCACTTCCTCGCGGATGCCGCCGCCGCGCTGCGCGAGCTGGCGACCGAAGCACGGGGCCTCGTCGCCATCGTTGGCTTCCCCGAGCGCGCCGAGGACGTGTTCAATGCCGCCGCCGTGCTCGCCGACGGCGCCGTGCACGCGCTCTACCGCAAGGTCTACCTGCCGAACTACGGCGTGTTCGACGAGCAGCGCTACTTCCAGGCGGGCTCCGGCGGTGCGGTCATCGACATCGGGCGCCAGCGCGTCGGTGTGACCATCTGCGAGGACATCTGGGAGCCGGGGCCGCCGGCCAGCGACGAGGCGCATGCGGGCGCCACGCTGATCCTCAACATCTCCGCCTCCCCCTACCACGCCGGTAAGGGCTCCGAGCGCGAGCGCATGTTTGCCCAGCGCGCCCGCGACAACCTGGCGTGCGTCGCCTTCTGCGGGCTAGTCGGTGGTCAGGACGAGCTCGTGTTCGATGGCCACTCGTGCGTGATCGATCACACCGGTGCGACGATCGCGCGCGCCGCGCAATTCCGCGAGGAACTGCTGGTGTGCGACGTCGACCTCAACGCGGCCGCGGCCGCGCGCCTGCGCGACCCGAGTCAGCGTCCTGCTGCGCGGCGCTCCGAGCGCCGAGTCGCGGTGATGGCCGCGCTGGCGGGTGCGCCGGCAGCCGCCTCCACCGCCGGCGTCGCGGTCCGCCCAGCGCTTAACGAGCCGCTTGCCCCTGTTCAGGCCGAGATCTATTGCGCGCTGACGCTCGGCTTGCGTGACTACGTCCACAAGAACGGCTTCGAGCACGTCGTGCTCGGCGTCTCCGGGGGGATCGACTCCGCGCTCGTCGCCTGTCTGGCGGCCGATGCGCTCGGGCCGGCGCGCGTCAGCGCCACGATCATGCCTTCCCCCTACTCCTCGAGCACGACCCAGGACGACGCGCGCGCGCTTGCCGCCGCGCTCGGGCTGCGCAGCCACGAGCTGCATATCGAGCCTGTCATGCGCGCCTACGAGACCACCCTCCAGGCTGAGCTCGCCGGCCGCGAGCTGGACATCACCGAGGAGAACCTGCAGGCGCGGATTCGCGGCAACCTCCTGATGGCGCTCTCGAACAAGTTCGGCTGGCTGGTGCTCACGACTGGCAACAAGTCCGAGATGTCTGTCGGCTACACCACCCTCTACGGCGATCTCGCCGGGGGCTTCGCCGTCATCAAGGACGTGCCCAAGACACTCGTGTACCGCCTGTGCCGGTGGCGCAACTCACCAGCCGGGGTGCTCGCCCCGCGCGCGGTTGCCGGCGTTGAGGCCGCGATCGGCGTGGAGCACCCGATCCCCGCGTCGATCCTCGAGCGCCCACCTTCGGCTGAGCTTCGCCACGATCAGCGCGACGAGGACTCGCTGCCACCCTACGAGGTGCTCGACCGGATCCTCGAGGGCTACGTGGAGCTCGACCAGAGCAGCGAGCAGCTGATCGCGCAGGGCCTGCCCGCGTCGGACGTAGAGCGCACGATTCGACTTGTGGATCTCGCCGAGTACAAGCGCCGCCAGGCGCCGCCAGGGATCAAGATCACCCCGCGCGCGTTCGGGCGCGACCGGCGCATGCCCATCACCAACCGCTACCGCGGCTGAGCGCCCGTGCGGCGCACGCTCCCGCGAGGTCCACTGCACCGCGCCGTGTGCGCGTCGGTCACTGCCGCGAGCTGCGTGCTCGCGCTGTGCTCGTGCTCGGACACGCTGCAGGTCCGCCCGATCCCGCACAACATCCTCGAGGGCCTGGTCGAGGCGCCGTTCCCCGTCTACTGGCTGGGCCGATCGTTCGACGGCATGGCCGTCAGCGAAGCCATGCACGATCCAAGCGGCTCCTACACCGTGCAGTACGGCAACTGCCTCGCGGGTGGGCAGGGCTCGTGCGTGCCGCCGTTGCGGGTCGTGACCTCACCCGATAACAGCTTCCTGCCCGGTGGCTCAGCGCCGAGGAGAAGGACGAGCATCAGGGGGATCGAAGCGCTGCTCGCCCAGGGAGGCGAGACGATCGTGCTGGCGACGGGCGGCGTCGTCGTCGACGTCTACGCGACCAACGCTCGCACCGCCGCGGCCGCCGCCCGCACGCTCGTGCCGATCAACGCACTCGGCGCGCCCGAAGCGCCGCTGCCGCGGGCACTCCCGAACACCGGCTTCGGCGAAACGCCGTTGCCCTCCCAGGTACCCGCCCCGCTACGTCCGCTCGGTTAGCGCTCAAGCTCCCATCGCGGGAGGCGCGCCGTTTGGCAAGGGGCGCACCGCGATCGTCATGCGCGTGACCGCGCACGTGTGCTCGGCGTCATCGCTGAAGCGCACGTCCCACACCCACGTCGTACGGCCGCGATGCACGCGCGTGGCGCAGGCGTGCACGGCGCCGTCGGTGATCGGTCGCAGGAAGCTCGTGTTGTTCGACAGTCCCACCGCCGTCTCGCCCTGCTGGTGGACCGCGAGCGCGGTCGCCAGCGAAGCCATCGACTCGGCCATCGCGGCGTACACGCCGCCGTGGATCAGCCCAGCCGGCTGCTGTAGCTCGTCGCGCACCGTGATCCTGGCGCGAACCTCGGTGTCCGAGCACGCCAGCAGCCGCAACCCGTAAAGGCGATCGAAACCCCTCATCGCCCCGTTGATCTGCTCGACGTCCACGGTGCCCATCCCGGCGCCACGATAGCCTACGGTCCTTCCGTCACTCGCCCGCGAGGCCACCACCAGCATGGCGGACGTTCCGAGACCATGAGCCGATTGGACGAGCTCCCACCCGACCAGCGCGCTGCGCTCTCCCTGCTGCTGCGCCAGCGTAAGAGCTACGCGGAGGTCGCGACGTTGCTCGGCATCAGCGAGCTCGCCGTGCACGACCGCGCGCATGCCGCGCTCGCGGTGCTCGCACCGCGCCGCGCGCGCGAGCTGACACCCGAGCGGCGCCTGGAGATCGGCGACTACCTGCTTGGCCAGCAGCCGGGGGTAGCGGAGAGGCTGCGCACGCGCACCTACCTCGGTAGCACCGAGCCGGCGCGGTCCTGGGCCACCGACGTCGCCACCCAGCTCGCGGCGCTGGGGGGCGGGCAGTTGCCTGAGATCCCGGCGGGCGCGGCGCCGGCGCCCGGCGCACCCGTCCCGCAACGCGTAGCTGACCTCTCCTCGGCGTCCTCCTCCTCGCCGGCAGCGATCGCGTCCGGCGGTACGCCGGCAACTGCGGCGCGCTCGCGGTCGAGCTCACGGACCGGTGGCATCGTGCTGCTGGCTGTGCTCGTCGTCGCTGTGATCGCGGCAGTCGTGCTGTTGACCGGCGGCTCCGGCTCGGGTAAATCGGGCGCCAGCACGAGCACGACCGTCAGCACCGCGAGCACAGCGACCAAAGCCGGTCCAACGATTGACAACCAGATCGCGCTGAAGGCGGCCAGCCCGAAGAGCGCCAGCACCGGTACCGCCTACGTGCTTTCCAAAGGCACCACGATCGCGTTCTTCATCCAGGCCCAGAGACTTCCCGAGGCCAAGGGCTTCTACTACGCGATCTGGCTGTACAACTCACCGACGAGCTTCCAGCCGCTGACGAAGAGCTCCGATGTCGGCTCCAGTCACCGCCTCGAAGGCATCTCGCCGCTCCCGAGCAACGCCGGTGGCTTCCGCGAAGTGCTACTGACGAAGGAAACCAGCGCCCATCCCACCCGCCCGGGCACCGTGATCCTGCGCGGTCCCTTCAGCCTGCACTGAGAGCGAGCAGCTTTCCGGGGTTCATGATGCCCGCGGGATCGAGCTCGGACTTCAGTGCCTGCAGCGCCGCCACGCCGCCGGCGCCGAGCTCGGCCTCCATCCAGCGCGCGTGGTCGCGCCCGACCGCATGGTGGTGGGTGATCGTGCCGGCGCCCGCGATGATCGCGTCACCGGCGGCCTGCTTGACCGCCCGCCACTGGCCGAGCTCGTCGCCTTCACGCTGGCGCGCGATCAGCGTGAAGTAGAGCGACGCGCCGGTCTCGTACACGTGCGAGAGGTGGCACATGACCAAGCCGGGCGTACCGGCAGCGTCGAGCGCACGCGCGATCACCGCGCCCACCGAGCGATGCAGGCCGGGTAGATCAGACCACTGCGCGGCGGTCTCGAGCGTCTCAACCATCAATCCCTGCGTGAGCAGCTCATCGCGCAGATAGGGCGCCGCGAAGCGGCCCTTCAGCCATGCCTCGCCGGGCGAGCGCCCGACGGCGAGAGCGCCGTGCGCGCGCACCAGCTCGAGCGCCCGTCGGCGGCGGTCCGCGAGCTCCTCGCCGTGACCCTCGAAGCCGAGGATCGCGATGCAGCCGCTGCGGTAGCCGCGCAGTCGCAGGTAGGCATGCCCGAGTCGGCCCTTGACGCCGCCGCTGCCCGCAAGCGCCAAGGACATGCGCGTCTCCTGCTCGTCTGAGAGACGTGCCACATCGGGAAGCGCGTGCTCGCGCGCGAGTATCCGCAGCGCCTCTTGACCCGCGTAGAAGTCCTCGAAGAAAACGCCTTCGTAGATACGCTCGCGTGGCGCCGGGCGGACTCGCAGCGCGAGCTCTGTGATCACCCCGAGCGTTCCCTCCGAGCCCACCAGCAGCTGGCGCAGCCCCGGACCTGCGGCGCTCGCGGGGATCGCCGGCAGCTCGATCTCCGTCGCGGGCGCCGCGAGGCGCAGACCGAGCACGATCTTCTCGATCGCGCCGTAGCCGGTCGAAGCCTGCCCGGCCGAGCGCGTGGCGGCACAGCCGCCAAGCGAGACGTACTCGAACGACTGCGGGAAGTGCCCGAGCGTAAGCCCGCGCGCGGCCAGATGGCGCTCGAGCGCCGGCGCGCGGATGCCGGCCTGCACTTTGACCGTCGCCGAGCGCTCGTCCAGATCGAGCACCTCGCTCATGCGGCTCGTGTCGAGCGCCAGCACGCCGCTGTGCTGAGCGCGTAGCGGCGCGACGCCGCCGACGACGCTCGTGCCGCCGCCGAACGGCACCACCGCCAGCGAGTTACGGGCGCACAGCTCCAGCACCGCACACAGCTGATCGTGCCCGCTCGGATAGAGCACCGCGTCAGGCGCACCCTCGGGCTCGCCGGCGCGCAGGCGCACGAGGTCGGGGTAGCCCTTGCCGGCCGCGTGCAGCACACGCTCGGCGTGCCCGTCGCGGACATGCTCGGAGCCGACGACCTCGCGCAGTGCGGCGAGCGTCGCGGGTGAGATCGCGGCATCCGGCAGGCGCACGCTTACGAGCGCGACGGCCGGACGCGGGCGCGCGGCCAAACCAACCGTCTCGCGCAGGAACTCGAGCGCGTGCGCCGGCAGCCCCGGCGGGTGCGCTGGATCGCCCCAGCCCCACCAGCGCATCGCCGGCGGAGCGCGCTGCGTGCGCTGCGACTCGTCAGGCACTGATCCGCTCGAGACCGTCGAGTGCCTGCTCGAGCGTGGCGGCCGCGGCGCGGCGCACGAGCGGACCGCCGAAACGCGGTGCGAGGCTCATAAACGGGCTATAGCGCGCCGCACCGACGGCCATCTCCTGGCGCAGCTCGAGCGTCACCTCAGTCCCGGAGGCGGCCGCCGTGGGTGTGCCTGTTCGCGGCTCGCCGCCGTCTGCGAAGGCCTGCTCGGCGGTGCTCGCGAGGGGCGACAGCCGCAGCTCGGTCTCAGCCGATTTGAGCACGCTCGCAAACGGTGTGCCTTCGATCCGCTGGACCCATGTCAGCCGGCGCTGTGCCTCGTCACGGCGGACGCTGAAGTCCGCGCGCACGAGTTTTCCCTTGCGCGTTCGCATCACCTCTGTGAACGCGTCCTCCTCGACGTCCTCCACGCGCGTCACGCGCGGCCACCAGCGCGGCAGGTGATGGGGGTCGCACAGGAGATCCCACAGCTGCTGCTCGGGCGCTGGGATCGTGCGGCTGCGACGCGCGGTGGGCACGAGTGCCAGCCTAGGACTCGTACGTCAGCAGCGCGTGCACGTCGCGTCCGGCCAGCCGCTCGCGCCCGCCGAGAAAGGCGAGCTCGATCAGAAAGCCGCAGCCGGCGACCTCGCCGCCGAGCTGCTCGACGAGATCGCACAGGGTCGCCGCGGTGCCGCCGGTGGCGAGCAGGTCGTCATGTACCAGCACGCGCCGGCCGGGCGCGACCGCATCGGTGTGAAGCTCGAGTGTCCCCTCGCCGTACTCCAGCAGGTATTCCGCGCTGACCGTCTCATATGGGAGCTTGCCGGGCTTGCGCGCGAGCGCGAAGCCCGTGCCGAGCGCGAGCGCGAGCGCCGGTCCCAGCAGAAAGCCGCGCGCCTCCGCGGCGATCACGATGTCGATCTCCAGCAGTCGTGCGTACTCGGCCAGGCGCGCCACCGTCTCCGCGAGCGCATCCGCGTCGGCGATCAGCGGCGTGACGTCCTTGAAGCCGATCCCCGGCTTCGGGAAGTCGGGGATGTCACGGATCAGCGCGCGCAGCTGAGCGTCGCTCATCGGCGCCCGCGCCCGGATCCGGCGCGCATCAGCGGATGATCTTGCGCAGATCGCGGATCAGCAGCAGGTGCTTGAGGTGGGTGGCCACGGCGGCGAGGTTCTCGAGCGCGTCGACCGCCTCTTTGCGGCGCTCCGGGTTGCGGGAGCGTAGCGCGGGCGCGAGGATCTGCTGCAAGAGGCTGGCCTCGCGGTCGGCCGAGGAGCGGAACACCCTGAGGTTGCGCCCGCCGACGCCGTAGCGCGCGAGCTCGGCGACCGCCGCGATGATCTCGCGTTCGGTCTCGTCGAAGTAGCGCACGCCGCCGCGCATCTCGCCCTTGACCACGCCGTACTCTTCGAGCTCGCGCACGAGCTTCGCCTCGGCCTTCGTCTCCTCGAGCACGTCGTCGAGCGAGTACAGCGCGCCCGCGCCCTGGCGCACGCTCACGCTCGGACGCCACGCGCGCGCGCCCTCACGCCCGGCGCGGCCGGGGACAGGCGGGGTGTCGACGCCCTCCCCCCCGCGGCCTGCCGCGAGCTCCTGACGGATCACGCGCAGCGGCAGAAACTCGTCGCGCTGCATGCGCAGGATCGTGCGCAGGCGCGCGACGTCGCCCTGCGTGTAGAGCCTGTAGCCGCCGGGCGTGCGCCGTGGCGTCAGCAGCTTCTGGTCCTCGAGATAGCGGATCTTGGAGATAGAGATGTCGGGGAACTCCTGCGCGAGCGCCTTGCAGACCGCGCCGATCGTCAGCGACTTCTGGCGCTTGGTGAGCTCTGCGCCCTCGCCTGGACCCTGCATCGCCAGCTCGAGCTCGAGCGCGTCCGGGGCGAGCGCGTCTGCGGGTGTCGCGTGGGCGGCCATCAGCGCGCGTGGAAGGTCAGCTTGTACTTGCCGATCTGCACCTCGTCGCCCTCCTCCAGGCGATGTGACTCGATCCGCGAGCGGTTGACGTAGGTCCCGTTGAGCGATCCGCAGTCATCCAGGTACCACTGCTCGCCGCGCTTGATCAGCAGCGCGTGATCGCGCGAGACGGTGACGTCGTCGAGGAACACCTCGCATTCGGGGCGGCGCCCGATGCTCATTCGCTCGCCGTCGATCGCGAAGCTCTCGCCGACGCGTCCGCCGCCGGCGCGAATCACCAGCGCGGGTCCGTGCGCGGTCACCTCCCCCATCTCGACGGGCACCAGCTCGCCTGTCTCGTCGATGCGGTAGGTCGCGGTCACCGGATCCCCGCCCGCTCCTGTGCCGCCGGGACTGTCGGCGTGCGGCAGCAGCGCGCCGCAGCGCTGGCAGTAGTTGGCGCCCTCGTCGTTGAGGAAGCCGCACTCGGTGCAGTGCAGCGCCATCGCCGTCTACTGCTGCGGGTCGGTCTCAGATCGCCCGGCGAGTATGTCCGTCAATTTCTGGACGTCCTCGCCGGTGATCGCGATGTCGCCGTTCTCGTGCTTGTGGCGCAGGCGGTTGACCAGCTCCGCGCGGAGAATGTCGATCTTGCCGTGCAGGATCCGCCGCTTGTAGGAGATCTCGGTCTCCTCCTCGGTCAGCTGGCGGATGACGTCTTTGAGTTCGACATCCGACAACGAGCCAAGGTCGGGGAACGTCTCGTCCATCGGGCTCTCCTCTCGCTGGCTCACGCCGTGCTACGTCGATTGATGGCATGCCGGCGCCAGCCGGCAAGAAGCGCCAGTATAGCCCAAAAGGTCAGGCTGAGCTTGAGACTATGGGCGAGGGCTGCGGGCCGGCGTTCAGCGCGGGTGCTCGGCGCGCAGCTGGCGCAGCCCCGTACGCAGGTACAGCGCGGTCGCGCTTAGCGCGAGCGCGAGGCCGACGAACAGCAGCACGTCGGCGAAGCCGCTAAGGCCCGCCATCGCGAAGAAGAACGAGCCCATCACCGGCGCGACCGCGAGCCTCCCCGGCCAGTTGATGCGCAGCTGCGCCCCGCGCGCCAGGCCGTAGCGGCCGATCGCGAGCATCGAGAGCTCGCGTACGGCGAGCACCGCGAGCGCCCAGCGCGGCAACAGCTCAAATCGCCAGCTCACAACCACGCCCGAGATCACGAGCAGCCGGTCGGTGACGGGATCCATCAGCGCGCCCAGCCGGCTGTACTGGCCGCTGACGCGCGCTGCGATCCCGTCGGCGTAGTCGCCCCAGCCGATCACGCCGAACAGCGCCGCCTCGGGCGCGCCGCTGCCCGTGCTGCTCGAGAGCGCCACGACCAGGAACGCCGGTATCAGCGCCAGGCGCGTGAAGCCGATCGCGTTCGGCAGCGTCCACGGTCGCAGCGGCTGGCCGGCCTGCGTCTGCGGTGGCGGCGGCCCGGAGCGGTCGAGGCCGAACAGGCGCCGTAGCGTCAAACGCGGCGGCGCGTCCCCTAGGGGAGGCTCTGCCACAGCTCGTCCACCGCGCGCAGCAGCTGCGTGGGCTCGCCTGCAAGCGACAGCGGCGCAGCCGCCTCGCGACCGCGGCGCAGCTGAACCTCGATCTCGCCCGACTCCAGCGAGCGGCGCCCGACGGTCAGGCGCAGCGGGCAGCCGAGCAGCTCGGCGTCGGCGAACTTCTCGCCCGGGCCGAGATCGCGGTCGTCGTAGAGAGCCTCCACGCCGCCCTCGACGAGCGTCTCGTACAGCGCGTCGGCAGCCGCCCGCTCTGGCGTGCCGGGCTTGCCAAGCGCGACGAGCGCGACGGCGAACGGCGCCAGCGCGCGCGGCCAGGAGATGCCGTGGGCGTCGGAGAACTGCTCGACCGCGGCGGCGACGATGCGCGCCGGCCCGATCCCGTAGGAGGCCATCCAGACCGGCAGCTCGGCGCCGGTCTCGTCGAGGTAGCGGGCGCCAAGCGGCTCGGAGTAGCGGGTGCCGAGCTTGAAGATGTTGCCGACCTCGATCGCCGGCTCGCGCGTCAGCTGCTCGCCCTCGCGGAAGTACTCCGCCCCCACCTTCTCCACGTCCGCGCTCGTGGCCGCGACCTCGACGTTCGCCGCATAGCCGCGGCCCATCACGATCTCGTCCTCGCCGGCGGCGCACGGTGCCATGTACTCGTGTGCGCCGACGCCGCCCATCATCCCCACGGCGCCCTCGACTTTGTAGAAGCGCAGGCCGGTGCGCTCGAAGATACGGTCGTAGGCGCCGATGTGCAGCTCGTAGCTCTGCTCGAGGCCCGCCAGGTCGCGATCGAAGCTGTAGGAGTCCTTCATGATGAACTCTCGGGTGCGCAGGACCCCGGCGCGCGGGCGCGCCTCGTCGCGCTCCTTGACCTGGAAGTGGTAGACGATCTGCGGCAGGTCGCGGTAGGAGCGGATGATCTGCGCCATGTGAAACGTGACCGCCTCCTCATGCGTCATCGCAAGCACCAGCTCGGAGCCCTTGCGATCGCTGAGCTTGAACAGCGCCTCGATGTCCAGGCGCCCGGTCTTGCGCCACACCTCCGCCGGCTGCAGCACCGGCATCAGCATCTCCTGCGCACCGATCGCGCTCATCTCCTCGCGGATGATCGACACCGCGCGCTGGTGTACCCGCCAGCCAGCCGGCAGCCACGTCCACATGCCGGCGCCCATCTGGCGAATCAGCCCTGCTCTGACCATCAGCTTGTGCGAGATCGCCTCGGCGTCGGCCGGCGGCTGCTTCTCGGTGGGCAGCAGGTACTGAGACATGCGTGTCATGGGAACGGCAGCCTAATCCATGCCGCGTCCCAGGCCGGCCACGGCCGCATGCTGCGCCCCGCACAGGTCTCGCGGCGGGCGCCGAGCCGCGAATGCCTACGGCTCGTGCACGCCGAGCAGCGCCGCCTCGACCTGGCGCAGGCGCCCGGTGTCGCCCCGGATGCCCGCGAGCGCGTCGTTGTAGAGAAACGCCTCCCCGAGCCGCACGAGCGCGTAGGCGAGCACATCCGGTGGGATCGTCGGGACGTAGTGCCCCGTCTGTACCTCTGCTTCGATGATGCAGGTGGCGCAGGCCACGACTCGCGGCTGCACGTGCCCGACGCTCGAGGTGAGAATCCGCAGCGCTCGCTCCTGCTCCTGGGCGAGCAGCGCACGCATCCCAGGCGTGAGAGCGATCTCGCGGTTGAACCTGTCGAGCGTCTCGACAAGCGCGGGCGCGCCATTGCCGGCCACCTCCCGGCGCGTAGCGGTCAGGCGCTCCACTGCGAGCGTGCCCAGCACCTCGCCGAGCAGCAGCTCGCGCGTCTGAAACCAGCGGTGCATCGTCGCGCGCGCGAGGCCAAGCTCTCGCGCGATCGCCTGCACGTCGACGCGCTCGCACGCCAGGAAGCGCTTGCGCGCCAGCTCGAGCGCGGCCGCGCGCGTCGAGGCCGCTGGACGACCGGGGCGACCGGTGAGCACCCGAGTCATCCGGTAAGCCTAATCTCCCGGTGATCGGCGTACGCGACGGCGGTCGCGGGTACGCGTCATCGGGCGCCGCCATGCGGCCCTTTCCAGCGGCGCTACCCGCCTTTGATAGAACAGCGAGCACCGACCGAACTTCGACGCACACCCGAAAAGGAGCCTTCAACATGGCCTACTCCGTCCCACCGCTTCCCTACGCCTACGACGCGCTCGAGCCGCATATCGACAAGGCGACGATGGAATTCCACCACGACAAGCACCACCAGGCCTACGTCGACAAGGTCAACGCCGCGCTCAAGGGCACGCCGCTGGCGGATGCGGCGATCGAGGACGTGCTCAAGGATCTCAGCCAGGTGCCCGAGGGTAAGCTGGGCGCCGTCAAAAACAACGGCGGCGGCCACTACAACCACACGCTGTTCTGGGAGAGCATGAGCCCCGACGGCGGCGGCGAGCCGAGCGGCGAGCTGGCCGACGCGATCAGCTCGGCGTTCGGCTCGTTCTCGGACTTCCGGGCCAAGCTCAAGGAAGCGGGCGTCAACCAGTTCGGCTCCGGCTGGTCGTGGCTCGTGCACGACGGCTCGGGTCTGGCGGTTCTCGCCAGCGCCAACCAGGACACACCCCTGTCGGACGGCAAGACACCGCTGCTCGGCGTGGACGTATGGGAGCACTCCTACTACCTCAAGTACCAGAACCGCCGCCCCGACTACATCGACGCGTGGTGGAACGTGGTCGACTGGGGCAAGATCGCGGAGCGCTTCAGCGCTGCCGGCTGAGCGCCCTCGGGCCCACACGATGTGAGCGCTCCGCGCGGGGCGCGCTCCGCGCGGATGCGTGCGCGCAGCTCCCTCCGCGCGGAGTCGCCCGCCGAGCCGTCACAGCTAGCTCCTGTTGAAGCGGCGCCCTGCCACGGGCGAGACGGCCTCGTCGAGCACAACCGGGTCGAGGCCGCCGACCGCGGGCGGGGCCGAGCCGACAGCGGCTCCCGCCGGCTCCAGCATCGACTCGAGCACCGCGCCGGCGCTGGCATCCTCCTGCGCCGCGGCTGCTTCCAGCGCGGCGATCCGCTCGGGCGTCATCGCCGTCGCGTCCTCGTTGGCGGCCAGCCATGCGCGCGCGTCCGCCGCCGCCGCCTCGTCGCGCTGGACGGTCTTACCGGCGGCGTAGTAGCGGTCGATCTCCTTGAACAGCTCATCGACGAGCTGCTCGGTGGGCACCTTCTTCAGCGGCTCGCCCTTGGAGTAGATCATCCCCATGTCTTTGGCGCCGGTGATGCCGAAGTCGGCGTGGCGCGCCTCGCCGATGCCGTTCACCGCGCAGCCGAGCACGGAGACCTCGATCGGGTCCTCGTAAGCTTCCAGGCGCCGCTCGACCTCGGCGACGACGCTGTCCATGTCGAACTGCAGGCGTCCGCAGGTGGGACAGGCGATCAGGTCGGGGCCACGCTCGCGCAGCTTCAGCGCCTTGAGGATCTCCCACGCGACCTTGACCTCCTCCTCGGCATGGAAGGTCGACAGCGAGATACGGATCGTGTCGCCGATCCCGTCGGCGAGCAGCGTGCCCAGGCCGACCGCCGACTTCAACGAGCCTGACCACTTGGTGCCGGCCTCGGTAACGCCCAGGTGCAGCGGGTAGGGGATCTTCTCGGCGAGCATCCGGTTGGAGGCGATCGTGTTCGGCACGGACGTCGACTTCATCGAGACCTTGAAGTTCTCGAAGTCGAGGCTCTCCATCAGCTCGACCGTCTCGATCGCGGCGGTCACCAGCGCCTCGACCGGGTTGTCGTACTCGAGCTGGCGCAGGTGCTTGGGCAGCGAGCCGGAGTTGACGCCGACGCGCAGCGGCGTCTCGTGCAGCTTCGCCAAGGCGATCACCTCGGCGACCTTCTCCGGGCCGCCGATGTTGCCCGGGTTCAAGCGCACGCAGTGCGCGCCCGCTTCGATCGCCTTGAGCGCGAGCGTGTGGTTGAAGTGGATGTCGGCGATGATCGGGATCGGCGACTGCGCGACGATCGTCTTCAGCGCCTCTGCATCCTGCTC
The DNA here is from genome assembly GCA_963714285.1 of uncultured Solirubrobacteraceae bacterium. Classification (GTDB taxonomy): domain Bacteria; phylum Actinomycetota; class Thermoleophilia; order Solirubrobacterales; family Solirubrobacteraceae; genus Palsa-744. Next base: position 561,393 of record CAVQNS010000004.1, read on the forward strand.
GCGCGGCACCGCGACGCGCACGATGTCCGCGCCCGCGTCCGCAACCGTGCGGATCTGCGCCATCGTCGCCTGCAGGTTGGCGGTCTCGGTCTTGGTCATCGTCTGCACCGCCACGGGAGCGCCGCCGCCGATCGGAACCGCACCAACGTGGATCTGCCGCTTGGAGGCCATAGGCTGATTCTACGATGCCCGACGTCTATGCCACCGCACACGGTCCGCTCGCGCGCCTCGCCGGGCCGCTGGCCAGCCGTGCTCGCGCGCGCCGCCACGAGCGCTTCTTCGCGCTCACACGGCTGCAGCCAGGCGCGCGCGTGCTCGACGTCGGCTGCGGCGCGCACGGCCTGCGCGCGCTCGAGCCTGAGCTGGACATCACCGGCGTGGACCTGCTCGAGCACCCGAGCTACCCTGGGTCGCTCGTGCGCGCCGACGCCGCGGAAGGCCTGCCGTTCGCCGATCACGAGTTCGACCTCGTCTACTGCTCGAGCGTGATCGAGCACGTGCCGCCGCCCCGCCGCGCCGCGTTCGCCGCCGAGCTGCGCCGCGTGGGTCGCGGCTGGTTCGTGCAAACGCCGGCGCGCTCGTTCCCGATCGAGCCGCACTCGCTGCTGCCCGGCGCCCATTGGCTGCCGGAGCGGTTGCGCAGGCCCTACTGGCGCCTCGGCGCCACCGGTGGCTGGGAAGCGATCGCGCTGCTCAGCCGCTCAGAGCTCGAGTCGCTGTTCGGCGCGGCGCAGGGCGAGCGTGTCGGCCCACTGGTCAAGAGCTGGGTGTGCGTCAGCCCCCCAGGCGGCCGATGTCGTTGCTGATGCCGTTGATCACAAGGAACGCCAGCAGAACGATTCCGACCGAGCTGAAGCGGTACATGGCGGCCAGCGAGATCCGCTGACCGCGCAGCTTCTCGGCCAGCGACCACAGGATGTGCCCGCCGTCGAGCGGCAGGAACGGGAATAGGTTGAAGACCGCCAGGATCAACGAGATGAACCCGGCGAACACGAGCGCGTAGCCGGCGCCCGCGACGACGCTTTCGTGGGCGATCTGGGTGATCCCGACGACGCTGTGCAACTGGTGGCGAACCTTCGAGCTCGTGAACGCCTTGCCGATGTTCGTGATCATCGTGGTCGTCGTCGTCCACATCTCGCGTCCGGCGAGCCCCGCAGCGGCGAGCACGCCCACCGGTTTGACGGCCGCGCCGAAGTCGAAGCCGATCAGCATGCGCCTGAGAGCCTTGTTGTAGCGGGGGCGGATCGCGACCGTTTGCTCATGTCCCGCGCGCCTGATCGTCAGCTGCACGGACGTCGTTGCCAGGCAGCCTTCGACCGGGGTGCCCGCGCAGCGATGCGCGTTTACCGCCTTGATGATCGAGTCGACGTTCGCGGGGCGCCGATCGACGCTGACGATGCGATCGCCAGGACGCAGGACGCCTTCGGCCGGTGCGCCCTTCTCGATCGCCGCCACCGACGCGCTGGGCACGAGCGTGTGGATCGAGCTGTTGAGATTTTCAAGCGTGTAATCGCCGTTGAGGCTGCCCGAGGCGAGGATCGCCCAGAACAGCCCGAACGCGATCAGCAGGTTCACGCCGGGTCCCGCAAGGATCACCACGATCCGCTTCCACGGAGCCTGGTTGTAGTAGGCGCGTCGCGCTACGTCCGGCTCGAGGCCACCGATTTCTTCGGGGCTCATGCCGGTGATCTTCACGTAGCCGCCGAGCGGGATCGCGCCGATCCCGTACTCGGTCTCCCCTCTGCGCACGCTAAGCAGCGTCGGCGGGAAGAACAGCGAGAAGCGCTCCACGCGCATGCCCACAGCCTTGGCCGCAGCGAAGTGCCCGAGCTCGTGCAGGACGATCAGCAGCATGAACCCGACGAGCGCGATAACCCAATCCATGCGTCTCAGTTTGGCAGGCGCGCCCGACCAGCCCGGCGGTTCGCACGCGCGCTTGCGCGGCGCAGACGGCTCGCCCTCAGCCGCGCCGCCGTCGAGCGGCTGACCTATGACAGGCTCGCGACCGTCTCCCCCGCGAGCGCCCGCGCCTGCCGGTCTGCCTCGTACAGCGACTCGAACGACAGTACCGGCTCGCTGCCCAGCTCGAGCAGCGTGCGCTCGATCACCTCGGAGATCTCCAAGAAGCGCAGGCGTCCCTCCAGGAACGCGTGCACCGCGATCTCGTTGGCCGCGTTCAGCACGCACGGCGCCGTGCCGGCCGCGCGCGCGGCCTCGCCCGCCAGCCGCAGGCACGGGAACGCATCGAGGTCGACCGCTTCGAAGCTCAGCTCGCCGACCGCCGCCAGGTCGAGCGCCGCGATCGGCAGTTGCACGCTCTCGCCGCCGTGCAGCGCATAGGAGATCGCGATGCGCATGTCCGGCGGCCCGAGATGCGCGAGCATCGCGCCGTCGGCCAACTGCACGATTCCGTGCACCAGCGACTGCGGGTGCACGATCACGTCGAGGCGCTCATACGGCGTGCCGAACAGGTGATGGGCCTCCATCAGCTCGAGGCCCTTGTTCATCAGCGTCGCCGAGTCGATCGTGATCTTGCCGCCCATCGCCCATGTGGGATGCGCGAGCGCCTGCGTGACGGTCACATCCTCGAGCTGATCGCGGCTGCGCCCGCGAAACGGGCCGCCGCTGGCGGTGATCGTCAGCCGCTGCACCGAGCCCGGGGGCTGGCCCGCGAGCAACTGGTGAAGTGCGGTGTGCTCGGAGTCGACCGGCACGATCCGTGCGCCGGTGGCCTCGGCGAGCGCCGTTACGAGCTCGCCGCCTACGACCAGCGACTCCTTGTTCGCGAGCGCCAGGTCGATGCCCTCGCCGAGCGTCGCCACGGTCGGGCCGAGGCCGACCGAGCCGACGAGCGCGTTCAGCACCAGATCCGCGCCTGATTCGACCACGAGCTTCACGAGGCCGTCCGCCCCCGCCAGCACCTCGCCGTCGGTCCATGCCTCCGAGGCGCGTGCCGCCGCGTGCGCGTCGCCGAGCGCGATCCGCTTGACATCATGCGTGCGTGCCTGCTCGAGCAGCGCCTCCCACGAGCGTCCGGCGGAGAGCCCGACGATCTCGAGCTCCTCGCTGCGTTCGCAGACGTCGAGCGCCTGCGTCCCGATCGATCCCGTCGAGCCGAGGATCAACAGGCGCTTACGGGCGGACATGCACCACCGGCCGGAGAGCTCAGGCGACGAGCGTCTCGCGCAACGAGCTCAGCTCTTGATCGCGCAGCGCGAACTGCGAGAGGTCCGGCGAGGCAGCGCTCTCGCTGCCGCTGGCAGCGTTCCTGCGGTGTGCGTCGCTGCGCGCCTGCACCTCTTTGAGGGCAACCTGCGCGTGCGAGCTCGACCACTTGCCGAGCATCTTCGCCGCACGCGGCAGCGCGCCTTCGTCGAGCACCCGCTCGAGATCGTCCGCGCGCTGATCGTCGTCTGCGTTCATCTAGGCCGACAATACTCGGCTGGCGCCGGTCGTGCCGCAGCGACTCCGCAGCTCGATCCGCGAACAGCGCGCAGCGCGTGTGCACCTGCGCCGCGGGGCTCAATGCACATACGCGGCCCAGACGTAGTAGCTCACTACCGCTGAGAACAGCACCGCATCGAGGCGATCCAGGGCGCCCCCGTGCGCCCCGAACAGCCCGCCCGAGTCCTTTGTGCCCGCCTCGCGCTTGACAAACGACTCGAACAGGTCGCCGACTGGCGCTGCCAGCGCGACACCCAGGCCGAGTACCAGCGCGTGCGTGCCCGGCAGCCATTCCTCGTAGCGACCGGCGATCCACACGCCCAGCACGGCCAAGAGCATCCCGATCACGAGTCCCTCGACGGTCTTGTTCGGAGAGATCCCCGGCGCAAGCGCCCGGCGCCCGAACATGCGTCCGCCGAGATACGCGCCGGTATCGCCGAGGAACGTGCCCACGAGCACGTCGATCACGATCGCTTCCCCATGCGGCAGGCCGCGCAGCAGCACCGCGTGCGCAAGCGCGAACCCAATCCAGTAGATGCCAAGCAGCGTCACCGCGATCGCCCCGACCGACGGACGCGGTTGCAGGAGCGTCAAGCCGAACACGAGCGGCAGTGCCGCCACCGCGACGAGCAGCACCTGGAACTGGTCGCCGTACAGAGCAGCCAAGAGCAGCCCCGCGAGCGCGATGAAGCCTGCCAGACGCGCCGGCTGCGCGCGGTCGTACATCGCATAGAGCTCGTGCAGGCATACGGCGCCGAGCACGAACAGGCCGGCCGCGAACACGATGCCGCCTTCGATCACCAGGAACAGCGCCACCGCAATCGCGGGAAGCGCCGCCAGCACGCGCGCGCGCAGGTCAGAGCGCGGCTCGCGGGCGCGAGCACGCTGGCGGGAGCGGCGTCGGCCGGCGCGCCGCCGGGGGGTGGCGGGCTGAGGCGGGCGCGCGCCGCGCGCGCCGTGCGGCGTGTGCGGCCCGCTGGACATCAGCGACCGGTGCTCGTCATCGTCCACCAAACCGGCGCCGGCGCTCGGAGTACTCCGCCAGCGACTGCTCCAGAGCCTCGCGCGTGAAGTCCGGCCACAGCTCCTCGCGGAACACGAGCTCGGAGTACGCGGATTGCCAGAGCAGGTAGTTGGACAGGCGCCGCTCGCCGCTCGTGCGGATGATCAGGTCAGGATCGTGCATCTCGGGCGCATACAGGCACGCGCGGAACTGCTCCTCGGTCTCGCCCGTGAAGCGGCGGGCGGCGTCGATGATCTCGGCGCGCCCGCCGTAGTTGAACGCGACGAACATCGTGATCGTGGTGTTCGCGCGCGTCAGCTCTTCGGCCCAGCGCATCTGCTCGGTCAGACGCTCGCCGATCCCCTCGCGCCGGCCGATGAAGCGCATGCGCACGCCTTCCTCGTGCAACTCCGGTGTCTCCCCGGCGATCCGCGCGGAGAACATCTCCATCAGCCCCTGCACCTCCGTAGCCGGCCGCGACCAGTTCTCGGTGGAGAACGAGTACACGGTGAGCTCCTCGACCCCCAGCTCGGCCGCGTCGCGCAGGCGCGCCTTGACCGTGTCGGCGCCCGCGCTGTGCCCCTCGTTGACCGGCAGCCCGCGCGCTCGCGCCCAACGGCCGTTGCCGTCGGTGATGATCGCCACGTAGCGCGCCGCCACGGGTTCCCCGGCGGCTGGCATCAGACTGCGAGGATCTCCTCTTCCTTGGCCTTGAGCACGCCGTCAAGGTCACCGATGCGCCCGTCGGTCAGCTTCTGCAGCTCGACCTCCGCGCGGTGCTCGTCGTCGGAGGACGCTTCGCCCTCGGCCTTCAGCTCGCGCAGGTGCTGCATCGTGTCGCGGCGCACGTTGCGCACAGCCACGCGCCCCTCCTCCGCGAGATTGCGCACGATCTTCACCAGCTCGCGGCGGCGCTCTTCGGTCAGCTCGGGCACCACGAGTCGCACGATGTTGCCGTCGTTGGAAGGCGTCAGCCCGATGTCGGACTCGTTGATCGCCTTCTCGATCGCCTTGATCGACGATTTGTCGTAGGGCTGCACGCTCAGCAGGCGCGCTTCCGGCACCGAGATCGTGGCGAGCTGGTTCAACGGCGTCATCGCGCCGTAGTAGTCGACGATCACGCGGTCCAGCAGTGACGGGCTGGCGCGGCCTGTGCGCACCGTCGTGAACTCGTGCGTGGCCGACTCGACCGATTTGCTCATGCGCTCGCCGGCGTCCTCGAGCAGCTCGTCGATCAGGTTCTCAGCGGCCATCGTCCTCTCCTCCGGCTGTCGATACAAGCGTGCCCACCCGCACGCCTGAGATTATCTGCGCAAGGCTGGCTTCGTCGTCCATGTTGAACACGTTCAGCGGCATGCCGTTCTCCATGCACAGCGCCAGCGCCGTAGAGTCCATCACCCGCAGCCGACGCTCGAGCGCCTCCATGTGCGTGATCTCCGGGATGAACTCCGCGCTCGGATCGAGCGCCGGGTCGGCGGTGTAGACGCCTTGGACGCCGTTCTTGGCCATCAGGATGATCTCCGCGTGGATCTCCGCCGCGCGCAGCGCCGCCGCGGTGTCGGTCGTGAAGAACGGGTTGCCTGTACCGGCCGCGAAGATCACCACGCGTCCCTTCTCCAGATGGCGCATCGCGCGCCTGCGGATATACGGCTCGGCGACCTCGGAGATGCTGAGCGCCGACTGCACGCGCGTGTTCGTGCCGATCTTCTCGAGCGCGTCCTGCAGCGGCAGCGCGTTCAGCACCGTCGCCAGCATGCCCATGTAGTCGGCGGTCGAGCGGTCCATGCCCGCCGCCGCGCCCTGCATGCCGCGGTAGATGTTGCCCGCCCCGACCACGATCGCGACCTCTACGCCCTGGTCGCGGACCGCGGTCACCTGGCGCGCCACCGCCGCCACGCGCTCCGGATCGGTGCCGTAGTCCAGCTCGCCCATCAGCGCCTCGCCGGAGAGCTTCAACAGGATGCGCTTGAAGGCAGGGGCCATCGCCGGGCAGCCTATCCGCTCACCATGCCCACCAGGAGGGCTATTGACCGATCGCGAAGCGGGCGAAGCGGCGTATGACGACGTTCTCGCCGGTCGTTGCCGTCAGCTCGTCGCGCAGCTGCTGCACGGTCTTGCCCTCGAACTTCGGGTTGTGCATCTCCTGCTCGAGCAGCACGATCGTCGCGAGCCACGAGTCGAGCTTGCCCGAGACGATTCTCTCGCGCACGTTCTCGGGCTTGTCCGCTGCCTCCTGCTCGTAGATGCGTGCCTCCGCCTCGCGCTGCTCGGCGGGAACGTCCTCGCGGCTGACGTATCTCACGGTTGGGGTTGCGGCGATCTGCATCGCGACCTCGCGCGCGAAGCTCACGAAGTCGTCGTTCTTGGCGACGAAGTCGGTGTTGCAGTCGACCTCGATCAGCACGCCGACCTTCGAGCCCGCGTGCACATATGCCTGCACGGTGCCCTCGGTCGCGGCGCGCTCGCCCAGGTCCTGGATCTTCTTGCCCTGCTTGACGCGCAGGATCTCAATCGCCTTGTCGATGTTGCCCTGTGCCTCGGTCAGCGCTTTCTTGCAGTCCATCATGCCCGCGCCGGTGCGCTCTCGCAGGGCCTTCACGTCTTTGGCGCCAATCTCGACCGTGCTCATGATGCGCTCGCCTCCGTCGTCGTCTTCTCGCTGTCGACGGCCGCGCTTGCAGTCGCAGCTTGCTCGGCCGGGTCGGCCTCAGCCGCCGGCGCGGGTGTCTGCTCCGGCGCGGCAGCAGGCTCTGGCGCGGCAGCAGGCTCTGGCGCGGCAGCAGGCTGCGGCGCCGCGGCAGGCTCCGGCGCCGCAGCGGGTGCTGCGTCTGGCGCCTGCGCTGGCACGCCCGCTGCCGGCGCTGCGGCGGCCTGTTTTGGCGCGACGGCCTGGGGGGCCGCGGGAGCGGCCTGCGCTGCTGCTGCTGCGGCGCGGGCCGCTGCCTCGCGCTCGGCAGCCTCTTTCTTGGCCTGCTCTTCGGCCTCGCGCTTGGCCTGTTCCTCGGCTTCGCGCTTGGCGCGGGCTTCGGCCTCGGCTTTGGCTCGTTCCTCAGCTTCTTGACGCGCTTTTTCCTCCTGGGCGCGGAACACGCCGTGTCCCTCGGCCACGACCTGGCCGATCGCCTGCGTGATCAGCGCGCACGAGCGGATCGCGTCGTCGTTGCCGGGCACCACGAAGTCGATGCCGTCGGGGTCGCAGTTGGTGTCGACCAGGCCGATGATCGGGATCCGCAGCCGGCGTGCCTCTTTGACGGCGATCTCCTCGGTTTTGAGGTCGATCACGAACATCGCGTCGGGCACGCGCTGCATGTTCTTGACGCCGCCCAGGTTCGCCCTGAGCTTCGCGAGATCCGCTTGCGCGGCCATCCGCTCGCGGGTCGGCAGCAGCGCCAGCTGGCCCTCGGCCTCAAAGCGTTCGAGGTCGTGCAGCCGGCGGATGCGCTGGCTGATCGTCTGGAAGTTCGTCAGCAGCCCGCCGAGCCAGCGATGGTTGACGTACGGCATGTCGGAGGACTCGGCGACCTCCTTGATCGTGTCGCGCGCCTGCTTCTTGGTGCCGACGAACAGCACTGTGCCGCCGCGATGCGCGAGCTCGCCGGCGAACTCCTGCGCCTGCGCCAAAAGCGCCTGCGTCTTGAGCAGATCGATGATGTAGATGCCACCGCGCTCACCATGGATGAAGCGGCGCATCTTGGGGTTCCAGCGGCGCGTCTGGTGGCCGAAATGAACGCCGGCCTCCAGCAGCTCCGCAATGCCTACGTCAGCCACGGGCTACTCCCTTGTTGAAATACGGTTTGGTTGCCGCATGCAGAGGGCGGACCCAGAGCTCCTGGCCTTCCAGCCATGGATCTGGGCAGGGCCGCTATCCGTTGCCACGCGGGTAGAGGTTTCTTGCTTTGACGCTCAGGATACCCGTTCGGCGCGCTCCAGCGCGGCCTGCAGGTCGCCGGGCAGCGGTGAGCTGACCTCGATGCGCTCGCCGCTCAGCGGGTGCGCGAACGCAAGGCGGGTCGCATGCAGGAACTGGCGCTCCAGGCCCAGGCGACCCGCGCTGCCGTACTCGGGGTCGCCGAGCACCGGGTGCCCGATTGCCCGCAGGTGCACGCGAATCTGATGGGTGCGGCCTGTCTCCAGCCGCAGGCGCAGCAGCGAGGTGTCCGCCAGCGGGCGCTCGAGCGTGAAATGGGTGCGCGCCTCGCGCTGGCCCGAACCGCCGACGGCCATGCGCGTGCGCATTCGCGGGTCGCGCCCGATCGGCGCTTCGATCGTGCCGGAGCGGGCGGGCGGACGACCCTCGACCAGCGCGAGGTACTCGCGCTCGATCTGCCGTTGCGCGAGCGCCGCCTGCAGGCGCGTGAGCGCCTGCTCGGTGCGCGCGACCACGAGCAGCCCCGAGGTGTCGCGGTCCAGGCGGTGCACGATCCCGCGGCGGCCGGGGTCTCCGCCGGCGTCGCCCAGCAACGGCTCGAGCAGCTGCGCGAGCGTGTCCTCGCGGTGTCCGCGCGCGGGGTGCACGACGACGCCAGGGGCCTTGTCGACGACGATCACGTGCTCGTCCTGGTAGGCGATGGTGAAGGGCGGCCGGGCGGCTGCGTGCGCGCCTGGCTTGGCGGCGTCGGCCATCAGCTCTCAGGGTGGCGAGCGCGCTGGTCGATCACCAGGAACAGGATCAGCGATCCCAAGCGTGATCGATGTGTCCGCCAGGTTGAATGGAGGCCAGCCGAGCGGCAGCTTGATGAAGTCGGTCACCGAGCCGTGACGCAGGCGGTCGAGCACGTTGCCGAGCGCGCCGCCCGCGATCATGCCCGTGGGCAGCCAGATCAGTCGCTGTCCGGCGTGGTGCGCGAAATACGCGAGCAGTGCGATCAGCGCGAGCGCGATCAGGACCGTGACCGCGACATGGTTGCCGGGGAGGAAGCCGAACGCCACGCCGTGGTTGCGCGTGTCGACGAGCTGCACGCCGGGCAGGAAGCGATGTTCTTCGCCGGGGATGATCGAGTGTTCGATCGCGTGCTTGCTCCACTGATCGATTGCGACGACGCACGCGAGCACGAGCGCCACCCGCAGCCATGCGGTCAAACGCATCGCGCGCTCAGCTGATGAGGCCCTGGACGACGACGATGTTCACGATGTACAACGTGATGATCGCCAGCATCGGGCTCAGGTCGAAGCCGCCGAGCTGAGGTGCAAGGCGGCGAAAGATCCGCAGGAACGGCTCGACGACCTCGCGCAGGAAGCCGAGCACGCGGTCGGTGGTGGGCGAGTAGGGCGGGCGTATGCCGGCCGAGAACAGCAGCTGGATCACGATGTAGACGATGATCAGCAGCGTGTACACGTAGATCAGCGTCGACAGATAGCCGGCGACCTCCGTGCGCGCACTGGCGAGAACGATCATCGTAGGCGGGTCTTGGCTGCGGGGGCGGGCTCCAAGCACGGCGTCGAGCGCGTCGCTGAAGGCCCTGCGCAGGCCGGCGCGCTCAAGCGCATCGACGCCGCGTGCTGTCAACCCGCCGGGCGAGGAGACCTCGCGGCGCACGGCCATCGTGTCGTAGTCGCGGCGGCGCAGCAGCTCGGCGGTGCCGGCGAGCGTCTGCACCACCAGCTGAGATCCCTGCGCGGCGGGGATCCCGCGGCGCACACCGGCATCCACCTGCGCCTCGGCGACCAGCGCCACGTAGGCGGGCGCACAGGACATCAGGCCCATGGCGACGTCGACGAGCGCGTCGTCGAGCACCACCAGCGTGCCGAGCTCCGCGAACAGCTCTGCGACCTGTGCGTCGAGCTTGGCGCCCGAGGCATCAGCGCCATCGCCGTCGAGTTTGCCGGGGCCGGCGGCCTGCACGACGGCGCCCTGGCGCACCTCGACGGGCAGCGACGGAATGAAGCGGTACACGGGCGCTGCCCCGGATAGGCATCGCGCAGGGCGGCCAGCGGCGTGACGGCGAGGATCGACGCCACGGGCGTGCTGCCCGCGCCGATTTCCTTGGCTACCGCGCGAGCTGCGCCGGCTTGTGGCAGAGCACCAGCAGCTCAGCGCGTGCAGCGAGCTCCGCGTTGCTCGCAACCGCCTCGCCGCCGACCTCGGCCGCAAGGCTGCGCGCGCGCTCAGCGAGCGGATCTGCATACAGCAGCGGCCGTCCCCATCCGCGCGCAAGCGCTCGGGCCATGTTCCCGCAACCGATGAGACCGATCTCCATAAGAGCTCCAGATTACGGCGCTTCGGTTAGGACTGGTTGAAGAAGCCCTTCTCGATCAAGCGCGCTCGCTCCTCCGCGGAGATCTCGACGTTGCGGGGCGTCAGCATGAAGACCTTGTCCGCGATCCGCTGCATGCCGCCGTCGAGCGCGTAGGTGAGGCCGGAGGCGAAGTCGATCAGGCGCTTGGACAGGTCGGTGTCCGAGCTTTGCAGGTTGAGGATCACGGGGATCGAGTCCTTGAACTTGTCGGCGATCTGCTGCGCGTCGTTGAACGACTTCGGGACCACCAGATGCACGCGCACGTCGCCGTTGCCGCGGCTGGCGACCGGTTTGAGCACGGTTGTCGCGCGCCCGCCGCGCGGGCGCGCGCGCCTCCGGCGGCCTCACCGGCTTCGTCGTCGGCGAAGATGTCGTCGAACTCGTCGCGCCGGCGGCGCAGGCGGCGGACGTTCGGGCGCTCGCGATAGCGATCCTCGAGGTCTGCCTCAGGCGCATCCTCCTCGCCTTCGTCGTAGTCGTCGTGATACTCCTCGGCGAGGCCGAAGTACACGAGTGCGCTGTGCCAGGAGTCGCGGAAAGCCATCGGTGTATGTGCGTGTTCGCCCGGCGAGCCGGTTTCCCTGCTGATCCTAGTAACTCCCATCCGCATCGACAGGCGGTGTGGACGGGCGGATCGTTGGACCCCGGTCGTCAATGATAGAGATTCGTGCCGATTCGCACGACGGTGGCGCCCTCTTCGACCGCGACGACGTAGTCCTGCGAGGTGCCCATCGACAGCTGCTCGAGCTCGTGCTCAGCGGCGAGCTCGCGCAGCGCGGAGAACCAGCGGCGGCTGTCGTCGGGTCGTGCTGAGAGCGGCGGCATCGTCATCAGGCCCACGACGGGCGCCGGCGAGCGCGCGATGAACGCCTCGATCTTCTCGGGCGCGATCCCGGCCTTGCCCGGCTGGCGGGCGACGTTCACCTCGAGCAGGATGCGAAGCCCAGGTCGCGCGAGCCCCAGATGACGCTCCAGCTCGCGCAGCGCCGACTCCGACGCGAGCGAATGGATCATGCGCACGTGTGGCACGATCATCCGCACACGCCGGCTCTGCAGCTGGCCGATGAAGTCCCACTCGAACAGCTCGCCGTGGGCGGCGAGCTTCTCGTGCAGATCCTGCGCGCGGTTCTCTCCGACGAGGCGGACGCCGGCTTCGGCGAGCAGGGGGAGATCCTGGGGCACGACGTACTTGGTGGCGGCGAGGATCTCGACCTCGTCCTGTGCGCCTGCGCGGGCGAGCGACGGTGCGCGCGTGCGCGCTGCTGCGATCTCGTCGCGCACGCGCTCGATGTTCGCGCGGATCAGCTCTGCGCGCAGGCCGCTGATCAGCTCAACCATGCGATCCCTGCCTGTCGGCCGGCGCGGATGCCTTCGCGCCGATGCGAGAAGAAGCGCGGGTCACAGATCGTGCAGAGGTCGAGGTCATTGACAGCTGCGACGCCGGCGGCGAGCAGACGCTCGCGCGCGATCGCGCGCAGGTCGACGTGGCGGCCGCGCGCATGGGTGCCGCCAACCGCATGCGCGCCGCCAACCGCATGCGCGCCGCCGAGCGCATGCGCGCCGCCGAGCGCATCGTGCGCCTCGGGGCCGACCTCGTAGCAGCAGACCCCGGCCCCCGGTCCCACCACCGCTGTGACCGGCGCTTCGCTCCCGGCGAGCTGGCGCAGCGTGCGCACCCCCTGCTCGAGCACTCCGGCGGAGAGCCCGCGCCAGCCGGCGTGGACCATCGCGACCGCGCCGTCGCAGCCGAGCGCGACCGGCAGGCAGTCGGCGGCCATCACCATCACGCCCAGCCGGCGCACCGTGGTCGCGTGGCCGTCGGCATCGATCGGCAGCGCTTCTCCCCCGGCACCGGTGAGCCGCGCGAGCACGTGCACCGCTGTCCCGTGCACCTGGCGGCTCGAGCAGATCCAGGGCAGGCCGAGCCGCCCGCAGAGCTCCACCCGCCGCTGCATGCCGTTGTCGCAACCGGCGCCACTGCTGGTCGAGAGGTTGCCATCGGTGCGCGTGGTGAACAGCGCACGGCCGCTCCCTGGCAGCTCGATGAGCTGCTCGAGCGTAAGCTCACCGGCGCTCATACCCGCGCCTCGAGTGCTGCGCTCAGCTCGGCCTGGCGTCCGTCGTCGAGCTCCCCGTCGAGCTTGCGCGCGAGCGCGGCGTCCAGGCGCCTGCCGAGCTCTGGCCCAGGTGGGATGCCGGCGGCGCGCAGGTCATCGCCGGTGATCGCGAGGCGCACGTGGCGCAGGCGCGCGAACCAGTCGATGGCCTCGCTGCTGCGGTCATCGGGGCCATCGCCGCTGAGCGCCGCGCCCAGCGCGACGGCCTCGAGCGTGTGCGCGGACAGCGCCTCGTGCAGCTCCGAGGGCTTGGCCGCTTGCGCGATCTCGTCGAACAGCGCGGGCGCGACGAGCGCGGTGCGCATGATCCGCTCGCGCTCGCCGGCGCTGAACTCGAGCCCATCCAGCAGCTCGAACATGACCGGCTCGGGATCGACGTCGCCGCTGTACGTCAGCGCCAGCAGCAGCGCGGCCATCATCAGCAGGTCGGGCCTGCCGTCTTCGGGCAGCAACGCGAGCGCGCGCCGCGCGAGCGTCGCATCGAGCTGCAGGGTCGGCTGCCCCTGCGGGGACGATGCGAGCGCGCCCAGCACGCCCAGCTCGCTTAGGGCCTCGAGCGCGCCGAGAGCATCATCTTCCTTGAGCGCGAGTCGTAGCTCAGCGCCGACACGTGCCCGCGACACGGTCGCGAGCGCGCCCGCGGCGAGTGCCTGCGCGGCCAGCTCAGCGGTGCGCACCTCGACCTGAAGATCGAGCCGCGCTTGATAGCGCGCGAGGCGCAGCAGACGCGTGGGATCGTCGCTGAAGCTCTGCTCGTGCAGGACGCGTAGGCGTCCGGCGCGCAGGTCCTCGAGCGCATGCTCGACGCCGCTCAGATGTCCGGCGCGCGCACCTCCGAGCGCTACGGCGATCGCGTTGACGGTGAAGTCCCGGCGACGCAGATCCTCCTCGGGGCTGCCCGGGCGCACCTGGGGGAGCGCGCCCGGCGCCTCGTAGGACTCGGAGCGGCGCGCGGCGACGTCGATGCGACCGTCCTCCCATTGCACGACGGCGGTTCCGAAGCGCGCGTGCGCAGTGGCACTGGCGCCGAGCAGCAAAGCGAGCTCCTCGGCGAGCGCCGGCGCGTCGCCGGCGACCACCACGTCGAGCTCCCTTGGCGTGCGACCGAGCAGCAGATCGCGCACGGCCCCGCCGACGAGCGCGAGGTCCTCGCGATCGCGGCTCAGCGCCAGCAGCGCGGGGCCGCCCGGCTGCGTTGCAAGCGCTTCGGTCACCTCCTCTCCGGTCACGTCACGCGCACGGGGATCCCAGCCGCGGCGAGATGCGCCTTGGCCTCGGCGAGCGTGTAGCGGCCGTAGTGGAAGATCGACGCGCACAGCACTGCGTCGGCGCCGGCGGCGAGTGCCTGCGCCAAGTGCTCGAGCTCGCCAGCGCCGCCGGAGGCGATCACGGGAACGCTGACGGCGTCGCTGACCGCGCGCGTGAGCGGCAGGTCATAGCCGTCGCTGGTGCCGTCGCGATCGATGCTCGTCAGCAGGATCTCGCCTGCACCGCGCTCCACCGCCTCGCGCGCCCACTGGACGACGTCGCGGCCGGTGGCCGTGCGCCCGCCGGCGAGATATGCCTCCCAACCCGCGCCGCCGTTCGCGGTGCCTGTCAGCGTCAGGCCGGCCGGCCGCGCCTTGGCGTCGATTGCGAGCACGACGCACTGCGCGCCGAACACGCCTGCGAGCTCGTCCAGCAGCTCGGGGCGCGCCAGCGCGGCGGAGTTGACCGAGACCTTGTCGGCGCCGGCGTCGAGCACCGCTTGAGCGTCGGCGATCGAGCGGATGCCGCCGCCGATGGTGAACGGGACGAACACCTCGTCGGCGGTGCTGCGCGCGAGCTTGGCGATCGTCTCGCGCTTCTCGTGCGTGGCGGTGATGTCGAGGAACACGAGCTCGTCGGCGCCCTCACGGTCGTAGTGCGCTGCCAGCTCGACGGGGTCGCCGGCATCGCGGATGTCGACGAATTCGACGCCCTTGACGACACGTCCGCCGTCCACGTCCAAGCAGGGGATGACGCGCTTGAAATGCACGCGTTCACCGTAGCGATCAGGCGAGCGCGGCCTTCGCTTCGGCGACGGTGAAGCGCTTCTCATACAGGGCGGTGCCGACGATCACACCGGTGAGCGCCTCGAGCGAGAGCTCCTTGCGCAACTCCGCGAGCGCTTGCAGGTCGCTGAGCTTGCCGATGCCGCCGGAGAAGATCACGCTGCCCTCCCCCACGGCCTGCGCGACGGAGACGACCTCCTCGCGGTTGGCGCCGTCGAGCATGCCGTCGTGGTCGATGTTGGTGAAGACGAAGTGGCGCACGCCGCGCCGGCGCAGCTCGGCGAACGCGTCGCGCGCGAGCGTGTCGGTGCGCTCGAGCCAGCCGTGCGTCGCGACATAGCCGCCGCGCACGTCGATGCCGACGAGGATCCGCTCGTGCCCGTGCGCATCGAGCATCTCGCTGAGCGCGTCGGGATCGGTGAACGCGACGGTGCCGAGGATCACGCGCGCAGCGCCGGCGGCGAGCGCGCCGGCGGCGGCTCTGGCGGTGCGCAGCCCACCGCCGTACTGCACCGGCACGCCCGACTCGCTGGCCAGCCGTCGTAGCTGCTCGAGGTTGACCGGCTCACCGCGCTTGGCGCCGTCGAGGTCGACGACGTGCAGGTACTCGGCGCCGTCCTCGACCCATGAACGGGCGGCTGACAGCGGATCCTCGTCGTAGACCTTCTTGGCATCGAAGTCGCCCTTGACGAGCCGCACGGCGTTGCCGCCGAGGATGTCGATCGCGGGGTAGAGCCTCACCGGACGGCTGACGGCAGCTCGCCGGATGCGAGCGCAGAGGCGTGAGCGGGGTCCGCGGCGATGCAGATGCGCGCGAAGTTGGCGAGCAGGCGCAGGCCGGCGGCGGAGGACTTCTCGGGGTGGAACTGCACGCCGTAGAAAGAGCCGCGCTGCACGGCGCTGACGAAGGGGGTGCCATAGTCGGCGACGCCGAGAATGTCTCGCTCGTCGGCTGGAACTGGCGCAAGCGAGTGCACGTGATAGAAGGCACAGCTGCTTGGCAGATCGTTGACGAGCGGCGAATCCGACCGCGTGAAGCGCACCTCGTTCCAGCCGATGTGCGGCAGCTTGAGCTCACCGTGCTCCAAGGTGCGAACCTCGCCGGGCACGATGCCCAGACCCTCGGCTCCGCCGAGCTCGGTTGAGGAGTCGAACGCGATCTGCATCCCCAGGCAGATGCCGAGCACCGGTGTCCTGGCGGCGATGCGCTCGCGCAGCAACGTGTCCAGTCCCAATGCGCGCAAACGCTCCAGCGCGCGCGGGAACGCACCGACACCGGGCACGATCAGCCCGGCGGCGGCCCGCAGCTGCTCGTGATCGCGGGTGACACTGACGCGCGCGCCGACGTGCTCGAGCGCCTTCTCGACCGAGCGGCGGTTGCCCATGCCGTAGTCGACGATGGCTATGTCGACGCTCGTCGGCCGGCTCATGCGGTGAGCGTTCCCTTGGTGCTGGGCACGCCGGTCTCGGTCGGATCGATCGCGGCGGCTTGCCGCAGCGCCCGCGCAAACGCCTTGAATGCGGCCTCGATCATGTGGTGGGCATTGGTGCCTGCTTCGACGCGCAGGTGCAGGGTGAGCTTGGCGGCGGTGGCGAGCGCGCGGAAGAACTCCTCGGTGAGCTCGTGCTCGAAGCCGCCGGTGGCACCGGGCGGCAGGTCGGCTTCGAACAGCGTGAACGGGCGCCCGGAGATGTCGATCGCGCAGCTCGCGCGCGCCTCGTCCATCGGCACGCTGGCGGAGCCGTAGCGGACGATCCCGGCGCGGTCGCCGAGCGCTGCGTCGAGCGCTTGGCCGAGCACGATCGCGGTGTCCTCGGCGGTGTGGTGCGCGCCGGTCTGTAGGTCGCCGCTGACGGCGACGTCGAGGTCGATGTGCCCGTGGCGGGCGAGCAGGTCGAGCATGTGGTCGAGGAAGCCGACGCCGGTGGTGCGGGTGCCGGCTCCGTTGCCGTCGAGCGTCAGCGTCAGACTGACGTCGGTCTCGCCGGTCGTGCGCTCGATCGTGGCGGTGCGACTCATAGCTGTTGATTCTCGCGCACGCGAGCCTCCATCGACTCGGCGTGCACGTCGAAGCCCTCTGCGCGTGCGATCGGTGCGCCGGCGGCGGCGAGCTTTGCGGCACCGGCACCGATGTGCACCTCGGACATCGTGCGGCGGAAATGGCGTGGCGAGAGCGTCGAGGCGAAGCGCGCGGCGCCGCTGGTGGGCAGCACGTGGTTGGAGCCGGCGACGTAGTCGCCGAACGCGGTGGCGCTGTCGAGGCCGACGAACAGGCAGCCGGCGCAGCGGATCTGCGGGGCGAGCGCTTCGACGTCGGCGCCGATCAGCTGCAGGTGCTCGGGCGCGAACGCGTTGGCGAAGGCGGCCGCCTCGCGCGCGCCGGCGACCGCGACGATCGCGAACGCGGCATCGCCCACCGTGGGGCGCTCAACAACCATGTTCTTTAGAGTTTCGGCGAGCGCATCGCCCACCGCTTCGGCGGGCGAGACCGCGGCCACGAGGCTGCCTTCGCCGTGCTCGGCTTGGGCGAGCATGTCCAGCGCGGCGAGCCGCAGCTCGTGCTCGCCGCAATGCGCGCCAAGTGCGACGAGCAGGTCGCTGGGGCCGGCGAAGCCGTCGATGCCGACAGTCGCTGAGAGCTGGTGCTTGGCCTCCTGCACGTAGAGGTTGCCGGGGCCGACGATCACCTCGACGCGATCGACGGTGCTGGTGCCGTAGGCGAGCGCGGCGATCGCCTGCGCGCCGCCCATGCGGTACACGCGCTGCACGCCGCACAGCCGGCAGGTGCCGAGGATCACGGGGTCGATCTGCCCGTCGGGGCCTGGCGGCGCGCAGACGGCGACGTCAACGACGCCGGCGGAGCGCGCAGTGACGACGCCCATGACGACGGTGCTGGGATAGGCCGCGCGTCCGCCGGGGACGTACACGGCGGCGGAGCTGACGGGCAGCTCGCGCAGCACGATGCGCTGCCCTTGGGGCAACTCGACGGCAACGTCGCGCCCGACGCCGGCGTCGGCGACGAGCGCGACGTTGATGATCGCCACCTGCAACCCGGCGATCAGCTCGAGCGGCAGTCGTTTGATCGCCTCGTCGAGCTCCTCGGCTGCCACGAGCAGCGGCCGTGGCTCATTGCCTTCGGTGTCGAAACGACGCGTGTAGTCGAGCACCGCGGCGTCGCCGCCGGAGCGCACGCCGGCGATGATCTCGCGCACGGGCTCGGCAACGGAGGCGCCGTCGGGCGCGAGCGAGCGCACGCGCGCGGCGGCGCCGTCGGGACCGCCGAGCCCGGCCACCTGCTCCGCGTTCAGGCGCTCGATCTGCATGCTCAGGCGGGGTCCCCCTCCGGGGACGATGCGGGTGCGCCGCGACCGCGCCCGCTTGCCTGGAGCCCGCGCAGCTGCTCGAGCAGCTCGTCGATGGCTGTGGCCTTGAGCTTGTGCGAGACGGGGTTGGCGATCAGCCTGGCGGTGCAGCCGACGATCTCCTCGCGAATCACGAGGTTGTTCTCGCGCAGCGTCGTGCCGGTGGCGGTGAGGTCGATGATCGCCTCGACCATTCCGGTCAGCGGCGCGAGCTCGACGGAGCCTTTGACCTCGACGATCTCGGCTTGCCTGCCGGTCTCTTCGAGGTGGCGGGCGGCGATGCGCGGGTACTTGGTGGCGACGCGCATTACGCCGAGGCGGCGCAGCGCCTCGTGCGCGGGGTCGGGACCGGCCTTGCTGGCGAGCACCATCGTGCAGCGCCCGAAGCCGAGGTCGAGCAGCTCGTAGACGTCGCGACCGCCCTCGGCGGAGCGCTGCGCGGCTTGCTCGAGCAGCACGTCCTTGCCGGTGACGCCGAGGTCGGCCGCGCCGGCCTCGACATAGGTGGGCACGTCGGTTGGGCGCATGGTGATGATCCCGATGTCCTCGAACAGCAGCTTGCGGTCGTTCGAGCGCAGCTCGTCGGTGTCGAGCCCGAGCGCTGCGAGCACCTCAACGGTGCCGTCGAACAGCGCACCGCGCGGCACCGCGATCGTGAGGCCGTTTATCGGGGTCACGGTGCGAGCCCGTCGGCGGCGCCGGCCAGCAGCGCGCCGGTGCCGCGCTCCTCTCCGGCGAGGGCGATGTGGAGCCGGTCGATGCCGAGCGCGAAGCCGACGGCGGGAAGGCCGCGCCCGAAGCGCCCGACGAGCTCGTCGTAGCGCCCGCCGCCGCCGATCGGGGCGCCGAGCGCGGGGTCGTAGACGTCGAACACGGCGCCTGTGTAGTAGCCGATGTTGCGCACGAGCCCGAGATCGAAGATCACACGCTCGGCGACGGCGGGCTCGAGCAGCTCGTGCACGCGCCGCAGGCCTATGACGGCCGCGTCGGCCGGCGCGGGCGTGTCTGTCAGCACCTCGGGGCCGCCGCGGCGTTGTGGCACCTCGAGCAGCAGGGCGGCGGCCTCGGCGGCGAGTCCCGACGCGCTGAGCGCTGCTTCGAGCCCGACGAAGTCGCGCAGCACGAGGGCCTCGAGCAGCCCGGCGCGCGCGGTGTCGGGAACGTCGAGGCTTGCCATCAGGGCGGGGAACAACGAGGCGTCGCCAAGGCCGATGCGGTAGTCCTTGAGGCCGGTGGCGTCGAGCGCGTGGCACAGCACGGTCAGCGCCTCCGCCGTTCCCTGCGGCGCGGGCGCGCCGATCAGCTCGATGCCCGCTTGCAGCAGCTCACGCGGCTGTCCGCGCTGCGGTCGCACGCCGCGGTAGCAGTGGGCGAAGTAGCAGAAGCGCAGCGGCGGCTCGCTCGAGGCGTAGCGCGTGGCGACCACGCGCGCGATCGGCACGGTCATGTCCGAGCGCAGCACCAGCAGCGCTCCGGACTCGTCGAACACGCGGTAGGCGGGCTTCGCTTCGGCCATGTCTGCGCGCGCAAGCACCGACTCGTACTCGAGCGCCGGCGTGTAGACCTCGCCGTAGCCGTGGCGCTCGAACACGCCGCGCAGTGTGTCGGTGATCGCGCGCACCTCGCGCGTCTCGTCTGGAAGCACGTCGCGCGTGCCGCTCGGGATCGGGTGGATCATGAGGACCCGGAGATTATGCGTGGACAGGCTCGGTGGCCACGCGCTCGATGCGTGCGCCTAGCTCGCGCAGGCGCTCGTCGATGCGCTCGTAGCCGCGGTCGATCTGGCGAATGTTGCCGATCTCGCTGCGTCCCTCGGCACATAGTGCTGCGAGCAGCATCGCCATGCCGGCGCGAATGTCGGGTGACTCCACGCGCGCGCCGCGCAGGCGCCGCGGACCGGTGACGATCGCTCGGTGCGGGTCGCACATGACGATGTCAGCGCCCATCAGGATCAGCTTGTCGGTGAAGATCAGGCGGTTCTCGAACATCCACTCGTGGATCAGGATCGAGCCCTCGGCCTGCGTGGCGAGCGCGACGGCGATCGAGGTCAGATCGGCGGGGAACGCCGGCCAAGGGCCGTCCTGGATCTTGCTCTTGTACTCGCCGACGTCGGCCTGCACCACCAGCTTCTGCCCGCCGGGCACGACGACGTCGTTGCCGTGCAGCTCGGAGCGCAGCCCGACGCGTTCGAACACGAGCCTGATCATGCGCAGGTCGCCGGGGACGGTGTCCTTGATCGTCAGTTCTCCGCCGGTGACGCCGGCGAGCGCCATGAAGCTGCCGATCTCGATGTGGTCGGGCGCGACGTCGTGCTCACAGCCGTGCAGACTGTCGGTGCCGTTGACGGTGATCAGGTTGGAGCCGATGCCGTGGATGTCGGCGCCCATCTTCACGAGCATGCGCGCCAGGTCTTGTACGTGCGGCTCGCAGGCGGCGTTGCCGATGACGGTCGTGCCGGGTGTGAGCGCGGCCGCCATCAGCGCGTTCTCGGTAGCCATCACGGATGGCTCGTCCATGAACACGTCGGTCGGCCTGAGCCCGCGCGGGGCGCTGAGCACGATCTCGTGCCCACAGTCGGTTACGGCCCCCATCGCGCGGAACGCATCCAGGTGCGGATCCAGGCGGCGGCGGCCGATCACGTCGCCGCCGGGCGGCGGCATCACGGCGCGGCGGAAGCGGCTGAGCAGCGGCCCGGCGAGCAGGAACGACGCGCGAATCGACTCCGCGAGCTCGGCGTCGATCTCGACCTCGTGTACGTCGGCTGCGCACAGCGCGACTTCGTTCGGCGCGCGCCAGCTCACGTGCACGCCGATCGCCACGAGGATCTCGAGCATCGCCTCGACGTCGCGGATGCGGGGCACGTTGCGCACGATCACCTCGTCCTCGGTGAGGACGCTCGCGGCGAGGATCGGCAGCGCGCCGTTCTTGTTCCCGGCCGGGACCATCGTGCCGGACAGCGGCGCTCCGCCTTCGATGACGAACTTCTCCATTGGCTTTGGGCGCCGCCCGCTGGTCAACGAGGATCCACCCGCCCCACCGCTCGAACGCTTGGCAAGCGTAACAGCCATCTCCGTGCAGTTCGCGGCATGCGCCCCGGCCCCTGCTTGCAGACGCAATGGGTTTCGCTTGAGTCAGGCCGGGTATAGGAATTTGCAAAAGCTCTTGCAGATTATTGGCCAGAAAACCGCTTCATAGAGGCGTTTGTCGGCGCGACGCTCGGCACGCACGCACGTTCGTCGCGAATCCGTCCGATTGGACTCGTAACTTACGAACACATGTTCCCCCCAGCGAACAGATCCAAGCTTGCGCAGCGCGCGCTCGGTGCGGTTCGCGTGGCCCGCTCATTCCTGTTGCTCGAGGACGACTACGACGTCGACTGGGAGGTCGACCAGAACGAGCCTTGCCGCGTGTTGCACCCGCACCGAGCGGCGCTGCGCAGAGGGTCGGCGCCGCGACGGCCAGGGCAGCTGCGTCATGCCCCGCAGCACTGCGTCTCCCCTGTGAGCCGCTCAGACGGTGCGAGGTCGATACAGCAGTCGTGGGAGCCGCGCGGATGTCCAGGGCACGGACTGCACGGCTCTCGCGCGTTCAACCGCTAGCCGCCGGCTCCCTTGACGAAATGACAGCGGGCCGCCTGAAGGCGGCCCGCTTATCGAAAAAACCGGCGGCGTCCTACTCTCCCAGGCCCTTGCGGGCCAAGTACCATCGGCGCTGAGGGGCTTAACTGCTCTGTTCGGAATGGGAAGAGGTGTTTCCCCCTCGCCAAGGCCACCGGAAAAAGGCGAGAGACCACGCTTCCCACGGTCCTTCAAAACTGCACAGCGCCACAGCGGGTAAAACCGTCACTCCTTGCGAGAGTGAAGAAAAAATCCGTCAAGCCCTCGACCCATTAGTACCGGTCTCCTTCAGACGTTACCGTCCTTCCAGATCCGGCCTATCAACCTGGTGGTCTACCAGGGGTCTTACTCCCTCTAGGGGATGGGAGAGTTCATCTTGAGGCCGGCTTCCCGCTTAGATGCTTTCAGCGGTTATCCGATCCACACGTAGCTAGCCTGCTATGCCCTTGGCAGGACAACAGATACACCAGAGGTGCGTTCATCCCGGTCCTCTCGTACTAGGGACAAATCCTCTCAATTCTCCAACGCCCACGGCAGATAGGGACCGAACTGTCTCACGACGTTCTGAACCCAGCTCGCGTACCGCTTTAATGGGCGAACAGCCCAACCCTTGGGAGCAACTCCACCCCCAGGATGCGACGAGCCGACATCGAGGTGCCAAACCGGGCCGTCGATGTGGACTCTTGGGCCCGATAAGCCTGTTATCCCCGGAGTACCTTTTATCCGTTGAGCGACGGCACTTCCACTTGCTACCGCCGGATCACTAAGACCTGCTTTCGCACCTGCTCGACTTGTCAGTCTCGCAGTCAAGCTCCCTTACTACCTTTACGCTCTACACACGATTTCCAACCGTGATGAGGGAACCTTTGTGCGCCTCCGTTACATTTTGGGAGGCGACCGCCCCAGTCAAACTACCCGCCTGGAACTGTCCAGCACCCGGATTCACGGAATGCTGTTAGAAATCCAATACACCAAGGGTGGTATCTCAAGGTTGGCTCCACGCCGGCCGCAACCAGCGCTTCAAAGCCTCCCACCTATCCTGAGCGAAATGCACCGAACTCCAATACCAGGTTGTAGTAAAGGTTCACGGGGTCTTTCCGTCTAGCCGCGGGTACTCGGCATCTTCACCGAGACTGCAATTTCACCGAGCTCCTCGTTGAGACAGCGCTGAAGTCGTTACGCCATTCGTGCAGGTCGGAACTTACCCGACAAGGAATTTCGCTACCTTAGGACCGTTCCTGACTGTTACTACTCGAGCACTTCGCTCGAGCGGTCCGCTCATTTCTGACGGACTCTCATGGTCGCCCATGAGAGCGGACTATCTCATCCCACAACCGCTCTAGGTCAATGGGCTCGGCGTATAGTCTCTGAGGATTCCGTCCATCCGATAGCGTCTCTTTCCGCCGCGGTTCATCCGTTCCCGGAGAGCAAGAACCTGACGGTAGTCCTGGTCGCTCAGACGACCAGCTGAGAGAAGGAGTACTGAGCTCCTCCAAAGCCGATAGTCCTCCGCCTTCACTCCGACGATCGGGAACCGATCGAAGAAGGGCACGATCCGGTCGTTGAGATCAGGAAGTCGATTGACCTCCCAATACCAGCCACCGTTTCCTGCCTGTCGCAGTGACCCACACCCGAGGATCTCCCGAAAGAGATCCAACGGGACGCGGTCATGTTGCGAGACGTTGAAGGCAGCTGAGATCTTGAAGCCTCGCGCCTGTCCGTCGCGTTTGCGACATACAATCATGAAGCTTCCCTCACCCAGCGCGAACCCGGACAAGAAGCTACCGAGCGAGGCCGGTATGGCCTCGATGCACGGTCTTTCCTGCTGATTGTCCGCACCCGACACATTTTCACGGTACCGCCCACTTGGGACGGAACTCGTAGTGCGGGATACTCGGATGTTCCAGCATATAGCCGAGTTTTACAACTACCTCGGTCAACTGATAGTTACGGCCGCCGTTTACCGGGGCTTAGCTTCGCTGCTTCGGGTCAAGCCCTAACAACTCCACGTAACCTTCCGGCACCGGGCAGGCGTCAGCCCCTATACGTCGTCTTACGACTTAGCAGAGACCTGTGTTTTTGGTAAACAGTCGCTTCAGCCTATTCACTGCGGCCCTCTCAGGCTCCACTCGCGAGGAGCTTCACCTTACTGGGGCGCCCCTTATCCCGAAGTTACGGGGCGATTTTGCCGAGTTCCTTAACGAGGGTTATCTCGATCACCTTAGTATTCTCTACTTGCCCACCTGTGTCGGTTTTGGTACGGGCACGCGCTTCCTCCCTAGAGGATTTTCTTGGAGGTATGGCGTCAGGGACTCGCCGGCTTAAAGCCAGCTGGCATCGCACCTCAGGTTATGCGGCCCCGCATTTAACATGGGCCACCCCTACATGCTTACCCCAGGACAACCATCGCCTGGGTTCCCTTAGCCTTCCTCGTCCCCCCATCGGTCAAACGGAAGCGACGTGGTACAGGAATATCAACCTGTTGGCCATCGACTACGCCTTTCGGCCTCGCCTTAGGTCCCGACTAACCCTGAGCAGACGAACTTTACTCAGGAATCCTTGGGCAATCGGTGGAGGGGATTCTCACCCCTCTTTCGTTACTTATGCCGGCATTCTCACTTCCCAGGCCTCCACGGCTGGCTTACGCCGCCGCTTTACTGGCATGGGAACGCTCTCCTACCGCGCGATCGATCCGAAGATCTCACGCACCCGCAGCTTCGGTGACTAGCTTGAGCCCCGTTACATTGTCCGCGCTCGAACACTTGACCAGTGAGCTGTTACGCACTCTTTCAAGGATGGCTGCCTCTAAGCCAACCTCCTGGTTGTCTATGCACTCGAACATCGTTTCCCACTTAGCTAGTACTTAGGGACCTTAGCTGGCGGTCTGGGCTGTTTCCCTTTCGACGCTGAAGTTTATCCCCCAGCAACTGACTCCCGGAGTAAACGTGATTGGTCTTCGGAGTTTGCCTGAAGTCGGTAACCTGGTAGGGCCCCTAATCCAAACAGTGCTCTACGGCCAACACGCAATTTATCCGAGGCTATACCTAAATATATTTCGGAGAGAACCAGATATCACTGAGCTTGATTAGCCTTTCACTCCGACCCACAGGTCATCCGCCCAGTTTTCAACCTAGGTCGGTTCGGCCCTCCACGAGGTCTTACCCCCGCTTCAGCCTGCCCATGGGTAGCTCGCTCAGTTTCGGGTATACCGCCTACGACTATGTCGCCCTATTAGGACTCGCTTTCGCTACGGCTCCGCTCATCGCTTAACCTTGCCGCAGACGAGTAACTCGCCGGCTCGTTATGCAAAAAGCACGCGGTCACAGGACAAGCCTGCTCCCACCGCTTGTAGGCACGCGGTTTCAGGTACTATTTCACTCCCCTTCCGGGGTACTTTTCACCTTTCCCTCACGGTACTAGTCCGCTATCGGTCACCAAGGAGTACTTAGCCTTGGAGGGTGGTCCCCCCAGGTTCAGTCCGCGTTTCACGGGTGCGGACTTACTCAGGAACGTCTGACAGGAGATCATGCAGTTTCGTCTACGGGACGGTTGCCCTCTATGGTGCGCGGTTCCACACGCTTCGACTACCACACAATTTTGTAACTCCTGCCGAGCCGGACACGACTCGGAACAAACGCCCTACAACCCCTGACAGACAACGCATGTCCGCTTACATCTGCCAGGTTTGGGCTGATCCCTTTTCGCTCGCCACTACTCAGGGAGTCTCTGTTGATTTACTTTCCTCGGGGTACTGAGATGTTTCACTTCCCCCGCTTGTCTTCGCCCGGTCTATGTGTTCAACCGGGGATAACGCCGCATTACCAGCGCTGGGTTTCCCCATTCGGGAATCCACGGGTCAAAGGCTATTCAGCGCCTAACCGTGGCTTATCGCAGCCGTTCACGCCCTTCATCGACTCTTGGTGCCAAGGCATCCACCGTGTGCCCTTACTATCTTGACGGTGATCTGGCCCAACACGACCCGAGAGGTCTTGCGGGGCCCGGTGATACCCGTTTTTCAGCCGCCGCTTATCGATGGCGGCTGATGTGGCTTCTGTGCAGTTTTCAAGGACCGTGGAGAGGCGTATAACGCCGGCCGGTCCCGCGCATTTAGGTCGCGCCATATCTGGCGTCTCCACGCGATACCGGCGGACGCCGGTCTCTCAAAACTCAACAGCATGCTGGGGTCGTTTGCGGCCTTGCCGGTCGCTGCCTCCGAAGTAGTACAGGAGGCGCTTCCAGCGCAGCCATCCAGCCAGGTTCGGTCGACATGCTAGGCCCGATCCGCTTGGACACCGCCATGCCTCGAGGGCTCGGCGGCCGCGCGAGCCTGTCTTGCGACGGACCCTGGATCGGGGCACCGCTAGGTGCTCCCTAGAAAGGAGGTGATCCAGCCGCAGCTTCCGCTACGGCTACCTTGTTACGACTTCACCCCAGTCACGAGCCCCACCTTCGACGGCTCCCTCCCTTGCGGGTTAGGCCACCGGCTTCGGGTGTTGCTCACTCCCGTGGTGTGACGGGCGGTGTGTACAAGGCCCGGGAACGTATTCACCGCGGCAATGCTGATCCGCGATTACTAGCAACTCCGCCTTCATGCAGGCGAATTTCAGCCTGCAATCCGAACCGAGACGCACTTTAAGGGATTCGCTCCACCTCGCGGTATCGCAGCCCTCTGTATGCGCCAATGTAGCACGTGTGTAGCCCTGGACATAAGGGGCATGAGGACTTGACGTCATCCCCACCTTCCTCCGGTTTGTCACCGGCAGTCTCGCATGAGTCCCCAACTAAATGCTGGCAACATGCGACGGGGGTTGCGCTCGTTGCGGGACTTAACCCAACATCTCACGACACGAGCTGACGACAGCCATGCACCACCTGTGAAAGTGCCCCGAAGGGAAGACGTGTTTCCACGCCGGTCACTCACATGTCAAGCCCAGGTAAGGTTCTTCGCGTCGCGTCGAATTAAACCACATGCTCCGCTGCTTGTGCGGGCCCCCGTCAATTCCTTTGAGTTTTAGCCTTGCGGCCGTACTCCCCAGGCGGGCAACTTAATGCGTTAGCTTCGACACGGGGGGAGTCGACACCCCCCACATCTAGTTGCCATCGTTTACAGCGTGGACTACCAGGGTATCTAATCCTGTTTGCTCCCCACGCTTTCGCGTCTCAGCGTCAGTCACGTCCCAGCGAGCTGCCTTCGCCATTGGTGTTCCTCCTGATATCTGCGCATTTCACCGCTACACCAGGAATTCCACTCGCCCCTTCCGGACTCTAGCCCGACAGTATCCACCGGCATTCCAGGGTTGAGCCCTGGACTTTCACAGCGGACTAATCGGGCCGCCTACACGCTCTTTACGCCCAATAATTCCGGACAACGCTTGCACCCTACGTATTACCGCGGCTGCTGGCACGTAGTTAGCCGGTGCTTCTTGTGAAGGTACCGTCACTCCGTCCGGCTATTCACCGGAGAAGCTTCGTCCCAACTGAAAGGGGTTTACAACCCGAAAGCCTTCTTCCCCCACGCGGCGTTGCTGCGTCACGCTTTCGCGCATTGCGCAAGATTCCCCACTGCTGCCTCCCGTAGGAGTCTGGGCCGTGTCTCAGTCCCAGTGTGGCTGATCGTCCTCTCAGACCAGCTACCCATCGAAGCCTTGGTGAGCCGTTACCTCACCAACAAGCTAATGGGCCGCGGGCCCATCTCGATGCGGAGGCCGAAGCTTCCTTTCCCCTTGCGGGCACATCCGGTATTAGCCCGAGTTTCCTCGGGTTGTCCCGGTCATCGAGGCAGGTAACCCACGTGTTACTCACCCGTTCGCGGCTCTGCCCCAGGGCAAGCCCTGGTTCGTCGCTCCACTTGCATGTGTTAAGCACGCCGCCAGCGTTCGTCCTGAGCCAGGATCAAACTCTCCGTGAAGAACTTCACGAAAAGCTGTCATCGGTTTGCTTTCGCCGCTCGCACGCAAGCGCACGATCGACTACGGCACACGAGACCTATACACCGTGGTCTCGCACCATGACGGGGTACTTCTCTACTTGACTCTTGACCGCCACCCGGAGGTGCTGGCCGATCTTCGATCGGCAGCGCTCCCGTCGGCGGGTCGAACCTGGACGCACACCACGATCACGAATAGATCGTAGATGCGCATGCTGTTGAGTTTTCAAAGACCGCCGAGCCTCACCGAAAGTGTTTCCTTCTGGAGGAGACTGATCCGACCCACGCCCAAGGGCGCCTGCGGGCCGACCAGCGAGTATAGCGCGATACCTGCTGCTTCGTCTAGCGGGCACGCAAACGTCGGAAACGCCGCCTGCCTACGCGCAGAATACTACCGTCAGCCTGCGCGCACGGCACGTCGTGCTGGCCGGAGCCGATCTGGGCGTCCCCAAGCGTGACGCCGCCCTGGTCGATCATGCGACGCGCCTCCGAGCGCGACATGCCCAGCTCGCTCGCGATCAGGCCCGGCAGATGCAGGACCCCCTCAACGCAGTCGAAGGGCGCCTCCTCGACGTCATCGGGCACGCCGCGCTCGACGAACACGCGGTCGAAGTGCCGCTCGGCGGCCAGCGCGTCCTCGTCCGAGTGCAGCCACGCCACCAGCTCGCGCGCGAGCGCACGCTTGGCATCCCGCGGCGAGAGCTCCTCGGCGCCGGCGCCGGCCGCCCCCGAGCGAGGGGGGGCTCGCGCCGCAGCAGCAAGCGGTAGTACTGATCGAGCGCCTGATCCGGGATCGCCATCGTCTTGCCGTACATCTCCTGCGGCGAGTCGGTCACGCCGATCTGGTTGCCGAGCGACTTCGACATCTTCTGGCGCCCATCGATGCCGACCAGGATCGGCATCGTCAGGATCGCCTGCTCGGGCTCTCCGTAGGCGCGCTGGATGTCGCGCCCCAGCAGCAGGTTGAACTTCTGGTCGGTGCCCCCAAGCTCGACGTCGGCGTGGATCGCCACCGAGTCATAGCCCTGCAGCAGCGGGTACATCAGCTCCAGCATCGAGATCGGCTCGCCGGCCGACCAGCGCTTGGCGAAGTCCTCGCGCTCCAGCAGCTGAGCGGCTGTCGTCGTGCCAACCAGGCGCAGCAGCTCGATCATCGCCATGTCCAGCCACTCGCCGTTGCGCCTGACCTCCAGGCGCGCGGGGTCGGGGTCGAGGATCTTCAGCGCCTGCTCCTGGAACGTAGCCGCGTTGGCGTCGATCTCCTCGGCGGAGAGCATCGGTCGCAGCGTCGAGCGCCCCGAAGGGTCACCGACACGCGCTGTGTAGTCGCCGACGATCAGCACCACGCGGTGGCCGACGTCCTGGAACTCGCGCAGCTTGCCCAGGACGACCGCGTGGCCGAGATGGATGTCGGGCGCTGTCGGGTCGATGCCGAGCTTGACCCGCAGCGGGCGGCCCTCGGCTCGCGCCGCGCGCAGCTTCCCCGCAAGCGCGTCCGCGGGCAGGTCCTCGACGGCCCCCGCGGCCAGCTGGGCGGCGAGCCGAGCGTCGTCGGCGGCGGCCCCCTCGATGGCATTCGGCATGGAGGCCAATGCTAGACTCTCGCCGTCTGGAGGGTTCTACCGTGCCTGAAACCGCGCGGTGCCCATGGCCGAGGTCGAGCGCCGGTCGCATCTCGGAGAGTCCCCTCCACAGCCGCCGATGAGCGATGACGATCGCCCCGACATAACGCCCACCGCAGTGCTCTCGCCAAGCGCTCCGCGAGCGGCGGATCCCGGCTCTGAGGCGCAACACTCGACCCGGCGCACGCGCCTCAAGCGCCTGCGCTTCCTGGCGATCCTGTCCGCGGTGCTGCTGCTCGGGCTGATCTCGTTCGTGTTCGGGATCTTCGTGTCGGTCGCCGCGGACCTGCCGTCGCTGACCAAGTTCGCGCTTTACAAGAACGAGAAGAGCTCGACGCTGCTCGACGACCTCGGCCAGCCAATCGGCGTGCTCAGCCAGGAAAACCGCGTGATCGTGACCGCCGAACAGATCCCACGCATCGTCAAGAACGCCGTGATCTCGATCGAGGACAAGCGCTTCAGGACCAACAGCGGCATCGACATCCGCGGGATCGCGCGCGCGTTCGTCGACGACATCGAGCACAAAGGCGCCGCCGAGGGCGCCTCGACGATCGAGCAGCAGTTCATCAAGAACGCGCTGGAGGCCCAGTCCCACCGCACGATCTTCGAGAAGCTCCGCGAGGCGGCGCTTGCCTACCAGCTCTCGCACAAGTGGTCGAAGGAAAAGATCATCACCGCCTACCTCAACACGATCTACTTCGGCAACGGCGCCTACGGGATCGAGGCGGCGGCGCAAACCTACTTCGGACACGAAGTCAACCACCTCGGCTGCGGCATGCCCGGCAAGCCGCTGTGCGTCGAACACCTCGAGCCATGGGAGGCCGCGCTGCTCGCCGGCATCATCCAGTCGCCCACCGAATACGACCCTGCCACCCATCCCGTCGCCGCCCGCGAACGACGCGAAGTCGTGCTGCGCCAGATGCTCGACCAGGGCTACCTGACCAAGTCCGTGTACGACCAGAGCATCCAGGAGGCGCTGCCCTCGCCCACGGAGATCCAGGCACCGCAAGAGCAGACGGTCGAAGGCGTCGATGCCGGCTACTTCACGAGCTGGGCGCAGCAGCAGGTGATCGAACGCTACGGAGCGCCGCGAGCCTTCGACGGCGGCCTGAGGATCACGACGACGCTCGACCTCGAGCTCCAGCGCGCGGCCGAACAGGCCATCACCGACAACCTCCCCGACGCCGAAGATCCCTCCGCCGCGATCGTCGTGATCGAAAACTCGACCGGCGACGTGCGCGCGATGGTGGGTGGGCGCAACTACGACGAAAGCCCGTTCAACCTCGCCACCCAGGGCCAGCGCCAGCCCGGCTCCTCGTTCAAGGCATTCGACCTCGCGGCAGCCCTCGAGCAGGGCATCTCGCCCGACTCGGTGTGGCCCTCCAAGGAAAAGACCTTCTACGTACATGGACCGGGAGGCGTCGAAAAGTTCGTCGTGCACAACGACGAAGGCGCGTATACCGGCGAGAACACGCTGACCGGCGCGCTCGCCTACTCCGACAACTCGATCTTCGCCGAAGTCGGCCTCAAGGTCGGGACCAAGCGCATCGCGCTGCTCGCGCACAGGATGGGCATAACCACGCCGCTGTCGACCAACCCCGCGATGACGATCGGCGGCCTGACGATCGGCGTGACGCCGCTCGACATGGCTCATGCCTACGAGACGATCGCACACGGCGGCGAGCGCGTCAGCGGCTCGCTCGTCGAAGGCGGCGCTCCCGTCGGCATCCAGCAGGTGCAGGCCGGCGCCAGCCAGCCGCTCCCGAACGGATCGCGTGTTGAAACCAACAAGGTCCTGACCCACCGCGTGCTGCCGGCTTCGGTTGCGGAAACCGAGACCTCGATGCTCGAGACCGTGCTCGAGTACGGCACCGGCAAAGCGGCGGCGATCGGGCAGTTCGCCGCCGGCAAGACTGGAACCACCTCGAACTACGGCGACGCCTGGTTCGTAGGCTGGGACTCCAAGTTCACGGTCGCGGTATGGGTCGGCTACCCGAACAAGCTGATCCCGATGACTACCGAGTTCGACGATGGACCCGTGCTCGGGGGCACCTTCCCGGCGCTCATCTGGCACGACTTCATGGTCTCGGCGCTGCAGATCGAAAAAGAACGCGCTGAACACTCGGCGGTGAAGAAGGGGGCCAGCGGCTCCACCGGCGAAGCCTCGAGCACGAGCACGCCCGAAGTCAGCAGCGGACCGGTCACGTCGCCTCTGTCCAGCAAGGCCACGAGTCCCGCTCCAGGCACCACCAAAGGCGGATCCACCGCTCCCAGCGCCGGCACACCTGAAGCCGGCGGCGAAACGCATGCGCCCGAACACGCCGCTGCGCCCGCCACACCACCAACGACCGAACCGGCACCCGCGACGCCGGCACCCACGACACCCCCTGCCACGACACCCCCTGCCACGACGACGCCGTCAGCCACCGGCGGCGTCGGCGCTCCCGGCTGATGACGGGAGCGGGCGCGAGACGTGGCGGCTGACCGCCGCGCAGAAGCGCCAGCGCAGCTCCACGGCACGGCTGATGCCGATGCGAGTGCCATCCAGCACCGGCGGATGCTCCCAGCCCGGCGGCCGTGCGCCGATGCGCACCGGCCCGCTCGACAGGCAGCTGCCGTTCTCCGCGAGTGACACCCCCAGCGCCTGCGTGAGCTTACCCGGCCCCGAGCACAGGTCCTCGATGCGCGCCGTCCGCGGCAGGCCGCGGCGCGCGTACATCAGCTCGATGCCGGACAGCGGCTCGAGCGCCCTGATCAGCACCGCCGCACCGATGCTCTCAGGCTCGCACACTGCGTTCAGCAGCGCGTGGATGCCGTAGGAGCGATACACGTACGCGCGGCCGGGTGGGCCGAACAGCGTGCGCGTGCGCGGCGTGATCCCGACGAACGCATGGCAGGCGGGCTCGCTCTCGTGGTAGGCCTCCGTCTCGACGATCACGCCTGCGGTGCCGTCGTGCTCGACCGTGCAGCCGATCAGATCGCGTGCGACCTCGAGCACCGGGCGCGCGTAGAAGCCCGCGCGCAGCGCTCGCCTCCCGGCAGGCGCCGGCGCCTGCCGCGGGTCAGGCGCCGGGGCTTGCAATGTGTGCGTCCTGCGGCTGCGCGTCCAGCGTGCTGCGCGCAAGCTCTAGCTGCCCGCGTACGCGCGCCAGCGAGGTGCCGCCCTCGGAGACCTTCGACTCGAGCCACGAGCTCTGCGCGAGCACGCGCTGGAGCTCCGTGTGGTGCGCGCCCAGCGTCTCGCTGTGCGCGGAGAGCTCTTCGACGCTCAGCTGCGACAGCGGCTTGCCTTTGTCGAGCGCAGTGCGCACCAGCCCCGCGACCACGCCGTGGGCCTCGCGGAAGGGCATGCCCAGGCGCACGAGCAGATCCGCTACATCGGTCGCCGCGATCAGCTCGTCGGCGGCGGCCTCGCGCATGCGCTCGCGATCGAAGCGGACGCCGGCGAGCATCCCCTGCGCCGCGGCGAGCGTCATCTGCAGCGTGTCCACCGCGTCGAACAGATGCTCCTTGTCCTCTTGCAGATCCTTGTTGTAGGTCAGCGGCAGCGCGTGCATGACGCCGTGGAAGGCAGACAGGTGGCCGACCACGCGCGGCGCCTTCGCGCGCAGCAGCTCTGCCGCGTCGGGGTTCTTCTTCTGCGGCATGATCGAGGAGCCCGCGCTCCACGAGTCGGGCAGCTCGCAGAAGCCGAACTCGGCGCTACACCACAGCACCAGCTCCGCGCCGAGCCGTGAGAGATGGGTCGAGCACGTAGCCGCCGCACCCAGGTAGTCGAGCACGAAGTCGCGTCCGGAGACCGCGTCGATCGAGTTCGGCGCCACGCCCGTGAAGCCGAGCTCGCGCGCGAGCATGCCCCGATCGGTGTCGAAGCTGACCCCGGCCAGCGCGCCCGCGCCGAGCGGCAGCCGCCCCGACTCGCGCTTGGCGAACGCGAAGCGCTCGCGGTCGCGATCGAGCATCCAGAAGTACGCGAGCAAGTGGTGGCCGAGATACACCGGCTGCGCCCGCTGCAGGTGCGTGTAGCCGGGCATCGGCCAGTCGATGTGCTCCTCCGCGCGCTCCAACAGCACGGCCATCAGCCCGGTGAGCGCGCCCTGATGCTCGGTCGTGCGCGCGCGCGTGTACATCGCAAGGTCCGTCACCACCTGGTCGTTGCGGGAGCGCGCCGTGTGCAGCCTGCCGCCGACCGGACCGACGATCTCGCTCAGGCGACGCTCAATCGCCATGTGGATGTCTTCGTCGTCGGGGTCGAAGCGGAAGTCGCTCGGCGGCTCCAGCTCCCGGGCCACCTCGTCGAGCCCGGCGAGCAGCGCATCGCGGTCCTCAGCGGCGATGATCCCGCGCTCAGCGAGCATCTTCGCGTGGGCGCGCGACTGCTCGATGTCATACGGCCACAGGCGCCGGTCGAAGTCGATCGACGCGTTCAGCCGCTGGAACATCGGATCCTGGGGCTCGTGGAAGCGGGACACGCGCGCTCAGTCTACGGGCGCCGCGTGCGCTTGCAGCACCGCGCCCAACCGCTCGGCGACGAGCGCCACCTGCCCTTCGCTCATCTCGGGGAAGAACGGCAGCGCCAGCGAGCGAGCGGAGACGTCCTCGCACACGGGAAACTCTCCACGCCGATGACCGAAGCGCTCGCGATAGAGGCTCATCAGGTGAATCGCGGGAAGGTAGGGCTTGCTTTGCACGCCGCGCGCCGCGAGCGCGCGCACCGTCTCGTCGCGGTCGACCCCGCGCGGCACCTGCACGACGAACACGAACCACCCGCGCCGGTTGCCGTCGAGGTCGGCGCACGGCAGCTCGAGCCCCTCGATCCCGGCGAGCGCCTCGCGGTAGAGCCCGGCGACGCGCGCGCGGTCAGCGAGCATCCGCTCGAGCCGCGCCAGCTGGGCGATCCCGAGCGCGCACGCGATCTCGCTGAGCCGGTAGTTGAAGCCGAGGCGGTCGTGGTCGAGCCAGCCCATGTCCGGGGCGCGCCCCTGGTTGCGCTCGGAGTCGATCCGCTCCTTCAACGCCGGGTCCGCGAGCGTCACCATCCCACCCTCACCGGTGGTCAGCTGCTTGTTGGCGTAGAAGCCGAACACCGCGGGATGACCGCGTCCACCGACGGCCACGCCATCCGCGTGCCGCGCGCCCAGCGCCTCACACGCGTCCTCGACGATCGCCAGGTCGTGGCTGGCGGCGAGCCGCTCGAACGCCGGCATGTCTGCCGGGTAGCCGAAGATGTGCACCGGCAGGAGCGCGCGCGTGCGCTCGCCGACCGCCGTCGCCGCCGCATCAGGGTCGAGGTTCAGGGTCACCGGATCGATGTCCGCGAACACCGGCCGGGCGCGCTCGTACAGCGCGGCGTTCGCCGAAGCCACGAACGAAAGCGGGCTCGTCACCACCTCATCACCCTCCTCCACGCCGACGGCCCGCAGCGCCAGATGCAAGCCCGCAGTGCCGCTACTGACAGCGCACGCATGCGGCGCCCCCACGCGCGTGGCGAACCGCTGCTCGAACTCCGTCAGGCGCGGCCCCAGCGACAGCAGCCCCGAACGCAGCACCGCGAGCACGGCCTGCTCCTCCTCGAGCCCCAGCACCGGCCGTGCGAGCGGGATCACCGCATCTGTCTCATCCTCGCGCGCATCGAGCTCGCTCACGCCGCGCTCGCTGTCCGACACTAGACCCGGCCGCCCGCAGCGCCCCCGGATGGGGAGCCGAGCGTCGACTCCGCCGCCGCCCGTCGCTCGCCCTGCATGCCGTACTCCAGCGAGTCGACCAGCGCGTCCCATGAGGCCGCGATCAGGTTCTCAGCGACGCCGATCGATCCCCACACGCTGTGGCCGTCGGACGCGTCGATCAACACGCGCGTGACCGCGCCCGTGCCCTTCGTCTCGTCGAGGATCCGCACCTTGTAGTTGACGAGGTCGATGTCCTTCAGGTGCGGGTGGATCTCGCCGATCGCCTCGCGCAGCGCGCGGTCGAGCGCGTTCACCGGGCCGTTGCCCTCGGCCGTGCGCACGTAGCGCTCGCCACCCAGCCAGATCTTGATCGTCGCCTCGGTCGTGGCGTGCCCGTCGGCGTGCTTCTCGACGATCACACGCCAGGACTCGAGCCGGAACAGCGGCTCGTACTGGCCCGCCTCCTTGCGCAGCAGCAGCTCGAACGAGCCGTCGGCTGCCTCGAACTGGAAGCCCTCGTGCTCGAGCTCCTTGACACGCTCGACCACCCGCTGTGCGAGCTCGTCATCGGCCGCGATCCCAGCCTGCTGCGCCTTCTCGACGACCGTGCCGCGACCGGAGAGCTCGGAGATCAGCACGTCGCGATCGTTGCCCACGAGCGCCGGCTCAACGTGCTCGAACGTCTGCGGCTCCGCGCGCACGCCCGCCGCGTGCAGCCCCGCCTTGTGCGCGAACGCGTGCTTGCCCACATACGGCTGGGCAGGGTTGGGTGCACGGTTGAGCAGCTCGTCGAGGAAGTGCGCGGTCTCGGTCAAACGCGCGAGCCGCTCCGGCGCGAGCAGCTCGACGCCCATCTTCAGCTGCAGGTCGGCGATGATCGTGATCAGGTTCGCGTTGCCGGTGCGCTCGCCGATGCCGTTGACCGTCCCCTGCACCTGCGTGGCGCCGCATTCGACCGCGGTCAGCGTGTTCGCGACCGCGCAGCCCGAGTCGTCGTGGGTGTGGATGCCCAGCGGCACGCCCGCAAGCGCTTCGCCGACCACTGCGAACGCCGTCCTTATAAAAGGTGGTAGTGAGCCCCCGTTCGTGTCGCACAGCACGAGTCGCTCGGCGCCCGCGTCGGCGGCCACGCGCAGACAGTCGATCGCGTACGCGGAGTCCAGCGCGAAGCCGTCGAAGAAGTGCTCCGCGTCGAGCAGCACGCGCTTGCCGGCACCGACCAGGAAAGCGACGGAGTCGGCGATCATCGCGAGGTTCTCCTCGCGCGAGACACGCACCACCTTCTCCACGTGCAGCAGCGAGGCCTTGCCGACGAGCGTGCACGCCGGCGCGAAGGACTCGGCGAGCACGCGCAGGCCCTCGTCCTGCTCGGCATGCGCGTCGCGCCGGCGGGTCATCCCGAACGCGACGATCTCAGCGTGGTGCAACGTCTCGCCTGCCAGCAGCCCGAACAGCTCGAGCTCCTTCGGGTTCGACGAGGGGAAGCCGGCCTCGATCATGTCGACGCCGAGCTCGTCCAGCGCGCGCACGACGCGCAGCTTCTCCTCGGCGGTCAGCGTCAGGCCACCTCCGCCCATGCCGTCGCGCAGCGTGGCGTCGTATAGCTGTATGTCGGCCATCGGCCTAGCCCGCGCGGATGCCGGCGTCGCCGGCCGGGGTCTCCAGGTCGACCGCCTCGACCACGTCCAACCACTCGCGGTAGCGCTCGGAGCGCCCGTGGATCGCGTCGTCGAAGGCCGCTTGCAGCACGCGCGTGATCTCGCCCGGCTTGCCGGTGCCGACCTTGTGGTTGTCGACCTCGCGCACCGGCACCAGCTCGGCGGCTGTGCCCGACATGAACAGCTCGTCCGCGAGGTACATCTCCGCCCGCGCGACATTGCGCTCGACCACCTTGTAGCCGAGGTCCGTGGCGATCTGCATGACCGAACGGCGCGTGATGCCTTCGAGGATCGAGTTGTGCTGCCCGGGCGTCGCGATCTCGCCGTCGCGCACGATGTAGATGTTCTCGCCGGTCCCCTCGCACACGTGGCCGTGGTCGTCGAGCAGGATCGCCTCCTCGTAGCCGGCCTTCACGGACTCGACCTTGGCCAGCACGTTGTTGAGGTACTGCCCGCTGGCCTTCGCGTGCGGGATCAGCGAGTCGGGGCTGATGCGACGCCAGGAGGAGGTCATCGCGCGCACGCCGTTGCGCATGCCCTCCTCGCCCAGGTAGGTCGCCCACTCCCAGCACGCGATCGTCACGTCCACCGGCGCGTCCAGCGGGTTCAGGCCCATCGAGCCATAGCCGCGGTAGACGAGCGGGCGGATGTAGCACGAGCGCAGCCCGTTGCGGGCCACCAGCTCGAGCGTCGCCTCGCGCAGCTCTTGGTCAGAGAACGGCAGCTCCATGTAGAACAGCTCCGCCGAGCGGCGCAGGCGCTCGACGTGGTCGGCGTTGCGGAACACCGCCGGGGGGTGGGTGGAGTTCAAATCTGTCTCGTAGCAGCGCACACCCTCGAACACGCCGGTTCCGTAGTGCAGGCCATGCGTCAGGACGTGGACCTTGGCGTCCTCCCAGGCGACGAAATCTCCGTTCATCCAGATGAGGTCGGTGGGCTCCACGTTCACGCGCTCCTAGTTGATGTTTTCGAGCACTGTCCTGGTCGCCTGGCTCGTGCCCGCCGCGCCGCCCAGGTCAGGCGTGCGTAGGCCCCCGGCAAGTGCCCTCTCAACGCCCGATTCTACAGCCGCGGCCTCGCTTTCCAAGCCCAGTCCGTGCCTGAGCAGCATCGCCGCCGAAAGGAACATCGCCAGCGGGTTGGCGACGCCCTGTCCGGCGATGTCCGGAGCGGAGCCGTGCACCGGCTCGAACAGGCCTGGCGTCGAAGCCTCCGACGATGAGCCTCGCTCGCCGAGCGATGCGCTCGGCAGCATGCCGATCGAGCCGGTGAGCATCGCGGCCTCGTCGGAGAGGATGTCGCCGAACATGTTCTCGGTGACGATCACGTCGAACTCGCGCGGCGCTGCGATGAGCTGCATGGCGGCGTTGTCGACGAGCACGTGCTCGAGCGTCACCTGCGGGAACTCGCGCGCGTGCAGCTCGCTGACGACCTCGCGCCACAGCCGCGAGGTCTCCAGCACGTTGGCCTTGTCGACGCTGCTCACCTTCGGAGTCGCCGAGCGCCGCAGCGCGGCGGCGAACGCGGTGCGGGCGATGCGCTCGATCTCCTCGCTGCTGTAGGCGCAGACGTCCGAGGCAGAGGTCGCGGTGCGGGTCTTCTCGCCGAAGTAAATGCCGCCGGTGAGCTCGCGCACGACCAACAGGTCCGTCCCCTCGATCCGCTCGCGACGCAGCGGCGAGGCGTCGTACAGCGCCGGCAGCGGCTTGACGGGGCGCAGGTTGGCATACAGCCCGAGGCCCTTGCGCAGGCCCAGGAGGCCCTGCTCGGGACGCGGCTTGCTCGCGTCCGTCGTGTCCCACTTCGGACCGCCCACGGCGGCGAGCAGCACCGCGTCCGCGCGCTTGCACGCCTCGAGCACCTCGTCGGTCAGGGCGATGCCGTGCACGTCGATCGAGGCGCCGCCGAACAGGTGCTCCTCGAACTCGAAGTCGCCGAGCGTTTCCAGCAGCTCGAGCGTCGGCTCCATGATCTCCGGGCCGATGCCGTCGCCGGGCAGGGTGACGATGTTGTGTGCCACGGCGCGCGACGCTAGCAGGACAGGCCCGCGTACAGCGCCTGCACCCGCTCGATCAGGCCGCCATCGTCGTACTCGTCACAGCGCCGTGGTGACGGGCACCCGCGGCGCCCGCTCCTCGCGCGCGCTCTCGTAGTCGGCGATCGCAGCATCGTTCTGCAGCGTCAGCGCGATGTCGTCGAGCCCGCCGAGCAGGCGGTGACGGATCTCGTGGTCGATCTCGAATGCCACCTGGCGGCCGTCGAAGCGGACCTCCTGCTCGCGCAGGTCGACCTGGCCGTGGCCGGCGCGCGCGAGCGCTTTGCAGTCCTCGTCGGAGAGCACGACCGGCAGCAGCCCGATCTTGGTGCAGTTGGAGTAGAAGATGTCCGCGAACGACGGCGCGACGATCGCCTGGAAGCCATAGTCCTGGAGCCCCCACGGCGCGTGCTCGCGCGAGGAGCCGCAGCCGAAGTTCTCGCCGGCAACGAGGATCGGGTTGGGCGGCAGATCCCAGTCGGGCTCCTTGGCCCAGTCGTAGAACAGGAACTCGCCGAAGCCGCTGCGCTCGACGCGCTTGAGGAACTGCTTGGGCATGATCTGGTCGGTGTCCACGTCGGCTCGGTCGAGATGGCTGACCGGTCCGCTGATCGTCTCGACGGGTTCCACTACTGATCTCCTTTCACGGGCCGCATGCCGCCGTAGATGGCGGCCTCGGCCCACTTGAAGTGCACTTCCACCTGCTCGCAGCCGGCTTCACGCAGCCAGCGCAGCTGGTCCTCGACGGTGTCAGGCCGGTCGTCGTCGTCCTCGAGGTCGACCTCGTGCTCGTGGCGGGTTCCGCCGCTCTCGCGCTCGGCGCGCACGGCGTTTGCAAGCATCTGCTCGTCGAACAGGCCGCGCAGCGGCCCGTCGATGGCTACGTAGTCCATGTTCACGAACATGCCGCCGGGCTCGAGCAGCTCGAGGATCTCGGCGAACAGCGCGGGCTTGCGCTCCGGTGGGAGGTGGTGGATCGCGAGCCCGGAGACGACCGCGTCATAGCGCCAGCCGGGCAGCGCATCGCGCCATGCGGCGTCGTTGAGGTCGCCGGTGACGGCCTGCCAGCGCCCTGCGTACGCGGCGAGGTTGACGGCGGCGCGGGCGAGCATCGGCTCAGAGAAGTCGACGAGCACGCCATGCGAATCGGATCTCGCCCCATCCATCCCGAGCATCAGCTCGCTCATCGCGCCGGCGCCGGCGCCGATGTCGAGGAAGCGTTTGACCGGACGCTTGCTGCGAGTGAACAATCGCGTGATCACGTCCTCCTGCAGCTCGAGCAGCGGGATCAGGATCCGCCGGCGCTCGGCGAAGCTCGCGGCGAGCTCCTCGTGCTGCCAGTGAGCGCCGGGCGCGGGCGCGGACGCGGACGGGCTCACGACCATTCCCGGATGTCGACGAAGCGACCCTCGATCGCAGCGGCGGCGGCCATCTGCGGCGAGACGAGGTGCGTGCGCCCGCCACGGCCCTGACGCCCCTCGAAGTTGCGGTTGGAGGTCGAGGCACAGCGCTCGCCGGGCGCGAGGATGTCGGGGTTCATGCCGAGGCACATCGAGCAGCCGGCGACGCGCCAATCGAAGCCGGCGTCGCGGAAGACCTGGTCGAGCCCCTCGGCCTCGGCCTGCGCCTTGACCTGCTGGGAGCCCGGCACGACCATCGCGCTGACGCTGGAAGCGACCTTCTTGCCGGCCACGACCTTGGCGGCGGCGCGCAGATCACCGATGCGCGAGTTGGTGCAAGAGCCGATGAACACACGGTCGACGGCGATCTGCTCGATCGGCGTCCCCGCCTCCAGCGCCATGTAGGCGAGCGCGCGTTCGGTCGCCTCGCGCTCGGCGGGACTGTCGAAGTCCTCGGGCGCCGGCACCGTCTCGGTGACGGCGCGCACCATGCCGGGGTTGGTGCCCCATGTGACCTGCGGTGAGATCGAGGTGGCATCGATCGCGATGTCGCGGTCGAACTCGGCGCCGTCCTCGGTCGGCAGCTCGCGCCAGCGCGCGATCGCGGCATCGAGCTCCGCGCCCTGCGGCGCGCCCGGGCGGGGCGCTCCGGCCTGCTCGGCGTCGCCGAACCATGCGAACGTGGTCTCGTCGGGCGCGATCATGCCGGCACGGCCGCCGCCCTCGATCGTCATGTTGCAGACCGTCATGCGGCCCTCCATCGACAGGGCCTCGATCGCCGGCCCGGCGTACTCGACGGCGTGGCCGGTGAGCCCGCCGACGCCGAGCTGGCCGAGCGTGCCGAGGATCAGGTCCTTGGCGCTCACGCCAAAGCCGAGCTGGCCCTCGTAGCGGATCCGCATCGAGCGCGGTTTGCTCTGAACCATGCACTGCGTGGCGAGCACGTGCTCGACCTCTGAGGTGCCGATGCCGAACGCGAGCGCGCCGAAGGCGCCGTGCGTCGATGTATGCGAGTCGCCGCAAACGATCGTCATGCCCGGCTGCGTGACGCCCAGCTCCGGCCCGATCACGTGCACGATCCCCTGGCGGTCTGAGCCCAGCGAGTACACGGGAACGCCGAACTCCGCGCAGTTGCGCTCGAGCGTTTCCACCTGCACCCTGGACAGCTCGTCCTTGATGCGCGCGGCCACAGGCGTGCCGTCGGTGGGTGTGTTGTGATCGGCTGTGGCAAGCGTGCGGTCCGGACGGCGCACGCTGCGCCCGGCCAGGCGCAGACCATCGAAGGCCTGCGGGCTGGTGACCTCGTGCACGAGGTGCAGGTCGATGTAGATGAGGCCGTCGGCCACCTCGTGGGGCTCCCAGATCTTCTCGAACAGCGTCTTGGGCATGACTATCGGTCCTCGTGCTCGTGGGTGGTGGACGTTTCTTCTATGGGGACACCTACCGGTGTCCGGCGGGGTCGCGCGTTGGCCAGCATCAGCTGCGTCGCAATCCCGCGGAGACGACCGCCAGAAAGGCGGCGTCCGCGCTGGTGGGGTTCTCGAAGTGGTGCGGCAGGTCGGCATCGAAGGTGACGCAGTCGCCCTCGCCTAGCTCGTGGCGCTGCCCGTCGCAGACGAGCACGATCGCGCCGCGCTCGACGAGCGCCGTCTCGCGGCTACCGGGCTCGTGCATCGGCGGGTCGTCGCCGGCCCCGGTCGCACCTCCGGGGGCGAGCGTGTGGCGCGAGAGCTCAGCGCGTTGGCCAGGCTGGGAGGATGTCAGCACCTCGAAGCTGTGACCGCGCCTTCTGTTGCCGCCGTGCGGTGCGATCGCGCCCACGCACGATCGTCACCGCGCCCGCCTCGTCGAGGCGCAACAGCTGCGAGAGCCTCAGCTCCAAGCCGGTGGCGATGCGGGCGGCGACCGTCAGCGTCGGGCTGGTCTCGCCGCGCTCAACCTGCGAGAGCATCGGCGCGCTCACGCCGCTGCGCTCGGCCAGGTCGCGCAGCGACAGACCCGCGGACTCGCGCAGCGCCTTCACGCGCGCGCCTATGACCGCCGATGCGACGGTGGCCGTCTCCGCGGCGGTGGGTTCCTCACGCTTGGCTGATGTGGTCGCCGTCATCATACAAGTGTACGTTATCACAGACGACCTGCCACGGGGATGCGGCCGGCTGCGGCAGCCCAAAAGCGTCAGCCACCGGCCGGCTCCGGCAGCCCGACCGCATCATCCACGCGCGAGCGTGCGACGGCAATTGACAGCGCACGCACGTACGCGCGCGCGGCCGCGTCGATGATGTCGGTCGAGACGCCCTGGCCGGCGCCGGTGAAGCCGCCGACCTCGAGTACCACCGAGACCTCGCCGAGGGCGTCGTGGCCCTCGGTCACGGCCCCGATTGTGAAGTCGCTGAGCACCGGCGCGATCCCTGTGGCGACGTTGATCGCCTGGAAGACGGCGTCGATCGGGCCGTCGCCGGTGAACGAGCCGCTCGCCGAGGAGCCGTCTGGCAGCGTCACCGACACGCGCGCGTGGGGCGGGCGCAGCGAGGACGCGTCGACCTCGAAGGACTCGAGCGCATAGCCCGCCACCTCCTCGCGCAACTCGTCGGTGACCAGCGCCTCCAGGTCCATCGCCGTCACCTGCTTCTTGCGGTCGGCGATCTCCTTGAAGCGCTTGAACGCCACGTTCAGCGCCTGCCCGTCGAGCTCGAAGCCCATCTCCTCCAGCGCTTTGCTGAGCGCGTGGCGACCGGAGTGCTTGCCCAGCACGATCGAGTTGCTGCGCAGCCCGACGGTGGTGGCGTCCATGATC
Source organism: uncultured Solirubrobacteraceae bacterium (assembly GCA_963714285.1). Lineage (GTDB taxonomy): Bacteria > Actinomycetota > Thermoleophilia > Solirubrobacterales > Solirubrobacteraceae > Palsa-744. The sequence goes on from CAVQNS010000004.1 coordinate 604,307, forward strand.
TCGTAGGTGGTGCGCTCCTTCAGCACGCCGTCCTGATGGATGCCGGCCTCGTGGGCGAAGGCGTTGCGACCGACGATCGCCTTGTTCGGCTGTACCTGATAGCCGGTCAGCCGCGAGACGAGGCGGCTGGTGCGCGCGATCTCGGTCGTGACCGCGCCCGTCCACAGCCCCATGCTCGGCTCGCGTGTATGCAGCAGCATCACGATCTCCTCCAGCGACGCGTTCCCCGCGCGCTCGCCGATGCCGTTGATCGCGCACTCGACCTGCCGGCAGCCCGCTTCCAGGCCTGCCAGCGAGTTCGCAACCGCCAACCCCAGATCGTCGTGGCAGTGGACCGAGACGACCACGTTGTGCAGGTCCGGCACCAGGCGGTATAGCTCGGTGAACATCGCCGCGTACTCGCGCGGCATCGTGTAGCCGACGGTGTCCGGCACGTTGATCGTCGTCGCGCCCTCCTCCAGCGCGATCTGGATCACCTCGGCCATGTACTCGACATCAGAGCGCGAGCCGTCCTCTGGTGAGAACTCGACGTCCTCCGTGTATTCCCTCGCCTGCGCCACCGCTGCGCGCACCTGGCCCTTGACGTCCTCGCGCGTGGTCTGCAGCTTGCGCTCGATGTGGATGTCGCTGGTGGCCAGGAACATGTGGATGCGCGGGCGCGCGGAGCCCTTGACCGCCTGCCATGCAGCGTCGATGTCCTGCTTGCTCGTGCGCGCCAGGCCGCAGATCACAGGTCCTTCGATCTCGCGCGCGATCGCCTGCACCGACTCGAAGTCTCCCGGCGAGGTGATCGGAAAGCCCGCCTCGATCACGTCGACGCCGAGACGCGCCAGCTGATGCGCGATCTCCAGCTTTTCCTGCTTGTTCAACGAGATCCCCGGCGACTGCTCGCCATCGCGCAGGGTCGTGTCGAAGATCTGGACGCGGTTGGCTTCGTTGCGTAGCTCGTCTGTGCTCATGTCGCTCTTACTCCTTCTCTAGCTCGCTTGCTGGCCGATCTTCGATCGGTCCTCTCTGCTGGTTATGCGGCTACGCGGCCGCCACGCACTATTCCCCCCGAGGGGGGAGGAGCAGAAGCTGCAGAAGCGAGTAGTGAAACGACATCCAAATCGAGGTTAGCACCCGACGTCCCGTCGATGCAACACCGACGCTCAGGGGATGAGCACGACCTTGCCGACATTGCGCCGCTCGGTGATCATGTTCTGCGCCGCGCCGGCCTCCTCGAAGCTGAAGCTCTCGGCCACGACCGGAGCGACCGTACCGTCGTCGATCATCGCGCGCATCGGCGCAATCCACGGTTCGAGCGTGCCGCGGTCCTTCCACAGGCTGAGCATGTTCAAACCGATCACCGCCTTCGATTCGGACATCTGCTTGACGATGTTGAAGCGTGGCATGCGCGCGATCGTGCGCAACGCTGTGACGGGGTTGCGCCGCTCGCCCGCGACCACCGCAGAGGCGCCGAACGCGACCAGACGGCCTCCGGGACGCAGCAGCTCGTAGCTGCGTCGGAAGCTCTTGCCGCCGATTGCATCCATGACCAGATCGAACTTCGGCAGGCCGCGCTCCCATCCCGGCTGGGTGTAGTCGATCATGTGGTCGACGCCAAGCTCGACGCAGCGCGCATGCTTGCCGGGCGAGGCCGTTCCGTAGACCTCTGCCCCGCTCCGCTTGGCGATCTGGGTCGCGGCGATCCCGACGCCTCCGCCGGCGGAATGGATCAGCACGCGCTCGCCGGGCTGCAAGTTCCCGTAGCCGATCAGACCCGCCCAGGCGGTGCCGTAGTTGACGGGTATCGCCGCGCCCCGCTCGAAGCTGAGCGCATCGGGGAGCTCGACGACGTCGCTGGACGCGGCCACCACCTGTGAGGCGTAGCCGCCGAACTGAGTGCCCGCGAACACGCGCTGCCCGACGCTGAGCTGCTCGACGCCGGCTCCCAGCTCGAGCACCGTGCCGGCGACCTCGTAGCCGACGACGCACGGCGTCTTCGGCGCGTCTGGGTAGAAGCCCAGTCGTGCCATCACATCGGCGAAGTTGATTCCCGCAGCCGCCACCTCGATGCGGACCTGTCCCGGTCCAATCGCCGGATCCGGGCGCTCCTGCACCGCCAGCACCCCCGGCCCCCCGTGCTTCGTGATCACGACTGCCTTCATTCCAAGCCCCCGTCCTGCTCGCTCGCCGATTCGGCTGAGGCTAGTGCATCGGGGTTTCGAGTACCTTCGACCGGCTCAGCCGAGGTCGACCGACCAGCCGTTGACAAAGCCCTCCGAAGCGACTATCTCCTGCACGACGTCCTCGGGCACGGCGGCGTCGGTGGTGACGACCATCGCCGCCAGCGGCCTGTCCTCGGCACGCTCGCCTCCCACCTGCCCGTCGGACGTGCCATCGGGAACGTGGCCGACGGCAGCCGAGGAGATGTTGATGCCGTGCGCGCCGAAGATCGTGCCGACACGTCCGATCATGCCCGGCAGGTCCTCGTAGCGGAAGACGGTCACGAATGGCTCCAGCTCGATCGTCAAGCGCCGGCCCTGCACCTCGACGAGGTGTGGCACGCGGTTGGGTCCTATGCCGGTGCCGGCGACGGCCACTCGCTGGGCGCCGGCCACGACGGTCACGCGGATCAGCTCGTTGAAGTCCTGCGCCTCGGACACGGACTTCTCCTCGAAGACGATGCCGCGCTGCTGGGCCATCGTCGGGGCGTTGACGAGGTTGACCTGGTCCTCGCTGCGGCCTTCGAGCGCGCCGACGATCACAGCAAGCCCCAAGAGGCGGGTGTCGAAGTCGGCGATCCTGCCCATGAAGGCGGCCTCGATGCGCTCGACGGAGCTGCCCTCGGCGAGCTCCATCGCCAGGCGTCCGAGCTGCGTGGCAAGCGGTAGGAAGGGGCCGAGCATCGCCATGTCCTCGGCGCCGATCGCCGGGATGTTGACCGCGGTCGAGACGACGCCGCCGGTGAGGGCGGCCACGACCTGCTCGGCGCTCTGGTAGCCGGCGCGGTCGGTCGCCTCGGCCGTCGAGGCACCGAGGTGTGGCGTGACGACGACATTCGGATAGCCGAACAGCGGGTGCTCGGTCATGGGCTCGGACGCGAACACGTCGAGCGCCGCGCCGGCGAGCTTGCCGGAGTCGAGCGCGTCCTTGAGCGCGGCGTCATCGATCAGGCCGCCGCGAGCGACATTCAGGATGCGCACGCCGTCGCGCATCTTCGCGATCGCCTCAGCGTCGATGAAGCCTTCGGTCTCCGGCGTCTTAGGCAGGTGAATCGTGATGAAGTCGGCCTGCGTATACAGGTCCTCGACGCTGTCGGCCTTCTCGACTGCGAGCTCCCGGTAGCGCTCGGCGCTGACGAACGGGTCGAACGCGACCACGCGCATGCCAAAGCCGCGCGCGCGCTGAGCGACGAGCTGTCCGATCCTGCCGAAGCCGAGGATGCCGAGCGTCTTCTCGTACAGCTCGACGCCGGAGTACTTCGAGCGGTCCCATTTGCCGGCGATCAACGAGGCATAGGCCTGCGGGACGTTGCGAGCGAGTGCCAGCAGCAGCGCCATCGTGTGCTCGGCGGCTGTCACGACGTTCGACTCGGGCGCGTTGGCGACGACGATCCCTCGCCTGGTGGCCGCCGCGACGTCGACGTTGTCGACGCCCACCCCGGCACGACCGACGGCCTTCAGGTTCGTGGCGCGCTCGATCAGCTCGGCGGTCAGCTTCGTCGCCGAGCGGATCACGATCCCGTCGTATGCGCCGATGCGCTCGGCGAGCTGCTCATCGCTCCAGTCGAGTCCGAGCTCGACGTCGAAGTGCTCACGCAGCAGCGCCACTCCGGAGTCGCCGATCTTCTCCTTGACGAGCACCTTCGCGCGCTCGCTCATGCTGCGATCCTCGCGACGATCCAGTCGATGCATGCCGTCAGCGCCTGTACGTCGGCGGTCTCGACCGCGGGGAACATCCCGATCCGCAGCTGGTTGCGGCCGAGCTTGCGATAGGGCTCGACGTCGACGATGCCATTGGCACGCAGCGTGGCCGCGACCGCGGCCGCGTCGACCGTATTCTCGAAGTCGATCGTGCCGACCACCAGCGAGCGCTTGGCGGGATCGGCGACGAACGGCGTCGTGTAGGGCGTCTTCTCAGCCCAGCCGTACAGGTGCTCGGAGGATGCGCGCGTGCGCGACACGCACCAGTCCAGGCCGCCGCCGTCCAGCATCCAGGCGATCTGATCGGCGAGCAGGAACAGCGTGGCGACCGCGGGGGTGTTGTAGGTCTGGTCTTTGAGCGAGTTCTCGAGCGCTGTGTTGAGCGACAGGAACTCCGGGATCCAGCGATCGGATGCGTGTAGCGCTGCGATCCGCTCCTGCGCGGCCGGGCTGAGCAGCGCGAGCCACAGCCCGCCGTCGGCGGCGAAGCTCTTCTGCGGCGCGAAGTAGTAGGCGTCGACGTGCGAGACGTCGACGGGCAGGCCGCCGGCGCCGGATGTCGCATCGATCGCCACGAGCGCGTCGCCCGCCTCTCGCGGACGCACGACCGGCGCCATCACGCCGGTGGACGTCTCGTTGTGCGCCCACGCGAGCAGATCGGCGCCGCCCTCGGCGGCGGCGCGGCCGAGCGCCAGCGGGTCAGGCGCATCGCCGGGGTCGCAGGACAGCTTCACGGGGTCCTCGAGAAACGGCGCGCCGCTGCTGACGGCCGCGAACTTCTGCGAGAACTCGCCGAAGCTCAGGTGCGCCGAGCGGCGCTCGATCAGCCCGAACGCGGCCGCGTCCCAGAAGGCGGTCGCGCCGCCGTTGCCGAGCGCGACCTCATAGCCGTCGGGAGCGCCGAACAAGCTGCTCAGGCCGGCGCGAACCTCTTTGACGAGCGCCTTCACGGGCTTCTGGCGGTGCGAGGTGCCCATCACGGCGCCGCCCTCGCCGGCCAAGCGCGCGAGCGCCTCCGGGCGCACCTTCGAGGGGCCGCAGCCGAAGCGCCCATCGCGCGGTCTCAGCTCGTCGGGGATGACCAGCTGCGTCTGCTCTGTCAGGGGACTAGTCGTCATATGGGCTCCTCGCTTGTCGGACCTCGAGGTGGTGAACGGTGCTCTGCGGGTGCCCAGGCGCGCGGCGGTGGCGAGTCGTCACTTCCCGGTGGTGAACTCCACCCGAGCGCCAGTCGCGACGACGAACGCGAGTGTAGCGAACGCCGCTAGCGACCGTGGGGCTCGTTCCAGTCATACCCGGGACCTACCGGGATGATGCGCTTGGGATTAAGCTCGTCGTGGGTTGTGTAGTAGTGGCGCTTGATCTGCGCCATCGCGACGGTGCGCGCGAGGCCCGGCCACTGGTAGAGCTCGCGCGCGTAGCCCCACAGGTTGGCGTAATCCACGAGGCGCCGTCGGTTGCAGCGGAAATGCAGGTTGTAGACCTCGTCGAAGCGCACCAGCGTCGGGAACAGCCGCCAGTCGGCCTCGCTCACCCGCTCGCCGAGCAGGTAACGCCGCTTGGACAGCAGGCCCTCGAGCCACTCGAAGCTGTCGAACAGCTCCGCGAAGGCGTGCTCGTAGGCGTCCTGGCGGCGCGCGAAGCCGGCACGGTAGACGCCGTTGTTGACCGTGTCATAGACGCGTTCGTTGATCGCGTCGATCTCCGCGCGCAGCGGCTGTGGGTAGAGCTCGAGCTCGGCGCCATGCGCTAGGCCTCCGAGCGAGTCGGCGCGGGACATCATGCGCATGATGTCGCTCGACTCGTTGTTGACGATCCGCCCCGTCTGCTTGTCCCACAACACCGGCACGGTCACACGTCCTTCGAAGCCGCGATCGCTGATGCGGTAGGCCTCGCTCATCAGCTTCCAGCCGTGCAGCGCGTCGGTGTACTCGCCTCCCGGCCCGTCCTCGAAGCGCTCGCCGCTGAACGCCCAGCCGCGCTCGTCGCGAAACGGCGCTACGTAGGAGATCGCGACGGCCTGCTGCAGGGCCGCCAGCTCGCGCACGATCGCGACACGGTGGCACCAGGGACAGGCGAGCGAGACGTATAGGTGGTAGCGCTCGGCCTGCACCGGAAGCTCTGCGGACGGGTGCGGCTGCGACGCGCGCTCGTGTGACTCCGAGCCGGGCGGCGGCGGGTCCGTCAGCTCGCGTCCGCCGCCGACCCAGTCGCGAAAGCGACTTTCCTGGCGCTCGAACTCGCCGCTCTCGAGCTCGCGGCCGATCACTCGGTCAGCCATGCCAGAGCACCTCGCGCTCGACCGTCGTCGCCGACCAGCCCTGCGGCAGGCGGCTCGGCGCGACACCGGCAGGCGCCTCGCCGGCGAGCAGGCAGTACTCGGGCGCGGGCCCGAGCACGAGGCAGCGCTGCCACAGGCCGTCGCGCTCGGGGTCGATGCCATCCGCGAGCAGCTGCGCGAGCGCTGGGCGCTCGTGACCGCGCGCCGCCGAGACCCAGACCGCGCTCGCGGCGCGCCCAGGATCGGCGCTGCCCTCGAGCAGCCGGTAGACGGCCGCGGTTTCCATGCCGGTGAGCGCGGCGGCGTCGTCGTGCGCGGAGACGTGCCCGTGTGAGACGGCGGCCTCCTCGAGCACGCCGAGCGCGGCCCAGTCGTCGATCACGTACCAGTCCTCGTAGACCATGCCGTCCAGCCACGGGACCTGCTCGACGCGCACGCTCGCCGAGCTGCGAAAGCCGCTGGGCGGCTGGTGCGCGAGCGAGCGATGGAAGCGCTCGAGCGCGCTCTCGTAGGCGTCGCGCTCGACGTCGGGCGCGGGACGATGCCAGGCGAGGAAGGCGAGCACCGCGCGCTCGCCTAGAAGGCGGGCTTGATCCAGTCCATGTGCGAGCGCAGCTCCGCGCCGATGTGCTCGACCTCGGTGTCCGCCTGCTCGGCGCGCATGCGCTTGAAGCTCTCCTGTCCGGCGCGGTTCTCGGCGATCCACTCGCGCGCGAAGTCCCCGTCCTGGATCTCCTTGAGGATCTGGCGCATGCTCTCGCGCGTCTGCTCGGTGATCACGCGCTTGCCGCGCGTGTAGTCGCCGTACTCCGCGGTGTTGGAGATCGAGAAGCGCATTCCGGCGAGGCCCTTCTCGTGCATCAGATCGACGATCAGCTTGAGCTCGTGCAGACACTCGAAGTAGGCCATCTCAGGGTCATAGCCGGCCTCGACGAGCGTCTCGAAGCCGGCCTGCACGAGCTCGGAGGCGCCGCCGCAGAGCACGGCCTGCTCGCCGAACAGGTCGGTCTCGGTCTCGTCCTTGAAGCTCGTCTCGATCACGCCGCCGCGCGTGCAGCCGATGCCCTTGGCGTATGCGAGCGCCAGCGCGCGCGCGTTGCCGGTCGCGTCCTGCTCAATCGCGATCAGCCCGGGCACGCCGCTGCCTTCGATGAATTGCCGCCGCACCAGATGGCCCGGCCCCTTCGGCGCGACCATGCCCACGTCGACGCCGGCGGGCGGCTCGATCTCGTCGTAGTGGATCGAGAAGCCGTGGCCGAACAGCAGCATGTCGCCCTCGGCGATGCCGTCGCGGATATCCGACTCCCACACCTGGCGGTGCAGCTCGTCGGGGAGCAGGATCATCACCATTTCGCCGCGGCTCGCGGCCTCGACGACCGGCAGCACCTCGAGACCTTGCTCGCGCGCCTTGGCGACGGAGTCGGAGTCCTCGCGCAGCCCGACCACGACGTCGACGCCGGAGTCCTTGAGGTTCAGAGCGTGGGCGTGGCCCTGCGAGCCATAGCCGATGATTGCGACGGTCTTGCCGTCGAGAAGCGTGAGGTCTGCGTCGTCGTCGTAGATCATGCGCGGCAGGCTATCCAACTTCTGCGACGATCCCGGCCTCGCCGTCCGTGGCGGCGAATCCGAATCGCCGCCCGCACGCGAGCGCTCACGCGCCCGCCGATGCGACAAGCGTGCGCGCGGGAATCTCGAGTGTCCCGGCAGCGCGCGTGTAGGGCGCGAAGCGCTCGGCAAGCGACGTCTCGATCTCGGCGATCTCAGCCGCGGGACGCGAGAGCACGGCGTCGTGGAAGCTCGGGGAGAGATCGAGCGTCGTCTCCCACAGCTCGCCAAAGCTCGCCTGGCGACGCATGAGATCGACCGCTTCGACCTCGACGTCGAGGAAGCCGGCCTCGTCGAGCAGATCGCTGACCTGCTCGCGGCTGCCGAGCGCGAACGGCCCCGGACGCGGCTCGGAGCTCGGGCCGGGAGCCGGCGCCAGCCCGCGGTCGATCAGCTCCTGCGCAGGCAGCAGCGCCCACGGGTTGGCATCGAGCGCGTCCCAGACGGCAAGCGCGAGACGCCCGCCGGGGCGCAGCACGCGTCGCGTCTCCGCGAGCGCGGCGACCGGGTCGGCCATCAGCATGTAGCCCCAGCGGCAGAGCACGGCGTCGACGCTCGCGAGCGGCAGGTCGATCCATTCGGCGTTCAGCACCTTGAACTCGATGTTGCTGAGTCCCAGCTCGAGGGCGCGCGCACGCGCGCCCTCGAGCATCGCCTCCGCTTGGTCGGAGATCACGACACCGCCCAGCGGGGCGACCACTTCGGCGGCGAGCATGCCCGTCTCGCCGAGCCCCGCCGCCAGTTCGAGCACGCGCTCACCTGGCTGCAGGGCGAGCGCGTCGAGCATGCGATGCGACACGGGCGCGGCGAACTCGCGCATCAGCTCCTGACGGCGCGCCCATCCGGAGGCCGCTGCTTCCCATTCCTCGAGGCTCGCATCGCGATGGGCGTTGGCGTCGAAGCTCATCGCAGCGCCCGGCGCAGCAGCTTGCCCGAGCGCGTGCGCGGCAGCGGCTCAGTCGCAGGGATGAATTGCTTGGGCACCTTGTACGGCGCGAGCGCGCCGGCGCAGTGCGCGCGCAGCTCCTCGACATCGAGATCCCCGCCGGTGCGCGTGACGACGATCGCCGTCACGGCCTCGCCCCACTGCGGATCGAGGCGGCCGAGCACAGCCGCCTCGAGCACCCGCGGATGCGCCTCGAGCACGGCCTCGACCTCGGCGGGCGCGACGTTCTCACCCCCGCTGACGATCGTGTCGGCCTTGCGCCCGCTCACCCGCAGGCGGCCGTGCTCGTCAAGCTCGCCGAGATCGCCCGTGTGCAGCCAGCCGTCGGCCGCAAGCGCCGCCGGCGCCACGGTTGGCCCGGTCACGAGGATCTCGCCGTCCTCGGCGATCCGCAGGCGGGTGCAGAACAACGGCGCTCCGGCGCTCGCGGGTGCGCCGCCAAGCTCGGCGATCGGGGTTGTGGTCGCCTGCGAGCAGCTCTCGGTCAGGCCGTAGGTGAGGCTGACGGGGACACCCGCGGCACGCGCCCGCGCGACGAGCGCCGCCGGCACCGGTCCGCCGCCGGTCAGCGCGCAGCGCAGCACCGGCGGCTGCTCGAGGCCCGCGTCGAGCAGCCGCGCGAGCGTGGTGGCGACGAGGCTCACGAGCGTCGCCTCGCCCGCCTGCAGTGCCGCGAGCACACGCTCGGTCTCGAAGCGCTCGTGCACGACGGCGGTGGTCGCGTAGATCGCGGAGCGCAGCAGGATCGAAAGGCCGCCGACATGCGACAGCGGCAGCGTGCACAGCCAGCGCTCCTCAGGGTCGAGGCCGAGCGCGACAGCCGAGCCGAGCGCGCTCCAGAGGATGTTGCCGTAGGTGAGCTCCACCGGGCGCGGCGCAGCCGTCGTGCCCGAGGTGTGGATCACGACAGCCGCCGCGTCGAGGTCGTGTGTGCGCGTGAAGCTGAGGCTTTCGCTCGGCGGTGCGCCGGCGGGCGCCTGATCCTCGCCCAGCGGCTGATCGACGAGCACCACGGCACCGGCGGCGATCTGCGCGCGCTCGGCCGGCGAGAGGCGCAGGTCGATCGGCACCGCAACCGCGCCGAGCAGCAGGCACGCGTGCAGCGCCTGGGCGAAGTCCAGGCCGGCGGGCAGCGCGATCGCCACGCGCGATCCCCGGCCGGCACCGCACGCGCTCAGCCGCCCTGCGCCGCGCCGCGCGGCGTCGTGCAGCCGCGCATAGGACCAGTCCCCCGCGGGCGTGCGCAGCGCCGTGTGACGGGGCCGCACCGACGCGGCGCGGGCCAGCCATGACTCGACCTCCATGGCCCACAGGCTAGCCTTCGCGCGATGAGCACCGACTGGATCACCTCCCCCACCCCCGCCTCGGGTCCGTTCACCGACATCCGCTACGAGAAGTCCGCGGGCGAGGACGGGTCCTCATCCGGGATCGCGAAGATCACGATCGCGCGTCCGGAGGTCCGCAACGCATTTCGCCCGCGCACCGTGATCGAGATCTCCCAGGCGCTCGAGGACGCGCGCGAGGACACCGAGATTGGTGTGATCATCCTCACCGGCGAGGGTCCCGATGCGTTCTGCTCGGGCGGCGACCAGCGCGTGCGTGGCGACTCCGGTTACCTGAACGACGAGGAGCTGGACTCCCCGCCCGCCCACGCCGGTGTCGGGCGCTTCCACGTCACCGACCTGCACGTGCAGATTCGCCGCCTGCCGAAGCCCGTGGTGGCGATGGTCGCCGGCTACGCGATCGGCGGCGGCCACGTGCTGCACCTCGTGTGCGACCTCACGATCGCCGCTGACAACGCGCGCTTCGGCCAGGTCGGTCCGAAGGTGGGCTCCTTCGACGGCGGCTTCGGCGCGGGCCTGCTGGCGAACCTGGTCGGCCCGAAGAAGGCCAAGGAGATCTGGTTTCTGTGCCGGCAGTACTCCGCCGAGGAGGCGCGCGAGATGGGCATGGTCAACACCGTCGTGCCGCTCGAGCGCCTCGAGCAGGAGACCGTCCAGTGGTGCCGCGAGATGCTTGCGCTCTCGCCGTTCTCGCTGCGGCTCTTGAAGGCGAGCTTCAACGCGGCTGAAGACGGGCTGACCGGGATCCAGCAGCTCGCGCACGACGCGAACCTGCTGTTCTACGGCAGCGAGGAGGCGCAGGAGGGACGGGACGCGTACCGCGAGAAGCGCAGCCCTGACTTCTCGCGCTTCCCCAAGCGGGCCTAGCGTGAGCGCTGTGCGCATCTGGGTGATGGCGGCGCGCGTGCGCACGCTGCCGGCCGCGGTGGCGCCGGTGCTCGTCGGCACCTCGCTGGCGCTGGGCGACGGCCATTTCCGTCCACTCGCGTTCGTCGCGGCGCTGCTGGGCGCGGTGCTCATCCAGGTCGGCACCAACCTGTCAAACGACTACTCCGATGCTCGCCGTGGAGCCGACACCGAGGATCGGCTCGGGCCGGTCAGGGTCACGGCTGGCGGCCTCGTGCCCCCGAGCCAAGTGCTGATCGCGACCTATGTCACGTTCGGCCTGGCGGTTGCGTGCGGCGCGTATCTGGTCGCTGTCGCGGGCCCCGAGCTGATCGCGGTCGGCGCCGCCTCGATCCTCGCCGGCGTGCTCTACACAGGGGGGCCGCGTCCCTATGGCTATGAGGGCCTTGGCGAGGTGTTCGTGTTCCTGTTCTTCGGGATCGTGGCGGTCGCCGGCTCCTACTTCGTGCAGGTACAGCATCTGCCGTGGCAGGCGTTCGTGTGCGCCGTGCCCGTCGGCCTGCTCGCGAGCGCGATCCTGGTGGTCAACAACGTGCGCGACCTCGATACCGACCGTCGCGCTGGCAAGCGCACGCTGGCGGTGCGACTCGGCCGCGCGCGCACGCGCCTGCTGTACTCGGCGATGCTCGCCGGGGCGTTCGTGACGGCGCCGCTGCCGTGGGCGCTGGGGTCGATGAGTGGCTGGCTGCTGCTGCCGTGGGCGGTGATCCCGCTGGGCGCGCGTGTCGCTGGGACGGTGCGCACGCGCACCGACGGCCCGGCGCTCAACGGTGCGCTCGCCGGCACGGGAGCGCTGCAACTGGCCTTCTGCCTGCTGTTCTCCGCCGGCATCCTCGCGAGCGGCGGCATCGGCTGATGCAGCTCGACATCGCGCGCCGCACGCTCACGCTCGCAACGCCGATGCAGACCTCCTACGGCAGCGTGCGCGAGCGTCAGCTCGTGCTCGTGACGCTGACCGACGAGGATGGCGTCGCGGGGTACGGCGAAGCGGCACCACTCGAGGCTTATGACGGTGTGAGTACCGAGCGCGTCGAGCGGGTACTGGAGAGCTACCGTCCGGTGCTCGCGCGGTCCATGGATATGAACGGCGCGCAGGTGGTTGAAGCCTGCAGGGGAGTCGAGGACCTGCCGGCTGCGCTCGCAGCGATCGACCTCGCGCTGTGGGACCGTGCCGGGCGCCGGACGGGAAGACCGGTCGCGAGCCTGCTGAGCGAGCACCCGAAGGCGCAGGTTCCGGTAAACGCGACGCTATCGGCGCTCGATCGGCGCGGCGCCGCCGAGCAGGCGGCGGCGGCGGTGCGCGCGGGCTACAGCTGCCTGAAGCTGAAGGTCGGCGTTGGCGACGATGCCGGCCGTGTGGCCGTGACGCGGGCGGCCGCCGGGCCCGCTGTCGCGCTGCGTCTGGACGCCAACGGCGCGTGGGACGTCGAGCAGGCGGTCGCGACGATCGACGCCCTGTCCCCCGCTGGGCTGGAGCTCGTCGAGGAGCCCACGCACGGCCTGCGGGCGATGCGCGAGATCCGTGACCGCGTGGCGGTGCGCGTCTCGATCGACGAGACCGCCGCCGAGCTCGGCGCGCTCACGGCCGGCGTCGCAGACGCGGTCTGCCTGAAGCTCTCACGCTGCGGGGGCATCGCCGGGCTGCTGGCGGCCGCGTCCTTGGTTCGTGCTAGCGGCGCCGAGGTCTACCTGGCCTCGACGCTCGACGGCCCGCTCGGGGTGGCCGCCGCGGTGCACGCGGCCGCTGCGCTGGCCTCGCGCGGGCCGATGCCGCACTGCGGCCTGGCGACGCTCGAGCTGTTCGAGGACTTCGAGAGCCCGCTGCCGGCGCACGATGGCCTGATCGACGTTCCGCGTGGTGGCGGCCTCGGGGTCAGCCCGTGCTGGTGAGCGCAGCGGCTACCGCGGCCGGGTTCTCCAGCGGCAGGCCATGGCCACCCTCGACGGTTACGAGCTGCGCGTCAGGCAGCAGCTCGACCATCCGTTGGCCGAGCGCGCGGTACTTGGCGTCGCGCTTGCCCACAAGCACTGTGACCGGCATCTCGAGCTCACCGAGTCGCGGCCACAGCGAGGGCATCCCGCCGATGCCGAGCCCGCGCAGCACGGCGGCGAGCGCGTCCGGGCGGTTGCGCCGCTGATCCTCGCGCGCGAGCGCGCCGACGTGCTCGGGTTCGCCTGCGAACAGAGGCTGGGTGCGCCAACGCTCGATGAACTGCTCGAACGGGTCCCGTTCGAGCTCGCGCGCGAGCGCCTCGTCGGACTTGCGCCGCGCCGTCCGCTCAGCCGTGCTCTCGATACCGGGGTTGCATGCAACGAGCACGATTCGCTCGATCCGCTCGGGGGCCGCGAGCGCGACGTGCATGGCGAGGCGTCCGCCGAGCGAGTAGCCGGCAAGCGCGAAGCGCTCGGGTGCGGCGTCGAGCACCGCCGTTACGCAGGCGGCGAACGTGATCGGGCGCTCGCTGCCGGCAGCCGCACCATGGCCTGGGAGGTCGAGCGCGAGCGGGCGATAGCGTTCGGGGTCGAGCAGCGCCACCACCTGATCCCAGGCGCGGTGGGTGCCGCTGAATCCATGCAGCAGGACAAGGCTCTCGGGCACCTGAGGATCCTATGACCCCCACCACCGCCATGTACACGCTGCTGCGAGCGTTCGCGGACGAGCTCGCGCGCTGCGGCATGCGGGCCGCGTGCACGTCGCCGGGCTCGCGCAGCGCGCCGCTGGTGCTAACACTCGCGCACGAGCGTCGCCTGTGTTGCTACTCGCACATCGACGAGCGCTGCGCGGGCTTCTTCGCGCTCGGACTGGCGAAGGCGTCGGGGTTGCCGGTTGCGGTGGCGTGCACGTCGGGCACGGCCGCGGCAGAGCTGCTGCCGAGCGTGATCGAGGCGCGCGAGGCGCGCGTGCCGCTGCTGATGCTCACCGCCGACCGACCGGCGGAGCTGCGCGAGAACGGCGCCGGACAGGCGATCGACCAGCTGAAGCTGTTCGGCGGGGCGGCCAAGTGGTTCTTCGAGGTGGGCGTGCACGAGGCCGGCGCCCAGCAGCTGCGCTGGATGCGCACGCTCGCCTGCCGCGCATACTGGACCGCGCTGGAGGGCAGCCCTGGCGCGGTGCACCTGAACTTCCCGCTGCGCGAGCCGCTCGTCAGCGAGGAGCCGTTGCCGGCGGACGAGAGTGGGCGTCGCGACGACGCGCCATATCTGCGCCGGGCTGCGGCTGCTCGGCAGGCCGACGTTCCAGACCCGAGGCTGGCCCAGCTGATCGCCGGCTCGCGCCGCGGCGTGCTCGTCGCGGGCCGCCATGAGCGCGACACGCCGCTGGGTGTGGCCGCGGGCGCATTCGCGAGCGCGGCGGGCTGGCCGCTACTGGCCGATCCGCTGTCGGGAGCGCGCCGGGGGGAGGCAGCTGTCGCTCACTACGACGCGCTGCTGCGCGACGGCGCGCTCGCATCCTCGCTGCAGCCCGGATCTCGTCGTGCGCGTGGGCGACCTGCCGGTCTCGAAGCCGCTGCGCAGCTGGCTGGCGGCCCTCGACGGCGCCCAGCAGCTGGCGTTCGATCCCGAGCGCGCATGGCAAGACCCGGCGTCGGTGCTGAGCGAATCGTTTGCCGCCGAGCCTGTAGCGGCGCTTTCAGCGCTAACAGGCTGGCTAACGAGCCAGGCCGGTCGCGACGCGGCGCGCGCGGACGAGGACTGGCTGGCGAGCTGGCGCAGCGCCGACGAGCGCGCCGCGGAGGCGATCGAGGGGGTGCTCGGCGACGAGCTATCCGAGCCCGCGGTCGCGGCTGAGCTGGGTGCGCTGCTGCCCGAGAGCGCGACGCTGTTCGTCGCCTCCTCGATGCCGGTCCGCGACGTCGAGACCTTCTGGCCGGTGCGTGCGGACCCGCCGCGCGTGCTCTGCAACCGCGGCGCCAACGGCATCGACGGCACCGTCTCCGCAGCGTTCGGCGCGGCTGCTCACGGCGAGGTCGTGCTGCTGATCGGCGACGTCGCGCTGGCGTATGACGTCGGCGGCCTGCTGGCGGCTACGCGGCTCGGCTTGAAGCTGACGATCGTGCTGCTCGACAACGGCGGCGGCGGCATCTTCGACTTCCTGCCGGTTGCCGGGGCGAGCATCGCGCGCGTGCCGCGCCCGTCCGCTGGGGCGCCGCCGTCCGCGGGTGGGGGCGATCAGTCCGACGAGGACATCTACACGCGTCACATCGCCACGCCCACTGGCCTGGACTTCGCGAAGGTAGCCGCGCTGTACGGGTTCTCGCACGAGCCTGTGGCCGCGAGCCCCGAGCTGCGGGCGGCGCTGGCGCGCGCTCTCTCGCCGGAGGCCGACTCGACGATCATCCAAGTGCAAAGCGACAGAGCGCGCAACGTCGAGCTGCACCGCCGGGTGTGGGCCGCGGTCTCAGCGGCCTGCTCCCTGTCGCCTAGCGCCTGGAGTGTTTCCGACCAATAGGGCGTCGGCGTCGCGTGGCTCAGCCGGCGAGCAGCGGCAGCAGCGCCTGCAGCTTGATCTCTGTCTCGGCGAGCTCGCTGGCGGGGTCGGAGTCGCGCACGATGCCGTTGCCGGCGTAGCAGCGCGCGATGCTCTCGTGCAGCAGTGCGCAGCGCAGCGCGACGCAGAACTCGCCGTCGCCGGTCGCGTCGGTCCAGCCGACGGGGCCGGTGTACCAGCCGCGATCGAGGCCCTCGAGCGCTGGGATCAGCGGCGCGGCGCTGGCGAGCGGCTCGCCGCCGACGGCGGGCGTCGGGTGCATCAGGCCGGCGAGCTCGAGCGCCTCGACCGGCGCGGCCAGCTGTGCGCGGATCGGCGTGGCGAGATGCTGGATGTTGGCGATCTTGACGAGCTCGGGCTCGCTCGCGGCGGTCACCCAGATCGCGTGCGGGCGCAGCATGCGCGCGATCCGCCGCGCGACGATCGCGTGCTCCTCGCGATAGCTCGGGTCGCGCAGCAGCTGCTCGCCGAGGTGCGCGTCGACTGCGGGGTCGGCGCTGCGGCGGGTCGAGCCGGCGAGCGCGAGCGTGCTCACGCGGTGGCCCTCGCGGCGCACGAGCAGCTCGGGGCTTGCGGCGATCAGCGTCGAGTCGCCGCGCCCGACGCAGAACACGAAGCACGACGGGAACTCCTCCCGCAGCACGCCGAACACGGCCGCGGCGTCGTAGGCGCGCGGCGCGTGCACCTGCACTTCGCGGGCGAGCACGATCTTCTCGAGCTCGTCCGGCGGCGATCAGCTCGGTGGCGCGTGTGACAGCCTGCTCGTAGTGCTCTGGCGGCATTGCGCTCGCGACCTGGAAGCGACCGGTCGGCGCGGGATCGAGCAGCGCCAGCGCGCTCGAGCGCAGCTCTGCGACGCGCCGCTCCAGGCGCCCGAGCAGCTGCTCGGGCACGTCGTCGGGGCGTGCGAGCGCGGCGAGGGTCATTCGCACGCTGAGCTCCCCGCGATGCTCCTTGCGCGTGAGCGCGACCTCCGGCACGCTCAGCGAGGCCGGCTCGAACCCGCGCCAGTGCGGCGAGCCGCCGCCGTCGGGCGCGAACGCGAAGCCACCGACGGCGATCGGGCCCCCACCCACCCCGCCGTCCGCCGGCTCGTCGGCGGGGTCGCTCACAGCGGCTGCCGACAGCGCGCGCCAACGGTCGGCGACCGTGGCGAAGCGGTCGGCGCCGGCGGCCTGCAGGCTGCTGACCTCGCCGAGACCCGCCAGGGCAGCCCGGCCGCGGTCCGGCTGCTCGAACACGAACCAGTGCTCGCCGGGCCGGCGCGAGGCGCACGCGACCGCGGAGGGATCGACGTCGCTTGCGAGCGGCAGCGTGATCGTCGCGAGCACCTCGCTGCCGGCGCGTCGCGCGCGCCGGACCGCCAGCGCCAGCCGCGCGGCCAGCCGCTCGCGGTCCTCTGCGCTCAACCGAAAGGCATCTCCTCCCGCGCCCGCTGGACGCCTGTGGCGCCCTTGCGGGCGCGATCCCAGACGGATCGCGCGCTGCGCTCGCGCCGGCTCTAGCGGACGGTGGCACTAGGTCTCGATGCGCCCCCGCGAGATCGCGATCTCGCCCGTGCGCATCATCTCGATCAGGCCGAACGGGCGGACCATCATCTCGAACGCCTCGATCTTCTCGGTGGTGCCGGTGACCTCGACGATGATCGCGCGCTTGGTGACGTCGACGACCTTGCCGCGGAAGATCTCCGCGATCTGCATCAGCTCGCCGCGCTGCGTGCCGTCGGCGGAGACCTTGAACAGCGCGAGCTCGCGCGCGACCGTGTCGGCCGGCTCGAGGTCGCGGATCTTGAGCACGTTGATCAGCTTGTGCAGCTGCTTGGTGACCTGGTCGATCGGGTGCAGCGCGCCGTCGACGGTCAGCGTCACGCGCGAGATCTGCATGTCCTCGGTCGGGCCGACCGTGAGCGTGGAGATGTTGAAGCCGCGCCTGGCGAACAGGCCGGCGATCCGCGTCAGCACGCCGGACTTGTTTTCGACGAGGATCGACAGCACGTGCTTGCGGCCCGTGCGCATGTTGGTCGACGCTTCCAGCTCCTCGAGGCTGAGCGGCTCCTTGGTTCCTGGTTCACCCATGATCGCTCCCATCACCCCACCATCTCGCGCGCGGCCATGCCGGCGGGGATCATCGGATAGGTGTTCTCCTCGCGCGTGACGCGCACGTCGACGAGCACCGGGCCGTCGATCGCGATCGCGCGCTTCATGTCCTCGACGAGCGTGCTCTTGTCGGTGAGGCGCATGCCGGTCACGCCGTAGGCCTCGGCGAGCTTGACGAAGTCGGGGAACTCGCCCATGTCGACGTGGCTGTATTTGCCGTCCCAGAACAGCTCCTGCCACTGGCGGACCATGCCGAGATAGCCGTTGTTCATGATGAACACCTTGATCGGGATGTGGTTCTGCGCGCAGGTGGCGAGCTCCTGCGCGTTCATCTGCAC
Source organism: uncultured Solirubrobacteraceae bacterium (assembly GCA_963714285.1). Classification (GTDB taxonomy): domain Bacteria; phylum Actinomycetota; class Thermoleophilia; order Solirubrobacterales; family Solirubrobacteraceae; genus Palsa-744. The sequence goes on from CAVQNS010000004.1 coordinate 622,219, forward strand.
GGAGCCGTCACCCGCGAGGCAGCAAACGAGCCGCTCGGGGGAGCCGACGGCCGCGCCCATCGCAGCCGGCAGCCCGAAGCCCATCGTGCCGAGCCCGCCGGAGTTGATCCAGCGTCGCGGCTCGGGGAAGTCGTAGAGCTGCGCGGCCCACATCTGGTGCTGGCCGACGTCGCTGGTGATGATCGCCTCGCCGCCGGTCGCCTCCCACAGCGCGCGGATCATGAACTGCGGCTTGATCTCGGCGTCGGTGGTTTCCTCGTAGGTGAGCGGGTACTTGGCTTTCCAGCCGTCGATCCTGCTCCACCACGCATCGAGGCGGGCGGGGTCGGCGCCGATCGCGCGGTACTCGATCACGAGCTTGGCGAGCACGTTCTTGGCGTCGCCGACGATCGGGATGTGCGCCGGCACGTTCTTGGAGATCTCGGCCGGGTCGACGTCGATGTGGATGAACTTCGCGCGCGGCGCGAACTCCGAGAGCTTGCCGGTGATGCGGTCGTCGAAGCGCGCGCCGACGGCGCAGATCAGGTCCGCCTCGTCCATCGCGTAGTTGGCTGCGCGCGTGCCGTGCATGCCGAGCATCCCCAGCCATTGGGGATCACGCTCCCCAAGCCCACCCTCCCCTGGTCCGCCGGCAGCCTTCGGGTCGAAGGCGGGGAACGCGCCGAGCCCCATCAGCGTGCAGGTCACGGGGAAGCGGTCGCTGCGCGCGAACTCGCGCAGCTCCGCGGAGGCGTTGGCGTTGACGACGCCGCCGCCGGCGTAGATGACCGGGCGCTGAGCTGCCGCGAGCGCCTTCGCGGCCTGGCGGATCTGCTTCTGGTTGCCGTCGATCTTCGGCTGGTAGCCGGGCAGGCGCACGTCGGTGACCGGCTCGTACTCGATTTCAGCGCGGGACAGGTCGTTGGGGATGTCGACGAGCACCGGGTCCGGGGCGCCCGCTGCGGGCGATGTAGAAGGCCTCGTGGATCGCCCGCGGGATTTCCTGCGGGTGCACGATCATGAACGAGTGCTTGACCACCGGCATCGTGATGCCGATCGTGTCGGCCTCCTGGAAGCCGTCGGTGCCGAGCAGCTCGGTGCGCACCTGGCCGGTGATGAACACGACCGGCACGGAGTCCATCATCGCGTCGCAGATCGGGGTGATCAGGTTGGTCGCGCCGGGACCGCTCGTGGCGAACGCGACGCCGACCTTGCCGGTGGCCTTCGCGTAGCCCTCGGCCGCATGCCCGCCGCCGGCCTCGTGCCGGACGAGGATGTGGCGGATGCCGCCGTCCACGAAGGCGTCGTAGGTCGGAAGGTTGGCGCCCCCGGGCAGGCCGAAGACGACGTCGACGCCCTCCGCCTTCAGACATTCCATCAGCGCGTCAACAGCTCGCATATCGCCGACCTCCTTTCCTTCGTCTAGGGAAAAATGCCAGTGTACCAGCGGGTTTAGACCGGGCCGGCTAGCGACCGGGCTCGCCGCCTGGCGCCGTGCCGGCGGCCGTTAGGAGGAGCCGATGCCGACGCCGATCGCAAGGACGATCGCGCCGCCGACGGTTACGACGAGCAGCGAAGAGCGCAGCGAGACCTCGAGGAAGCGGTTGCGGACCCAGGCGATCGCGAACAGCTCGAAGGCGACGACGCAGCCTGCGACGAGCAGCGCTTTGTTGACGTTGGAGATCAGGAACGGGAGCGTGTGGAAGATGCCGCCGAGGGTCGTCATGCCGCCGGTGATCGCGCCGCGCACGATCGAGGAGCCGCGCCCGGTCTGCTCGCCGGTGTCTGACAGCGCCTCCGACCAGCCCATGCTGACGCCGGCGCCGAGCGCGGTGGAGAAGCCGACGAGCAGCGCGGTGTGTGAGTTCGAGGCGATCGCGGCGGCGAAGATCGGCGCGAGCGAGGAGACGGTGCCGTCGATCATGCCGACGAGCGCGGGCTGCACGACGCGCAGCACGAAGTCGCGCTCGTCGCTGAAGCCCGCGCGGTGGATCCATCGCGCCAGCAGCGAGTCATGCGGCTGTGGGACGGCCTTGTTCGGCGGCGGGGCTGTCTTGACGTCGATGCTCATACGCCGACAGCGTACGCGAAGAGCCGGATTAGGCTGGCCGAATCTGGCTTAGGGCAGCCGAATCCTGGGTGGCATCGAATCGCCAGCCGCGCGGCTGGCGTGGACACATCGGCGAAGGCTCAGGCGGTCGGCTCGGCGGGCGTGCGCCCCCAGGACTCGGGCGCGATCGCGACGTCGGGGAAGTCGAGCTCGGTGCCGCAGCTTGTGCAAAGCGCGTCGTAGATCTTGGTCACGCGCCCGCACTCGGGGCATTGGCGACGCAGCTCGTCGCGCTCGACGCGGTAGGCGATCGCTGCCATCAGCCCGATGAATGGGACCGCGCCGGAGATCAGAAACCACAGGAAGAACGAGCTGCCCTTGAGCTTGGCGATGATCCCGCCGGACAGGCCGAAGCCGACAGCGATCATCACGTATGGCATCGCTGGCTGCCCCTTTACAGCAGGATCCGCAGGGCCCAGACGACGGCCACCACGGCGACGATCAGCAGCAACGTGCTGAACAGGAACGAGAGCACGTGCACGATCACGCCGAGCAGCAGCCAAGCCGCCACCAGGAACACCAGCGCCGCAACGACCGTGCGTCCGAATGACCTACCGGTGCCTGTTGACTCGTTCATGTGGATCGCGCTCAATGGTAGCGCGGCCGGACAGGAACTCCTACCCCTGCCCGGCCGCACCGCCAAGGCGCCGGCCGAGGGAAGCCGGCGCTGATCGCTGCGGAGGGATCACTACATGCGACCCAGCCGACCGAGGTCACGAGCGATCCTTGCCATCGCGACGTCGATGTTGCTGAAACCCGCGCGCCGACGACCACCGTGACCCACGCTGGTGAGCTGGTAGCGACGGATACGCGGACCACTTTGCGGACCATCCACCGACTCCTCGGGCAACAGAATGAACCGCCGAGGAGATGAAACGCTGGAGTTGGTTGCTGAACGGTTCATGCTCAGCATATTGGCGCGCTGCGGCCACCGTTGCCTTTGGCCCGAAGTCCAAAATGTGGCGAACGGCGGTCTTCTAAGTGCCGAGCTGCTCGTGCACGAGGCGCGCTACCTCGGTGCCGTCGGCGCGGCCTTTGGTCTCGCGCATCACGTGCCCGACGATCGGGCCGATCGCCTTGGCGTTGCCTTCGCGCACGCGCTGCAGCGGCGTCGGCGTTGGCGGCGAGCGCCGCGGCGACGATCGCTGCGAGCTCGTCGCCGCCGTCCATCGCTGCGAGCCCCTCGGCTTCGATGATCGCCTGCGGCTCGCCGCCGTCGGCGACAGCTTGTCGAGCACCTGCCGCGCGGCGCCGACACTGACGCGCTTGGCTGCGAGGAGCGCCGACGAGCGCGGCGAGCGCGGCGGGCTGCACGCGTGAGGACGCCGGGTCGGTGCGCGCGGCGGCGCTCGCGTCATCAGCGTCAGCCCTGCCGGTGTCGCCAAGGCGCGCGGCGAGCTCGCCGGTGACCCAGTTGGCGAGCGCCTGCGCCGGCGCCGCAGGCTCGCCGTGCCCCTCAGGCGAGGATGCGCCGGCAAGCGCGGCCTCGAAGTAGTCGCCGAGCTCGGCGCGGAACGCGAGCTGCTGCGCGCTGTCGGCGCTCAAGCCCGAGCTCGCGCTCAAAGCGCTCGGCCCGGTCTGCGGGCAGCTCGCTCATCGCGGCGCGCGCGGCGGCGAGCATCTGCTCGTCGATTGCGACGGGCAGCAGGTCGGGCTCGGGGAAGTAGCGGTAGTCGTGCGCCTCCTCCTTGGAGCGCAGCGAGGTGATGGCGCCGGAGGCGGGGTCGAAGTGCAGCGTCTCCTGCACGACCTGCTCCCCCGCCGGCGAGGATCTGCTGCTGGCGCGCGATCTCGGCGCGGATGCCGCGCTCGATGAAGCGGAAGGAGTTCATGTTCTTGAGCTCGGTCTTGACGCCGAGCGTCGCTGCTGCCGGCTGGGCGCAGCGAGATGTTGGCGTCGCAGCGCAGCGAGCCCTCCTCCATGTTCACGTCGGAGACGCCGAGCTGGCGCAGCGTGACGCGCAGCAGCTTCAGCCACTCGCTCGCCTGCTCGGCGGAGCGCACGTCGGGCTCGGTGACGATCTCGGCGAGCGGCGTGCCGCCGCGGTTGAAGTCGACGATGCTCGCGTCGGAGCCGTGGATGCGTCCGCTGGCGCCGATGTGGATCAGCTTGGCGGCGTCCTCCTCGAGGTGCACGCGGTGGATGCGCACCTCCCCGAGGTGGCCGCCGAGGCACAGCGGCTCGTCGTACTGGGAGATCTGGTAGCCCTTGGGCAGGTCGGGATAGAAGTAGTTCTTGCGGTGGAAGATCGAGCGCGGCGCGAGCTCGGAGCCGAGCGCCAGGCCGATCATCAGCCCGAAGTGCACGGCGCGTGCGTTGACGACCGGCAGGCTGCCGGGCAGCCCGAGGCAGACGGGGCAGGTGCGCGTGTTGGGCGGCTCGCCGAAGGACAGCTCGCAGCCGCAGAACATCTTCGTGGCGGTCGCGAGCTGCACGTGGATCTCGAGGCCGATCACGGGCTCGTAGAGGACGTCTTCCACGGAGCCGCCTGCCGGCGGCTGCGGCGTTCCTAGCTCCTCAGACACGGGCCGGCGCTCCATCGAAGCCGAGTGCTCTGCTCGAGCGCGTAGGCGGCGTCGAGCAGACGGTTCTCGCTGAAGGCGGGGCCGGCGATCTGCAGCCCGACGGGCAGCCCCTCGGACAGCCCGCAGGGGATCGAGATCGCGGGGATGCCGGCGAGCGACATCGGCACGGTGCAGAAGTCGTTGAGGTACATCGCGAGCGGGTCGGCGGTCTTCTCGCCGAGCTTGAAGGCGACAGTGGGCGCGGTCGGCGTGACGATCAGATCGACCTGCTCGAAGGCCGCGCGGAAGTCATCGGCGATCTTCGTGCGCACGCGCTGTGCGCGCCCGTAGTAGGCGTCGTAGTAGCCGGAGGAGAGCGCGTAGGTGCCGAGCATGATGCGGCGCTTGACCTCGGCGCCGAAGCCGTCGTGGCGCGTGCGCGTGTACATGTCGAGCAGGTCGCCGGCGTCCTCCCATCCGGCGAGATCGGCGCGCAGCCCGTAGCGCACACCGTCGAAGCGCGCGAGGTTCGAGGATGCCTCGGCGGGCGCGATCACGTAGTAGGCGGATAGCGCGTGCGGCGCGTGCGGGAGGCGAACCTCGCTGATCTGCGCGCCGAGCTGCTCGGCCTGGTCGAGCGCGGCACGGAAGGCGTCGAGCACACCCGCTTCGATGCCCTCGCCGCTCAGCTCCTCGGGCACGCCGAGGCGCACGCCGTCGAGGCGCTCGCCGCTGGGCAGCTCGATCGCGTGCGGGAACGCAAGCGAGGTCGCGTCGCATGGGTCGTGGCCGACCATCTGGCCGAGCAGCAGCGCGGCGTCGCGCACGTCGCGCGTGAGCGGACCGGCCTGGTCGAGCGAGGAGGCGAACGCGATCATGCCGTAGCGCGAGACCGATCCGTAGGTTGGTTTCAGCCCGACAATCCCGCACAGCGCGGCCGGCTGGCGGATCGAGCCGCCGGTGTCGGTGCCGAGCGCCCACGGCGCGAGGCCTGCGGCGACGGCGGCGGCGCTGCCACCGGAGGAGCCGCCGGGAACGCGCTGGCGGTCCCAGGGGTTGCGCACCGGCCCGTACGCGGAGTTCTCGTTGGACGAGCCCATCGCGAACTCGTCCTGGTTGGTCTTCGCCAGCAGGCTCGCGCCGGCGTCCTGCAGCTGGCGCACGACGCTTGCCGTGTAGGGCGGCAGGTAGCCCTCGAGGATGCGCGATCCCGACTGGCTGGGCACGCCTTCGGTGCAGAACAGGTCCTTGACCGCGAGTGGCACGCCGCCGAGCGGTCCGGCCGGCGGCGCCGGCGTGGCCGCGGGTGCGTCCTCGGCGACCCAGGTGAAGCAGTTGAGCCCGTCCTCGCCAGCGGCACGGTCGGCGGCGGCACGCGCACGGTAGGTCGCGAACAGCTCGCCCGCTGACAGCGACCCCGCGGCGATCGCGTCCGCCGCCTGCGCGGCCGACAGCTCGAGCACGTCGGTGGCGCTCATGCCTGTGGGCTCGGGACCAGGAAGCCGCCTTCGTTGACAGCCGGCGCCTGTGCGAGCGCGACGTCCCGCGGCAGGCACGGGCGCGGCTCGTCGGGGCGCAGCGCGCCGGCGAGCTCCCCTTCCAGGGACGATGCGACCACGTGCGAGGTCGGCGCGACGTCGTCGAGGTCGAGCTCGCCGATCATCGCGACGTGGTCGAGCACCGCTGAGAGCTCGCGCGCCATCGGCTCGATCTCATCCTCGGCGAGCGCCAGACGCGCAAGCCGGGCGACGTGGAGAACTTCCTCGCGTCCGATCACAGTGACGCGCATTCTATGGATAGCGATCGACTCGCCCTGGGGTAGTGCGAATCGCGATCGACTCGGCCTGGGCAAGCACGCTCGCCCGGCGCGGGACTGCCGACGCTCAGGCCGGCTCAGGCCGGCATCGCGTCCGGCGGCTCGGATGCCGGCGCCGCGGCTGCAGGCGGGATCGACGGCGCCGCCGATGGATCCGGCGTCGCGGGCGTGGGCGTCGCTGGCGTCGGCGTTGCGGTCGCGGGCGTCGCGGTCGCGGGCGCCGTCGGCGTGCCAGCGGTGCTCGCGCTCGCTGCGCTCTCACCGCCAACCGCTGTGCTGAGTCCGCCAAGCGCTCCGCTTGCCTGGTTGCGCACGTCGGACAGTGTGGTTCCTTCGTCCTGCATCGCGAGATATCCGCCGTAGGTGAGCAGCGCCGCGGCAACCAGCCCGAGCCAGATCCCGATCTTGATGCCCACGGAAGCATGGAAGCTGCCGAAGCTTGCGCTCGCGGTCGGGTGGTGAATGATGCGATAGAGGATCGTCAGCGTCGAAAGCGCGCCGAGCCCAGCCACGAGCACACCTGGCTGCACAGGGCTTTTGAGCTGGAGCACACCGGCAGAGATCGCGACGGCTGCGAGCGCAACGACGATCGTGATCAGCCAGATCCAGCGATTGACGGTGAACGTGTGCCAGCCGTTGATGCTGTAGCTGCTGCTGATGTTCACTCCGGTGATCGATGGCGCGTTGCCGCTGTAGCCGTACCACTTGAAGAAGAACATGAAGATGAACAGCGCGATCGATCCGATCCCGATGACTCGATCCGAACGACGCAGACGGCTGATGTCGAGATTCATGTTGCGGTGACCCCCCGAGGTAGTGGTGAGATCGTGTTACTCGATCCCGGCGCTGTCAGCTGGAGATTGCATCCGTTATTACAAGGTTCCTCGCCTCAGCTGTCAGTCCTGCACGAATGTACGCGCGGTCGACGTGACTGAGAGGCGGTGCGTGGGCGCGGCCGGGTCGGCAGGATCCGCGGCAGTGGCCTGGTGGGGGGAGGCTCGCTACGGTCGCGGGCGTGGCTCGGGATGGCCGGGCTGATACAGCGACGGCCGTTCATCGCGCAGTGCCTGCCAGGCGCCGGCGAGGATCAGCACAGCACCCGTCAGTGCCAGCCACGCGCCGAAGCACACCTCGGTGGCGTGATCCGGACGCTCGAGCACCCTGAAAAGCGCTGCGATCACCGCGATCAGCCCAAGCAGCACGCACCACACGGCGGTCGATACGGGCAGCGCGGGGCTGCGCTCGGTGAGCGCGCTGACGACCACCGCCAGCGCCGCGCACACCGCCGCCAGCAGCAGCACGACGCCCGGTCCGAAGGTGTTCCAGCCCGTGAGGTTGCCGGCGGGGCCGGAGTAGTAGCGCTCGAACAGCCCCACGATCACGCAGATCGCGCCGACGAGCGCGAGCAGCTCCCCGAAGCGCAGTCGCTTGGGGCTCATGCGCGGCCTCGCAGGACTCGCCTTGGCGCACGTCTTCGCGGCGCTCGTCTCAACGCAGGTCCTCGTCGAGATCCGTCAACATCGACTCGAGCTGAGCCTGGTAGCGGGCGGCCTGCAGGGTGTTGCGCAGCAGCAGTGCGATCGTCATCGGCCCGACGCCTCCGGGTACCGGGGTGATCGCAGAGGCGACATCGAGCACGGCGGCGTAGTCGACATCGCCGACCAGCCCGCTCTTGTTGCCCGCGTCCTCGGGGGTGAGGCGGTTCATGCCAACGTCGATCACGACCGCTCCTGGGCGCACGAACTCGCGCTGCACGATGCGCGCGCGCCCGACGGCGACGATCAGAACCTCCGCCCGCGCGCACACCTCGCGCAGGTCGCGGGTGCGCGAGTGGCAGACGGTCACGGTCGCGTTGTGCGTGAGCAGCAGCTGTGCCATCGGCTTGCCGAACAGGTTCGAGCGTCCGACGACGACGGCCTCGGCGCCCTCGAGCGCGACGCCGGCCTCGCCCAGCAGCTCCATGACGCCGAGCGGCGTTGCCGGGCGCAGCCCCGGGCGCCCGAGCGACAGCAGCCCGGCGTTGACCGGTGTGAGCCCGTCGACGTCCTTGTCGGGGCTGATGATCGCCGTCAGCTCCGGCCCTTCGAGGTGATCGGGTACGGGCAGCTGCAGCAGCACGCCGCTGACGGCGCGGTCGGCGTTCAGGCTTTCGAGCTCCTCGGCGACCTGCTCGAAGGAGGCATCGGCGGGCAGTCGCCGGTCGAACGGCACCATCCCGACCTCTGTACACGCGCGCTGCTTGCCGCCGACGTACACCGCGGAGGCTGGATCGTCGCCGACGAGCACCGTCGCCAGTCCGGGCGCGCGACCGTGCGCGCGCGTGAACTCCTTGACTTCGCCTGTGACCCCGGCGCGCACGCGCGCCGCGATCGCTTTGCCGTCGATGATCCTGGCGCTCATGTGCAGATGCTATGCGTTTGCAGTAGGCAGAGAACGCTCTTCTCGAAACAGCTCATCAACGCCGGCTGACCGGTGCGTACTCTGCCATCAGCTTTCGCTCAGAGCCATCGCTAGCAAAGCGCACGACGATCACACCGCCGGGCTCCACGCCGGTGACGACGCCGTCGCCGAACGCCGCGTGCACGACGTCCTCGCCGAGGCGGAACTGCTTGGCGAGCGCCACCGCTCCTCGCCCCTCCCCCGCTGCGGCTTGACCCGCGCTCGAACCGCTGCCCCAGCTGCCGCGCCCGGAGCCGCGGCGCGCCGTCACGACCGCGGCGCCGCCGCGCGCGCTCGACCAGCCGCCGCCGGGGCGAAACGCGCTCTGCAGAGGCTCCTCGAGCAGGTCGCTGGGGATCTCGTCGAGGAAGCGGCTGCGCATCCCGTAGGTCTGCGCGCCGAACACCGCCCGCCGCCGCGCGTGCGTGAGGTACAGCTGGCGCATCGCGCGCGTGATCCCGACGTAGAAGAGGCGGCGCTCCTCCTCGAGGCCGCCCTCGTCGATCGCGCGTGAATGCGGGAACACGCCGTCCTCCAGGCCCGCGATGAACACCGTCGGGTACTCCAGGCCCTTGGCGTTGTGCAGCGTCATCAGCGTCACGAGGCCTTCGTCGCTGCGACTGTCCGCGTCGGCCACGAGCGCGATCTCCTGCAGGTAGGCGGCGAGCGTGTCCTCACCGCCGGCTGCCTGCGCGTCGAACGTGCGCGCGCCCTCGACGAGCGCCTCGAGGTTCTCGATCCGCCCCTGCGCCTCGATCGTGCGCTCGGCCTCGAGCGCCTCGGTGTAGCCCGTCTGCGATAGCACCGCCTCGAGCAGCTCGCCGATCGGCACACCCTGCTGCGAGACGGCGGGCGCGCCAGCCTCTGCTCCTGGCGCATCGGCGCGGTCGGCACCCGTGCCGACCGCGGGCATGCCCGCAAGCACGCGCAGCTCTTCCATCGTGTCCATGAACCGGCGCAGCGCCTTGATCGCCGCCGCGCCGAGACCGGGGACCTGATCGGGCTGGGCGGCCGCCTCCCACACAGGGATGCCGAGCGCATCGGCGTTCCCGAGCACGCGCGAAAGCGACGTCTGCCCGATCCCGCGCCGCGGCGAGTTGACCACGCGGGTGAAGCTGACGACGTCGGCGGGGTTGGCGATCAGCGACAGGTACGCGATCGCGTCCTTGATCTCGGCGCGTTCGAAGAACTTCGTGCCGCCGATCACCTGGTAGGCCATGTCCGCGCGCGTCAGCGTTTCCTCGAGCACCCGCGACAGCGCGTTCGTGCGATACAGCACCGCGATCTCCGCGCGCGAAGCGCCTGCGTCGAGCAGCCGCTGGATCTCGCCCACGACATAGCGCGCCTCGGCGTACTCGTCGTCGAGCACCCGTAGCTGGATCTGCTCGCCCTGCCCCAGCTCGCTCCACAGCCGCTTGGCGATGCCGCCGCGGTTGTTCGCGATCACGGCGTTGGCCGCGCGCAGGATCGTCTCGGTCGAGCGGTAGTTCTGCTCGAGCTTGACCACGCGCGCGTCCTGGAAGTCCTCCTGGAAGTCGAGGATGTTGCGAACGTCAGCGCCGCGAAAGCTGTAGATCGACTGCGCGTCGTCGCCGACAACCGCCAGGTTGCGATGGCCGATGGGGCCGCTGTACGTGGGACGGTCTCCGGGCTGCGCCTCACCGCCCTGCGGTGGCCGTCCACCTCCGACGAGCAGCTGCAGCAGCCGGTACTGCGCGTGGTTGGTGTCCTGGTACTCGTCGACGAGCACATGGCGGAACGTGTTGCGGTAGCGCTCGCGGACGTCCTCGAACAGCTCCAGCAGGTTCACGACGCGGAACAGCAGGTCGTCGAAGTCCATCGCGTTCATGCGGTGCAGGTCGCGCTCGTAGATGTCGTATACGTCGGCGATCATCTCCTCGAACTGCGAGCCGACCGCCTGGCGGTAGGACTCCGCGTCGATCAGGCGGTTCTTCGCCGCGGAGATCTGGTTGTGGATCGCAGACGGGGTGAAGCGCTTGGGGTCGACGCCGACCGCATCGGCCGAGCGCTTGGTCAGCCGCCGCGCGTCCGCCTGGTCATAGATCGTGAACTGGCGCGTGTAGCCCAGGCGGTCGGCCTCGACGCGCAGGATCCGCGCGCACGCCGAGTGGAAGGTCATCACCCACATGCCGCGCGTGCTGCGACCGAGCAGGCGCTCGACCCGCTCGCGCATCTCGCTGGCGGCCTTGTTCGTGAACGTGATCGCGAGGATCTCCCCCGCCTGCGCCTGGTCTGTGTAGATCAGGAACGCGATCCGGTGCGTGAGCACACGCGTCTTGCCGCTGCCCGCGCCCGCCAGGATCAGCAGCGGTCCCTCGCCGTGCGTGACAGCCTCACGCTGGGGCTCGTTCAGGCCCTCCAGCAGCTCCTGGATGTGCGCAGCATGAGGATTCTCCGGCATCGGATCCCAGCATAGATGCGCCTGCGGGCGCAACAACATCCGCCGTCGGATCAGCCTCCCGCGGGATTGGGTCCGCGCACGGTCCGCAGCGGCCGAACCTCGGCAATCGGCTCGGGCTCCGTATTCGAGGCTTCGGCGAGCTGGCGTTCCAACGACGCGACACGGCTGGAGAGCGCCTGCATCGCCTCGGCGATCGGGTCCGGCAGATGGATCCAGTCGGCGTCCGGGCCCTCGACCCGGCGCCCGTCGACGCGCACCGGGTGGCCCGGATTGCCGACGACCGTCGAGTTCGCGGGCACGTCGGTGATCACCACGCTGTTGGCGCCGATCTTGGCGCCGTGGCCGATCGTGATCGGACCGAGCAGCTTCGCGCCCGAGCCGATCGTGACGTTGTCCTGCACGGTCGGATGGCGCTTGCCGGTGGCGAAGCCGGTGCCGCCGAGCGTGACGCCCTGGTAGAGCGTCACGTCGTTGCCGATGTCGGCCGTCTCGCCGATCACCACGCCGGTGCCATGATCGATGAACAGCCCGCGCCCGATACGCGCGGACGGGTGTATCTCGATGCCGGTGAGCGTGCGCGTGAACATCGAGATCAGCCGCGGCACCACAGGCACGCCGGCGAGCTTCAGCGCGTGCGCGACGCGGTAGGCCAGCAGCGCGTGGATGCCCGGCCACGTCGCCAGGATCTCCACCGGCGACACGCGGCGCGCGGCTGGATCGCGGTCGCGCGCCGCGAGCACGTCACGCCGCACCTCCTTGGCCACTCCTGCGAGCTTGCCGAAACCGGCCATTGCAACAGCGTAGCGATCAGTCACGCAAATAGTTGCCCACGCAACCGAATCATCGCCACCGCGCCATCCCGCGAGCACCCCGGTAGGGGTGCCTTAAAAGAGGTCATCAAGCCGACGCGCGTCTGCGGGTGCACGCGGCTCGCCCGCGTGCTGGTGGCATGGGGGCGAGCCGCGGCTGCCCTCAGGGGGCGAAGAACGCTTGCGAGATGTAGCGCTCGCCGGAGTCGGGCATCATCACGACGATCCGCTTGCCCTTCGACTCAGGGCGCGCGGCGACTTGCAGGCCAGCCCACAGCGCCGCGCCGCAGGAGATGCCGGCGAGCAGTCCTGCGCGTTTGGCGCACGCCCAGGCCGTTTCGATCGCGTCGTCGTCGCTGACCGCGACCACCTCGTCGAGCAGCTCGCGGTTGAGCACCGGCGGAACGAAGCCCGCGCCGATGCCCTGGATGCGGTGCGGGCCGGGCGCGGCTCCCGAAAGCACCGCCGAGCCGCGCGGCTCGACCGCCACCACGCGCAGCTTCGGGTTGGCGTGCTCGCGCAGGTACTCGCCCACGCCCGTGATCGTCCCCCCCGTCCCCACGCCCGCCACGAACACGTCCACGCGGCCATCGAGCGCGCGCTCGATCTCCGGGCCGGTCGTGCGCCTGTGCGCCTCCGGGTTGGCGGGATTGGAGAACTGGTCGGGCAGGAACACGTCCTCGTCGCGCGCCATCGCGCGCGCCGCCGCCACCGCCTCGCCCATCCCCCCCAACGACTCCGTGATGTCCACGCGCGCGCCATACAGCCGCAGCAGGCTCTCGCGCTCGCGGCTCATGCCCTGCGGCAGCGTCAGCACCAGGTCGTAGCCCTTGGCCGCGCACACGAACGCCAGCGCGATCCCGGTGTTGCCGCTCGTCGCCTCCACGATCGTCGTGCGACCCGGCTCGATCCTGTCTTCCGCCTCCGCCGCCTCGATCATCGCCACGCCGATGCGATCCTTGACGCTGCCGCCCGGGTTGAACGCCTCGAGCTTGGCAAACAGCTCCACGCCGTTGTCTGCCGCAGGCGTGCCCTCGAGCATGCGCGGCAGACCAACCAGCGGTGTCTCGCCAACGAGCTCCGCAATGTTGATCGGGATTACCGACATATACCGACAATAGTGGGCCTCCGGGCTCCTCGCCTGCTGGGCGCTGCATTGCGTCTGCCGGGCGCTCAGATGTGGTACATGCTCGCGCCCGCGTCGCGCATCTCGCGCTCGAGCACGTCGGCGATCGTCGTCTCGCCCAACACCTTGCGTGCCGCCCCCGCCGCCTCGTCGAACACGCCCTGAGCGTCGCGCCCCAGCGGGCCGTCGAGCAGCTCCACGACCTCGAGCACGGTGATCGTCGATGGCTCTCGCGCGAAGCGGTAGCCGCCCTTTACGCCGCGCTGGGAGCTGATTATCCCGCCGCGACGGAGCACAGCGAACAGCTGCTCGAGGAACTGCACCGGCACGTCGCGCTTGCGCGCCAGCTCCCCGATCGGCACGGGCTGATCGCCCGAGCTGCGCGCCAGCTCCGCGAGGGCGAGCACGGCATAGGGGGACTTGCTTGTGATGGACAGCATCTTGATCTGGGTCGTTGCGGCGAGGACGCTCTGATTGGCGGCCAGCTTGACACTGATCGTATTGGGCGACGTGCGGGCGCGGGAGCAAAGACCGGGACTACAGCCAGCCGCGCTCAGTGGCGATCAGCACTGCCTGCGCGCGGTCGACGGCGCCAAGCTTGCCGTAGATGTTGTGCAGGTGCGTGCGCACGGTGCTTGTCGAGAGCGTCAGCTCGTGGGCGATCTGCTTGTAGACCTTGCCCTCGGCGAGCCGCTGCAGCACGCCGAGCTCCCGGCCTGACAGCGGGCATGGGTCGACGTGGCGCTGGCGCTGGCTCGAAGGGCTCGGCAGTTCGTACATCACACGCCGCAGCTCGTCAGGCCCGAGACCGATGCTGCGAGCCGTGTGGATCATCTCGGTCGGGGACACGCGCGCGCCCTGCTCGTAGTGGGCGAGCATGTCCGCGAGACGGACGAACGCACCCTCGCCTTCGACGTCCGGGTTGTGGTGGCGCTCGATCGGCGTCGCCAGCGAGGACGGCAGGCCCCACCGACGGATCAACACGCCACCCACGAGCGCATGGTCGACGCCGAGCTCGCGACGCTCCTGGTGGATGCGCTCCTCGGGCGTGCGCGCGCCGCGGTGAACCTGCGAGGGATAGCCCGGATAAGCGTGCAGCAACACCAGCTTGCCGACGTCGTGCAGCAGGCTCGTGACCGTCAGACGGTCGCGGTTCTCATAGCCAACCTCGGTCGCGATGCGGTCAGCGGCATGCTGGGTTGCGAGCGCGTGCAGCCGGAAGCGCTCCGGCGCCGCATCCCAAACGCTTGCACGCTCGAAGAAGTCGAACGTGCGCATACGGTTGGCAACAGCCTGCACGGTGTGCGGGCTGAGCACCTCGACGGCGGCGACCGCGGTGTCAACGCGCGCCCGGCCTTCCAAAGTGCGGTTGGCGAGACGCAGAACGGCGATGATCAGCGCGACATCGGACTCGACCGCAGCCACCACGTCGGCGGTCGCGACGTGGTCCTTGGAGACGACTGACAGCAGGCGGTCGCGCGACTCGGCGAGCGCCGGAAACGCCTCGAGCGCCTCGAAGGCCATCGTCAGACGGCGGCCGTGGCCCTCGTTCTGGTGACGCTCGCCAGCTGCACCGGAGGTGTTTGCTCGACGCTGTGGCTGGGTCGGGCCGTTGGAGGCGACGTTGGTCGACCTCTTGGCGGGCTGGAGCGATTTCGCTGCGCCGGCCTTAGCGACGGCGAGCTTCTTGGGCGCGCTCAGCTTCTTTGCTGCGGCGGTTGCCTGCATGCCTTCTTGACCCCTTCCTTGGGTTCGCCGATCGTGCGGATCGGTGATTCCGACGATGTCCTCCTATCGGCATCCACGGACAAATGTTTAGGGGAACGGGCTGTGCGGCGAAGCGTCCGGCGACGGTTGCACGCGGCAGCCGCGACGCCCAGCTCGCGGCGTTCAGCTCGCGGCGTTCGGCCGCCCCCCAGCTCGCCGCGCTCAGCTCGCGGCGAGCGCGCGGGCGATGCGGCGAAGGGTCTCCTCGCGGCCGAGTAGGGCGACGCTCTCGAAGATCCCCGGCGAGACAGTCGTCCCGGTGAGCGCCACCCGCAGCGGCTGATAGATCTCGCGCGGCTTGGCGGCGCGACGCTCGATCACCGCCGTCAGTGCCCGCTCGACCGCGGGCTCGTCGAAGTCGGTGCTCTGCGTCAGGGCGTCGCCGACCTCCGCGAGGACCTCGCGGCCTTTCTCGTCGAGCCAGCGCTCGCGCGACTTGGGATCGTCGATTGGGCCGTCGAGCAGCGCGCCTGTCAACGGCAGGAAGTCGGCGAGCGTCTGGATCTTCTCCTGGCTGATGCGCGCGGCCTGCTCGAGCTGCTCGCGGCCGGTGAACGCCTCGAGTCGCCGGGCGAGCTCGGCGATCGGCAGTTTGCGCAGATACAGGCCGTCGAGCCAGCGCAGCTTGACCTCGTCGAAGCGCGCCGGGTTGCGGCTGACGCGCTCCAGCGTGAAGCGCTCGACCAGCTCGTCCGTGGAAAGCACGGTCGCGTCGTCGCCGGCGCCCCACCCGAGCAGCGCCAGGTAGTTGCGCACGGCCTCAGGCAGATAGCCCGCGTCGCGCAGCTCCTGCACCGAGGCGGCGCCATGGCGCTTTGAGAGCTTCTTGCCGTCGGGTCCGTGCAGCAGCGGCAGATGCGCATAGGCCGGGATCGGCGTGTCGGGGCCGAAGCCCGCGGCGCGCGCGGCCTCGAGCACGAGCAGCTGCTTCGGGGTGTTGGAGAGGTGGTCCTCGCCGCGCACGACGTGCGTGATGCCGGCGTCGAGATCGTCGATCGCGACCGCGAAGTTGTAGAGGACCGAGCCGTCGGCGCGCGCGATCACGGGGTCATCGAGATGCACGTGCTCGAAGCGCGTGTCGCCGCGGATCACATCGTGCACGACCGTCGCGCCCTCGTTTGGCACGCGCAGGCGCACCGCGCCGTCCTGCTCTGGCTCGCCGCGAAAGCCGCGCTCGGCGCCGTAGAGATCCTTGAACGAGCGCACGTCCTCGGCGGTCGCGTTCGAGCGGTAGGCGTGCCCGGACTCCAGCAGCGCCTCGAGCGCCTCGCCGTGGCGCGCGGAGCGCGCTGTCTGCAGGATCGGCCCCTCGTCCCAGTCGAGCTCCAGCCAGCGCAGCGCGTCGAGGATCTGCTCGATGTTCTCCGGTGTCGAGCGCTCGCGGTCGGTGTCCTCGATGCGCAGCACGAGCTCGCCGTCGAAGTGGCGGGCGAGCAGCCAGTTGAACAGCGCCGTGCGGGCGCCGCCGATGTGCAGCGCCCCGGTCGGCGAGGGCGCGAACCTGACTCTCAGCGGATCCATAGGATCCGCGCATGCTAATCGGCGCGCACGTCTCGCCCGCGGGCGGCCTGCCAAAGGCGATCGAGCGCGGCGTCGAGCGCGGCTGCCGCGCGATCCAGATCTTCAACCAGTCGCCGCGGATGTGGCGGCCGAGCGTCTATCGCGACGAGGATGTGGCGGCGTTTCGCGAGGCGATGAGCGCGAGCCCGATCGATGCCGTGCTGATCCACGCCGTCTACCTGCTCAACTGCGCGAGCGAGGATCCCGAGATCCGCGCCAAATCGCTCGCGTCTCTGACTCACTCGCTGCGGGTCGGCCAGGCGATCGGAGCGAGCGCCGTGGTGCTGCATCCCGGCTCCGCCAAGACCGGCCATGTCGGCGAGGCGATCGAGCGCGCCGGCGCAACGATCAGCGAGGCGCTCGAGCAGAGCGAGGGCTGCGAGCTGCACCTCGAGGACACGGCCGGCGCCGGCGGCACGCTCGGGCGCTCGATCGACGAGCTGGCGCAGCTGCTGGAGGCCGCGGGCGGCGATCGGCGCCTGGGCGTGTGCCTCGACTCATGCCACCTGCTGGCCTCTGGCTATGACATCCGCACGCCCAAGGGGATGAGCAGCGTGCTGCGCGAATGCACACGCAAGCTCGGTCGCGGCCGCGTGCGCTCGCTGCACCTCAACGACTCGCAGACGCCGCTCGGCTCCAACCGCGACCGTCATGCCAACATCGGCCAGGGCGAGCTCGGCGAGGACGGCGCCGCCGCGTTCCTGTCCGCGCCGTCGCTGCAGAAGCTGCCATGCATCCTGGAGACGCCCGGCGAGAACCGCAGCGGGCCGTCCGCTGAGGAAGTCGCGTTCGCGGTGACGCTCCGCGAACGCGGAATCGCCGACCGGGCTTGAAGAAACTCATGCGCTTGCGACGGCGGCGAGCGGCGCGGTCGTCGCCGGGGGCGCCACGTGTGAGCGCGCCGCCACGACCGCGTGCAGCTCGGCGAGCAGCGTCGGCGTGTGGCGCACGCGGTAGTCCTCGCCGAGGCGCAGGCGGCGCGTGCACCCGTCGCTGATGTCGATCTCGACGATCACCTCGGCCATGCCGCCACGGCTTTCCTCGAGCCTTTCCCTGAGATCGTCGATCGCGCTCGTCGCACAGGTCCTTTGCGGCGATCCGCAGCTTGACTGGCTCGGCGAGCGCGGTGGCGGTCGCGGCAGCCGTGCGCGCCGCCTTGCTCGCCTGCTCGATCTCCTCCTGCGAGGGCGCGAATGCTTCGACGCTCTGCACCACCAGGCAGGTCTTGCCCGCTTCCTTGTGGTCGACGCGGCCCTTCACGATCACGACCTCGTCGACGGCCAGCGCTGCCTCGTGCTCGGCCAGCGCCTTGCCGAACACGAGGATCTCGACCGCGCCCGCGAGATCGTCGAGCGTCGCGAACATCATGTGATCGCCGTTGCGCGTGCGGATGCGCTTGGCCTCGGTGATGATGCCGCCGACCGTCACCCAGTCCTTGTCGCGCCGGTCTTCGAGCGCGGAGATCGCGCAGTCGACCCGCGCGCGCAGCGCGTCGCGCAGCGGCTTCAGCGGGTGCGCGGAGACGAACAGCCCGATCACTTCCTTCTCGGCCGCGAGCAGCTCGGGCTGCTCGAACTCCTCGGAAGGGATCGGTGGGTGCACGGGGCCGGCGAACGCGTTCATCGCCGAAGCCCCGGCCGCGCTCGTCGCGCTGTCTTCCTGCAGGTCGAAGATCGAGCCCTGTCCGATCTGCGCGTCCTGCTGGATCTGCTGGCCGTTGGCCTGCGCCTTCTCGAGCACTTCGAGCATGCCCTTGCGGCTGGCGCCCGTCGAGCCGAGCGCGCCGCACTTGACGAGCGCCTCGATCGCCTTCTTGTTGACGGTGCGGCTGTCCACGCGCTCGCAGAAGTCCCAGATCGAGGTGAACGGACGCCCACCCTCGGGGCTCCCATCCTCGCGCGCGCGTTTGATCGCCTCGACCGCCTGGTAGCCGACGCCCTTGACGGCGTCCAGGCCGAAGCGGATGCAGCCGACGCCGCCCTCGACGCTCGGCGGCCCGACCGTGAACTCGTGGTCTGAGAGGTTGACGTCCGGAGGCAGGATCTCGATGCCCATCTCCTCGCAGCGCGCCACGAAGAACGGGACCTTGTCCTTCGTCGACATCACCGAGGAGATCAGCGCCGCCATGTACTCGGCGGTGTGGTTGGCCTTCAGCCAGGCGGTGCGATAGGCGATCAGCCCGTAGCAGGCGGCGTGGCTCTTGTTGAACGAGTAGTCGGCCGACTTCTCGTTCGACTGCCACAGGAACTCGATCACCTCGGGCCTCGTGCCCGATGCGCGGCAGCCCTCGACGAACTCGGGCTTCAGCGCTGCCATCGCCGCGCGGTTCTTCTTGCCGATCGCCTTGCGCAGATCGTCGGCCTTCGCGCCCGAGAAGCCGGCGAGCTCCTTGGAGATCTGCATCGCCTGCTCCTGGTAGAGGATCACGCCGTTTGAGGACTCGAGGATCGGGCGCAGGCGCTCGTCCGCGTAGGAGATCGCCTCGGGGTGGTGCTTGCCCTTGGCGTACACCGGGATCTGGTCCATCGCGCCGGGCCGGTAGAGCGCGTTGAGCGCGACGAGGTCGTTGAATTCGTCGGGGCGCACCTTCTTCAGCGCCTCGCGCATGCCCTCGGACTCGAACTGGAAGACCCCGATCGAGTCGCCGCGCGCGAGCATCTCGTAGGTGCCTTGATCGTCGAGCGGCACCTTCGTCCAGTCGGGCCGCTCGCCGCTCGAGCGCTCGATGATGTCGAGCGCGTCCTCGATCACGTCGAGGTTGCGCAGCCCGAGGAAGTCCATCTTGAGGATGCCGATTTCCTCGATTGGCTTCATCGAGAACTGGGTGACCGTGCGGAACACGCGCTCGCCGTTCTCGTCGGTGCCGGCATCGGCGAGCTGCAGCGGCACGATGTCGGTCAGCGGCCGATCGGCGATCACGACCGCCGCGGCATGGATCGAGGAGTTGCGCACGATCCCCTCGAGGCCCTGCGCGACCTCGACGATCTGCTTCGCCGTCGGGTCCTCGTCGCAGGCCTTGCGCAGCGGCTGTCCGTCCTTCAGGCAGTCCTCGAACGACGGCGCGCGGCCCATGATCGGGTCGGGGATCAGCTTCGCGAGGCGATCGCCCGTGCCGTAGTCGAAGCCGAGCACGCGCGCGGCGTCGCGCGTGGCCGCGCGCGGGAACATCTTGCCGAAGGTGACGATCTGCGCGACCGACTCGCGTCCGTACTTCTCGGTGACGTACTTCATCACGCGCTCGCGGCCGCGCACCGAGAAGTCGATGTCGATGTCCGGCATCGACACGCGCTCGGGGTTGAGGAAGCGCTCGAACAGCAGGTCGTACTCAGCGGGTCGATGTCGGTGATCGCCAGGCAGTAGGAGACCAGCGAGCCGGCCGCCGAGCCACGCCCCGGACCTACGGCGATGCCGTTCGCCTTGGCGAAGTGGACGAAGTCCCAGACGATCAGGAAGTACGCGTTGAAGCCCATGCGGTCGATCACGTCGAGCTCCATCTCCATGCGCTCGACCGCGGCCGCCGGCGGCGGGTCGCCGTAGCGGGAGCGCAGCCCCTCCTGCACGCGTGCGCGCAGGTACTCGCGCTCGTCGCTGCCGTCGGGCGTCGGGTAGCTCGGGATCAGCTGCTTGCCGAGCTCGATCTCGACCGAGCAGCGCTCGGCGATCTCCAGCGTGCTCGCGATCGCCTCCGGCCACTCCGCGAACGCGCGCGACATTTCCTCGCTGTCGCGCAGGTAGAACTCGTTGGTGTCGAACGTCAGCTTCGGCGCCGCGATCGTGCTCTTGGTCTGCACGCACAGCAGCGCTGTGTGGTGGTCGTAGTCCTCGCGGCGCAGGTAGTGCACGTCGCCGGTGCCGACGAGGCTGCCGCCGAGCTCCCTGGCGATCCGCACGATGCCCTCGTTGCACTTGTCCTGTGGCGCCAGCCCGTTCTTCTGAACCTCGAAGTAGACGTTCTCGGCGCCGAACACGCGCAGCAGGTCGTCGGCGTGGGCGCGAGCCTCCTGCTCGCGATCGTCGAGCAGCCGCTGGCAGAAGCGCGAGGCCAGGCAGCCCGTGAGCGCGATCACGCCCTGCGAGTGGCGCTCGACCTGCGCCGAGGTCGACCGTCGGCTTGCCGCGCTGCAGGCCTTCCAGGAAGCCGGCCGAGGAGAGCTTGACGAGGTTGCGGTAGCCGGCGTCGTCGGCGGCCAGCAGCGTCAGGTGGTTGCGCTCAACGCTGGCCCGTGGCGGTGTGGTCGTCGACGAAGTAGATCTCGCAGCCGATGATCGGCTTGACGTCGTGCTTGGCGCACGCCTTGTAGAGCTCGACCGCGCCGTTCATCACGCCGTGGTCGGTCAGCGCCAGCGCCGGCTGGTCGAAGGCCGCCGCGCGCTCGGCCAGCGCCTCGATCTTGCACGCGCCGTCGAGCAGCGAGTACTCGGAGTGGACGTGCAGGTGGGCGCAGGAGGTGCTGCTCATGGACACTGCATGCTAGGCGTCCGAGCGGCGGCCGATCACGAGCTCCGCCGCTGTTTGCGCTTGATCCTGCGACGCCCGAACCAGCGACATGCTGTGCTTGTGCGGCGGGCGCTGCGCAGCCTGCTCACGGAACACGGCGTCGGGCGGCCGGCCCGGCCTGCGGCGGCGCCGCAGGGCTTCCCTGCGTTGCTTGGAGTCCATCAGACGGCGCCGTAAGGGTGTCCCGCTGCGCCGGCGCCGCCTCGGCGCGCGCGCGCAGCCGATCGACCGCGGCCGCGAGCGCGTCGGCCATCTCGGTCCCGCGCGCCTCGGGAGCGCCTGCGGGCGCACTCGGCGCGAGCGATCCGGTCGCCTGTCGCTCGGCTGCAAGCGCGGAGCTGACGCGGCTGACGATGCCCTTCATCTCGCCGAGCAGCCCTTCCATCTGGCGGTGGCCCGTCGCGCATGCTCTGAAGCTGGCGCTCTGACTGCTCGCGCGCGGCGCGCTCGGACTCGAGGCCGCGCTGGATCTCCAGCGCGCGGCGCTCGAGCTCGCCCAGGCGCACCTGCAGGTCGTGCTCGGTGTCGCCGCACGGTCGCGCGTTCGGCGCCGGTCTCGTGCTCGGCCTCCGCGAGCTGGCGCTGAACGCCCTCCAGCCGCAGCGCCAGGCTCGCGGGCGTCGTGCTCGCTGGTGTCAGGCGCGCGCTCAGTCGCTCGATCTCGGCAAGGCTCTCGCGGTCCGCGCTCAGCAGGCGGTCCTCGGCCTCGACGCGCAGCTGCTGCTCGGCGTACTCGCGCTGCTTGACGCGGCGCAGCTCGTGCTCGCGCTCGAGCGCGCCCTCGCGCTCGGCCTCGAGCAGCTCGTCGGTGCGCTGGCGTTCGTCCTCGACCTCGCTGCAGGCGCTGCTGCAGGCTCGAGACGTGGCGTTCGAGCGTCTGCACGGTCGCTTCGGCGGCCTCCGCGCGGCGCATCAGCGCGACCTCGCCGCTCTCGGCCGCGCGGCGCGCTCGGCGTTCGGCGAACAGGTCCCCCTCGCCGCGGCGTGGGCGACCCTCGGCCCTGCCCTGGTCCCCGGTCGGAGTCTCGTTGCCCTCAGCCATCATGTCGAGGGCCAAGTTAGACCGAAGGCCGGACGGCCAGCGCGAACTGCGAGCAGGCGCGGCGCGAGCGCACCGCGCCGGTCGAATCCCTCAGCTCGTCAGGCGCTTTGCGAGCAGGGCCACGACGCTGAGCGCGCCGAGCACGCCAGCGCCGCTGAGCGCGAGCTTGCGCCGGGACGGCAGGCGCCGGCGCAGATACCACTTGCCGCCCTGCCAGGCGACGTAGCCGAGGAGCCCATAGCGGTGGTCGTTGATCGACGCCATCTGCGAGGCATGCTACCCGCGTTCACCGCAGGCTACGCGCCCGCCCCGCCGCTGGGCTGCGCGCCGCCGACAGCTGGGCTGCGCGCCTTAGGAGTTACGCAGGCGCCAGGCCATGCGCGACTGCAGCGACCACAGCTCGATGAAGCCCGGCGAGGCGCTCTGCGAGAACAGCCCGCCGGACTGCGAGAACGACGCGAGGCTCGCGTCGTAGACGGCGTTGGGCGAGGAGCGCGTGACGACGCGCGCGTGGCCCTTGTAGAGCTTCAGCCCGATCGTGCCGGTGACGCGCTCGTTGACGCGCTCCATGTAGGCGTCGAGGTCGGCGCGCAGCGGCTCCCACCACAGGCCCGCGTAGACGAGGTAGGCCCACTGGCGGTCGAGCTCGCGGCTTGAACTGGTTCTGGTGGATCGTGCACACGAGCCGCTCGAGCTCCTGGTGGGCGGGCAGCACGATCGCCGCCGCCGGAACCTCGTAGATGTCGCGTACCTTCAGCCCCACGATGCGGTCCTCGATGTGATCGACGATGCCGATGCCGTGGCGGGCGCCGATCGCGGCCACCCGTTCGATCAGCTCGACGAGGCCGAGGCGCTCGCCGTCGAGCGCGACCGGGACGCCACCCTCGAAGCTCAGCTCGATCTGCTCGGCCTCGTCTGGCGCCTCCTCGGGCCGCGTCACGAGCTGGAAGACGTCGTCGTCGGGCGCGTGCTCGAGATCCTCGATCCAGCGCCCCTCCGAGGAGCGGCCCCAGAGGTTGTCGTCGATCGAGTAGGGCGCTTCCGCCTCGGTTCCCTGGGTTGGGTGGGTCTTGATCGGGATGCCGTGCTCGCGCGCGTAGGCGATCTCCTCCTCGCGGCCCATCTGCCAGGAGCGCACCGGCGCGATCACCTTCAGCTCGGGCGCGAGCGTCGCGATCGTCGCCTCGATGCGCACCTGGTCGTTGCCCTTGCCGGTGCAGCCGTGCGCGATCGTGTCGCAGCCGCTCTTGCGCGCGTACTCGACCGCCAGCTTCGCGATCAGCGGGCGCCCGAGCGCCGTGAACAGCGGGTAGCCGCCGCCGTAGAGCGCGTTGGCCTTGATCGCCGGCGCACGTAGTCGCGCGCGAACTCCTCGCGCGCGTCGACGACGTGGCACTCGAGCGCGCCCAGCTGCAGCGCCTTGCCTTCGATCACCCCGTAGTCCTCGCCGGGCTGGCCGAGGTTGACGGTCAGGCAGACGACCTCAGCGCCGTAGGAGTCCTGGATCCACTTGAGCATCACGCTCGTGTCGAGGCCGCCGGAGTACAGCAGCAGCACGCGGTGGACGTGCTCGGGGTCCGCCTCGTAGGAGGCGCTGCGGACGGTCGGGATCTCGTGCTCGCGGCTCACGGTCGGGGAAGGCTACTCGGGCTGGAGCTCGCTCGCGCGGCGCTCGCCGCGACGCGCGGTCGCGTTCCATCAGCGGGTAGGTGGGCGCGTCCTCGACGAAGCCGAGCTTCGCGTACAGGCCCTGCGCGTCGGCGGTGTGCAGCAGCCAGCGCACGTCCCACTCCTCGCAGCCGTCGATCATCTCCGAGACCAGCGCCAGGCCGAGCCCGCGGCCGCGGTGGGCGGACAGCACGTACACGTCGGCCAGGTAGGCGATGATCGCGCCGTCGGAGACCGCTCGCGCGAAGCCGACCAGCTCGTTGTCGCGGTACAGCCCGAGCGACCCTGCGCGAGCCGGCGATCGCGCGCTCGATGCGCTCGCGCGGGCGGCCGCGACCCCAGTAGGACTCGCCGCTGATGTAGCGCGTGGACGGCGTCCACGTCGATCCGCGCTGGGTCGTCGTCCAGCTCGTAGCCGTCCGCGAGCTCGCGTCGCATCGGCTCAGCCCTCCAGGGCACGGCCCAGCCGTGCCAGCGCGTCGTCCACCTCCGCCTCGCTGACGATCAGCGGCGGCAGCAGCCGCAGCGTGGTCGCGCCGGTGGCGTTGAGCACGAGCCGCTGCTCGAGCAGCGCGCGGCGAACGACGTCGGCGCGGCCGCACGTCGAGCTCGCATGCGAGCATCAGGCCGCGCCCGCGCACCGAGCGGACGTGCGGCAGCGCTTCGAGGCCGGCGGCGAGGCGTTGCCCGAGCTCGCGCACGCGCGCCAGCAGCGCGCGATCGTCGGTCAGCCTCGAGCGCCGCCAGCGCCGCGCTCGCGACCACGGGCCCGCCGGCGAAGGTCGAGCCGTGATCGCCGGGCACGAGCACGTCGGCGAGGCGCTCGCCGGTGATCAGCGCGCCGATCGGCAGTCCGCCGCCGAGCGCCTTGGCGACGCGTCATCGCGTCGGGCTTCACGCCGGTCTGCTCGTAGGCCCACAGCGTGCCGGTGCGGCCCATGCCGCACTGGACCTCGTCGAAGATCAGCGCCGCGCCGTGCTCGTCGCAGGCGGCGCGCGCGGCCGCGAGCAGCTCCGCGGAGAGCACGTTGACGCCGCTCTCGCCCTGGATCGGCTCGAGCAGCACCGCCGCGGTGCGCCGCGTCGACCGCCGCGCGCAGCTCTCGCGGATCGGCTGCCACCGCGCGAAAGCCGGGGACCAGCGGCGCGAACGGCGCCTGCTTGGCCTCCTGCGGCGTCGCCGACAGCGCGCCGAAGGTGCGCCCGTGGAAGGCGCCGTGGACGACCACCACGTCCCCGCCCGCGCGTGCCTTGCGCGCGAGCTTGATCGCCGCCTCGCTGGCCTCGGCGCCGGAGTTGCAGAAGAACACCTTGCCGCCGAGGCTCGACTCGGACAGGCGTGCGGCGAGGCGCATCGCGGGCTCGGTGTAGAACAGGTTGCTCGACGTGCATCAGGCGCCCGACCTGCTCGCGCACCGCCGCCACCACCCGCGGATGGCAGTGGCCGAGGCTCGTCACGCCGATCCCGCAGAGGAAGTCGAGGTACTCGTTGCCGTCCTCGTCCCACAGGCGCGCGCCCTCGCCGCGCACGAACTCCACCGGCATGCGCGCATAGGAGCCGATCACGCTCGTGCGCTCGAGCTGCTGCAGCTCGGCGAGACTCATCGAAGGCCTCAAGCCGCGCTCAGGAGCCGCCTCGATCTTGGTGCCGATGCCCGCGTCGGTGAACAGCTCGAGCAGCAGCGAGTGCGCGACGCGCCCGTCGAGGATGTGCGCGGCGCTGACGCCGCTGTCGATCGCTTCCACGCACGCCTCGAGCTTCGGGCGCATGCCGCCTTCGAGGCCCGGCAGGGCGCTCTGCACCTGCGCGGCGGCTCGCCTGGCCGATCAGGCTCGTGCGGGTCGGCCGGGTCGGCCAGCCAGCCGGGCACGTCGGTCAGGAAGATCACCTTGTAGGCGCCGAGCGCGCCCGCGACCGCTCCGGCGGCCTCGTCGGCGTTGACGTTGTAGGAGTGCCCGTCGCGGTCGGCGCCGACGGAGGCGATCACGGGGATGTAGTCGCTTGCGACGTGCTCGATCACGCCGACGTTGACGCGCTCGATGCGCCCGACGAAGCCGATGTCCTCGCCGCCGGGCGCAGCGCGGCGGGTGACGCGGAACAGCGAGCCGTCGTCGCCGCACAGCCCGACCGCGGGCTGGCCGTGGCGGCTGAGGCGCAGCACGATCTCCTTGTTGACCTTGCCGACGAGCACCATCTTGGCGACCTCGACGGTGCTCTCGTCGGAGACGCGCAGGCCCCCGACGAACTGCACCGGCAGGCCCAGGCGCTCCATGTAGCCGGTGATCTCGGGGCCGCCGCCGTGCACCACGATCGGGTTCAGCCCGACGTACTTGAGCAGCACGACGTCGCGCGCGAACTCCTCGCGCAGCTCGACGTCCTCCATCGCCGCGCCGCCGTACTTGATCACGACCGTGCGGCCGTGGAACTCCCTGATGTACGGGAGCGCCTCCAGCAGCGTGCCTACGTCGCGCATCCGGGCTCCGTTGTGCTCGCCTGTGCTCATGTGTGGTAGTCCGCGTTGACGGTTACGTACTCGTGCGAGAGGTCGGAGAAGAACACCTCGGTCTCGGCGCCATCGCCCGGGCAGGGTGATCTCGTACTCGACCTCCTTCGCCTGCAGCGCGCTCGCGAGCGCGGCCTCGTCGTAGGGGATCGCGGCGCCCGCCGAGCACACCTGGATGCCCTCGAGCGAGAGGTCGATGGCGAAGCGGCGTCGGGAAGCCGTGCCTGGCGCCCAGCGCTCCGCCGACGGCTTGGATGATCCGCCCCCAGTTGGGGTCGCCGCTGTGCAGCGCCGTCTTCACCAGCGGCGAGTTGGCGACGGCGCGGGCGGCCGCCTCGGCGCCGTCGAGCTCGCCGCCGCGCACGACGCACGCGGGCGATCCGCGCGGCGCCCTCGCCGTCGGCGACCATCATGATCGCGAGCTGGCGCAGCAGCGCGTCGAGCGCCTCGCCGAAGCGCAGCTCGTCCTCGCTCTCGGGAGCGATGCTCACGCCGCTGGCGCCGGAGGCACATCAGGATCGCGGTGTCGTTCGTCGAGAGCTGCCCGTCGACCGACGCGCGGTCGAACGAGCGCTTGACGCAGACGCCGAACAGCAGCTCGGCGGTCTCGGGCGCGAGCGCGGCGTCGGTCTGCACGAAGCAGAACATCGTCGCGAAGCGCGGTGAGATCATGCCGGCGCCCTTGCACTGCGCGCTCAGCCGCACCGGCCCGGAGGGCAGCTCGACCTCCAGGCAGGCGCGCTTCTCGAACGCGTCGGTCGTCTGGATCGCCTGCTGAAGGTCGCGCGTCGCCCTCGCGCCGCAGCTGCTTGTGCGCGGCGAGGATGCCGTTGAGGATCTGCTCGACCGGCAGGTGGTCGCTGATGCCGCCGGTCGAGGCGAGCGCGATCGCGCTCTCCGGCAGCCCGAGCGCGGCGGCTGCGGCGCCCTGGGTCTTGGCGGCGTCTTCGAGCCCGCGCTTGCCGGTGGCGGCGTTCGCGCAGCCGGAGTTGGCGAGGATCGCGCGCAGGGCGTTGAGCTGGCAGCGCTCCTGGCTGAGCAGCACCGGCGCGGCCGGAGCGCCCGTGGCGGTGAAGCGCGCGGCGCTGACCGGCTGCTCAGCATCGCACACGAGCAGCCCCACATCGGGGTTGCCGCTCGGCTTGATCCCGCACGTCACGCCGGCGGCGCTGAAGCCGGCGGGCAGGCCGGCGTCGAGCGCCGAGCTCACGCACGTGCGCCGGCGCGGGCACCCAGCGCGAGCGGAAGAACGGCTGTGGCGGGCCTGCGGAGACCCGGTCGCCGAACACGTCTTTGCCGGCGCTCACAGCAACCCCCTGGTCTCCGGATAGCCGAACATCAGGTTGAGGTTCTGCACGGCCTGCGAGGAGGTTCCCTTCCACAGGTTGTCGATCGCCGCGAACACGATCACCTTGCCGGTGTGCTCGTCGGCGGCGGCGAACACGCGGCAGAAGTTGGTCTCGCGCACCTCGAGCACGCCTGGGGGCGCGTCCAGCAGGAGCTCCACGAACGGCTCCTCGTCGTAGGCGTCGCGATACATGTCGCGCAGCTCCTCGACGCCCACCGCGGCGCGTGGTGGTTACGTAGCAGCTGGCCATCTCGCCCTCGTCGAGCGGCACGAGGTGCGCTTGGAACTGGACCTTGAGCTCGCGGTGGG
Organism: uncultured Solirubrobacteraceae bacterium; assembly: GCA_963714285.1. Classification (GTDB taxonomy): domain Bacteria; phylum Actinomycetota; class Thermoleophilia; order Solirubrobacterales; family Solirubrobacteraceae; genus Palsa-744. The sequence continues at coordinate 650,121 of CAVQNS010000004.1, forward strand.
CGGGGTCCAGCCGCGTCAGCTGCTCCTCGATCTCGGGCGTGTGCCGGTGCGCGGCGACCTTGTAGGGAACGATGTTCTCGCCGGCGATCGACAGGTGCGTGGTCTCGTCGAACACGCGCCCGGCGCCGGAGATGCCCTGCTTGGCGTCGATCACGACGTCTGCGATCAGCCCGGCGCGCGCGAGCGGCGCGAGCGCGAGCAGCGACGCGGTCGGATAGCAGCCCGGGGTTGGCGACGATCACGGCGCCGGCGATCTGGTCGCGGTGCAGCTCGGTCAGCCCGTAGACGGCCTGGTCGATCAGCTCCGGTCGAGGATGCTCTCCATACCACTGCTCGTAGCTCGCGAGCGAGCGCAGGCGGAAGTCGGCGCTGAGGTCGACGACGCGAATGCCTCGCTCGCGCAGCGCCGCGACGGTGGGCGCGGCGGCGGCATGCGGGTAGGCGACGACGGCCGCGTCGATGCCGTCGAGCTGCTCGAGCTCGAGCGCCTCGAAGCGTCAGCGGCACGCGATAGCGCGGGTAGACCTCCTCCAGCGGGCGGCCGAGCTCCGAGCGTGCCGGTGACGGCGACGAGCTCGAAGTCCGGGTGGCGCCAGAGCAGGTGTGCGGCGAGCGCGCCGGTGAAGCCGGTCGCGCCGGCGACGATCATCCGCGGCGCGTTCGCCGCCGAGGCTTGCGCAGGCGCGCTAGCCACGCAGCTCACCGCCGAGCTCTTCCAGCGCGGCCACGATCTCGGCGCGCACAGGCTCGATGTCCTCGTCGGTGAGCGTGCGCTCGAGCGTGCGGAAGGACAGCGCCAGCGCCAGCGAGCGCCGCCCCTCCCCCACCTGCTCGCCGCTGTAGACGTCGAACACCCGCGCCTCGCTCGAGCGACACGCCGGCCGCGGCACGCACGCGCCCAAGCGCATCCTCCGCGGCGACCGACGTCGGGCAGCGTCACCGCGAGGTCCTGGCGCAGCGGCGGGAACGGCCCGAACGCGGTGAACTCCACGAGCGGCGAGGCGAGCGCGGCGAGCTTGCCGAGGTCGATCGCGAACGCAGCCGCGCGCTGACAGATCCCAGGCGCCGGCGACGAGCGGGTGCAGCTCGCCGATGAAGCCGAGCCGCACAGGCTCCGCGGCGCTCTGGCCACTGCGATCGACGCCGCCGCCGAGCATGATCCGCGGCCGGGCAGCGCCGTCACCGCGGCGCTGCGCCCGGGATGCAGGAACGGCCAGGTGGCCGGCATCAGCGACCACTCCAGGTCGAAGCGCTCGAGCAGCGCCTCGAGCAGCGCCTTGGCGGCGAAGAAGTCCGCCTCGCGACGCTCGCCGCGCCACGAGCGGGGCGCGAGGGCGCCGCTCAGCAGCACGCCGAGAGCGTGGTGCTCGTCGGCGGGGCGCTGATCGTGGGAGGCCCGGTAGACGGTGCCCGACTCGAAGATCGCGACGTCGGGGCCGTTGCGCGAGACGTTGTGCCGGGCGGCGTCGAGCAGCGAGCCGAGCAGCGTCGGGCGCATGATCGACTGCGCGTCCGACAGCGGGTTCTCGAGCGCGACCACACGGCGCAGCTCGTGCTCGGCGGGCAGCAGCAGCCGGTCGAGCAGCTCCGGGTCGGTGAAGCTCCAGCCGACGATCTCGTACAGGCCGCGGCCGACGAGCGCGTCCTCGGCCGCGCGCCGCACGCGCTGGGCGTGGGTGAGCTTGCCGGCGGCGCCGCGACGCGCGGGCAGCGTCGCGGGCAGGCGCTCGAGGCCGTCGATGCGCGCGACCTCCTCGATCAGGTCGATCTCGCGCGTGACGTCCTCGCGGCGCAGCGCCGGCACGCTCACCTCGAGGCCGTCCGCGGACGGCTCGCTGGCGAAGTCGAGCGCGCCCAGGATCTCGGCCTGGCGCTCGATCGGCACGGCTACGCCGAGGATCGCCTGCACACGTGCCTCGCGCAGCCCGATCCGCGGCCGCGGCGCGATCCAGTCCGCGGACTCGAGGCCGACGTCGATCGTGCCGGGCGCGACGCTCGCGCCGCACAGCTCGATCATCAGCTGCGTGGCGATCGCCTGCGCGTGCATGCACTGCTCCGGTTGCAGCCCCTTCTCGAAGCGCCCGGAGGCCTCGCTGCGCAGCCCGAGCGTCCAGGAGCTGCGGTGGATGTTGGGGCCGTTCCAGGTGGCGACCTCCATCAGCACGCGCGTGGTGCTCGGCTCGACCTCCGAGCGCGCGCCGCCCATCAGCCCGGCGATCGAGGTGGGACCGTCGGCGTCCTCGATCACGACCATCTCGTGGTCGAGCGTGCGCGTCTGGCAGTCGAGCGTCTGCACCTGCTCGCCCTCGTGCGCGCGGCGCACCGTCAGCCGCGCGCCGGCGACGCGGTCGAGGTCGAACGCGTGCAGCGGCTGCCCGCTGAGCAGCATCGCGTAGTTGGTGATGTCGACGACGTTGTTGATCGGCCGCTGCCCGGCGGCGGTCAGCCGCGCCTTCAGCCACGGCGGCGAGGGCGCGATCGTGACGTTCTCGAACACGCGCGCGGTGAAGCGGGGGCACAGCTCGGGGCACTCGACGAGCACCGTCGCGCCCGCGACGGGTCCGTCAGAGCCCGGGTCATCGCTCCAGGGCGCGTCGGCGAGCGGCGCGCCGGTGGCGGCGTGCAGCTCGCGCGCGACGCCGTAGACGCCGAGGCAGTCGGGCCGGTTGGGCGTGATCTCGAGCTCGATCACGTCGGTTGAGATCGCGAGCACCTCATCGAGCGGCGTGCCCGGGCGCGAGCTCCGCGTCCAGCGACTGACCGTCGAGCACGAGGATGCCCTCGGAGCCCGTGCTGATCTGAAGCTCTGCCTCGGACAGGATCATGCCTTCGGAGACGACGCCGCGCAGCTTTGCCTGCTTGAGCTTGGTGCCGTCGGGCATCACCGCCCCGGGCCGCGCGACGGCGACGGTCTGCCCGGCGGCGACGTTCGGCGCGCCGCAGACGATCGTCGCGGGCTGTTCGTCGTCGGCGCCGAGGTCGACCGTGCAGACCTTCAGCCGGTCGGCGTCGGGGTGCTGCTCGGCGCTGAGCACGCGCCCGACGACGAAGCCATCGGTGCTGGGCACGCCGTGGTGGTGGATCGCCTCGACCTTCGTGCCGGTCATCGTCAGGCGCTCCTCGATCTGGTGCACGTCGAGCTCGGGATCGCAGTATTCGCGCAGCCAGGGCAGCGGCACCCTCATCCGAACTGCTCCAGGAAGCGCAGGTCGTTCTCGTAGTAGAGCCGCAGGTCGGGGATGCCGTGCTTGAGCATCGCGATCCGCTCGACGCCCATGCCCCAGGCGAAGCCCTGGACCTTCTCGGGGTCATAGCCGGGCGCGTTGGCCTCGGTGGTGGGCACGTGGGCGTAGACGTTGGGGTCCACCTCGCCGGCGCCGAGCACCTCGAGCCAGCCCTCGCCCTTGCACAGGTGGCAGCGGGAGCCGTCCTTGAGGAAGCCCTTGCCGCCGCAGTGAAAGCAGGAGACGTCGACCTCGACGCTGGGCTCGGTGAAGGGGAAGAAGTGCGGGCGCAGGCGCACGTCGCGCTCGTCGCCGAAGACCGCGCGCGCGAACTCGAGCAGCGTGCCCTTGAGGTCGGCGAGCGTGATGTCCTCGTCGACCGCGAGGCCCTCGATCTGGTGGAACTGCGGCGTGTGCGTGGCGTCGGAGTCGGGCCGGTAGACGCGTCCGGGGATCACCACGTACAGCGGCGGCGGGTGCGCCTCCATCGCGCGCACCTGCATCGGCGAGGTGTGCGTGCGCAGCACGAGCTCCTCGGCGGCGAGCGGCGAGGGCGGCTGCCCGGCGCGCCGCTCGGCGGCTGCAGCAGGTCCGGACGCTGACGTAGAAGGTGTCGGTGCGCGCCCGCGCGGGATGCGTGGGGCTGTGGTTGAGCGCGTCGAAGTTGTAGTGGACGGTCTCGATCTCGGGGCCCTCCATGACGGTGAAGCCGAGGCCGAGGAAGATGTCTTCGAGCTCGCGGCGGGTGGCGCTGAGCACGTGCAGGCGGCCGATCGGCTGCGGCGGCGCGCCGGGCAGCGTGACGTCGATGCGGTCGGCGAGCAGGCGCTGCTCGAGCTCGCCGGCGGCAAGCTCGTCGGTACGCGCCTGGATCAGCGCCTCGAGCGCCTGGCGGGCCTGGTTGGCGGCCTTGCCGACGGCGCCGCGCTGCTCGGGCTGCGAGCTCGGCGACGCCGCGCAGCATCTGCGGCAGCTCCGCCTTGCGCCCGAGGTAGCGCACGCGCAGCTCCTCGAGCGCGGCGCTCGAGCCGGCGGCGGCGATCGCGCTCTCGGCCTCGCTGCGCAGCGCTTGGATCCGATCGATCATGACGCCGGGACCGTATCGTTGGGGCGGGCGGGACAACGATCCGACCGGCGGGTCATCTCGTACAGCGCCACCGTTGCGGCCATCGCGGCGTTGAGCGAGTCCGAGGCGATCGGGATGCGCGCGGCGCGATCGCAGGCGGCGATCACGGCGTCGGGCAGCCCCTCGCGCTCGGCGCCGATCAGCAGCGTGACGTCGCCTGCGCGCGGGCTCGCGCCCGGCCCGCGCAGCGGCTCCTCGGCGTCGGCGGCGAGCGCGATCCGCTCTCCGGGCAGCTCGGCGAGGTCGCTGACGCGCGCGAGCTGCGCGCTGAAGATCGCGCCCATGCTCGCGCGCACGGCCTTGGCGCCGTGCGGGTCTGCGCAGCCGGGCCCGAGCGCGACGCAGGAGGCGCCGAACGCTTGCGCGGAGCGCAGCACCGTGCCGACGTTGCCGGGATCCCCGACGCGGTGCAGGTACACGCACAGCGGCCCGACGGCGGGACCCCAGCGCTGCTCGTAGACGGCGATCACGCGCGTGCCCGAGCCGAGCGCGGAGACGCTTGCGAGCGCGGAGCGCTCGACTTCATGGAAGTCGTCGTCGCCGAGGTTCGAGCCGGCCAGGCGGTAGCCCTCGAGCGCTGGGCGTCCGGCGCGCGCGGCCGCCGCGATCAGGTCCTCGCCTTCGGCCAGGAACGTGCGGCTGCGCGCGCGCTCGCGCTTGGTGTGCAGGCGGCGCACGGCCTTCAGGCGCGGGTTGTGTGGGGATGCGATCTCGCTCATCTGGTCTGTGGGTCTGATCTTCGGGTTCTGCCTGCTGCTCGGTGTTCCTTGCTCCTGCCAACAAAAAGGGCGCCGTCCTTTTCAGGAGCGACGCCCGGGAGGCTGTCTGTCGGTGTGCCGGGTCCCCGGCGGTCCGGGGTCAGGCAGCCGACGCCTCGCGGGCGACCTCGGCGAAACGTCGGAAGGTGTCGGCGTCGCGCACGGCGATGTCGGCGAGCACCTTGCGGTCGAGCTCGATGCCGGCCAGCTTGAGGCCGTGCATCAGCTGCGAGTAGCTCATGCCGTTGATGCGTGCGGCGGCGTTGATGCGCGTGATCCACAGCCGGCGGAAGTCGCGCTTGCGGTTGCGCCGGTCGCGGTAGGCGTAGGCGTCGGCCTTGAGCAGCGCCTCCTTGGCGCGCTTGTAGTTGGAGTGCGCCTCGCCGCGAAAGCCCTTGGTCTGCTCGAGCACCGCGCGGCGCTTCTTGCGCGCGCCGACGGAGCGCTTGACGCGCGTCACTTGCCCACCCCCAGCATGCGCTTGATCCGGGGCGCGTCGTCGTCGGAGACGATCATCGCGCTTGCCAAGGTCACGCTTGTGTTTGGGCGACTTCTTCTCGAGGATGTGGCTCGTGAAGGCGTGCCGACCGCGCACCTTGCCGGTGGCGGTGACTTTGAAGCGCTTCTTCGCGCCGGAGTGTGTCTTCATCTTGGGCATGGGATCAAAGATCGAGGGACCCGGCGGGGCGAGCTAATGGTCGTCTGCGCCGCCCTCGAGGCGATGATTATGACACGGTGCTGCCGGTTGCCGCGGTTCCGTCGCTCTCGACGGGTGTAGCGGCGTCCTCGGGGGGAGCCGGCGTGGCGTCCTCGACGGGAGCCGGCGGGGTGTCCTCGGCGGGAGCCGGCGGGGCGTCCTCGACGGCGGCCGGCGCTGGCGAGTCGGTGCGTCGGCGGGTGGCGCCTTGCGATTCTCCTCGAGTGGGGACGCGAGCGCCTCGGCGGCGACATCGCCGACCGCGCCGTCGGGGAACACCTCGTCAGCAGCGGGCGCGTCGTCTGCCTTGCCGGCGAGCACGGCTTTGGAGGGCGCCATCATCATCGTCATGTTGCGCCCTTCCTGCATTGGGCGCTGCTCGACGACGCCCAGCTCGGAGAGCTCCTCTGCGAGGCGGTCGAGGATCGCGGTGCCGCGCTCGGGGTGAGTGACCTCGCGTCCGCGGAACATGATCGTGACCTTGACCTTGTCCTTGTGCTTGAGAAAGCGCTCGACGTGGTGCTTCTTGGTGTCGTAGTCGTGCTCGGCGATCTTCGGGCGGAACTTGATCTCGCGCACGGTGATCTGCTGCTGGTGCTTGCGCGCTTGCTTGACCTTCTGCGCCTGCTCGTACTTGTACTTGGAGTAGTCGAGCACGCGGCACACGGGCGGGCGCGCCTCGGGTGCGACCTCCACGAGGTCGAGGTCGCGTTCCTGGGCGAACGCGAGCGCGTCGGGCGTCTTGAGCACGCCGATCTGGTTGCCCTCGTCGTCGATCAGGCGCACCTCGGGTACGCGGATACGCTCGTTGATCCTCGTCGTGTCCCGCTCGGGCGGGCGCCGGTCGAACCTGCGGGGAACCGGCACTAGGTGTGATTGCTGCGCGTCAAGCGAACGCTACGCGCGGCGTTCTGAGGATTTGTGAGGCTTCAACGGCGGGGATTATAGCTCTCCGCGCAATCGTTCGGCGAACTCCGCGCTCGGCATGCTGCCGAGATCGCCGCCCGGCTCGCCGTCGCTGTCGCGGACGCGGGTTCGCACGGACACGGCGCCGTCGCCCTGCTCGCGCTCGCCGACGACCAGCATGTAAGGGATCTTGCGCAGCTCGGCCTCGCGGATCTTGCGCCCGATCGACTCGCTGCGAGCGTCGAGCTCGACCCTCAGCTGCTCGCCTGCAAGGCTGTCTCTGACCGACGCGCCGTAGTCGTTGAAGCGGTCGGAGACCGGCAGCACGATCGCTTGCACGGGCGCCAGCCACAGCGGCAGCTCGCCGGCGTAGTGCTCGATCATGATCCCGATGAAGCGCTCGTAGGAGCCGAACATCGCGCGATGGATCATCACCGGCGTGTGCTCCTGGTTGTCGGCGCCGGTGTAGCTGAGCTCGAAGCGCGCCGGCATCGAGTAGTCGAGCTGCACCGTTCCGAGCTGCCAGGAGCGCCCAAGCGAGTCGGTCAGGTGCATGTCGATCTTCGGGCCGTAGAAGGCGCCGTCGCCGGGGTTCAGCTGCGTACTCGAGGCCGAGCTCCTCGAGCACGCGCGTCAGCTTCTCCTCGGCGCGGTCCCACATCTCGTCGCGTGCCGACGCGCTGCTCGGGACGCGTGGAGAGCTCGAGGCTGACGTCGAAGTCGAACAGCTCGTAGGTGGCGAACGCCATCTCCAGGCAGCCGCGGACCTCGTCCTGCACCTGCTCCTCGGTGCAGAAGATGTGCCCGTCGTCCTGGGCGAAATGGCGCACGCGCAGCAGCCCGTGCAGCACGCCGGAGGCCTCGTTGCGGTGCAGCAGGCCGGGCTCTGAAGTAGCGGATCGGCAGGTCGCGGTAGGAGTGCCTGGTGGTCGAGACAGGTGGCAGTGCGCCGGGGCAGTTCATCGGCTTGACCGCCATCTCGCGCTCCTCGACCTGCAGCGTGAACATGTTCTCGCGGTACTTGCCCCAGTGCCCGGAGGTCTTCCACAGCTCGGAGTCGAAGATCTGCGGCGTCTTGACCTCGCTGTAGCCGCGCTCGGCGCCCATCTTGCGCGACAGCGCGACGAGCGCGTTGAACACGCTCGTGCCCGGCCGGCAGCCAGAAGGCGGCGCCGGGCGAGACCTCGGAGAAGGTGAACAGGCCGAGCTCGCGCCCGAGCTTGCGGTGGTCGCGCGCCTTGGCCTGCTCGATGCGCTCGAGGTGCTGCTCGAGCTCGGCCTTGGCGAAGAACGCGGTGCCGTAGATGCGCGTGAGCATCGTCCGCGTGGAGTCCCCGCGCCAGTAGGCGCCGGCGAGCGAGCTGAGCTTGAAGGCGCCGACGGTCTTGGTGCTGGGCGCATGCGGGCCGCGGCAGAGGTCGGTGAAGGGGCCGTTGGTGTACAGCGAGACGGTCTTCAGCGGCTCGCGGTGCAGGCTCTGCTCGGCGGCGCTGACGAGATCGTCGATCAGCTCGACCTTGTAGTCCTGGCGCTCGGCGAGGAAGCGCTCGCGCGCCTGCGCGACGGACACGTCCTCGCGCATCGAACGGCTCGGCGGCCTTGATGTGCGCGCGCATGCGCTCTTCGATCCTCGGGAAGTCGGCCTCGGAGATCGCCGACTGCCGTCCGGGAACTCGAAGTCGTAGTAGAAGCCCTCGTCGATCGGCGGCCCGATCGAGATCTTGACGCCGTCGTAGAGCTCCATGACGGCGGCGGCGAGCACGTGCGCGGCGTCGTGACGGATCAGCTGCAGGGCCTGCGGCCCGCTTTTATTGGTGAGGATGGCGAGGTGCGCCCCGTCGGGCAGTGGGCGCGTGAGGTCGCGTACCTCTGGGCTCTCGCCGGTTTCGGCATGCGTGAGCTCGACCGCCAGCGCGGCGCGCGCGAGCCCGGGCCCGATCGCAGCGGCGGCGTCGGCGCCGGTGGCGCCGTCGGGCAGCTCGAGCTTGTTGCCGTCGGGGAGCGTGATCGTGAGCGACATCGCAGCGCTGGAGGCTACCCGGCTGCGGCGAGACTTTTCAGGCGATCTTCCAGAGCGCGTCGTCGGCCGAGCGCCTCGCGCGTGACGGCGCCGGATCCGACGAGCTCGATCAGCGCACGCTCGGCGCTGTCGCGGTCGGGCAGCTGGTTGTTCTGCGCGAGGATCGCGGCGACCTCCGCGGTCACGAGCCCATCGGGGAAGCGCCGCAGCGCGTCGATCGCCTCGTCGGGCGGGGCCTCGCGCTCGAGCGTCGGGTCGAGGTTGGCGATCAGCACGTCGTAGGCCTCGATCGTCTGGAAGCCGCCGGCCTCCAGACGCTGCCCGCCGGCGCTGTGGAAGACGAGCGAGGGCGCCGAGTAGCGCACCGGCCCGTCGGTCTGGCGCGCCTTGCCCTGGAAGTCCGTCGGCCCGCCCTCGGCGCTGCGGGTCTGCTGCTTGTCGTCCTCGTAGGCGGCGAGCGTCTCGGGCGCGTCGATCGCGGCGACCACCGCGTCGACGTCGAGCCCTCGACGCGCGCGAGCGCCCGCGCGATGTCGGCGTCCTCGTCGAGCAGCAGCGTGGTCGTGAACCAGCCGAGCTGCAGCGCGCGCAGCACCTCGTCCTCGCGGCCCGGGTAACAGCAGGCGCGTGGCGACGATCGCGCGGCAGGCGCGCGAGGTGGCGCTGACGCGGGCGCGCGGCTGCATCAGCAGCGGCATGCCAAAGCGCTTGAAGTAGCTCTGCTGCCCGATCGTCGAGCGCGTGGGCGTGTAGCCGGCGTCGACGTAGCGCTGCGGGTCCTCGGCGAGGCCGATCGTCACGAGGCGCCAATCGAGCTGGTCGCCGTAGCGCCAGCGCAGGACCGCGAGCGCGGGGCTGGCGGAGTAGGCGAACGGGACAGCCCGGGTCGGTGAAGTGGGTGACGGTGATCTTGCTCATGACGCAATGATTGCACGCGCAAGCAATTGTTGGCGCGGCGGTTGCGCGCCGCCGATGCGCAGCCGGGGGGCGGTCGCGCGGATTGAAAAACACCGCCTGCAGACAAGCGTCTGAATATGCGAACATCGCACCATGACCAACACACAGCGAATCTCAATCTCGATCACCCTCTCCCCCGCCCAGGTGGACGCGGTCGTGCGCGCCGCCACGAACAGCCGCGTCACCGAGCGTCTCGGCGCTGGTCGGCAGCTATCTGCCCGTCGACGACCAGCGACCCGCGCCTGTCGCGCTCGCTGCTGCGCGGCCTGTCGCTCCTGAGCTGCTTCGGCCCGGACGGCGCCGAGCGCGGCATCATCGAAATGGCGGAGCGACCTCGGCATGAGCCCCAGCACGACCCACCGCTATGCCTCGACGCTCGTCGAGCTGGGGCTGCTCGAGCGCTGCCCCAAGACCCGCAAGTACCGCCCGCCGGACACTCAGCCTGCCGGCCGATGACTAGCGGCCGGCACGGGCGCACGCGGGTGCGCCGTGCCGACCGGGCCAGCGCCGTCTGTGGGGATGGCGTGACAGCAGCAAGATACCAGCAGGTGGCTATCTGGATCTTGCTACTCGCGACGTGCGATGTTTCTGATTGTGTCGGCTCCCGCACAAGCCGGATCCCGCGCTCGCGGCGACTGTGCGGCGCATGCGCATCGAGCGCGGCGACACACAGGAGGACCTCGCACACCGCGCCGGCCTGACGGTCGCGGCGTTCGCGCGGATCGAGCGCGGCCACGCCAACCCGACGTGGACGACGGTACGGCGGATCGCGGTGGCGCTGGACGTCAGCCTGTCCGGCCTGGCCGAGGCAGTCGAACGCGGCAAGCCAGGTCACTAAAGGTCAACCCGCCACGGCGAGCCGCTGGGCGAGCGCGGCCGAGCGCAGGGCCGCCGCGTTCACGCCGGCTCGGGTGCCTCCAGCGCGCGCAGGTGCTCGTCCACGCGTCGCACCCAGTCCTCTGAGACCTCGTCGGCCTGGACCGACAGCCGCGCCTGCACCGACGAGGCCTGCGGGCGCTGGGATGCCGAGGTGCTCGAGCACCCGGTGGATGACCGCGTCGGTGCTCTCGGCCAGCTCCTCGTAGGTGAGCTTCAGCGGCTCGTAGCCGAGCCCGAGGAAGTAGGCGTCCCAGGAGGCGTCGTGCGCGGTCAGCAGGCGCACGAGGTAGTTGATCGCGCGAAACGAGAACACGAGCTCGACCGGGCGCTGCACCTCGTCCCCCGCCTTCCATGCCTGCGTCTGCACCGCCTTCCACAGCGACACCGCCTGGCGGATCTTGTTCTCGCGCGTGATCTGGATGTAGCGCAGCCCCGGGAACGCGCGGGCGAGCAGCTCCGGCAGCGGCCGCGCTGCCATCCCTTCGATCCCGCGCAGCAGCTCGGCGAAGTCGCCCAGGTAGCCCCACATCAGCTTGGCGCCGAACACGCCGTTGCGGCGTGGTCCCCTCCTCCAGCGCCCACGCCAGGTACTGGTCATAGGTGTCGGGATGCCACAGCGGGTTCGGTTCGGCCATGCCGTCGGGCATCTCGCGGAAGGCGAGGCGCTCGACGATGTTGGCGTGGCGCTCCGGCATCGAAGTACTCGTGCGGGCGCCGCGGCAGCCCGGAGCGGCTCAGCGCCTCGAAGTACTCCTGGGGATGTCCGGCCACTCCCGTCTGGTCGAGCGCCTGGCACAGTAGAGTGCTGCCGCTTCGCGGCGTCGCGCACACCAGGTAGGAGAGCATCGGCGTCATCGTCTAAAGAATCCCATCAAGCGCATTGAGTTAGTGGACAATACTGTGCCAGAGCTACCCAACATCCTCTACATGCACTCCCACGACACCGGCCGCTACGTGCAGCCCTACGGCGAGCCGGTGCCGATGCCCAACGTGCAGGCGCTGGCCGACCAGGGCGTGCTGTTCCGCCAGGCGTTCTGCGCGGCACCCACCTGCTCGGCGAGCCGCGCGTGCCTGCTGACCGGGCAGTACGGCCAGAGCAACGGGATGCTCGGCCTCGCCCATCGCGGCTGGTCGTTGCGCGACTACCGCCATCACATCGTCAACGTGCTGCGCGGCGTCGGCTACACCTCGACGCTGATCGGCGAGCAGCACATCTCCAAGGAGCCCGAGGTGATCGGCTACGACGAGGTGATGAAGATCCCGACGACGCGCGTCGAGACGGTCGCGCCGCTGGCGATGGAGGTCCTGCGACGCAAGCGCGAGCGGCCGCTGTTCCTGTCGGTGGGCTTCTTCGAGACGCACCGCGAATTCCTCGGTCCGGGCTCGCTGCGCGACGTCCACTACTCCAAGCCGCCGAACAACCTCCCCGACACGCCCGCGGTGCGCGCGGACGTCGCCGCGTTCAAGGCGAGCGCGCGCTCGCTCGACCACGGCGTCGGGCATGGTGCTCAACCAGCTCGACGCGTCGGGGCTGATGGACGACACGCTGATCATCTTCACGACCGATCACGGGATGCCGTTCCCGGGCGCGAAGGCGACGCTGTTCGACCGCGGCCTGGGCGTGATGCTGATCCTGCGCGGACCGGCGCCGTTCAACGGCGGGCGCGTGCTCGACTCGCTGGTATCGCACATCGACATCTACCCGACCGTCTGCGAGTACCTGGGGATCGAGCGCCCGCCGTTCTTGGAAGGCGTCTCGCTGCTGGAGCTGCTGCGCGGCCAGAGCACGAACGCGCGCGAGGAGATCTTCGCGGGCTCCACCTGGCACGCCGCGTATGAGCCGCAGCGCGCGATCCGCACCGAGCGCCACAAGTACATCCGCCGCTGGGGCGATCGCAAGACGCCGGTCCTGCCGAACACCGACGACGGCCCGAGCAAGGACCTGCTACTGGCGGCCGGCTGGGCCGAGCAGGGAGATCCCCAAAGAACAGCTCTACGACCTGCTGTATCGACCCCAACGAGGCGGACAACCGGCTCGATGACCCCGCCTACGCCGAGGTGCTCGCGGATCTGCGCGAGCGACTGGAGCGGTGGATGCAGGACACCGAGCGACCCGCTGCTCGCCGGCCACGTCGATCCGCCGCCGGGGGTCGAGATCAACCTCCCCGATCAGCTCTCGGCGAGCGAACCGACGATGCGCATCGAATGAGGCGCGGGCGCTACCGGCGTCGCTGCCCTGTTGACGCGAGGACGTCCCCGCCGCTCAGCGCGCGCGGCGGGCGAGGAAGTCGACGAGCGCGGCGGCAGTGCGCTCGGGCTGATCGTCCCACACGAAGTGCCCGGCGCCGTCGATGCATCGTCAGCTCCGAGCCGGGGAGCTCGTCGTTGAAGCGCTTGGCCATCGCCACCCCCGCGAACGGGTCGTCTCGCCCCCAGAGGATCAGCGCGGGCAGCTCGAGGGCTGCGACACGACCCTCATATGGGATCAGCTTCTCGAAGTCGCCGGAGCGGTAGAGCTCGAGCTGCGCGAGGCGTCGCGTGTCGTCGGCGAACGCCTTCCAGTACTCGGCGAGCGCCGCGTCTGACATGCCGGGCGAGACCGCGCGCAGCGCCGCGGCGAAGCCCTCGCAGGTATAGGCGGCGATCAGCGTCTCGCCCTCGACGGGCGTGCGCATCACGTTCGCGAGGTCGTGCCAGCGGCGATCGGAGAAGAAGCCACCGTCGGAGATCGCGAGAGCGCTCACCGCGTGCGGGTGATCGCACGCCCAGCGCAACCCGATCATCACGCCCCAGTCGTGCGTGACGAGCGCCACCGGACCGGGCTGCAGCTCACGCGATGAAGCGCTCGAGCGCCTCCACGTGCTGCTCCCAGGAGCCCGAGCGAGCCCGGCTCTGAGTCGCCGTAGCCCGGGCAGGTCGGGCGCGAGCGCGCGCCAGCCCGCGTCGGCGAGCGCGGGCAGCGCGTGCTGCCACATGTAGGAGGACTCGGGATAGCCGTGCACGAGCAGCACAGCCGGGTCCAATGCCCGTCCTGCCTCGCGGTAGGCCAGCCCCCCTGCACGCGCGAGCTCGCTCATCCGGCGAACCCTACGCCAACCGAGCCGGGCCAGCGGATGCGCGCTCGACCGCGAGCTAGTCGAGCTCGGTGCTGAGCAGTGCGCGCGCGTCCGCCTGCGTGCGCGGATCGCCCTGCACCGCGACCTGCTCGCCCTCGACGTCAACGTGGGTGACTGTCAGGTAGCGGACGAGCGCGACGATCACGAGCGTCAGAGTGACGGCGACCGGACCGGTGGTGAAGCCGAGGCCGCCACTGCGGTGAGCGACCGCCATCCAGTCCGCGAACGACGCGCCGAGCGGGCGCGTGAGGATGTAGGCGAACCAGAAGGTGAGAACCTCGTTCACTTCGAAGCGCAGGTACGCGATCGCGGGCACGGCGATCCACGCGATGAACATCAGGCCCGACGCGAGGTAGCCAAGGTGCAGGGTGGTGGCGGTCATGTCACCGGCGGCGGTGCCGAGCGCGAACGTCGCGAGCACCGTCGCCCAGTAGAAGCTCTCGCGGCGACGTGTGTGAATGCTGTGAATCGAGAGCGTTCTCTCACTTATGTACCAGGTGCTCAGCACGCCTGCCAGCACGACGAGGTAGAAGCAAGTCGATATCAGGTAAGGAATGCCGAGCACGACGTGCAGCGCGTCAGCGGCGCTGGTACCGAACACGGCGACCGCTACGACCACCAGCCAGTACTTCCAGGCCACGTACTGCGGCGCCTTGAACTGCACTCGCAACGCGACGCCGAGCACGATCAACATGATCGGCACGGCGATCGCCGGGCCCAGGTCCTGGTTGAGGAAATCAGAGGTGGACTCCCCCATGGCGGTTGTCAGGATCTTCACAACCCAGAAGAGGACGGTTATCTCCGGCACCTTCGACCGCGCTTTGCGCACGCTGTGCACGTGACGCGGTGCTGTGGCCGTGCTCGCGTGGGGCTGTGACACTGGGCTATTCATACGAGCGCGTGCGAGAGATAATTAGCCCAGCCGCATTTGGCGACGCTAAAGATCCGCGCTGATGAGAGGATTCTCATGGACTTTGAGATAGCGTCCGGCGCATGAGCTCGACGAGGACAGCCAACGGTTCGCGGCCGACGAGCAGCCGTGGCTCGCCGAAGAGCTGCGCACGGTCGTCGGTGAGCTCGCCCGGTTCAAGCGGCCCTCGGCGTCCGCGGGCGAGCGCCGCGCCGCGGACTGGATCGCGGCGCGCATCCGTCGTCATGGGCACGAAAGCACAGTGGAGGTCGAGCGCGCCCACGGCGGCTACTGGTGGCCGCTGGGCCTGCTCAACGGCGGCGCGGCGCTCGCCGGGGATTGCGGCGCGCCGTGCGCGCTCGCGCCGGACACGGCTGCTGGCGGGCGGCCTGAGCGCGGTCGCGGCAGCAGCGATCTGGGACGAAGTCGGCGGCGGGCGGCTTTGGTTCCGGCGCGCTGCGCTGCCACATCGGGACACGTTCAACGTGGTCGCCGAGGCGGGCGATCCCGACGGCGCCGAGACGATCGTGGTGGTCGCCCATCACGACGCCGCCCACAGCGGGCTGGTGTTCCACCCCGCGCTGCCGCGCCTGTTCGCCGAGCGCTTTCCCGCGACTGCACGAGCGCTCGCAGCAGAGCGCCCCGATCATGTACTGCACGTGGCTGGGGCCGGTGCTGGTGGCGCTCGGCTCGCTGCTGGGCCGGAGGGCCTCGTGCGTGCCGGCTCGCTGCTGGGCGCGTGCGCGGCGGGCGCGATGGCCGACATCGGGCGCAGCCAGGTGGTCCCGGGCGCCAACGACAACCTCAGCGCGGTCGCGGTGCTGGTGGCGCTGGCGCGCTCGCTGGCGCAGCGATCCGACCCCCGGGGTGCGGGTGCTGCTGCTCTCGACCGGCTCGGAGGAGTCGTTCATGGAGGGAATGCAGGGGTTCATCCGCCGCCACTGCCCGACGCTCGATCCCGCGCACACGACGGTGTTGTGCTTGGAGTGCGTGGGCAGCCCGACGCTCGCGCTGGTCGAGGCTGAGGGCATGCTGCGGATGCGCTACTACAGCGACGCGGCGCGTGAGCGGCTGGCACGCGCGGCCGCGGAGGCCGGCGTGGAGCTCGTGCGCGGCCTGCGCACCGTCGCCGCCACCGACGCGCTGATCGCCTTGCGCCGCGGCTATGCGGCGGTCACGCTGGCGTCGATCGATGCGACCAAGTTCCCGTCCAACTACCACTGGCCGACCGACACCCCGGAGAACCTCGACTGGAGCACGATCGAGCGGGCATTCGCGGTCGCCGATCGGTTCCTGCGCGCCGGCGGCAGTGCCGAGTCAGACTGAGCAGGGGCGCGAGCGCCGGTCGGTGCCGACTTCCGTGATCCCGGCGGAGGTGATCTTGATGCGAGTCGGGACGTTGCCGCGCTCGAGCAGCCGGCGCAGCACCGACTCGCCCTTGGACTCGATCCCGGATCGCAGCGGCTCCTCGAACGCGTCGGCTCTCAACGAGCCGGCGATCTGCACGTACACGTGCTGTTCGGCGCGGCCGTTTTGGACCTTCCAGCGATAGAGGTCGCCCTCACGCGGCACCGGGATCGGGGTCGGGCCGCCGATGATCTCTGGATCGGTGGACATATATAGAGGATGACCGCTGCGCCGCGGGATCGCAGGGGCCCACTGGCCAAGATCTTCACGGGGGCTTTGGACACGTGAGGATCGGCGCTTCGCGAAGCCGTCTGCGGGGCGATCGAGCGCCGCGTCCCGCTGCGCCTATTCGAGCTTGACGCTGCGCACCGACATCGGGCTGTCGCCGAGCTTTGCGCACGTCCGAAACGGGAAGGGCACGATCTTCGAGGCGCGCTCGCCGGGCGGGTACACGCGCAAGCCTGCGGCCGTCGTCTGATGGCAGGAGGCGGGAAGGACGGCGACGTCAACGACATGCAGCAGCGCCGCCACCTGCGCTTTGGGCGCCAGCGTCACGACGCCCGGCGTGCCGGTCACTTCGCGGCCGGCGGGCGAGCCGACCTGGCGCCCGCGGAGGTTGACGGCGGAAACCCCCGGATAGCCGGCGAGAGTGCACGTGTGCCCGGACAGGTTGGCGAACTCGATTTTGAAGTAGAAGCTCCCAAGCGCGCCTGAGTCTTCAGGGTTCAGCCAGATCACGAGCCCAGCGGTCGCGCATCGCGGCAGGGTGCCAGCGCGAGCGCCGGCCGCGGGTGCCGACGACGCGCTCAGCGCGGCGAGGACCGCGAATCGAGGCCGGCAGTGCGAGCGCGCGAGCAGTGCGTCGTGCCCCGCGACGGTCATGGGCATTGGGGATCTGGTTCGGCCAGCGGCGCGCCACGGCGCCGCGCATCCTCGCACGTCCTCGCACGTCCTCGCACGTCCGTGCCGGTCGGGTGTGCGTCAGTCGAGCTGGAACTGGCCGTCGCGGTAGATCACACGCTGCTCGCCGTTGCGCAGCGACGCCGTGACGATCCGGTCGCTGGTCGAGACGACGTCGGTATGCACGCTCGAGGTGTTGAAGCCGAGCCGCTGCCACTCCTCCGCGCTGAGGCCCGCGGGATCGCCGTCGTAGGCGTCCTGATAGGAGCGTCCAAGCGCGATGTGCGTGTTGCCGTGCGCGCCGCCGAAGTTCTCGTCATACAGCGTCTGAGCCATGAAGCGCGTGATCCTCGAGAAGCGGCGATCGGTCAGCGAGAACTCGCCGATGCGCTCTGCGCCCTCGGTGGCGATCATCTCCTTGAGCACGTGTTCGTTCTGCTCGGCGCTGGCCTCGCTCACGCGCCCGTCGAGGAACGTCAGGCGGATGCCCTTGACGAGGTTCCCGTAGCGATAGAGGGGCTGGTTGCAGATAGATCCAGCCCTCCGTGCCGCGCCAGTCGGGGCTGGTGAAGAGCTCGAAGCTTGGGATGTTGCGACCGCGGCCGCCTAGCCAGCGGCGCTGCTCGCCGACGGTGACCCACAGATCGACGTCCTCGCCCTCGACGTGCACCCGCTCGATCTCAAGCCCGTCGAGCCACTGGCGCGTCTCCTCCAGCCGGGTCCCGACCTCGCGCCAGCGCGCGAGCGGATCCTCGCTGTCGAGGAAGCAGGCGTCGATGATCTGCTGCCAGTAGATCTCCACGTCGATGCCGGCCTCGGCGGCCATTCCCGGCGTGCCATAGAGGCCCAGCGTCCAGGTGAAGTGTCCGGCGTTCTCCTTCTCGCCACGCCAGTCGAGCAGCGGTCGCATAGCCTCGCCGCGCCGCATGATGCCCGCCGGAGCGACCGAGTCGAGCGCGCGTGGCTCGCCCGGCGCGATCACCGTCACCTGGTGATCGATCTCGTCGATCAGCCCGCGTGTGTAACGCGCTGGGAAGAAGTCCAGCTGCTCTGGACTTGCCAGCTCGTAGAAGTCGCGCGAGAGGTTGATCTCGGGTCCGTCGTCGGGCTGGTAGCCGCCGATCACGTGGGCGCCGGCGCGCCAGACGGCCCTGTTGAGGGCCGCGTACAGCGGCTTGGCGCTGTCGGGCGCGACCACGCGAACCACCTCGCCCGCTTGCACCCCGCTGCCGCCACCGAGCGCGAAGTCGACGAGCACGGAGGCGTAGCGCTCCAGGATCTCCGGCGCGGGCGTGTAGCTCATAGGGCAACCTTAGTGCGCTCGCGCGGATCGACGCGAGCCCCGCTCAGAGCGTCGGTGGATCTTTCGTGTGGGCCAGGTACCAGAGCTGGGAGATGCCTTCGTTCCACTGCCCGCGTGCGGTCGAGAGCTTGCTCTCGTAGCCCGCGAGCGCACTCGCGCTCGCGGCGCGCGCATAGCGCTTCAGCCCAGCGGTCACGCCGGCGAGTTCCGTGGCGGCTGCGACCACCTGGGTCTCAGCGCGCGGCACGTCTTCTTCTTCGGCGCCTTCTTCCCCCTCCCCCGCGACGCTCCATTCGCTCGCCCGCACGAGCTGCGAATGCGTCTCCGCGGCAGCGTCGGCGAGCAGGGCCAGTTGCGCCCGGCTCGAGGAGCTCGAGAGCCGCGCGAGCTCGCCCTCGACGGTCTTGGTGCTCGCCGCCAGTCGCGCGGCCGCGGCGGCGTGTTCGCGGAGGAACGCTTTGGCGCCCGTCTGCGGGCTGCCGGCGGCACACCCGGCGAAGCCGAGCGCTGCTACAGCGCCGATCAAGCCGAGCCGGAGAGAGGATCGACGGGTACGCACGGCACGACCCTACAGCCGCCGGCTTGACAGGCAAGACGCCGGGTATGCTCGACGCGATGGCCGGCTCTTTCCGCAGCTACAGCTCGTCCGCGAGGCTCAGGCCACCGGAGTCGCCGATCGCAGGCCGGTAGGCTGGAAGCTCGATGATGCTGAGGCACGTACGCTGGATTGCAACCGCCGGCGTGGTGGCGATGGCGCTGATCGCGGTATTGGCCCTCACGGCGAAGCGCGATGGCGGCGTCAGCAGCGCGTCTGCCCTGCCGGCGCCGCTCGCGATCGGGACGGCGCTGGAGCAACCGCGGACGGTGCCGGACATGCGGCTAATCGACGAACGCGGGCGGCCGTTCTCCGTGCGCGACTGGCGCGGCAAGTGGGTGATTTTGGCGCCGGATGACACGGCCTGCAACGAAGACTGCCCGATCACCACGGGCGCGCTGATGGCGCTTAGCTCACAGCTGCGAGCGGATGGCCTGGGCGCGAAGGCCGTTGTCGCGGAGGTGAGCGTCGACCCCTGGCACGACTCGCCCGCGCGACTGCGCGCCTACCGTCGTCTGACCGGTCTCGACTTCGAGCTGCTCACGGGCACGCAGGCTGAGATTCACCGTTTCTGGCACTACTTCGGCGTTTACTACAAGCGCGTGCCGGAAGGCAACCCGCCGGCGATCGACTGGTACACACACAAGCCCGAGACGTTCAACGTCGATCACTCGGAGAACCTGATCTTCCTCGACCCGGCCGGGCAGGAGCGGATCGTCAACGAAGGCATGGCGGACGTCGGCGGCCACCTGGAGCCGGCGTTGCGCAGGCTGCTCAGCAACGTCGGGCTGCACAACCTGGCGCACCCAGAACTGCCGTGGACCGCCACCCAGGCGCTCGATGACTTGTACTGGCTGATGGGCAAAGACGTCCCAGCGGCGTCGCTACCCGTCGTCAGCCCACCGAGCGCGAGCGACGCCAAACGCGTCCTGGCTGGCTCACCGGCGCCGCTGGGGACGCTGCACGCCCAGGCCAGCCGCCTGCTCGGTGGCTTCAGCGCGCTGCGCGAGCGTCTGCGCGAGCTGCGCGGCTTTCCGGTCGTCCTCAACGCGTGGGCATCCTGGTGCCCGCCGTGTCGCGCTGAGTTCCCGATCTTCGCTGCCGTCTCGGCGCTGTACGGTCGTCAGGTCGCGTTCCTCGGGGCCGACACCGAAGACTCGGCAGCCCGGGCAAGCGCGTTCCTGGCCGAAGATCCCGTCAGCTATCCCAGCTACCAGACGACGTCGAGCGCGCTGGACGCGATCGCGACGATCGAGGGCACGCCGACGACGATCTACATCGCACGCGACGGGAAGGTCCGCTACGTGCACATCGGCCAGTACGAAAGCCAGGCGACCCTCGAGGAGGACGTGGCGCACTACGCGCTCGGACGCTGAGCTGTCAGTCAGAGACGCTGCTGCTCGCCGTAGGTGAAGGCGCCATGAGCACGCTTGCTGATCGCTCGTCGACCTGCTTCACGCACTTTTCACATGACGCGGCACAACTTCGGCCAGGCTGGTCTCAGGCATGGCGCCGATCCTGGCCAGCTGGCGAACTGTCCGCCTTCTGACATTAGGGACGGTGGTATTTTCTAATCGTCAGATTGACGATGACATCAGCGATTCGCTCGAGCGCACCGCACATCCACACCAGCGAAGGCCGATCCCATCAAACACTCAAGGAGGAAACGGAGAATGAGACTCTCGATCACACCGGCTTTGGCGTTGACGGCGCTGGCGCTAGCGGCGGCACCTGCCGTCGCCCAGAAAACCGAACCGCCGAACCCGCACAAGTTCCTCGGCGCTCCTAACGCGGAACCGCGCTTCGTCGGCGGGGCGCAGGAGTTCGTGTTGAAGCCGTTCACCGTCACCTGCGAAGCCGAGAAGTCGACGACATCAGACGTGATGCCCGCCCTCCCGTCGAAAACGCTGACCGCGGTCGTCAAGTACTCAGGCTGCGAAGCGGAAGCGACACTCAACAAAGCGGAATACGAATTCAAAGCTAAGGTCTTGGCGCCGGTGACGTTCAACTACCGAGCCAACGGGGCCGTCGAAGTCGGCTCAGGCGGGACTGTCAAAGAAGGCAAGCTCGAAGGCACCGGCGAGATCGAAATCGCCGTGAAGGGCCCCTTCAAGTGCGTCATCGACATCGAACCGGGCACATATCCCGCCGCGGCGCTGAACAAACCCGAAGCGGAGTTTGAAGCGGCCAAGTTCAGCACCGAGGAAGAAACCGTCCAGAAAGGCAAAAGCTCGGTGGTCGTGGATAAGGTCGCGATCAGCACGGCACTGACGCACATGCCCTACGAACTCGAAGGCGAATTCTGCGAAGCGCTGCCGAAGACGGAATACGGCGCCGGCAGCTACAGCGGATCGCTCGTCGCGGAAATCAAGAAGGGCGACCTCAGCTGGGAATAGCGCATGGCTGACGGCGCGTCGGAGCCGGGGCTGTGAGGGAGAGCTACCGCGCATGGGGGCGGTCCTGTGGGCCGCCCCCGCCGTTCAGCGCGCCGCGCATGAGGCGCGGCGCACGCGCTACCCGAGCGGGCTCTGCAAGCGTGCCGGTTGGTGAAGGCCCAGACGCTGCCGTGAGGCCGCCCCAGATGCTCAGTCGCCGCCCGGCGGGGCGCCGCGGTAGGTGCCGAACGACCAGAGGTTTCCCTCCGGGTCGCGGGCGATGAAGTCGCGGCTGCCGTACTCGCGGTCGATGGGTCCTTCCACG
The DNA here is from genome assembly GCA_963714285.1 of uncultured Solirubrobacteraceae bacterium. Taxonomy (GTDB): domain Bacteria; phylum Actinomycetota; class Thermoleophilia; order Solirubrobacterales; family Solirubrobacteraceae; genus Palsa-744. The sequence goes on from CAVQNS010000004.1 coordinate 671,619, forward strand.
ATCTCGGTGCCGGCGGCTAGCGCGCGGGCGTGCAGCGCGTCGGTGTCGGCAGTCACGACGTAGCAGGCACCGGTCCCGGGCCGCTTATCCCAGTGCGTGCCGAGCCGCGCCTGGCCGAGCATGATCCCGCCGCCCTCCGGCCAGTCGAGCTGGGCGTGGTGGATAACGCCGTCCTGCTCGTAGGCGACGGTCTCAACGAAGCCGAAAGCGCTGACGAGGAAGTCGATTAGCGTGCGGGCGTCACGGGCGCGCAGGGTCGGCCAGACGGTGGGCGGCGGCGCATCGGTGGAGCTCATGACTCCCATTCTCGCGCATAGCGGTGGCCGCCGGCTTGGATGTTTGGGAACTCCTCGGCGATCCAGCCCGACGGCAAGATACCCGCGAAGCGGCGGAACTCGCGGTCCAGGTGCGACTGGTCGGCGTAGCCACACTCAGCCGCGAGTGACGCGAGCTCGAGGGAGCCGGCGCGCACCCCCTTGCCGATCCGGGCGACGGCGTGCGTGAAGCGCATCGTCCGCGCCGCCTCCTTCGGCGCGAGTCCGAACTCCGCGGCGAACACCGTGGAGAGACGCCGCCTACTGAGAAAGACCCGCTCGGCGAGCTCGCCAATGCGCATCCGGCCCCGGCTCGCCGCCAGCAGCCGCCAGGCCTCGACTACCTCGGGGCGTGCGCCGCACCCCGAACTCGCGGCGTGCGTCTCGGCGGCGAGGATCTGGAAGCGCTCGCGCCAACCGGCCGCCTCGACGAGCCGCTCGCGCAACCGCGACGCCGCCGCTCCGAGCACTTCGTCGCCCTCCAGCGACAGACCGGCCAGCTCGCCCGCCGGCAGGCCAAAGAGCGCTCGCGCGGCCAAGGGGTGGACGGCCGCCTGCACACCGCTCTGGCGAAGCGGCATCCGCACGATCTCTGGCTCGGTGTGCAATCCGGCGAGGACGATCCCGAGCCGGCGCTCACCACTCCCCGTGGCGAGCACGACTGGCTCGTCGAGAGTGACGATGAACGTCAGAAACGGCGAAGGCAGGCCGCGATGATCGACCGGCCGCTCACGCTCGGACGCGTAGCCGACCACGCTGACAAGCGCACCGGTCCGGTCGGCTGGCGCGGTGAGGAAGCGGTCGCCGCTCGTGGTCACGCAGACATTGTCACGATCATTCGCGTGAGCGCGTAGGGCCGTTCTTGAAAGTGCGGCCGTCGCCTGGCTCAATCAAGGCTCACGGTGTGGAACTCGATCCGGTAGACGAGCGTGTCCTCGTCTATCGGCCCGGCGTGGGCGGAGCGCTGGCGTAGCGTCTCGCGGTCGGTCTCGCCGGCTCGCCCGACATCCTGCCTGCTGATCGCCGCGAACGGGACAAGCTCGATGGAATCGACTTCAATCTCACCGGGGCCGACCCGGTAGCGGCCGCCCTGCTTGACCTTTGGCCGCTTCCACAGCCGGACCGAGAGCGTGATGTCTCCCGCCAGGATGTCGTTGCGCAACTCGCGACTGAACTCCACACCCGGGACGCTAGCTGGTGAGCTGCCCACGAGACGCCGTGCTGGACGAAGCGGGTCAGCATTTATGTCGGGTCGGATAGTACGGTTGGCGCCAGCGAAGCGGGTTGCGCTCAAGCGGAAGAAGACATCCTCTTTTTCGATGTTCCTGTAAGCGTTCAGTCTCTGCGTTCAGGCGAGGGATGGGAGCGGTTCGCCGCGGGCCTGGGCGGCGAGCAGCTCGGCCATGTATGCGAATAGCGAGCGACGTTGTAGCCGGCAGGTGATTGAGGCCGAGAGGAGCCGCTCGATGCGTCGTTGGCCGGCCTCGGGTTGGCTGCCGAGGGAGAGCTTGCGGTAGATGACGGCGCCGCGTAGCGCGCGCTCGGCGTGGTTGTTGGTCGGCTCCACGCCGTCGTGGGCGGCGAAGGTCCATAGCGCGGGCCAGGCCTTCAGGAGGTTGCGCGCCATGCCGCGACAGTGGCGGTTGCGCGCTCGTTTCGTCGCGTAGCCGCGGATGATCGGCTTGTAGGTGTGTTGCAGCTGGCGGATCGTGCGCTTCAGCTCGGGCCGGTCGTGGGTGTGTTGGTAGACCTCCCACGCCCAGAACACGCGCTCGCATAGCTGCAGGCCGTACTCGCCGAATTCCTTCTCGGCCGCCAAGCCTTCGGCGTGAGCTTGGAAGTCGCGCTTGAGGTGGGACCAGCAGAGCTGTCGGCGTGTGAGCGGCAGATGTGCGTAGGCCCACCAGCGGTCAGAGGTCACGATCCCCTGGTGGCCTTCGAGCAGCCGTTTGGCGTGGTCCTCATGCCGGTCTGGGGCGAGGTGAAAGAACGCGTGACGGCCGGTGAACATGCCCCACAGCGCACGCCGCTGCCCGGCGGTGCGCCAGCCGGTCTCGTCCATGTTCAAGCATTCGCTGGCGCGCACGCGCTCCCCGAGCTGCTGGTAGGGCTCCGCCAGGGCATGGCCGGCGCGCTGGAGGATCGCCTCGACGGTGCCTGCGCATAGGCGCACACCGAACAGCTCTTCGCCGAGCTCCACGACATCACGGCGGCTGACGCGGTTGCGCACCCAGAGCACCGCCACGGCCGCTTCAAAGCGCGGGCCGAACGCGCTGTTTGCCACATCGGCAGGCAGCAGCGCCCGTGTCCGCTCGCCGCAGCCGGGGCAGCACACCCGTGGACAGCGATGCTCGATCACCCTCGCTGAGATGACCAGCAGCTCTTCGATCTGATGGCGCACCGGCTCACCCATGCCGAGCAGCTCCGGTGCAGCGAAGACGTAGCCGCAGTCGCAGCGCTCAGGCCAGTGCTCGACGACTTCGTCTACTGCACACAGAGGCAGCAGCTCGCGACCGTGGCCATCATGCCCCGGCTGGGCACCCCGCGAACGCCCCGAGCGATCCATTCCTCGTTCTGGGCGTGACACACCCGCCGGATCTGAGCTCGGCGGCACCGAAGAATTACGCGAGTTCCTGGCGAGCTCGCGCTCCAGCTTCTCCACTCGCGCTTCCAACTGCTGAATGCGACGATCCATCGCCAGCAGCACCTCGACTACAGCCTCACGCCCCGCGTCATAGATCGCCTCCGCCTCCGCACGCTCCACACCCCAAGATTCGACGAAGCAGAGTTATGTCCCCCTACCAACTAAACGCTTACATGTTCCTAGCGTTTTGCAGGTATTTCTCACAGAGGCGACGACCGGAATCGAACCGGTGTAGACGGCTTTGCAGGCCGCTGCGTAACCACTCCGCCACGTCGCCGTGAAGCCCACATAGGGTACTGGCCTGAAGCCGTTGGCTCGCCGCGGTGGCCAACCGTGGCTTGGGCGAGGCTGGATGCTAGCCGTCTCGCAGCCGGCAAGCGACTCGTCACGTGGGCGGCCATCGCTCCACCGCATCAGCGAGCGCCTTCCGCTCGTTAGGAACTTCTTCTATTGGATTTAGTCGGGCTTTGGCGGGTCGTTAGCGCTGGCACAGCCTGCCGTCTCACTATGGATATCCCCGAAGAACCTAGAGGTGATCCCGTGAAACGTGTACTCGCACCCGTCCTGACCGCCACGCTTGTAGGAGGACTTGTGGCGGGCCTCGCTGTTGCCTTCCTCGTCCCCGGAGGACGTAGTCCGTCGTCCAGCACTTCCACCATCACCGCTGCCCCCACCACGGCGTCGGCCGCTTCAGGGACGCGCCGGGACGTTTCCTCTACGGCCCTGACGGCGACGCAGATCTACGACCGCGACTCCACTGGGGTCGTGGCGATCAAGGCGGTCACGGAAGATGGGGAGGACGAGGGCACGGGCATCGTGCTCAACGAAAAAGGCCTGATCCTCACAAACGATCACGTGATCAAGGGCGCGACCAGTATCCTCGTCGATGCAAGTAAATCGTCGAAGACGACTCGCGTCGCCACGCTCGTTGGCGAAGAAGCGAACCAGGATCTTGCGCTGATCAGCGTCAATCCATCCGGCCTCGGACTCAAACCGCTGGCGCTCGCGAGCTCCAGCTCGGTGCAGGTCGGCGATGCCGTGTATGCGATCGGCAACCCATACGGTCTCGAAGAGACCCTCACCAGAGGCATCGTCTCCGCGCTTGGACGCGAAATCGAGGCCCCCGACGGCTCGAAGATCACGGGTGCCATCCAAACCGATGCGGCGCTCAACCCTGGTAACTCGGGCGGACCACTACTGAATGAAGAAGGCGAGGTGATCGGCGTCAACTCTCAGATCGCAAGCGACGCGTCGACCGCCGACGGTTCGCAGCCGGGTAGCACGGGTGTCGGCTTTGCGATCTCCACGAACACGGTTTCCCAGGCAGTCAAGAAGATCGAGACAGGAGCAGGGGTGACCTACGCATCAGCAACGCAACGCACTGCCGAAGCCCAACGCGGACGGGTCGAGGACTCTCCTGGCACTGACTCTCCCTACGGTGAGGAGAGCCCCTACGGCGCTGAAGCCGAATCCTCCGGACAGGGCTACGGGTCCGAGACCGAAGCTGAATCTGGCTCGCGCGGCACGCAAGCAGGTGGCGGCGTCGGCGGCTACGGAGCTGAATCTGGCTCCGAAGCCGGCGGTGGACGGGTCATGATCGTCCCTTAGCGGCATGTCGGGCCAAGCACGGGCGCCGTCGCTGGTATCGACCCCAGTCCGGCGCTCGGGCCCAGACATGTATCGCCGCCGCGCCCCGCAATGCGGTGCCCAACGAGCGAGAACTCGCTCGTTGATACCCTTGCAGCCGATCCCAGGGCGATTAGCTCAGCTGGGAGAGCGCCGCCTCGACAAGGCGGAGGTCACTGGTTCGAGCCCAGTATCGCCCATCGTCGGATTTGGCTCTAGGACAAGGATTAGCCGGCTCAGAAGGGCCGGCGTGGTAGCAATTTGGTAGCAATCCTCCGAGCCGTAGGATGTGCCGATGAAGCTGCACGAAGCCATAGACGCCGTGCTAGCCGACAGGCCCGCTGACATGAGTACGCGTGAACTGGCTGGCGAGATCGAGCGGAGAGGGCTCTACCTCAAAGGCGACGGTAAGCCCGCCTCGTCTGGACAGGTCAACGCTCGGGTCGGCAACAAGACGTACAGGGATCGCTACCGCAAAGACCACCTGGGTCGCGTCCGCCGCGCGTAGCTCCGCCGACCGTCCCTACTCGACCCTCGATCAGCTTCGGAATCGCCGCCAGAGACGTGCAACCTGACCCGCGGGGACGATCTTTCCGTGTCCCCACCGCGTGGGACTGTGCTCCAGGTGGTCAATCTCCCAGCGGTTTTCGGATCTGCGCAGATGGACAGTCACGTCTGTGTTCTGCTCGCCGGCCAGGTCGCCGTAGGGAATCGTGACGGAGAACACCTTGGCTTCCTCGCCCTCAACCAGCAAGAGCGCGATATTCACACGGGTCGTCTCGCCGGGAGGGACTCTTGGCCGGTCTACGGTTACGTCTTCTAGGTGGCTGTCGAGCCCCCGTACCTCAATTCTCTCGTCGTCCACAACCGCCAGACCCGCGCCGACATTACGGAGCGGAATGCTGACGTAGCCCTTTTCGGGGTTGACGTACACGATCCGGGGGTCGACGAACAGGTCCGCGCCGTGGAGATGGAGAGGGACCACGGACGGGAGGACGCGACGCTGGGCCGTATTTGGGTTGTCGATGGCTTCCATGTCGGGGGTGATCAAGCCATTGCGCAAGACCTCGATGAGCAGCGGTCGATAGGACGCTTGGAGCTGGCGCCGCGCTAGCTCCAGGTCGGCTGTGGCCGCTCTGCGGGTTTCCCAAACACCCCAGAGCGTCACGCCAACGCCAGCAACGAGCAGCACGGAGGCGATCGCCTCGACCGCGGGCCAGTCGATTCCCAGCCACGGGTGTGCTTCGATCATCATCGGCACGCGACGTATTCCATCAGGCGGTCCAGTCGGCGCACTCGATGGCCTCGGCCAGATCCCGCAGTGACTTTCTGGACGACGGTCTTTCCCGGCATCGACGACTCAACCCGACGGTCCGCCATAATGCGAGGGTGGCGAAACAGGGAAAGTTCAAGGACGTGGTGGTCGCTGCCGGTGAGAGTGAGGTTGTTCAAGGGGCCGTAGAGGGCGCACGGGTCGAACCTGACGCCACACTCACCGTCCAGGGCGCGCTTGCCGGAGCCATTCAAGTGGCCGGCGTCCTCGTAGCCGAGGGGGCGATTGCAGGCACTGTCTCCATATCTCCTGGCGGCGTGGCTGTCCTGCAGGGAGCCATCGTGGCTCAGATCCAAAACGAGGGGATAGTGGCGATGGACAACGCCTTGCCGGAAGGGGACGGCGCTGTCGCGAACATCGGCTCCGGAAGATCGCTCACGTTCGACGAGTTGCCACCCGAGCTACGCCGAAAGCTTCCGACCATGACTACGGAGACGCGCCAAACTCCCTAAACCTAGGCTGTTCCTGGTTCGGAACGCTGCACTGGTCAGTGTCCACGTCCGACGCTGTGGTCGGGCGCGTCGCGGGAGGGCTGTCGAGTGAGCCAATGGGCAGGTCGCAGTATGTGTCGCAGTCGTAGTGGGTCTCGGCTTGGTTGCCAGCCGAGGTCGGTGGCCTCTCGGTAGTCGAGCGATGGTGTTTGTCTGCGGCTGTGGCTCATGTTTTCGGCGAGTCGCTTTATTCGGTCGGCGTCTTGTCCGTCGTTGCCGAGTTGGTCGCGGGCGATGTACCAGTCGGTGCCGTGGCGGGCGCGTGTGGCCTCGACGTAGGCGGTCTCTTTGCTGGTTTGCCAGCCGCCGGTGATGATGATTGAGCGCTCGACGGTCGCGCCCTGCTGGCGGTAGACGTGCTGGGCGTAGGCCAGCCGCAGCGAGTCGAGATGCTCGCCGTTGAGCTGAACCCGTCGCCCTGATCCGTCGAGCGTGATCGTCACGCCGCGTTCGTGGACGTGGGTGACTTGGCCGCGTGTGCCGTTCTCGATCCTGGGTCGTCCGCGTAGATGGTGCTGGGCGCTGAACGCGATGAGGTCGCCGTCGCGCAGGCCGTAGTGGACGTTGGGCAGGGCGATCTCTTGGTGGCCGAGTTCGCCGCGTTCGGCTCGTAGATGTTGCGCGCGGGCGTTGAGGCGGTCGATCTCCTGGTTTGCGGCGTCCGCAATCAGCGCCACCGAACGGATGTCGTCGTGTTCACTGGTGAGCTGCCCCCATGCTTGGACGGCGTTCTCGGCTGCTTGGTCGCGGGTGTCCGCAAGGTGCAGCCGTCCACGGGAGTGGTAGTGCGCCATCGCGCGCTCGGGTTCGCCGGCGCGTAGCGCTCTCCAGGCTTTCTGCTCGCCTGCGTCGCTGGTGCGGTGGATGTCCGCGAGTTCGGCGGTCGGCGCGTGGCCGGTGAGCCTGTCGAACATGCCTCCAGGGCCGATCGAGGGGAGCTGCTTGCCGTCACCGACCGCGATCAGCTTCGCCCCTGAGCGCTCGACGAGCTCGGTCAGGGCGTGAAGGCGAGCGTGATCGACCATCCCAGCCTCGTCCAAGACGATCGTCGTGTCCCGGCCGATCTCGACTATCCCCGTGTTTGCGCGAACGACGAGCGCGTCGAGGGTGAGTGTCTGCCCGGTGAGGGCTGGGCTGTCGGCTCCCAGGCGCTCGGCTGTAGACCCGGATACGGCTATGCCGATCGTGTGGTGGCCGGCTTGTTGCTCGGCGCGAGCGGCGGCGTCGATCACGACGCCCTTCCCGGTGCCGGCGGGGCCGACGAGGACAGCAAGGCGCTCCGATCCGGTAAGCACCTCCAGAGCTGTGCTTTGCTCGGCGCTCAATGGTGCGCCGATGCGCTCGGCGACGTCGCGTGTTGCGGCGGCGCGTGTTCGCTCGCCGATGTCTCGATTGGCTGGCTCGGCGAGCAGCTCTGCGCGGCGTTCGATCGCCTGCTCCTGAGCGCGCACGGCAAGCGTGGTCATTCGCCCGCCCTCCAGGGTGAGGACTCGCCGGTCGCGGATCATCTCTCTCGCGACGGCGAGCGCCTGCTCGGGTGCCATCTCGCCCGCAGTCTGCTCCAGCGCGACGGCGAACAGGTCTCGTGCGTGGAACACGGCGTGCTGCTCTGTCAGCCGCGTCTCGATCCGGTCCTCGATCGGCCGCTCAACATTGGGTCGCTCGGGTGCCCCGATCAGCCGCACGGCCTCGTCGGGGCCGAAGTCGTGGCGGCGGCCCGTCTCGCTCCACACGCGTTGCAGGTCGGCGCGTGTGGTCAGCTCCTTCGCCCGGCGGTTCTCGAGCGCGAGGTTGCGCAGCTCCCCGCGTTCTGGCGCACGGCCGTAGCGGGCACGAAACCGCTCGGCCGCCCTGGCTACCTCACGCGAGCGGCCAGAGAACTCCTCGATCAGTGTTCGTGGCACGCCCGCGATCTCGAAATAGCGACCGTCCTTGCCGGTGCCCCGCTCGATCTCGTAGCCCTCGCCGACCAGCTCCTCAGCGAGCGCGGAGCGGTAGAGCGCGCCCAGCTCGCGGGCTGACCGGAAGATCGGCCGCGAGGCCACCGCAACGATCCGCTCGTCCTCCCTTACCGCGCCACTTATGACGACGTGACTGTGCAGCTGGGGGTCGGGCGCCCGCGCCCCGCTGACCCCTCGCGCCGTGGTGTGCCGGTACTCGGCGGCGATCACGTCCTTGGCGTGCTCCTCCACGACCTGGCCGTCATAGCGGCGACGGACGACCGGCACCTGCTCGCGCAGATACCGCACGGTGCTCTCGACGGCTCTGGCGTGCGCGGCCTCGATCTGCTCGCGCTGCCACGGATCACCGAGCGCCCAAACCGTCGAGACGGACTTCGGGGCGCTGAACGTCACATCGATCCCGCCACCTCGACCGCCGCCCGCGCCCTCCGGACGCAGCCACCTGCCAGTGCCTGGATGGCGACCATCCATCAACGCGATGAAGTCGGCGCCCTCGACCGGCTCGCCGGCCCGCACCCCCAGCCGAGTCAGGGTCTCCGGGTCCGCGAGCCAGCGGCCAGGGGCCTGCGTCATCTCTCCGTTCGGGGTCAGGTAGTAGTCGCCTCGCTCGGGCGTGACTGTCTTGCCCTCCAAGTAGCGCGCGTAGTCGCCACCTCCAGCCGCAGGGATGCTCGATGCGGTCATCACATGAGTGATGACCCTGAGCGGCCCAAAACGGCCAACGAATTACACAGCGCCCGCACACCAGGCGCACACCCGATGCTTCTATGTTTGTCAAGTCACGCTATTTGCGGGATTCGGCGGGGTGGCTTGTAGCTGTCGGTAGAGGTGGCGTGCGGTGTAGCGCTTGAGGCATCGCTTGATCTCTCGGGTGCTGCGTCCTTCGGCTTGGCGTCGGGTAGCGTAGGCGCGTGTGCGTGGGTCGTCGCGCATGCGGCAGAGCACGATCGTGTGTAGTGCGCGGTTGAGCTGGCGGTCGCCTGAGCGGTTCAGGCGGTGGCGCACGGTTTGCCCTGAGGACGCTGGGATCGGCGCGACGCCGGCGAGCGATGCGAACGCGGCCTCGGAGCGGATGCGTCCGTGGTGGGAGTAGGCGCAGAGGATCTGCGCAGCGACGATCGCGCCAACGCCCATCTCGGCCAGTAGCCAGGGCGCGAGGTCGGTGACGATCGGCTTGATCTCTGCTTCAAGCTCGAGCGCTTCGTCCTGCAATGCGAGCGCTCGGCGAGCGCTCGCGCGGATCGCGATCGTCGTGGCGCGCTGTTCTGCGTCCTGCGCAGGGCTGATACGCAGCCGGGCGCAGCGCGCGAGCTGATCGCGTGTCGGTAGGGCACGTAGTCCTTCGCGAAGGGTCGGTGAGGCTGAGACGAGCAGACCCTTCATCAGCGTGATCGCGGCGCGCTTGGAACGCACCGCGCTGTCGCGGGTGGCCAGCAGAACGCGTAGTGCCTCGCGCTCGCCGCGCTGGCGGGGTCGCGCGAGATGCTCCCGTGTGAGCGCTTCGCGGGCTGCACGGATCGCGTCGAGCTGATCAGACTTGGCGCGGTCGCGGCGCGCGGGTCGGCGAGGACGATCGACCTCGAGCACCAGTTCGCCTTCTCGTTGAAGAAAGGCGGTCAGTCCCGCGCCGTAGCTGCCCGTTCCCTCGACTGCCCACGCACGACGCCCGGGGGCGGTCTCACGCGCGAAGCGCAAGAGCCGCCGGTAGCCGCGCTCGTTCGCGGCGACGGTGATCTGCCCCTGCACAACTCCCGTGTCCGTGGCGAGGATCGCCGCGGAGTGCGAGTCGCGGTGCGTGTCGATGCCGAGCACATGATCGGCTTGGTCTGCCAGCATGAAATACGACCTCCTGTTCTGGGGGGTTTGTCTGTCGGTGCTCGGCCTGGGCAATAGGAACCGCGAAGGGCAAGACTGTGATGAGTCACGCCCCGCACAACCGGGGCGGACAGGCTTCTGATCAGGCCACAAGCGGAGGCCAGGCCGGGACCGGCAGCAACAGACGGACAGATCGGGACAAGAGCACCCACGCCGAGCGCAGGGCCAGTGCATATGGGGGTCACGTCCATCGCCACCGGGGCCAGCCTGAACACCAGACCCGACGTTCCCCACGTGGGGAACGTCGACTACAACGCAGCCACTGAGCGCACCCATCACGACACAGCGATTGCTGTGCACACACTCACAGTGCATATCGTCTGTACTGGCAGTTGGAGCGGCTGGGGCCGCGTGTCGAGGTCGGGCCTGGCTCTAGCTGCGACGGCGTGAGTTCTCGGCGGCGTCGATCTCGCTGGCGAAGTCGCTGATGCTCGCGTCGACGGCTGCGAGGATGCGGCGGATGGTGCGCCAGTGTGCGCCGCGTTGGCCGCGCTCGAGGCGGCCGACGAAGGTGGGGTCTACCCCGAGCCGCTCGGCGACCTGTTCCTGGGTCATCCCGGCGCGCTTGCGGAGCGCGCGAAGGGCCTGTCCGAGGATGAGCTGATCCTGTTCGGCGGTGGGTTCTGAGCTTCGTGGCATGGCGGGAACACTCACGCGGCGCCTCATTCGGCGCCAGGGTATTTATGGTCCGGTTCTCGTGGTAGGGTCGTCGCACACATCAAAGTGCCCCCGCGCAGTTGGAGCTGCCGGGGGCGTGGCACCGAGAGCCTGAACTCCCGGCGCATAGGCACCCTACTAGCGGCGCGAGGGGTGCCTTCTTCGCCTCGAGCAGTCCTCCCGGAGCCTCCGACAACAAGGAGGAACCGATGAGCACTACCCAGATCCCCGACGTGACCGTGTTGGCCGCCATCGACCGTGCGGAACGTCACCGAGGCCGAGCCGGCGTACCCGTGTGGCTGATCTTCGAGCACCTGGGCATTCCACGGCGCTCCCGGCGAGTTCGCGCCCAGCTTCAAGCGCTTGTGCAGGACGGCGCGATCGAGATGCGGCGAGCGCACGGTGTGGACATTTGGGCGCTCGCTCCAGGCGGTCGCCGACGGCTGCAAGGCGCCGGACGGGTGGACCTTCCGGAGTCCCCTCAGCACTGTCAGTGGCGCAACGCTCGCACGCTCGCCGCGCAAGAGATCGAACGGTTTCGAGGTGCGATGGGTGACGCGGCCACCGAGGCGAGCGCGCTACTCGGCGACACGCCAGGCTCCGATGCGTGGTTCGAGTTGGCGGAGCGGCTCCAACGCGCTGCGAGGCGACTCGGGTCGGCGACCTACTGCCTGAACGAGTGGATGGAGCCCGACGACGATCGGGCGGACATCGACGACCACCTCAGTCCGGCCGATCTGACGCTCAACCTGCGCGAGCGGCAGCAACGCGAAGCCCGTCGCGCTGGACGACGCAACATTCGGCTCTGGTCGGACACGGATTCTGAGAGGCGGGACGCGGCGATTTGATCGGTCGCCTGCACGGTCCTGTGGTTGGTGGACGGAAATCGTTGGCCGCTTTTCGCGGCTTAGGGTCATTAACCATGATGGCCGCCACGAAGCCACCACAGGACGCGCCCGCGCCAGCAGCCGCGCCTCTTTCGCCGCTTCTTGATGCGACGGAGGCTGGGCGGTTGCTGTCGGTGCCCGCGTCGTGGGTACTCGCTGAGGCACGAGCGAACCGGATTCCGCATGTGCGGCTCGGGCGCTATGTGCGGTTCAGCGCGGACGATCTGGAGGAATGGTGGCGAGCGCGGACGCGGGGGCCGTGGCGTACACGAGGCGCAGCCTCGCGCACAGCGCGCTCGCTGCTTGTCGATCGACAAGCAGAGCACGGTAGGTGTCCTGACTAACGAGACGACTATCGCGTTGAAGCAGCCGCAGCGCCCGCTACCTTGGGCGGCCGATGGTGGCGCGCGATCAAGGAGACGATGAGTGATGGCGACAGCGAGGAAGACCGCCCGACGCCCCTACGGAGCCGGCTCGCTCTACGCGCGTGGGGGCGTCTGGTATGCGCATTGGCGCGCGGACGGTGGCCGACAGGTCAAGCGTCGTGTCGGCCCGATGCGCGTTGAGGGCTCGCGGGATGGCTTGACACGCAGCCAGGCCGAGGCAGAGCTGCGTCGGCTGATCGCGGAGACGAAGCCCTCCCGGACGACCACCGGCGACGCGCTGACGATGGCCGAACTGGGGCGCCGTTACCTCGCGAACCTGGAGCGTCAGAGCCGTAAGAAGGCGACGACGACGGCTGTGGAGTCGATCCTGCGCGTTTGGCTTGAGCCGTTCTTCGCGGAGCGCGATCTACGCCGGATAACGGCCCAGGACGTTCAGGATTTGATGACGATGATGGAGAAGGGCGAGAGGCCCGGACCGAAGGCGAGGGGGGATCGTCGCTATGGGCGTCCTGTCGGCGCAAAGTCGGTGCGCAACTACATCGGCTACCTATCGGCGCTGCTCGGGTTCGCCGAGCGCAAGGGATGGCTGCCCGTGAACGTAGCCCGGCATATCGAGCTGCCCGGCAAGCCCGAGAGCGCCGAGATCAGGTTCCTTGAGCCGCTTGAGGTGCGAGCGCTCGCTGACGCCGCTGTCGATGGGCCTTACCGCGAGATCGACCGTGCGATGTATCTCACGGCCGCGATGACCGGCCTGCGACAGGGCGAGCTGGTGGCGCTTCGATGGCGCGACGTGGACTGGACCGCCGGCCGGATCAGGGTCCGCCAGAACTACGTGCTGGGCGAGTTCGGCACTCCGAAGTCCCGTCGCTCGACGCGCAGTGTTCCGATGGCAGACGAGGTTGCGGGAGAGCTTGACCGGCTCAGCCGCGCAGCGGGGGAGAGCAGTGGCGATGCGCTCGTGTTCGCTGATCCCCACACGGCCGGGCCACTCGACAAGGCGGCGATCCTGCGGCGCCTCCGCCGGGCGCTCAAGGCCGCGCAGCTTGAGCAGTCTCACCGCTTCCACGATCTACGCCACACGTTCGGCACGGCGATGGCTGGTACCGGCGTTCCCATGCGGACCTTGCAGGAGTGGATGGGGCATCGGGACATCGAGACAACCCAGCGCTACGCGGACTACTCACCGAGCGAGCACGAGTCGGCATTTGTGGAGGCGGCTTTTGGGTCGGGTGGCAGCAGCCGACCGCTCGCCCCGCAGACGACGTGACGGCGCGCAAAGATGCCTAAGGATCGGACTCGACGCCGCTTCTTGGCCGCCGATGTGCAGCTCGTGATCGAGCGTTCGAGCGAGCACCCCATCGAGTACGCGATCGTCCTCCTCGTACTGCGGGACAGTCGCTGGCGCACGGTACGCACCTTCGACAACGCCCACGATCCGAGCGAGCACCACGAGCACAGATACGTCGGCCTGGAGAAGCAGTCTCCCACCGTCACGCATGGCCCGGTGAACGATGCGATGTATGCCGCCGAACTCAAGCTGCTGCGCGAGTGGCGCGATATCGTTCACGTTTGGGAGCACATGCAATGAGCGAGATCACCGACAAGACCGACGAGCTGTTCATGGCGGCGTCGCGTAGCGACGACGATCTCGGCTACCCGGCGGATGTCGCGTTCGTTCCCAGCGATGAGGAGTGGACCGACGACGTTCTCTGGCGCAACCTGATCGAAGGGCAGGCGACCGTCCTTGTCGGCGAGGACACCGAGCTGCTGCTTGTTCCGCTGCGCCGCGGCGTGATCGACCGGCTCACGGGCCGTGTGCCTGTCAGCGTCGCGCCCCGAACGCATGGGCACGCCTCGTCCTACGCGACGTTGAGTCGTCTGGGGCGTCACCCGGTGCGCCAGATGCGCGCCCTCGCGCACGCCTGACTTGCCGGCAAGCACCTGAGCTGGTGCAGCGTTCCCGAAGTGGCTTGTCGATCCGCGCCGGTAAGGATCGCTCGCACAGCTGCTTTTCGTCCCTCCCGGCACTGTGCTCCCGCAGTGGTTGTGCGACTGCTCCACGATGGGGAGCACAACGCGACCGCCGTCGACCCCTATGGGCTTCGCCAGCGGCGTCGCTTCCATGCTTCTCACGGTAGCTCGGAACCAGGCATGCCGGCTGCCTTACGAGGGCGATTTGCGCAGGCGACGTCGTATCCAGACGGCGAACTGGTCCGGTGCGCCTTGGTCGTCGATGAAGGCCGTCCAGCGCCACAGCTTCTCGCAGAGCACCTCCACGAACGGGATCGGTGACGAACCGCCGCTCCAGTAGCGAGACGCTTCTTCGAGCAGCGCGCTGAGAGCGCGTTCGTTCTCGTCGGTTCGGTCGGCAAGCTCTGGGATCTGAAAGAGCTGCATGTCGAGAGCGACCCAGACACCGTCGGCCGTGCTGACGGGCATCGCGCCGGACTCGCTCATGCCGCTCGCGTCGAATTGCAGCGGCGCTCCATAGGCAGCAAGGAAGTCGATCGCCGCGATCGCGTCCTCAGCCGCAAAGAGGCAGTCCAGGCGGCTGGGGGCTCGTGGCACGAGCTCGCGCCGGCGCTGCTCATAGACCGCCTCCGCGACGCACTTCTCGAGGGTCGGCGCTGAGGCGAACTCGGCACGTCGGGCATGCAGCTCGGCGATCCGGTCGGCGCCAAGCTCATGCGCGACCGCCTGATATAGCGGCGACTCGGCGACCCATCTCCGGGGCGCGAGCACACCGTCGGCGTCCCACGGGAGCGCCCAGCTTCCTGTGGCCCAATAGAGCCCACGCCATTCTTGGTCACTCACGACGCCTAGTTCCACGGTTTAGATCATGCCTCATCTGCGCGCTCGCTAACGTGACGTATCTCGGGCCGGGGCTCCCCCGGGCTGCACGACCAGCTAGTTGATAGGTTCGGCTTGTCGGCACGACGCGCAATCTGTTAGTTTGCCCGGCCAAGAACACCACGACAGGGTTGCGAGGCTGGCTACTTGATGCGCGGAAGGGAGACCCGACGTTCCTGCAACGTCACAAGTGCTGCGCCCAGCCGCCGTCGCGCCGCATCGCCATGCGCTCGCTCGCGCTGACGGAGTTGCTGCCGTGCCAAGCCCGACCGACGACTGGAACGAAAGGCAACGCGCCTATTGGGACGCCTTGGCAATCCAATACGACAGCCTGTATCGCGACCGGTGGAGTCATCTGGAAGACAACGTCGTGGTCGCGCGCCTGCGGCGCCGCCTGCCATCGACGACGCTCGCCGTCCTCGACCTCGGCTGCGGCACCGGGCTTGGAGCTTCGGTGATCCGCCGCGCGCTTGGTCGCGCACCCGAGTATCACGGACTCGACATCTCCCCCGGGATGCTTGACGTGTGCCAAGACCGCTTGCCGGACGCACAGCTGGCGTGCGGGCCAATGACAGACCTCACTCGCTACGGCGACAACACATTCGACGCCGTCACGGCCTTCTTTGCCTCGGCGTCCTACGCCCCGTCGAGCTCGAAACTCCTGGCCTCCATCGTTCGAGTCCTTCGCCCAGGCGGGGTCAGCTATCTGTCGTTCCTGAATCGATATTCGCTGAAGAGGCTGGCCGCTCGCGGCGGGGGAAAGGTTCAGCCGTACAACACGCGACACGCTGATCGCCCTGATCCACCGCTCGTAAGGATGTACTCCCGCAGAGAGCTCGTCGATGCAATGGCTGATCGTGCATGGACGGCCACGCCGCCCATGGGCCTTGGGTCACTCGCGGGCCTGGTCGAGTCGCGGGTCGCATGGCCTTTGAGCAGAGCGCTCGATGCTGTGGCGCCTCGGCTCAGCCACCTCCTCGACGTCGTTGCTGTCAAGCAGTCCAACTAGGCTCGTGCTCGACATCCCCTGTTACACAACGATGGATCTCGTCGCGCAGCGACTCCTTCCACTGGGCTGGGAGGCGCAGATCTCCGCAGCCGTCAACGGCTTTTCCACGGCGGCCGTACTCCGGGGTGGAACGTCAACAAGCCTTGAGGAGCCCGGCTCCGACATCTCATATCGCCTGATGGACGGCAGCGCGATCCGCCAGCATCTCCCGTGGCTAGACGATCTCTACCGAACCCACCTGGTGGCCCTCGCGACGGCGGCAGCCGGTACTCCGGTCGTGGCCTCCAACTCGATCAAGTCCGGCATCAACCTCAACGTCCTTGACGGCCCAGGTGGGCGGTACGAGTTGCATACGGACAGCAACCCACTCACCGGCCTTCTGTTCGTCACCACCCACCAACCTGGCGACGGCGGCCAACTCATGTTCACCAAGAACGGCCAAGAACGGACCTTCACGCCGCGCGCCGGAACCTTCATCACGTTCGACGCACGCACGGTTCCGCACAAGGTTACTCCGCTCTCCATCCGAACGACGCGGATTTCGGCGCCAATGAACTTCTATTTCGAGGGAATGAGCGAGCGACCAAGCGACCTCGACGACTATCTTTATGGTGGCGGGGAGCCGCCCCGAACCACGTCAAAGGAGGACTAGATGGGAATGTTCGACGGCAAGCGCGCTCTCGTCACGGGCGCTTCGCAGGGCATCGGAAACGCAATCGCAGAGGCCCTAGCTGCGGCAGGCGCGCACGTCACCGGAACCTTCTTTAGTAGCGCCGATAAGGCACAGGCCATGTCCGAGGCAGGCTTCACCGTGCATCAAGCCGACTTCTCGACTCGCGAGGGCACGCAGCAGTTCTTGGGCCTGCTGGACTCCGCACCTCCATTTGATTTCGTGGTCAACAATGCGGGAATCGTCGACTTCGAGCTTATTGCCGACTTCACGGCGGCATCCTGGGACAGAACCTTTGAGGTCAACGTCAACGCGCCTCTGCTGATCACGCTGGCAGCAGCCAAGACGATGCCAGCCTCCGGCGCCGTCGTGAACATTGCGAGCACTGACGGCTACACGGGCAGCTTCGGCAGCATCGCATACTCGGCGAGCAAGGCCGCGTTGATCAACCTCACAAAAAGCCTAGGTAATATTTATGGCGAGCGCGGCATACGCGTAAATGCCGTCGCGCCCGGCTGGGTCGATACTGGAATGTCCACCGACGAGTCGTACGAAGCGACGACGCTCACCCCGCTCGGGCGAAATGGAACGCCTGTCGACATCGCGGAGGCGGTTTGTTATCTACTCTCGCCAGCCGCGGCATTTGTCAATGGCGCGACGCTCATCGTGGATGGTGGCTACACGAACGTCGACCCAATAATGAAGAAGGAGCGTGACGCACTAACGGTGGAGTAGCGCTAGTCCATAGCCGCATGAGCCAGTTGACTCCACACCGAACTTTGGCGGAGCGCCTTATGGGCGCCTTCTGCCGTGACGCGCACGTCAGCATGTGGGCCTGCGACGAGGACTTCCGCATCGTGCTTTGGAACAAAGGAGCGGAAGAACTCTATGACCGAAGTGCCGACAGTGTTCTCGGCAAGCGATACGACACGCTGTTTATTGACGAGGCCGAGCGAGAGCAGTCACTCGCCGACTGCCGAAAGATCATTCGAGAAGGAGCCAGGTTTCGCAACTTTCTCGCGCTGGATGTCGACTCACGAGGCCGCCAGAAACAAATGCTGACCAACTGCTTTCGTATCACCGACCCGGAGACAGGACATCACTACCAAGCAGAGATCGGCCTAGACATCGCCGAACTGGAGTTGGCGCAAACCGAACTACGCACCCTGCGAGAGGTCGGGCTGCGAAACATCGTAGAACGCGACCAGACATTGAAGATCCGCAAGGAGCACATCGCAGCCGCGGTGGCCGACCTTGAGAAAGTCGTAGCAACGCACGCAGAGGAACGTACCGACCAAGTCGACGAGATCGCGCGAGGCCTGAGCCGCAGGCTGAAGCCACAGAGCGCCGAGCCTTATCAGCGCCGCAAGGCGGCTATTTCCGAGGCAAGAAACGCGATCGTCGGTTCACTGCGGTCGCTGGCACAACAAGTAGAGAGAGCCGACGACCTCGCCGATATTGCGGATGTCGAAAGCGAGCTGCCTGAGCGCAAAGAGCTGCTTAAGCGCGTCGACGACGCCGAGGCAAGCGTGACATGAAGGCTGTGCGCCGGCTCGGCTCGGTGTTCGTCGCGTTCCTGGCGGGAGCGGTGCTCGCAACCGGCCTGACGATACTCACGGCGCTGCTATTGGACGCCGAACGGCCACCGAGGTTCGGACTCGTGATAGCTAGCGGCACAGCCGTCGTCATCGGAAGCGTCTTTCTAGGCTGGCTCGCAGTTATCGTGGGTGACCTCGAAGCGCTCGAGCGTGCGGAGCATCAGCAGACCGCCCGCGACGCGGTTTGGTTCCGTGAAGCCAGGCGCATTGGCGCTCTGACCACGATCGGAGTCGCTGCCACCCTTGGCGGCGTGGGACTCTTGCCGCTGCGGCTTCTGGTCGTCGGCTGGCCGGCGTCGCATCCCGCCCAGGCCCCCGCCGGAGACGAACATCAGACGGCACCCGCGTCTCCATCAGCTCACAGCACGTCCTCGGGTACGAAATGAGCCGCGTCCTTCCAGCAGAGTGGGAGGAACACGCGGCAACTATCGTCGCATGGCCTACGCGAGAGGCAGTGTGGGGGACGCAGCTCAAAGTGGCGGAGGCTGAGTACGCCGCCTTGGTCAACGCGATCGCAGAAGATGAGCGGGTCCTACTCGTCTGCCGCAGCGACGACCAAAAGCGCGTCAAGCAGCAATGTTCGACCGAGAACGTCGAGATCTTGGCGCACGAGATCGACGACGGGTGGATCAGAGATAACGGGCCGTTGTTCGTCAAGACACAGTCGCGATCGCCATCCACTCATGCAGTTGTGTTCGGCTTCAATTCGTGGGGGGAGCGCTTCGCCCCGACTGTCGGAGATCTCACGGTTCGCTGCGCCATTGCCGAAGCTCTAGGCATACCCGTCGAGAACGCTGCGTCGGCCGCCGTTCTTGAGGGAGGCGCTCTGTCCAGCAACGGTGAGGGGACGATCTTGCTCGCCGCCGAATGTGCACTCACCACGTCGCGAAATCCCGACATGACCCGCGGGGCGTTTGAGGCGGTACTTCGCCAGCGCCTCGGCGCCAATGAGGTCCTCTGGATTCCGCACGGTCTACTCGAGGACTTGCCAAACACCGACGGGCACGTCGATAACGTCGCTGTCTTTGTCGCGCCTGGAGATGTACTGGTACAGGGGGTCGACGCGCAGAACCCCAACTATGCTCGCTTGGCCCGGAATACCGAGGCTCTCCGGGGTGCTCACACCATGGCCGGACCGCTACGCGTAACCGAATGTGAGGTTCTTCCGTACGCCGAACTAGCTAACGGGGAGCGCCAACCCGTGTCGTACGTAAACTTCGCTCTCACCAACGCATCTGTGCTCTTGCCGACCGCTGGGGACGCTCAAGCGGACGACTACGCGAGCGAGCTCTTTGCCGGCATCTTTCCCTCCCGGCGCATCCGCTTCGTTCCTGCGGTGGCTATGGCCTTCGGCGGCGGTGGGCCGCACTGTGTCACGATGCAGGTGCCGAAGTCAGCTTGAGCTCAACCCGCTCGGGATCTTCGTGAACCTCGGAGCCGTCGACACGGCGGGACATAGCCCGGCGCCCGCCCACAGCTCCAGCATGCGGAGAGAGCCGCCGAGCGTGACACTGGCTGTCCACCGAGAGGGAGCCTGCGCTAGCCTCGCCGTACGGCTACGACCCGTTACTACTTGCCTCCCGGCCGGCGGGCACCAGCCGGAGACGTCCCCGAGCCTGTTGAGATCGATGCCCGGCCTGTGTGCGTGAAGAGGGACAGCGACATGATCCACGACGCCGAGAGGCTGCCGGTCGTCTGCCTGTCGCGCCGAAGCCGCGCCCGCCCCGAGGCTTGGTAGCAATTTTGGTAGCAATTTGAGCGAACCTGAGCTGATCTGAGAGCACCAAACCCCAATAAAACCAGGGTATTCGGCTTTACCTGAGTCCCAGAGGCGAGTTCGAGCCCAGTATCGCCCATTGTGTGAATCCCCGTGTTCGCGGGGATTCTGAGGCTATAAGGGGGTCTCGTGGTCCCGCGGTGCTCCCCCAGGATGCGCGCCGTGGCGGGTTGTCGTTGGGCACGGCGGGGCAAGGTGTCATGAACGGCGTCACGGCCGATGCGTCCTGCGATACCCCTACCTTGTCGCCATGGCGAACTGCCCTGAGGAAGTAGCGCTCGAACTATCGCGTGCCGCGCTTGAGTCCCAGGACGGGAGCGAGAATCAGCTTCGCGAAAAGGCCACGGCGGTCCTCTCGGCCGCCTCGATCGTGGTCCCAGTCGCTGCGGTGGCGCTCGGGAGCGCGCCGGCTGGTGCGGCAATTCCGTTCGGCGTCGCGGCGCTGGCGTACCTGTGGTGTGCTCGTTCTTGTGGTTCCGCGCTCTTTCCGAAGAACAGGCAGGCCGGTCTCCTCGGTGGCGAGATGCTGCAGCTGGCGACAGACACGGGTGCTGACCTACCACAGATGCAAGCGTCCGCAGCCAGCTATCTCGACGGCTTCTATAAGCACAATCAAGTGATCCTCGAGGGAGCCGCAGATAAGGTTCAGCAAGCACTCATCGCGCTGGGCGTCGAGATCGTTGCGTTGGCCGTCGCCCTAGTCGTTACAATCCTTGACTGAGATGCCTAACCCGCCTTCATCTCCCACGCCCGCTCCGCCCAGCCCGATGCCGTCGACTCCTCCGTCGAATGTCATCGCCGTAGAGATCCGCTCGCCCAAACCGAACCAATAGACCGCAGCGGGTGCCTCTGGGACGCGGCGACTGGAGACATTCGCCCGCCGGGAAGTCGTGCGCAGTGGTTCGCATTGAATCCGGTTGGCTCCATTCGAGGAAGCCCCTTAGTTAAGAGGCAGTCGGTGGCACCGGCCACCCGTCAGCTCTGATCCTGTTGGCCGCGCTCACGCTGCCGCACCTTCCTGGCGTGGGTGAGGGTGTACGGCAGCACGATTCGGTGTACGAGCTCGACGAGTCTCCAGATCGGACGTGCGATGGGCTGTTCGTAACGGACGAGCGTGGTCCATAGAACCGTGGACTCCTGGACGATCACGACGTTGCGCCCGGTGATCAAGGCGGAGCGGGCCTGGAGCGTCACCGTGTCGGAGCGATCGTCGATCATGCGCCAGCCGAGCACGTTCGTGGGCGACCGCCCAGGCACAAGCCGCAGCCCGAGAACGAACCGCCAACCGAGCATCAGGAACCAGCGGACGATCGTTGGGGCGCCCTCCCAGGTCGCGCGCGCCCACTGCTCGGCACTCATTGACCGGGCGTCACCAGCTGCAAGCTCATACGTGATCGCCCGGTCAGCGCCAGCCAGATCCTCGCGCGATCGAATTGCCTCGGGTAACCCGACGACGTGGGCATGCGAACGAGTCACACCGGCAATCTCCCGTGCCCTGGCGCGGCGGACTCGACGTGGGTGCATTCCCCGACCGGCATGAGCGCACCCACCACATCAGGCTCCGCGCACGAGTACTGTCTTCGTCGCTCCGGCGAGGCAGTGCTCGCGCAGGGCGCGCGGAGCGTCGTCGAACGGCGCAATGTTAGTGGTGATCTGCTCGGGACGCAGCTTTCCGCGGGCGATCAACTCGAGCGCGCCGGGAATGTTGGCGCGCGCATGCGGAATGCCGACATGCAGCGTGCAGCGGCGGATGTACATCTGAATCAGGGGGATACCCGTGCTGCGGTGCAGGCCACCGTTACTGGTGCAGACACCGTCGGGAGCAGTGTGAGTGAGAGCTAGGCGAAGCGGATCGGCACTCGAATGGACGACAAGCGGCGCGGGCGCATGCCCGCGTAGCTCGCGCGGCTCAAGCGCGATCAGGCCGAGCTGCTCGGCGTGGGCCCGCACCTGCGCTCGCGAGTCCACCAGGCGCACGTTGCGCGCGCCCAGCGCCAGGGCGATCTGGCCGGCATAGAGGGCGACGCTCGCGCTCAGCAGCGGTCGTCGCGAGAGCCCGGCGATGATCAGGACCCCTACGTCGGCGTCGGTCTCCAGCAGCGCCGGCAGGTGTGGCGCGATGTGACGATAGGCGTCGGCGATATTGTCCGAGAGGCTTGCGGCGGCGGCTGGCGCGACCCCGTCGGGGAGTGGGACGAGCATGGCGTCGGCGTACGGGACCTCGAGCTCGTCGGAGAACGCGCCGCCGAAGTGTCCGCTGCCAACGCCCATGCCGAAGGCTGACAGCGGGGGAACGCTGAGGCAGCTGCCGGGGTAGCCAGCGCGACAGGATGAGCAGGAGCCGCAGCTGATCTGGAATGGGACGACGACACGGTCGCCGGGCTTTACCGCGCTCACACGCTCACCGACCGCCAGCACCTCGGCGACGCATTCGTGACCGAGGTGCACGGGCAGCGCGAGGTTCATCGCGCCGAGCACGAGCGGGCAGTCGACATCACAGGTGGACGCCGCGAGCGGATGAACGATCGCCTGCTCTGGTCCCGGTGCCGCCGGGGCGGGCACCGAACGCCAGCCTATGCGCGCGCCCGGCGCGGCGACGAGCGCGCGCATGCGCCGCCGGCCGGTTCTGCGTCGCCCCGCGCCGCTGGCGGCCGCGCGCAGCAGCCGCTCAAGCCGCTGCAAGCGGTTGCGTTCGAGCAGAGCTGGGATCGCGGCGCCGGCACCCGGCGTCATCAGCCCCGTGTAGTGACGGACGTAGCCACATGGGCGGTGGGGATGAGCTCCGGTGCTGGCGAACCGATGGGCGCCCGAGCTGGTACGGGCCTGAGCATCCATGTCAGCGGAGCGCGCTGCACAGGCGGCGGCACAGAGCGCGGGAGGAGCTGGCAGCTGACATCGACACCTATCGGCGAAGATACACACGTATCGTGTACAATGCAACCGTATGGTCGTCGCGACCTCTGATCTCACCGGGCTTGCGCGCATCCGCAACGCCGCGCTCGAAGGATTCGCGCGCGACGGGGTCGCCAGCACCTCCCTCCGTGATGTCGCCAAGGCGGCCGGGGTCTCGCCCGGCCTAGTGCAGCACCACTTCGCGACGAAGGCGGCACTCGTGGAGGCCGTCGGCGCGCACGTCGTCGGACTGGCGAGGGAGGCGTTCGGCGATCTGCCCGCAGGCGGGACTCCGGTCGAATCGCAGAAACAGCTCGGCGACCGCGTCACTGCATTCGTGGCCGAGCAGCCGACGGCGCTGCTGTACGTGGCCCGGGCCGTGGCCGATGCAGACAAGACCGCCGCGGCCGTGTTCGACGCGTTCGTCGAGATCGCCAAAGGGCTTTGGCAGACGCTGGCCGAACACGGACTGCTGCGAGACGACGCCGACATCACTTGGGCGGCGCTGCACGGGGTCACGTTGATCCTCGGCACCGTGCTGTACCAGGCGGAGATCGGCCGGCACCTGCCCGAGCCGTTCATGACCGTCGACCAGCTGGAGCGGTGGAATGCGGCAGGCAACGCGCTATTCAGCGAGGGCCTCTACCGTCGTCCGTCGAGGCGCGCGTGTGTGTGCGCAAGAGCTTCGACGTCGTGATGCCGCGTCACGAGACCCGGACCGCCAGCGCCGCCATCAGCGGCTGGTTTGCGCGCCGATAAGTTTCGCCCACTGGAAGGTTTGGCTCTAGGGAAAGGGTGTCTAGTCTTTGGGAGACCGCTTTGGTAGCAAGTTGGTAGCAATCTCCCGTCGATATAGGCCTGGACGCTGTGTAGTCGGCGACACGGGTATGGCGCAGTCGCCGCTCCCGGGCTTCCAAGTCGCGTTCTTGCTGGCCTGGAATGCTTGCTCTGGCATCATGCTCGGCCTAATCGTATGGCCAAGACCCCGCTCTTTTCGACCTACCGCACCGGCGAGAACCGCGTTACCGCGTCGATGCTCGCTGTGTTCGAGCGGATCGACGCGAGTGTCCTTGAGCGGCTGCTTGCAGGAGCCTCGGAAGAGTCCTCGCTGACGTTCGTGAAGTTCGCCAACCAGCCGGCCGAGGTTGCGGGCACAGTCCCCGATGCCGAGATATCAGCGAGCTTCCGCTACATCTTCGAGGTCAAGACCGAGCCAAACACGCTGCGGGGCAAACAGCTCGACGGCCACCTTCACAGGTTCGAGTGCACGACATATAAAGACGAGCGCCTGATCGTGATAACGCCCGACCCGGAGCAGCCCCCGATCATCAGCGAGCGCGCCGAGCAGCCGATCACCTGGTTCAGTTTTGCTCGCCTCAATCAAGCGATCCACGAGCTTCTGCACGACCGCACCGAGCTTATCTCCGAGCAGGCACGATTCCTGCTCAGAGAGCTACAGGCGTTGTTCGAGCACGAGGGACTTCTCGACTGGCCCGATACCGTCATAGTGGCCGCTCGAGTCGCTTACCCAGAGTACGTTCGCCACTCAGCCTACGTCTGTCAGTCAGGCCGTTCATTCCGCAAAGGACTCGAGCGGATGGGGTTCTACGCAAACGGGGCAATCCAGCGCGAGGTTCCGAAGATCATCGAGCAACGAGATCAGGTCATTTTCAGCACCGAGACGGCCGCGGACTGCGGCGCTTCTGACGAGGAGACCGAGCGAGCCATTGGTGCCCTGATTGCGGAGCTGCTGAACGACAGCCCACGCTTGGCGGGCGAGGCTTACCAGGTCTTCCTTCTGTCCCCGCGCGAGGATGAGCGCACGCTGCTCCTGCCCACAAAGATTCGCAACACGACCAGCGACCGCAGCGGCAAACCGTGGGCATGGACACTCGGCCAGCGCTACACGAGCGCAGTGGCGCTCACGTCCGGCGCAGCAACGACCGACGAACTCAGCGCAGCCGGCGGATAGGTCATGCAGGCCTCATAGACCCAGCAGCCGGGCCTTTGCGACGGTGAACTCGTCCTCGTAAGGCTCGCCTCGTTCACCCACCAGGACCGGCGGGCACGGTCACCGGGCGCTTGAACGGGCGCCAGCTTGCCCCTGGTGCTTACGTTGCTTGAACCGACGCCAGCGGCAAATGGCTGGACAGGCACGACGGTCCGCTTGTCGTTTCACATCATCCGCTGACAGTCGCCGCGGCGCCCGCCGTGGCCACATCCGTCGGATATGTGTGGCGCGCGCGCAGCAGGAACACGCCGGCGGCGCCAAGCGTACTGAGCATGATCAGGAAGCTGACTTGCAGCCCCGTGCCAGTCGCCGCGGAGACAATGCCGTGCGGGTGCGTACCGATCGGCGCCTGCGCGGGGGCGAAGCCGGCTGCAAGGTCGGCGATCGCGCCGAACAGCAGCGGCGCGATCGCTTGCGCGATCGAGCGCAGGAAAGTGCGCGTGCTCTCAGCGCGCCCCCACAGGCCGGCGGGCATGATATCGAGGCGCGCGGCGTCGAGCGGCGGGTTCGCCGCTGAGATCAGCGCCGCGCCGCCCGCGTCGAACCAGATCGCGGGCGTCAGGTGGCTACTGAGCAGGCCGGGGATCAACAGCGCGGCCGCGCCGAGATAGCAGATCGCCGGCACCCAGATCCGCGCTTCGAGCCTGCTGCGGCGCACGAGCGCGTCGGTGACGTGTCCGCTCACCAGCGTGCCGGCGAGCGCGGCGAGCACGAGCAGTCCGAGCACGAGCGTGGCTGTCGCCTGGCTGGCGTGGTAGTGGCCGCGCACGAATACCACCGCGAATGTCTGCAGGCCAGCGAAGAAGAAGTACCCCAGTGAGGAGCCGATGATCAGCATCACGTTGGTGGGGATGCGCAGGATGTAGCGCACCGCCGCGCCGAGTGTCATCGCGTTGGGATCCGTCTCGAGCACGAGCGCCGGGTCTGGCACGAAGCCGCGCGCTCTCGCCGCTTCGAATGCGAGATCGCGATCGCCCTGATGCTCCTCCCCTGCCCCCTCAGCTTCAGCTGCCTCCGCGGCGCGGTGGGCATCGGCGAGCGCGCTCTCCAGGTTCTGCGCCCCTGGCTGCAGGCGGCTCTGCCCGCCGCGTCGCGGCTCGGGCACGCTGCGCCACAGCACGCGCGCCAGGAAGAACCCGGGCAGCGCGAGCAGCGCGAAGGCGACGCGCCACGAGAACACGCTCGCGACGGTGCCGCTGACGATGAACCCAATCGCCGTGCCTGCGATCTCGCCGCTGAGGATGTAACCGTAGATGCGCCCGCGCTCGAGCGACGGGAAGTAGTCGCCGGTCAGCGAAGCGATCGCCGGTCCCGCTGTCGCGGCGACCGCGCCGAGTCCCACGCGCGTGAGCAGCAGGCTCGAGTACGAGTGCGCGAACGCCCCGAGCAGCGTCGTCACGCTCCACAGCACGATGCTCGCGGCGAGCAGCGGTATCCGGCGTGCGCGATCGACCACCAACCCGACGGGGATCACCGCGGCGGCGCCGATCAGCAGCGCGACCGAGTTGAGCAGCCCGATCTTCGTGTTGCCGATGCGCAGCGAGTGCTCCAGCTGGGGCGCGACCGCGCCAACGGTCGCGATCTGCGCGCTGCTGAGCGCGAGCACGCACGCGAACAGCACGATCACGCGTGCCCGCGCGGGGCCGCCCACGAGTTCGACGACCTGTCCGCGCAGCACGCGTCCAAGCCAACGCACGCCTCGCAGCAGCGCGAGCACGGCCCGCTCGGGCCTGCCGAGTTCCTGCATCTCAACGTTATAGTCGCGCCCATTGCCACAGGCGCCGCGACCGACCCGGAGCGGCCTGCGCAAGCGGCGCTCGACTCAGCTGTGTTCGACCTTGGCCAGCGCCCTGCTCAGCGAGCGTTGGCTCTGCGGGCCGCGCAGCACCGCGCGGATGCGACCGGCGCTGTCAAGCACGAACGTCGTCGGCAGCCCCGTGAGGCGGTAGGCGTTGCCGACGAGGCCTTCGGCGTCGCGTACGTTCGGGAACGTCCACGCGTAGCGCCTGATGAACTTCATCGCGCCAGCGCGCGCGTCGCTCCAGTTGACACCAACGATCCTGTCGCGACCGGTGGCGCTGTTGGAGAAGCGCTCGAGTGTCGAGGCCTCCTTTGCGCACGGCCCGCACCAGCTCGCCCAGAAGACGACCAGCGCTGGGCGGCCCTTGGTGCCCGCGAGCAGGCTCGTGAGCGTCACCGGACCGCCGACCAGCGATTCGTGTGGGAGCGCCGGCGCCAGACGCCCGGTCGTGGAGTGCGAAGCCAGCCCGAGCACCAGCGCAACCGCGAGCGCCGCAACCAGTACGAGCATCCCAGCGAGCAGTCGCAGCCGCCGTGCCATTGCCGCTGTGCTTACAGACGGGCCAGCAGCGGCACGTCGTGGACGATTTCAGATGGCTCGAAGCTCGACTGATACAGCGTCAGCCGCTTGCCCGAGGCGGTGACGCCGTAAACGACCCCCGTGTGGTTCACGAACTGGGGCTGGTTGGCGTCCTGTTCTGAGCCCACCCCCCATGCCTTCCACACGCGCGCCAGTTCTTTGCTCGAGCCGATCAGGTACTGCATCCTGCCGGTCATCTCGTGGCGCGCGAGGAACGCGGCGACGGACTTCGGCGTGTCCACGCGAGGGTCCACCGAGACGGCGATGATCTGCACTTTGGAGGCCATTGCCGGGCCCATCTCGTTCAGCGCCACACGCAGATCGGAGGTGATCAGCGGGCAGATGTCAGGGCAGGTCGTGTACAGGAAGGTCACGAGCACGACCTTGCCTTTGTAGGAGTCGATGTTCACCGGCTTGCCGAGGTAGCTGCGCAGCGCGAGCGGCGGCGCTGCTTTGGCCGGCTCGAGCACCGCGGATGCGTCGAAGTGGTGCTCGAATGCCTGCTCGCGGCTGGCCTGTTCCTTGGATTGGCCCCCTATGACCATGAGCGCGACCACGCCCGCAACCATCACGAGCATCACGAGCGAGAGCAGCACCCGCAGATCGAGTCCGTTCTTGCGCATCCGCATGCGAAGGTATCAGCGTGCGCGCGCTCGCGCGAAGGCCTCTATGCCTGGCGCTCGTCGGCAAGAAAGCTTGCAGACCTTCCCATGTAATGCATCTTGCAGCGATATCTGGTAGCTTGCCGCCCGTTCGTGCCGAGTCCTGAGCCTCAAGGGGTTCTGGAGCGGGGGACCCAACTGCAGCCGAGAGGCTGCTGGGGCGAATCGCCACACAGTGTGGCGTAGCGTAGACGCTTACGCGAGCCCGTCAGCTAACCCCGTAGGCGCCATGCAACGGAATCGAAAGGACGCCTCGGTGCCGGGATCCCCGCGTGATCTTGCTGTTGTCGACCACTGGAGTACATCGCTGGAGCGCTCACGCGCACGCCGTGCTCGCGCTGAGCGCGGGCGCTTGCGCCGCGGCGCGCACGTCAGCTCGTCGCTGACGGCGCTGCTCGACAACGGCGGAGGCCTGCGCGAGGCGCGCGACCTCGCGGACGAGGCGCCGTGGCAGCTGTCGCTCGGGCGCTCGCGGGCGCGCAGGCGCGCCGCGCAGTTGCGCTTCGTGCCCACCGGCTCGCGCGCCAAGCGCGTGTCGCTCGGCGCGCTTGTCGCGCTGACGGTCGGCCCGACCGCGAGCATCGCCAGCGGGCAGTCGGACGTCCCGGCCACGAGCCCCGAACCGGTGACCACCACCGAACACGTGATCGTGTTGAGCTACAGCAGCGAAGGCAGGCAGGTGCAGTTGCTGCAGAAGGCGCTCGGCGGGATCAAAGTCGACGGCGTCTTCGGACCGGAAACGGAAGCCGCAGTCCGCAGCTTCCAGGCCAGCAGGGGCCTGAGCGTCGACGGCGTCGTCGGGCCGCTGACGAGCGCCGCGCTGCGCAGCCAGAGCGCCGGCAACGCGTTCATCGCCGACGTCAGCAGCACGCTCCCCGGCACCGCCACGCTGCCCGGGGGCACCGCGCCCGCGGCCAACACCGCGACCGTCGCGAGCTCCACGACCACGAGCGCGACTGAGGACGTCACGGACGCGGGCGGCGCCTCTACGAGCACCCCTGCGGACGAAGGCTCCGCCGGCGCCAGCTCCGCAACGAGCGCCGCTGCTGCCGCGAGCTCGGAAACGACCACCGCAGGCGCGATCAAACAGCTTCAGAGCGCGCTACGTGTGACCCCGGACGGCGACTTCGGCCCCGAAACTGAGGCTGCGGTCCGCCGCCTGCAGGCGCGCCACGGGCTGACCGTCGACGGCGTCGTCGGCCCTGAGACCTGGAGCGTGATCGGCGTGCACGGCGCCACCGAACTGACGCCGCCGCCGTCTGCCCTGCCCAAGCCGCCATCCACGCCGCGCCAGGATGTGGCGAGCGCCGCGACGACCGACATCGGGCTCACCCCCGGCAGCGGCGGAACCGTGGGCGGCGCCCAGGCGGCGCCTGCGACCGGCGCAACCGCTGTCGAGTGGCTGCAGAGGGCGCTGAAGCTCCCCGTGGACGGCGAATTCGGCCCTGAAACCGAGGCTGCCGTCCAGCGCCTGCAGGCGCGCCACGGACTGACCGTCGACGGCGTCGTCGGTCCCTCGACGTGGTCTGTGATCGGGGTGCAAGATGCGGCGACCCTTACCCCGCCCCCCTCGGCGCTCGTCGCACTCAGCTCCCCGGACGGTGCGACCAGTGCTGCTGAGGGCGCGGGGCCAGGCGAAAGCGAAGCCCAGGCGATCGTCAGCCGCGTGATCGCCGCCGGCGATGAAATCGCGACCCGTCCATATGTGTGGGGCGGCGGCCACGGCTCGTTCGAGTCGGTCGGCTACGACTGCTCGGGCTCCGTCTCCTACGCGCTGCATGGCGGCGGGCTGATCAGCTCGCCGGAGGACTCGACAGGTCTGGAGTCATACGGCGAACCTGGACCCGGCAAGTACATAACGATCTATGCGAACGCCGAACACGCCTACATGATCGTCGACGGCAAACGCTTCGACACCGTGGCGCTCGCCGAAACCGGGTCGCGCTGGTCGGACTCCGCGGGCGACGACGGCGGCGGCTTCGTCGAGCGCCACCCCGCTGGTCTTTAGTCACGCCGCTGGCCTGTAGTTCGGGGGCGTGCATGCAGGCCCCGTGCAGCGCCGCCCGAGCGTGCCATCCCAAGCGCGCTCTAGCTTGCTTCGCCCCGTACACCGAAGGCGGCGACAGGAGCTGAGGCAATGCTGGCGCGGGCGCACGCGTTCACGATCGACGGATTGCAGACCCGACATGTGACGGTCGAGGTCGATGTGCGAGCGGGACTGCCCGGCTTCGCGATCGTCGGGCTTGCCGATGCTGCTGTGCGCGAGGCGCGCGAGCGCGTGACCGCGGCGATCATCAACGCCGGCTTTCAGTTCCCCGCACGGCGGATAACCGCGAACCTCGCCCCAGGCGATGTGCGCAAGGCTGGCCCCGGCTTGGACCTTGCGCTCGCGTGCGCGCTGCTCGCGGCCGCCGGGCAGCTGCCACCGGAGCAGCTCGAGCGCGTCGCGTTGTTCGGCGAGCTCGCGCTCGACGGCGCCGTGCGACCCTCCCGCGGCGCGCTGGCCGTCGCCCATGCCGCTCAGCGCGCAGGCCTGCATGCGCTCGCGCTTGCGCCCGCGTGCGCGCACGAGGCGCGGCTGATCGACGGGCTGCAAGTGCGCGTCGTCGCGCACCTGCGCAGCGCGGCACGCGTGCTCGGTGGCGGCCCGGACGATGCGCGCGGGCAGGCGCGCGCGACGGCGGCACAGCCGCGCTCGGGGGCTGGCCGCCAGCTTCCGGAGGCGCGCGCGGCGGGCGCGGACCTGCGCGACGTGCGTGGCCAGCACCATGCCGTCAGAGCGCTCGTGATCGCAGCTGCGGGCGCCCACAACATGTTGTTGAGCGGCCCGCCGGGCACTGGCAAGACGATGCTCGCGCAACGCATCGCCTCGATCCTGCCGCCGCTCACGAGCGCCGAGGCGGTGGAGGTGACCCGCATCCACAGCCTCACAGGTGGGCGCGTCGATGCGCTTGCCAGCGCGCGGCCGTTTCGCGCTCCCCATCACTCGATGACCGCCGCGGGTCTCGTCGGCGGCGCGCGCCGCCGCGCGATCGGCGAGGTCGTGCTGGCGCACAACGGCGTGCTGTTCCTCGACGAGCTCTCGGAGTTCTCGCGAAGCACGCTCGAGGCGCTGCGCCAGCCACTCGAGGACGGCCGCGTCGCGATCGCTCGTGCCGGGCACTCGGCGGTGTACCCCACCCGCTTCATGCTGCTGGCCGCGACCAACCCGTGCCCGTGTGGCTTTGCCGGCGATGATCGTTGCAGCTGTGGCGAAGCTGAGATGCACCGCCACCGCCGCCGCTTGAGCGGTCCGCTGCTCGATCGCATCGACCTGCTCTCGAGCCTGCAGCGCGAGCTCGCCGAGGATCTGTGCGCACCGGCGCTAATGAGCAGCGCCGAGGCCCGTGAGCAGGTCGCGGGCGCGCGTGCGCGTCAGGCAGCGCGGCTGGCGGGCGAAGGCGTTGCGCTCAACGCGCACATGGACGGGCGCATGCTGCGCAGGCACGTGCGCCTCGACGATCGCGGCCACGAGCTGCTGCGCGCCGCTTCCAGGCGCGGGCTGCTGAGCGCACGCGGCGAGCACCGCGTGCTGCGCGTCGCGCGTACGATCGCCGATCTCGAGGCGAGCGCGCGCGTGCGAGCGCGCGACCTTGGCGCGGCGCTCGCGCTGCGCCAAGAGCCAAGCCTCGCCGGCAGGAGGATCGCATGAGCTCGCCCGCGCGCAAGCCGCAAGCTGCTGGCAACAGCGCCTGGTCGCGGGACCCGCGGCAGCGTGGCGCCTGCGACGCGTGCCTGCGTCGCGGCTGGCTGCTAGCGGAGCTCGGCTCGGTGCTGGACTACTGCGCTCGCGACCGTGGGCGCTTGCTCGAGCTGCTGGCGCTGGCCGACGGCGAGCTGCTGGCGGCCGTGGCCGGCCGGCGCGCGTCCGAGCTCAGAGCCGCATATGCGCGCTTTGACGCGGACGAGCTGTGTGAGACGCGCTCGCAATCGAGCTGCCGCCACCGACGCGGTTACCCGCGCTCGCTAACTGGCCCCGCGGCGCCGTCGATGCTGACCGTGCGCGGTGGCGTCGAGCGCTTCGAGCGACTCACGCGCGCGCCGGTGGTCGCGATCGTTGGCAGCAGGACGCCCAGCGACTACGGGCGGACAATGGCGCGCAGCCTTGCCCGCGGGCTGACCGCGAGCGGGGTGACCGTGACGGCGAGCCTCAGCGACGGGATCGCAGCCGCGGCACACGAGGGCGTGCTCGAAGCTAGCGGCGCCGGCGTGGCGGTGCTCGCGGATGGCCTGCGCGTTGCCTGCCCTGCGCGCCTGCGCCCGTTGTACGAGCGCATCGTATTTTCCGGCTGCGCCGTCTCGGAGCTGCCGCTCGACTGCTCAGGACGGCGCTGGGGGCAGCGCGCTTACGAGCGGATCGTGGTCGAACTGGCGCTCCTCAGTGTGACCGTCGAGGCTGAGCGTACGCCGCGCGATCTCGCCCAAGTCGAGATCGCGCGCGGCCTCGGACGGCCCGTCGCGGCGATCCCCGGCCGTGTCACCTCTCCTCTCTCGCGCGGCCCGCACGCGCTGTTGATGGATGGCGCGAAGCTCGTGCGTGGGCCACAGGACGCGCTCGAGCTGCTGTCGGAGATAGGTGCCGTGAGCAGCGCCGAGTGGCATCCCGCAGTGCTCGCAGGCGGTGCCGCCCAGTCCGCTGGCCTGCACCGCGAGCTGCGGTTGGTGCTGGAGCGAGTCGGCGCGGGAGATGACACCCCCGACAAGCTCGCGCGCGCCGGCGTTGACCCCAGTCATGCCCTGCTCGCGCTGAGCGAGCTCGAGCTGACAGGGCTTTTGATCCGTGCAAACAGCGGCTGCTACCTGCCGCGTGAGTCGCTGGACTGATAGCGGAAGTCAGCCGCTCCCGTGCCCCTGCGGCCGTTACCTGTGCACGCTCGAGGCCGTTGCTGACGGCCCGGGGGTGAGAGCGGATAACTATTTATCACCGATTCTCGGCCGCGAGTGCTTCAGCTCGGGTCACGAACGTGGAAGCACGAACGCCGAGACCGTCAGCCAGCGCTAGAAGCAGCCCATAGCCTGGGTTCACGCGACCGGCTTCAAGCGCCGCGATGCGCCTGGGATCGACTCCCGCCGTGGCCGCAAGCTCCTCCAGCCCCACTCCTCGCTCGCGCCGGATCTCGGCGACGGCGCGACCCAGAGCAAGCAGATCGTCTCGCTGTTGTTGCCTCACGAAAGAAAAACTCCCAATTTGCGCTGCCGACAACTGTCTGAGGCTCGTTTCTATCTATATGTCCTATGTCCTTCCCCTTGAATGCGCAAAGCTGGCGGCCATGACCACTGAGACGAAGCTCACACCACCGATCGAAGACCATCCCCGCAAGCAGCAGCACGTGGCGCTCGGACAAGCGCTGAAGCTCGTGATCGCAGAGAAGCACCTGAGCCAACGCAAGCTCGCAGACCGTACAGGCATTGACGTCAGGCGCGTCAACGCGATCGCCCTCGGCAAGGGCAATCCGACTTATCGAACCCTGCTACGCCTCTGCGAGGGCTTGGGCATCACGGTCGGGGCACTCACGATCCGTGGAGAGCAGCTGCTCGCCAAGGACTCACCTGATGCTCACTAGCGCCAGCCGGCAGTCACTGTCGAGCTCGCGTAGCGGATGAGCTCGCACGTCTCGAGCATCGCCTCGCAACGCAGTGGCGTGACAAGGCAGCTTTCGGGCGCGAGCAGTGGCTCGAGGGCCGCTTTGCGGCGAGTGTGCCATACTGAACGAAATGGTTCAGTATCCAATTACCGTCGACCGCGCGTTCGCGGCCCTCGCCGACCCAACCCGCCGTGCCGTGCTCGAACGACTCGGTGCGGGCAACGCCACGATCAGCGAGCTTGCCGAGCCTTTCGGGATGTCGCTGACTGGGATGAAGAAGCATGTCCAACTGCTTGAGGAGGCGAACCTCGTCTCCACGGAGAAGGTCGGACGTGTCCGCAGATGCATGCTCGTGCCATATGCCTTCGAGGGCATCAGCACGTGGTTGCAGCGGCTCGACCGCTTCGCGCAGGTCGTCGAACGCACGAAAGGAGCACGATGAGCACCACCGTCACCACCCCGAACGAGCTCGAGATCCGCATCGAGCGGACCTTCGACGCACCACGCAAGCATGTTTTCTCCGTTTGGACGGATCCTCAGCTAATCCCCGAATGGTGGGGCGACGGCACCGCCGTCGAGGAGATGGACGTCCGTCCGGGCGGTAAGTATCGCTTCCGCACCGCCCACGGCGTCGTCGAGGGAGAGTTCCGCGAGGTGGATCCGCCAGCTCGCCTCGTGCAGACGTTCCAGAACCATCTGCAGACACTTGAGTTCGAGGATCTCGGTGAGCAGACACGGCTGACGCAAACGATGCGCTTCGAGACGACCGAGCAGCGCGACATGGCGATGCAGTACGGCGTCGAGAAGGGCGCTAAGAGCGGCTTTGCGCGCATCGACGCGGTGCTGGAGAAGATCGCAGCGTGAGACAGGAGTGGGAGGCCGAGCGCCTCTGACGCGACGCTCGGCCTCCCACCCGACTTGCGAGCCGCCCCGATCGCCCGACTGTTCCAAGGTTCTCAGATTTTGGGGTTTCGTTGAGCGAATGAAGGGATTCGAAGCCTCGACCTTCGCCATGGCAAGCCTTGAAATGCACCCCGAGGCACGCAAACTAGCGCGATTTACGGCGCTCAACATGGCTTAGACAAACGGCTTTAGGCTCGTTTGGTACCCAAAGCGGTACCCACGGCTGCGTGTGGTACCCACGTGGTACCCACCTGATACGCTGCACCGGAGTCCGAGAGCCACAGCCTGTGGCAATGGCCGGCAGGCGCACAACACCCCGATGCCAGCAGCCTCACCCAACGCCAACATCATCATCCGCGAGCACGGCGGCCAGCCGTTCTACGAGGCGAAGTTCCGGCACGCCGGGCGGCAGGTCAAGCGACGCATCGGCCCGGCGTGGCTCGACCGTGATCCTAAGACCGGCGTTTGGGTCCGGCGCCGGGGCCGAGTGGCCGACGGCGCCTACGACGAACGCGGCGCGATCGTGGCTGCCGCCGAGCTGGTTGCCGCGCATGTTGCCGAGGCCGCGAACGCAGAGCGCATCGAGCAGGAGCGCCGCACACACGGCGTGACGTTCCGCGAGGTCGCCCACTCCCACATGCGCTGGCTTGCAGATGTGGCGGGCGCCAAGCCTTCCACGCTGCGCGACCGGGAAACCGTGTTGGGCGAGCCCGGAGTACAGCGCAAGCGCGGCGAAGGCAAGACGCTCGGACACGTTATGGCCGCGCTCGGCGACCGTCCGGCCGCGAAGATCACGACGCGGGAGATAGACACGCTGCTGGCGACCATCAGCGCGACGGGCGCGTCGGCGAGCACGGTCAACAAGTACCGCTCGGCCGTCTCCGCCGTCTTCAACCACGGATGCAAGCCGTCCACGTTCGCGCTGCCAACCAACCCCGCAACCGGAGCTGACAAGCGCCGTGAGCCGCCTCAAGCCCCGCTCGTCTTCTATACGCCGGACGAGATCGAGGCCATAGCTCGTGCGCTCGCTGAGGGATGCCACCGCGATCCGGCTTATCCGGCGGTCAACGACAGCGAGCAGATGGCACGGCAGGGTGAGGACCGGCAGGACGCCGAGATGGTCCGCGTCGCCGCATACGCCGGGTTGCGACAGGGCGAGCTGCTGGCACTGCGCTGGCGCGATGTTGATTTCGCTGGGTCCGCATTGACGATCGCTCGCGCGATGAGCGCGGGCGTGGAGTCGTCCACCAAGTCCGGGCGTGTTCGTCGCGTGCCGCTCGCTGACCAGGCCGCCGGCGCGTTGGATCGGATGAGTCGGCGTGTGCACTTCACGTCACCTGATGACCTCGTGTTCTGCAACGTGTTCGGGCGCCCGCTCGATGGCTCGGCGCTGCGCCGACGCTACAAGCGTGCTCAAGTTGCTACCGATGTTCGCCCGTTGCGCTTCCATGACCTGCGGCGCACGTTCGGGTCGCTACTGGCGGCGCGTGGAGTTGATGTCGTGACGATCCAGAAGGCGATGGGGCACAGCGCGCTCAGCACGACAAGCCGCTATCTACACGCCCGCCCCGCGTCGGAGCAGGCCCAGGCGTTCACGGCGGCATTCATGCCCAGGGTGGACGACGGCACTCAAGCTGTCCTGGCTTCCTCCTGAGGATGAGCAACCTGGACCGCCGCTCAAGACTCCATTCTCAACCGGGCAACGGGCCGGATGCCCTACCCTCAGCCGCTGTGTCTGACGCCATACACGTCTCCGTATCCGGGAAGCGGACCCAGATCACAGTTCGCGACTGGCCCAGCAAGGAGGCCGACTGGCGTGTGAGCACGGGCACCGTCGATGGCCGCAAGCTTCAAGTATTTGGATGGAGCGATTGGAAGGATGACCAATTGGTCGGGAGTCTCACTCTGCACATAGACAAGGCGATCATGATCACCGGTCGGTGGCTCTCCGACACGCTGCTTAGGACCGAACAACCTCATGCGCTGGCGACCATGGTCGCGTGTGCCGAGCAGATCACGGTCCGCCTCTACCAGCAGAGCGTAGGAAACGGGTGCTTGGAATGGGAGCTTGAGCACCAAGACGTCCACTACGTCCAGCGACTCTTCTCCGACTACCACCCACGCAAGCGCCGCTTGCGCCGGGGGAAACGCTATTTGCGAAAGCGACTTATAGGTGCTTAGCGCACTCTTCGAACTCGTCGCGCGACATCGCGCGCCACGACTCGACCCAGCGAGTCACGCTCTCTGCAGCCTGAGGCTCCATGTACGTCGCGTCGTGGAGCAGACGCTCATCCGGCTCTGGCGCTCCGCCAGCCATGCGAGGCAGCGACTTGCCTCGGTGTCTTAGGGCATTTAGAGGCTTCATAGCGCTCTCATCGTACCAGGGCTGCAGGTGGGACTAGGCAAGTATCGACAGCGGTGCTCCTGCCCTTTATGGCGGCCACGATGAGACAGTCGACGTGCTCGATTACGCTCCGGCGGTCGTGGAGGACCGAGCGGCGCGAGAGCGCAGCGGCCGGAGCGTAATCGAGCACGTCGACTCTGCATCCAGTGATACGCTCCGGGAGCCTTCGGCATCCAGCCTCAATCTCGCCGCTTGCGGCTTCGCTCCCGGAGCGTATCACTGGGGTCAAGCTTTGTAATTCTTCCCTGCAAATCGGGGCTTTTCCGTAAGCGTTCAGTCTCTGCGTTCAGGCGAGGGATGGGAGCGGTTCGCCGCGGGCCTGGGCGGCGAGCAGCTCGGCCATGTATGCGAATAGCGAGCGACGTTGTAGCCGGCAGGTGATTGAGGCCGAGAGGAGCCGCTCGATGCGTCGTTCGCCGGCCTCGGGTTGGCTGCCGAGGGAGAGCTTGCGGTAGATGACGGCGCCGCGTAGCGCGCGCTCGGCGTGGTTGTTGGTCGGCTCCACGCCGTCGTGGGCGGCGAAGGTCCATAGCGCGGGCCAGGCCTTCAGGAGGTTGCGCGCCATGCCGCGACAGTGGCGGTTGCGCGCTCGTTTCGTCGCGTAGCCGCGGATGATCGGCTTGTAGGTGTGTTGCAGCTGGCGGATCGTGCGCTTCAGCTCGGGCCGGTCGTGGGTGTGTTGGTAGACCTCCCACGCCCAGAACACGCGCTCGCATAGCTGCAGGCCGTACTCGCCGAATTCCTTCTCGGCCGCCAAGCCTTCGGCGTGAGCTTGGAAGTCGCGCTTGAGGTGGGACCAGCAGAGCTGTCGGCGTGTGAGCGGCAGATGTGCGTAGGCCCACCAGCGGTCAGAGGTCACGATCCCCTGGTGGCCTTCGAGCAGCCGTTTGGCGTGGTCCTCATGCCGGTCTGGGGCGAGGTGAAAGAACGCGTGACGGCCGGTGAACATGCCCCACAGCGCACGCCGCTGCCCGGCGGTGCGCCAGCCGGTCTCGTCCATGTTCAAGCATTCGCTGGCGCGCACGCGCTCCCCGAGCTGCTGGTAGGGCTCCGCCAGGGCATGGCCGGCGCGCTGGAGGATCGCCTCGACGGTGCCTGCGCATAGGCGCACACCGAACAGCTCTTCGCCGAGCTCCACGACATCACGGCGGCTGACGCGGTTGCGCACCCAGAGCACCGCCACGGCCGCTTCAAAGCGCGGGCCGAACGCGCTGTTTGCCACATCGGCAGGCAGCAGCGCCCGTGTCCGCTCGCCGCAGCCGGGGCAGCACACCCGTGGACAGCGATGCTCGATCACCCTCGCTGAGATGACCAGCAGCTCTTCGATCTGATGGCGCACCGGCTCACCCATGCCGAGCAGCTCCGGTGCAGCGAAGACGTAGCCGCAGTCGCAGCGCTCAGGCCAGTGCTCGACGACTTCGTCTACTGCACACAGAGGCAGCAGCTCGCGACCGTGGCCATCATGCCCCGGCTGGGCACCCCGCGAACGCCCCGAGCGATCCATTCCTCGTTCTGGGCGTGACACACCCGCCGGATCTGAGCTCGGCGGCACCGAAGAATTACGCGAGTTCCTGGCGAGCTCGCGCTCCAGCTTCTCCACTCGCGCTTCCAACTGCTGAATGCGACGATCCATCGCCAGCAGCACCTCGACTACAGCCTCACGCCCCGCGTCATAGATCGCCTCCGCCTCCGCACGCTCCACACCCCAAGATTCGACGAAGCAGAGTTATGTCCCCCTACCAACTAAACGCTTACGGGTTTTGCTCGAAGCGGATGAAGGGATTCGAACCCTCGACCTTCGCCATGGCAAGGCGACGCTCTAGCCAGCTGAGCTACATCCGCGAGGTGCGGCCATTCTACAGCGGTCGACGGGCTTTGACCTGGTAGACGGCCGTCAGACCCTGTTCGAAGCCCTGGCCGGCCGCCCGCAGGTACAGCCGCCAGACACGCGTACGCTCGATGCCGGCGAGCGCCTCTGCCTCCGGGAGGCGCTCATCCAGCCGCTGCGCCCAGTGGCGCAGGGTCACCGCGTAGTCTTCGCGAAAGCCCTCGACGTGCCCGGTGCGAAAGCCGGCGCGCTCGAGCGCAAGCTGCACTCGCGAGAGCGGCAGCGGCTCGCCGTCGGGAAACACGTAGCGGGTGGAGAACAGGTCCTCGAGCGGCTTCGCGTCTGGATCGAGCGCCGCGATCGCATGGTTCAGCAGCGTCCCACCTGGACGCAGCAGGCCGAACAGCGAGCGCGCGTACACGTCGATCTGGGCATCGCCGACGTGCTCGGACATGCCGATGCTCGAGATCGCGTCGAACGATCCTGGGGGCAGCTCCCGGTAGTCCTGCACGCGGATCTCGATCTTCTCGCTGAGGCCAGCCTCGGCGACTCGCTCGCGGCCGCGCTGGGCCTGCAGCTCGGACAGGGTGATGCCGAGAACGTCGACGCCATACTCGCGTGCGGCATGGATCGCAAAGCTGCCCCAGCCACAGCCGACGTCGAGCACGCGCATGCCCGGCTCGAGCCCAAGCTTGCTCGCGACCAGCTCGAGTTTGGTGCGCTGCGCGTCCTCGAGCGTCCGCGCGCCTTTCGAGAAGATCCCGCAGCTGTAGGTCATAGTGTCATCGAGGAACAGCGCGAAGAAGTCATTGCCGACGTCGTAGTGGTAGCGCACGGCGGCCGCGTCGCGCTCGGCGCTGTGTAGCCGGCCGCTGAGCGTCAGCTCGAGGCTGGGACGCCGCGGAAGCCCACCGGGCGCAGCCGCTGCGGCGGTAGCTAGCCCGAGGCGCACGCGGTCGCCGAGGCTCAGCTCCGGCGGCTCGAACTCGTCGACAACGAGCAGTGCGCGGTCGAGGTCATCGACGGTCAGCGAGCCGTCGACATAAGCACGACCCAGCCCCAGCGTGCCCGGCGCCGAGAGGAAGTGCGCGAGCGCCGTCGGCTGGCGCACGAAGAACGTCGGCGCCTCGTCGACCGTCGCCGCAACGCTGCCACCGTCCCAGAAACGAACGTTGAACGGCCGCGATGGAAACACACGCTGTAGCTCGTAGCCAAGTGGTCTGCTCGCGCGGATGATCGCCACGCGGCTACATTCGCATATGAGCGCCGCCCCTTGAAGCTTTAGCGAGCAAAAAATCGTCGAAACCTCGTCTCCCGGCGCCGCTGACGCGAACGGATTCGCGCCCGGCCGGCCCCTGCGAGCACCGATGATCGCGCGGCACCAGAACGTTTGACAGTGAGCTAGCCTAGGAGCATGAGATTCTTCGGAGGTAACAAGGCAGCGATGGTCGAGCCTGACACGGCGCTGCCCGGTCGCCCTGAGCCGATGCGGGTGCCAGAGAGGCACGAGGTGCTCGGGACGCCCCTGCGCGGACCGTTTCCCAACGGCGTGCAGACCGCCGTCTTCGGCATGGGCTGCTTCTGGGGCGCGGAGCGGATCTTCTGGGAAGCCGACGGCGTCTACACGACCGCTGCCGGATACGCCGGAGGGATCACGCCCAACCCAACCTACGAGGAGGTGTGCAGCGGGCGCACCGGGCACTCCGAGGTCGTACTTGTCGCGTTCGATACCGCCAAGACCAGCTACCAGGAGATGCTGCGCCTGTTCTGGGAGGGCCATGATCCGACGCAGGGAATGCGTCAGGGCAACGACGTCGGCACGCAGTACCGCTCGCTGCTGATGTGGAGCGGCGACTCGCAGCGAGTCGCCGCCGAGACCTCGATGAGCGCCTACCAGGAGATGCTCTCCGCTGCCGGCCACGGCACGATCACGACCGAGCTTTCAGAGCTCGACGAGCTTCACCCGTTCTACTACGCCGAGGCATACCACCAGCAGTACCTCGCCAAGAACCCCGGCGGTTACTGCGGGCTGGGCGGCACCGGCGTCGCCTGTCCGGTCGGCATCGCCACCTGAGCCGCGCTTCGGCCTGAGCCGCGCTTCCGCCTGAATCGCACTCGCGAACTGAGGCGCAAGCTCGCGATTGAGTCGAGCGCCACCTGAGCCGCGGCCGCCGCCGCCAGGAACGAGCAGCGGCCCCGCCGAAGCGGAGCCGCTGACCCACCGTTCAACCCCGACACGGGCGCATCCGTGGGAAGGACACGCCCGTGCCTCGGAGCAGCGCTTCTCTTCTACGCCCCCGCGCCTGCCGGAGCAGCGGTGCCGGGCTGCCACGCCGGAGCATGAGGCCCGCCGAGCGTTGGCACGTCGGAGGGGTAGACCTCGTTGCCGTGGATCGCGTGATCGCCGATCTCCAGTTCCTCGTCGGAGAGACGTAGTGGGATGAAGATCCCGACCAGCTTCAGCAGGATGAACGTCACTATCGCGCAGTAAAAGATCACCCAGATACCCGCCTCGGCCTGCCAGCGCAACAGCGTCCAGCTGCCGTTGATCAGCAGGCCGTCTTTACCTGGCAGGTTCGATGCGCCGCCGCGGCCGATGTACTCGACCACGTTGGAGTCTGCCAACAGCCCCACAAGCAGACCGCCGCAGAGTCCGGCGATCCCGTGCGTATAGATCACCCCGAGGGTGTCGTCCACATGGCGGAACACCGGCGCTCGGCTGAGGAAGCGGATCGCCATCCACACGATCGTCGCGGCTACCACGCCGATCACGATCGCC
This sequence comes from uncultured Solirubrobacteraceae bacterium, assembly GCA_963714285.1. Taxonomy (GTDB): domain Bacteria; phylum Actinomycetota; class Thermoleophilia; order Solirubrobacterales; family Solirubrobacteraceae; genus Palsa-744. Next base: position 713,180 of record CAVQNS010000004.1, read on the forward strand.
CCATAGCCGTTGACGAAACCAGCGGCCGGGGTGATGCCCACGAGGCCCGTGATCATTCCGTTGACAGCACCGATCATCGACGGCTTGTCGCGGAAGATGTAGTCCCACGCGATCCACACGAGCATCGCTACCGCTGTACACAGGTTCGTGTTCAGCACTGCCGCGGACGCGTCTGCACCCGCGTAGTAGGAGTCTCCACCGTTGAATCCGTTCCAACCGAGCCACAGCAGACCGGCTCCGACCGCCACCATCAGCAGGTTGTTCGGAGCGTCGACCTCTCGATCTCGTTGCAGGCGTGGCCCGATCACCGCTGCCGCTACGAAGCCCGAGACACCAGCCGCCAAGTGGATGACGTATCCACCCGAATAGTCCAGTGCACCGTGAGCGGCGAAGTAGCCGCCGCCCCAGAGCAGGAACGCGTTGACCGTGTACACACATGTGATCCACAGCAGCACGAACGGAATCCATGCCTTGAAGTTGATCCGCCCGAGCACCGAGCCAAGCATCAGGATCGGCGTGATCGCAGCGAACACGAACTGGAAGTACACAAGCGAGGACTCCGGGAAATGGAACGGCGGTCCTTCCGTGATCGACGGAATCAGCGCCTGGTTCTCCTCGCCCGCATGCCCGAGCACGCTGCCCGGTTCGCCGAGCATCGTGCCCAAGAACCCTTTGGTTCCGAAGATGCCGGAGCCGCTGTGGGCGATCGGGTTGTCGAAGCCCATCTTGAACGCCCACAGACACCAGGCAACCAGCACGAGACAGAAGGCCACGAACGTGAGCATCATGCTGTTGACCGACCAGCGCTTCTGCATGACGCCGCCGTACAGGACCGCCAGGCCCGGCAGGCTCATCAGCCCGACAAAGGTCGCCGCAGTCATCTGCCACGCGTTGTCGCCAGCGTTCAGCCAACTTGGGTATGACAGCCAGGTCATGGGCCTCCGTTCCTTCGATTTGGATGTGATGGCGGCGATCCCCCCAGAAGCGGACGCCGGCACCAAATGACAGTCCGGGTATGAAATCCGGCCTGTGTGAACGCCGGTAGGGCCATCCGGGCCAACACTTGGCCCGAGCCTTTCGACATTTGTCTAGACGGCCGAACGGGGCCTTGGCTAGCCGGCTTTAAACGGATATCCGGCGCGCTGACAGGCTGCCTGCAGCTCTTGGCGGATGCTGTGGAAGCTCCCCGCGGCACAAATCCGTCGGGCGCGCGAGCCGCACCCCTGGAGCTCGGCGCCGCCGAGCGTGCTCGCGAACGTCACTTCGATGCAGCCCTTGCGCGGCGGCGATCCACTGGTCAACGCAAACGCGCCGAGCCCGATCAGCGCGAGCGCCACGCAGCTCGCGAGCACCGCGACGATCGTCTTCTCGCGTCGACCCCAGCGCAGCGGCTCGGACAGCCGCCGAGACTGGTCGGACATGATCATGGCGCGAGGAAGGCTACTCGGCGGGCTGGAAGGAGAGCGCAGCCGAGTTGATGCAATAGCGCTGGCCGTCCGGGCCCGGCCCATCGTCGAAGACGTGGCCGAGGTGCCCGCCGCAGTTGCGGCACACGACCTCCGTGCGCCGCATCAACAGGCTGTTGTCAGGCCGCAGCTCGACAGCCTCCGCGACCGTCGGCTCGGTGAAGCTCGGCCAGCCGGTGCCGGAGTCGAACTTCGTGTCCGCGCTGAACAGCACGGCTGAGCACGCCGCGCAGCGATAGTCGCCGGAGTCCTTGTTGTAGACGTACTCGCCCGTGAACGGCGGCTCGGTGCCGGCCTTGCGCAGGATCTCGTACTGCTCCGGCGTGAGCTGCTCGCGCCACTCCTGCTCGGACTTCACCACCTTCGGCTCGCTCGAGGACATGGCTGACGTTTTAGCAGCCGCCGTCGCCTCTCGCGCGCGCGAGCGTCCGGCCCCTATGGCGGCCGCACCGCGCTGCTATGATGATCCTTACGTTCACGTCAGATTCTTTGGGCACACGCAAGGGGCGCGCGATTTGAGCACGACTACGCCTACCCCACGAGCACCGGGCCGTCCGCCAGCGTCGCGCTTCGGCGTCGCTGCTGGGCACGCCAACTACAAGTGGTGGGCACTGTCGTGCACCAGCCTGGGGATGCTGCTCGCAGCAACCAACTCGGGCACGCTGATCATCGCGCTGCCCGATCTCGAGCGCTCGCTGCACACGAGTCTGCTGGCGCTCGTGTGGGTGATCCTCGCCTACCTGATCGCGGCGACCGTGCTGGTGCTGATGGCCGGCCGCCTGAGCGACCTGTTCGGGCGCAAGCGCGCCTACGTCGGCGGCTTCATCGTGTTCGCGCTGGCCTCGCTCGGCGCCGGCTTCTCGCCCGACGCAACCGTGCTGATCCTCTGGCGTGTGCTACAGGGCATCGGCTCTGCGTTTCTGTTTGCGAACGCCGCCGCGCTCGTCACCGACGCGTTCCCGAAGGAGGAACTCGGCTTGGCGATGGGCGCCAACACGATGGTCGCGGCGATCGGTTTGGTGCTCGGCCCGGTGCTCGGCGGCGCGCTCGTGTCGATCTCCTGGCACTGGGTGTTCTGGTTCAACGTGCCGTTCGCGCTCGCCGGCGCGACCTGGGGAGCGTTGATCCTGCGCGAGCTGGCGAAACCCGACTCGGTGCGCGGCTACGACGTGCTCGGCACCACGACCTTCGTAGTCGGCCTCACCGGGCTCGTGCTCGGCGTCTCACGCGGTGGCCTCAGCGGCTGGAACGACGGGATCGTGATCGGTGGGCTGATCGCCGCCGCGGTGCTGCTGCCGCTGTGGGTGCTGATCGAGCGCCGCTCGAAGGCGCCGATGCTCGACCTCGAGATCTTTCGCAGCCGCCTGTTCGCCGCCGCCAGCGGTGCCGCTTTCATCAACGGGCTCGCGCGTTTCGCGCTGATGTTCCTGTTCGTCTTCTACTACCAGGGCGCCCAGGGCCAGTCCCCGATCGACGCTGGCATCAGGCTGACGCCGCTCGCGCTCGGCATGCTGGTCGCCTCGCCGATCGCCGGCATCTACGCCGACCGCCATGGCTCGCGCGCGTTGGCCGCGATGGGCATGCTCGTCAGCGCGGCTGGGCTGGCGGCGATGACGACCCTGCAGGTCCACAGCCCCTACTGGCAGAGCGCGGTATGGCTCGCGATGGTGGGCGTCGGCTCGGGCATGTTCAACAGCCCCAACACAGCGGCGATGATGGGCGTGGTGCCCGCCCACCGTCGCGGCATCGCCGCGGGCGCAAGGACGCTGCTGCAGAACACCGGCGCGGTGCTCTCGATCGCGTTCGTGCTCGCGATCGTCACCTCATCGGTTCCCAAAGCGACCCTGTTCGCGGTCTTCTCGGGTCTCGCCAAGGGGCTCTCCGCGCAGAAGCTCGCGCCGTTCATCGCCAACATGCACACCGCCCTATGGGTGCTTGCCGGGATCTCGTTCCTCGGCATGTTCGTGTGCCTGATGCGCCCGCGTCACGTGCACGCCGCAGAGCAGCGGCCGAGCACCCCCGGCCCAGCACCTGCACACGCGAGCACACGGTGAGCGTCCCGGCCGGGAACGAGAGCGCTCCCGCGCCTGTCGAGCAAGCGACGCAGGCGCGCGACGAGAGCCTGCGGATTGGCGACGTCGCCCGCCTGGTCGGCACTACCCCGCGCACGATCCGCTACTACGAGGAGATCGGGCTGCTCCCGGAGGCTCCCGCACGCCCCTCCGGCCAGCACCGGCTCTACACGCAGGCCGAGGTCGAGCGACTGCGCGAGGTGATGCGCCTGAAGCATCTCCTCGGCGTGTCGCTGGATGAGCTCAAGACGCTGCTGACGGCCGAGGAGGCGCGCGCGGAGGTTCGCGCCCAGCTGCAACGCGAGGACGTCTATCCCGAGCGGCGGCACGAGCTGCTGAGTGAGGCGCTCGGCCACATCGATCGCCAGCTCGAGCTCGTCCGGCATCGAGCCGGTGAGCTGGCTAAGCTCGAAGTCGAGCTGAGCGAGACGCGCAAGCGCGTGAAGCGCAAGCTTCGCGAGCTGGAGTCCGATCCCGCAGTCGTGGTCGACGCGCGCTTGTGAGCGCCCCGATGCGGTCAGCAGAGGTCATCGCCCGATCGACCAAGGAGGCAGCACAGACATGACAGCCACGCAGGTGCAGGCAAGCCCCGACGGCGTTCCCGGCGCGGTCACCGACCCGGCGAGCATCGCCGCCGAGGAGCTGACCTATGCGGGCGCCGGCGGTACCCAGGTCAACGGCTACCTCGCGCGGCCGGCGAACGCGACCGCGCGACTGCCTGGCGTGATCGTGATCCACGAGGCTCACGGGCTCAACGGGCACATCCGCGACGTCAGCGACCGTATCGCGAACCTCGGCTATGTGGCGCTCGGCGTCGATCTGTACACGCGCGAAGGCGGTCCACCGCCGGCGGGCGACGTGCCGGCGATGATGAAGCGGCTGTTCTCGATCTCCGACGAAACCGTACTCGGCGACCTCGAGGGCGCCGCGGATTTCCTGCGCGCCCGCGATGACGTCACCGGCAAGATCGGCTGCATCGGCTTCTGCATGGGCGGGCGCTACACGCTGCTGTTCGCAGGCGCAAGCGATCGACTGGATGTAGCCGTCGACTGCTGGGGCGGCTTCATCGACAGGGCGACGCCTGATGAGCACTCGACGCCCAAGCGCCCGACGCCGCCGCTCGAGCTCGCCGGCAAGATCAGCTGCGCGCTCTTGGCAGCTGTCGGAGCGGAGGACCAGAACCCCTCGCCGGAGCTCGCCGAGCAGCTGCGCGAGCAGGCGACGGGCAGCGGCCAGGACGTCAAAGTCGACGTCTACGAGGATGCCGGGCACGCGTTCTTCGCCGACTACCGACCCACCTACCGCCCCGCTGCGGCAGCGAAGCTGTGGCGCGAGATCGTGCCGTTCCTCGAGCGCCACCTCCAGGGGGCATAGCGCATGGAGCGCAAGTGGTGGACCTTGATCGCCGTCTCGGTTGCGATCTTCATGCTGCTGCTGGACATCACGGTCGTCAACGTCGCGCTGCCCGACATCCAGCGCTCGCTGCACTCGAGCTTCCAGGATCTGCAATGGGTGGTCAACGCGTACTCGCTGACGCTCGCCGCGTTCCTGCTGACCGCAGGCGCGGTCGCGGATCTGATCGGTCGCAGGCGCGTGTTCACGATCGGCCTGATCGTGTTCACAGCCTCCTCCGCGGTTTGTGGCCTGTCGGATAGCCCGCTGATGCTCAACCTCGCACGCGCAGTGCAGGGCACGGGCGGAGCGATGATGTTCGCGACCTCGCTCGCGCTGATCGCCGGTGCGTTCCACGGCAAGGAGCGCGGACTTGCCTTCGGCGTGTACGGCGGCGTGATCGGCGCCGCGGTGGCGGTCGGACCCGTCATCGGCGGCGTGATCACCTCGGGCATCGGCTGGGAGTGGATCTTCTTCGTCAACGTGCCGATCGGCGTGGCGGCGGTGTTCTTGACGCTCAGCCAGGTACGCGAGTCGCGCGACCCGAACGCGACGGGCGTCGACTGGATCGGCCTGGTGACGTTCTCCGGCTCGCTGTTCCTGCTGGTGTTCGCGTTGATCGAGGGCAACGAAAAGGGCTGGGGCTCGACGCGCATCGTCGCCTACCTCCTCGCCTCGGCGGTCCTGTTCGTCGCCTTCCTGTTCGCCGAGCACCGGCAGGAGCGCCCGATGCTCGACCTGAGCCTGTTCCGCCTCCCTGCGTTCGCCGGCGCGAGCATCGTCGCACTAGCGGTCTCAGCCTCGATGTTCGCGATGTTCCTGTACCTGACGCTCTACATCCAGGACGTGCTCGGCTACGACCCGTTGCAGGCCGGCTTGCGCTTCCTGCCGATCACGCTGCTGACGTTCGTCGTCGCGCCGATCTCCGGCAAACTGAGCGTGCGCGTGCCGATCCGGATCCTGCTGGGCGTCGGGCTATTGCTCGTGAGCGGAGGACTGCTCGCAATGACCGCCGTGGACGCCAGCTCGGGTTGGACCACGCTGATCCCCGGCTTCGTGATCGCAGGCATCGGTGTCGGGCTGATCAACCCGCCGCTCGCCTCGACCGCCGTGGGCGTCGTACACCACTCGCGCAGCGGCATGGCCTCGGGCATAAACAGCACCTTCCGTCAGGTCGGTATCGCGACCGGGATCGCGGGGCTTGGCGCCGTGTTCCAGCACAGCGTGAGCAGCGGCACGCGCTCCACGCTCGGCGCGAGCGGCCACGCGCGCGAAGTAAACGCTGCCGCGCACGGACATCTGGCGACGCTGCTGGAGTCCGGCGAAGTCCACCAGTTCGCACGCTCGCTCTCCCCCGCCCTCCGCACGGCCCTCGATCACTCCTACCGCGTTGGCTTCACTGGCGCGTTCACGACGATCCTAATCATCGCCGCCGGGATCGCGCTCGTCGGTGCGCTGCTGGCGTTCGCGCTCGTGCGCGCCCGCGACTTCGTCGCCCCCGAATACGCACCGCAGGCCGACGGCGCGAGCGAGCCCGCGGGCGCGATTGCGGGCTGACCTGGGAGTGTCCTGCGCTCCCAAGCGCCGGCCTGGAACCTGTGCGCTCAGACCTGCTCGCGTCCTGCCGATGAAGGCTCCTCGTAGCCGGTGCATGACAGGACCGGAATCCGCGGATAGCGCGGGTAGGCGGCGTCCTCGCGGGAGCGCCTGCACAGCGAGAACGTCGAGCCACGCGTGTTGCGCACGAGCTGCTGGTACTCGCATGTATCGCACAGCCCCGCGCGTGCTGGCCGCGATGGCGACGAGCCTCCGGCTGGGCGATTCGGGGTGGGCATGCTGTGAGCTTAGGAGCAGCATCGCGCCGAGGTGCTCGAGGGTGCCATCGCGGCGCCTGCAATAATCGTTGCCTGGACAACTATGAAGATCTTCTATCGACTACTGGGATTCCTGAGTCCCTACAAACGAGGACTGATCATCTCCTGGGGTCTCGCAAGCCTCGCGATGGTGATGACGGTGGCGCTCCCGGCGCTCGCCGGGGCGGCGGTCGAAGCCATCAGGAAGGGCGCTACGCGCACTCATGGCCAGCTTACGCCCGCGCACGCCCACGATCGTCACACGCTGCTTGTGCTCGCGTTCGTGATCATGGCAGTGGTGATCGCGCGCTGGGGCCTGACCTACTGGCGGCGCATGATCGCCGGCCGGCTCTCGCTCGGCGTCGAATACGACCTGCGTGAGGTCATGTATCGGCAGCTGCAGCGACTGGAGCTGGGCTTCTTTGACCACCAGCAGACCGGCCAGCTGATGTCGCGCGCCACCGTCGACCTGCAGGCGGTGCGCTTCTTTCTCGGCTACGGCCTCGTGTTCATCCTGCAGTCGATCCTCTCGATCAGCCTCGCGGGTGTGGTGATGATCGTGATCGACCCCGGACTCGGCCTGATCGCGCTCGTGCCCGTGCCGTTCGTGGTCGTGATCTCCTACCGCTACGGCAGGCGTGCACGCCCCGCGATCCAGGAGACGCAGCAGCGCATCGGCGAGCTGACGGCAGATGCGGAGGAGAACATCTCCGGAGTGCGTGTGGTCAAGGCATTTGCCCGCGAGGAGCGCCAGCTGACGCGTTTCCAGAACACGGTCGGGCGCGTGTTCAGCCAGGCGATGGTCGCGACACGCCTGGAAGCGATGTACAACCCCGTGATCGGCTTTCTGCCGCAGCTCGGATTGGCGGCGGTGCTGCTGGTGGGAGGCGAGTCCGTGATCCACGCGCACCTCGCGCTCGGGCAGTTCACTGAGTTCTATCTGTATGTGAACATGCTGATTACGCCGATGCGCTCGCTCGGCGTGACGCTCAACCTCGCGCAGCGCGCTACCGCCTCCGGGGCCCGCATCTTCCAGCTGCTCGACCGCGAGCCGCACCTGACGGACATTCCGCACGCGGGCGCGCTGCCGGCCGGCAGCGGCCATGTGCAGCTGCGCGGCGTGACGCTCCGCTACGAGGACCCGCGCGACGAGCTAGGCGCGAGCGCGCTCGTCGAGGCGGTCCCGGCGGCGCCGCAGAGCGGGCGTGCCGTTCTGCGCGACATAGATCTGGACGTGCCCGCCGGACGCACGGTCGCGCTTGTCGGGCCGACCGGCTCGGGCAAGACGAGCCTCGTTGCGCTGATCTCGCGGCTGTATGACCCGGTCGCCGGCGAGGTGCTGCTCGACGACACGGACGTGCGCGAGGTCACGGTCCGCTCGGTGCGCGCCGCTGTGGCGGTCGTCAGCGACGATCCGTTCCTGTTCTCAGCGAGCGTCGCCGAGAACATCGCCTACGCGCACCCCGAAACGCCGCTGGCCGCGATTGAGCAGGCGGCGCGTCGCGCGCAGGCTCACGAGTTCATCGCGCGCCTGCCGCAGGGCTACGACACGCAGGTGGGCGAGCGTGGCGTGACGCTCTCGGGCGGACAGCGCCAGCGTCTTGCAATCGCGCGCGCGCTCGTGGCGAACCCGCGCGTGCTGGTACTCGACGACGCCACCTCCTCGGTCGATGCCTCCACGGAGCGGAGCATCAAGGTCGCACTGACGGAGGCGATGGCTGGACGCACCACGTTCGTGATCGCCCATCGCCTCTCTACGATCGAACTGGCCGATCAGATCGTCGTCCTGGACCATGGCCGAATCCTTGCCCAGGGCAGCCACGACGAGCTGCTCGAACAGTCCGAGCTCTACCGCGAGATCGTGGCCGGCACGTCTTCCTCTGGCGACGCTGACACGCTCGCGCCCGAGCGAATGCTCGCCACCAACGCGGGCGCCAAGCCCAACGCCGGGGGCCAGCTGTGAGCCCATCGGTGATGGGCGGCATGGGCGCGGGCGGCGGTCGCGGCGGGGCTCGCGCAGGCTTCGGGCCCGGCGCTGCGCGCGGTGGACAGCGATGGGCCGGTGAGCGCCCCACCCGCGGGAGCCGCGCTCGTAACCTGCGCGGGCTGCTCGAGCTTCTGCGTCCGTATCGCGTGCGCACCACAGGTATGCTGATCGCGCTCGTGCTTGGCACCGCCGCGTCGCTGGCGCCGCCGCTGCTGGCGAAGCTCGCGATCGATTCGGGCATCGACAAGCACGACGTCCACACGCTGGTGCTCGTCGTGATCGCGTTCCTGTTGTCGGCGGTGCTCGTGTGGGTCGCAACCTACGCGCAGACGTATCTGGTCGGCTGGGTCGGCCAGCGTGCGCTCGCCGACCTGCGCATCCGTATCTTCAAGCACCTGCAGAGCCAGCCGATCGGCTTCTACGAGAGCCGTCCCGCGGGCGTGCTGATCTCGCGCATGACCAACGACGTCGAGGCGCTGGAAAGCCTCGTGACCGATTCGGTGGTGACTCTGTTCCAATCGGGCCTTACGCTGATCGGCGCGATCGGAGTACTGATCTACCTCGACGTCAGGCTGGCGCTGCTGACGTTCTGCATCGTGCCGTTCGTGGCGGGCGCGAGCATCTGGTTCCGGTTGATCTCCGCCGGCGCGTTCCGCCGCACGCGCGAGACGATCGGCGCGATCACCGGCTACCTGCAGGAGACGCTCTCGGGCATCCGCGTCGTTCGTAGCTTCGGCCAGGAGCCCGTCCACGAAGCGCGCTTTGCGGAGTACAACGAGAACAACCGCGGCGCCAACATGGTCACCGTGCGCCTCAACGCCGCGTACTTTCCGGCGGTCGAAATGCTCTCCGGAATCGCGCTCGCGCTGATCGTGCTCTACGGCGGCTATCAGGCGATCGACGGGCACATCACGGTCGGCACCGTGGTCGCGTTCGTGGCGACGCTGTCGTTCCTGTTCGAACCGATCCAGCAACTCTCGCAGCTCTACACCACCTACCAGTCCGGCATGGCCGCGCTGGAGAAGATATTCCAGCTACTCGACGTCCGCCCAACGCTCGAAGATGCCCCGAACGCGCCCGCGATCGGAGCGATTCGCGGCGAGGTGCGCTTCGATGACGTGTCGTTCGCCTATCGACCCCGATCCAAGCGGCGCGAGGATGGCACCGCGCCGGCGGCGCAGAACGGCAACGGCAGCGGACCCGCGAAGCTGGAGCCAGAGGAGGTGCTGGCGCTCGAGCACATCGACTTGGACGTGCCCGCGGGGCAGACGATCGCGCTGGTGGGAGCCACCGGTGCCGGCAAGTCGACGATGGCCAAGCTCGCCGCGCGCTTCTACGACCCGACCCGCGGGCGGGTGCTCGTCGACGGGCACGACCTGCGCGAGATCTCCAGCCACTCGCTGCGCTCGCAGATGGGCATCGTGCCACAGGAGGCGTTCCTGTTCTCAGGCACCGTCAGCGAGAACATCGCCTTCGGACGCCCAGACGCCGAAAATGCGCAGATTCGCTCCGCGGCTACCGCGGTCGGCGCCGACGAGTTCATCTCGGAGCTGCCGCACGGCTACGACACCGAAGTCGGAGAGCGCGGCGCGCAGCTCTCGGCAGGCCAGCGCCAGCTGCTTGCCTTCGCGCGCGCGCTGATCGCCGACCCGCGCATCCTGATCCTCGACGAGGCCACCTCCAACGTCGACCTGCACACCGAGGGACGCATCGAAGCCGCGATGCGCCGGCTGCTCGCCGGTCGCACCTCGATCGTGATCGCACATCGCCTCTCGACGATCCGCCAAGCCGGACGAATCGTCGTGCTCGAGCACGGCCGCATCGCCGAGCAGGGCACCCACGACGAGCTGATCGCCGCCGAGGGACGCTACTTCGAGCTCTATCGCGACTGGGCTGCCGAAGCCGCCGCGTGAACCAAGCGCGACCTGGCGGGTAGCCGACAGGAGTACGCTCGCTGCCAACTTCGAGAATGGAGACACGATGAAGAAACTGCTCGAGCTAATCCTCTGCATCCTGCACCCGGTCGCCGTGGTCCTGATCTGGATCAACCTGCTGTTTCGCAGCGACATCGGATTGCTGGCGAAGCTCACCTGGGCGATCGTCTCGATCATTCCGCTGATCCCGTTCGTGTACGTGCTGACCGGCAACGACTTCATCTAGCGCAGTCCCGCCGTCGCCACACCACACAGCTGGGCCGCCCGACCGTCTAGACGGTTGATTCCACGGGGATCGTGGTGGTACGGGTGGGTTTATAGGCAGCAGGGTCGAAGTCGGCGGTACTCAATAACCAGTCGCCGACCCAAGGAGGGTCTCGATGGACGCCGACCTCGACCTGCTGCTGACTGCGGTTTATTGCACGGCTGAGGATCTCCTGCCCGAGCGGCCGGGGAACGCCAGACGGATCGTCACAGACGCGGAAGTCGTAACACTCTGCGTCGCGCAAGCGATCATGGGAATCCCGTCTGACCGGAGGTTTCTCGCCGTCGCGAGGAAGCATCTGCGCCACCTATTCCCGAAGATCCCCGCCCAGGCTGGCTACTTCAAGCGCCGCCGCAGGCTCGCGGACACACTGGAGTGGCTGATGAGCGTATTCGCTAGCCAGAGCCCGGGGTTCTATGACGACATGCTGCTCGTCGACTCCACCCCGGTTGAGTGCGCCAGAAGCCGCGAGACGGTAAAGCGCTCAGCGCTCGGGGACGCCGCAGACTATGGCTACTGCGCCAGTCATTCCCGGTTCTTCTGGGGGTTTCGGCTGCACGCGATCTTCGCCCCAGACGGCACGCCACGGGCGATCATGGTCGCCTCCCCTAAACGCGATGAGCGCGATGTCGCACTGGAGCTATTGGCCCGCACCCGCCGCCAGGGCACGGTGACGCTCGTCGGCGACAAGGGCTACGCCGGGAAGGCATTCGCGCAAGCCGTCAGCGAGATGAACGCCAAGATCATCCGGCCACGCCGCAAAGACGAGCCCGGCCGCGGCCCGCACCTCGCGCCGATCCGCCAACGCATCGAGAGCATCTTCTGGAGCTGCAAGGGCACCCTCACCCTCGAGCGCCACGGCGCCCGCACCCTCCCCGGCCTCCGAGAGCGCATCCTGCAACGACTCCTCACCCTCGCCGCAGCCATCACCCTCAACCACCAACTCGGCCGACCAAGCCGCGCACTCGTCAACTACTGCGCATGATCCCCGTGGAATCAATCATCTAGCGGCGATCTTCTCGCACGAGCTTGTAGGCGACCCACACGACGACCGTCACGAGGATCACCAACACCAGCAGTTCGCGAACGACCGACAAGATGGCTTCGTGCTCGACCATCGCTGCCCCTGCCTTCCTGAACGCGGGCGAGCCTTGTTACTCCGGGACAGGGACTCGAACCCCAATCTCCCGGACCAGAACCGGGCGTCACTGCCAATTGGACTATCCCGGACAGTGTCTCGCCTTAGAGAATACCCGACCTTCCAGAGGATCCAACCCTCGCGGGCTCGCGCGCGAGCCCGCGCACGGCGCTCATGCTGGCGCCTCGCCGGAGCGCATGCAGGCGCTCAGAACGCCGCGGGATGCCCGTTGGGCGCGAAGTAGGCGGTGATCGCCTCCTCGAGGCCCGGATCGAGCACCAGCAGCACCTCGTCGCCGGCCTCGATCATCGTGTCGTGCTTGGGCACGAACCCAGATCCGCCGCGCAGCACCGAGATGATCAGGGCGCCTTCGGGCAGCGCGATGTCGGCCACGCGCTCCCCGACCGTCGGAGCGTCGGCACTGACCTCGAGCTCGATGATCTCCAGGCGCTCCTCTTCGAGCGCGAGCAGGTGCACGAGGCCGTAGCGGGGCACCTCGTGCTCGATCAGGCGCAGGATCAGGTCGGTGGCGGAGACCGCCGGCTGGATGCCGAGCAGCCTGAAGTGGTCGTGGTTGCGCGGGTTGTTGACGCGCGCGATGACCCGCTCGCACAGGTACTTCTCCTTGGCTACCTGACAGACGAGGATGTTGTCCTCGTCGTCTCCAGTGACGGCGATCACGAGGTCGGCGCGCTGGATGCCGGCGCGCTCGAGCACCCACAGCTCGGTCGCGTCGCCGTACTGCACCGCGTGCTCGAACTCGTCCTCGTTGGCCAGGTAGCAGGCGCGGGAGGACTCGATCAGGGTCACTTCGTGGCCCTTGTTGATCAGCTCGCGTGCGAGGTTGCGCCCTACCTTGCCGGCGCCGGCGATGATCGCGTACATGGCCTATGCCGCCTCTTCGTCGAGGGGAGCCGCCAGCGCACGTTGGAACATGTCGATCGCGTGCTTAGTCGGTGAGATCGTCTGCAGGCCCTGTTCGCGATACCAGTCGGCACGGGCCGGGTCCATCACGCGCACGATCGCTTTCTCGACGCCGAAGCGCTTTTGGGCGATCTGCGCGATCACGAGGTTCGTGTTGTCTCCGGCGGTCGAGGCGATGAACGCCTCGGCGCGCTCGATTCCGGCCTGGATCAGGGCGTCGGTCTCGAGCGCTGTGCCGACCGTGAACTGGCCACCTGACTCCTCCCAGCTCTTGCTCTGTCCGGCGTCCAGGCGCTCGTGCGAGAGCGGATCCTCGTCGAGCACGGACACTTCGTGGCCTGCGGCGAGCGCGGACTTGGCGACCGCCGAGCCGACTCGGCCGGCGCCGACGATCAGGACGAACATGGGAATGAGCAGTTGACCATAGGTGCGCAGGTTAGACCATTGGGGCGCCGGCACGGTTGGCTCGTCGGGCGAGCTCGACAGGCGAGTCGCGCGCGGCAGGTGCCGTGACGATCACGCGGCATGTGGCCTTGCGCACAACATACTTGGTGATCTCCCCGACGTAGGCCTCGAGCGGTCCACCGCGGCCGCCGAGCCGTCCGCCGCCGCGGATCAGCGACGGTTCCTCGGCGCCGAGCACGATTGCCTCCACCCCACGTCGGCGTGCCTCCTCGACGATCGCGAAGCCGGCACGGCGCGCGCGCACGGTGGCGGTGGCGACGTGTACGCCGTTGTACTCCTCTCCCACCGCCTTGGCGCGCGCGAGCACTTGGCGGGCGTGCTTGATCTGGGCCTCCGGAAGGCTCGCGTCGAGCGGCAGCGACATCGGGATCACGAACATCCACACGGCCTCGATCGTGGCCGCGTCGATCGCTGCCTCGTCGGTCTGCTCGCCGGCGACGAGTAGCGCAGCGGTCTGCACGATGTCATCGTCGAGGTCGGTCCCGAACAGCGGCACGAGGATCGAGCCGTAGTCGCGCTCGACGTGCGGCTCGGCCCGCAGCACGCTCGGCGAGACGGTCACGCGCCGCAGCAGCGAGGTCTCATCGGCGCGACGGTAGATCACGTACAGCGCGATCCCGAAGGCCATCCAGCCGAGCCCGACGTAGCGCGCCTCGGGGTGCACGACCAGGACCGCCACGAGCCCACCGGCGGAGACGAGCGCGCCGAAGGCGGCCGGCAGCGGCAGCTGCCCGCCGCCGAGCTTGACCGACAGCGGCACGCGGTAAGGACGGTCGCGATCCGGCTCTGAGTAGCGCAGGCGGCAGATCGACAGGTGCGCGATCGTGAACGCGAGCGTCGCCCCGACCGCGTAGATGCCGACCAGGAAGTCGAGATCCTCGGTCGCCGCGAGGCCCGCCGCGATCAGGCCGGCGAGCGTGATCAGCACGTAGGGCGTCGAGCGTTCGGGGTGCAGTCGCCCGAGGCCGCTGGGGATCTGGCGGTTGGTCGAAAGCGAATACGCCAGGCGCGAGAGGCCGAGCATCGCCGAGTTGGCAGCCGCCACGAGCGTGACCGCCGCCATCGCGGCAACCAGGTACATCAGCGATTTTCCGAGCCAGTGCGGGTGCACGTGGCTGACGACACCGATCATCGGCGCGTTCAGATAGCGCCCCGCGAGTTCTGTGTGCCCGTCGCGCACGGGCAGCGCCGTGACGGCCACGAGCGCGATGCCGACATACAGGAAGGCGACGGTCGCGGTGGTGCTGCCGACGAGGCGCTTGAGCCCGGCGCGGCTGATGCGCACCTCGCCGGCGAGCCCGGAGGCGGACTCGAGGCTCGTGAACGAGATCACCGCGACGGTCATCGCGAACAGCAGGTGCGACCAGGTCGGCGCGCTGCCGAGATGGATCGGGTTGAGAAGCGTGTGCGGGTTGAAGAACAGCACCAGCCCGAGCACGACGATGAAGCCCTGCAACGCGAGATCGCCCGCCAGCAGGATGCCGACGCGACGCGCGCGGCTGCCACCGAAGCCGCGGATGTTGCTAAGCATCACCAGCGCGATGAACGCGAACGACAGCCCGAGCGCCTCGCCGCTGTTGCCGAGCGGGCTCCAGAAGACCTTCAGGTACTGCGTCGCGGAGTATGCGGTGACCGCGATCAGGATCATGTAGTCGAGCAGGATCGCCCAGCCCGCGATGAAGCTCACGAGCTCGTTGAACGCGTAGCGCGCGAACACGGTCGAGCCGCCGCGGTCCTGGTGCAGCGAAGCGCCCTCGACGTATGTCATCGCGGTCACCGTGTAGAGCACGGCGGCGATCAAAAACACCACTGGCGTGAGCCCGAGCGCGTGGCCGGCAATCACGCCCAGCGAGAAGTAGATCGCGCTTGCCAGCGACGAGTAGACGACCGTGAACAAAATCGGCGAGCCGATGCTGCGCCGCACGATCACGCGCGCGTGCGCGGCGCGCTCGTAACCGTGGCCCTCCTCGCTGCTCATCGCTCGCGTGCCCGCCGGACTTCCACATACCAGCGCCCGGCGCCGGCCGCGATGAACAGGATGCCCAGCAGCAGACGCGGCGAGAGCGGGCTCGCTTCCCCGGTAAGCGACTGCACGATCAACGCCAAGCCGACCGCCACCATCAGCAGCGAGAGCACCAGGGTGCCCATGCGGTGCGTCTGTCTGCCGTTCATCTCATCTGAGCTTATTCACGTACCGGCATGGCCGTTCCGGGTGGCGCACGCACATAGTGTGACCCGCGGCCTGGCGGGGCATGCACCGCCCGCAGAACCCGCGCATGTGCGGGTTCTCGACGAGCCGCATGTGGCTCGTCACATCATGTGATCAGCGGGATGATCAGGATCGCGACGATGTTGGCGACCTTGATCATCGGGTTGATCGCCGGGCCGGCGGTGTCCTTGAACGGGTCGCCGACGGTATCTCCGGTGACCGACGCGGCGTGCGCGTCCGAGCCCTTGCCGCCGAAGGAACCATCCTCGATGAGCTTCTTCGCGTTGTCCCACGCGCCACCGCCGGCGGTCATCATCACGGCGAAGAAGAAGCCGACGACGATCACCCCGATCAAGAGCCCGCCGAGCGCCTGCTGATCGATCAGCCCGACGATCAGCGTCAGGCCGATCGGCAAGAGCGACGGCAGGATCATCTCGCGCTGTGCGGTCTTGGTGACGATGTCGACGCAGCGGGCATAGTCGGGCTCTTCGGTGTAGTCCATGATCCCGGGGTGCTCGCGAAACTGGCGGCGCACCTCCTCGACGACCGCGCCACCAGCGCGACCGACGGCCTCGATCGAGAGCGAGGCGAACAGGCACACCATCATCCCGCCCAGCAGCAGGCCGATCAGCACCGGCGGTTCGTTGATGCCGAAGCTGATGATGTGTCCGAGCTTGTTTTCCAGTTCTTTCTGGAAGCCGGCGAACAGCCCGACGGCCGCGAGCACGGCCGAGCCGATCGCGTAGCCCTTGGTGACGGCCTTGGTGGTGTTGCCGACGGCGTCGAGGCGGTCGGTGACCTGGCGCACCTCCTCGGGGAGGTCGGCCATCTCGGCGATCCCGCCGGCGTTGTCGGTGATCGGCCCGAACGCGTCCAGCGCCACGATCAGCCCCGTCAGCGACAGCAGGCCCATCGCCGCGACGAGGATCCCGTAGATGCCGGTCACGCCGCCGCCCGCGAGCTTCCAAGCACCGAGGATCCCGAGCACGATCACGAGCGCCGGCAGCGCCGTGGCCTGAAGCCCGGAGGAGAAGCCCTGGATGATGTTCGTGGCGTGGCCCGTGATCGACGCTTTGGCGGTCTTCTGAACCGGCGCGAAGCGGGTCGACGTGTAATATTCGGTTAGTCCGAATAGCAGCGCCGTGACGACGATCCCGATCAGCGAGCACAGGTACAGGTGGCTCCAGCTGGGGGCGTTGACGGTGCTGCCGACGACCTTGAACGTCAGGTTGCGCATCAGCCAGTACGTGATCGGCGCGAACGCGGCCGCCGCCAGCACGCCTGAGACGAGCAGGCCCTGCAGTAGCGCGCGCTCGACGTTGCCCGAGTTCGTGCGTACCGCAAAGGTGCCGATGATCGAGGCGATGATCGCGACGCCGCCGATCACAAGCGGGTACAGCGCCACCTGCGTGGACTCGTGGAAGGTGAGAACGCCCAGCAGGATCACCGCGATCGCGGTGACCGCGTAGGTCTCGAACAGGTCCGCCGCCATGCCGGCGCAGTCGCCGACGTTGTCGCCGACGTTGTCGGCGATCGTCGCCGGGTTGCGCGGGTCGTCCTCGGGGATGCCCGCCTCGACCTTGCCGACGAGATCAGCGCCGACGTCGGCCGCCTTCGTGAAGATGCCGCCGCCGAGTCGGGCGAATACCGAGATCAGCGATCCGCCGAAGCCGAGGCCGATCAGCGCGTCGACTGCCGTCTTGGGGCTGTCGCCGAAGAACGACGTCAGCGCGCCGTAGTAGCCGGAGACGCCGATCAGGGCGAGCCCGACGACGAGCAGGCCGGTGATCGCGCCGCCGCGGAAGGCGACCTTCAGCGCCGGCGAGACGCCACCGCGAGCAGCCTCCGCGACGCGCGCGTTGGAGCGCACCGAGACGTTCATGCCGATGTAGCCGGTCGAGCCCGACAGCAGGCCGCCGATCGCGAAGCCGCCGGCGACCGCGATGTTCTGGATGAAGATCAGCGCGACGAACAGTACGACGCCGACTCCGGCGATCGTCGTGTACTGGCGGTTCAGGTAGGCGCGCGCGCCCTGCTGGACGGCCAGCGAGATGCTCTGCATCTTCTCATTGCCCGGCGAGAGCGCGAGCAGGGAGCGCGTGGTCACAAGCCCGTACACCACCGCACAGGCGGCGCAAACGAGGGCGACGACGACCCCATGGTTCGTCAGAAAGCTGCTCAACAGAAATCCTCCGCGGTCTGATTGGCGTGCCGCGCGAGGATCTGTCGCGCGCACATTTGTCGCCCGGATCGCTCGGCGCGAGCGTCTACCCGGTGCAAACGCGGGGCGGAGTGTATCGTGCCGGACGGCGCTATGCCTGCCCCTGCGGGCCGGTGGTGATCTTTTACCGACCCGGCACCCATAGCCTGCCACTCGACTCCGCAGGTCCGGGACCCGGTGGAGCCTGGCCGGCATCTGGATTCTGAGCAGCACCGGCGGGCGCGCCCTGGCCGCCCGCACCGGGCGGCTGCGTGCCGGGCCCTGGCGAGTGCACACCGGGGCCGGGTGGCTGTGCGCCGGGACCCGGCTGCCCGGCGCCGCTCGGCCCGACCTCCTGCGCGTAGGCCATCTGCAGCCGCGACAGCGCGTCGCGCAGCGGCGTCAGCTCGCGCGGGATCCGGCGCTCGAGGATCTCCAGCAACGCCCTGACGGCATCGATCGCGTCGCGTGCCTGCTCGAGGTCGCGCTCGGGCGGGCGCGTCGGGTCATCGCCCTCCGGCGCCAGCCTTCGCGCGCCGATGTTCAGCAGCGAGACCGCGGCCTGGGCCATCACGTCGGTGCTCGTCAGTCGGCTCAGTTCCGCTTCATAGGCCGCACGCAGCTCCTCTTCGCTTGGCTCGCCGGGGCTTGCGCCCTTGCCTTCTCCGGCGCCCGCTGGCGCAACGTCGTCCACCGGCTGCTGATCGTCTGGGCTCAAACCGCCACCTCCTCTGAGTAGCTTGCACTGGTCTCCTGCACGCTGGCCGCAAACACCTCGTCGCGTCCGGCGCCAGCATCGATCATCTGACGCTGGCGCTGCGCGCCGTTGCGCTCGGGAAAGATCGGCTCGATCGCCAGCTCCGCGCGCGCCGGCGCGGTCCACGCGAGCAGGCGCTCGATCGCCTCGCGCGCCGGATACTCCAGCCCGCGCTCGAGGTCGATCAGGCGCCCGTCGAGCCCATAGCGGATCGCGCGCCACATGTTCTCCTCGATCAGGCGCGGCGCCGGATCGACGAAGGGCACGCGCTCGTCGCAGTCGCGCAGCGCCTGCGCGATGCAGGCGACCATCAGGCCGGCGAGCGCCTCGGACTCCTGGGCGCTGGCCTGCGCGTCGCAGATGCGCACCTCGACGGTGCCGAAGCTGAAGTGCGGCCTGACCGACCACCACACCTGCGTGAACTCGACGATCGAGTTGGTGCGCTTGAGGAACTCGATGTACTCGCGGTAGGCGGGCCAGCCGCCGAACGCGTCGGGGATGCCGCAGCGCGGGAAGCTCTTGGTGAAGCTCTGCGTGCGCGCCGAGTGCAGGCCGCTGTCGCGGCCGTCGAGAAACGGCGAGTTGGCCGAGATCGCGAGCAGCAGCGGCAGCACCGGGCGCAGGCGGTCGCACGCGCGCACCGCACGGTCGATGTCGCGCACGCCGACGTGCACGTGCAGGCTGAACGTGTTGTTGCGCCAGGCGACGTACTTAAGCCCTTCCTCGACGCGACGGTAGTGCTCGGTCTCGATGATCGGCTGCTCGCGATAGTCCGCCCAGGGATGCGTTCCAGTGGCGCCCAGCATGACGCCCTCGGTGACCGCGAGCGCGAACAGGCGCCGGCGGCGCTCGCGCTGGCGCGCCAGCGCGTCGTGCAGGTCGGCGCCAGCGCCGGAGATGATCTCGATCTCCGAGGAGATCAGCTCGCCGGCGACAGCTTCGCGCAGCAGCGGGTCGGCAGCGGCAGCGCCATGCAGATGCTCGAAGCGCGGAACCAGTTCGAGCGTGCGCGCATCGAGGATCGAGAACTCCTCCTCGATGCCGACAGTCAGGTCGGCCGCGGCTGCGAACGTGTCTGCGGCTCGATCTAGGTCAAGGGTGTTCATCGCTTGGCGTCTGCGTGGGGTCTCGCGCGAAGCGCTCGGGCATTCAGTGTGACGCACCGCAGCCCGATCCCGTCAGGCTGGCATTGCCTCACGTCAGATAGAAGTACAGCGCGTAGAGCAGATCGACCGCCGGGCTGGATGTGTGAACGGTCACCTCCGGCGGCACGTCCAGCAGCGACTCCGAGTAGTTGAAGATGATCTTCACGCCCGCCTCGACCAGCTGGTCGGCGAGTCCCTGCGCGGCGTGCGTGGGCACGGCGAGCACGCCCACGACGATGTCCTCGTCCTCCACCACCTGGCGCAGCTCGCCGATGTCGCGCACCACCTGGCTGCCGACCTTGGTGGCGACCTTGGCCTCGTCGCTGTCGAAGATCGCGACCACGCGGAAGCCGTGGTCGGCGAAGATTTCCGAGGAGGCGATCGCCTGGCCCAGATGACCGGCGCCGATCAGGCCGATGTTGTGCTGGCCGGCCGTGCGCAGGATCTTGCGGATCTGCGAGACGAGCGCCTCGACGTTGTAGCCGACGCCGCGCTTGCCGAACTTGCCGAAGCCCGAGAGGTCGCGGCGGATCTGCGTGGAGTTGACGTGGGTGTAGTCGGAGAGCTCCTGCGAGGAGATCGTCTCCTTGCCCATCTTCTTGGCCTGCGTGAGCACCTGCAGGTAGCGCGACAGCCGCGCGGCGACCCCCAGGGAGAGACGCTCACCGGCGGCGCCAATCCCGTCGCGCCCACCCGCCACGGCAGAGGTCGTTGGTTCTCCATAGCTCACCGTCGGGACTCTAGACGCTCGCGCACCAGCGCCTCATCGACGAAGTGCTCGCACAGCTCCTCGCCATCGAGCACCACCACCGGGATGCGCTCGAAATAGGCGCGCTGCAGCGCATCCTCGCTCGTGATGTCGCGCTCCTCGAGGACGAAACCCAGCTCCTGCTGAAGGACCCGCAGAGCGGCCATCGCGACCACGCACAGATGGCAGTCGGGCTTGGAGTAGACGATCAGCGTGGTCATCAGGGCACATCCGCTCACAGCCTCATCGCGGACGTTCCCCGGTCGCGTAGGCGTCAAGCGCGAGATAGCGCGGATAGGCCAGCGGCTCGCTGAAGCGGGCAGCGCTGGCGATCATCGCGGCGTTGTCGGTGCACAGCGCGCGCTCGGGCACGTGCAGCGTGGCGTCGAGCTCCTGCAGGCGTCGGCGCAGCGCACCGTTGGCGGCAACCCCTCCGCCCACCGCCAAGCGGCCGATCCCGGTGCGAGCGAGCGCCAGCTCGGCGCGGGCCGCGAGCGACTCGACGATCGCCGCCTGGTAGGACGCGGCAAGATCCGCCGCGCGCTCACCGGCCGCGTCCTCGCCGAGGTCGCGCATGGCATACAGCAGCGCGGTCTTGACGCCCGCAAACGAGAAGTCGAGGCCTTCGGCAAACGCCTTGTGGCGCACGCCCCGCCCGCCGCGTGTCCGCTCGCTCGCGGAGCCCGGGAACGAGAACGCCGCAGGGTCGCCGTCGGCGGCGAGCCGCTCGAGCGCCGGCCCGCCCGGATAGCCGAGGCCCGAGCATCCTCGCGCCCTTGTCGAACGCCTCGCCGGCGGCATCGTCGAGCGTGCGCCCCAGCACCTCAAAGCCGTCGTGCTGGCTGACGAGCGCAAGCAGCGTGTGCCCACCGCTTGCGATCAGGCACACGAACGGTAGCTCCAACGGCGCCGCCGCCTCGCCCGCAGCGCCGACGAGGAAGTTAGCGGCGACGTGCCCCTGGAGGTGATCGACAGGCGCGAACGGCAGCTCCCGGGCGGCGGCGAGCGCCTTTGCGCTCGATAGGCCGACCAGCAGCGCGCCCACGAGTCCCGGTCCCTGCGTAGCGGCGACGAGCTCGACTTCGTCAAGCGACGCGTCGGCACGCGCCAGTGCCTGCGCGACGATCTGGTTGACGATCTCAGGTGGTGGCGCGAGGCGATCTCCGGGACGACGCCGCCGAAGCGCGCGTGCACCTCCTGCGAGGAGATCACGTTCGAGCGCATCTGCCCGTCAGCGTCGACGATCGCCGCGCACGTGTCGTCGCAGCTCGTCTCCAGCGCGAGGATCGTCATACCGGCCCGGGATTAGGCACGTCGCCGAGCGAGCCTTCGAGCGTCGCGGGCGTGCGCCACATCACCAGCGCGTCCTCCCCGTTGTCTTGGTAATAGCGCCGACGCATGCCCGCCGCACGGAAGCCCTCGCGCTCGTAGAGGTGGATCGCGACGGCGTTGGAGCGGCGCACCTCGAGCGTGAAGCGCGCCAGCTGGTCGCCGACGCGCTCATACAACTCGGCGAGCAGCGCCGACGCGATGCCCTTGCGCTGGTGGTCGGTGTCGACGGCAATGTTCATCACGTGCCAGACGGTGTCATAGCGCGAGCAGATCAGAGTAGCCGACGAGCTGCCACTCGCCGTCCGCGCCACGCTCTGTCGCCGCCAGGCAGATGCCGGACTGCTTGGAGAGCTCGAGCACGAACATCGCCAGCGACCACGGCGTCGGGAACACTCGCCGCTCGACCGCGATCACCTGCGGCAGATCCTGGTAGCTCAAGCGCCTGACCTGCACCGGCGCGGCCTGCTCGATTGGCGGCTGTGCGGCTGGCTCGGTCATCTCAAGAGGCCTTTCCGCCACCGATCAAGGCTAGCTCCGCATCCGGGCGACGGCGGTAGTCGGGTAGCAGCTCGTGCGGACTCGCGGCCGCGGCGCGTGCGCCCAGCTCGCAGATCGCGGCTGCGCTGAGCAGTTGCAGAGGCGACCCGTCGGGCGGCATGAGCGCACCGGCTGCCTCGAGCTGCGAGCGAAAGCGCACCGCCCCGTCGCCCACGGCCAGCCAGCGCCGCTGCGCGCCGGCGGCCAACTCAGCGGCAGCGAGCACGCTTGCGAGCTCCTGCGGCGCCACTGCGCTCGCGGACACGAGCTCACGCGGAGCGCCATCCGCGCCGGGCTCATACGCGGCGGCGAACGCCTCGCCGCGACGAGCGTCGATCACGGCAAGCACAGCGTCCGGCGCCCCGGCCTTGGCGGTCGCTGCTGCGAGCGCTGCGAAGGCGAGCGCCTGCGGGCTCGAGACCCCGACCAGCTCGACCGACAGCGACTGGGCGAGGCCACGCGCAGTGGCGACGCCGACCCGCAGGCCGGTGAACGTGCCCGGGCCGACCCCGACGGCGATCCGGTCGAGCTCGCTCCAGGCGATGCCGGCTGCCTCGAGCAGCTCACGCGCCATCTCGAGCAGCCGCGTCGCGTGCCCGGGATGCTCGCCCGCTTCAGGGTCATCGCGCGCCTGCGCCGTGGTCCCGTCGGCGAGACGCAGCGCCACAGCGGTGGCAGCGGTGGCCGTATCGAAGCCGAGCACGATCACAGCGCGGCGCCGCCGTCGCTCGCGTCGCCCGGCTCGTCGACCTCGATGCGGCGACGATCGCCGCCGCCGTGGCTGAGCGTCACGCGCATGCGCGCGCCCGCGAGCTCGGCGTGCGCGTCCTCGGGCCACTCCACGAACGCGATCCGGCCCGCTCCCAGGTAGTCGGACAGCAGCTCCGGGTCCTCCTGGTCGAGACCGGCCAGCCGGTAGAGGTCCAGATGCGAGACGGTCACGCCGCCGCCCGTGTAGCGATGGCCGATGCTGAACGTGGGGCTGGTGATCGGATCGCTGACCCCCAGCGCCCGCGCAGCGCCGCGCACCAGCGTCGTCTTGCCCGAGCCGAGCTCACCGCACACCAGGACGAGGTCTCCATCCTCGAGCAGCGCCGCAAGCTCGGCGCCGAGCGATTCCGTCTCGGCGGCACCGGAGGTTTCGACGCTTCGCAGGGCCACCCCGAGACTCTAAAGCCTGTCGGCGCTCCTCCCGAGCGGAGTCGGCCCTCGACAAAAAAGACCGGCCCGCGGGAGAATGGTGCGCGGGCCGGTCGTTACTCCTGGAGGGATGGAGACAGGACCTGCATCGGCAGCCTTGCCGTTCGACTTTAGGACCTGAAGAAAAATTTTCCACGTGCCTCCAGAAAGTCCTGCTCTGCAGGGAAAACATCACTGGACAGACGTCTAGAACAAGCCCAACTGGTCTGCGCCCGCGTCGCGCTGCTCCGCCGCCACCGCGGCCTCATGCGCATCTGCGCCGGCGCCTGGACCCTCGGGCGCCTCGGCGGGCTCCGGCGGCTCCTGCAACGGAGGCTGCTCGGGCGCTCCGAGCGCGAGCAGCTCGGGGAGGCGCGTGAAGTCCTCACGCAGCGTCTCGAGCATCCGCGGCGTATACAGCGCCGCCGCCGGGTGGTAGATCGGGTAGAGGCGCACCGCCCGCACGCCCAGCACCAGCACCTCGGGCTGCCCATGCAAGCGTGTGATCCCCGTCGGGTCGCCGCGCAGCAGCTTGGTCGAGAAGTTGCCGAGCGTGCAGATCACCGTCGGCTGGATCAGCTCGACCTTGCGCAGCAGGTACTCATGACAGTTCTCCAGCTCGATCGGCTGCGGATCGCGGTTGCCAGGCGGTCGGCACATCAGCGTGTTGGCGATGAACACCTCCGAGCGCGCCATCCCGATCTCCGTCGAGCAGCTTCTCCAGCAGCTTGCCCGCGCGCCCTACGAACGGGACCCCCTGCTCATCCTCGCTGGCGCCCGGCGCCTCGCCGATGAACATCAAGTCCGCGTCGGCGTTGCCGGCGCCGAACACGACGGTTTTGCGGGTCGCGGCGAGCTCGCTGCAGCGCGTGCAGCTGCGAGCCTGCGCGAGATTCTCCTTCAGGGCCTCACGCCGCTCGGACGCCGACCGCTCACGCTCCTGCGAGGACACCGGGCGGATGGTAATTGCTGGCGGCGAAAGCCCGCATGACCAAACGCGCAGGCGCACGCGCTGAGCTGGCGCGCAGGCGCTCGCGCTGAGCTGGGCGCCCAGGCCCGCCCGACCGGCAGGCCGCCCGTGAGCGATGATCTGGCGATGGCCTCGACCGTCGAGCACCAGGTCACGGCCCCGTGCGCGGGGGTGGTGATGACGATCGCGCATGAGCCCGACGAGCACGTCGACGCGGGCAGCGCGCTGGTGGTGCTGGAGGCGATGAAGATGGAGCACGAGGTGCTCGCAGACACCGACGGCATGATCAGCAGCGTGGCGGTGGCCGTTGGTGACGCGGTCCAGGAGGGCCAGCTGCTCCTGACGATCGAGCCGGGCATGGACGATCGGCCAAGCGTGGAGCGCGTGCGCCAGGAGCAGGCGCGCGGCGAGCGCGCGGACCTGCAGACGGTGCGCGAGCGCCATGCGATCGGGCTCGACGCCGCACGGCCCGAGGCGGTCGCGCAGCGCCGCGAGCGTGGTCGGCGCACAGCGCGCGAGAACCTCGCAGACCTGCTCGACGAGGACACCTTCGTCGAGTACGGCCCGCTGCTGTTCGCTGCCCAGGAGGCGCGGCGCCCCCGTGAGGAGCTAATCGCGCGCACCCCCGCCGACGGGCTCGTGGGCGGCGTTGGTAGGCTCGCGGGGCGCCAGTGCGTGGCGATGTCCTACGACTACACCGTCCTCGCCGGCACCCAGGGCATGCGTAACCACGCCAAGAAGGACCGCCTGTTCGAGCTGGCCGAGCGCCGGCGACTACCGGTGGTGCTGTTCGCCGAGGGCGGCGGCGGGCGCCCAGGCGACGTCGACATGCCGATCGTCGCGGGCCTTGACTGCCGCGCCTTCGAGCTATTCGCGCAGCTGAGCGGCCTCGTGCCGCTCGTGGGCGTCGCCTCCGGCTACTGCTTCGCCGGCAACGCCGCGCTGCTCGGCTGCTGCGACGTGGTGATCGCCACCGAGGACTCGAGCATCGGCATGGGCGGGCCGGCGATGATCGAGGGCGGCGGCCTCGGCGTGTTCGCCCCGAGCGAGGTCGGCCCGATCGGAATGCAGTGGGCCAACGGCGTGGTCGACCTGCGCGCCGCCGACGACGCCGAGGCGGTGGCGCTGGCCAAGCGCTATCTGTCCTACTTTGCGGGCGCGAGCAGCACAGGCGCCGTCGGCGCTGAGGGAGCCGCGGGGGCAGCGGGCAGCCGACCGTCGGTGCCCGACCAGGAGCTGCTGCGCGAGCTGATCCCCGAGCAGCGCAAGCGCATCTATGACGTGCGGCGTGTCCTCGAGACGCTGTTCGACGAGGGCTCAGTGCTCGAGCTGCGCCGCGGCTTCGGGCCCGGGATGCTGACCGCGCTCGCGCGCGTCGAGGGTCGCCCGCTGGGCGTGCTGGCCAACGATCCAACGCGCCTCGGCGGCGCGATCGACGCGGACGGCGCCGACAAGGCCGCACGCTTCCTGCAGCTGTGCGACGCGTTCGAGCTGCCCGTGCTGTTCCTGTGCGACACCCCCGGCTTCATGGTGGGTCCCGCCGCCGAGCAGACCGCGACCGTGCGCCACTTCGCGCGGCTGTTCCTCGGCGGCGCCAACCTGAGTGTGCCGACCGGCACGATCGTGCTGCGCAAGGGCTACGGCCTCGGCGCGCAGGCGATGGCCGGCGGCGGCTTCAAGGCGCCGCTGTTCACGATCGCCTGGCCCACCTCTGAGTTCGGCGGCATGGGTCTCGAGGGCGCGGTGCGCCTGGGCATGCGCCGCGAGCTCGACGCGATCGAGGATCCCGAGGAGCGCGAGCGCCTGTTCCAGCAGATGGTCGCCGCCGCCTACGAGCGCGGACGCGGCGTCAACATGGCCGCCTACGGCGAGATCGACGACGTGATCGACCCCGCCGACTCGCGCCGCTGGATCGCGACGCTGTTCGACGAGCGCTCTGGTGAGTGGTGGCGACGCGCAGGCAAGAAGCGGCCGAGCGTGGACGCCTGGTGAGATTGTGCACGGACCGAGCCTGGCTGAACGGGCGGCTGCCGCGACGAGAGCGGATGTGGCTGGCCGGCTTATCCCTATGTGCGCTTGGGCACACGTATACCTGTGTGAGCTTGGGCACACAGTAGACAGACGTCGTTTATACGCGACGCGCCGTGTGTATCATTTGACGCAGGCCGCCAACGAGCTCGCTCGAGTGGACCTGACGAAGCACCTGTTGGAGATCTGAAGTCGCGAAGCACCCGCTGGAGATCTGAAGTCGCGCCGGTATCCGAAGGAACTGGACCGAAGCCGATGAGCCGCCACCGCAACCGAGCCTCGCTGTGCGCATGAGAGTCGTGCGCACAGTCGCTGAGCTTCGCTCCTCGCTCGAGCAATCGCGTCGCGGCGGCCTCGCGATCGGGCTCGTGCCCACGATGGGCGCGCTGCACGACGGGCACCTCTCGTTGATCTCGAGCGCACGTGAACAGTGCGACGTGGTCGTCGTCTCGCTGTTCGTCAACCCCGCGCAGTTCAACGAGCGCGCTGACCTCGAGCGCTATCCCCGCGACGAGCGCCACGATGCGGAGATCGCGGCTTCAGCGGGTGCAGATCTGCTGTTCGCGCCGTCGGTCGAGGAGGTCTACCCGGCCGGGTTCGCCACAACCGTCGAAGTGCTCGGCGTGACCGAGCGCCTCGAGGGCGCCAGCCGCGGCTCCGAGCACTTCCGCGGCGTGGCCACCGTCGTAACCAAGCTGCTGTGCATGGCGCTGCCCGACGTCGCCTACTTTGGCCAGAAGGACGCGCAGCAGGTGGTGGTCATCCGCCGCCTCGCCGCCGACCTGAACCTGCCCGTGCGGATCGAGGCGCTGCCGACCGTGCGCGAGCCCGACGGGCTCGCGCTCTCCAGCCGTAACGCGCTGCTTGCCCCCGCGGAGCGCGAACGCGCGCTGGCACTGCACGCTGCGCTACAGGCCGCGAGCGCGCTCGCTGCGAGCGGCGAGCGCTCGGCGTCGGCGCTGCTCGAAGCAGCACAGGAAGCGCTGCGCCGCTTCGGCGTCGAGCCCGAGTACGTCGCGCTCGTCGAGCCCGACACGCTCGAGCCGGTGGCCACGCTCACAGGCGAGACGCTGCTGGCGCTCGCCGCGCGCATCGGCGAGGTGCGCCTGATCGACAACACGATGCTCACACCCGTCACTCAACCGCTCGAAGGAGAGGCGATCGCCACATGCAGCGCGTGATGCTGAAGTCCAAGATCCACCGGGCAACTGTCACCGATTGCGACCTGCACTACGTCGGGTCGATCACGATCGACCCCGAGCTGCTCGAGGCCGCCGACATGCTCGAGTACGAGCAGGTGCACGTCGTCGACGTCGACAACGGCGCCCGCTTCGAGACCTACACGATCCCCGGCGAGCGCGGCTCCGGTGAGATGTGCGTAAACGGCGCTGCCGCGCGGCTCGTGCACCGCGGCGACACGATCATCGTCATCTCCTACGGCTCCTACGACGAGGCCGACCTGGAGCGCTACGCACCTCGCGTGGTCCACGTCGAGGCCGACACCAACCGCATCATCACGATCGACGAGCAGGTGGCGACCCTGCTCTCTTAGAGAGCGAGCGTCAACCCGCTGTCAGAGAGGAAGCAACCATGTCCAGCCACCCCAGGGGCACACAACGCGGAGCGTTGGGTCAGGCTCCATCCGACCCCGGCCGCCTGCCAATGACGCTGCCGCTGTTGATGGAGAAGAAGCGACTCGGCGAACCGATCGTGATGGTCACCGCCTACGATTATCCGAGCGCTCGCGCCGCCGAGGCCGCGGGCGTCGACCTGGTGCTCGTGGGCGACTCCGCCGCGACTACCGTGCTCGGCTACAACGCCACGACGCCCGTCGAGCTGGATGACATGCTCGTGCTCGCGCGCGCCGCGCGCCGCGGTCTGCGCACGCCGCTGTTGATCGGCGACCTGCCGTTCGGCTCCTACGAGGTCTCAGACGAGCAGGCGATCACGACCGCGATGCGGATGGTCAAGGAGGCCGGCTGCGACGTGGTCAAGCTCGAGGGCGGCGGCGAGGCCTCGGTCAAGCGCGCCCGCGCGATCGTCGGCGCCGGCATCCCGGTGATGGGCCACGTCGGTCTGACCCCGCAGACCTCGACCGCGCTCGGCGGCTGGAAGGCGCAGGGACGCACGGCCGTCGCGGCCGCGCGCATCGCCACAGAGGCGCTTGCGCTGCAGCAGGCCGGCTGCTTCGCGCTCGTGTTCGAGGCGATTCCCAGCGCCGTCACCGAGGAGCTGGTGGCGCTGCTGGAGATCCCTGTGATCGGGATCGGCGCCGGACCCGCGACCGACGGACAGGTGCTCGTGTTCCATGACCTGCTCGGCATCCGCGACGGGCTCGGAGCGCGCTTTGTCAAGCGCTACGCCAACTTGCAGCAGGAGATGAACGACGGCGTCAGCGCATACGCCGAGGACGTGCGCGCGCGGCGCTATCCCGCGCCGGAGCACTCCTACTCGATCGACCCCGCCGAGCTCGCCGAGCTGCACGAGCTGCTCGCCTGAGCGCGCCAGAGCTCAGCGCAGCGGATCCCCGTAGCGCTCGGCGAACGCGAACTCCTCCACCGCGCGGCGCGACAGGCGCTTGGGCCACGGGTCGACGCGGTAGCCGACGCCGATATGCGCAGCGAGCGCGATCCCCTCGGGTATCTCCAGCAGACGCTTGACCTCGGCCTCCGCCGGCACCAGCAGCGTCGTCAGCGCCGCGCCGAGCCCCTCCGCGCGCAGCGCCAGCAGCAGGTTCTGCACGAACGGGTACACCGACGCGCCGCCGACGATGCTTTGGCGCGGCAGCTCGGCGTCGGTGACCGCCAGATCCTCGAGGCGCACGCCCACGACCAGGTGCAGCGAGACTCGATCGAGCCCATTGGCGTAGTCGTCGGCGCTTTGCACGTGGCGCACCGTCTTCGCATCGAAGCTGCCGGGGTCCGCCAGCACCTGCGCGCCGCCGGTCCGCCGCATGTACTCACGCCAGCCCGGCAGGTACAAGTCGCGCAGCGAGCGGCGACGCTCAGCATCCTCGACGACGACCACGCGCCAGCCCTGGCGGTTGCCACCGCTGGGCGCGAAGCGCGCCGCGTCGAGCGCGCGCACCAGCAACTCATGCGGCACCGCGTCGGGCTTGAAGCCGCGCGTCGTGGGCGCGCAGCGCATCGCGTCATAGATGTCCATCTGTTGCACGCTAACCGTTATCCACCGTCGCCGCTAACCCGCCGCGCTTGCGCTGCGCCTCACCGGCGGCGGGCGGCGCACCGGTACGTACCTACCAGCAGGCTCTATGAGTACTCGACGCGCCTAATCACCTTCGCGGGCGCGCCAGCCGCGATCGAGAACGGCTCCAGGTCGCGCGTGACCACGCTGTTGGCGCCGATCACGCAGCGCTCGCCGACCGTCACGCCGCTCGTGACCACCACGTTCGCGCCAAGCCAGCAGTTCTCGCCGATCCGGGTAGAACCCTTGCTGACGAAGCCCTGCCAGGTGATCGGCTGCTCCGGATCGTCGTAGCGATGGCTCGCGTCCGAGACGAAGCAGCCGTTGGCGAGCATGCAGTGATCGCCGATCTCGACCAGCTCGTGCGAGGCGACCATCACGCCCATGTTCAAGAAAGTGCCCGCGCCGATGCGCACGCGCGCCGCGCCCGGCGCCGTAATCCACACGCCCGGCTCCAGCAGCACACCCGCGCCGATCTCCAGGCGCCCCTCGCGCAGCGCCTCCAAGACGTTGCCGTGCACCGGCCAGCGCACGAACGCCTCGCGACGCACCAACTCCCAATGGATGCGCGCGCGGTTCCAGGGCAGCGAGTTGCGCTCATACCAGCGCCACTTCTGCGCCCAAAGGCGCGCCTCGCGCGCGAGCTCGCCCGCGCCTGCCGGGGGTCGCTCCTGGCCCGCGCCCGCGGCCATCGCGACGGCTACGCCGCGACCTTCGCGCGGCGTTTGCGCGGCGGGCCTTTGCCCGTGTTGACGGTGCGCCGCCTGATCGCCGGCGTCAGCAGCTCGGCGAGGAACTGCCCCGTGTGCGAGGCCGGCTCGGCGGCCACCTCCTCGGGCGTGCCGACGGCGATCGCCATGCCGCCCTCCTCCCCACCCTCGGGCCCCATGTCGATCAGCCGGTCGGCGCTCTTGATGATGTCGAGGTTGTGCTCGATCACGACCACGCTGTTGCCCGCGTCGACCAGCCGCTGGAGCACCGCCAGCAGCCGCTGCACGTCAGCGAAGTGCAGCCCCGTGGTCGGCTCATCGAGGATGTACAGCGTCATCCCGGTGGCGATCTTCGACAGCTCCGTCGCGAGCTTCACGCGCTGTGCCTCGCCGCCCGAGAGCGTCGTCGCCGGCTGGCCCAGGCGCACGTATCCGAGGCCGACCGCCTCGAGCGTCTCCAGGCGCCGGCGGACCTTCGGGATGTGCTCGAAGAACTGCAAAGCCTCCTCGACCGGCATCTCGAGCACGTCCGCGATGCTCTTGCCCTTGAAGCGCACCTCCAGCGTCTCGCGGTTGTAGCGTTTGCCGTGGCACTGCTCGCACGGCACGTACACGTCCGGCAAGAAGTGCATCTCGATCTTGATCTGGCCATCGCCGCGGCACACCTCGCAGCGCCCGCCCTTGACGTTGAAGCTGAAGCGCCCCGGCTTGTAGCCGCGCGCACGCGCCTCCTGGGTTTTCGCGAACAGGTCGCGGATCACGTCGAACAGGCCCGTGTAGGTGGCCGGGTTCGAGCGCGGAGTGCGCCCGATCGGCGACTGGTCGACGGCGATGATCTTGTCCAGCTGGTCGAGGCCGTGTATCGAACGGTGCGCGCCGGGGCGCTTGCGGGTCGCGGTGCAGACGGTTGGCCACCGACTTGTAGAGGACGTCGTTGACGAGCGTCGACTTGCCCGAGCCCGACACGCCCGTCACGCAGGCCAGCACCCCCAAGCGGGATATGCACGTCGATGTCGCGCAGGTTGTGCTCGCTCGCGCCCCGGATCTCGACGTAGCCGCTCGGCGTTCGCCGCCGCTTCGGCGGCTCGATCGTCCGCGTGCCCGCCAGAAACTGGCCCGTCAGCGACTCCTTCACGCGCTGCACCTCGACAGCCGTCCCCTCCGCGACGATCTGGCCGCCGTGCTCGCCCGCGCCCGGGCCGAGGTCCACGAGATGGTCGGCCGCGCGCATCGTCTGCTCGTCGTGCTCGACCACGATCACCGTGTTGCCGAGGTCGCGCAGACGCTCGAGCGTTCCGATCAGCTTCGAGTTGTCGCGCTGGTGCAAGCCGATCGAGGGCTCGTCGAGGATGTACAGCACGCCGACCAGCGAGGAGCCGATCTGCGTCGCGAGGCGAATGCGCTGCGCCTCTCCCCCCGACAGCGTCGCCGCCGCGCGGTCCATCGACAGGTAGCCGATCCCCACGTTCTCCAAGAAGCGCAGCCGCTCTGAGATCTCGCGCAGGATCAGCCGCGCCACGTGCCTGTCGGTCTCCGAGAGCTCGACCTGATCGAGCCACTCGAGCGCCCTGTGCGCCGAGAGCGCGCAGAAGTCCTCGATCCGCGAGCCCGCCACCAGCACCGCACGCGACTCCGCGCGCAGGCGCGCGCCGCCGCACACCGGGCAGGCGCGCAGCGACATGTACTCCTCGATCTTCTCCCGCGTCCACTCCGAGTCCGTCTCGCGATAGCGACGCTCCAGGTTCTTGACGATCCCCTCGAAGCGCGCCGCATACGAGCGCCTGCGGCCGTAGCGGTTCTTGTAGGTCACCTGCACCGGCTCGCCGTTCGTGCCGTTCAGGAACACGTCGCGCTGCTCCTCTGAGAGCTCTTCCCACGGCGCTTCCAAATCGACGTCGTAGAGCTCCGCGATCGCCTCGGTCATCTGCTCGTAGTAGTTGGAGCTGCTGTTCGCCCACGGCGCGATCGCGCCTTCGCTGATCGACAGCGACGGGTCCGGCACGACCAGCTCGGGGTCGATCTCCATCTGCGAGCCGAGGCCCGTGCAGCGCTCGCAGGCGCCGTGCGGCGAGTTGAACGAGAAGATCCTCGGCTCGAGCTCCACCAGCGACGGGCCGTGCTCGGGACACGCGAAGCGCTCGGAGAACGTGAACAGCGTCCCCGGCTCGGGCTTCACGCCAGGCTCGATCTGCGCGGCCGCCGCACGCGGGCCCTTGGCGCCCTTCGCGCCCTTCGCGCCCTTGGCCGCCCGCGCGCGACTCGGTGGCGCGTCCTCGTCCCCATCGCCCAGCCCGCCGTCGGCGCGCGCATCAGCCTGTGCGCGTCCATCCTCGCCGGATGCAGCCGCGGCCGACCCCACTATCTCAACCTCGACCAGGCCGTCGGCGAGCGACACCGCCGTCTCGATCGAGTCCGCCAAGCGCTTGCGTACGTCGTGGCGCATCACCAGGCGATCGACCACCACCGAGATATCGTGCTTGTAGCGCTTGTCGAGCACGATCGATTCCTCGAGCATGCGCACGCGATCGTCGATCTTCACGCGCGCGAAGCCGTCCGCGCGCAGCTCTTCGAGCAGCTTTCCGTACTCGCCCTTGCGGCCCCTGACGACCGGCGCGAGCACCATGAAGCGCGTGCCCTCCCCGAGCTCCATCACCTGATCGATGATCTGCTCCGCGGACTGGCCCACGATCGGGCGCCCGCAGATCGGGCAGTGCGGCTTGCCTACCCGTGACCACAGCAGGCGCAGGTAATCGTAGATCTCAGTGACCGTGCCGACCGTCGAGCGCGGGTTGCGCGAGGTCGTCTTCTGGTCGATCGAGATCGCCGGCGAGAGCCCCTCGATCGAGTCCACGTCCGGCTTGTCCATCTGCCCCAGGAACTGGCGCGCGTACGCCGACAGCGACTCCACGTAGCGGCGCTGGCCCTCCGCGTAGATGGTGTCGAACGCGAGACTCGACTTGCCCGAGCCCGACAGCCCGGTTATGACAACCAGCGCATCGCGCGGCAACGTCAGCGAGATGTCCTTCAGGTTGTGCTCACGGGCTCCCGAGACGACGATCTGGTTGCTCTGCGGCATCTACAGAACATGATAGTTAGACGAACAGACGTTCGCCTGCTATGTGGGCCAGATGCGCGCAGTTTGCGCGATTTTTGGCGTTCGCCGGCTGGCTCGGCAGCCGTCTGACTCAAGCGAACAGCGCGTCCACGTCAAGGTCTGCTACTCGCCCGGACGGCTTGGGATGCGCGAGATAGCTGCTGGTCGAAGGCGACGCGCAGTCCGCGCGCCCGCGCCTACCCCTCGATCGCGGAGTAGACCTCGTCGATCAGCTTGAGCCGATCGGGCAGCTGGAAGTTCTCGGCCAGGTAGCGCTCGGTGTCCGCGCGCGATTCGCCGTTCAACGCCATGTTCAGCGCGATCAGCCGCGCACCGTCGAGATCGCTGGTGCCAGCCGCGCCAGCCTGCGACCCCGACTGCGCCGGCGCGCCGACGGGCTGCGGCGCCGCCTCGAAGGCACTGTCGAGCTCAGCCTCGAACGCGCGCTGCTCGGGCTCGAACTGTCGTGGCTGCTGAGGCTCGTACTGCTGCGCCGGCTCAGGCTCGGCGATCGCGTTGGCGCGACCCGAGGCCGCGTCGTAGAGTTCGCTCATCCCGGTCTCGACGGCCGACAGATCGGCGGCCAGCCGGCCGGCTCCGGCGCGCATGCTCTCCACGAGCGCGCTCACCTCGCCATCCATCGAGCCGACGTGCTCGAGCAGCCGCGCGGTCACCTGCGCGACCGCCGCAACGTGCTGGCGCGCGCGCTCGACCGCCTCCTCGCGTGTGCGGTCCGCGTCCCGATCGGCGTCCTCGCGCACCTGCCGCGCGCTCTCCAGCGCGTGGCGCTCGATTTCCGCAGCCGCCGTCTCCGCCGCCTGCAGGATGCTCTGCACCTGCGTGCCCGCGGTCGAGGCGACCGACACGTCGGCGCCGCCGGTGATCGCCGCGCGCTGCAGCTCCTCGAGCTCGTCGGCCAGCGACCGCAGGTGCGCGTCGACCGCGACTGGGTCATAACCGCGCCGGCCGATCGGGAAGTCCCTGCGCTCGACTGCCTGCCGATCGAAGTCCACGGCGGGCATCCTAAGCCATGTCGCGGGTGGAAGCCTTGAGAGGTGAGCTCTCGCCCGCCGGAGCTTCCTGGGACTTGATCTCCTGCAGGTCGCGGCGCAGCTCGCGCAGCTCGTCACGGAGCTGCGCGGCATACTCGAAGCGCAGATCATCGGCCGCGGCGATCATCTCCTCCTCCAGCTCGACGATCATCCGCTCGAGCTCGTGCGGCGGCATCTCATCGCTGGACCCGCGCTTGGCGGTGCGGCGTTTGCGCCCCCGGGGCACCTTCGACTCGCTCTGCAGGAACTCGGCGATGTCGGAGATGCCCTTGACGATCGTCGCCGCCGTGATCCCGTGCTCCTCGTTGTAGGCGAGCTGGATCTCGCGGCGGCGATCGGTCTCCGAGATCGCCGCTTTCATCGCCCGCGTCTGCTTGTCCGCGTACATCAGCACCGTGCCCTCGATGTTGCGCGCCGCGCGCCCGATCGTCTGGATCAGCGAGGTCTCGCCGCGCAGGAAGCCCTCCTTGTCGGCGTCGAGGATCGCCACCAGCGAGACCTCCGGAAGGTCCAAGCCCTCGCGCAGCAGGTTCACGCCCACGAGCACGTCGTACTCCCCCAGGCGCAGGTCGCGGATGATCTGGATGCGTTCCAGCGTGTCGATCTCAGAGTGCAGGTAGCGCGTCTTGAAGCCCATCTCCAGCAGGTACTGCGAGAGGTCCTCGCTCATCTTCTTCGTGAGGGTGGTCACGAGCACGCGCTCGTTGCGATCGACGCGCTTGCGGACCTCGTTCATCAGGTCGTCGATCTGGTTCTTGGTCTCGCGCACCTCCACCATCGGGTCCACGATCCCCGTCGGGCGCACGATCTGCTCGACCACGCGCGTCGACTGCGTGCGCTCGTACTCGCCGGGAGTGGCCGACACGAACACCAGCTGCGGCGTGATCGACAGGAACTCCTGGAACGTCTGCGGGCGGTTGTCCAGCGCGCTCGGCAGGCGAAAGCCGTAGTCGACGAGCGTCTGCTTGCGCGAGCGGTCGCCCTCGAACATGCCGCCGATCTGCGGCACCGTCTGATGCGACTCGTCGATCAAGCAGATGAAATCCTCGGGGAAGTAGTCGATCAGGCAATACGGCCTCGAGCCCGGCGCACGCCCATCGAGGATCCGCGAGTAGTTCTCGATCCCCGAGCAGAACCCGACCTCCCTGAGCATCTCCATGTCGTACTGCGTGCGCTGGCGCAGGCGATGCGCCTCGAGCTGCTTGCCTTCGGACTCCATCTGCTCGCAGCGCTCGTTCAGCTCGCGGGCGATCTCGGCGACCCCCGCTTCGATCGTGCCCTCTTTGACGTTGTAGTGAGTCGCCGGCCAGATCGCCACATGCTCGAGGTCGTCCTCGAGCAGCTCGCCGGTCAGCGGGTCGAACTGCTGCAAGCGTTCGACCTCGTCGCCGAACATCGTCGCGCGAAACGCCGTCTCGGCGTACGCCGGGAACACCTCCAAGGTCTCGCCGCGCACGCGAAACGTGCCGCGCGAGAGCACGCTGTCGTTGCGCGTGTACTGAATCGAGACGAGTTTGCGCAGCAGCTGGTCGCGATCGATCATCTCACCGCGTTTGAGGATCTGCATGTTCATCTCATACGTCTCCGGCGAGCCCAGGCCGTAGATGCACGACACCGACGCCACCACGATCACGTCCCTGCGCGCGAACACGGCCGCTGTCGCCGCATGGCGCAGGCGGTCGACCTCCTGGTTGATCGCCGAGTCCTTCTCGATGTACAGGTCCCTGCTCGGGACATACGCCTCCGGCTGGTAGTAGTCGTAGTAGGAGACGAAGTACTCGACCGCGTTCTCCGGGAAGAACGTGCGAAACTCGTTGCACAGCTGCGCCGCCAGCGTCTTGTTGTGCGCGATCACCAGCGTCGGGCGCTGCACCTCCTGGATCACGCCCGCCATCGCCATCGTCTTGCCGGTGCCGGTCGCGCCGAGCAGCGTCTGGAAGCGCTCGCCCTGCTCGATCCCCCCGGCCAGGCCGGCAATCGCCTTCGGCTGGTCGGCGGTGGGCGTGAAGACGGAATCGAGCTTGAAGTCGGGCATCGGCGCCCCTCCACGTTAGCGACCGGCGCCCTCGGCGAGATGGTGGCCACCGAGCCGATCGCGACGGTGACCGGGCGAGCCCTCAGATTCCCAGCTGACGTGGATAGGTGGCGCGGTATTCGGCCTGCGCGGCGAGCACCCGGCGCACGTATTCGCGCGTCTGCGGGAACGGAATCGATTCAGCGCTGAGCTGCGTACCGTGCGCGTGGGCATGCGCGACCCATTCGTCGACGTTCGTCAAGCCCGCGTTGTAAGCGGCGACCGCGAGCATCTCGTCGCCGTTGTAGTGGTCGAGCAAGTAACGCAAGTAATAACTGCCATAGGCGAGGTTGATGCTGGGCGTCGCGAGGTCTCCGGCGGTGAAGCGCGTGCCACCGGAGAGGTGCGCCAGGTAATACGCCGTCGTCGGCAAGATCTGCATCAGCCCCTGCGCCCCCGCCGATGATGGTCGCGGTTCGAATTTGGACTCCGCGTAGATGACCGCCGCGATCAGCGCAGGGTCGAGATCCTTCTGCGCCGCCTGTTCGCGGATGATGCGCGCGTCGCTGAGCGGCAACGTCAGGTTGCTCGCGGCCTGATGCACCATCGAGGCGACGACGCTGACGAACAGCACAGCGACGAGGATCGCCGCACCCGTGCCGATGACCCGTCGGTTCATCCTGCAAGCTTGCCAAGTACCGCCGACAGCTCGCGCTCCAAATCCGCGATGCTACCGTCGTTGCGAACCACGAACGTCGCCCGCTGCGCCTTCTCAGCTTGCGAGAGCTGGCGTGCCGCGCGCTCCTCGATGAGCTCGTGCCCGCGCTCCGCGGCCCGGCGCCGGCGCAGCGACTCATCCGTCACGACCGCGATCGTTGCGTTATACAGCTGTTCGAGGCCGGCCTCGAACAGGAGCGGCACCTCGACCACAGCGGCCCGAGGCGCCGGGACCAAGCCACGCGCGTGCTCGAGCCAGCCCGCCACGCGCGCCCCCACCAGCGGCCACACCTGCCCCTCCAGCCAGTCACGGTCCTCGCCCGAGGCAAACGCGCGCCGCGCGAGTGCCGCACGGTCGACGACGCCGTCCGGAGCCACCTCAGCGCCGAAGCGAGCGAGCACCGCATCGCGCAGCTGCTCACCTTCGTAGAGCTCGTGCACGACCGCGTCGCTGGATAGAACCTCAGCGCCCAAGCGGCGCAGCGCGTCCAGCGCCGTCGACTTGCCCGAGCCCATGCCGCCCGTCAACCCGACGAACGGCACCGGTTCCACCTTCCCGGAGGTGCTCAGCTCCGGTCAGTCCTGCTGCGCTGGCTCGGCGGAGGAGAGCGCGTCGCCCTCCGCCTCGCCGTCCGTAGCGGCAGGCTGCCCCGCGGCTGCGTCATCCTCGGTCGCGGGCGCAATCGCCTCAGGAGCCTCCACGGCCTGCGCAGCCGCCTCGCTCGTCTCGGCGGCCGGTGCAGCCTCAGCGACTTCAGCCTCGGCTGACTCCGCAACTTCCGTCACAGCCTCAGCCTCAACTGCCTCCGCGACCGCGTCGGCGACCTCGATGTCCTCGGCAAGCTCCTCGACAGCCTCGGCCTGGGCGGACTCGACGACCTCGGCAACCGCGTCGCCTTCGGTCGGCGTCGCCGCATCCCCAGGCTCGCGCGCGGGCTCTCCCGGCCGCGATACCGGCAGAATCTGGTCCTCGACGCGCTTGGCCGACAGCGACAGACGCCGACGCTCTGAATCGATCTCGAGGATCTTCACGCGAATCTCATCGCTCGGATGGACGATCTCGCGCGGGCTCTCGACATGGTGCGCGGCAAGCTCGGAGATGTGCACGAGGCCCTCGACGCCGTCGAGGATCTCCACGAACGCGCCGAACGTGACGACCTTGGTGACCTTGCCGGCGAGCTCGTCGCCGACGTTGTAGGTATCGACGATCCGCTGCCAGGGG
Source organism: uncultured Solirubrobacteraceae bacterium (assembly GCA_963714285.1). Classification (GTDB taxonomy): domain Bacteria; phylum Actinomycetota; class Thermoleophilia; order Solirubrobacterales; family Solirubrobacteraceae; genus Palsa-744. Next base: position 751,794 of record CAVQNS010000004.1, read on the forward strand.
TCCTCTTGGGTCTGCTTGAGGCCCAGGGAGATGCGCTGGCGGTCGCGATCGATGTCGAGCACCTTGACCTTGACGGTGTCTCCGATGTTGAGGATCTCGCTCGGGTGGTTGACATGCGACCACGACAGCTCGGAGATGTGGATCAGGCCATCGATCCCGTCGAGGTCGACGAACGCGCCGAAGTCGACGATGTTGGAGATCTGCCCCTCGACAACCAACCCCGGCTGCAGGCGGTCGAGGATCTGCTGGCGCACCTCCTTGCGCTCCTCCTCGAGCACCGCACGCCGCGAGAGCACGACGTTGTTGCGCGAGCGGTTGAGCTCGATCACCTTGGTCTCGATCTTGGTGCCCATGTACTCGTCGAGGTTGGGCACGCGACGGATGTCGACGAGCGAGGCGGGCAGGAAGCCGCGCACGCCGAGGTCGATGATCAGGCCACCCTTGACGACCTCGATGACGGTGCCCTCGACCGGCTCGCCGGACTCGGCAGCGGTTTCTATGCGCCGCCACGCCTTCTCGAAGCGGGCGCGCTTCTTGGACATGATCAGGCGGCCGTCCTGATCCTCCTTGGTCATGACGATCGCGTCGACCTCCTCGCCGAGATGGACCTCCTCGTTCGGGTCGACCGCCTTGCGGATCGAGAGCTCGTTCGCGGGGATGACGCCCTCGGACTTGTAGCCGATGTCTACGAGCACCTCGTCCTTGTCGATTCGCACGACGTGGCCGGTGACGACCTCGCCCTCCTCGATCGGCCGGAAGGTCGCGTCGTAGTTGGGGACGATCTGACCGTCCACTTCGAGTAGCAGGCCGTTTGAGCCCTCGACCACGCGGGCCTGGGGGTTCTCGATCAGTGTTTGCACGGGCCGAAGCGTAGCGCAGCCGTATCATTGCGGGCCAGATGCCTGTCCGAGCGACGAAGCGGGGAGCACTCAGAACCCCCTTGGAGCGGGACTGCGACGTTCTGATCTGTGGCGCGAGCTTCGCCGGGCTGGCGGTCGCGCAGGAGCTCGCCGGATCGGGTGCGAAGGTGCTGATGATCGATCGCTACGAGCTCGGTGAGCGCCAGACCTCGGCGTGCGCGATGCCCACCGAATGGCTGCAGGCGCTCGGCCTGATGGGCTCCTGGCGGCAGAGCTTCGACGAGCTTGTCGTGCACACGCCGTATCGCACGGCGCGCTGGACGTTGCCGTGGTCGTTCTCCACGTTCGACTACCGCGAGCTGTGCGCGCTGCTCTGGGAGCAGGCGACATGCTCGGCGCTCGAGCTCGAGACCGCGACCGTCATCGGCCGCGAGGGCAACACGATCCACACCGACCGCGGCGCGCTGAACGCGCCACTCGTCGTCGACGCGCTTGGCTGGAGACGGGTGCTCTCGAACGCGGCCAAGATCCAGCCGCCCAACGCGCGACTGTCACGCGGCTTGGAGGTGCATCCAGAGGGCACCGGCGAGGAGATGGAGCTATGGATCGACGCGCGCTACATCCGCGCCGGCTACGGCTGGAGCTTTCCCGCTCGCGACGAGCTGCGGGTCGGCATCGGCTCGTTCTGGCCCGCACACCACGTGAAGGAGCCGACCGTGCGGCTCGCACACGATCTCGAGCTTCCCCCCGACGGATACCAGGGAAACTGGATCCCCCACGAGCTGCGCCGCGCCGTCGAGGACGATGTGTTCTTCGCCGGCGACTCCGCGGGGCACTGCCTGCCGCTGACCGCCGAGGGGATCCGCACGGCGCTGTACTTCGGGCTCGCGTGCGGGCGTGAGTTGCGTGCGGTGCTCGACGGTCAGCGCACCCGCAGGCAGGCGCTCGCGCGCTACGGCGCGTTCTCGGACGCGCACGAGCGCAAATACCGCTGGCTGCTGGGCGTGCAGCGCGCGATCGGGCAGATGACTCCCAGCCGCGCCGTCACCGAGGTCGTGCGCGCCTTCGAGAGCCGCCGGCTGAGCTCGTGGGCGTTCGAGCACTACCTCGCGATCGCGCCCGCTTCGTTCGTGGGGGGCAGGGCCGGGCGCGCCTCGCGGCGCAGTCCCGCGGCGGTGGCTGCGGCCCACTGAGCGACGCGAGCGAGGGTCCTCGCCTCATGCCACCTTGCGCAGCCTCGGCCCACTCGCCGCAACGGCCTGCAGCGCCAGTTGACCGGCCTCGGTGCCGCTGGCCCACGCGACCTCCGCCAACAGGCCCGGCGCGGCAACCATGTCTCCCGCCAGGAACACCCCGTCGCCGCGATCGACGGCGGGCCGATCGCGCCAGCTCGTGCCGGGCATGTCGAGCGCGCCGCTACGCCCGTTCATCACCTGGCGCCGGCGCCAGGTGACACGCTCACGCCAGTCCGTGAAGGAGCCGTCGAGCAGCCGCTCGAGCCGCGCCGCCGCGCGCTCGGCGTCCTCGCCGGGACGGATCGGCATCTGCGCCTGCACGAGCTCCTCGCCCTCGGGCGCCAGCGAGGCGTCCGCGGCGGTGAAGCGCTCGATCCAACCCGCCTCGTCGAGGTCGGACACCACGAACGGATCACCACGGCGCGAGCGCATCGCGACGTCGATGCAGAGCGTGCTACCGCTCGTCCAGCTGAGGCTGTCGTCGGCGAGCAGCTCGCGCGCCTGGCTCAGCTCGGTGGCGACGATCACCGGCGGCGCAGGCAGCTCGCCGACGCCACTGCCGGTCTCGACCACAACGCCCAGCTCGCGGGCGCGGGTCTCGAGCGCGCTCACCACCGCGCTCCAGCCTCCAATCGCATAGCGCGCCGCCGGCGGCGGACTGAGAAAGACGCGGACTGTTCGCGGCCACACGAACGCGGCGGACAACTCTCCGGGGTCGTGGTAGAAGCAGTAGACGCCGGCCGCAGCCGAGAGCATCGCCGCCGTGCGCTCGTCGGTGTGGCGCGCGGCCCACGTGCGGAAGTCCAGGTCGCTCGGAGCCTCGCGCCCACGCAGCCTCAGCACCGACGGGATCGCGCCCAGCGGCGGCGTGCGCCTGATCTCGCCCTGCCAGCGGAACTTGAAGCCCGCCAGCGGCACTCCCTCGTAGCGCGGAAGCAGCTTGCGCTCCGCCATCCAGCGCCAGAGGGGACCGTCCTTGTAAAGCGCGTGTGGGCCGAAGTTGGCCTTGTAAGGGCCGTCGCTGCTGCGCGCGCGCCCACCGAGCGTGGCGTGTGCCTCCAGCAGCGACACGCTCGCGCCGCCCTCGGCACAGGTGATCGCCGCCGTCAGGCCGGCGAGACCCCCTCCCACGATCGTGACCGGGCGGGCAGAGCTGTTGGCACTTCCGTTCGACAGGCTCATCGCGATCCTCCTAGCGGTTGCTGATATGGCCACCATACGCCGCCACTGGTCCGCTATACAGTTCCAGTAGTGACCGATTGCAACGGACCAGTGACCGGGCCTGAGCTGCTGGTCGAACTCGACCGCACCGCCGAGCTGCCGCTACACGAGCAGCTCGAGCGCTCGCTGCGGGAAGACATCCGCCGGGGCCGGCTGCCCGCAGGCACGCGGCTGCCCTCCACGCGCGGGCTCGCCACGGAGCTGGGTGTCTCGCGCGGCGTCGTCACGGAGGCCTACGGCCAGCTCGGCGCGGAGGGCTATTTGGAGACTCGCCAGGGAGCCGCTGTGCGCGTCGCCAAAGCCGTCCGCGCGGCCGTCCCGCGCGCACCGGCGCGCTCGCTGATGCCCAGCTTCCCCTACCACTTCCACCCCGGCCTGCCGGACCTCGCGGGCTTCCCGCGCGACCGCTGGCTGCGCTCGCTGCGCGCCGCCCTCGGCGAATCGCCGCTGGACGCCGTCGGCTACGGCGACCCACGCGGCGCGCCGGGGCTGCGGGAAGCGCTCTCCGACTATCTCGGGCGCGTGCGCGGCGCCGCAGCCGACCCGGAGAACATGCTCGTGTGCACCGGCTTCATGCAGGGTTTCTCGATCCTCTGCCGCTGGTTGCACGGGCAGGGCCTGGAGCGGATTGCGATGGAGGATCCGGGCTGGCACGTACACCGCCTGATCGCCGAGCAGGCAGGCCTGCGGACGGTTCCCGTGCCGGTGGACGAGCAGGGCTTGGACGTGCAGCAGCTCGCCGGCAGCGGCGCGCGCGCCGTGCTCGTCACGCCGGCGCATCAGTTCCCCACGGGCGCGGTGCTCAGCCGCGAGCGCCGCGCGCAGCTGATCGAATGGGCCGAGGACGGCGAGCGGCTGATCGTCGAGGACGACTACGACGCGGAGTTCCGCTACGACCGCGTCGCCCTCGGTGCGCTCCAGGGGCTGGCCTCCGAGCGGGTGCTCTACATCGGCTCGGCCAGCAAGCGCATGGCACCTGCCATGCGGCTGGGCTGGATGCTGCTCCCCTCATGGCTCGCGTGGCAGTTGATCTCGGCGAAGGCGATCGAGGACGGCGGCTCGGAGATCATCGGGCAGCTGGCGCTGTGCGACTTCATCGTGCGCGGCGAGCTGGACCGACACGTGCGCCGCATGCGCCTGCGCTACCAGGCCCGGCGCGACGCGCTGCTCACGGCGCTCGCGCGCTGGCTGCCAGACGGTCGCGCCAGCGGCACCCCGGCGGGCCTGTTCGAGCTGGTCGAGCTGCCCGCTGACGCAAACGAGCCCGCGTTGCTGGCCACGGCGGCCGCGCGCGGCGTCGGCATGGAGGGCCTCTCCTGGCACCGCTACTCGCATGGTGGCACCCCGGGCATCCTGCTCGGCTACGGCAATCTGCCCGAGCCCGCGATCGAGCAGGGCGTGCGTCTGATCGCCGAGGCGCTGGCCGACACGCGCGCGACAGTGGTATCGGCAAGCGTCCCATAACTGGACCTCGGCGGGAGCACGTCAACGCCATAACGTGGCTGGCGTGAGCGCAGCATCCGAGCAGCCGCCGAGCGCCACCGCACTGCATGACCCCGATCCCTCCGTTGTGACGGTGGGCCTGTGCTCGTTCGCCCTGATCCAGATCGGCCTGGCGCTGTTCATGGCGGCGAGCCCCCACGGCTTCTACACCGACGTCGGACCGTTCGGCGTGTACAACGCGCACTACATCCGCGACGTAGCCAGCTTCTATGGAGCGATCGGCGTCGGGCTGGTGGTCGCCGTCCCGCGCAAGTCCTGGCGCGTGCCTGTGCTGGCGCTGACGACCATCCAGTACACGCTGCACAGCCTCAACCACCTGCTCGACATCGACAGGGCGTATCCAGCGTGGCTTGGCTACTTCGACTTCGTCTCGATCGCAGGCGCAGCCGCGTTGCTCGCCTGGCTGTGGCGCACCGCCGCGCTGGAGGCAAGAGCGTGAGGGTTTTCGTGGCGGGAGCGACGGGTGCGATCGGCCGCGCGCTGCTACCGCAGCTGATCGGCGCCGGGCACGAGCCGATCGCGATGACGCGCTCGTCCGAGAAGGCCGACGCACTGCGGGCGCGCGGGATCGAGGCGTGCGTGTGCGACGCCTATGACGCGCCGGGACTGGCGCGCGCCGTCGCCGCAGCGCGCCCTGAGCGGATCGTGCACCTGCTGACAGACCTGCCGGAGGAGATCAACCCGCGCCACGTCGAGCGCGACCTCCAGAGCACCGGGCGCCTGCGACGCGTGGGCACGCGCAATCTCGTGGCCGCGGCATCCGCGGCCGGCGTGCAGCGCATGATCGGCGAGAGCATCGCATTCGCCTACGCGAGCGAGGGCGATCGCGTCAAGGACGAGGACGCGCCGCTGGCGGTCGCGACGCTGGCGTCCGTGGTGGAGCCGCTCGCCGAGCTGGAGCGCCAACTGCTCGATGCCGGCGGGATCGTGCTGCGCTACGGCCAGCTGTACGGGGCCGGCACCTCGTTCGCGAACGACGGCGCGTGGGCGAGGAACCTGCGCCGCAGGCGCCTGCCGATCGTGGGCGCCGGCAGCGGCGTGTTCTCGTTCGTGCACGTCGAGGACGCCGCAGGCGCGACCGTGGCGGCGCTCGAGCGCCGCGGCCCTGCGATCTACAACGTCGTCGACGACGAGCCGGCGCCGATCAGCCAGTGGCTGCCCGTGTATGCACGTACCGTCGGCGCGCCCGCGCCGTGGCGGGTGCCGGCGTGGCTCGGGCGGCTGGCCGCAGGTCCTGTCGCGGTCGAGATGATGAATGAGCTGCGCGGCGCGAGCAACGCACGAGTAAAGCGAGAGGTGGGCTGGCAGCCCCGGTACACAAGCTGGCGCGAAGGGTTCGTGACGGCGCTCGGCTGAGTCGTGCGAAAGGACTCTCGACCGCGCCGCCTGGAAGTGCATCGCGTCGTTTCTAGCGTCGTACCACCAGCACCACCCCCACCGCCAGCAGCACGAGCCCGAGGATGCGGGAGGCGTCGATCTGCTGCTTGGCCAGGCCGAACAGCCCGAAGCGGTCGATCGCGACCGAGATCGCGAGCTGGCCGGCGATCACCACGGCAGTGATCCCACTGGCGCCGAGCGTGCGCACCGCGACCAGCGCTACGGTCACGTACACCGCGCCCAGCAGGCCGCCGACGAGCGCCCACCACGGCGCCCGACCGAGCTTGCCGAGCTCGCCGAGACCGCCGTGCACGAACGCGGCGATCGCTAGCAGCACGAGCGTCCCCACGAGAAACGAGAACGTCGCCGCCTGAACGCTGCCGACGCTGCGACCCAGGCGCGAGTTGATCGGCGCCTGCATGCCGACCAGACAACCAGCGCCGACGCCGACCAGGACAGCCAGGCCGCGGCTCAAGCCAACGACTCCAGATCGATGAGCGGTTCACGCGGCCAAGCTCGAAGCGTCACTTCGCCTCCAGCCACGTGCGCCCGGCGCCGACGTCCACCGCCAGCGGCGGCTCGCGCCCTTCCCACACGCCGAGCATCTCGCGCTCGATCAGCTTGCGCGCCTCCGCGGTCTCGCCCGGCGGCCCTTCGAACAGCAGCTCGTCGTGGATCGTCAGCAGCAGCCGAGTCCGCAGCCCGGACCCGGCGAGCGCCTGGTGAGAGCGCACCATCGCGAGCTTGATCATGTCCGCGGCGGTGCCCTGAATGACGGTGTTGACCGCCAGGCGCTCGCCGAGCGTACGCACCTGGTAGTTGCGGGCGCGCAACTCCGGGATCTGGCGCCGGCGTCCCCACAGCGTCGTCACATGGCCGTCCTGCTTGGCCTGCTCGATCGTCGCAGCCATGAACTCGGCCACGCGCGGGAAGCGCTCCAGGTAGGCGTCGATGAACTCCTTGGCCTCGGCGCGCGGGATGTTCAGGCGATCGGCGAGGCCGTAGTCGGAGAGACCGTAGACGATCCCGTAGTTGATCATCTTCGCCTTCGAGCGCATCCCCGGGTCGATCGCGTCGTCCTGCACGCCGAACACGCGCGACGCGGTTGCCGTGTGCACATCCTCGCCGCGCTCGAAGATCTCCATCAGGACCTGCTCGCCCGCGGCCTGGGCGAGCACGCGCAGCTCGATCTGAGAGTAGTCCGCGGAGATCAGCACGCTGCCGTCCTCGGCCTCGAAGCAACCCCGGATCTCGCGCCCCAGCGGCGTGCGGATCGGCACGTTCTGCATGTTCGGGTTGGTGCTCGACAGGCGCCCCGTCTGCGCGACCGCCTGCAGGAACGTGGTGTGGATCCGCGAGCGCTCGTCGACGAGCTCTGGCAGCACGTCCAAGTAGGTCTTGATCAGCGTCGAGAGCTCGCGCCAGCGCTCGATCTTAGGGATGATCTCGTGCTCTGAGCGGATCGCCTGCAGCACGCGTGCGTCGGTGGAGAAGCCAGTCTTGCCACGACGCTTGCGCGAGAGCCCCAGCTTCTCGAACAGGACCTCCCCCAGCTGCTGCGGCGAGGCGATCAGGAACTCCTCGTCGGCGAGCGCGAAGATCTCGCGTTCGAGCCCGTCGATCTCCTCGCGCACGCGCTCGGTGATCTCCGCCAGGCGCGCGAGATCGAGCCGCACCCCCAGCAGCTCCATCTCGCGCAGCACCGCCACCAGCGGCAGCTCGATCTCCTCCAGCACATGCCCGAGCCCGCGCTCGGCGATCTGCTCGCGCTGCCAGTCGGCGAGCACGCCGAGCAGCACCGCCTCGGCGCCGAGGGGATCCTCGACGTCGCTTGCCAGGCCCCGCTCCTCGCACAGCTCGGCGAGCGGATAGCCGCGTCTGGCCGGCTCGAGCAGGTAGGCGCCGAGCAGCGTGTCGTGCGCGAGCCTCGCCGGCACGATCCCGAGCGCCTTGGCGTCGTGGGCCACCACCGGGCGCTCGCCGCACGCCAGCACCACCTCCTCGCGGCTGGTGCAGTCCCCGACGAGCACTTCGCCCTCGGCCGCCGCCGCAAAGCGCCACGGAGCGCCGTCCGCGAACAGCTCGCCCTCCGGCGGCTGATTGGCACGCACCGCCACGCACAGCTCGCCGCCCGCGGAGCCGACGCGGGCGACGTCGGTGGGCGCGCCCACCCGTACACGCGCGGTGAGCCTCACCTCGGTGCTCGGCGCGGGCGCGGCCAGCTCGGCGTCACCGAGTGCGTCCTCCAAGCGCCGCAGCGGGTCGCGCAGCTCGTACTCACGGAAGACCTCGCGCAGGCGCGAGCGATCGGGCTCGCGCGTGGCCTCGGCGGCGACGTCGAACTCGACGGCAACGTCACGCTGGACGGTTGCCAAGCGCTTTGACACGCGCGCGTCTTCAGCGTGCTCGATCAGGTTCTGTTTGCGCTTGGCGCCTTTGACCTCATCGACGCGGGCGAGCACCTGCTCGAGCGTGCCGAAAGTCTGGAGCAGCTCGCTGGCGGTCTTCTCGCCGATGCCTGGGATGCCGGGGATGTTGTCGGAGGTGTCTCCCTTCAGGCCGTAGAAGTCGGGGATCAGCTCAGGCGCGATCCCGTAGCGATCGACCACCGCCTGGCGGTCGTAGATCTTGGTCTCGGTGATCCCACGCGCGGTCGCCATCACCCGCACCAGGTCGCGCTCGTCGATCAGCTGGAAGACGTCGCGGTCGCCGGTGACGATCGTCACCGGCACCGGCGGCCTGGAGCGCAGGGCGCGCTCGGTCAACGAGGCGATCACGTCGTCGGCCTCGTAGCCCTCGACGCGCACGTTGCCGTAGCCGAACGCCTCCACCAGCGGTTCCATCGCCGGCCACTGCTGCTTGAGCAGGTCCGGGCGCGAGCGGCGCTGAGCCTTGTACTCGGGAAACATCTCTGTGCGCCCGGAGGTGCCCGCGTCCCACGCGACCACCGTCGGACAGACGCCGTACTCGGTGACGATCTTGACGAGCATCGAGGCGAACCCGAAGATCGCGTTGGTGGGCACGCCGGTCGAGGTCGCAATCGACTCGGGCAGCGCGAAGAAGGCGCGATACACGAGGCTGGGACCATCGATCAAGAACAGGCGGCGCTCGGCGTTCATGACCGAGCACTCTACGAGTCAAGCTCGGAGATCGGAGACCTCCTAACATCTGCTCCCGCCAACGACCGAGGGAGCACCACCAGTGAGCGCAACCCCAAGCGCCCAATACCGTCTCACGATCCGCGTCAAGCTCGATGACACCCAGGGCATCCTCGGGCGCATCACGAGCGCCGTGGGCGACGCCGGCGGGATCGTCGACGCCGTGGATCTCGTTGAGGTGGACGGCGCTCACAGCGTGCGCGACATCGTCGTCGACGCCTCCGGGCGCGACCACTGGGCGCGGATCCTCGAGGCGATCGACGCGATCGACGGCGCCGCTGTGCTCGACACCACCGACCGCACGTTTCTGCTGCACCTCGGCGGCAAGATCGAACAGGCGAACAAGCACCCGCTGAAGACGCGTGACGACCTCTCGATGGTCTACACCCCCGGCGTGGCACGCGTGTGCCGTGCGATCGCAGACGATGCCGACAAGGCCTTCCAGTACACGATCAAGCGCAACACCGTCGCGGTCGTCTCCGACGGCACCGCGGTGCTCGGGCTGGGAGATATCGGCCCGCGCGCGGCGATGCCCGTGATGGAGGGCAAGTGCTGCCTGTTCAAGGAGTTCGCCGGCGTCGACGCGTTCCCGATCTGCCTGGACACGACCGACACCGACGAGATTGTCCAGACCGTCAAGCTGATGGCGCCGGGATTCGGGGGCATCAACCTCGAGGACATATCAGCGCCGCGCTGCTTCGAGATCGAGGACCGGCTCAAGCAGGAGCTCGACATCCCCGTGTTCCACGACGACCAGCACGGGACCGCCGTGGTCGTGCTGGCGGCACTGCTGAACGCGGTCAAGCTGACCGGCCGCAACCTCGGGGACCTGAACGTGCTGATCATCGGGCTCGGCGCCGCCGGGATCGCGGTCACCAAGATCCTGCTCGCCGCCGGCGTCAGCGAGATCATCGGCGCCGATTCCCGAGGCGTGGTGCACGTTCAGCGCGAGGACTACCTCGACGGGTCGATGAACACGATCAAGCGCTGGTTCGCGGAGGTCACGAACCACGACTGCCGCGCCGGCACGCCCGCGGACGTGATCGGCGGCGCCGACCTGCTGATCGGCGTCTCCGGCGCTCGCGCGCTGCCGGCCGAGGCGCTGGCGCGGATGAACAAGGACGCGATGGTGTTCGCGATGGCCAACCCGAACCCCGAGGTAAACCCCGAGGAGGCGGTGCCGTACGTGCGCATCATGGCGACAGGCCGCTCGGACTACCCGAACCAGATCAACAACGTGCTGTGCTTCCCAGGCATCTTCCGCGGTGCCATGGACGTGCGCGCGCCCATGATCACCGAGGAGATGAAGATGGCCGCCGCCGACGCGATCGCGGCGATCGTCGACGAGCGCGAGCTGCGCGAGGACTACATCATCCCATCGGTCTTCAACCGCGACGTCGCTCCCGCCGTCGCAGCCGCCGTCGCCGAGCAGGCGCGCGCCGCCGGCACCGCGCTCGCCGGCCAGCAGGTCGGCTTCGCTCAGGGCGACGCGATCAGCGGCGCCCCCGCGAGCGCGCAGGTTCTCGACGGTCGCATGTGAGAGGCTGAGCGCATGTGTGCTCTTGCAGTGACCGTCACCGGGGCGACTGGGCTGCTCGGACCATCGCTCGTGTCGGCGCTGCGCGAGCGCGACGCGCAGGTCACCGTGCTCAGCCGCGACCCCGAGCGCGCCCGTGACCGTCTCGGCGATGTGCAGGCGCTCGCCTGGGACCTGCTGAGCGAACCGGCACCCGCCGAAGCGCTGGTCGGACGCGACGCGGTGCTGCACTTGGCGGGCGAGACGGTCGCGCAGCGCTGGAGCGAGAAGGTCAAGCGCGCGATCCGCGACAGCCGCGTGCTCGGCACGCGCAATCTGGTGGCGGGTCTCGCGCAAGCCGGCGAGGCTGGTGCCGGCGAGCATCCGAAGACGCTGATCAGCTCCTCGGCGACGGGCTACTACGGCCCGCACGGCGAGGAGCCGCTCGACGAGGATGCGCCCGCGGGCAACGACTTCCTCGCGCAGGTATGTGCCGAGTGGGAGTCCGCGGCGGCCGGCGCTCGGGGTTTGGGTATGCGCGTCGTGCACGTGCGCACCGGCGTGGTGCTGGATCGGCACGGCGGCGCGCTCGCCAAGATGCTGCCGCCGTTCCGACTCGGCGTCGGCGGACCGGTGGCGGGCGGGCGCCAGTACATGCCCTGGATCCATGCTCAGGACGTTCTTGGGATGATGCTCGCCGCGCTCGAGGACGAGCGCTGGAGCGGGCCGGTCAATGCCACAGCACCCGACCCGGTGCCCAACCGGATCTTCTCAAAGGTGCTCGGAAGGGTGCTCGGACGCCCGTCGCTACTGCCCGTGCCGGGCCTCGCGCTGCGCGCGCTATACGGGGAGATGGCCGAGATCGTGACAAGCGGCGCCCGCGTGATGCCCGCCAAGCCGCTGGTGCTGGGCTACGAGTTCGCCTATCCGCAGCTGGAAGAGGCGCTGCGCGCCGCGCTCACGTAGCGGCCGGCACGCGCTCCAGGCGGCTCGCGGGGCGGTTCTGGGTCTCGATGATCACCCGGCACGGACGCTTGCTGAGCAGGTAGGCCGCGGTCGGGCCGATCCGCTGCTCACCCGCCGGTGCGTGAATCGTCGACCAGTAGATCACGTCGGAGTTGACGCGTTCGGCTTCCTCCACGAGCGCAGCGCCCGGATTGCGCGTGCGAATCAGGCCCGTGTGGATCTTGATGCCCCTGCGCCGGGCCTGGATGCGGGCGCTCTCCAGCACTGAACGGCCACGTGCCTCCTCCTCTTCGAGGCCCGACTCGAGCGAGAGCTGACTAGGCACGGGCAGCACGTAGATCGCGTACACGATGCCTTCCTCGCCGATCAGCTTGGCGGCGCCGCTCAACGCGGAGGCGCTGACGTCATCGCCGAAGATCGGCACCAGCGCCGTTCTGTACTCGAGCTCCTCGAAGTCCGCGGGGCGCGCCGCATGCTCGATCTTGTAGCTCTTGCGCGGATCCAGGCCCTCGCGCTTGCGGTAGTAGTAGTAACCGGCCATCCCGATCACCATCCACGGAATCCCCACGATCTTCGCCTCGGTGTGCAGGATCGTCACGGCAACCCACGCCGCAGCGGTGCCAATACCGCCGATCACCGCCGCCATCGGGATCACCGCGCCTTTGATGCGCACGCCCCACGGGGTGCGGTATGGCCGCTCACGGTCTGGATCGCTGACACGCAGCCTCACGATCGCCGCATGCGCGGTCGTGAACGAGAGCATCGCGCCGAACGAGTAGAGGTTGCCGAGAACTTCGGTGTTGCCGTAGATGATCAGCGTGCTCGCGAGCATCGAGAAGAAGATCAACGTGAACCACGGCGTCCGGTACTTGGAGTGCAGCTGCGAGAACAGCCGGGGCAGCTGGCGGTGCTCGGAGAGCGACCAGGAAAGTCGCGAGATCCCGATCATGCCCGCGTTGGTCGCGATGAACAGGATCGTCGCGGCGAGGATGCCGAGGTAGTACCTGGCAAGTTTCAGGACTGTGCCGTGCAGCCCGAGGTGTTCGACGACGCCGAGCATCGGGTCGTTTTCGAAGAAGCCGCCGAGCGAGGTCGCATATCCAGGCGTCTTGAAGTGCTGTTTGAGCTCGGCGCTGTAGCCGACGCCGTGATGCAGGACCGGTAGCGCCGAGAGCGCGACGACCGAGATCCCCGCGTAGACGCCGAGAACCGCGAGCACGACGAGGTTGACGGCCTTTGGCACCTGCTTGCCGGGATCTTTGGACTCCTCGGCCATGTTCGCGACCGTCTCGATGCCCGTGTAGGCGAGCATCGCCAGCGACAGCGCGAAGATCAGTTCCTTCCACGTCGGCACCGATCCGAGGTGGATCTGGTTGATCAGCAGGTGCGGATTCAGGACAAGCACGAAGCCCAAGACCGCGAGCAGGATCTGCGTCGAGAGGTCGAGCAGGGCAAGGACGATGTTCAGCTTCGCCGACTCCCCCAGCCCACGGATGTTCAGCCACGCGAGCGCCGCCACCACAATCAGGCCCCCGAAGATGTCGTCCGGGTTGTGCTTGAGCGCGCCCAGGCCCGGGAACGCGCTCAGGTAATGTGGCACGAAGAACGCCGAGATCGCGATCGTGAGGATGTAGTCGAGGCTCAGCGCCCAGCCAGCGAAGAACGAGACGACATCGTCAAAGGCGTGGCGCGCGAACGATGAGGAGCCACCCGCTTCGGGGAACATCGAGGCGCCCTCGGCGTAGGTTTTCGCCGTCAGCGCGAACAGCCCCCCGGCGAACACGAACACCAGCGGCGTGAGCCCGAGCGCATGCGCTGCGACGAGGCCGAGCGCGTAGTAGATCGAGGATCCGACGTTGCCGTAGGCCGTCGCGAACATCCCCGAAACTCCGACCGACTTGCGCAATCCGCGCTCTGAAAGGCGTGCCATCGGTCCGGGAGGCTACAGATGCCCACCCGCTCGCCACGATGCAACATCCCATGCACCCCAGTTGCCAAAGCAGGAACGCGCCGTATGATTCCGACGACCCGTGCAGGAGCGCTGGCAGGACTGCTTCGAACCACGGTAAAGGCAATGGAAACTGCGCGACGCGAAAACTACGACTCCGGCGAGGACTTCGTCCTCGAATACGGCGAGCTGCGCTTCACCTTCAACGAGGGGGACTTCTCCGAGCGCTGCGAGCAGGCGGCGCTGAAGCTCGGCTTCGTCGGCGGACGCCTCGGCGACGGTGAGCTCGAAGACCTTGTCAACCTCGCCGTCAACGGCGAGATTTTGGATCCCGCGTCAGGGCTCGGCGAGCACGTCAACGACTGCTGGCCCGAGCTCGTCGGCCCGGCCGAGCGCTCGCTCGTGCACTGGCTGCGCCGGCTCGTGTTCCGAGGCGCGTGGCTGGACCAGCGCGTCAAGGAGGGAGAGCTCGCCGTCAGCTTCGACGAGCAGACCGCCAGCTTCTGCTACGTGCAGCCCACAGGCGGGCGCGACGGCGACTCGACGCACGGCGGCGAACCGATCGAACTGGCGCCAGAGCCGAGCTGGGGCCGCGTCGCCTACAGGCGATAGCCAGGACGACGCCCTGGGGGGCTCGCTGGATCCTCTCCGCTAGGCTGCGGCCTCGACGGCCGCGGCGCGGGCCTTCGTGATCGCCTCGGCGCCGTCCTCGCCGACGAGCAGCTCTGGCTTCAGCGTCCCACTGCTGGCGAGGTCGAGGATCGGCTCCTGTCCGGTGGAGGTCAGCGTTGCATCCAGCGCGATCACGGTGGTCTCACCACCGAGCGGGCGCTCGGCGGTCGCGATCACCGTCAGCGAGCCGCTCTCGCGCAGGTTGCGCGCCGCCGCCAACGCCTTGCGCGCCGCGTGCGGGTGCAGCCCGTCGAGGCTGTCGATCGCCACGAGCGCCTTGCCGCCGCGGGCGGCGACGCGCTTGGCGGCGTCGATCGCGCGCTCGACAGCCTGGTCCTGGGCGTCGGCGGAGGCGGCGAACGTGAGCGCCGCGAGGGGCGCCACCGGACCCTCGCGCCACTGCGAGATCTCCTCGGGGCGCGAGCCGACGAGCACGACGCTGAGATCGAGCTCCGCGCGGCTCTGCATCGCCTCCAACAACCGACGCAGCGTCTCGGTCTTGCCGGCGTGGCGCGCTCCGACGATCACAACGCGCGAGCCCTCCCCGAGCGGAGTCATCCACTCGATCGCCTCCAGGGTCTTGTCCTTCGAGCCAAGCGCCAGCCGCTCGTGCGGCCAGTCGACCAGCAGCTCGTCATAGCGGATGCCGTCGGAGACCGAGTCGGCCGATGCGCCGTTGATCGTGTCGATGCGAACCAGCGACGAGTAGCGCTCGGAACGGCGCGGCGTGCGCACCGGCCCCGTGACGCGATCGCCGGAGACAAGCTCACAGCGACGGACCTGCGCCGCGGAGATGTAGACGTCCTCGTCGCTCGGCTCCGGCGGATCGACGCGTAGGAACGCCGAGCCGTTGCCGAGCACCTCGACGACGCCTGCCGCGATGCGCCCAGCGTCCTGTGCCGGCTCCCCGTCACGCTCGCTGCGCGCGGGCGCGACGGCATCGGTGTCCGAGCCACCGCGAGCCCCGTTGCGGGCGGGCGCGTCGGTCGCAGATGAGCCACCACGCGATCCGCGGCGGCGGCTGCGGCGAGGCTGCGCGGCGCCATCCGCGTCTGCATCAGCCGAGGAGACGGCAGAGCCGTCCGCGTCGTCGTCGGAGTCAGCGGCCTCGGCGCCCCCACCGAGATCGTCGCGCGAGCGACGGGCGCGAGCCGGTCTGCGCCTGCGCGGCCGTGAGCCACTGCCCGAACTCGAGCCGTCATGCTCGTCCTCCGGCGCGTCGGCCGCTACGCCAGACCCAGTCTCGTCGAGGATCGCGTCGATCAACTCGGCCTTGCGCAGCCGTCTGAAGCCCTCCAGCCCCACCTCGTTGGCGATTGCGTGCAGGTCGGCCAGCGGGCTGGCCTCCAGCTCGGGGCGCGCGAGTACTGTCATCAGATCTTCCCTCTCTCTTGGTGATGGGCGGTTGGCGTCCCACCGCGTTGGACAGCGGCGGGCACCCGTTGATGATCTTCAGCCTAGCGACTCGCGCGGCGAGCTCGGGCGCGGGGCGCCCGTGCAGGAGACTCGAGACGCTAGTCTGGCCGCAAGCGCTCGTGGCGGATCTCCTCGCTGAGCACGAGGTCCCGGCCGGCCTCGGTCTCGCGTGCGAGCGCGCCACGCACCGCCAGGAAGTCGGCCGCGGCGGGAACGTCGTGCAGGCGAAAGACATGCGCGCCGTGGCGCACTCCGTGCGCGAGCGCGGCCAGGGTGCCCGCCAGCCGCTCGCGCGGCGGGCGTCCAGTGAGCGCACCGATGAAGTCCTTGCGCGAGATCGCCATCAACAGCGGCCGCCCCAGCTCGTGCAGGCGCCCGACCTCAGCTAGCAGCCGGATCGTCTGCGCCGGGGTCTTCGAGAAGTCTGGCCCCGGGTCCAGCAGCAGCTGCTCGGGTGCCAGCCCTCGCGCGATCGCGATCTCCATTCGCTCACGCAGAAAGCTCATCACCTCGCCGGTGATGTCGCCGTAGAGCTCCGCGTCTTGCAGCCGTTCGCGCGGGGCCGCGAGCGTGTGCATCAACACCAGCGCCGCGCCGCTGTCGGCGCAGAGGTCCGCTAGCTCGGGCTCGCGCAGGCCGCTGACGTCGTTGATGATCCTTGCGCCCGCCGCCAGGGCGGCGCGCGCGACCGCGGGCTTGTAGGTGTCGACCGACACCAGCGCGCCCAGATCGCCGGCCAGCCGCTCGACGAGCGGCACCACGCGCGCGATCTCCTCGTTGACATCGACCGCCGGGCGCCCGGTCGAGGCCGACTCGCCGCCGACGTCCAGGATGTCTGCGCCGGCGTCGAGCAGCTCGCCCGCCAGCTGCACCTGCGCCTGCAGGCTGTTGTAGCGCCCACCGTCACTGAAGGAGTCCGGGGAGGCGTTGACGATTCCCATCAGCCAGGGCCGCGTGCCGAGCTCGAGCGTCAGCTCGCAAGCTCGCAGACGGTAACGGGGAGCGCTCACGGCGTAGCTGTCGGGGGAGACACGCTCACGGCGCGGCTGTCGCGCGCGGGCCTGAGTCCCCGTCGACTGCCGGCTCGCGCGCAGCGCCAGCGTCGATTCCCTCGGCGGCAGCCTCCTCGGCGAAGCGTGTCAGCTCGAGCTCAAGCCGCTCGGCGCTCCAGCGTAGCTCGCGTGCCAGCGTCTCGCCCACGCGCCGCACCGGAGGCGCGTGCTCTGAGGCGCCGGCGCCCGGCGCGAGCTGCTCGAGCGGCTCGGCGCTGGTCAGCTCGCGCGCCGCCAGCAGCCCGAGGCGGGTGCGTCGCAGGAGCACGTCGCCGATACTGCGCGCCTGCTCGTTGCGCGCGGCGAGCGCCGCCTCCGCGAGCAGGTCGGGCAAGCCTGCCACGATCGGCTGCGCGAGCTCTCCGCGCTCGGCCGCAAGCGCGAGCACCTGACGCGCGGCATAGCCGTAGCGCGAGGCGAGCGCCTGGTAGGAGGCCTCGGGAACTCCCTCCACACGCGGCAGCTCCTCGACCGCGATCGCCTGCCCAAGCGGAATCTCGTGCGTGCGACAGGGAGCGTCGCGCGCGTCGCGCTCGACGAGGCGGTCGACGGTCATCTTGGCCATCCGCCGCCAGGTCGTGAGCTTGCCGCCGGTGATCGTGATCATCCCGGACGACGTCTCATACAGCTCGGACTTGCGCGAGATGTCGACCGACTTCTTCGGGTCGCCCGTCGAGATCAGAGGGCGCACGCCGGCGAACGCGCCCGTGAGCTGAGCGGCACCGAGCTCGGTGCCGAAGAAGCCATTGACCGCCGCCAGCAGGTAGTCGACGTCATCGGACGAGGGCCTAATGTGCTCGAGCGGACCCTCGTAGTCGTTGTCGGTGGTGCCGACGAGCGTATGCCCGAGCCAGGGCAGCGCGAAGATCGTGCGTCCGCCCCCGGCCGGCACGATCGCCCCGCCGACCAGCGGCAGGTCCTCGTGGCGGATCGTCACATGCGTGCCGCGACTCGGCCGGATGCGCGGCAGCTCGGCCTCCTCGCGCAGCTCGTTGGGACGCAGCTGATCCGCCCACACGCCGGTCGCGTTGACGACGTTCGCGGCACGCACCTCGAAGCACTCGCCGCTCTCGGTGTCTCGCACCTGAACGCCACCGGCGCGACCGCCGTGCTCGAGCAGGCCGGTGACGTCGAGGCGGTTGGCACAGACGGCGCCGAAGCGCTCCGCCTCGCCGAGCACCGTCAGCACGAGGCGCACGTCATCCGTCTGGCAGTCATAGAACAGATAGCCGCTGGTGGGCTCGCGCGCCGCGAGCGCCGGCAACAGCTCGAGCACTTCCTCGCCCGAGATCACGCGGTGGCGCTCCGGGCTCCAGGTCTCACCCCGTCGCCGCCGGTCGCGGGACATCACGTCGTAGAGGTTCAGCCCGACGCCGACGAGCCGGTCGGGGTGCGCGCCCTCGAATGCCGCCACCACGAGCGGCAGCGGCTTGACCAGATGCGGTGCGAGCGCAACCAGCAGCTGGCGCTCGAGCAGCGCCTCGCGCACGAGGCCGAGATCGAAGTTCTGCAGGTAGCGCAGGCCGCCGTGGACGAGCTTGCTGGACCGACTGGAGGTGCCAGAGGCGAAGTCGGCGCGCTCGAGCAGCGCGACGCTGTAGCCGCGCGCGGCAGCGTCGAGGGCGACGCCCGCGCCCGTGATGCCGCCGCCGACGACGACGACGTCGAACTCGTCCTGCGCGAGAGCCGCAAGAGCCTGGCTGCGCTCGATCACGTGCGCAGTCTCGCAGCAGCGGCCCGGTGGCGGGCCGACGAGCCGAAGACGCGGCTAGATGTGGGCGAGCTCGGCGGTGATCTCGCTAACCGCCGCCTTGGCGTCACCGAACAGCATTGTCGTCTCGGGCTCGTAGTAAAGCTCGTTTTCGATGCCCGCGAAGCCGGGGTTCATCGAGCGCTTGATCACGATCACCGAGTGGCTCTTGGAGACTTCGAGGATCGGCATGCCAAAGATCGGCGAGGACGGAGTGTTCTGGGCAGCGGGGTTGGTCACGTCGTTGGCGCCGATCACCAGCGAGACGTCCGTCCGCTGGAACTCCGGGTTGGCGTCGTCCATCTCCTTGAGCTGGTCATACGGCACGTCGGCCTCCGCCAGCAGCACGTTCATGTGCCCGGGCATGCGCCCCGCGACCGGGTGGATCGCATAGGAGACTTCCACCCCGCGTTTCTCCAGCTCCTTGGTCAGCTCGCGCACCGCGTGCTGGGCCTGGGCGACCGCCATGCCGTAGCCGGGCACGATCACCACGCGGTTGGCGTACGCGAGCTGGATCGCCGCGTCGGCGGCGCTGGTCGAGCGCACGGTGCCCGCGTGCTCGCCCGCGCCGCTTGCGCCCGCGACCGCGCCGCCGCCGCCGAAGCCGCCCGCGATGATCGACGGGATCGAGCGGTTCATCGCGACCGCCATCAGGTTCGTGAGGATCGAGCCGGACGCTCCGACGATCATGCCGGCGACGATCAGCGCCGGGTTGTTCAGCGCGATTCCGGTGGCCGCCGCCGAAAGCCCGGTGAAGGCGTTCAGCATCGAGATCACGACCGGCATGTCCGCGCCGCCGATCGGCAGCACGACCGCATTTCCGAGCAGCGCCGCGCAGATGAGCATGCCGATGAACACGAGTTCGGAGTGTGCGCCGGCGACGAGGTCGATCCCGGCCGCGACGGCGAGGATCGCCAGCAGCAGGTTGACGATCTGTTGCGCGCCGCCAAGCGAGATCGGGCGGCCGGGCAGGATTTCCTGGAGCTTGCCGAAGGCGATGTTCGACCCCCAGAAGGACACCGATCCGACGATCGCCGCGAACACCGAGAAGATCGCCACGTACGTCGGCACGCCGCCGACGGAGCGGTTGACGGCCCCCACCACGTGCCCTTCGACGCTCAACGTGTGGGTCACGAAGTACGAGCCGTAGCTCAAGCCATAGCGCCTGAACTCCGACCACGAGATCAGGAACACGGCACCGCCGCCGACGCCGTTGAACAGCGCGACCATCTGCGGCATCGCGGTCATCTTCACCTGTCGCGCCGCAGGCACGCCGACGGCGGCCCCGAGCGCGATTCCGAGTGCGATCAGCCCCCAGTTGCCCTCGTCGTGGTTCAGCAGCGTCGCGATCACCGCGATCGCCATGCCGACCGCGGCCGATGCGGTTGCCGCGCACCGCGGTCGTCGGCCCGGACAGGCCGCGCAGGCCCTGGATGAACAGCGCGAAGGCGATGATGTAGAGGACGTCCAGGAAGCTCTCCTGCTGCAGGAAGGACGTGGCCAGGGGGAGTCCGCTCACGACGCCGCTCCCCTGCCGTCGTCGCCCTTGCGCTTGGCGCCGTCTTCCCCGTCCTGCTTTGGCTTTGACTTGAACATCTCGAGCATGCGATCGGTGACGAGGAAGCCCCCGACGACGTTGATCGTGCCGAAGGCAATCGCGATCACGAGGATGACCTCGTTGAACGTGCCGTTACCCGACAGGCCCACGATCAGCAGGCCGCCGAGCAGCACGATCCCGTGGATCGCGTTGGTACCCGACATCAGCGGCGTGTGCAGCGTGTTCGGCACCTTGGAGATCACCACGAAGCCGATAAAACCGGCCAGCACGAGGATCGCGAGGTTGGTCGTGAGCGTGCTCGCGAGAACCATCTAGGACGCGTCTCCCCCGGCCGCTTCCACAGCGGCCTTCGCGCCGGGATGGACGATCTCGCCGTCGCGCACGATGCACGCGCCCTTGACGATCTCGTCGTCGAAGTCCAGTTGCAGCGCGCCGTGCTCGTCGACGAACAGGTCGAGCAGCGCCTGCACGTTGCGCGCGAACAGCTGCGAGGCGTGCTCGGCCATGCTCGCCGGCAGGTTCAGCGGCGAGACGATCTTGACGTCGTGGCGTACGACGGTCTCCCCGGGCTCGGTCAGCTCGCAGTTGCCACCCGCCTCGCCGGCCAGATCGACAATCACCGATCCCGGCTTCATGCCCTCGACCGCCTCCGCGGTCACGAGCCTCGGCGCGGGGCGCCCCGGCACGAGCGCGGTCGTGATCACCACGTCAAAGCCCTTGATCGCGTCGGTCAGCGCCTGCTGCTGGCGAGCACGCTCCTCGTCGGTGAGCTCGCGCGCATAGCCGCCCTCGCCGCTGGCCTCGAGGCCGAGGTCGAGCCACTGCGCGCCGAGCGATTCGACCTGCTCTGCGACCTCGGGACGGACGTCATAGCCGGTCGTGCGCGCTCCCAGGCGCTTGGCGGTCGCCAGCGCCTGCAGCCCCGCGACACCAACGCCCAGCACCAGCACCTTGGCTGGCGGGATCGTGCCGGCGGCAGTCATCAGCATCGGGTAGAAGCGGCCCATCTCCTCTGCGCCCAGCAGCGCCGCGCGGTAGCCGGCGACGTTGCTCTGCGAGGACAGCGCGTCCATCGCTTGCGCGCGAGAGATCCGCGGGATCGCCTCCATCGCGAAGGCCGTCGCCTTCGCATCGGCGAGCGCGCGCGTCGTCTGCGGGCTCGTGAGCGGCGCCAGGAAGCCGATCAGGATCGAGCCGGACCCAAGCCCGCGGATCGCCTGCGGGTCCGGCGGCGCGATCGTGACGACCACGTCGCTGTGCCACACCTCTGCGGCGTCCTTGGCGATCTGCGCGCCCGCGTCGGTGAACGCGGCGTCGGTCAGCATCGCGTCCGCGCCCGCTTCGCTCTGGACGACCACGTCGAGGCCACTGGCCTTCAGCTTGCTCACGACCTCGGGCACCAGCGCCACCCGGTGCTCGCCCGCCGCCGTCTCCTTCGGAACACCGATCCTCATACGAGGTGCGAGAACGTATCCGATCACACGCATGACGCGCAGCGCGGTATGCGAGACTCGATCCTGGAGCAGCAGGCCAAAGGCCGTCGAAGGCCGCCAGGAGGCGGCCGATGACCTCCAAGGAGCCGGCCAGCGGCCGGATTTGGCATGACAGTCAATCTGACCCGCATCTACACGAAGCTCGGCGACGACGGCGAGACGCACCTCGGCGACATGAGCCGTGTCTCCAAGCTGCACCCACGCGTGGAGGCCTACGGCACGGTCGACGAGCTCAACGCGACACTTGGCGTCGCGCTGCTTCAGCCCGGTCTCGCCGTGAAGTTCGCCGAATGGCTGCGGCGCGTGCAGAACGATCTGCTCGACGTCGGCGCCGACCTGTCGGTGCCGAGTCCCGCCGGCGGCGAGGCGGTTGCGTCGCAGGCATCGGCCGAGGCCGCGCCTGAGAAGCACGCACGAGCACGGCTGCGCGTCGGCGCGGACTACACGCAGTGGCTGGAGCAGGCTTGCGACGAGGTCAACGCGACACTCGAGCCGCTGCGCTCCTTCGTGATCCCCGGGGGAACGCCGGCGGCGGCGCATCTGCACGTGTGCCGGACCGTCTGCCGCCGCGCCGAGCGCCGCACGATCGCCGTGGGCGCGGACGTCAACCCCGAGGTCGTGCGCTACCTCAACAGGCTCTCGGACCTGCTGTTCATCCTCAGCCGCGCCACCAACATGACCCCGAGCGAGGGCGAGACGACCGAGCCCCTATGGGAGCCGGGCGCGCACTAACGCTGGACGCGCGGCGGCCAGCGTCGGTCGCAGTAGCGCAGCGCCGCCAGCGCGAGCGCCGCCCACAGCGTCGCGGTCAGGTAGCCGCCGAGCACGTCGCTGGGCATGTGCCAGGCGAGGATCAGCAGCGCACAGCCGATCGGCGAGCACGAACACGGCGCCGATGCACGCGACCAGCGGGCGCATCCGCGAGGGTGCGACGAGCAGCGCCGCGTACACCAGCGCGAGCGCGGCCGTCGCGTGACCGCTCGGCCAGGACGCGGCGCCGATGTAGACGCCGCCGACCGACAGGTGCGGATGCGCGAGCAACGGCTTGAGCATCTCGGCCGTCAACGGTGCGAGCCCCATCACCGCCGCGACCGCAAGCGCGACCCGCGGTCGTTCGCGGGCGACCGCAAGCGCCATCAGCGCGACGCCCCACAGCACGAACTGCAGCGGATTGAGCAGGTGCAGCAGGAAACGCGTCGGTCCATCCACCCGTGGCCCACTCAGCAGCGTGAAATCGTGCAGCACGACCGCGTCCTTCCACTGCACGGCCGGTATCAGCTCGGCGACCGCCCACACCAGCGTCATCGCGAGCACGCACAGGGCCGCCACGCCAAGCGGAGCGGCCGCTCCACGGCGCGGCTCAAAACGACCGACCAGCTGGCGCCTCGGCATCGCGCTGGCCGTGTATGCGTGTTCGGTCACTGCCACAAGGGTATGACGTTCGCTAAAGGGCCACTAACAGGTGTCGAGCGAGCACTGGCGCAGGGCGCGCTCGCGACGCCAGCCGGCAGCGGGATCGCGAGGGAGCGCTGGCGCTCAGGGCGCGCTCGCGACGCCAGCCGGCAGCGGGATCGCGCCGGCAGGTTCGAGCGCGACGGCGAAGTGATCTTCGAGCGCGCTGCGGTTGAACGCGCGCGCGGCGAGCTCGACGCCGGCTGCATTGGTACCGGTGATCACCCACACCGGTGCTTCCTTGGTGGCCTTGGTGGCCGCTACGAGTCCCGCATCGCCACTCAGCGTGCGCACCGCTTCGCCCTGTTCGTCGAGCAGCGTCAGCACCTGCCCGCGCTCCGAGAAGCGCGCGTAGACGCCACTTTCGCGCGGCCCGTGCCCGATGCCCTCAGCCTCGAGGTCGCCGTTCAGATGCGACCACGGGCCGACCATCACGCGCAGCGTTTCCGGAGCGCCGCCGCTGCCGATCGCGGCGACCGCCGCCGGCACGCCGGACGCCCGCAGGCTCGCGGTGACCGTGGCGCAGGCGCGTGAGGACGAAGCGCATTCGATGCGCACCGGCAGCCGCTTGCCTTCGTAGCCGTTGAGGAACGGCTCGGGGAACGAGCCGACGACCGCCTGCGTATGCTCGACCTGGCTCGTGTCGTGCAGATCCCACCAGACGTGATCGCCCGGCTGCACGCGCGTCACCGCGGGCCCCTTGGCGGCCTGCACGCCGTTGACGTAGTACACCCATTCAGTGCCTGACGCCGAGACCGCTCGATCGCCGCCGGGGACGCCGTCGATCGCCTGCACGCGACGCCCGCCGGGACCGGTGGCGACCGTGGCGTTGCGCCGCAGCAGCCGCAGGATGCTCTCGCCGCCACTCGTGCGCAGCGCGCCGGTGCGGCGCAGCACGCGACTGCCGAAGTCGCGGCTGATCACGAGCTTGACGGTGCTCGGCGGCGAGCCGACGTCGAGCCCGCAGCCGCTGAGTGCGAGCGCGCCCAGCGCAGCGCCAAGGGCGGCGGCGCTCCGCCTCACCGCGACTGACCGCTCTCGACCGCGTCCTTGAGGCTCAGCAGTCGCCGCTCCCAAGCAGCTTCCGCGCCCTCCAGCCAAGCTGTAGCCGGAGTCAGCGCTCCCGCCCGCAGCCGGTAACGAACCTCACGCCCGCTCGCCGGGGCGCGCTCCACCAACCCGGCGTGGTCGAGCGCCGCGAGATGCTTGGCGACGGCCTGGCGGGTGATCGGCAGCACGGCGCTGAGCGCGGGCACGCTCGTGGTCTCCTCGCGCAGCAGCTGCTCGACCATCAGTCGCCTGGTCGGATCGGCGAGGGCCGCGAACACCGGCCCCACGGCGTCGTTCAAGCGAGCACCCATTGGAAGCTCGCTGCGAGCATCGCGATCGGGAACGAAGGCACGCTCTCGGTCACCACCACGCGCGTGGGCTGCTCGGGCTCGCTGCCCGCCACGATCAGGAACTCGACTCGCGTCGCGGGCTGCTCCACCCCCGCCCACCACCAGACGAGGCGATGCGGGGCGTCGAGCACCTCGACGTGGATCTCGCGCTCGGGCTCGGACAGCCAACGCTCGCGGCCCTCCTCGGTGACGAGCGCCTCGAACACCTCCTCGGGCGATGCCTCGACATCGATCTCTCGCGTTACCGCCATGACCACCTCCGTTGACAACCGTTTGGTTGCTATTGTGCCTTGACAACCAATAAGTTGTCGAAAGGATAGCCCAGATGCCACTGATCCCGATGGTCGTCGAGCAGAGCGCACGTGGCGAGCGCTCGTTCGACATCTACTCACGACTGCTGAACGAGCGCATCGTATTCCTCGCCAGCCCCGTCGATGACCAGATCGCGAACCTCGTAGTCGCGCAGCTACTGCATCTCGAGAGCGAGGACACCGAGAAGGACGTCTCGCTGTACATCAACTCGCCCGGCGGTGGCGTCTACGCCGGCCTGGCGATCTACGACACGATGCAGTTCATCAAGCCCGACGTGCAGACGATCTGCTTCGGCGTGGCGATGAGCATGGGCTCGCTGCTGCTCGCCAGCGGCGCGCCGGGCAAGCGCATGGCGCTCCCCAACAGCCGCATCCTCATCCACCAGCCCTCGGGCGGCTTCGAAGGCCAGGCGGCGGACATCGAGATCCACGCGCGCGAGACGCTCGAGCTGCGCAAGCACGTCGATGCGATCTACGCCCGCCACAGCGGCCAGTCGCTCGAGCGCGTCCATGACGACATGGACCGCGACCGCTACTTCACGGCCGAGCAGGCGCGCGAGTACGGGCTGATCGACCGCGTGATCTCCTCGCACGAGCTGGCGCGCCCGGCGACGGGCTTCGCATCGCCTCGCAACGGCGATGCCTAGATCCAGCCCAGCAGTGGCCCGAACACGAGGCCCGCGATCAGGTCGATCGTGGCCAACCCACCGACGAACTGGAGCTGGCGCGCACGCCGCGGCATGTCGTGCACCGTGAACGCGACGACGTAGAACGTCAGGTAGCCGAACACCACGATCACCGGGAAGCTCGCGACGTTCCACCACCAGTAGTACCAGTGGAACACGCCGTCGGCGTGCAGCAGCAACTCAACGCCGACGGACACGAGCGAGAGCCCGATCGACATCGCCCAGCGGTTGGGCAGGCCGAGGATCCGCGCGGATCGATCGGCCGCGAGCAGCTTTGCAAACACGACGCCGTTGATCGCGAAGAACAGCGAGATCTCGACCGTCAGCCCGATCAGGATCACGAAGCTGCTGCGGCCCGTGACCGTCCACAACGCGGCATGGCCGTTGAAGTGCAGGACGAGCGCGTTGATGATCTCGTTGACCCAATCCATCAGCCAGAACGCGAGTCCCGCGAGCACCACGCTCCAGTTCGCGCTCTCGACCTCGACCGCATAGACGTAGACGGCCAGCGCGAGCAGCGTGACGGTCGACCAGTCGAACAGGCCGGGGGCGCGCAGCAGGTGCTGAGCTTCGCGCGTGAACCGCGGTACGCCGGCTGCGATCGGCGAGGCGCTCGCCACGAGCTGTGAGACGATCGCCACGATCACCCGCCCCGCTTGGGCCTAGGATCCGACTGACGCGAGATCAGAGTCGAGGTCGCCCAGCGCTGCGCGCTCGCGCTCGTCAAGCGGAGCGCCCGCGACGATCAATCGCCGGGCGGTGTCGAGGTCATCGGCGCGCCCGAACGTGAGCGCCGCCTTGACGGCACCGTCCTTCAGGTACCAGTTCGTGAACGACCCGTCTACGAACGATCCGCGCATGATCTCCTGATCCCAGTCGTAGGCCGGGCCTACATATTCCAGTTCGCCCCAGTTGCCCAACACCGAGTAGAAGTACGGCACGACCTCATGGGGGATGTCCCTGCCGAGCATGTTCAGCGCGGCCGTCTTGCCCTGGTTGAAGGCAACGTCCCAGTGCTCGATGCGCACTGGCGCGCCGCCGTGAACGACCGAGTCGTACTCACAGATGTCCCCTGCTGCATACACGCCGGGGGCTGAGCTCTCGAGACGCGAGGAGCAGCGCACCCCGCCACGCTCGCCGATCTCGAGACCCGCCTTCTGCGCAAGCTGCACGTCCGGGCTGACGCCCGCGCCGACCACGACCGCGTCCGCCGCCAGCTCCAGGCCGCCGCGCGTGATGACCTTGGCGACACGCTCGCCTGCGCCCCCCTGAGTATCGCCCTCGAAGCGCTCGAGCTCGTCGGCCGGATGGAAGCTGACGCCGTGCGATTCGAGCAGCTCCTGGAAGAAGCGCCCGCAGCGAGGGCCGAAGTTCCGCTCGAACGTCGCCTGCTCCTGCATCACGACCGTACAGCTCTTGCCCATCAGCGTCAGCGACGCCGCCACCTCACAGGCGATGAACGAGCCGCCGATCAGCACGATCTCCTGTGCCTCTGCCACCCCCGCCCGGATCGCGTCAGCGTTTCCAAGCGTGCGCAGATAGTGAATCTGCTCGAGCTCGCAGCCGCTCACGTTCAGGCGGCGGACGTTGGCACCCGTCGCGATCAGCGCGCTCTCGAAGGAGACCTCGTCCTTGGTCGAGAGCGTCGCGGTGCGCGACCGCAGGTCGAGGCTTGTGACGCTCGTGCGCGTCAGCAGCT
The DNA here is from genome assembly GCA_963714285.1 of uncultured Solirubrobacteraceae bacterium. Taxonomy (GTDB): domain Bacteria; phylum Actinomycetota; class Thermoleophilia; order Solirubrobacterales; family Solirubrobacteraceae; genus Palsa-744. The sequence goes on from CAVQNS010000004.1 coordinate 779,067, forward strand.
CGATGTCCTGCTCGCCCCACCAGTCAGCCGGCCGAAACTGCGGCTCCTCGCGGGTCTCCTCGCCGCGCAGGTAGCCCTTCGAGCACTCCGGGCGGTTGTACGGCGGATCGGGCTCGCGGCCGATGAGCAGCACCTCGCCCTCCGCGCCTTCCTCGCGCAGCCAGCGCGCGCAGTTGGCGGAGGCGAGGCCTCCGCCTACCAGCAGGTAGCTCACCTTGCGGGCAGCCATGCTCGGCACCTTACAGCCCCGGCGGATGGCGCACAGACCAGTGCGCCCAGGTCGGGAGGTGGTCGAGGATCCGCCAGCGAGGGCCGTTTTCGAAGCGATTCGGACCAACGTCAGTGCCGTTGTGGCTCGTGTCGAGGCGAAGGCCCGCGATCGTCATGAAGACGTGCGGTTCGGGACTCGCGCTCGCGTAGATGGTCACCCACCGCCCCGGGCCCGGCTCTCCCCAGCTGACGTAGTCCTGAGCCAGGGGGTTATCGCGGAGGATTTCCGCGAGCGGACGCACACCGGAGCGGTAGAGGACGTAGTTGACGGTGCTCGAGCAATCCTCTTCGGATGCCCCCAGCGGGTCGGGATGCCCGCCGGGTCCATACGGCAGCTCCTCGCAGCTCGTTTCCCGCCACGACCATCGCCTGCACAACCGCTGGTACGCCCGCGGGCACCAGTGCGAGGTGCCCGTCGCCAGGGTCAAGCTCAGCGTGTTGGCCAGCAATGAAGCGCACCGGCGTAGGGCTCTCGCCACGCAGGCGCAGATCCGCGCCTTCCGGAGCTTCCGCGCCTTCCGACGCTTCCATGTTCTCCGACCCTTCCGCTCTTGCTTTGGCGCCATCGCTCGCGAACCATGCTTGGGCGCCCGACGAGGTGGACGTCTCGCTGTACCTCCACGCCCAGCGCTCGACCTCGGCGACGTACCAGTCCGCGTGGTTGTAGGCGAAGATCGCGCGCTCGTAGTTGGAGGGCGCGCCGGAGGCACGGAGGTAGTTGGCGGCCCCGTAGATCGCGTCCGCGGGATCCCACCGATTCGGTGACCCCGCGCCGGCGGCGTCGACTCCATATGTCGCCCACGTTGAAGCGAGGAACTGCATCGGCCCGCCCGCGCCGGCTGCGTTGACTGCGCCCTCCCGCGTACACGACGGAGCCGGGCTGCGACCGTGGTCGCACTCGACCTTGCCGATCCCGGCGAGAACCGTCCAGTCCAGTCCATAGCGCCGCGCCGCCTGCTCGTAGAGGCGCAGGTACAGCGGCGGGATTTCTCTCTCGGCCAGTGCCGAGACGCCGTCACTCTGGGCTTCCAATGGCTCGCTGCCGGTCTCGAACGATGCTCCGCCGAGGGCTGCGACCGCGACTATGAGCACGAACGCGACGAGCACCAGGCCACCCACCCCGGCGACGATCAAGCCCGCGCCAAAACGCTGTCCACGAGCTCTGGCGACAGCCGACCCCGCGTTCACGGCCGATCTTTGCCGAGCTGGCGTTTGCGTCGCGCCGCGACCTCGTGAGCGTCTCGCATCACGCTCGAGCGCTGGTAGCTCCCAGCGCTCGCATCAGGGCGGCCCTGCTTGCGCCGCTCGCGCCCACCGACACGACTCGCTCCCATATCTGAGGCAAGCGGTTTCACCGTCTCGCCGAGCTCGCGGCGCAGCGCCAACTCGCGGTCGATCTCGAGTCGTGCCGCGCGCTGCCGGCGTGCGTCCAGTTGCCGGTACTCCTGGCGCCCGTATCCCGCGAGGCCGGCAAGTGCCGTGTAGTCGCGCCGTTCACCGCCGCCGTGCGCCTGCGAGCTCGAGGGCAACCTCGCCTGAGCATCCAAGAAGCGCGCCTGTGCCGCGCGACGCTCGCGCGTGTGCGTCTCCCCCGTTCGACGCTGGGCCTGCTCCCCGTCGCGCGCAGTCCGCTGCGCGGCGCTCAGCGCGGACTGCTCACGCTCGAGCTCGCCCCGCACGCGGGCTTCCCGCCGCGTCAGTTCGGCCACCCGGCGCAGGTCGCCGGCCGCGAGCGCGTCTCGGCGCGCGCCCGCCACGCGTTGGAGCTGTCCGCGTTTGCCCGCGATCTCGCGCTGAGTCTCCGGCGCCGCGGCGGCGCGCGCGCTCGCCTCGCGCCGTCCGCTCTCGAGCGTGCGCAGCACCTGCTCCTCCGCTCCAGCCCTCGCGAGCTCGCCGCCAACACCGGCCCGTCCACGCGCCTGCTGCTCGCTCGCCTGCTTGGCGAATCGGTCTTTCACGATCCGAGCGACGGCGATTCCCTTGATCGGCGTCTCGAGCGCCCCGCCCACCCTACGGGCGAGCGAGCGGCGCGGGCCCCGCTCGGGCGTCGACGCACGCTCAACGAAGGCGCCTGCGGCTACCCCGAAAGCCTGATGGCGATGGGTGAACGCGCCCCACCAAAAAACCGACATCAGCAACCACTGAGTCCACCAGCCCAGCGCGTCCAGCTGGGCCAGGATCGCAAGCACCGCCAGGAGTACACCGAGCAGGAACGAGAACATCAGCTTCGAGACGACCGCCCCGAGCAGCTGCAGCGCCCAGCGGCGAAACAGCGCCCGGCCGCCCTCACCGAAAGCAGGCGCCAGCACCATCGCGGGCGCCAGCAGCAGATACAGCAGGCTGAAGGCCGCGGCCCGCAGCAGCTGCAGCGTGACGAACCCAAGCAGCAGCAACATGCCCAGCAGGCCACCCGCTATGAGCACGAGGCCGCCCAATCGAAACCATGTGTCGCCGCTGGTGCGGAACTCCGCCTGCGCAGCGGTTGGGCCACGGCAATCGCTCGCTTCGTTGCTCTGGCACAGCGCACGCAGCAGCGAGCCTTCGTCGTTGATCGAGTTGCGCGCCGGCCCGTTCGCGGGCAACGCAAGGAAGATCGCACCGTTGCTCTGAGCGGCCAGCAGCAGCTCGACGCTGTGCTCGAGCGCCCTCACCTGCGCGCTGCCCGGTGGTGTGCACGACCCCAGCGCGGCGGTGCTTGGCGTGCAGGCGATCTCGGCGCGCTCCTGTGCGGCGATCCGCAGCGCGGCCGCGCGCAGGCGCGGGTCAAGTTGGCCCGGCTCACGGCACCAGCCGACGTCGCCGAACTCCAGATAGCACCAGGGCACTTCGATCGACGCAGCAAAGACCGTCCCAAGGCCGCCCGCGAGCGCTCGCCTCGGCGCCGCCGGCGAGCCGCTGGCGGCGACCGCGAGGGTTCCCAGGCTCGCCTGGTTGGCCCACTTGCCAAGCACGCCGACAGTGCCCGTGGGATCGGTGATGATCCAGATCCCGCCAACCATCATCGTGCCCATCAGCAGCGCCTCGCCGAGCGTCTCAGCCACACGCCGGCGAATCAGCCCGTGGTACAAGGCCGTCACCGATGCGCTCGCCAGCGCGATCGGCAGCCATGGCTCCGTGAAGGAGTCCTGCATCTCACGCAGGCCGCTACCGACCCCGATCGCCGCGGCGCCGTCGAGCAAGTCGATCGTGAAGCCCCACTCGAGCATCACCACCAGGGCGTGCACCGCCCACACCAGCGCCATCCACACCGGCGTCACGATCAAGTCCTGCGTGATGCTCGGCAGCCACGAGTTGATGCTGAGCACGCCCGTGTCTATGTGGACGTCGAACCCGTAGTTCCCGGTCGGTGCGGCCGCAGCCACGAACCCCGAGGTTTCGCAGTCGCGTTTGCTGATCGGGGCCAGTTCGCCCACGAAAGCCGCCTTGCATGTAGGACTTCCCAATCCGTTGCTGACAAGCGGATCGGCCTCGGCCTGCGGCGTTCCCGCCGCGGATTCTTCGCCGCCTTCGCTCAGGCCCGCGCCGACCTCGAGCGTCGTCAGCGGCGGGCTGCTCGGTGCGCTTTTGCCGGAGACGCGCGAGCGCACGGGCACACTCGACGCAGCTGCCGCACCCGCCAGCTCGGCTGTGCGCGCCGACCCAACCGCCGCCGCGGTCGACGCACCGCATCCGCCGGCACCAAACGCGGCGAGCGTCGCCAGCGCGAGTGCCCGACGCCTCACTCAGGCAGCAGGGGTCGTGGAGAGGGCGCGCAGCAGCGACGGCACCACCACATCCACCTGAATCGGCTCCACACGCCCGTGGTGGTCGCGGAACAGACAGCGACCGGCCTCGAGCTCGAGCAGCGTCTGACACATGCGCCTGTCCTGCGGATCGAGCCCGAGGAGCATCAATGCTCGCGCGGCCTCCGCCTGCGAGCGCATCCCGAACACGAACGTCGCTCCGATCAGGTTCTCGAGCGACTCGCGCTCGCCGATCAGGGCATCAGTCACCAGTTGCGTGCTGATTATCGGCACCGCCAGCTCCGAGCGCCCCATCCGCTGCAGGGATCCCAACAGCGTCCTGCCGACCGGATCGCTCAGCAGTCGCCAGCCCTCATCAAAGGAGAACAGCTTCAGCCGTCCGCGCTCTGAGCCCATCAGGTGCATCGCGAACATCGCGATCAGCCGGACTATCTGCTCGCCGACCCGCTCAGCCTGGGAGTACTCCGAGCGCGGCATGCCCGGCGGTGGCGCGGGCAGGTCTCGGATCGGAAGGTATGTGACCTGGCGATCCCCTACCGGCGGCAGCTTCACGGCGGGATCGGCGAAGCCGAGCTGCGTCAGCCCGGAGCGGGCGTAGACGTCGAGCGCCTTGCCGACCTTGACATCTGTCTCGTCCCCCTGCTCGAGCGCGCGAACGACCTCACGACAGGTCGGATCGCACGAGCGGGTCAGGACGCGATCGACCGCCCCAACCACCGCTGTCTCCCATGCGGGATCGGCGCGCCCCGGCAGCAGGTCACGCAGAAACGAAGCCGCCGCGTCCTGGCGCAGGTGGACGGGCGCGACGCGCAGCGGATCGAGCATGCCGCGCAGCGCCGGGTCCGGCCGCAGCGTCACGCACTCCACGTGCTCCGTTACATCCGGCAACAGGTGAAAGCGGTGATCGCCCTTCGGATCGCAGTCGACGACCCTGGCGCCCTGAAGGAACCCCTCGTACTCGAGCTTCTGCGCCAGCGTCGTCTTGCCGGAGCCGAGCGCACCGACGCTGAGGATCGTCGCGTTGCGGTTGCTGTCGGATCCCTCGCGCAGGTTGAAGGTGACCGGCTGGCGCGAGCCCGATAGCGTGTGGCCCAGATAGAAGCCCCGGCGCGATCCCACCGCGTGGGTGGCGGTCGGCATCATCGCTGCCACCTGCTCGGGGGTCAGCGTGTCGTCGTAGCCCGCCAGCCTCGTTCGCTGGCCCGGCAGGTGCTGGAAGAACAGCTGCAGCTGATCGCCAAGCGGGCGGTGCAGGCGAATCTCCCCGTAGGCGCGCCTGCACAGCTCGACACGCTCCTCCAACTGCTGCTCGTCTGCACCGGCAACGGCGATCGCCAGCGTCGCACGAAGCAGCGGCGGCTTGCTCGATGCCTGCAGGTAGGCGAGCAGGTCGCGCGACTCCTGCGTGCGCTCATAGCCGAGGTCGGAGACGCCCTGTTCGCCGACCGACTCGGCGCGCACGATCTGGTCGGCGTCCTGGATCCGCCGGCGGGCGATCCGCAATGCCAGCTCGTTGGGCAGAAAGCGCGCATTCAGCGACAGGTCGATGCCGAACGGCAGGCTTTCAGACGGAGCGAACATCAGCTCCGCGCCGGCTCCCGGGAACTGCACGCGCTCTGGAAGCGCACCCATGACCAGCTGTGCCTGCCAACTCGTGCCGAGCTCGGATTCGATCTTCAAAGCTCTGCCACGGTTCTCGACGTAGCCGTCGGCCCACCGCATCACGTCGCCCTCGAGCGGAGCGAGCACGGCCTCTCCGTTGCGCTCGAACACGAGTGCGCGTGGCTCGTGCAGCCCGTCGAGCACCGGCTCGCCAAGCCCCCTGCAGAACGCCCTGCGCACGAGCCACTGCAGCTCGACGCCGCGCGCCTGGCGGACCGGCAGGAAGCTCTCGAGGCGCGCGTGCGCATGATCCGCGTGGGCCCTCGCCCGCTCCAGCTCCGATGCGCTCAGGACTCGCCGGTCACGCAACGCAAACGCCCGCCTGAGACTCCTCCACCACTCCTGCGGATGCTGTCCCGCGGCGCGCGAGACATAGGAGGCGACGTCGCGCTCGGGCTCGCGCAGGCTCACCATAATGAACACCGCCGGCTGCGCCACGCCGACCTCGCCGAGATGGCGCGCCTGCTCCTCGATGTAGCGCGCTCGAGCGCGCGCATGCGTTTGCGCAGCGAGCCCGCCCGCGTCGGCTTCCTCGCGCAGCGCGAGGGCGTAGCGCTCCGGCTCCCACCGCCGGCCGACACGCAGGACCTGCACGTCCGCCTCAATCGCTTCGAGCGCGGCGATCAACCCGAGGAAGCGGGCGCGCTTGCCCTCATCGCTCAGCCAGGCATAGGAGCTGGTCAGGCACCGCGAAGGCCGCCCACCCGTCGTCAAGACCGGTGGCGAACACGCAGTTCCCGTAGACAAAGGCGATCGGCGCCGGCACCGCTCAACCGCTCCTCGGCCCGCTCGATCGAACGCGCAGCCTCATGCCCGCCCCGAGCGCGATCACCTGACCGCGGTCGAGCGAGCGCGCCCCTTCGAGCTCGCGCAGCGTCAGGGTCGAGCGCAGCCCAGGGCGGGCGATGGCACTGGACCCCCGCTCGATCGCACGTCCACACCGCTCGTGCTCAACCGATACGAGCACCGTCCCCGGCCCGGTGTAGCGAAGCTGACGCAGACGGCTGTCGGACCCGTCCGGGAGCATCAGGATCTCCTCTGGCCGCCAGCGCACGCCGACTGCCGCGCAACGGCGCATGCCCGCCAGCCGCCGAGGCCCGATCCCGTAGCGCACGAGCGCGTACGCAGCCAGGTGGAACGTGCGCCCCTCGAGCCGGAGCGCGCTCAGCACAGTGGCACCCGCAGCCGGAAGTGCGACGTCGCGCAGGTACCAGGGGATCGTGCGCGCAAGCACACCAGCGAGCGGCAGCTCGGCAGCGAGCAGTCCCGACGCGAGCAGCGCGAGGAAGTACACGACGCCGCGCACGGGCACGCCTCCCGGGTTCAGGCGCAGGCGATCGATGCTGTAGATCCGCCGCTCGAGATCGAACACGCGGCGGTAGGAGCGGATCTCGCTCATTGTGCCCCGAACAGCGACGTGACCGTGTCGCGCAGCAGGCTCACGCCGGCGGGGGTCGCCAGCAGCACCGAGACGATTCCCACCGCGAACACGCCAGCCGCCTCCTTGAAGTCCCGCCGGAATGCCAGCACCGTCGCGGCCACCGCAAACGCGAGGCCGATCAGGCTCATCGCGACCGCGCGGCCGGTGTTCCCGGCCTTCGCGGCCGCCGCTTCCAGCGAGCTGCCTCCGCTTTCGCCAGTAGTCGCGGCCGGCGCGGATGTGGAGCTGGTGGTCGAGACCTCCGCGAATGCCGCCGGGGGCGCCACGACGAGACACATGCCCGTCAGCAGCAGCGCAAGCGGCCCACAGCAGAGACGTCGCGTCTTCATCGCTCCTCCTCGAGTTCGGGATCTACGCATCCGGATCTACGCATCCGGATCTACGCATCGGGGTCCATCTGCACGGCTGAGATCTCCCAGCGACCCTGCTCACGCACGACGTCCAGTTCGTAGGCGAGCGTGTAGCGAACGCCGTGCGCATCCTGCGCCGCGACGGTCGCCAAGACCGAGCTCGCGCCCGGAGCCCAGTCCAGGCGCTGCACCGACTCGAGTGTCAGGGGCATGCCAGGCAGCGACACGAGCGCGCCACCGGCCAGGTCGGCCGCGAGCTCTCCAGAGGATGCCGCCAGGTAGTTGCGCAGCGCACGCGCCACCACCGTCGCCAGCGCCGGTTCGCTCACTTCGCGCAGATGCTCCGCGGGCTGCGCCGGGCCGGCGGCGGGCGCGCCTACAAACGCCGGGTAGCCGGCCAGCGCGAGGCTGCCACCGGCAGCCCGGGCCACTGCTACGGTGAGGTAGAGCAGCCCGGCGGTGTCGGTCTGCGCCGCGACCGTATAGACGTGCACGCCGGGCGATGGCTGACGCGCTTGCACCACTTCCGCCCATTCCACGCGCTGCTCGCCGCTGGCAGGAAGCACGAGCCCGGCATCCGCTTCCATGCCCGGCCCGAGGAACGGCTCGAGCGCACGAGCGCTCGCCTGCGGTTCGGCGGCGTTCCACGTCAGGTAGCGGCGTGCGAACAGCGCCGCATACGCTTCAGCTGCGGTGTCCGACGGCGCGGGTGCGCGCACGGCTGCCGCAGAGAGCTGCGGCCTTGGCGGTGAGATCGCAAAGCGAGCGCTTGCCGTGAGCCCCGCGATCGACGCCGCGCACAGGAGATATCGCGGCAGCTCGCGCACCAAGCGGATCCGCCAGAGGGCATGGCCGGCGATCATGACGGTCGCTCGCGGCTGCTCGGAAGCGATCATTGCACTCCTCCGCGCTCGAATCCGAACTCCGGCTGTCCTGCGCCAGGCCCTCCGGGCGATGCGCTGGGATTCGGTCTGGTCGCGGCAGCAGGCATCGAGCTGGGCGGCGCCGTGCTCGAGCCGCGAAAAGCAGCGGCACGTGGCGGGATGCCCGCGCGACGCGCTGCGGGAGCCGGAGTCGTGCGCCAGCTGGAGGCACCACGGCGTCGCGAGCCGGCGCCACCTGCTGGCTGGCGCCAGACGCGCGGCCTGGCGACCCGGGAGGCACCCAGCAGACTGGCGGTGGCGAGCAGACCGGCGCCTGCCCGGCGTCCACTTCGTGTCGCCGACGACACGCAGGTGATCGCGGCCACGCCACCGATCGCGCCAACCACTGCCAGCAGCATCGTCGCGCCGGCGAGTCTCCGCAGCCGCCCGTCGGTTCTGGAGCTCGACGCCTCGAAGCACCGATCGACGCCAGGGCCGTCGAAGAACTCATCCTCGGCATACACCCGGTAGACCTCGCGTGGCGCTCGCCGCAGCAACGTCATCGCGCAACCACCGAAGCGTTCACGCGGGCGACCGGAAGCCGGAGGGGGATGATCTCCGAGTCCCGGCCGCTTGCGCGTGGAAGGGGAGCGCCGTGCTGTCGTCCGTTCAATCGACCGCCGGCGTCCCAGGGAGTACGCCTATGACTGGGGGGAGATAGGTTCATAGGTGGTCCCTGTCTCCCCTTCCGACGCCCGCGCCAAAGATGGGACACACGGCTCTTCGACCGCCATCAGCCGCTTCAAGCGTGCCCGCGCGCGCTGCGCCACCTTTCGGTACTTCTCGGGTGTCCAGCGATGGAGCCGGCAAAAATCGCCGGCGCTCGAGCTGCAGGCTCAGCTGTGAGGCAAGCACGAGGCGCTGGTCAGCGCTGAGCGCGTCGGCGAGCATCCTCACCCGCCGCAGGTCCTCGCGCAGGATCACCAGCGTCTCGAGCTCCGCGCGCAGGTCGACCATGTCGACCTGCTCTCGCTCGGCGCAGTCGAGCGGCATCGCGGTCTCGATCGCGGCCTGCATCGGGCTGCGGCCCGAGAGCGCTCGGCGGCGATCGTAGATCCGCGAGAGAAAGCGCTGCTCGAGTGTGTGCCCCAGATGCAACCTGCTGGAGAACCTCGCACCGCGACGTGCCTGCGCGATCAGCTCAACCGTGGCCTGGCTGTACGCGTCCTCCAGATCCTCCCGTCTGAGCCGGTGGCGGTGCACCCGCAGCAGCAGCTCCCGCTTCGCGTCCGCCACCAGCGCGACCTCATCCGCCGCGTCGAAACCACCGGCGCCACACGTGCCGCCACTCGCGCCGCCACTCCATCCGGCGCGAGGTGCTCGTGTTTTCGGCTGCGATCGGGTAGACACACGAGCATGTCGCTCGTAAGCCGCCGCAGGCCCCCCTCCCAATTTCGCGCGCACGCGCCAGCGCGCGCTCGCGGGCAGCTTGCACGCGGAGCGCCGCGATGAGCATCACCGACCGCCTGCGCGCGCTCGACCGCCGCCAGCAGCAGGGCCGCCGGCTGTCGTTCGTGGCCGCCGTCGTGAAGAAGTTCGGCGACGACCAGGCGGGCCAGCTGGCGGCGCTGATCGCCTACTACGGCTTCGTGTCGCTGTTCCCGCTGCTGCTCGTGCTCGTGACAGTGCTCGGCTTCGTGCTGCAGGGCGACCCCAGCGAGCAGAAACGGATCCTCGACGGGACGCTCGGGCAGTTCCCGATGATCAGCGACCAGCTCAAGCTGCAGTCCCTCACCGGCAGCGGCGTCGGTCTCGCGATCGGCGTCGTCGGCTCGCTGCTCGCCGGCATGGGCATCACCGGCGCGACCCAGAACGCGTTCAACCGCATCTGGAGCGTGCCCTTCAAGCACCGCCCCAACTTCCTGCACTCGCGCCTGCGCGGCCTCGGCATGCTCGCGATCCTCGGCACGCTGTCGATCGTCTCCACCACCGCGGCCGGCTTCGTCGGCTCCTCAAGCCACGGCGCGCCGGACGTCGTCGCGGGGGTCCTCGTCGCGTTCGTGCTCAACCTCGCGCTGTTCATGACCGCCTTCAAACTGCTGAGCGCCGTCGAGGTCTCCTGGCGCGACCTGTTGCCGGGCGTGATCGTCGCCGCCGTCTTCTGGCAGCTGCTGCAGCATCTCGGCGGCTTCTACGTCGACCACGAGCTCAAGCGCACCGGCCCGCTGTACGGCGTCTTCGCGCTCGTGCTCGGGCTGCTCGCGTGGCTGTACCTGGGCGCGCAGCTGACGATCTTCGCCGCCGAGATCAACGTCGTGCGCTTCCACCGGCTGTGGCCGCGCAGCTTCTTCTCCGATCCGCTGCTCGAGGCCGACCGCCGCGCGCTGACCTCCTCCGCCGAGGTCGAGGAGCGCGTCCACGCGGAGAACGTCGACGTCAGCTTTGACCCCTCGGATTAGGCCGCGATCGCGACGCCCCGCAATCGGCGACCAAGGAGGGGCGAGCGAAACGTCTAGCGAAACTCGGGGTACCGTCAGCTTCTCAGGATTCGGTGCGGCCAGCCGATGAACAACTACATAGCGTGCGCCCGGTGGGGGTCGAACCCACGACCTTCCCCTTTGAAAGCGGGATGCTCTTCAAGCACCGTCCCCGGAACGTGTCACCGCCTAGAAGCGCCCTACTAGGAGGGTTTGGTGAAACGATTGGCGAAAGCCCTTGATCGGCGCATGGGGGCAGTCTAGCTTCGGCGGCTCTATACAAATTGGCCGGGGCGCCAGCGTGAACTGACCCCCGGCCGTGACACAGGAGCCGAAACTCCCATGCACGAGAACACTACCCCGGACCCCGCCGGCGAACAGGACAACGCCGAGCGCGAGGTGCTGTACATGCTCACCGGCCAAGGCGGATCGCAACCCCTGTGGTCCGTGCCCGACCTCGGACGGATGCTGGAAAGCGAAGACGACGCGGACGTAGCAGTCGATGCGCTGCGCCGCTCGGGGCTGATCCACCGGACCACGGACGGATTCGTGTTCGCCACGCGGGCAGGCACCCGGATGGTGCAGCTGGTCGGCTACGTAACCTGACGCATTGCGGGGACGCCACGTCGCAGGATTGGGCGTGGCGCTCATGCCGCTGATTCTCCGGGGCGCGTAAGGCGCGGGAACTTGGCCCTCGTGACCTCGTAGAGCTTTTCGCCTGGGGTTGAGGCGTACCAGCGAACCTCATAGCTCCCCGGACAGGGCGGAAGTGGGCATCTTGCCTGGACCCGGCTGCCGAGCCGGTCGAGGCTCCTGCTTAGAACGCGCACGCTTGCCCCCGTGGAGTCCGTAATCTCGACCTCCATAGCCCCAAGCGCGGCAACCGGCTCAAGCCCCGGCCGAGGGGCCGTGCAGGCCAACTCAAAAACAATCTCGCCTCCAATCACCCGGCCGGGGAGCGCCTTCCAGTCCCTGACTCGGTACCGGCGCCGGTGGTAACGGCCAAGCTCGACCGCAACCGCGACGCCACGGACCAGCAGCAGGCCAAAGGCTGCCCCCAACATAGCCGCGAGCACGATATCCCCGAGGGACACGGAGCCCAGCAGGGCACCCAGGACCGCTGTAGCGAGCGCACACATGGCGGCGATTAGCGCCTGCCCTCCGATGCCGCCCAACGCACCTTCCGACCGGAGCCACGCGCCCCGCATGACCGGATAGCGCCGATGGTGGCGCAGCGCGGCCAATCCCATGTGCTCAGCCTACGTCCAAAAGGTCGCTCCGGGATGCCCCCCCGCCTAAATGCGCCGTTTTTCCGTCCGACGCGACCTGTAGTTTCCCTTGTTCTAGAGTCAAAAGTGACCCCCGCGAGATTGGCGTCTCCGGGGGTCTGGATCAAGGAGATAGCGCTCCGTGACCACGACGAAAGTAGCACGGCGATCCGTCGCCGAGAACCTGTCGGACATCCTCGCCTCACCGGAGGTTTCCCGCCTCATAGACGAGCTTCAAGCGACCCGCTGGACCGGGCGTCCCGGCTACCCACTCAGAGCGATGATCGGCATGGCACTCGCGAAGTCGCTGTACGGCCTGCCGACGTGGACGCGTACCGTGCGTCTCGTGCGCGAACACCCTGCGCTGCAAGCCGCGCTCGGCTGCGAGGATCGCACTCCGAGCGAATGGGCGTGCTACCGCTTCACAGCGAAGCTCCGCAGGCACGCGCCGATCCTTGAGAAGTGCATCGCGGACGTGATCCGCGCCCTCAAGCGGTCCAACCCGCTGCTCGGCTGGGACGTAGCGATCGACGCGAGCGACATGCCCGCCTACGCGAACGGTCAGCGGTACCTGTCGAAGGGCGGCAGGGAGCGGGCGCTCAGCGAGTACAGCGACCCGGACGCGTCCTGGGGGCACCGTTCGGCCGTGTCCACCCGTAGCGCCGGAGGCTTCTACGGCTACAAGCTGCACATGGCTGTCTGCTCCAAGACTGACCTGCCGCTCGCGTGGCGCGTCGAGACGGGGAAGGCGAACGAGAGCATGATGGTCGGGCCGCTGCTCGACAAGCTCCACACGCTCGGGATCGACCCCGAAACCTGTGCGATGGACAAGGGCTATGACCACAGACGCGTCTACAACGAATGCGACGAACGTGACGTGCTGCCCGTCATTCCGCTGCGCAACAGCCGGGACGTGAAAATCGGCGGTCACTACCCGCCGTTCTGCAAACACGGCGACTGGCGGTTCGCGGGCGCCGACTACAAACGCGGAGCGACTAAGTGGCGTTGCCCGACGGGAGAGTGCAAGCCCGCTTCGGTCTGGGTCAAGGCGAGCCGTCTGAAACCGTTGATCCCGCGCTCGACGGAGCGCTGGAACGGCCTCTACCAACGCCGTGGATCGGTAGAGCGCGCGTTCGGCCGTCTCAAGCACGAATGGGGACTCGGGCCGCTCCGCGTCCGCAGGATCGAGCGCGTAAGGCTTCACGCGAACCTCACGATCCTGTCCCAGCTGACGAGCGCTCTGAACCAGGACCGGGCGGTGGCGCAGGCTGCGTAATGTTGTAGCGGTGCCTCCGATCTATGTCCTGGAGCGCCCGACGGATACGCCAGAGATCATCAAGCCCTCCGGGGGCGCTCGCCATCGCGGCATACGGCGTGCCCCTGAGTGCGACCAACGCCCGCGCCCGGAAGCGACTGTGGTAGTCGCCGACCGTCTCCCCCCACCATCCCTGTTCAGCGGCGTTGTACTCGCTCTGGCTCCGAAGAAGATGCTCTCGGTTGAAAATGTCCATGCGGGGCAGACGCGGTTTCTGCGCCTTGGCGGCGACGATGAATGCGTCATAGTCATCGAACAACGTGGCGTCCGGCTCTTCCAGTCGTTGGACTTCCCGCCGCGCCTCATTCCGCTGGCGATGTGGCGCAACGGCCAAGCTCGCGCAGAAGATCAGCGGACCGAGAATCACAAGTCCGCCGACACCTGCGCCAACGGCGGTGAGAATGACCTTGAGCAAGAGACTCAACTTTGATTCGAGAACCAAAACGATCGCGGCAGCGAGCGTCATCGTGGCAACCGCGCCAACAGTCGCCCAGTGTTTGAAGATCGCCTTGGTATCGCTGAGCGCCGTGTCGCGGTAGCGCGGTTGGCTGGCAGGCTCCAGGCGTACCGCGAAGAGCCCGAGAAGGCGTCGGAGCGCTCGCACGCCCATATCATCCCCGCTCGCTGCTGGAGTCGGCATCTCGGAACTCCTAGAAGGTGGGGTACGCTCGGCTTAGTGTGAGGTATCGACCGTGACCAGCTACCCCCGATCCCGCATGGATAGACGCGCGTGGGGTTTCGCCAAACCCTCCTAGCCGCAGCACAACGCCATCCCGTATCCCCATAAAAATCGTCGTTTTTGGCTCTACAGCGCCGATCCAGGGATGACTTCGAAAGTACTTGTGTGTGCAATGACACCGCGCTATACTAACTAAACTTTCGTAAGCTCATATGGAGCGATAACTCATGACCCCTCCCTCATCACCCCCCGAGAAGCCAACGATCCAGCCGTCAGTATCGGAGCCGACGCCGCGCCTGCGGCTGATCCCGCTCGATGACACCGTCGTGTTCCCCAACATGGGGATCACGCTCACGATCGACGTCGGCGACGACGAGCGCGTCGTGCTCGTGCCGCGCCATGAGAACGAGTTCCTCGAGGTCGGCACGATCGCCGAGGTCTCAGAGCAGATCCGCCTGCCCGGCGGCGGGCGCGCAGTGTCGCTCTCCGGCGAGCACCGCGCGCTGATCGGCGCCGCTCAGACCGGCGCCGGCGGCGAGCTGCGCGTCGAGGTCGACGAGCGCCCCGACAAGGTGCCCCACGACAAACGCACGCGCGAGCTCGAGCGCGAGTACCGCGCAACCGTCGAGGAGATCCTCGAGCTGCGCGGCGACGACGGGCGCATCTCCGCGTTCCTGCGCGCGATCGCAGAGCCCGGAGCGCTCGCCGACTCCGCCGGCTACTCGCCCACGATCTCCTACGAGCAGAAGGTCGAGCTGCTGCGCACGATCGACGTGACCGAGCGCCTCGAGCTCGCCGTCAAGCTGCAGCGCGAGAGCCTCGCCGAGATGCAGGTGCGCAGGCGCATCCGCGACGACGTGCAGGAGGGCGCCGAGAAGCAGCAGCGCGAGTACTTCTTGCGCAAGCAGATGGACTCGATCCGCAAGGAGCTGGGCGAGGACGACGCCTCTGTCGCCGACGAGTACCGCACCAAGATCGAGGACTCCGAGATGCCCGAGCCCGTCAAGGAGCAGGCGCTCAAGGAGCTCTCGCGCCTGGAGCGGATGGGCGAGCAGACCGGCGAGTCGAGCATGATCCGCACCTACCTCGACTGGCTGATCGCCGTGCCGTGGGGCAAGCGCTCCGAGGAGCACCTCGATCCAGTCGCGGCACGAGAGGTACTGGACGCCGACCACGCGGGCCTCGAGGACGTCAAGGACCGCGTGACCGAGTACCTGGCCGTGCGCAAGCTGCGCCAGGACCGCGGCATCGAGGCCGACCCCAAGTCCGGGGCGATCCTGACGCTGATCGGGCCTCCCGGCACCGGCAAGACCTCGATCGGCGAGTCGATCGCACGTGCAACCGGACGCGAGTTCGTGCGCATGTCGCTCGGCGGCGTGCACGACGAGGCCGAGATCCGCGGCCACAGGCGCACTTACATCGGAGCGCTCCCCGGCCGGCTGGTCAGGGCGCTAAGGGACGCCGGCACGATGAACCCGGTGATCCTGCTCGACGAGGTCGACAAGGTCGGCGCCGACTGGCGCGGAGACCCCTCGGCGGCGCTGCTCGAGGTCCTCGACCCCGCGCAGAACCACTCGTTCCGCGACCACTACCTCGACGTCGAGCTGGACCTCAGCCAGGTGATGTTCCTGGCCACCGCCAACGTCGCCGACACGATCCCCGGGCCGCTGCTCGACCGCATGGAGGTGATCAGCTTCGACGGCTACACCTCCGAGGAGAAGCTCGCGATCGCCAAGGGCTACCTGTGGCCGCGCCAGCGCGACCGCAACGGCCTGCGCGAGGACGAGGTCGAGATCTCCGACGAGATGCTGCGCACGATCATCTCCGAGTACACGCGCGAGGCCGGCGTACGCAGCCTCGAGCGCAACCTCGGGACGGTGCTGCGCAAGACAGCCACCAAGATCGCTTCCCGCAAGACCAAGCTCAAGGCGCCTGTGCAGATCGATCTGGAGGTCGTGCGCGACGCGCTCGGACGCCAGAAGTTCTTCCAGGAGTCAGCCGCCAGAACCGCAACGCCCGGCGTCGCAACGGGGCTCGCGGTGACCGGCGCCGGCGGCGACGTGCTGTTCGTCGAGGCGACCGCCATGAAGGGCGGCGGCTCCGGCGGCAACAGCCTCGTGCTCACCGGTCAGCTGGGTGACGTGATGAAGGAGTCCGCCAAGATCGCGCTCTCCTACGTCCGCGGCCACGCCGAGGAGCTGGGCATCGACGAGAGCGCGTTCGAGAACCGCGAGTTCCACGTACACGTGCCCGCCGGCGCGATCCCCAAGGACGGGCCGAGCGCAGGCGTGACGATGGTCACAGCGCTCGCCTCGCTGCTGTCGGGTCGCCCGGTCAAGCACACGGTCGGGATGACCGGTGAGGTCACGCTGCAGGGCCGCGTGCTGCCGATCGGCGGCCTCAAGCAGAAGGCGCTCGCCGCCCACGCCGCCGGCCTGACCGACGTGATCCTGCCGGAGCGCAACCGAGGCGATCTCGACGACATCCCCGAGGAGGTCCGTGAGCAGATGACCTTCCACCCGGTGATGACCGTCCAAGAGGTCCTCGACCGCGCGCTGGAGCCCGCCCGCCATGTCGCGCACGCGTAGATGTGAGCCCGTCCCGATGGAGGTCCGCGAGACCGCGGACCTCCTCGAGCGGCGCTGGCAGCTGTCGATCCTCTATGCCGCCCTCACCGGCGCGCTGCGCTTCAACGAGTTCGCCGACGCCGTCGCCGGCATCTCCCCACGGATGCTCTCCGAGCGTCTGCGCGACCTCGAGGCCGCGGGCCTCGTCGCGCGTACCGTGATCCCCTCCAGTCCACCCACCGTCGAGTACCGGCTGACGATCAAGGGCCGACGGCTCGCGCCGATCATCGAGGCGATGCGCGACTACGCGCGCGAGCCCGTGTAGTCACGCATCGGCAGCTCGGCCGGCTGCGGGTTGACTCCCACGAGCTGCTCCGCCCGCGCAGTCCGCCGCGCGACACGTCCACCTGCGGATTGCGAACGCCGGCGACGCCCACCACTCCTCCGATCGCCACGAGCGCCGCTGCGATCGCCATGCCCAGGTGGAAGCTGTGCAGCGACGCCTGTTCGGCGGCCGTGCGCAGCGCGTGCGCCTGCGCCGCCGGCAATCCGCTCACGTCGGGGCGACCCAGCGGCAGCCGCTTGGCGGCGCGCTCCGCCGCGCGTGCGCCCGGCGCCGAGCGTCGTGGCCGCGAGGCGGCGGTCGAGCGACGCCGAGAACGCCGAGGCGATCGCAGCGCCGACGGCTGCCGTGCCGAGCAGGCCGGCTACCCGCGCGACCGCGTTGTTGACGCCCGAGGCGATCCCAGCGTCGTGCTCGGCGCCCGCGAGCACCGCCGCCGTCAGCGGCGCCACCGTCATCGACAGCCCCAGCGCGAACAGCAGCAGCGGCGGCAGCACTTCGGAGAGGTAGTCGGCCTTCACCCCGACGCGTTGGAACAGCAGCAGCCCCGCGGCCGCCACGAGCGGCCCCGCGCCCATGAACAGGCGCGGTCCGAAGCGGTCGGCGAGCGCGCCGAAGCGGCGCGAGAGCACGAACATGATCACCGTCACCGGCAGCGTCGCCAGACCGCTCTTCAGCGGCGTGTAGCCGCCGATCTGCTGCAGGAACAGCACCAGGAAGAAGAACAGGATCGACAGTCCCGCGTACATCGAGAACGTCTCGACGTTGCCCGCCGCGAAGTTGCGCCGGCGAAACAGCCGTAGCGGCAGCATCGGGTTGCGCGCCCGCGACTCGAACAGCGTGAACAGCGCGAGCAGGGCAACACCCGCGATCAGCGGCACGAGCACCGCCAGGCTCGACCAGCCCAGCCGCGGCTGCTCGATCAGCGCGAACACCGGCCCGCCGAGGCCCGCCGCGCCCAGCACCGCACCGATGAAGTCGATCCGGCGCGCGCCCGCCTCGCGCGGCGCGCTCGCCGGGATCGCCGTCAGGATCAGCGCCACGCAGCCAACCGCCAGCGGCACGTTGATCAGGAAGATCCAGCGCCAGGACGCGAGCGCCAGCAACTCGCCTCCAGCCAGCGGGCCGAGCACGCCCGCGATCGAGCCCCACGCCGTCCAGCTGCCGATCGCCTTGCCGCGCTCGGCCTGCGGGAACGTGTTGACGATCACCGCCAGCGAGCTCGGCACCAGCAGCGCCCCGGCGATCCCCTGCACCGCGCGCGCCGCCACCAGCGCACCGATCGAAGGCGCCAGCGCGCACGCCAGCGAAGCGATGCCGAAGCCGGACACGCCGAGCGCGAACACGCGCCGCTCGCCGAACAGGTCGCCCAGCGATCCCCCTAGCAGGATCAGCGACCCGAGCGTCAGCAGATAGCCGTTGACGACCCACTGCTGCGCCGCGAGGCCACCGCCGAGCGCCCGCTGGATCGTCGGCAGCGCCACGTTCACCACCGTGCCGTCGAGCAGCACGATCCCCGAGCCGAGGATGCACGCGATCAGCGTCAGGCGCTTTACACGCGACACAGCGCCGAGCGGTCCACCTGCCCGATCTCGGTGTAGCCGCTGAGCGCGAGCGTCAGGTCGAGCTCGGCGAGCAGGCAGCGCAGCACGTGCTCGACTCCCGCCTGGCCGTCGAGCGCGAGACCCCACATGAAGGGGCGCCCGAGGCAGATCGCGTCGGCGCCGAGCGCGAGCGCCTTGAAGATGTCGGCGCCGGTGCGGATGCCACTGTCGAACAGCACCGGGAACTCCTCGCCGACCGCCTCGCGCACCCCCGGCAGCGCGTCGAGCGCGCCGATCGAGCCGTCGACCTGGCGGCCGCCGTGGTTGGAGACGATCAGCCCGTCGACGCCCGCCTCGAGCGCACGCCGCGCGTCGTCGCTCGTGCAGGATGCCCTTGAGCACGATCGGAAGGCTCGTCTGCTCGCGCAGCCACTCGACGTCGGCCCACGTGACCCGCGGGTTGGCGAACTGGTAGGCCCAGTGCCCGATCGCAGGCCCGGGATCCTCCTCCGGCGGCTGCTCGAGCGCGGCGCGGAACACCGGATCGCTGAAGTACGTAGCCACGCCCTCGCCTTTGAGGAACGGCAGGAAAGCGTTGCTCAGATCGCGCGGGCGCCAGCCGAGCATCCAGGTGTCGAGCGTGACGACGATCGCTTCATAGCCGGCGTCGCCCGCGCGCGCGACGAAGCTCGCAGCCAGGTCCCGGTCGGTGGGCCAGTACAGCTGATACCAGCGGCTCGCCATGCCGACGGCGTCGGCAACCTCCTCGATCGAGTGCGAGCCGGCGGTGCTGAGGATCGACGGCAGGCCGTGCGCGGCGGCGGCGCGCCCGACGGCCAGCTCGCCGTCGGGGTGCACGATCGACTGGACGCCGACCGGCGCGAGCAGCACCGGCGCAGCCATCGCGGTGCCGAGGATCGTCGTGCCGAGGTCGCGCTCGGAGACATCGCGCAGCATCCGCGGGACGATCTGCCAGCGCTCGAACGCGCGCAGGTTGGCGCTCATCGTCAGCTCGGCGCCGGCGCCGCCCGCAACGTAGCCGAACGCCTCAGCGCTCAGCTGCTCGCGCGCCCGCGCTTCGAGCTCTGCCGCCTGCACGGGCAGCTGCGGCGCCTGACCGCCGAGGCCTCGCAGGTAGATCTCGAACTGGAAGTTCGCGAACGCCTGCTGCTCCTGTGCGGGCTCGGGCTCGGCCGTCGACGTGGGCTCGGACTCGGCCATCGACGTGGGCTCAGACTCGGCCATGCGCAGACCCTACGCGATTCCTTAGAAAGCCTTTCCCCGCATGCGCTTTCGTAGATATGAGAGATGGCGACGGTCAACCCAGCGATCACTCGCAGGCAGCTGCTCCGCTCGGCGGGCGCCGGCGCGGCGGGCCTCGCGCTGGCGGGAACCGTGGGCGAGATCATCGCCGGCGCGCTCGGCTCGTCGGCGAGCAGGGCGGCGAACGCGCCACCGGCAGCGGCGGCGCCGCGCTGGCACACGCGCCCGGACTTGCAGATCCCGGCGCTGAACGTGTTGCACAGCGAGCAGGGTGTCTCGAGCGACCCGATCTTCATCGCGCCCTACAACGCTCCCAACGCACAGGCGGGCGCGGTGATCGCCGATAACACCGGCGAGGCGATCTGGGAGAACCCGCTGGCCGACAAGGTCACCACCAACTTCCAGGTGCAGCGCTACCGCGGCAGCCCGGTGCTGACATGGTGGGAGGGCAGCATCGAACTCGGCCACGGCGTCGGCGAATACGTGATCGCGGACGCGAGCTACCGCACGATCCG
The DNA here is from genome assembly GCA_963714285.1 of uncultured Solirubrobacteraceae bacterium. GTDB lineage: Bacteria > Actinomycetota > Thermoleophilia > Solirubrobacterales > Solirubrobacteraceae > Palsa-744. Next base: position 799,367 of record CAVQNS010000004.1, read on the forward strand.
CCGCGTGCGGGCAGCGGGCGGACTGCGCGGCGACCTGCACGAGTTCGTAATCACGCCACGCGACACGGCGCTGCTGACGAGCTACGTGGTCACGGACCGCGACCTCTCGGCGGTCGGCGGATCGCGCCGCGGCACGATCCAGGACGCGATCTTCCAAGAGGTGGACCTGGCGAGCGGCCGGCTGCTGCTCGAGTGGCACAGCCTCGAGCAGATCCCGCTGAGCGAGTCCTACGCGGAAGTCACAGCCGACTGGGACTTCTTTCACATCAACTCGGTCGACCTCGATGGCGACGGCAACCTGCTGGTCTCCGGGCGCAGCACGCACACGGTCTACAAGCTCGACCGCAGCGGCGAGATTCTCTGGCGCCTCGGCGGCAAGAACAGCGACTTCAGCATGGGCGCCGGCAGCAGCTTCGCGTGGCAGCACGACGCCCGCCGCCAGCCGAACGGCACGCTCACAGTGTTCGACAACGGCGCGACGCCAGCCGTCGAGAAGCTCTCGCGCGGACTGATCCTCGGGGTCGACGAGCAGGCGATGACCGCGACGCTGCTCAACCAGTACACCCACGCGGGGATCCTCGCGGGCAGCCAGGGCAGCACGCAGCTCTTGGCGAATGGCAACGTGTTCGTCGGCTGGGGCGAAGTGCCGCGTGTGTCGGAGTTCAACCACGCCGGACACATCGTGTTCGATGCGACGCTCGGCGAGAAGTACGAGTGCTACCGGGCCTTTCGCCTGCCGTGGACGGGCACCCCGGCGGATGCTCCAGCGATCGTCCTGGCGGGCGCGCGGCGCGAGCTGACCGCGTACGCGAGCTGGAACGGCGCGACCGAGGTGCGCAGCTGGCAGCTGCTCTCCGGCGCTCACAGCGGCCCGCTGCGGCCCGTCGCGAGCACGCCGGCGAGCGGCTTTGAGAGCGCGCTGCCCGCCGCGTCGGCCGGCCCGCGCATGGCGGTGCAGGCGCTCGACGTCGCCGGCAGGCCGCTCGGGCGCTCACGGACGGTTACGGTCGCCTGATCAGCCGAGCACGAGCTCGGCCGCGCTGCGCAGCGTGGCGGCGTCGCCCGAGATCAGCAGCGTGGTGACGACCGACTCGCGCCACTTCTCGAGGTCGTCGCGGATCTTCTCGCGCGTGCCGATCAGCGACAGCTGCTCGATCAGCGCAGTGGGGATCTTGGCGCCGGCCTCGTCCTTCTTGCCGCTCAGGTACAGCTCCTGGATCTCGTCGACCTCGCGACCGTAGCCCATGCGGATCGGGACGTTGGCGTGGAAGTTGGCGCCTTTGGCGCCCATGCCGCCGAAGTACAGCGCATAGAACGGCCGCAGCGCATCGGCGGCGGCCTCGACGTCGTCGGTGACGATCAGCGGCACGGTGGCGCAAACCTCGAAGTCGCCAGCGCCGCGCCGCGCGCCCTCGCGCGCCCAGCCCTCCTCGAGCGAGGGCCGGTAGAGCTCGTCGTAGACAGCGGGCGAAAACAGCATCGCCAGCCAGCCGTCGCACAGCTCCGCGCACAGCGCGATGTTCTTGGGCCCCTCGGCGCCGAGGTAGATGGGGATGTCCTCGCGCAGCGGATGGATCGATGACTTCAGCGGCTTGCCCAGACCGGTGCCTTCGGGCAGCGGCAGCGGGTAGTGCGGGCCGGGCGCTTCCAGGCGCCCCTGCCGCGCCCATACGTTGCGCAGGATCGCGATGTACTCGCGGGTGCGCGCGAGCGGCTTGGCGAACGGCATCCCGTACCAGCCCTCGACGACCTGCGGCCCGGAGACGCCGAGGCCGAGGATGAAGCGCCCGTTTGACAAGTGGTCCATGGTCATCGCGGCCATCGCCGTGGCGGCAGGCTGGCGCGCGGACATCTGCACGATCGCGGTGCCGAGCTTGATGCGCTCGGTCGAGGCGCCCCACCAGGCCAGCGGCGTCAGGCAGTCAGAGCCGTACGCCTCGGCTGTCCAGATCGAGTCGAACCCCAACCGCTCGGCCTCGGCGACCGACTCCGCCGCCCCCGGCGGCGCCCCGCCGGCCCAGTAGCCCGTGTTCAACCCCAGCTTCAGATCCCCGCTCACGCACGCGAGCCTACCGCTAGCGCTCGACGAGCGCGAGCGTGAAGCCGTCGTAGCCCTTGCTGCCGACGGTCTGGATCGTGGTGGCGGTGACTCGATGCCCGCCCACCCGCTGCGCTGCGAGCAGCTCGTGGAAGCGGCGCATCCCCTGCGCGCCCGGATCGTCGCTGTCCGCGTCGATCAGCGCGCCGCCGCGCACGACGTTGTCGGTCACGATCACGCTGCCCGGCCGCGAGAGCTCCAGCGCAAGCTCGAAGTACTCGGGCGTGCTCTGCTTGTCGGCGTCGATGAACACCAGGTCGAAGGGACCGGCGCCTGCGGCGACGAGCGCTCTCAGGCTCTCCAGCGCGGGTCCGACTTCTATTTTTATGAGGCCGGCGAGGCCGGCCCGCTCGGCGTTCGCAGTGGCCACCTCGGCGTAGCGCGGGTTCAGCTCGAGCGTCACGAGCTGGCCGCCCTCGGGTAGCGCGCGGGCGAGCCAGATCGTGCTGTAGCCGCCGAGCGTGCCCACCTCGAGGACGCTGCGCGCCCCGTGCATGCGCGCGATCAGGTGCAGCAGCTTGCCGTGCGCCGGCGTCAGCGCGATCGGCGGCAGGCCCGCGTCGGCGCTCGCCTGCAGCGCTGCCTCGAGCACCGCGTCCTCCCCCACCAACTGCTGCTCGACGTAAGCGTCCACAGCGCTCCACAGCTGCTCGCTCATCGCTGCTCCTCGGCTCGTTCGTCGCGGCTCATCGCTCGTGCACCGCCGCCCGTTCGTCGCCGCTCATCAGCGCAAGCGGCAGCGCAAGCCCGGCCGCACGGCGCACGCTGGCGATGCGACGCCCTGGCTGCACTGCCGGGCGCACCTCGCTGAGGTTGGGCGCGAGCTGCTCGGCGCAGCGATCGAGATCCTCGACGAGCAGCGCGAGCCCCCAGAAGCGCGCCGGGTGATCACGGCCGCCCGCGCCCTGCACGACCTCGGCCGGCTCTTGGATCAGCTCGAGGATCTCGTGGCCGAGCCGGAAGAACGCCTGCCGCGGCGCGCCAGCCGGCGTGGGCTGCTCGCGCACGCGGCGCAAGTCGATCCCGGCTGCTTGCAGCGCGGCGACGCTGCGATCGAGCTCGGGCGAGGCGGCGACCACGTGGTCGATCGCGACGACGCCGTTGGCGTGCGCCGGCGCGGGCGCGGGCAGCGCGCGCTCGGAGATCGTCGTCGGCAGACCGTCGAGCTCGGCGCTGTGGACGTCGCGCAGCGACCAGGCGACGATGCCGGGTACAGGCGTCGCGCGCGCAGCGGGCGTCGACCCCTCGGGCGCGGGCGCGGCGCCTGTGAAGCGCAGGCGCACGCTGGCGATCTGAGCGCTGCCGTCGTCGATGTCGAAGCCGAGCGCCGCCCAGCGGGCGGGATCGTCGGCGATCGTCAGCTCATCGATCGTGGGCGTGGGCAAGCCCCTCCTCTGCGATGCGTCTCGCGCGTCCGCTCCAGGTAGCGGGCGCACATGGCGCTAAAACGAACAGGCGTGAAGCGTACACCTGAACCGAGCGATCCTCCGACCCCGGCAAGCAATGGCCGGTCCGCCGAGCGCGCGGGCGCCCCCGAGCTGAGCGATCACCGGCGGATGGCGATCCTCGCGATCTGCTGCATGAGCCTGCTGATCGTGGCGATGGACACCACGATCGTGAATGTGGCGCTGCCGTCGATCCACCACGACTTGCACGCGTCGGTGTCGGGGCTGCAGTGGACGATCGACGCGTATGTGATCGTGATCGCGAGCCTGCTGCTGCTGTCGGGCTCGACCGCCGATCGGCTCGGGCGCAGGCGCATCTTCATGCTGGGGCTGGCGCTGTTCGGCGGCAGCTCGCTGCTGTGCAGCGTGGCGCCGAGCCTCGGCTGGCTGATCGCAGCGCGAGCGCTGCAGGGCATCGGCGGCTCGATGCTCAACCCGGTGGCGATGTCGATCATCACGAACGTGTTCACCGAGCCGCGCGAGCGCGCCCGCGCGATCGGCGCGTGGGGCGCGGTCGTCGGCATCAGCCTGGCGCTCGGCCCGATCGTCGGCGGGGCGCTTACCGAGTACGTCGGCTGGCGCTCGATCTTCTGGATCAACGTGCCGATCGCCCTGGCGGCGGCGATCCTGACGTTGCTGTTCGTGCCCGAATCGCGCGCGCCGCGCCCGCGTCGCATCGACCCCGTCGGCCAGGTCCTGGTGATCGTGGCGCTGGCGTCGCTGACGTACGCGATCATCGAGGGGCCGAGCGCGGGCTGGTCCTCAGCGCAGACGATCGGCACGTTCGCGCTGGCGGTGGTGGCGCTCGTGGTACTCATCCTGTACGAGCCGCGGCGCGTGGACCCGCTGATCGAGCTGCGCTTCTTCCGCAGCGCGCCGTTCTCGGGCGCGACGCTGATCGCGATCAGCGCGTTCGCGGCGTTCACAGGCTTCCTGTTCGTGAACACGCTGTACCTTCAGGACGTGCGCCACTACTCGGCACTCGACGCCGGGCTGTGCACGCTGCCGATGGCGACTGCGGCGTTTGCCTGCAGCCCGCTGTCGGCCCGACTGCTCGGCAGCCGCGGACCGCGCATTCCGCTGTTGATCGCCGGCGGTTGCATGATGGCCAGCGGCTTGGCGCTGACGACGCTCGCGACCTCGACGCCGCTGCTGCTGCTGCTCGCCGTCTACGCCGTCTTTGGCGTGGGCTTCGGCTTTGTCAACCCACCGATCACGTTCACGGCGGTCTCCGGGATGCCCAACAACCAGGCGGGCGTGGCGGCCGCGGTGGCGTCGACCAGCCGCCAGGTGGGGCAGGCGCTGGGCGTGGCCGTGACGGGCTCGATCGTGGGCGCGGCGGCGGGCGCCGGCATCGGCACGCACCTGACGTCCGCGAGCCACCCGGCGTGGTGGTTGGTGGCCGGCTGCGGCGCGATCGTGCTCGCGCTCGGCGTCGCCTCGACGGGACACTGGGCGCAATCGACCGCCCGCCGCTGTGCCGAGCAGCTCGAGCAGGAGGCGGCGGAGTCCCGTCCGCTGCAGCCGGCATGAGGCACAGAGCCTTCTCGGCGTGGCGTGCGGGCACGATGCGACCTCGAGGCTTCACCGCGTGGCTGCTGGTGGGCGTCCGTTACGTGCTGCCGGTCGTGGTGGTGATCGTCGGCCTCGTCGCTGATGGCGTTCGGCAGCGAAAGCGACCTCGAGGGCGGCGCGGGCATCGTCAGCGCCGGGCTTGCGATCTACTTCCTCAACTGGCTGTTTCGCATCGGCGCCTCAGGAGATCGCGAGCGAGACACCGAGCAGGCGGCGCGCGAGTACTTCAACAGGCACGGCCGCTGGCCAAGTTGAGAGCTCGCGGCGCGCCCACACAACGCAGGTCTGGCTTCTCGCGCCACGCTCGGCAGATCGGGCCTGTGACAGATGAGCACTACGGGCGCCCGCGGTTTCTCCATGCGTCGAAGGCCGTGACGCGCCCGGCGCGGGAGAATCCCGTGGTGAGCTCGGGGGTGCAAACACCGGAGGTGATCGGATATCGCCCGCAGGCGCCGTTCCTGGACGAGCTGTTCGAGCTCGACGGGACGCCGCGACCGACGGCGCGCGCGCTCGTCGAGGAGCTCAAGCGGCTCGGACCGGAGGGCCTGATCGAGGCGGGCCGACGGCGCGATGCGATCTTCATGCAGCAGGGGATCACGTTCGAGACGAGCGGCGGCGGCGGCCCACGCACGAACGCCCGTTTCCGCTGGATCTCGTGCCGCGCGTGCTCAGCGGGGAGGAATGGCGCGACATCAAGCGCGGCCTGGCGCAGCGGATCCGCGCGCTGAACCACTTCGTCGACGACGTCTACCACGCCCGCGAGATCGTGCGCGAGGGCCTCGTGCCGTGGCGCCTGGTCGCCTCCTGCCCGCAGTTCGCGCGCGCGGTGCACGGCATCCGCCCGCCCGGCGGCGTCTACACGCACGTGGCCGGCTGCGACCTCGTGCGCCACAGCGACGGCACCTGGAAGGTGATCGAGGACAACGTGCGCATCCCTTCGGGCATCTCCTACGTGCTCGAGAACCGCGCGGCGATGGCGCGCCTGGTGCCGGAGCTGTTCGCCTCCTATCGCGTGCGCCCGGTCGACCACTACCCGCAGCTGCTGCTGCGCGCGCTGCGCTCGGTCGCGCCGTCGGCGGAGAGCGAGGCGACGGTCGTCGTGTGGACGCCCGGGCCGGCGAACCCCGCCTACTTCGAGCACGCGTTCCTCGCCCGTCAGATGGGCGTCGAGCTGGTCGAGGCCTCCGATCTGGTGGTGCGCGACGACGTCCTGTACATGCGCACGACGCGCGGCCTGGAGCGCGCGCACGCCGTCTACCGGCGCCTGGACGACGACTTCGTCGACCCGCTCGAGTTCCGCTCGGACTCGCTGCTGGGCGTGCCGGGTCTGGTGCGCGCCTACCGCGCGGGCAGCGTCGCGATCGCCAACGCGTTCGGCACGGGCGTCGCCGACGACAAGGCGATCTACTGCTTCGTGCCGGACATGATCCGCTTCTACCTCGGCGAGGAGCCGATCCTCGAGAACGTCAGGACCTACCTGCTGTCGGACCCGGAAGTGCTCGAGCACGTGCTCGAGCGCCTCGACCAGCTGGTCGTCAAGCCGACGGGCGAGTCCGGCGGGCGCGGCGTGATGATCGGCCCGCACGCCGACGAGGTCGAACTGCAGAAGATGCGCCGCGTGATCAGCACGCATCCCGAACGCTGGATCGCTCAGGACGTCGTGCGCCTCTCGACCGTGCCGACGGTCGGCCCCGACGCGGTGCTGCAGCCGCGCCACGTCGATCTGCGGCCGTTTGCGGTGTTCGGCGAGCGCATCGACATCGTCCCCGGCGGCCTGACGCGGGTGGCGCTGGAGGAGGGCTCGCTGATCGTCAACTCCTCGCGCGGCGGCGGCTCGAAGGACACGTGGGTGCTGGAGGACGGCGACGACGCCGACCGCGCGGGCCCGCCGATCGCCGACACACAGCCGCCGGCGCTGCCGGACCTGCGCTACGGCGCGTGGACCGGCCAGCAGCAACAGCAGCAACAGCAACGCGCAACGCAGGAGCCCGGCTGATGCTCGCTCGCATCGCGCACGAGCTCTACTGGCTGGGGCGCAACCTCGCGCGTGCCGAGTTCACCGCGCGCGCGGTCGAGGCGGTGTTCCAGGCCGAGCTGCAGGGAGCGTCTGAGTCCACGCCCGGGGTCAGCTTCGGCTCGGGCGGCCTGTTGGCGATGTTCGGCGACGTCAACGAGGACTCGACGCGCCCGCAGGTGGCCAAGCGCCGGCGGACAAGCGCTCGGCGGGCATGCGCTCGGCCAGCTGACGCTCGACCCCGAGCGGCCCGGCTCGATGCTCGCCAGCGTCGAGCGCGCTCGCGAGGGCGCGCGTACGGTGCGCGACGTGATCAGCGCGGAGATGTGGGAGGCGATCAACACAACCGCGCTGGGGCTGCGCGGCGGCGGGCAGCCGGGCTGGGCGGCGCCCGCGGGGCCGACGCTTGCCTCTCAGTACGTCAAGGAGCGCACGGCCCTGATCTGGGGCGTGGCCAACCGCTCGATGCTGCGCGACGAGGCCAAGTGCTTCCTCGACGCGGGCGGGCTGATCGAGATCTCGGACATGGTGCTGCGGATGCTGCGCGTCGCGCTGCCGGCGGGCGACGCGACGCCCGCCGACGGACATGCGCTGATCCTGCTGCAGGCGGTGGGCGGCTTCCACGCCTACCTGCGCGCGGTGACCGCGCCGCCGAACGCGCGTCCGGTTGCGCGCTTCCTGCTGTTCGAGCGCGCTTACCCCGACAGCGTGGCCGCGTGCGTGGACTCGCTGCACGAGGTCTTCACGACCGCCGACGCCGGACCGCGCAACTCCAAGCCGGTGCTGCGCGTGAGCCGGCTGGCGGCCGACCTAGACTTCCAGCGCCGGGCACTACCCGACGGAGCGGAGCTGACAGGGATATGCGAACAGACCCAGCAGGAGCTCGCGCGCATCGACCAGGACGTGGCCGAGCGCTACTTCGCGGGCGCGGCGACGCGCCGGCATGAGGAGGTGAGCGAAGCATGCACTTCGCGATCCGCTTCCTGACCGAGTACCGCTACGACGTGCCGGTCACCGACAACCTCAACGCGCTGCGCGTGCGCCCAGCGACGACCTCGACGCAGCGCTGCGACGAGTTCCACACACGCATCGAGCCTGAGGCGCGGGTCAGCCGCCACCTCGACTACTTCGGCACCGAGGTGCTCGAGTTCGGGATCCCGACCAGCCACGAGCAACTGACGATCGACGTGCGCGCGCGCGTCGTCACCTCCGCGCCGCCAGAGCCGCCCGAGGGCTCCTGGGAGAGCCTCTTGAGCGCTTCGTACGTCGACGCGGCGGGCGAGTTCGCGCTGCCATGGCAGGACCAGCCGGCGCTCACGGGCCTCGAGAGCCTGCATGACGCGCTCGAGGCGGACAGCCCGCTGGAGACGCTCGAGCTGCTGTGCGAGCTGATCCCCGACCGCTTCGAATATCGGCCGGGAGCGACATACGTCGGCTCGAGCGTGCGCGACCTGCTGGAGCTGGGCGCCGGCGTCTGCCAGGACTTCGTCCACCTCTCGCTGCTGCTGCTGCGCCGCCGCGGGATCGCGGCTCGCTACGTCTCCGGCTACCTGTGGTCGGCTCCCGAGCACGACGGCACCGACTCGGTCGAGGTCGACACGCACGCGTGGCTGGAGGCGCTGCTGCCGGGGACGCGACGGACACGGCGAGCCGGTATGGGTCAGCGCCGATCCGACCAACCGCCGTCTTGCGGGCGAGACGCACGTGAAGATCGGCCATGGGCGCTTCTACTCGGACATCCCGCCGGTCAAGGGGCTGTACATGGGCGGCGCGACCTCAGAGCTGACGGCCGCGGTGACGATGTCGCGCCTGGACCCGCAGACGAGCGCGCGGGCCTGAGCACGACGTCGGTTGCGGGTGAGTCGCTGGCTGGAGGCTCAGCTTGTGCCAAAGCGAAGGGCGTCGCCTCTGAGTCCCTGCAGATAGCCCAGCGCTCGCCCGGGTGCACGACGGCCCCTCCGAGCGCTTGAACGCGCTCGAGCGCACCGGCGAGATCCTCGACGGTGAAGTAGGGCAGCGAGAACGAGTCACCCGGTCCGCGTCCGCGCAGGTGCACGCCGAGCGCGGGCTCGCCCATGTGCGTCTGCCAGCCCTCACCTTCGGAGTCCTGGCTGCGCGCGGTCAGCTCGACGTCGAGCAGGCCGGACCAGAAGCGCCGCGCGCGCTCGGGGTCATCGGCGGGAAACTCGATCAGCGACAGCGAACCACGGGACACCGCTCGCACGATAGCGGGGTCAATTAGGCAGACCGCTGCGAGCGCTCGGTGCTCTCCGCGTCGCCGATCGCCCATGCGAGCCGCTCCATCAGTTGCGCCGCGGCGTGATCGCTGGCGAGATGCACAGGGTACACGCGCTCTTCGAGCAGCACCGGGGTGTCGTGTCGTTCGCTTTGATCGGTGGTGACGATGATCCTGGCCATTGAGTCTCTCCCTGGTCGAGCCTGCCGTGGTGTCGAGCCCCCATCGGAAAGCTTGCGCGCGATCTTGAGCGCCAGCTAAGGCGGGCATGAACAGGCTCTAACGATGACGCTGGCGCGCGAGCCTCGAGGCAGGCGCCCGGATCGCCCGGACGCAGCTGCCTGAGGCGTGACGCGAGCCGGCGGGCGCCGTGCGGCGCGCCACGGCTCCGCCTTTCAGGCGCCGGCGGCGGCGAGCTGCTCGTCGCTGTAGCTCTCGCCGCGCTCGGCCTTCTCGACCAGCGACGCCGGCGGCTCGAAGCGCTCGCCGTACTTCTCCGCCAGCTCGCGCGCGCGAGCCACGAAAGCCGTGACGCCGGTCGCCTGCGCGAGGTGCTCATCGGTGGCTTGAGGGTGGTGGAGTGGATTCTGGTACCCGTTGATGTACTGCAGCACGCCACCCGTCCAGCCGGGGAAGCCAATGCCAAGGATCGAGCCGATGTTCGCGTCCGCGACGGACTCGATCACGCCCTCGTCGAGGCAGCGAACGCTCTCGAGCGACTCGGCGAACAGCATCCGCTCCTCGAGGTCCTTCAGCGAGATCGAAGCCGGATCGTCCGTCTCCGGGAAGAGCGTCCTTCAGCCCCTTCCACAGACCCGTGCGCTTGCCGTCCGCGTAGTCGTAGAAGCCGGCGCCGTCGAGCTTGCCGCCACGCCCCTCTCGAGCATGCGGTCGACCACCTGCGAAGGACGGGCGCCCCTCGAACGTCCCGCCCTTCGGCCTCGACCGCGGCTTTCGTGGCGTCGCGGATCTTGCGCGCGAGGTTGAGGTTCAGCTCGTCTGAGAGCTGTAGCACCGGCGCGGGGTAGCCGGCCTGGCCGGAGGCTTGCTCGATCGACGGCGCGGGTATGCCCTCGAGCAGCATGCCGACGCCCTCGTTGATGAACGTGCCGATCACGCGGCTGGTGAAGAAGCCGCGGCTGTCGTTGACGACGATCGGCGTCTTCTTGATCTGCTTGGCGAGGTCGAGCGCGCGGTAGAGCGTCTCCTCGCTGGTCCGCTCGCCCTTGATGATCTCCAGCAGCGGCATCTTGTCGACCGGGCTGAAGAAGTGCAGCCCGATGAACTCATCCGGACGGCTGACGCCCTCGGCGAGGTCGGTGATCGGCAGCGTCGAGGTGTTCGAGCCGAGCAGCGCGTCGGGTGCGAGGTGCGGCTCGATCTCGGCGAACACCTGCGCCTTGACCGCCGGATCCTCGAACACGGCCTCGATCACGAGATCGGCGCCCGCGGCGGCGACCGGGTCGTCGGTCGGCGTGATCCGCGCCAGTAGCGCGTCGCCCTGCTCCTGGGTCGTGCGCCCGCGCGAGACGGCCTTCTCGACAAGCGCCTTGGAGTAGCCCTTGCCGCGCTCGGCGGCCTCGAGCGAGACGTCCTTGAGCACGACCTCGATTCCGGCTTTGGAGCACACGTAGGCGATCGCCGCGCCCATCATCCCGGCGCCGAGCACGACGGCCTTCTTGGCCGTGTAGGGCTCGATGCCCGCCGGGCGGCCACGGTCGCCGCTGACCTGCTGCAGGTCGAAGAAGAACGCCTGGATCATGTTCTTTGAGACCTGTCCGGTGAGCAGGTCCACGAAGTAGCGGCCCTCGATCTCGATCGCGGTGTCGAAGTCGACCTGGGCGCCCTCGACGGCGGCGGCCATGATGTGGTGCGGCGCGGGGTAGTTGGCGCCCTTCAGCTGCTTGCGCAGGTTCGCCGGGAACGCCGGCAGGTTCTGCGCGAGCTTCGGGTTCGACGGCGTGCCGCCGGGGATCTTGTAGCCCTTCGACGTCCCACGGCTGCACGACCTCCTCGCCCGCCTTGGAAGCGATCCAGGCCTTGGCGGCCGGAATCAGCTCCTCGCGCGTGGCGACGACCTCGTCGAGGATGCCGATCTCTTTGGCCTTCGCCGGGCGCAGTCGCTGCCCCTGCATCAGCAGCTGCATCAGCGCGTCGACGATGCCGAGCATGCGCACCGTGCGCACGACGCCGCCGGCGCCCGGAAGCAGGCCGAGCTGGACCTCGGGGAAGCCCATCTGCACCTTCGGGTCATCGACGGCGATGCGGTGGTGGGTCGCGAGCGCGATCTCCAGGCCACCGCCGAGCGCGGCGCCGTTGATCGCGGCGACGACGGGCTTGCCGAGCGTCTCGAGGCGACGCAGCTGCGCCTTGCCGGCAGCGCACCATCTCGGCGAGCTCGGGCGCGTTCTCGGGGGACGCCTGCTTGAGCAGGTTCAGATCGCCGCCGGCGAAGAACGTCTTCTTGGCGGAGGTGATGACAACGCCCGCGATCTCGTCCTTCTCCGCCTCCAGGCGCTCGACCGTCGCGGCCATCGACTCGGCGTAGGCCGCGTTCATCGTGTTGGCCGACTGGTTGGGGTCGTCCAGCGTGAGGACGACGATGCCGTCCTCACCCTGCTCCCAGCGAATGGTGCTGGCGCTCAGCGGAGCATCCAGCCCCGCGTTCTGAGCCTGGTGCTCGGCGTCCAGCCTCGCTTGACCGTTCGGCGTCGCCTCACTTCCTGCCATGACTAGATCGCCTCCACGACTGTCGCGATGCCCATGCCGCCGCCGACGCATAGCGTCGCGAGGCCGTAGCGCCCGCCGGTGCGGTGCAGCTCGTCGACGAGCGTGCCGAGGATCATGCCGCCGGTCGCGCCGAGCGGGTGGCCCATCGCGATCGAGCCGCCGTTGACGTTGACTTTCTCCATGTCCAGGCCCATGTCCCTGACGAAGCGCAGCACGACCGCGGCGAACGCCTCGTTGATCTCCACGAGGTCGAGCTGATCGACCGTGATGCCGGCCTTCTCGAGCGCCTTGCGGCTCGCCGGCGCGGGGCCGGTGAGCATGATCGTCGGATCCGCTCCGGAGACCGCCGTGGCGAGGATCCGCGCCTTCGGCGTCAGGCCGAGGTCTTTGCCGGTCTGCTCGTTGCCGATCGTCAACAGCGAGGCGCCGTCGACGATTCCCGATGAGTTGCCGGGCGTGTGGACATGCTCGATCTTCTCGATCCAGTGGTACTTCTGGAGCGCCACCGAGTCGAAGCCGCCCATCTCGCCCATCGCCGCGAACGACGGCTTCAGGCCACCGAGCGTCTCGACGGTCGTGCCCGGCCGGATGAACTCCTCGTGGTCGAGCACGACGTTCTCGTTGAGGTCCTTGACGGGGATCACCGAGTCGACGAAGCGGCCTTCGGCCTGCGCGGCGCAGGCGCGCTCCTGCGAGCGGGCCGCATACGCGTCGACGTCCTCGCGGCTGAACTCCTCGATCGTCGCGATCAGGTCAGCGCTGATGCCCTGCGGGACGAAGGACGTGTCGTAGTTGGTCTCGGGGTCCATCGCCCAGGCGCCGCCGTCGGAGCCCATCGGCACGCGCGACATCGACTCCACGCCGCCGGCGAACACGAGGTCCTCCCAGCCCGAGGCGACCTTCTGCGCGGCGATGTTCACGGCCTCGAGGCCCGAGGCGCAGAAGCGGTTGAGCTGCACGCCGGCGACGGTGTCGGGAAGGCCGGCCTTGATCGCGGCGGTCTTGGCGATGTCCATGCCCTGGTCGCCGACCGGCGAGACGCAGCCGAGCACGACGTCGTCGATCCGCGAGGGATCGAGTTTCTCGTTGCGCACGAGCGTCTCGTGCATCAGGCCGACCACGAGGTCGACCGGCTTGGTGCCGTGCAGCGAGCCGTTGAACTTGCCCTTGCCGCGCGGTGTGCGAATCGCATCGAAGACCAGTGCGTCGGTCGCTGCCATCGGTCAGACCTCCTGTGTCGTCGAACCTCAGGCTGATGCGCGCGGGTCCGGATGAAAGCTGGCGGAGCGAAGCCGGCCGAACGCTACCACACAAACGTTCATACGCGAACGCAAATATGTCTAAGATCCACGCCATGGCAGCGACCGCCAGCTCCTCCCCGCGCCGCAGCCAGGCCGAGCGCAGCGCTGCTACGCGCGACGCGCTGCTCGACGCGACGATCGCCTGCCTGGTCGAGGACGGCTACGCAAATACGACCACGAGCCGCGTCGCCGAGCGCGCGGGTGTCTCGCGCGGAGCGCATCTGCACCACTTCCAGACCCGCCAAGCGCTCCTTGCGGCGGCGATGGAGCGCCTGGCCGAACGCCGCGGCGCGGAGCTGCTGGCCGCTGCCGAGGATCTGCCCGAGGGACGCGAGCGCCTGGTGCAGGGACTCGACCTGCTGTGGGCGAGCTACGCGAACCCGCTGTTCCAAGCGGCGCTCGACCTGTGGTCGCACGCGCGCACCGACGCCGACCTGCGCGAGCGGCTGGTGCCGGTCGAGCGGCGCCTGGACCGCCAGACGCTCGCGATAACCAGACAGCTGTTCCCGGCGATCGCAGAGCAGCCGGACTTCGATCGCCTGATCGAGCTCGCGGTCTCGACGATCCGCGGCCTCGCGCTGCTCGACACGCTGCACCCCGGCGACGGGCGCAATCGCAAGCAGTGGCGCTACAGCCGCGTGCGGCTGGTGGAGCTGTTCGAGAGGGCGCTCTGACCGCCGCAGATCACAGGCGCGAAGCGCCGTCTGCGTGGCAGCTGTCGAGGATCGCCGGGGCCGCCACGAGGGCTGATTGGCGCGCCCGGCGCACGGGTACACTCGTGAGCACGATGCTGAACGTCGATCAGATCGAGGAGTGGCTCGGCCAGGACGTACTCGACAGCCAGGAGGAGCGAGTGGGCAAGCTCGAGGACGTTTTCTACTCGAGCGCCGGCGGCGAGGCGGTGTTCGCATCTGTCAAGAGTGGGCTGCTCGGACGTCACTCGAGCGTTGTCCCGCTTGCGGGCGCATCGGTGGGGCGCGACTACATTCGCGTCGCCTACACCAAGGCGCAGATCGAAGACGCGAGCTCAGACGTGGACACGAGCGGCGGCCTCGGCCGGGAGAGCGCGAACCAGCTCGGCGGCGCCTATGGCATCGAGCTGCGCCAGGACGAGGACTTCGAGAGCGCAAGCGTCATCAACGAACGCAAGCAGGCCGTCGCGGATGCGCGCGGCCAGGCCGAAGCGCTCGAAGATGAGGCGCGGCGGCGCGCGGGCGAAGCAGAAACGGCACGGGGCGCCGCGCAGAGCGCCCACCAGGACGCGACCGAGAAGTCAGAGCTTTCCGAGCGGGCGCGGGCTGAGGCCGAGCGGGCACGCGCTGACGCCGAGCGCATCGCGCGCCCCTGAGCTGTGATCAAGCTTATTTTTAGACCTGTGAGCATCCTCGGCGGCGTGCTGGCCGGCCTGCTCGCGCGCCGTTCCTTCGCGTTGATCTGGCGGCTCATTGACGAGGAGCGCCCGCCGCAGAGCGACCAGCGCGCCGTGAGCGTGCCCAAGCTGGCGCTCGCGCTGGCGCTCGAGGGCGCGGTGTTTCGCGCGGTGAAGGGACTCGTCGATCACGCTTCCAGGCGGGGCTTCGCCGACTTCACCGGCCGCTGGCCCGGCGACGAGGAGCCCGAGCAGAGCTGATCAGTCGCCGGCGACAGGGGTCAGGACGATCACGGGGATCACTCGATCGGTCTTCTGTTCGTAATCGGAGAACTGCGGTACGCGCTCCGCCTGGGTACGATAGAGGCGCTCGCGCTCCTCGCCGCCGGCCTCACTCGCGGTCACCGCGATCGTGTCGACGCCGATCTCGACGGTCGTGTTGGGGGTGGCCTTGAGGTTGTAGTACCAGCCGGGATTCGTGGGCGCTCCGGCCTTGGACGCGAAGATCACGTAGCGCCCGCCGTCGGCCTGGTATGCAAGTGGATTGACGCGACTCTCGCCGGACTTCGCACCGACGTGGTGCAACAGCAGCATCGGCATGCTCTCGAACATGCCGCCGACGCGTCCCCCGTTGGCACGGAACTCATCGATGACCTGGGCGTTGAAGTCGGCGGGTGAGGTTGACATGGCGCTCCTTGTGGGCGTGGATGGTCCGGGCTCGCTGAAGGCTTACTCAGTCTAGGCCGATGGCTCGCTTGCGAGCAGGAGCTCGATGCTGCGATCGCGCCTGCAAGCGGCCCAAACTCCGGCGACAGGCCGGCGCCTTGCCCGGCGCTGCGATAGCGCTCAAGCTGCGAGCGCAGTCCGTCCTCGTCAAGAGCGCAGCTCGGTGCCATCGGAAGCGCGGCGATGCTCCCGGCGGCACAGCCGCATCCCTCGCCCTGGCCGCAGCAGTCGGCCTTGGCGCTCGGCTCGCAGCACGTCGTCTGCTGCGCAGTGGCGCAACAAGCGTCGACGGTCGTCTCGGCGGTGCTCAGCTCAGCCATGCGGACAGCTCCTCGAGGGCGTCGGGGATCACGTAGTAGTAGGCCCACAATCCCTGTCGCTCTGAGTCCACGATTCCGGCGGAGCGCAGCTTGCCGAGGTGGTGGGAGAGCGTGGACTGTGAAATGTCGAACAGCGGCACCAGCTCGCAGACGCAGACCTTCCCGGCGTGCTTGCGCAGCACATCCACGAGCTGCAAGCGGATCGGGTCGCCGAGCGCCTTGGCGACCTCGGCCATGCGGATCGCGTGGCCGCGCTGCACGTCGGGGTAGACGACGGGCTCGCAGCAGCGCTCGCCGGCCGCTCGCTTCTGCTTGGGGGACAGCTCCAAATCGACGGACATCAATCTATTTATATCAATAAGACTCACATCCGTCGATGTAATACGATCCCAGCATGGATGCCCCGCTAGCCCGCCGTCTCCTCGCCGAGCTGCTGGGCTCGGCGTTCCTGGCGGCACTCGTGATCGGCTCGGGGATCGCTGCACAGACCCTCTCGCCGGGCGACGTCGGACTACAGCTATTCGAGAACGCCGCCGCCACCGCAGCGGGGTTGTTCACGATCATCCTGATGTTCGGCCCGGTGTCAGGCGGGCACTTCAACCCGGTCGTCTCGCTCGCTGATGCAACCTTCGGCGGCCTCCGCTGGCGGGACGCGCTGGCTTACATACCCGCGCAGGTAGCCGGCTGCGTCGTTGGTGCGGTCACTGCCAACGGCATGTTCTCCTTGGCAGCCGTCAGCATCTCCACCCACCGCCGCGCCTCGCCTGCTCACCTGTTCTCAGAGGTAATCGCCACTGCTGGCCTGCTGCTGGTGATCTTCTCGCTGGTCCGCACAAGACGCAACAGCATGGCGCCGGCCGCCGTCGGCGCCTACATCGGCGCTGCCTACTTCTTCACGAGCTCCGCCAGCTTCGCCAACCCCGCGATCAGCGTGGGACGCATGTTCTCCAACACCTTCGCGGGCATCGCGCCCGCGTCCGTGCCAGGCTTCATCGTGGCGCAGCTCCTCGGCGGCGCCTGCGCGATCCTCACTATCAAGGCGCTCTACCCGGACATCACGCCAGCCGAGGCGGCAGAGGCCGTGATGCCGCACCACCAACAGCAAGCGAGCGCCGATGGCACGCTCAGCCAGCCGCTCCCAAGCTAGGCCCTGACGATGGCGACCGTCCTGTTCGTCTGTCTTCATAACGCCGGTCGCTCGCAGATGAGCCAAGCGCTGTTCGAGCACGCCGTCGACAGGCGCCACCGCGCACTGTCCGCCGGCACCACGCCGGCCGAGCACGTTCACCCCGAGGTAATCGAGGCGATGCGCGAGCTCGGCTTCGACCTATCCGATCGCAGGCCGCAATTGCTCACGCGCGAGCTCGCCGAGCAGGCGGACTTGATCGTGACGATGGGCTGCGGCGACCAGTGCCCGTACATCCCCGGCAAGCGCTATCTGGATTGGGAGCTGCCCGATCCGAAGGGCCGTCCGCTCGCCGAGGTCCGCGCCACGCGCGATGAGATCGACCGTCGCGTCCGAGCGCTCGGCGAGGAGCTGGATCAGACAGCGGGGAGCCGGCAGCGGAGAAAGGACTACATCAAATAGCGTGGAGACGGTTGGCGCTGCGCCATAGCCGCAAGATCGGCCACAACACGATTGCAAGCGGACCCGCCGAGCTCAGCAGAGCGTAGGTTGCTCGATGATGTGCCGGGGCCAGTGCGCTGTTCTTCGACAGATACATGGCGACTATGCTGGCGAGGATGATCGCGTATCGGTCGCCGTCGGGAAGGGCGCGTGCTCGGCGCATAGCGGTTGCTGTGAGCCAACCGATGCGTTGGCGGGCGACTTCAGAAGATGCGTAGTTAGAGACGTAGCTGTAGTTCCCGCTTTTCGCGTCCTCGGCTTCGTCGACGTAGCTGTCTAGTAGTGCTTTGGTAGCTTGTCACTCTTCTTGTGGTGTCTGGTGAAGGGGAGGATCGTCGAGGCTGATCGTTTGTTGGCAGGTGGTGCAGCGGCCGGTCCAGCACTTGAAGATTGGCTGGAGCAGGAGGACTGCCTGGGGGAGGCTCAGGCCGGCCGCGGGTGATTTGGGTTCTGCCGCTCCAGGGTCAGGAACCCGTGGGCGGCGGTGACCAGCGCGGTGTGGTGATACCAGCCGAGCCATGAGCGTCCCTCGTAGTGGTCGAGGCCGAGCTCGCCCTTGAGCTGTTTGTAGTCGAGCTCGATCTTCCAGCGCAGCCGCGCGAGGCGCGCGAGCTGCTCGGGCTCGGTCTTCTCGGGGAGGTTTGAGATCCAGTAGTCAGTCGGCTGATCGTGGCCCTCGGGCCACTCAGCGATCAGCCACTCCTCGCGTGGGGGCCACGGTGTGCGCTTCTTGGCGCGGTTGGCGGCCCTGACGCGCAGAAAGCAGAAGCGTGAGGTGACGGGTTTCGCGTCGGACCCGTCGCGGAACGTGACGGTCTGGAACTGCGCCCGCGGGAGATCGGCGATCAGCTTGGCGATCGCGACTGGCTCGCGGTCGGGACGCGGTCGGCTATACGGAGGGCCTGCGCCGTCGTGATGCTCCGGGACGGTGAAAGTCGTCTCGGGCGTGAACACCTTCGTCTCGGCGCCGACGGATAGGACGTACTGGAGATCTGAGTCGTGCAAGCGTTCGCGCAGCACGGTGTTATCGCCATAGGCCTGGTCGCCGAGCACCGGCGCTCTGGGCAGCGCCCAGCCGGCGGCGCGCTCGATCAGTTCCACCCCCAGCTCGGGCTTGGTCTGAAACTCGACCTCGGCGGGGATCTTCGCTGCCCGGCGGCGCTCGGGGTCCTCGCACCACTCCTCGGGCAGGTATAGCGCCCACCCCAACGGCACCGTGCCGTTCGTGCCGACGGCGTGCACGGAGACGCCGATCTGGCAGTTGCCGATCTTTCCCAGCGTCCCGGAGTACTGGCGCTTTACTCCCGGCGAGTGCTTCCCGTCCTTGGGGAACCCCGTATCGTCCAGCACCCACGCCTGCACGTCGACCTGCGGCGCGACCCGCTCGGCCACGGCGCGCACTACCAGCGCCGGGTCCCACGTGCTTACCGCCAAGAAGTTCTGCAAGCTCTCATAGTCAGCCTCCTCGCCCAGCCGCGCGACCATCGGCTCAAGCGACTTACGCGGCCCCTGCTCGATCAACCCCCGCAGATACACCCCACCATTGACCAGCTGCACCGGCCGGTTCACAGCCCCAGCCAACACCTCGGCACCGAACGCCTCCAGCCGCGCGCGCACCGCCGAGGGACCATCCACCTCCGAGGAGCCAGCAACCGCCATAGCCACCATCATGACCTCCCGCGTCGAACTCCTCTCCGCCAGAAGAGTTCGCCACGACCACCACAAACTCCTACCAAAAAGCTACCAAAGCACTACTAGAAGCGTATTGACCGCGCAGACCCATGGCGTGAAGACCGCGAGCACGGCAGCCGTGTCGCCATGTTCCGGCTTCGCCGCTAGAGCTAGCAGAACGTGGATCGCTAGAGAGCTACTGGCGGCGGCTGTCATCTCCCACCAGCGGAGGTCACCGTCGCAGTGATACTCATTGTGCGCCCATGCACGAAGCGCCTGATCGCGTTCACCCCGGCGCGTATTGTGATTGAGACACTGGACCGTCGCAGTTACTGTCGCGTGATATCTGAGCGCTGGCCTCACCGCCTCATACCGCGGGAGCGACACGCAGCCTTCACGGCAGCTTTGGACAAGATCTCGAAGATAGTCACCATCACCATCGCAAGCTGGGTGTCGATAGTAGTCCGAGATCGGCATGGCGATGTCAACCGCCTCAGCTAGAGCACGATGTAGCCCAAGCGGGGCTATCACTCGTCGATGGGCTCGGCCCACAGCTCGTCTCCACCGCCGACCGCATCTCAGCCCGCCTCGGATACCAACGCGACGACGAGCACAGCTAGCCCACGCCGGTGTGACGGCCGAGTGGGGGCCGATCGGGGCATGCGACGCGCATCGGCCTCCTACGGCCGCCCAGCGCACCGACATCTCCCAACGGGTTTGGCGGTTCCATCAGCGCCCCGCAGGCTTCAGCGACACCAGGCGACGCACCAGCCAGCCGCCACGAAGGGAGTGTCCGAGGATCTGTGTGGGCGTGAGCGAAGGAGATCGCTATGCCTACTATTACGCAGGAGCACATGGATTCGCAGGAGCTGGTGTTCCCCGCTGCTGGGGAGCGTAGGGAGCCCGGAGGGCGACCGGAGTGGACCGGCGGCGGCGCGTCCGTCGTGGATCCCCCGCCGCTGTCGCGGGAGCTGGTCGATGAGGCCGTTGATCGTGCCGGTGGTCGCCGTCGTGTGCGGCAAGCTATTGGGGTGCCGTCTGACAGGCGGATCAGTGATGAGGTGATCGACGAGCTGCTCGCTGGTGCGGGCAGTGAGGAGGAGATCGCTGGGCCCGGCGGGTTGCTGGCCGAGTTGACCAAGCGGCTCGTGGAGCGGGCGATGGAGGTCGAGCTGACCGAGCATGTGGGGTATGAGCCGCACTGCGAGCCGCCAGGCGGGGCGGGGAACACGCGCAACGGCAGTACGAGCAAGACGTTGATCACCGAGCACGGTCCCGTCCGCGTCGAGACCCCGCGCGACCGGGACGGGAGCTTTGAGCCGAAGATCGTGCGCAAGCGCCAGCGGCGGTTCGTTGGGTTCGACGAGAAGATCCTCGCGCTCTACAGCCGCGGGCTCTCCACACGCGACATTTCCGCTCACCTGCGGGAGATCTACGGCGTGAACGTCGGACGCGACCTGATCAGCCGCGTCACAGATGCGGTCATGGACGACGTGCGCGACTGGGCCAAGCGGCCACTGGAGGACATTTACCCAGTCGTGTTCCTCGACTGCATGGTCCTGAAGATCCGCGAGGGCGGCACGGTGCAGCGCCGCGCGCTGTACCTCGCGCTCGGGGTCACGCTCGACGGTGACCGTGACGTGCTCGGGATGTGGTTCCAGGAGACCGAGGGCGCGAAGTTCTGGATGCAGGTGCTCAACGACCTCAAGACCCGCGGCGTGCGCGACATCCTGATCGCGTGCGTCGACGGGCTCACCGGGTTCCCCGACGCGATCGAGGCGATCTTCCCGAAGACGACCGTCCAAACGTGTGTGGTTCATCTCATCAGGGCAAGCCTGAAGTACGTGCCACGCCGCGAGCGCGAGCGGGTCGCACGGGACCTGAAGCCGATCTACACCGCCAAGGACGCCGACCAGGCCCAAACCGAGCTCGAGGCCTTCGACGAGAAGTGGGGGCAGCGGTTCCCGGTGATCACCCAAACCTGGCTAAACGCCTGGGAGCACGTGACACCGTTCCTCGCGTTCCCCGACGAGGTGCGCCGCGTGATCTACACGACCAACGCGATCGAGGCGCTCAACCGCCAGCTACGCAAGGCGATCAAGACCAAGGGCAGCTTCCCGACCGAGGACGCCGCCCGCAAGCTCGTCTACCTCGCCCTGCAAAACGCCGTCCCGCAATGGACACGAACCCGCAACTGGACAGCAGCGCTACTCGCGTTCAAGATCCACTTCGGCGACCGCGTCCCCGACACTGCAAACTGACTGTCACATATTCACTTCGACCAGAGCAACTGTTACACTAACCATCAACCCACCTACACAGAAAACGGGACGCTCTCGCCACGAAGCGGAGCGAGTGCGCCGCGCGGGCAGGTAAGCCTGCGCGGCTTGTCATTGGTGCTTGTCGATGTGTGCTTGGTAGGTGCGTAGCAGTCGCCGGTGTGTGAGCCACCCGACCACGCTCTTGCCGTCGGTGTCGAGGATCGGCAGGCCGTCGTCCTCGGTTGCGGCCAGCGCCCTTGTCGCATCTTCGAGTGACTCATCGACGCGCAGCTCGGGCGCCTGGTGTACGAGCGCCTGCGCGTTGAGTCCGTCGGTGGGGCGAGCCATCGCTTGCTCGATGTCGGCAGCGGCGATAACGCCGAGCAGCGTGCCGTGGTGATCGATGACCGGCAGCGCATTTGTGCGCTCGGTGGTGAAGCGCCGCAGGACATCGCGCAGCGGCTGCTCGGGTGCCAGCGGCCGGGGCAGCTTGCCCATCGCCGCGCCGACCCTGATCTGTGCCATCAGGGTTTCCGGCGGCTTGTCAATGTCGATCCCGCGTCGGCGCAGCTTGAGTGTGTAGATCGTGTCCGGTGTGAGCGCGTTACTGAGCGCCGTTGCGATGACGACGGCGAACATCAGCGGCAGGATGATTCGGTAGTCGCCGGTCAGCTCGAAGATGATCAGTACAGCGGTGATCGGGGCGCGCCCGCAGGCGGCGAACACGGCGCCCATCCCGACCAGCCCGTAAGCGCCTGCGGCGACTGCGAGCCCCGGCAGTAGGTCGTGGGCTACCGCGCCATAGGCTGAGCCGAGCATCGCGCCCATGAACAGCGACGGTGCGAACACCCCGCCTGAGCCGCCGATCCACATGGTTAGGCTGGTAGCGAGGATCTTCGCGGCGAGCAGGCCCAGCAGGGCGAGGATCACGTAGTGGCCCGCGACCGCGAGCTGGAGGACTGGGTAGCCGACGCCGTACATCTCAGGGACGGCGAGCAACAGCAGGCCGAGCAGCACGCCCCCGGCGGCGGGGCGCAGCCAGTCGGGCCGGTTTTTCCAGAGCCGGTCGGCGATGTCCTCTCCGGCGTAAAGCACGCGCACGAAGCCGAGTCCGACACCCGTGGCGAGCACACCGAGGCCGGCGTACAGCAGCAGCTCAAGCGGCGAGTTAAACGTGAATCCTGGCAGTGACAGAAACGGGTGGCTGCCGAACGCTGCTCGGCCGATCGCATCCGCGGTGATCGAGCTGAGCACGACCAGCCCGAACGATCGCGTCTCGAAGTTGCGCAGGATCAGCTCCAGCGCGAAGAACACCCCCGCGATCGGCGCGTTGAACGTCGCGGAGATCCCGCCCGCCGCGCCACACGCGACGAGCAGGCGCAACTGGGACTCCGGCAGGCGCAGCGCCTGCCCGGTCACCGAGCCGAGGGCCGAACCGATCTGAACGATCGGCCCCTCACGCCCGACCGAGCCGCCCGAGCCGATGCAAACCGCCGAGGCGAGCGACTTCACGATCGGCACCTGCGGACGCATCCGGCCACCCAGCCGGTTCACGGCATACATCACCTCCGGCACTCCGTGCCCACGCGCCTCGGGCGCGAAACGGCTGACCAGCGGCCCATAGATCAGCCCGCCGACAACGGGCGCCAGCACAACGAACCAGATGCCCAACCCCGGGACCAGCGGGTTGCTCGCGTGGCCCACAGCGCTGTAGTCCTTATGCCCGCTGAACAGATAAGTGAAGCCGAGGATCATGTAGCGAAACGCGATCGCTCCCAGCCCGGCGCCGACGCCAACCAGCAGCGCGAGAGCCATCAGCCCGCGCTGTCCTCCCACGACCGACCGCTGCAACCGCTCGCGCCAGCTCGAGGCGAGCATAGCCAGCCCCAACCGCAGCGCCTGCACGCCATGCCCGGGCCGGGCTGGTCTGGGGCTGGCAGAAGGCGCGTGCCGCCCGCGACCGGAGCCGCCGACCTCAGCGCTGTCCTGCTCGGCCGACGATTCCGGTGTGTCAGCCATGTGCTTCTGAGCGTATGCGACGTCCTCGCCGCGTAATCGTGTCAGGCGCAAATGCGACCGTCTCACTGTCAGGTTGCTGACAGCTCTTACTCCGTGAGCGCCGCTACGCCACCCAACCTGAGCTCTGTCCTGGCACGCGCCGGTCAAACATGGGGTACGGTGAGCCTCTGGCAGACTTGCTGCCGTGAGCGACGCCAACCCTGCCTCCGGAGGCGTCTGTCACGTCCTAAGCGAGGATCCTGCGCTAGCCGAGGCAGTCCCGCCGGCTCACAGGCAGCAGGCAATCCAAGAGTGCGTCAGCCGAGCCGTAAGCATTGCTCCGGGGCCTTGGAGCGGACAGGGCACCTCCGGCATCCGGCACGGGATCGGTCTGCTGGTCCTACGAGGGCTGCTGATACGCCGGGTCGGGATCGACGGGCGCTTCGGTGCCGAGATCCTCGGCGAGGGCGACCTACTGCGACCCTGGCAAGGTCAGGACCTCTTGCCGGCGCTACCGCGAACGACCGGCTGGCGGGTACTGCAACGAACCCGAGTCGCGCTGCTCGACATGCGAGCGGCACAGCGACTTGCGCGCTACCCCGAACTAACCGGGAGTCTCGTCGGCCGCGCGCTTGAGCGCTCACGCAACCTCGCCGTGAACATGGCGATCGTCCACCAGCCCCGCGTCGATGTCCGCCTGCACATGCTTTTCTGGCAGCTCGCCGACCGCTGGGGCCGCGTGCGCAGCGACGGTATCAGCGTGCCGCTGCACCTCACGCATACCGTCCTTGCCGACCTTGTCGCAGCGCGCCGACCAACCGTGACGAGCGCTCTCTCCGAACTCGCCGACCGTGGACTCCTACGCGCCGTCGATGGCGCGTGGCTGCTCTCAGGTGAGCCACCCGGGGAGCTGCTGGAGTTGCGGGGCGCCGTCGCTCAACCCGACGGCGCGGACGGCGACGGCTGACACCTAGAAGCTGGCAGCGACCCGTCGATCGGCTTCGCCGGGCACCATCGTCATAGTTCTGACCAGTCCCGTTGGCGGAGCATATTTAGCGGTGAAATGCTGCCCGTGTAGGTCATCGCACCCGGAGAGGCGGCCGTGTACGACGGGCGTAAGGCCACACCCCCCACGCGGGGGCGTGGCCTTGCTCGACCGCCGCGCGGCGCACACAGCCTCACGTAGGACGGCTCGGCCGAGAAGCGCCGGCTTGACGGCTCGTGATGATGCTCGGAGTGGCGTTCGGCGAGGCCGCCCAGGCTGGCCGTTGGAGGCGGCCTGCTACGGCCTCGCCGAGTGAGCGCACGACTGGATGTGCCGCGACGTTAGGCCACGCTCGCTCCAGTCGCTTCGCTTGGGGTACTTCGTGGTTCGATCATGGCCGCCGGCTTCGCAGTGCGTGCGTGCTGTGCGATCGGGAGCAGCGCGACGGCAAGTAGGACGAACAGCGGCCCGGCGTTGACGTCGGTCGCGTTGCCGATCCAGAACGGCCCGCCGAGGCTCTGCCCGAACACCCAGTAGGCGAGGGAGACGATGATCCCGATAGCCAGCGCGAGCCAGCGCAGCGGCGTCCATACCCCTACTGCGACCGCGAATGAGACGATCGCAAGCACGACCGCGATCGTCGCTCCGTGGCCCTGCGTGTGGTTGCCGATCGAGTTCTGGAACGTCGCCAGCCAGTGCGGAGAGGCTTCGGTCATTCCCTTGATCATTTCGTGGGTCGCGCCGCTCGCGCGGTTGACGTTCACGAGCCACAGGCCCGCCGACAGCAGCCACAGCCCAGACCAGGCATACAGGCCGCCCTTGTCACCGAGCGGACCACTGTCTGCCGGGGAGCGTCCCTCCTGCTTGCTGGCGGGCCAGACGAGCAGTCCGATAATCGCGTAGATGATCACCGCGCCAGGTGCGCCCATCAGCGGCGAGGGCAGCGTGTTGGAGGTCAGCCCGCCGAAGCCCTCGCCGAACCACCACACGGCCGGCGCCCACACGAACGACAAGATCAGCGCCGGCTTGACGGTCCTCTTGCTGAGGATCAGCCCGAGCCCGATCGCCGATTGAATCTCGGCAGCGAGCGTATTCCAGAGCGTCAGGTCGCGCCCGTAGAACGCGTCGATCGTGTTCATCGGGCCGCCGACGATCGACCACTGTTTTTCTGCAGCAGGCCCGAACACTTCGGTGATCACTCCATGCGTGTACATGAAGCTCTGGAACTGCAACAGCCCGGCGAGCAGCCAGATCAGGCCAAGCGCGATCTGGATACCGCGCGTGGTCACAAGCGGACGACCACCGAGACGGGCGCCCACGGCCGAAACAGTCATGGTGTCTGCGCGATCACTCGTCATGACAGCACCAGCTGCGTCGCCGCGAACATGTAGGCCATGCTGAGCGTCATCGCGGCCATCGAGACCCGGAGGTCTTTGTAACAGATCAACGGCTCAGCGACGCTCGCTGCCAACACACCGCCTGGGGTCACCGAGACAGCGCCGCCGAGGATCGTCCGTTCATCGAAGCTGCGCATCCGATCGGTGCCCCAGAGCACGGCCTGCACCGCGAAGTAAGCGACCAGCAGCCATGTGATCGGCGCATGGAACCCCGTCAGCGACCACATGTATGCCATCGCACCGAGGTCGAACGCCATCAGCAGCCACAGCAGGTTCGCGCCGCGTCCCGCGAACGCCTGCACCAGCATCCACAGCACGATTGCGATTGCGCCGTTGGCGAACGCCAGCGACCAGAACCCCGTCGGGACGTTGAAGTGGTCGATCGACGCTGGCGCGAACATGAACGCCATCCCGATCGTCATAGCAACATGCCCCGAGTGCCACCAGCGGCGCTGTCCCTCGCTTTGGATGACGTGCCGCGCGTGCGTAGCGATGATCACGAAGAACACAAGCGTCCAGATCACCGCGAGCCAGTCGGGAAGGATGTTCGTCGTGTGGCTACCGACGCTCATCGACATTCCTCCCATCGACATCGAGTGCATCCCGCCCGCCTGCGACGCGGCGCCCGCGTGCGCCATGCTCGGCATACTCGAACTCGACGCCGAGCCGCCGCCGATCGTCATCCCACCCGATCCTTCCGCTGCGGCGACGCCAGCGAACCGCAACGCGGCGCCGAGCAACCCGACCGCCAGCACAGGCGCTCGCCTGCCGCACCTACTGACTATTGCAACCATCGTAAAGTCCTCCTTGGCTGTTTCACGTCCACGCAGCACTCCGCGCGAACATGGAGAAGCGCCCCTGACGGGCGCGGGTCTTGTACAGCACAGCCCCGACGAGCTTTCGCGTGCGCCGAGGGCGCAACCCCTGATCCTCTAGGCAGGCGGCCGGCGTATCACCGGCAGGCGACCGTCAGATCAGGGCGCCAACAGGAGGCGCACGGCCCGCACCAGACAACGCGAGCACGGCAATCCGAGCACCAAGCGAACGCGGCGCACGAGGAACGCAAACCCGCCGAACGGCGCGCACAACCGTGACTCGACCGGCCAAGCGACGGATGACACGCTCGCCCGGATAGCGCCCGAACAGCAAGACCAACACCAGCAACCCAGCCGGCGCCAGCTCAAGCGCGACGCTCGCGCCAGCGACAACAACGATCGCGGCCGCCACGGCCCCGATCGCAAAGAGCCGAAGCACGAGGCGCGCACGCGCACGATGAGCAGCCATGATGGGAACATACAGACGCCCGCGCTGAGCAGCGCCTTTCATCCGCCGTCCGCGCCTCCGCACACCAGGGGGGACCGTGCTATCGACGGACTCCGGTCAAAGTCGAAGGCGATCGGCTGCGGGGGATTTGCGGGGAGATTGCGGTCCCGCTGCGGGGGATTTTGCCGGGGGGCCGCGACCGCCGAACCCCGCGAAACCGGGCGAAACGACTCACGCGATCCCCCGTGTTTTCGGTGGTTCTTGCCCATGTTCGCTGGCTTTCGCGGAACATGAACCTATCGGGGAGCAGGGTTCAAGTTGGCTTTCCTAAGCCATATTCAGCGGTTCTGCGGCCATTTTGCGGTCACCAAGACCCGATCGATCTCGGTCCAACTGACAAGGCATCTTGACAAGCACCCACCGACAAGGTATCTTGTCATTCCGTGCGCATCGCGTAGGCTGCTCGAAAGCACGACATCACAGACGCCGACATGCTCCACATCGCGCAGTGGCAACTCGATGATTCACGATGCGCGTTGGTCCCGCCCACGACGGCGACCTACTAGAGATCGGTGTCCTCGGCATCGACACCGACGATCCCGTGCTGGTCCACGCCATGCGAGCCCGTCCCCAATACCTACCCCACCGATGACCGGAGCGAAAGCCATGCACACCGAAGAGGAGATCCAACGAGCGGCGAAGCTCGCTGAGGAGTTCGACCCATCGACCGTCCCGATGGACGACACGACCGACCTACGCACCCTTGCAGAGGCCGTCGACAGCGTGCGCGCAGGCGAGGCCCGTGTTCGCGAGCTGGTTGCGCGGGCGCGCGCCAACCACCGGTCGTGGGGAGAGATCGGGATCGCACTCGGTGTGTCGCGGCAGGCAGCCCGCGAGCGGTTCGCCGAGAAGATCCTGCGGCCTCAACCCGTCATTGCAACGCTGCCTCCAGGGTATCTGCTGGTGTCTTGAAGGCGAGGGTCTCGCGGGGTCTTGAGTTGAGCTTGGTGGCGATCTCCTCGAGCTGGGGTTGGGTGAGCTTGGATAGGTCGGTGCCTTTCGGCAGGTATTGGCGCAGCAGGCCGTTGGTGTTCTCGTTGGAGCCGCGCTGCCAAGGGCTTTGTGGATCACAGAAATAGACCCTCACGTCGGTCGCGACGGTGAATTTCGCGTGGTCGGCCATCTCGGTTCCGCGGTCCCAGGTCAGCGATGCGCGCAGTCTGCTCGGGCAGCCGGCAGATGTGTTCGCTCAGAGCGCGGGTGACTGATCGCGTGTCCTTGCCCGCCACGGGAACGAGCATCACGAAACGCGAGTGGCGCTCGACCAGCGTGGCGAGGTAGCTGTTAGCCGCACCGGAGATCAGATCTCCCTCCCAATGACCCGGGATCGCACGGTCCTCGGCCTCGGCCGGCCGCTCGCGGATCGAGACAGCACCGATGATCTGGCCCTGGCCGCGGTTTCGCTTCGCGCCCTGTGGCCGGCGCAGATAGCGCTGGCGTCGCAGGTGCGCCACGAGCTCTCGCTTCAGCGCTCCTCGCGCCTGGATGAACAACGTCAGATAGATCGTCTCGTGAGACACCCTCATAGTCTGATCTGCGGGGAACTCGACCTTCAGCCAGCCGGCGATCTGCTCCGGAGACCAGTCCGCCGCCAGCTTCGCGGCGACCAGCTGGCACAGCGTGCGATCACGCGCCAGCTTGCAGATCTGTGGTCGTTTCGCGTGCTGCCACGCTCGCTCGTCAGCCTCAGCAGCGCGGTAGCTGCTCCTGCCGCCGTGACGGTCGATCTCCCGCGTCACGCTCGACGGAGACCTCCCCAGAGCGGCTGCGATCCTGCGAGCTGATCGTCCCGCCGCGATCCCGCGCGAGATCTCCTCCCGCTCGCCGAAGCTCAGCGCCAGACGACTGCGCCGCTGCTCACGCGGAGCGACCCCGCCCTCGCGGCGGATCGTGCAGTAGATCGTCGCCGGCACGCGATCCAGCGCCCGCGCAATGTCCGCATATGACTCGCCACGCCGCCAGCGCTCCCACAGCTCCCGACGCTCAGCCACCGAGTACTCCCTGCGCTTCCTCGCCACCCCAACCCCCTCATCTCGAGCTCAACATCACGGAGTGTTGCGCCGAGGGGTTGAGAGCACCCCGCGCATAGTTGCCTGGATACGATCGTCTGTCCCGTTTGATGCCGAAATCCTGTCAATTTCGCGCCGACGTGGCGCTAGGCTTCAGCACATGAGCTTTGCTTACGCTGAAGAGGCGATCCACGTCCACGACACCGGTCACCTCTCTGATCGCGACATCGCCCGCGCGACAGGCGCAGCGCCGAGCACCGTGCGGCAATGGCTCGCGCGCCGCAGCGCTCCGAGCGGCGTCCGCGCCGAACGGCTCGCCGAGCTCTCCTCGCTGGTCGAACGACTCGCACGCGTCATCCGCCCCACCTACATCCCTGTATGGCTCAGCAAGCCCATATCCGCGCTCGACGACGACAAGCCCATCGACCGCATCGCCAAGGGCGACTACCGAGCAGTCTCCCGCCTGATCTCCCACCTAGAGGACCCAGGCGCAAGCTGACGTGCCGCCAGAAGTCGCAGCGATCGCCGCGCGCGAACGCTGGGTCAAGCACACCTCTACGAGCCGAGCGGAGCCTACGACGCACTCCGATCGGCAGCCGTCTCTCCGTGTTCAGCGAATGTGGTCTAGTCGGCAAGTTGGTCTTTGGGCAAAACTGCCCCGTCAATGCGACGCTGGCCCCTTCAGGTGACACGGAGATCGGGCGGTCCCACTTCGAACTCCCACGAAATCTGATCTACAACTTCGATGACTGTCTGACTAGAGCCTCCCAGCTCCTCTGGTGTCCTACGATCGAACGCGGTGGGGTTCCTTACCGCACCGAGCCATCCTTTTGCTTTCCACGGCTGCCATCGGTCGGGGTGACTAACGGCGAATGCATCCGCCGCGCGAGTATCGATCCGAGCAATCGCGCGAAAAGCATGAACCGCCGCAATATCAGGCGCGTCCCTCGCCAACGCACGAAGCAACTGGGTCGCGTCACTCGAAAACGTGGCACCGTCTCGGGCCCTTTGCTCTAGGCCCGCGGCTAGCTGGTGAAGCAGCACTTCGGGCGCTGCTCCGAGTATTCCCTGAGTGCCCGAGGCACTGAGCAGTTCACCGCACTCAATCGATTGGCGCAGCGACCGATAGCCGCAACCGGCTTTGCCGTCAGCCAAATCCTCGAAGAACGCAGCCACAACAGACTCGTTGTCCTTCAACCGCGTGAGGATGGTTCTCCATCGTCGCGCGTCCAGCATTTCGTCCAGAAAGGACAAAATCTCAGGAGTCGGGCGCCGAACCACGCTATCCATCGCCGGGCTAGCGGTATCAGCCTCCAGCGCCATCCGCTCTGCCACTAGATACTCGACGAATGACTTGTGGGGAAAAAAGAGAATGTCTGGGGGCTTCCGCTCAAGAAAACACGCCTTAACGAGATCACGGCGCGTCGCGTCCAAGGACTCAGATCCCCGTCGATGTGGCGCAACGATCGTGTCCGGAATCCCAGACTGCCGTATCGCTCGGGCGTCTCCAAGCGCGAGCATTTCGACAGCTAGGTCCGCAGCAAAGCGACGCCGGGCGTCGCTATCAATCGACAACAGCCGGCCCGGCTTCATCTCGCGAGTGATGGTCTCATCAATGAAATGGCGGTAGAGTTCGACGCGGCTTAGCTCGTGTAGAGCCTGTTTCCAACGAGGCAATATCCGCAGGATCATCGGGACATGAACCGGCCGCGACAGCAGATCTCGAAGCGGCCCCGGCTCATCCAACGCCCGTTGAAGTTCGGTTACCCGATCATCGATGTCGCCGCCGAGATTATCGCGATGCGCCTCGACAAAACCGGCGATAGTCGCCCGCACAGCGTGAAGTGGCATCGGCGCCAGCTCGACCGGAATATACCGCGCGGGACGTTCAGAAGGATCACTGTGCTTGCCCCCCAACACGTCTCGCTGCTCGCTCTGATCTTCAAATATCGTCGGTCGACCACAAAGAATTACCTTTGCGTCGCCAACGAGGAGTTGATTGATCTCGTTGAAGTTGTATACGAGGGCGTCGCGCGACATTCCTTCCTTCATCTCGTCGAAGCCGTCGAGGATGAGCAAAAACTTTCCGGCGCGATTCAACACTTGGAATGCTTCGTAGGAAGCGTGAGCTATCCCATGCCGGTTCGACAACTCGTCGGCGATCAGGCCTGCGATGCTTTGGTGTCCACCAAAATGCCTCAACTCAATGAGGAGGGGGATGCGATGACCTTCACCGCTCCGATAGTCCCGAGCGAACCTATTGGCGCAAGCTCGCGCGAACGAGGACTTACCCGTTCCGTACGAGCCTAGGATTGCGAGGCCAATTCCTGACGCAGTAGGCACAGAAAGCCATTCGTCCACCATCTGCTCAAGCAGGGTGATGGCGCCCGAGGCATGGTCTTCGACGGCGCGTTTGACAGCTGCTGCTTCGCCCTCCGTGAGCGTCGCCTCGAATGGGAGCAACGAAGGCGGCATGTCGTTATGTTTGCGCCAAGCGGACGCGACGTGCTCGACCTCACGGTGGCTGGCAAGCTGCACTCCACGTTCCGTTGCGTACCGAGCAAGAGGCCCATAGTACGAGTCGAAGTGCGTTGCTACGAAGGCGACCGGCAACTCTTGCGCGGTAACCGGTTGGAAGTAGGCGGAAAGGGAGTCGGCGGTGAAACTGGCTTCCGCGTCTCGGAGCAACAGGTCAGCCGAAAGGAAGGCCTCGACCAGCTCGCGCTCGGTCACATGCCGAGCCGATGCCGCGTTGAGTGCCTCGGTGGCATTTGCGACGATCCCGTTCAGCGTCACGACCAACAGGACGTCGGCGTCGCGCCCTTCGAGAACAGGGGCATAGTCCCGCAAAATGGCCGAGATTTGTTCTCGCGTCAGTCGGCGTGAGTAGGCCTTGCACTCGACGACGATTCGCTGCGTCCCAAGCAACGGGTTCTCCTGCTCCACGAGCAAGTCAACCGCCTTTCCGGCTAGAAGCCGATCGCGAAACACACGACAGTCCGGACGCAACCGAAAGAGAGACTCGATACGACGCTCAAACGCCGCACCAGCGGCCGAGCTAGATGTCGACACTTGTGGCGATGAGCTCGGGACGACCTGCATCGAGGCAGCTTGCATCAATCCACTGCGCCCATCTGACTAGGACCCGTGCCCCGGCGAAGGCGGTCGCCGCACACCCTTCGTCGTGCATTGCAGCCAGCCGGTCGGCACTGTTGATGGGACCCGTCGCCGGTTGGTGCTGTCGCGTTCCCACGTCCTCGACCCGCATCAGGCCAGGATATCTACACGCTTGTCCAGGATGGCCGGTCGTCTCGGTAGAAGTGGGGCAACGGCTGCGGTCAGTTTGCGGTCCACTCGCGCCCATGCTGCGGTCACTTTGCGGTCACCGAAGCCATCGAACAGCAGCGAAACGAGGTGAACGGGCGCCCGCAAAGCCCAGTATTTTCGGGGTGTTTCGCCCGTATTCGCTGACTTTCGCGGACCTACGGAAAATCGGGGAGAACGGTTCAGGTTGGCTTTCCAGAGCCGTTTGCGCGACTACTGCGGTCGGTTTGCGGTCGCCGGAACCCGGCCGATCCGGCGCCTGACAAGGTATCTTGACAAGCGCTGCCTACGACGGCGACCTACTCGAGGTCGGGATCCTCGGCACCGACACCGTCGATCCCGTGAGCGGGCACCATGCGCGCCCGCCCCCAAATACCTACCCCACCGATGACCGGAGCGAAAGCCATCCACACCGACGAGGAGATCCCACGAGCGGCGAAGCTCGCTGAGGAGTTCGACCCGTCCGCTCTCCCGATGGACGACACGACGGACCTGCGCACCCTTGCAGAGGCCGTCGACAGCGTGCGCGCAGGTGAGGCGCGGGTTCGCGAGTTGGTTGCGCGAGCACGCGCCAACCGCCGGTCGTGGAGGGAGATCGGGATCGCACTCGGCGTATCTCGTCAAGCAGCCCGCGAGCGGTTCGCTGAGAAGATCCGCGCATAGTCGCATGCATACGATCGTCGGTCCGGTTTGATGCCGGAATTCTGTCGATTTCGCGCCGAGTTGGTGCTAGGCTTGCGCACATGAGCCTTGCGTACGCTGAAGAGGCGATCCACGTCCACGACACTGGCCACCTCTCCGACCGCGACATCGCCCGCGCAACAGGCGCAGCGCCGAGCACCGTGCGGGAATGGCTCGCACGTCGCAGCGCTCCGAGCGGAGTCCGCGCCGAGCGACTCGCCGAGCTCTCCTCGCTGGTCGAACGACTCGCACGCGTCATCCGCCCTACCTACATCCCCGTATGGCTCAGCAAGCCCATCGCCGCGCTCGACGACGACAAGCCTATCGACCGCATCGCCAAAGGCGACTACCGAGCAGTCGCCCGCCTGATCTCAGGCCTCGAGGACCCAGGCGCAAGCTGACGTGGCGCCAAAGGTCGCAGCGGGCGTCGTGCCATGCGGCTCCAGCTTGCCGCGGAACCCGACGGCCGACGATTCCGACCCTTGTGTGCCATCACGGACGCACGCATGCCCTTGATGGCTCCCCTGGGGCGTCCGCCTCATCGGGGATCATCAGGGTTCCACCCTCCTCATGGCCACCATATCCTCCGTCCCAAACCACGATCTGCACGAGCACAGAAAGGCCCGCGGTGCGTTCTTCACGCCCCCCGCGATTGCTGACTTTCTAGCCTGGTGGGCCGTTGGCAACGATCCCAACGCCAAGGTGCTCGATCCAACGTGCGGAGAGGCTGTTTTCTTGCTCGCCGCCGCGCGCCAGCTTCGCAAGAACGGTGCTGACTCTGCACGCCTCCACCAGCAAGTCTTCGGCGTGGACGTACACGAGGGTTCGCTCGACGAGGCGATGCGTCTCCTCGAGACCGAGGGACTCGACGCACATCTCCTTGCCGATGACTTCTTCAATCTGCCTACCCCCAAGCAGTTGGGTTGTCCCCTGCCTGAACTAGACGCCGTGATCGGCAACCCGCCGTTCGTGCGCTACCAAGAGCACATCGGAAGGGCTCGAAAGCGCTCAGCCTCGGCTGCTCTAGCACAGGGCGTCAGGCTCTCGGGCTTGGCATCGTCATGGGCTTCTCTATTGGTGCACGCTTGCGGATTTCTGAAGCCGGAAGGTCGATTGGCGATGGTCCTACCAGCCGAGCTCTTGACGGTCCACTACGCCGAGCCTGTGCGTCGTTGGCTTCGGAGGCATTTCGCCGCAGTCCATCTAGTCATGTTTGAGCGGCTGCAGTTTACCGATGCACTCGAGAAGGTCGTACTGGTTGTCGCGCAGGGATCAGGAGGTTGCGACGCCTTTTCGCTCTATCACGTCGATGATGCTGCAGATCTACACGACCTACGCCCGTTTGACCATTTCAACGTCACACCGGCCGACGAGGGCAAGTGGACCGACTTGCTGCTCCCGAATAGACATCGACAGCTATTTAAACGAGTAGCCTCGGAGGGATTTGTTTCCCTCGATGACTATGGAGCACCTGAACTAGGCACTGTGACCGGCGCCAACGCTTATTTTGCGCTATCCGAGTCGACTCGACGCAGACACCGGCTGAGTGAGGACCAAGTCGCCCGAATCAGCCCGCCGGGCACAAAGCACCTACTAGGTCTGTCATTCACACCGAAGGACTGGTCCGCCTTGCGAGATCTCGACGTGCCGGTATGGCTGCTGCATCCAAAAGCGGAGGACTCGACCATAGCGCTCCGCCATTACCTCGAGGTCGGAATTCAACTCGGCGTTCCGGACGCTTATAAGTGTCGGGTTCGCGAGCCATGGTGGCGTCCTCCGCTTGTTTCACCACCTGATCTGTTCTTTACTTATATGAGCCACCGCTATCCTCGTTTGGTCACCAACTCCGCACGCGTATCGTTTGTCAATTCAATGCACGGGGTTCGCCTGCGCAAGGGCACCGATGCGATTGCCAAACATGCTCTTCCGCTACTGGCGCTCAACTCGGTTACGATGCTCGGCGCCGAGCTGTTCGGTAGGTCCTACGGTGGCGGAGTCCTCAAGATGGAGCCACGGGAGGCGGCCAACTTGCCCGTACCAGAACCCCGGCTACTCTCTGCCGCATGGCGCATCATCAGGGATGAGCGCCCAAGCCTGGACAGGCAGCTACGCAATCGGACTTGGACACCTGTCGTCAAGCGCGTTGATGAGGTACTCCTTCGCGGGGTGCTAGGCCTCAGCGCTGAGGACGCCCGAGAACTACATAACGCGGCTTACTCTCTCAGGGAGCGTCGACTGGGACGTGAACCGAAAGATGCGTAGGCGATGACCGACTCTTTGGTGGTGCTTGAGGCTCGCGTGGGCAATCCATCGGCGAAGTGGGACGCACTCAAGGGCCGCGTCCAAGATGACGCCACCCGCCGTTTCGCCGACGTGCAACACGCATGGCTCGATCTCATGTGGACACTCGACGCCTATCGCATTGCCCGTGTCCTTCCGGCGGATTTCAAGGACTTTGGGGCGTTTAACCGAGGCAAGGGCAACTGGTTCGCTGAGCTTCTCTGTCTACTTCTTCAGAACCGCACGCATCATCGTATCGCTGCGCGGCAAAAGGTGAGCGGGTTTTCCCAAAGACATCAGATCGATGTCGCATGGCCGGCGCGTGGTGAGGATCCGCTCGTTTGCTGCGAGACTAAGGTCACCGGCGCGCCCGCCTTTGGGTCAACTCCAGCCCGAGGAGCAATCAGCGATTTCTCGAATCGTCGTAAGGAGTTGAAGTTTGCCGCGACGGACCTCAAGCTTTACCGTCGTCAGGACCAAACCAAGATCGCGCACTGGGATGTCTGGCGTCGCAGCGAGCCGCCGAAGGCGTATTTCCTGTGGGCCGCGCGACTTGAGCCTGGGAAGGATCGCGTCGAGACTCTCGTCCGAGAGGCCCGCGCTCTCATTGACACCTATCTAGACGGTGCCGGCGTGTTTGCCTGGACGCCTGCCGTCTCGGGTGACCGCTACGAGCACGTCGAGCTTCCTCATGGCGACCGAGTCACTTCGCTCGACGACGTGCTCTACCGCATTGCTAGCGAGATTGAGTCGCTTGTAGATGACAACGGCGAGCCGCCGCCGCCGGTGAGACCCATCAGATTTGCCGTCGACCCCAGCCAGCAAGCCACTGGCGACGAGTAGAGACGGTGGCGACGGAATCGTGCTCGGATTGTGTCCCATCCGCGGCGTATCTTTCAACCGGAGGGCGCTCACATGAGCCTCTCCGGCAGGTGCCCCGGCGTAGCGATACCCCGACGCATCTCGCTGGCGTGGCCGGCGCCGTGGCTCGTGGAGTGACGGCGCCGGTGCTCTCGATGCCCCTGCTAGGCGGCACGCCCACCGATACAACGATGTCAGGCGAGCCACTGCAGCCATGACCGAGAAGCCGGAACTGTGCCACGAGGCTGATCGACCCGAAACTAAGCGGTGCCGAATAGTTCGTAGCTATATGCCGTCCGTGCTAGACATCTATTCAGAGCTCTCATCCTCGTACTCCTTGAGCGTGATGAAGTCTTCACGGGCACGGTCACGGAGCGTCTTCAGTTGCTCGGTGTTCTTAAAATCAATCGTGTAGTCGTCTTCTTCCTCGTCGCGTTCGCGCTTGTCTCGACGCTTCTTCAGGGTACCTGTCGCTGCACGCAGGGGTAGCCGCAGAGACGCGGTCAGCTTCTTTCTGTCCTGGAGCGCCGACATTGGATCGATCAAGATCATCGATAGCTCGTCATCGGCGCGGAGTACCTGCGTCACTAGATA
Organism: uncultured Solirubrobacteraceae bacterium; assembly: GCA_963714285.1. Taxonomy (GTDB): domain Bacteria; phylum Actinomycetota; class Thermoleophilia; order Solirubrobacterales; family Solirubrobacteraceae; genus Palsa-744. Next base: position 836,192 of record CAVQNS010000004.1, read on the forward strand.
GCAGGCAACGAGCCGCGTGAGCTTCCAACTACGACGATATCTCTGCGGAAAGCGTGCGCGATTTTCCTCAATAAAGTTAATTATCTCCTGGCACAGCACGATATGGGCTGCGTGTATATCCTCGCGAAAGACGTTTGCGTAGTTATCACTTTCAAACAAGGCGTTCTTTTTCACGGCAGTCCAGGGTTCCTGATTAAAGACCGTGCACAGATATTGTGCAGCCTCGTCGTTATTGATCACCGGCCCCTTGTGTCCCGCGTCGAGTGTCGCATCGGGCTTAGTGATATACAGCACGTTCGGGAACTCCGTGTTGAACTCGCGCTCGAGCCGCCGCTGCGGGCCACTATTGGCAACCAAATTGCGTGGATTTACAGCATTCTGGGTATTTGAGCGCTCGGATACGACGCTAGCGAAGTAAGGTCGGCCCTCGACCTCAACTATCTTGACGAACACTCGGACTGCATCAGTTAGCTCGCCATCGGCGGCACCCCGCGCGAAAGCGATAGCCGATTGAGCCCCATTTACTACCGACGGTTTATAGAGGATGATAGCTTGAAGGTCACTATCATCGAAATGATCACAAGTAACAGTCATACCGTTATGGGAAGCCAGAAAGTCGACGTGATCAGCCGGGCGACGAATCGCGGCATCGATACGGTCGCGCACACGATTTTTCTTGAGCTCACGCCGCACGTTGAGAGCAAAGAGCTTCCGGCTATCCAGGCCGTCCCAGGTAACGATGTCGGTCGCAGCTACGGCAGCAACGAGGACCCGGTTTGGCGAATCCGGCGCGGGGCTGATTACGAGTCGATCTGACACGGGGACATTCACCTTGACGCTCGCAACCGCCGACGTGGGAGCCGCAACGACCTCCGCTATTTCGGCGACTCGGGAAAGGTCATATACCGTTAGGTAGCCCGTCCCCTCCGCCTTGTTCATGGATGCGATCAGGCGACGTGCTTCCGTGTTCAGGACGCCCGTCGTTATGAGGACAAGTCGAAGGCGTAGCCGGCCCTTTTCAAGCTCACCGTCCTGGAGTTTCGGAACAAGCTCAAATCCCGCGATCAGACGCCTGAGCGCCGGCTCGGTAGACGGATCGTTGACGAGCGTCTTTAGGCTTGCGGCGTCCTTGAAGTGGGCAGCTGTACTGATGAGACGTTGGAGCTTGCTTGGGCCTATGTCTTTCGGCTTCTCTGTGTAGTACGACTGATAGAGGACCAGCGTCTCAGGATCATCCTCGTCTTGGCGGCGCTCTAGGTACAACCCGTCGACGCCCTCGTCGGCCGACCCGTCACACACATAGTCGTAGGCGGTGAGGTCATCGAGACCAAGAACGTTGCGTAGATACCAAAGCAATAGGACTGCGCGATCCTTCTTGAGCGTGCCGGCCTCCTGAAGGGATGCTTGACCCTTGATGAGCTCATAAGCCTTCTTCCTGGCTGCCTCGGTCATCGCTGAGGAGCATACCGTCGGAGCGACGGCTACCCGGCGACCACGGGACTCGATCTTTGCGCCCAGCCATCCACGAGGACGTCGAGACCGACGAATAATTCTCGCGACTGGACCGAGATCTGAACCCCCGCTGAGGGTCAGCGATGAGTCTCAAGGTCAGGACCTTCGCACATAGCCGCGTTGTCTCGAGTCCACACGCCGGAGGCTGCGGTCAGTTTGCGGTCGGATCGAGCTCGGCTGCGGTCAATTTGCGGTCACCGAGACCGCCGAACAGCCGCGAACAAGGGCAAAAACCACCCCCGCAAGACCCAGCGTCTACGGGCATCTTCGCCCGTGTTCGCTGACTTTCGCGGTCCTGCGGAAAATCGGGGAGAAGGGTTCAGGTTGGCTTTGCTAAGCCATTTTAGGCGCTTCTGCGGCCATTTTGCGGTCGTCCAGACCGGCACCATGCCGAGCGTCGCTGCTCATTCGGCATCCAGGCTTTCCGCGCGGGCGACGATCGCCGACGGTTCGACGCCGAGCACACGGGCCAAGCGGATCATTTGCTCGTAGTTGAGGCTGGGGCGCTCGCCTGCCTCGATCGCTCGCACGCCAGCGAGCGATACACCAGGCACGGCGTCGGCGACCTCGCGCTCGCTGAGGCCGCTTCGTTCGCGTGCCTCGCGGTAGGCACGTCCGAGGTTCGCCAGTTCCTGCCTGTGCGCGCGGCACTTCTCGTCGTCGTCCATCGTGGGCTCCTTGCTCTGGGGGCGGGCGATCAGAGCAGAGCCGGGAAGCGATCTCAAGAGGCGCCGTGGGCCGGTCTGCAGCGGGCTGGCGAGGGCAAGTTCCTTCACGACCAACGAAGGTCGTTTTGGGTGCCGTCGCGGTACGGCGCCGTCCGCGTCCGATCGAGCGCGGATCGGGGACCGCGCAGGCGCCGCCGACAAGCTGGACGCTGATGAACACCGGCACGTACGCTGGTGCGATGTTGGCAGACAGGTCGATCGCCACAGTGCACGGGAGGGTTGATGTGCCGAGCCTCACCGTGACTCGCGCTTGACGTTGCTGCGCCAGGGCGACGAGGAGCCGTCGGCTCGCTAACGCATCGGGTCAGAGACAGCCACCCCATTCGTCGGGCACCCACCCTGCAGAACGCTACGCTGAATTTGCAGGGGCTTTCTCATGGGTCGTAAGTTCGCACAACCTTCTCCACGCTTTTGTGCCAACCGGCGCTTACTCTTGCTACTGCCAGCCACGCTCCTTACGCCCCGGTCTAGAACCCAGGTTGGAGGCCAGCTTGGTGGCCTCGAGGGGGGGGCAATGCAGGCTCACACCAATGAGGAAGTAAAGCGAGGCCGCCCACCAGAGGCCGAGTTATCGCGGCAGCCGTTTTGCATCGGCCGGCGCCGGTCCCACGAATGCCAATTCCGGGTCGCCGTACTCTGCTACGGCTGTGTTCGGCGTGATAGCCGCGGCTCAGACGTATCCACCGTGATCCTGGCACCTGAGCAGTCGGCAAGTGCTATCGCAGCTCCGCGCTTCAGCGGGAGGTCTGGGGGAGGCTAGCGTGGCCAGACACCATCGTTCCATGCCAAGAGCGTTGTCTGATCCCCGAACGGCACGAGCCGCGACACGCTCTGGGCGCGCCGGCGGCGGCGCGCTGTGGTTTCGCGGCGCCCTCGCGGGAGTCCTATTCGCCGTAGCTGCATTGGGCGTGGTCATGGTTGCGGGTGCACACAGCGGCCATAACAGCCATGTAGAAGGCGAGGTCACCGCGCTACTGGCTGGGATACCTCAGGAAGGACAAACGCTGGGCGCGCACACCGCACCGGTAACTCTGCAGCTCTACGCAGAACTAGAGGACTACAGCAGCGATGGCTGGTTCCTAACTTATCTCCCCGCGATCATCCGCAAGTTCGTACGTACCAACCTCCTTAAGATCGAATACCGAGCCTTCAAGACGAACACCATCGGCTCTGAAACCTTCGTCAAGCAACAAGCTGCGGCTCTCGCTGCCGGCGCACAAAACAAGCTGTGGAACTACGCCTACACCTTCTACTACGAGCAGGGCAAAGAGTACTCGCCCTATGTAACTGAAAGCTACCTCGCCAGCATAGCCCGGCAAGTGTCCGCGCTCAACATCGAGCAATGGGACGTAGACCGCAACGCTGACCCGAGAATCGAACAGGTGGTCGAAGAAGATCAACAAGGTCGGACCGACGGCATCCACGTCACCCCGGCGTACCGAATAGGCCCCACCGGCGGAGCACTTAAGAACTTCACAGGCAGCGAAGCCATCACCTATCAAGGCCAAATACACCCCACGACCTATGCCAGCGCCGAAGACATCGCCAAGGCTATAGCCCAAATCCACTAGCAAGAAAAGAACTTCCGTGTCACGAGCACATCAGGCAAGACACAAGGCCAAACGCAAGGAGCGCGACCTGGCGGAACGGGCTACCGAGCAAGCTCAAATGAAGCGACGGAAATCGGTCACGCGGATAGGTCGCGGTGCCCTAACGGCGGCAGCAGTCGCAGTAGCTGGCGTTCTGGTCGCGACAGGCGTCGGCGCCGTTTCGGGCTCGTCCGGCCAGCCATCGTCTGCCCGTGTGGAGAAGGAAGTCTCTGCGCTTCTCAGCGGCATACGCCAGAGCGGGGCGACGCTGGGACAGGCTTCGGCGCCCATCACGCTACAAGTCTTTGGCGATTTGGAGAGTGCCGATACTCGCACATTTATGGTGTGGCTACTGCCGGATATTATCCGGGACTGGGTACGCACGAACATCGTCAAGATTCAGTATCGCTCGTTTATGACACGCTCCTCACCTTCCCCAAATGTCTTTATCGCTCAACAGACCGCGGCGCTGGCCGCTGGCGCACAGGACAAACTGTGGAACTTCATCGAGACCTTCTACCACGAGCAAGGCCACGAACACACACGCTACGTCACCGAAGCGTACCTCCGCATCATTGCCGCACAGATTCCCGGATTGGAACTCTCCGAATGGGAAGGCGCTCGGGAAACCAGTCTACTAACTAGACAAGTGGCCGAGGACGATCATGCCGCCCGAGCGATACGGTTCCCCGACTCCCCGGTGTTCCTGCTCGGCAGGACAGGTGGAAAGCTCGCTCCGTGGCCGGGCTATCGACTGTATGAAGAGCCGGGACTCAAACCAGGCTTCATAAAACGACCGCCGCATCCCGTCTCGTTCATCACCAGCAAAACACTCAAGACCGTGATTGAACGCCTTTTAAAAGGACACACAGACGCACGTGGTTCAAGCTTGCACTCACAAAAGCAAGGTTAGAGCAGGAAGCAATTGTCAAACAGAAAGAGGACACCTATGTTAAGGCGATTACATGAATCTACCACCTCCGATACAGAGACTCCCACACCACGACGGCTAAGCTGGCTGCGTGTATTTGCGGTCGGCATGTGCCTGTGTTTCTCTATGGTCCCGATGTCTCCGGTCATAGTCGGCGTCGCCGCCGCGTGTGAAGGTGCCGGAGAAGAAGAATTTGAAGTAGGGGGAGGCTCTCCGGTTACGTTTCCCAATGTCAAAGTTGGTGAAAGCTTTGAAAAAATCGTTGAAGTCGAGAACGAGTCCTTTTTCACGACGAACGTAATTCGGCAGGAAATTATTCCCTTTGTAGGAAACGGTTTCACGCTTAATAGCTCGAGTCCTAAAGATACCTGCAAAGGAACGCTCGGTCCGCACGTAACATGCAAAGCTCCGATTATTTTCAAACCCGCCGAAAAACGGAAATATGAATCCGAACTAGAAACGGAATTGGAAATGACCATCTTCCCCAATCGCCGTGACCATGGTTCCATAGTCCTTAAGGGCCAGGGCGTGTAGGCGGAGATTCGTACGACATACACAGAGCATAGGAACATAGATAACTCACAAACATGCGAAGCCGTCAGGTACGTCTTCTGGCGCCGCGGCCCCCAAACTCGGAGGGCCTCGGGGAATTTCTGGAGGTAGCTCATACGCCGGGATCGAGACGAGCCGAATCGGGGCAGCGTGGCTAACGCGCTCCGATTCGGCGCCGAAGCCGTGCCACGGACGACGTGCGATCAGCTCAGAGCCTCTAGGCATGATCGGCGCGCGTCGCCGCGGACTCCCGTGAAGAGGCCACGAGGCGCCGAAACGAGCCCCGGAAGTTTCCGCCGGAGGCTCTGCTCTGCTCTCGCGCAACCCAAAAACCAAGCGGCCGAGACGAGTGTTGGTAGCACCCGTCCCGGCCTTACAGCACCGAAGAAACCGCCTTCGATGCCGCCGGCTAACCGTAGCTCCTACGGCTAGTTCGTCTTGCATGGATCGGGGCGCCTTCTTCGGTGTCGAACCGAAAGGAAGTGTCCCAAATGGGCATGACGATCAATCGCCGGTATCGGGATGCGCTGTACGACGGCCTGATGACGGACCTCTCCGCGCACAGCGATCTCTTCACGCTCCTGCGCAACGACGAAGCAACGGAGGCGAAGCGGCTGCACCACCGCTTCAAGGGCGAGCTTCGGCTGCTCGATGACCTCGGCTGGGAGCGCGAGCCCGAGGCCGAGGAGTTCGAGTTGACGATGGCGCCGCGTGAGTTGCGGCCGATCATAGAACGTGTCTATTGGTCGGCTGTCGCGTCGCTCAACAACGAGCCGGATCAGTTGATCGATGAGGCGCTTGCCAAGCTCAACGAAGCCGTCGTGGCGTGCCCGGAGATGCTTGCCCGGCTCGCCGACGAGTTCATGGACGGCCAGCAGGACGCGGGCGAGGAGGAGGCGGCGGCGGCGTGAGCGCGACTGCGACTCGAATCCAGAGCCCGGAGCAGCTTGGCCGGGCGATCCGCGCGAGGCGCCGCGAGCTTCATCTCAAGCAGCAGACCCTCGCGGACCTTACGGGGGTCAATCGGGTCGTCGTCGGGCAGCTTGAGCACGGCAAGAGCACGGTCCCGGTTCGGATGGTGCTCTTGGTCGTGCAGGTGCTCGGCATGGACGTAGAGCTTCGGAGGCGTGGATGAGCGCTGATTGTCCTCGCCGTCGAGCGTTGTCTGAAAACGAGCTGCTGGGCGTCTATGTCGTGCTCGGAGCCGGTGTTGGGCTCGTATTGGCGCTTGTCTTCGGCTGGCCGCCGCTGCCACACGTCACTCTCGGGGTTGTCGCGGGCTCGGTGAGGAGTGGTTGGGAAGGGTTGCAGCGCGAGTGGCATGACCGAAGCGATGGCTAGGTCTGCCCGAGCAACTGCCGGTAGACGAGTCGCGTCTCGCGGGCGGGCTCAAGGCCTAGCTGCTCGTCGAGGGAGCGGGTGAGTTCGTCGTAGCGGCGGGTGATCGACTCGCGCAGGCCTAGCGAGTATTCGGCTTGCAGCGCCAGCCGCCAGCTTGGCTCGTGCAGCTCCTCTAGGCCGATGGCTTGCTCTGCCAGTTGCAGCGCGGCGCGGGCGTCGCCGTGCGCGAGTCGTGCCCGGCCTACGCGCTCAAGTAGATCGACGAGCGTGGCGTGCAGGTTGCGCCGCTCGCCTTCGGCCCACAGGAAGTCGCTGCCCTCCAGCGGTTCGCCACGCCACAGCGCGAGCGCTGTTTCGAGCGCGGCGGGGTCGTCGCCGTCGTCGTTCGCGGTGGTAAGCAGTTGGTCGAGGTCATCGAGGTCGACGCGGACCTTTGCGCGGTCGAGCTGGTAGCGCTCGCCGTGGTGCAGCCACGCGTCGCCGAGCGCGCGCTTGGCCTCGCTGACGGACTGCCACAGTCGCGGGCGGGTGCGCTTGGGGTCCTGTCCCGGCCAGATGGCCTCGGTCAGCTCGTCGCGGCTCGCGCCTTGGGCGTGGAACGCGAGGTAGGCAAGCAGCTCGTAGGTCGCGGCGCGCTTGATCTTGTGCGCGAGCCCATCGACAGTGAGCGGCCCGAGCACGGCGATCGAGACTGAACGCTGATCGCTCTCCCCCACCTGCTCGACCGGAGGAGCCGGCTCTACCGGCTCGCTCGCGGTCACGACCGGGGCAGTGGGCGCGGCGACTGTGAGGACGTATCGAGCGCTCGCGCCTTTGCGGACTCGGCGCGGCGGCGCCGTTGCCGGCGCGCGTGGCAGCACACCGGCGAGGACGCGCGGCCTCGCGCGCTGACGCAGCGCGCGAAGCGCTTGCACGAGCACCGTGCAGGCAAGCGCCAGGCCGAGCAGCCACGCCAGGGCGAGGACGATGCGCTCGACTTCGCTGGTCGTCAGCGGTCCCGTGAGCGAGGCGACGTGCGGTAGCGCTGGGCGCAGCAGGCAGAGCACGATCACGCCCGCGAAGCCGAGCACGGCCGTTGCCGCCATAAGTAGGCGTCGCGGCGTGCCTCTCATCGCAGGAGCGCGAGTAGGGAGCCGGCGGCGAGGAACGGAGCGAGTGGGAGCGCGCTGCTCAGCGCGGCGCGACCTCGGCGGATCACGAGCGGCGCGGCGAGGAGCGCCAGGAGCGCGATACCGAAGATCACGGCGCGCGGCGTGGTGGCGTCGAGCCCGCAGAGCAGGAGCAGCACGAGCTTCACGTCGCCCATCCCGAGCGCACGCGGGAGCGCGAGCGCGATCACGAGCAGCGCGAGCAGCAGCACGACGCTGGTGAGCAGGTGGCTGGGCCGGATGCCGCCGATAAGGGACAGCACGGCGCAGACGCCCGCTGCCGGCAGCACGATCCGGTTGGGTATCCGGTGCTCGCGCTCGTCGTAGACGACGAGCAGCCCCAGCGCACCGCCGAGGACAGCGAACCGGGCGAGCGTGAGCAGGTCCAGCCCGAGCGCGGCTCCGAGCGCGAGGAACGCGAGCGCGCCCGTGACCGTCGAGGCGATCAGCGTCCTCGGCGTCATGGCGCGCGGGGGGCGGCGCTCGCGTGGGCGGAGATCGTGAACGTCCGCAGACCGACGAGGCCGAGCAGGATCGTCTGCACGCGGCGCTTGACTGTGACGTTGACCCGGTCATTGGTCGTGCTGACTTCGCCTCTGGTCTTGGAGTAGCCGCCGATCGTGTTCAGCGCGTCGGTGCGTGCCTGCGAAGCGTTGAGTTCTAGGCGCCCTTCGTGAAGTGCGGGAATGTCAATGTCCTGACTGCCGGCGAGTGCCGCGTCGTCTGCGATCGAGGCAAGGTCGCGACGGGCGAGGTATGCCTGCCCGAGGTCCACGACGACGCCGATCAGCATGGCGAGCACGACCGCGAGCAGCAGGCCACTGATCGCGACCGAGCCACGCTCACCTGCCAGGCGGCGGCGCCAGTGTCGCGCCATCACGGCGCCCCCGTGGGTAGGACGCTGCGATAGCGGTCAACGGGCGCTGCCGCCTGCCCACGCACGACGACTGTGCCGATATGCCCGAGGAACGGAAGCGAGCCGATCGGAACAGCAACGGTCACCTGTGCGTTCATCACGTCGCCAGGTGCGAACGTGCCCGTGAGGCTCCCGATCATGTGAGCGCTCGTGCCGGCTTGTTCGCGTGCGAACGCGGCATTGGCGTCCGCGTCGGCGGCAGCGGCGTCGGGTGCCTCCACGGCTGCGCGCACCGCGTAGCGGGCGGCCTGCTGCGCATCTACGTGCGCGAGCTCGATCCGAGCGCCGAGCGCGATGAGGAACATCAGCGGGAGGATCAGCCCACCGAGGATCAGCAGAAGGCTGAGCGGGGCGGCTTCACCACGTTCATCGCGGAGTTTCCTCAGGAGTGCTCTGCTCATTGTTCGTTTTGGGGGTAGCGCTCAAGGGGCGTGCTCGCGTGCGCGACGATCGTGGGTAGCACGAGACTCACACCGGGCATGACGCGGGGAGCACTGCCGCTGACCTGCACCGTCACGACGTTGGCGCTCGTGCTCACCGCCGGGTGAAGTCCTTTGGCTGCACCCCCGGCCGAGCGCAGCACGGCGTTCGCGCGGGCGATGCCGGCTGCCGGCCCTTCGCTTGCTGCTGTCTCGGCGCCGTCCTGGGCTGCTGCCTGCGCGACCGAGCGGGCGTGCGCGAACCCGATTGCTTGGATCGCGAACACGATGATCACGAGCAGGAGCCCGAAGGCGAGCAGTACGGAGATCACGCCGTCTCCGCGCTCTGAGCGCAGACGCTCGCGCATGGCAGTTACCTCACGAGCTTTCTCTATGAGCCGCCTAGTTCAGAGATGATTTTCTGAACGTCTGAGAGGACGGCCGGGCGCAGTGCCGCCATGATCGCGACGACCAAGCTGACGAGCATGATCGTGAGCCCGAGCCACGGCAGAACCTCGCCGCGCTCGTCCTCGAGCGAACGATGCGCTCCGGTTAGGAGGGCAATCCAAATCCGTTGCAAGATGCCCATTTTCTTTTCTCCTTTAGGTCGAGTGGGCGAGAACGTGAAGGAAGCCGTAAGCGAGAATCAGGAGCATCACCCCGGCCAGCGGGGCGATCCAAAGCTGCATCCGGCGATAGGCGCTGTCAGCGGTGCGTTCGAGGTGGCGGTCCTGGTCGGCGCGCAGCGCCTTCGCCTGCGTGCGTAGGAACGCGAGGTAGGGAGACTCCTTCGCGGCCAGCAGCTCGGCGAAGCGAGTAAATCCGGGCTCGCCGTTTTCGTGTGCGACCACGACCAACGCCTCGCGCTCGCCGAGCGTCTTATCGCGGCGCGCGAGTGACAGCGCTCGCGTCATCTCCTCCCCGAGCGGTCCCTGACAGTCCTGCGCGGCCAGCTCCAACGCTTGCCGCAATGACTGGCCGGCGCCCAGTGACAGCGCCATGACCGCCAGCGCATCCGGCAAATCCAACAGCAGTGCCTCCCTGCGCTGCTTGGTTTCCATGCGCAGCGCGAGGTCGGGGAGAAAGAACCCGAACGCTGCTAGCACGAGCAGCACGACGGCGGAGGGCAGACGACCGGCCGCGGCTGCGTAGATAACGAGTGGACACCACGGCACAGCGAAGGCAAACAGCGCCTTCTTGGCGAGCAGCCGCGCGACGGTTTCGCTCTTGCCTGCCTTGCGCAGCTCCTCGGCGTAGCTCAAGCGCACATGCTCACTCCACGCACGCAGCGACTCGGGGATGCTGGCCTCGATCGTGCCTGGGAGCGCGGGCCGTCCGCCGCGAGCGCGAGCGAGCCTGACCGACAGCGCTACGCGGCGCCGGGAGAGCGCGTGCTCGCACAGCAGCAGCCCACCGACGACCAAGCACAGCGAGGCGAATAGCAGCCCGCCGTTCACGACCGGCCGCCTTCACTTGGACGTGTTCGGCGCGGCTCGGGAACGCGTCCTAGCCGTCGCATCGCGGCGTAGCAGCCGTAGATGAGAAGCCCGCCGATGAGCAGGACGAACGTGCCGCCCGCGGTGCGGTAGGCGCTCAAGAACTCCGGCGAGGTCGAACCGAACAGCAGCAGAATCAGGATCGGGCTCAACGCGACGATGGCCGCCTCGACACGCAGGTTCGCCGCTCTCGTGCGTGCCTTCTCCCGAGCCTGCAACCGTTCGGAGAGAACGCTCGCCAGCTCGCGCAGGACGGGCGCAAGCCCACCCGTGGGCGTCTCGACAAGCGCCGCGCGCAGCAGCAGCGCCACCGAATCGGCGGTGCGTTCGCCGATACCTCGAAGACCCTCAACGGCGCTCGCTATGTCATCGCCGCGCAGCCGTGCGCCGAACGCCGCAAACTCACCGCGCAGCACCACCGGGCCAGAAGCCGTGACGTGCGCGACCGCGGCCGGAAACGCGATGCCCGACTCAAGCGCATCGGCAAGCTGGTTCAGCACCGCCGGCCACGCTCGCTCGCGCTCGCGCAGCAAATGATCCCTGCGACTGCGTGCCCACCCGATCGGGATGCACGCGCCACCCAACACCCCGGCCGCCACGAGCGCCGGCACGTCGATGATCCACCAAACGAGCAGCGCCGCCGACACCGCGCAGGCCACAACGATCACAACGAACACGAGCGCCGGCACGCCGATCGCGCCATCCCTAAGCAACGCGGTCAACCTCCCGGGTGCCGTCGGGCTCGACAGGCGCACCCCGACCACGACGCCGAGCCATATCAGCGCCACGCCCGCACCGAAACACAGCCCCAGCAGGAAGCCAGTCACTTTCCGCCTCCCGCCGATGCCAGGAACGCTCGCTCCTCACTCACCGGGTAAGTCAGAGAGGCGGCTGTCGAGCGGGTAGGTAGCGCGCCGGTTCTCGTGACCGGACCATGCGCTGTGAAAGTGACGCCCCATTCAAGCGTCGCGGTCACGGTGTACCCGGCAGGACCGCAGCTCGCCAGCACATACGGATCGTGCCCTTGATCGCCGGGCAAGCACCGCGTCTGGTAGTCGTGCAGGATCGCGTCAGAGGGCACGGACCCCGACTCGTAGGGAACGCCTGCCCCGCCAGCCAGCGAGGAGCCATCACCGAACGTCCAGCGCTCCGTGCTCGCTGTTGCGGTCACAGTGACGTGCTCGCTACGCTCTGCCACGGATACCGTTCGCGTCGAGGGAGGAGCGGGCGAGAGCCAAAACCAGCTCGGAGTGCCCGTCAATCCCGCCGTTCGCGTGGACGGGCTCGATTCGATGTGCCCAGCATCCAGCGGCAGACGGTTAGCAGCGGCAAGAGCGAGCGCAGCCGGGTTCACGGGTGGCGCCGCTTCTGCCGGCGCAGCCGGCGTCACGACGTTGAAGCAGATACCGTCGCTCGCAGCTTCATAGATGCACCGTTCGCCGCTGTCAGTCGTGTACCAGAATGAGTTAGGGCCTGACGGATGAGGATTGGCGAGCCTTGGCGACGTGCTCGGTAGCGTCGGATTCGCGGGCGAGGGCACTTCTCCGCTTGGTGCTTCACCTGACGATTCTGAGCCAGGCGTCGATTCCGAACCTCCCCCTGCCGAGCCCGACGAGCGCGAGGACACGCTGACCGAACCACCGACTGCCGCGTGACTTGAGTTAATTTGCTGCGAGTACCAACCCGCCTTCACGCCTTCGGCTTGAGCCAGTGTCGGCGCAGCGAGGATCACGGCGAGGGCAATTAGCGGAGCAACGACCTTCACGCTGCTTCCACCTTCCAGATCACGAACGTCGAGGCGGTGCCAGTCCGTCGAAGGTGGAGCCTTGCCTTTTCGTTCACCTTGATCGCGTGACCGAGGAGCTTGCCATGTCGGTACGGCCGTACTTCGCCCTTTACGAGGACAACCGCGACGGCCTCCGTGAACGAGGGCGACAGGGTGACGGACACGACTTGGAACTGCGGTGAGACTCCGCGCATTTGTAGGTGTTCGTGGCGCCGTGCGGCGGCAGCGGATCGCAGTGCTGCCAGTGCTGGTCCGCCTGTTGACCGTACTGCCCACTTCGGGATGACGTTGTGCCAAAGCACCCAATTCGACAGTTCCGAGTTCAGCGCTATCGCTCGTCGCACTCCCTGTTCGAGCTGGGCCGTTGGGCTGACCGTCGTGGTAGTGCTGGTCGTGCTCGTCGTCGTGCTGGCGGTATGACTGCCGGCTCCTCCGCATCCGGCGATGAGCAGGCAGGCGAGCAGCGCGGGGAGTGTCCGTCTCATTGGGGGCTCCGGTAGCCGGTGCGTTCGAGATCGTCTAGGAAGCTCGGTCCTGTTGCGGCCCATTGCAGGTCGGCGCCGCTGCCGGTGAATAGTGGGTTGAGGCTCATGCGGCGGCCCTCGACGCCCGCGACCTCCACGATTTCGTCTATGCGTCTGGGTAGGAAATGGCGCTCGCCGGCAACGTTGCTGCGTGGCCGGTCGCAGTGGACGACAACGTGAACGTCGCGTAGCCAGTCGCGGGCTTGCTCGCCGTCGATGTTCGTGCCTGATGTGAGGGCGAAGCGGACGAGGTTGTTCATGGTGTGCTCGGCGGACTCGCCGTGGACTGAACTCATGCCGGCGTGGCCGCTGGCGAGTGCCCATAGGAGCGCCATTGCCTCCGGGCCGCGGCACTCGCCGACGATGATTCGGTCTGGGTTCGCGCGCAGTGCTTCGGCGACCAACTTCGCAAGTGCGATCTCGGCGAGCCCGTCGGCGCTCGCGGGCCTTGCCTCCAAGCCGATGCAGTTCTGGAGCACTTGGGGCAGTTGCAGCTCGGCGCTGGACTCGCAGACGACGACGCGCTCGCTTCCGGGGATTGCTTGGCCGAGCGCGTTCAGCAGCGTCGTCTTGCCGGTCGAGACAGGGCCGGCGACGATGATGTTCTTGCCTGCCTTCACGCAGGCGCTGAGGAAGTCGGCGGCTTGGTCGCTTAGGAACTCCAACGTCACGAGTTCTTGGAGGGTCATCGCCACGAGCCGGAAGCGGCGGATAGTGCAGATCACGTTGCCGTTGCTGCTGATCGGCGGCAGCGTCGCGCTGATTCGTGACCCGTCCGGCAAGCGTGCCTCGACCATCGGCGTGAGGCGGTCGAGCTTCTTTCCCTCGACCTGCTCCAACAGCCTTTCGATGAAGTTGCGGACTTGGCGGTTGTCCCTGAAGACCACATCGGTGACGCGTTCGATCCGCTCGCCGTTGTCCTTGAAAACGCGCTTGGGGGCGTTGACCATCCACTCCTGCGCGTCGGGGTCGGCGAGCATCTTCTCCGCGATCGTGCCGAGCCCGATGAAGTCGTCGCGTAGTGCGCGTGTCAGCTCGGCGCGGTCGTGGTCGGTGAACTCGCCGCCGTTTTGGCCGCTGAGCGCTTGTGCTTGGTAGGCGCTGACGGCGTGCTCGATGATCCGCTCTGTCTGCTCGCGTCCTGTCTCGCTGGCAAGGTTGACCTCACCATCGGCGAGTGCCTTCTCGACTTCCTCGCGGACGGTCTTCTCAACGGCTACCGCTGCCATACGACCGTCTCCTCCTCATCACGGGCGCGGGTGACGGTCACCGGCAGACGGCGCTTGCGCCGTCTGGGTGCGGGCGTCGTGGCGGGCATGAACAGCTCGTCAAGCAGCCGCGTGATCGCGCGGGCGTAGGCGCCGCGTCTGCGGGCGAGGGCGAGCGGCGTGCCGCTACGGCCCGCGCGAGCGAGCGCGCGACCGTCCCACGGCAGCCACGCGTCGATGCTGACGCCGCGCTCGGCGAGGAAGTCGGCCGCGCTGTCGAGGACCGCGCGACGGCTCGCTGCGCCTGGGGCGCCGACGCCGTTGACGATGACGCGCAGCCGCTCGGGCGGGATCGCAAGCTGGTCGCGTAGGAGGTCGAGTTGGCGTAGGCCGTGGCGCAGCTGCGCCTCGCGGGCGCCGAGCACGAGCAGTACCGCGTCGGCGGCTATCAGTGCTTCGCGGTGCGTGCGCGCGGCGGCGGGAAGTTGGGCACCGTCGGCGAGCGGAAAGCCAACGTCGGCGACGACGACCGGGTACAGCCCGCAGAGCGCGTGCAGTGCGCTCGTGATCGCGCCGGGCTCGGCGCACTCGGCGAGTGCTTCGCTGTCGGGCGGCGCGAGCAGCACGGGCGGCCATCCCTCGCGGGAGGTCAGCCAGTGCTCGACAAGCTCGCGTAGCGCGCCGCCGCCGTCCTGACTGCTGCTGGCCCGCACGAGCCCGAGCAGCGACCCTTGCTGGGCGTCGGCGCCGAGCCGCACGTCAAGGCCGCCGCCGAGCGCGTCGACCTCGACTAGGACCGTCGGCCAGCGGTCGTGCGCGAGCGCCGCGAGTGATGCGGCGCACTCGCTCGCTCCGGGGGCGCCACGCCCACCGATGACGGCCAGGACGCTGCCGCCGTCTTCTGGCCGCTCCATGCGCGACGGCGCCGGAACAGTGGCGGGCGGGGCTGCCGGCTCTTGTGTCTCGCCTTGCGTGGCGGCGATCAGCTCCTCGCGGGAGACGGAGGACTCGACGGTCAGGTCAACGCCGATGGACGCGAGCGCGTTGGTGTCTCGCTGGTCGAGCGCGAGGCCGACGAGCCGCACGCCTGCGGAGCGGACGCGCTCGCAGTGTCCGGGCGTGAGCCCGGCCAGGCCTGGGGAGAGCAGCACGGCGTCGGGTTGTTCCTCGCTGATCGTGCGCAGCAGTTCGTCCGCTTCGCCGACGCTGCACAGCAGCTCAAGCGAGTTCTCGCCGTCGAACAGGGTGCCTTCGATCGCGCGCTCGGCGAGGGGCGTCAGCGCGAGTACGAGTCTCGGACGCGCGCTCATTCGACGCTTCCTGGGTTGACGGACGGGATCGGCGAGGTCGAGCCGCCCGAGCCTTCCACGAGGAGGTCGATCTTGGCGTCCTCGTTGGCGAGCGCGAGGGACGGCGCGACCGACGGGCTGCTAAGCGAGATCGTCACCGGGACGGTGGTGGTGGCCGGGTTCGAGTTGGCGGGCGCTTCGCCGACGGTGAGCACCTGCACGTCGCGCGCGACGGGGCGCGTGGTCGCGGACTGTCCGCCGCCAGCGTTGAACGTCGCCAGGACCGTGATGCGCTCGCCGGCTTGAAGGGCGGTGCCGGTCACGTCGTACTCGGGGACCGCGAGCGTGAACTCGGAGGACGGCTGCGCGTGCTGGGTGCCCATCGCGCCAGCGGCTAGCGGCGTCCCGGCTGGCACTTCGGATGAGAGCCGGCGCCCGATCACTTGCCCTAGCTCGTGCTCGGGCACGAGTGCGCTGAGCACCGATCCTTCGCCTGCCAGTTCGCCGGTACGAAGGTCGCCCGCGCTCAGCACCGTGCCGGCCGGGAGCGCGTGCGTGGCGAGCAAGATCGGGGTGCGTTTGGTCGAGGAGGCGTACACCGACCAATAGGCAATGACCGCGATCAGCACGAGCACCATGCCGGCGAGCGGGAGCGGCTGTAGGAGCCGCCGTGGCTTTGCCTCCTGCGTCGTGGTTGCGGGTGGTGTCTCGGTACGCCGAGGCGGTCGTAGTCTCGGCGGCGAGCCGTTGGCGACGGCGGCTGACCCGTTCGCGTCGCGACCTGAGAGGAGCGAGGTAAGGCGGGGCGTGTTCATGGGCCTATTCCTTCCTGCCAGCACTGACACAGCGCTGACACGCGACTAACACGGCACTTACAGCGCCCACAATCCAGCGCGAATCGGCCTCGTGCCCTTGGGGAACGAGGCCGGCTGAACGGCCACGAGGACGAGATTGCAAGCGTCATCGCGGCGGTGGGTAGAGGGTCGGGGAACCGACGCCTGGAGGCGAGTAGGCACACGGGAGCCTAAGCGCGTCGCTGTCCGCGGCGGCGTCCTTTGCCGGTTTGGTTGTCGCGGCATGACGCATCTGTGGACCTCAGGCTTGCTTTCCGTGCCTTTTATGGATACCCAGGAAGCGCGCAGGAAAACCAGCTAGGTCGAACTGCGCCGGTTAGTGGCGTGTAAGTGCTGGGTCATCGAGCGTTGGCACCTTCGCGGCAACGCGACGAAAGGGAGTGCCCGATGCCCGTGAACACGCTTGCAAGTGACTGGAACCGAGAGCTTGGCTCACCGGTCTTTCGCGCTCGCTTCAGGGCGGCGCGGGAGGCCGAGCCGGTGCTGTCGCGGTTCGTGGATGCGGTGGCGCTCGTGCGGTTCATGCGCCGCCCGGCAGTACCCGCTGAGAAGGACGCCGTGCTGTGCGCGCTGCTGGCCTGGGCGAAGGACGAGCCGGGGGGCGGGCGTGTCGTGCTTGAGGCGATCCGCCCCGGCCTGTTGAACATGGCTGGCCGGCTGTTGAGCGACACGCGCGACGCCGAGGAGCTGTGGGCGATCATCTGCGCGGCCCTCTGGGAGGGGATTCGCTCCTATCCCCTGCACCGTAGACGCAGGGTCGCGGCGAACCTGCTGCTCGACACGATGCACCGGACGCTCGTGGTGCTCGGCCGCGAGAGCGAATGGCGCTCGCTGTGGGTCGGGTTCGACCAGAAGACCCCGGCGCCCGAAGTCATCGACGGCGACGTTGAGGCGCTGCTCGATGAAGCGGTGCGAGCGTGCGCGATCTCCGAGCAGGAGGCGGAGGTCATCTGCGCGAGCCGGATCGACGGCGTTCCGGTGGCGGACCTCGCGCGCTCGGCGGGCGTCTCCTACAACACGATGAAGCTGCGCCGCCAGCGTGCGGAGCGACGGCTTCTCATGTTCCTCGGCTACCGGCCTGTACCGCGAGGACAGCAAAACCGGCCTTTGTCACTTGCTCGGGTCACCGGCGCTGGGTCACACGGCCCGGTCGGTTGAGAAGAAGCCAGTCGAGTTAGACGAAGGAGGTGATTTCGGGTCCGCCCCCGCGCCGGACCCGAGCAAGTCTTATGACACGCAGACTCGCCATAGCGATCGCATCGGCGCTGCTGGCGGCACTGCTTGTTCCGCAGGTAGCCGACGCCGCAGCGACAAGCCTGAATCAGGTCGTAGACAACCTGCGGGTTTGGTTGATCGGCCTGCTCGTCGGGCTGGCGTCGCTGCTGTTGACGGTCGCGGGTATCCGCTACCTGATCTCGGGCGGTGACCCGAACCAGATCGAACGCGCCAAGAGCGCGCTCAAAGCAGCGCTCTGGGGGTACGGGCTCGCGGCGCTCGCGCCCGTGATGGTCACGGTTCTGCAGCACATCGTCGGGTGAGCACGCGGCGGACAACCCTCGCCGTGCTGCTCGCCGCCGTGGTGCTGCTCAGCCTCGCCGCCTCAGCAGCCGGCCAGGGCAAGCAGCCGAAGACGCCGACGGCCAGCACCGCGACGGCGCCGGCTGCGTCGCCGCCGCTACCCGATTCGGCACTGGAAAGCACAGCGCCGGAAGGCGGCATCGAAGTGGGGCCCGCACTGCCGCAGCCCCCCGCGCCGTCGAAGGGCGGCAGCGTGAGCGCCGGCAAGGCCTCACACCCGGGGTTCTTCGACATCACCGGGAAAATCGAGGCCGCGATCAACGAATGGTTCGCGGGGCTCGTCACGTCCGCGTTGAACCCGGCGATGGAGCTTGTCGGCCGCGCGCTGCTGTCCACGCCGCAGATCGTCGATCAAGCCAACGTCCGCTCCTACTGGCAGTTGGCGGCTGGGATCGCGGACGCGCTGCTCGTGCTCGTGGTGATGGTGGCCGGCGCGCTCGTGATGACTCACGAGACGCTGCAAACCTCCTACGCGTTGAAGGACGCGATCCCGCGTCTGGTTATCGCCGCCATCGCGACCAACGCGAGCCTGTCCATCTCGGGGCAGATGGTGAGCATCGCCAACGCGCTCTCGGGCGCGCTGCTCGGCAACGGCGTCGATCCGATGCAGGCCGGGCACACGCTTGAGCTGCTGGTAGTCGAGTCGATCACCGACGGCGGCATCTTCCTCGTGCTGCTCGGGCTCGTCTGTGCCGTGCTCGCGGTCGCGCTGTTGATCCTCTACCTCGTCCGGGCGGCGCTGATCGTGCTCCTGGTCTGCGCCGCTCCTATCTGTCTGCTCGCGCACGGGCTCCCGCAGACTGAAGGGCTCGCGCGGCTTTGGTGGCGCGCGATGATCGGCGCGCTCGGCGTGCAGGTCGCGCAAGCGTTGACGCTCGCCGCGATCGTCCACGTTTTCTTCGCGTCGAGCAGCAGCGTCCTGGGGCTCAGCGCGAGCGGCGCGCTGATCGACCTGCTGCTCGTTATCTGCCTCTTTTATGTGCTGCTGCGCATCCCGTTCTGGGTGCGCGAGCTTGTGTTCTCGGGCCGTCCCTCGACGGTTGGGCGGGTCGCAAAGTCCTACATCGCCTACAAGGTCGTCAAGGGCGCGATCGGGGGTGCGCTGTGAACGAGCAGCGCATCCGGCTCCCCGCCGACGTGGAGATGGAGGACCGTCTCGCGTGGGGGCTCAGCGCACGGCAGCTCGTGATCCTCGTAGTGACCGCGATCGTCTGCTGCGCGATCTTCGAGGCCGTCGGATCGCTGTTGCCGATGCCGTTGCCGGCCGTGCTCGCCGCACCGTTCGCGCTCGTCGGCGTCGCGCTCGCGCTGGGGCGCCTGGACGGGCTCTCGGGCGAGCGGATCGCGCTCGCCGCCGCCCGCCAGTCCACGCAATCCAAGCTGCGGATCGCGGCACCCGATGGGCTGCCCGCGAAGCTGCCGGGTGCGCCCGTCCAGCCGGCCGTCTCGCTGCTGCGGGTGCCGGTGAAGGCGATCCTCAGGAGCGGCGTCGTGGAGCTGGCCGACGGCACGAGCGTCCTGCTGTTGACGGCGAGCGGGACGAGCTGGGCGCTTCGCTCAAGCGAGGAGCAGGCAGCGCTCGCCGACGCCTATGGCAAGTGGCTGAACAGCCTTGTCTCGCCGTGCGCGATCACGGTTCGCTCAGAACTCGTGGACCTCACCGAGCGCGCTCAGGCGATCGAGCGCCAAGCGCCGGGGCTGCCGCACCCCGCGCTTGAGCGCTGCGCCCGCGACTACGCACAGTTCCTGTCCAACTTCGCCACCGAGGGCGAGGGTCTGCGGCGCCGGCAAATCCTGCTCGTGCTGAGCACCCACGCACGCGAGCGCGAGACGGCAGCCGCTGATCTCGAGCGACGCGCCAGCGAGGGCGCGAACCTGCTGCGCGCTGCCGGGGTGACGCTTGACCGGCTCGACGGTGAAGCCGCCACGACGCTGCTGCTCGGCGCCCTGGAAGCGCCCGGCCCACCGGCCGGATCGCACCTGAACGGGGTGATCCACCGATGCTGAACCATCTCCCTCATGTAGTTAAGGGAGCGCGCCGGCACGACGGCGATGGGCGGATTCCGGTGCCGGCCGCGGTGGAGGTCGAGCGCGACCGTCTGCTCGCCGGGAATACGTGGCAGCGAACGCTCGCGGTCGTCGGCTACCCACGCGAGGTCACGCAGGGTTGGCTCGCGCCGCTACTGAAGGCCGCGGGCGAGCTTGACCTGACCCTCCATATCGGGCCGATCCCGCCCGCGCTCGCTGCCGACCGGCTGCGTCGCCAGCGCGCGCGGCTTGAGTCCTCGCGGCGGATCGACGCCGACCGTGGCCGGCTCTCTGACCCGATGCTCGCCGCCGCCGCTGAGGACGCCGACGCGCTGGCGAGCGCGCTCGCTCGGGGTGAAAGCCGGCTGTTCCGCGCCGGCCTTTACCTGTCGGTCACCGCGCCGAGCAGAGAGGAGCTGCAAGAGCGCACCGAGCGAGTGAAGGCGCTGTGCGCGTCGCTGCTGATGCACGTCGTACCGGCGACGTTCCGCTCACTTGACGGTTGGCTCTCCACGCTGCCGCTCGGCAGCGACCGGCTACGGCTCGCGCGGACGTTCGACACGCCCGCGCTGGCCGCCGGCTTCCCGTTCGCGTCCTCTGACCCGCCGCTTGAGGACGGCGTGCTCTACGGCGTCACCGACAGCGGCGCCCCGGTGCTCGTGGACCGCTTCTCGCGCGCGAACTTCAACACGGTGCTGCTGGCCGACTCGGGCGGCGGCAAGTCCTACGCCGCGAAGCTCGAAGCGCTGCACTTGTTGTTCGACGGCGTGCAGGTGTTCGTGCTCGACCCCGAGGACGAGTACCACCCGCTCTGTGAGAACGTCGGCGGCGCCTACCTCCCGTTCACCGGCCCTCACGCGGTCGCGCTGAACCCGCTCGACCTGCCCGCCTCAAGCGACGGGACACGAGTGCTGGACGAGCGGATTCTGTTCCTCGCCGACTTGGTGGAACTGCTCGCCGGAGGCCTCGACGGTGGCGAGCTTGCCGTGCTCGACCGTGGCGCGCGCGGCGCCTACCAAGCAGCCGGGATCACCGCCGACCCCGCCACGCACCGACGCCCCGCGCCGCTGCTGTGCGACCTCGTGCGCGCGCTCGAAGCCGAGAGCGAAACCGGCAAGCGGCTCGCTGAGCGCCTGTCCCCCTACGCGACCGGCTCGCACTCCTCGCTGTTCGACAGACCTACCTCCGTGCAGCCGGACAGTCATCTCGTGTGCTTCAGCCTGCGGGGGCTGCCCGAGCGTATGCGCGCCCCGGCGCTGATGCTCGCGCTCGACGCTATCTGGCGCTCGCTTGAGGGTCCGCTACGCCGCCGCGTGGTGCTGGTCGACGAGGCCTGGGACCTGATGCGCGAGACACCGGCCGACGGACGCGAGGCACCCGGCGCGCGGTTCTTGTTCCGGCTGGCGAAGAAGGCCCGCAAGCGCTGGACGGGGCTCTCCACGATCACGCAAGACCCCGGCGACTTGCTGGACTCCGCGCTCGGGCAGGCGGTCGTCGCCAACGCCCGCCAGCACTTCCTACTGCACCAATCCCCGCAGGCGATCGACCGCGTTGGGCAAGCCTTCTCGCTGACGGCCGGGGAGCGCTCCTATCTGCTCACCTGCCCGGTCGGACACGGGCTGCTGTTGACCGACGGGCAGCGCGTCCCGCTCAGGGTGATGGCGAGCCCAGCCGAGCACGAGCTTGTCACCAGCGACCCGGCCGAGCTTGCACAGACCCGATGAAGCGCGCGCTGCTCAGCTCGTGCGCGCTCGTGGTGCTGCTGCCCGTGCTGTTCATCAGCGCCGCGCTCGGCGTGCTCGACGGCGGCGCGGGCGTCAGCCTCGGCCAGCCGGCAGCAGCCGTCGAATCGGCAGCGGGGATCCCGAGTGAATACCTGCGGCTGTTCGAGGCCGCCGGCGCCCGCTACGGCATCCCGTGGGAGGTACTGGCCGGGATAGGCAAGGTCGAGTGCGACGACGGGCAAGACCCCGACCCGTCGTGTACGCAGCAGGGCGCCGTCAACTACGCGGGCGCTGGCGGCCCGATGCAGTTCCTCGCGTCCACCTGGGCCAGCTACGGCGTCAGCCCCGGCGGCGGGCGCCCTGACCGGTGGAACCCCGCCGATGCGATCTACAGCGCCGCGAACTACCTACGCGCCAACGGCGCCCCGCAGGAAATCCGCCGCGCCATCTACGCCTACAACCACTCCAACGCATACGTCGAAGAAGTCCTGCGCTGGGCCGCCACTTACGAACACGAAGCCGAATCAGCTACACCGCAGGCAGCGAGTGGTGCTGGCGGCGTCGCGCTCGCGTTCGCGCTCAGCCAGCGCGGCGTGCCCTACCTGTGGGGCGGTGAGAGCGCCAGCGGCTATGACTGCTCGGGCCTCGCGCAGGCCTCATATCGCGCTGCCGGCATCTCCATTCCGCGTACCGCGCAAGAACAGTTCGATGCCGGGCCGCACCTGCCCGCGAGCGCACCGCTACAGCCCGGCGATCTCGTTTTCTTCGGGACGAGCACCAGCAATGTGACGCACGTTGGGATCGTTGTTGAAGGCGGCGAGATGGTGGACGCGCCGCACAAAGGAACCGTTGTGCAAACCGAGTCGTTCCCCACCACGATCGGCGCGCGCTGGGGTGAAGACCTCTATCTCGGCGCGACACGGCCAGCAGCGAAATGACACGCCGCTCGCATCACCCCGCGCCGCAGGTTCAACGGTGGCTTGACGAACCGAACCGGCCGCTGCGCTCGCTGCCGACGCTCGCCCACCATGCCCTGTCCAACGTTGGACCCTTCCTGCCGATCATCGCCGTGCTCGTGGCCGGCGCCCTCGCGCTCGTCCTCATCCTCGGTCGTGTGCGGCGCTGGCGACTCGCGCGCGGCGCGCGGCTCGTGCGGATCGGGATTCCACCCGAAGTTCAGCCGCACGGGGCGCTGCTGCTGTGGTCGGCGCTGCACGACCTCCTGCTGCCCAACCCTGCGCGGCTGCTCACCGGGCAGCCGCATCTCTCCTGGGAGATCGCCGCCAGCGAGGACGGCACGGTGTTCCAGCTCTGGGTGCCGAAGGTAGTCCCGCTCGGCCTGATCGAGCGCACCGTCGAGTCCGCTTGGCCGGGCGCGAGCACGAGCGTCAAAGCTGTCACGCCCCCGCCCACCAAGTCTGCGCTCGTGTCAGAGCTCGTGATCGCCGGGCCGGATTGGTTCGCGCTCGACAACAGCACCGACCCCGATCCGTTGCGAGTGATCCTCGGGCAACTCTCGGGGCTCGGCGAGGGCGAGAGCGCGCTCGTGCAAGTGCTCGCACGGCCAGCAACGGCGCGCGAGCAGCGCCGGCTACGCATGACCGCGCGACGCCTACGCGCTGGCGTGCCGACCGGGCGAGCAGCACGCGCGTTTGAGCTGCTGAGCCCGAACCCACCGAAGCGCACCACCCTCGATCCGACCGTCAACCCCGACGTGCGCGACGTGCTCGACAAGAGCGCCCAACCCCTCTACCGCTGCCTCGTCCGCATCGCCGTCTCCGCGCCCTCGCCGTCGCTGGCGCGCGGACGACTGGCCGGCGTGATCGGCGGCTTCGCACCGTATGAGGGAAGGGCTGCGTTGCGCCGCCGCGGCATACGCCGCGCAATGGTGAAGCTGCACGGCCGTTGGCTTACGCGGGGCTCGTTCACCGTGAGCGTCCTCGAGCTTGCGGCGCTCGCGCACCTGCCAGCCGACGCGGCGATCCCCGGCCTCGTGCGCGCGAGCGCACGCCAGGTCGCCTCGCCCGCTGGCCTCAGCATGGGTGAGAAGCCGCTCGGCGTCACATCGAGCGGCCGGCGCATCGGCATCGCCGTCGCGGACGCGCGCCAACACATGCACGTTCTCGGACCGACCGGCGTTGGCAAGTCCACGCTGATCGCGCAACTCGCGCTCGCTGATTTTCACGCGCGCCGGGGCGTGTTGGTGATCGACCCGAAAGGCGATTTGGTCGATGACGTGCTCGCGCGCATACCGCCCGCCGAGGAGGACAGCGTGGACCTGCTCGACCCCGCTGACACGGCGCCACTCACGCTGAACATGCTCGACAACCCCGACCGCGACCTCGCGGTCGATCAGCTCGTGAGCATCTTCAGGCGCGTGTTCGAGCGCGACTGGGGCACCCGCACGGACGACATTTTCCGCTCGGCGCTGCTGACGCTTACCGCCACCGTCCCGACCCCGACCCTCGCGGACGTTCCCCGACTCCTCGGTGATGCCGAGTGGCGCGCGCCGCTGATCGCGCAGATAGACGATCCCGTGGGCCTCGGCCCATTCTGGGACTGGTATCAGGACCTCCCCGACTCCGGGCAAAGCCAGGCCGCGGGACCGCTGCTGAACAAGCTCCGCGCGTTCCTACTACGAAGGCCCGTCCGCGCGATCGTCGCGCACCCAAAGACGACGCTCGACATTGCCGGCGCCCTCAACGAGGGTCGGCTGCTGCTCGCGCGCCTGCCGAAGGGCACGCTCGGCGAAGACACGAGCCGGCTGCTCGGCTCGATGATCGTCGCGCGCGCATGGCAGGCCGGGCAAGCACGCGCCGCAGTCGCTCCCGATCAGCGCCGAGACTGCGCACTGTACGTCGATGAGGCCCACAACTATCTCGGGCTGCCCACCCCGATTGACGAGGTACTTGCCGAGGCGCGCGGCTACCGCTTCTCGTTCTGTCTCGCCCACCAGCACCTTGCGCAACTCCCGCCCGAGCTGCGCGCGGGCATCGACGCCAACGCGCGTACCAAGCTCTTTTTCCAGCTCAGCCAGGAAGACGCCCACCGAATAGAGCCCCAAGTCGCGCCCGAGCTATCCGAGTATGACCTCGCCAACCTGCCCCGATACACGCTCGCCGCGCGCGTCGTTCACGACGGACAGCCAAGCCGGCCGTTCACGCTCACCACCGAAAGCCTTCCGCCAGTAGAGGCCGGACGCATCGAGGAGGTCCGCACAATCCTGATCCGGCGCGCTCACGCCCAGCACGAGCCAGCACCCGCCCCCAGCGAGGAGCAGCCATCACTCACACAGAAATCACGACACCCCAACAAGGTCTTGAAGCCGTGATGCGCTCTCGCACAGCGTCTCGTCAGGGCTCTCGCAAGGGCTCTCGCGTTAACAGGCGAGAGCAGTTTGCGGCCAAAACCGCTGCAAATCACGATCTCTCGTGCAACCGACAACGGAACGTTGTCAAATGAAGCCGCGCTCTCGCCCAGCCCGCGTCTCGCTCACGCACCTCACCAGCCTCGGCTCACGCCTCACCGACCGCGACCGGCAGATCGTCCTCGACTGCTACGAGCACAACGTCCTCACCACGACACAGCTACAGCGCCTGCACTTCGCCGGGCTGCGCACGGCCGAGCTGCGACTCAACACGCTGTACCGGCTGCGCGTGCTCGACCGCTTCCGCCCCATAGCGCCACCCCGCACCGGGACCGCGCCATACCACTGGATACTCGACGAGGCCGGCGCGCACGTAGTAGCTGCGCTGCAAGGCATCGAGCGCCGACAACTGAAATGGCGCCACGCGAACGCGCTCGCGCTCGCCGGCTCCCCGAAGCTCCACCACCACATCGAAATAAACGAGTTCTTCGCCCAACTCGCCTACGAAGCCACGATGCAGCGCGGCGGCCTCACCGAATGGTACGGCGAGCGCGCGATCCACGGTCTCTTCCGAAGCATCATCTGGCCCGACGGATACGGCGTCCTGACGCTCCGCGACCACGAGCCGATCCACTTCCTGCTAGAGCTTGACCGCGCGACCGAGCCCACAGCACAGCTCCGCGACAAGGCCAAGCGCTACGCGAAGGCGATCCCACGAAGCACGCTCGCCGAGCATCATCCTGTCGTCGTCCTCGCCGTACCTACGCAAGCTCGTGCCCGTGCTGCCAGAGCAGCCGTCGCCGGCACCGGAGCTCCGATCACCGTCGCGCCGTGGAGCCAGCAGACCGGCCGATCCGCGCTCAAGATCGCTACTAGCGCTACTCCGTCGCGGCAGTGCGCTCAGCCCCGACATTACGACGAGTTCTGATAAGTTGCATCGCACTCAGCGCGGCCCGATGACCAATGCCAGATCGGAGAGACACTCCACCTTATCGCTTCGACGATGTTCCTTCTGCGGAGCAGATGGAGCTGACCGCCTTCGCAAACGCCATACATGCTGCCCTCGGCTACTCGCCCATCACTTCAGCAGCCACATACGAGGAAACGGTCCACGCTTATGTAACTAAGCAACTCGCTGAGCGTTTCTGGAAAGATATCTTCGTAGATAGACCGGTCGTGCGAAACGTTCTGCTGCAGCTCCAGCGTGGTCAACTTGTAATTATTAGCGGGGAGCGTGGCACGGGAAAGTCCACCGTAATACATGCGGCAGCACAATCCCTACGGGCCACTCCGGGTGCCTTGGTAGTGATCTTTGACGCAAATAGCTTTGGGTCTCGTATGAGGTCGCCCGACGAGGCCATAAACTTCATGAGCACAAAGATCTATCCTGTGCTTGAAAAACAGGCTGTCGATGATGACGAAGACTGGGTTGCATATCAGTATGAGTACGATCCTGCCTACGATCAGCTAAATACAACCATCAAACAAGATGGCTTCAAGCCTCGATCGGCTCGCGAGTGGTTTGAACTAGGTGGTCTGCCGGATTATGCGACAGTTCGAGCCGAATGCAATCGTCGCCGGGCCGATGGACCGGCAACGGATCGACTGGGCGCACTTCTCGGCTACATCAATGATCGCACGGCGTACGACCCCATAATCATCGTCGACAATATTGACCACCTACTGAACGAGGTGCAGCAACGATGTGCTGAGGCACTTGTGGGACACTTCACTGCACCTGGCTCGCGCGTAAGGGGCGCGATCGCCGTACGCCAAGAGAACCGCGACGCTATTCAGCAAACGTTGGACAACGCCCTTCTCTCTCCGGAAGTGTCACTCGGTCCTCTAACGCTCACACATCAACGGCTCGAGACGCCATCGGTGTGGCTGATGCTCGACTTCATTGAACGGCGTCTCGCAATACTTCGCGACACCAAAGTGATCAACATGATCCTTCGCTCTATACCACTCGATGTCGCAGAGGCGCTAGCAACGTCTACGGACCTAGCCGCTGCCCAAACTCGGACTGCACGTCGGCCTTCGTCGCGAAGTGTCGAGGCGTTCTTCTTCATTCTCCTTGAACTCATGAGCGTTATGCTCTGCAATGCATTTGGCACCGCGCCACGGGCTAGAAGTGGCGACGACAACGTCGACTTCATCACCGCCGTGCACAACTGGCACAACGGTTCCCTACGGGAATGTGCGTCAAGCCTCACTACTCTAGCGTCAGACATTCTGCTCAATAACACTCACACGACAGAGTTGCAGCCACTCATGCGGCGGGTCGTCGAAACGCGTCATGTTCCGCGGTACGGCGCCATGCATCGGATTAGTCGGAGCGTGCTGTATCGACATCTAATCTTCTGGGGCGGGCGAGATGGCAAGCCACCACAGAATGTCATGCTCTTTGACGGAGCTGAGGAGAGCGGAGCGCCGCCGATTCACTTTCTTCGTATGAGAACGTTGCAGTACCTCGCGCATCGGCCTAACGCTCGCGAGAGCGTCGAGACGGTGCGACGGCACCTGCAGTTTCTCGACGTCGCCGAAAGTCGTGTAGACGAAGTCTTGCGCGACCTTGCAACAGAGCGTATTCCCGAGGACTCCGGTTTGATTCGGGTCGATGGGCTAGTCCAGTCAGGCTCGGGGCCGCTTCGAGCAGACGCGCTCGTGCAGCTTCTCGATGCCGGCAAATATCTAGTTAAAGACTTGTACGTTAAGACAGAGTATCTCTTTTGGAGCGCAATGAATACTCGGGAGACCCGGGCATCCGTGGGAATAACTGGTGATCTTAGCCCGGCCGAATACCGCGACGAGGTAATACGGACAACCATCGCCGCGCGGTTCGTCGAGCAATATCTTGTCCCACGGTTTATGAGCGAGCATCCATATCTTGCGGGGGTCACGGAGGAGTGGTCGAGGGAGGCCGCTAGGAAGCGTTTGCTCCTATATAAACGGCTGTTTGGCTTTGAGCGCCGTCGTTGGTTTCTCTCGGCGTGTTGCGCTTCCATGACTGGGTTCATCAAGAAACACGAGCGACCTGCAGACTTTGCCGAAGCACGGAAGGCAATTCGCAGCGTGCAGCGGTATGCCGCAAATCTGGACGAACTTGCCGAAGAGCCGAGAATGGCTTAGCAGCCGCGGGGCGGTTGTACCTATGGGATGGGCGCGTAATTTGCAAAGCGGGTATCTACGTGCCGACGAGGCGATCCGCGGACGTAGTGAAGATCGACTTGGACGACGTCCGTTTGCAGAGGATATCGCTCGGCAAGTAATGGGCGGACCGGACGATCTCGGTCTCGTGATAGGGCTAGTAGGCGACTGGGGCACGGGTAAGACATCTGTTGTCAATATGGTGCATGAGTTTGTCGCGGAAGAAAGCGACATGATTATTGTCCCGTTCGATCCTTGGCTGTTTTCAGGAACGGACGAGCTTGTTACGCGCTTCTTGCAAGAGTTGAGTGCACACCTTGGGCGAGACGGGACAGAGAATGGCGCCAATGTTAGAAAGGCGAGCGATGCCGTGCTGCGATACGCCGAAGCGCTCGATCCGCTTGTGTGGATACCAGGAGTAGGACCCTGGATGGCGCGTGCAGCATCGATGGCGCGCGGCGTCAAAGGACTTCGAGGCGACCGGGGCACGTTGACTAGTGTGGTTTCGACACGCGAGGCCGTGCGCAGTGCACTCGCACAGCTCGATCGGCGTGTTCTCGTCACAGTAGACGACGTTGATCGCCTCGAACACGAGCAAATCAGAGACGTCATGCGACTTGTGACGCTCGTGGGGAACTTCCCCAATACGACGTATCTGATCGCGTATTCACGACGTATAGTCGAGCGTGCTCTCAGTAGGCAGTGGTGGGCGAATCCTACCGACGAAGGCGCGCTCTATCTAGAGAAGATTGTTCAGGCTTCATATGACCTACCGGAAGCGAATCCTCGACTGTTGCTACGTGCATTTGCGAACGAACTCGAGGCAGCAGTCGCAGGGATCACCTGTGGTCCGCTTGATCGTGAGCGGTGGTCGGAGATGCTGATTGAGGGAATCCTGCCCTTCGTGAGAACGGCTCGCGCGAGCGGACGTCTGTTGAATGTCCTGCCGACAACATTGAGGTTGCTCGGCGACCGCGTTGGGTTTGTAGATGTCGTGGCACTAGAGACCATACGTCTGTTTGCTCCGAACGCGTGGGCCTTGCTTCCTGGGGCATTTGCGGCCCTCACGGGCGAATATCCTCCTAGTGACAGCCAGCTGGAGCGGAACATGTATGCGAAGTCGCAGATACAGGCGATCTGTGATGCGGACGTTAGCCATGCAGCGGGTGTGGAGGCGATCATGCGCCGCATATTTCCGCGGGCCGAAGCGTATCTGGATGACCGCTTGCCAACTGGCGACCCGAGTGAGTCTGATATGCGGCGCGCGTACGACCCAGATGTATTGCGTACGTATCTTCGAGGTCAGACGGCCGAGGACACGGTGAGCTCGGCGTTGGTGCGTCGCGCCGCCGCGCTGGCAAGCGACGTGACGGCCCTCGAAGTTCTCATCGACTCTCTAGATGCGCAACGCGCTGAGGAGACGATCGTCGGGATCGGCGATCTCGCCTTGGAGTTCGATGAGGCGGAAGTGGGCGCACTTGTGGAGGTAATACTCAAACAGTCTTCCCGCGTATCTGATCAGCACGTAGGTGTACTTGACCTTACGCCAAGTGATCAGCTTCTTCGCGTGATTGTAAAGCTCTTGCAGGTACTTGATAACGAGGACGCGCGAAACGCGATACTGATAACGTCCTTGCCAAAGGCACCGTCTTTGTCGATACGACTGGCGGTGCTCGAGTTGGTGAGTCACGAGGGCGAGTGCGAGCGAGGCCCACTTGTCGCGGCTGCTGAGGGTAAAGCGCTGGTGTCTATGCTGGTTCGGGACGTGACGAACACCTCGACTGAGACCCTTCGAGATGAGAAGCGGCTCTTTCAACTGTTCTCGGCGGTCGCAGACGACCGAGATGCGAGTGAGGGGCTCACATTTATTCGACGCAGTCTTCAGGATCCCGCGATCATGTTGCGAGTAATTCGGTCCGCACTTAGCGCGCTGGATGGTGCGATAGGTAACCTCCCCGTCGGATCAACCGTCCCTTGGGCTGTATTGAGCAGGTGGCTTGAGGGCGATACGACGCTAGTCGCACGGCTTCACGAGGTGGTCGACCAGCAGGCGCTTGCTGGCGATCCGACTGAACTGCAGGTTGCGGCCGAAGTGGCGCGAGAGTATCTCGCTGCGGCAGGGCGATGAGGTTGTCTCGAAGTTCTTGATTGGCTCGTTGCAGTTCCCTAGAGACGTTCCGTCTGTCCCACAGACACACTATCTGATGGCCACACGCACGCTCGCTCCCTTCCGGGGTGTTTCACGGATACGGTTGTACCGCAAGGGCAGGTTTGGACCCCTTTGTCCGTTGCAAGGGCTCCTCAACCGACGCCCACCCATTGCCCGAAAAGGAACGAAAGACTGCTGACCTGCCGCTTGCTATTTGGCCGTGTGCGCAGCAGACGAGCCAATGGCAGCGCTACGAACGCTACGTGCCCGCCTCGCACCGGCACCCGGCGAAGATGCTCCCGGCGCTCGCGCATCGTGCGATCGAGACGTACTCCGAGCGTGGTGATCTCGTGGTCGATCCGATGTGCGGGATCGGTACGACAGCCGTGGAGGCCGTCGATCTCGGGCGCCGTGCTGTCGGTGTGGAGCTTGAGCCACGCTGGGCGGCGCTCGCGCAAGCGAACCTCGATCACGTTCACAAAGACCCCCGCGCTCGCTCGCGTGGGGAAGTGTTCGTAGGCGACGCCCGCGAGCTTCCACGGCTGCTGACACTCCACGCTCAACGGCTACTGCGTCCGAGCGGCAGCGTGCATGATGACGCTGACGCGCGGCTCGCGCACGGCGCCGTCGACCTGCTCCTGACCTCGCCGCCGTATGCGTGCGAGGTCGCCGACGTGAACCCCGTAAACGGTCCCGAGCCGCTGCGCCGGCAGGACACGACCAACTACAGCGCGAACCGGAGCAATCTCGGGCACGCCAGGGGCGCCGCGTACTGCGTGGCGATGGCCGACGTGTACGAGGCGTGCGCGTCGGTGCTCAAGCCCGGTGGG
The DNA here is from genome assembly GCA_963714285.1 of uncultured Solirubrobacteraceae bacterium. Lineage (GTDB taxonomy): Bacteria > Actinomycetota > Thermoleophilia > Solirubrobacterales > Solirubrobacteraceae > Palsa-744. The sequence continues at coordinate 867,311 of CAVQNS010000004.1, forward strand.
TTCCTCGTGGCGGTGACGAAGGACATGCGCTCTGCTGGCGGCGGCGCGCTGCGCAATCTCTCGGGCGAGACGATCGCGCTGTGCGAAGACGCCGGGCTGCTCTACTGGCAGCGCGTCATTTCCCTGCTCGCGACCGTCCGCGATAGCGAGCTGGTCATGCGTCCGTCGTTTTGGCAGACGCTGCACGCGCGGCGGCGCCGCGCGAAAAACGACCGCACGCAGGTTGTCGCGCACGAGGACGTGCTCGTGTTCCGCAAGCCCGGTTGGACGCCGGTACGCACGGAGCGCTCGCACCGTCCGCGGAAGGCGGCGTGATGGCGTCGGCCTGTCGATCGGGAGTGCCGCCAGGCACTCCCTGTCAGGACCTTGAGATCGCCGCCGTGGTCTGGTCTGATCGAAGCAAGCCATGCGCCACGCCCGTCGGACACGTCGAGCAGCGACGACCGCGACGGCCCTCCGTCCGGCACCCCGCGCAGGGCATCGCCGGCCATGCGAGCGGCGGCGCCTTCGACTCGGGCGCATGACCGGGCACATGGACGGGATCGTCGCGCCCACGGTCGAGCCGTGGGTGACCAAGCAGACGCTCGCCGATCACCTGCTCGTCACGCGCCGTTGGATCGAGCTTCAACAGCATCACGGGCTGCCCTACCTGCGCATGGGCAGCATGAACCGCTACCGCATCTCCGAAGTCGAGTCGTGGCTGCGCGAACGCTACGCGCAAGGAGACGAGACGACCGATGCCGATTAACCGCGGCACTCGCCACAAGCCGACGTGGGCGGGACACGTCAGGTACAAGGGCCGGCGCAAGTGGGTCGGCTCACACGACAGCATGGAGGAGTTCCGCATCGCTGAGGCGCGGTGCCTTGCCGAACTGCGCGAGGAAGTCGATAATCCTCCGTCCGCCGCAGCGCCGACGCGAGTCCCAACGGTGCTTGAGTTCGCTCGCGCCGAGATACACGAGAACGGCCGAGTCACGATGGAGTGGCCGGACGGCGAGCGCGCGCAGAAGGACACCGGCCGCCGAGACTCAACCGTGCGGCATCTGCGCGAGGGCTTGCGAGCGTTTATCCGCGAGTTCCACGACCGGCCGCTTGACAGCTTCTCCCGCAATGAAGCGCTGACGTGGATACGCCCCAAGGGCGCCAATATCCAGCAAGCAGTCCGGCAATTCTTCAACCACGCGCTCGAACGTGAGTTGATCCCCCGCAATCAGTTCGTACGGCCCGGCGCCAGCAAGAAAAAGCGCCGCGTTGACCGGCCGGACTTCGAGATCATCACCAACGAGCAATACGAGCGACTACGCCATTGCGCGCGCGAAAGCCGCACCGACGAGTACGGACAAGTGCTTGAGGGCATGGTCCTCGCTGTAGGAGAGACGGCGATGCGCCCGGCCGAAATCTTCGCGCTGCACTGGCCCGAGATTCGCCTCGACGAAAACCTCGTTCACGTCAAGCGGAGCATCGATCTCGACACCGGCAAGCTCACATGGCCGAAGGACGACGACGGCCGCCTCGTCGTGATGAGCCCCGCCTTCCGCGAACACATCGAGACGATGCCCCGCACGGGCAAGATCGTCAACAGGGAGATGGGCCAGATCGTCTATCCCGCACCGCAAGGCGGATACATGCGGCGCAGCAGTTGGTCTTCCTACTGGAACGCGATACGCGTCGCCGCAGGGATGCCCGGCCAAGACTTCTACGAGCTAAAGCACCGCGCGATTCAATGGATGGTCGATCCCATCGAGGACGGCGGGCTCGGCCTCGACTCCGCAACCGCCGCCGAGATGGTCGGCCACGACGACGGCGGCTATCTCATCGCCACCGTATACACCAAGCTCGCCAAACGTCGCGCCATCGCCCGCGCACAGCGCGCGATGGACGCATACCAACAGCGCCGCGACGCCGCCAACGCCGAGCCGCCACGCCTCGAAGTCGTGCGAGAGGCAGGCTGATCGGCGAGATGAGCGAACACCCCGACAAGGAGCTGATGGCGTTCGGCGTGTCGATCCGGGAGGCGCGCGAAGCGCAGGCGATGACCCCGGCCGAGCTTGCCACCGCGTCGAACATCGACCAACAAGACTTGGAAGCGGTCGAAGCTGGACGGCTCGCTCCGGCCGAGGACTTTCTGCTCGCACTCAGCGCAGGGCTCCACATAGACGCCGAAGCCCTCGGCGTCTATGTGGACTCGGCGGCTGTGCTCGCCACGTTCGGCCGCCGCGTGCGCGAACTGCGCGTATGGCGCGGCCTCTCTCAGGATGCACTAGGTGTAAGACCCGAGGGGGTTGTTCAGCTCGCTGAGGCGAGCGATGGGCGGCTTGTGGCTGAGGGCGCCGTGGGGTCTTCGGCGATTGTAGAAGTCGATCCAGCCTGCGAGGGCGCTGGTGCGCTCGTGGCTGTCTCGGTAGATCGCGCCGTAGGCCCAGCCGCCGAGCATGGTGCGGATGAATCTCTCTGCCTTCCCATTGGTCTGGGGGCGGTAAGGGCGTGTGCGTAGGTGGCGGATTCCCAAAGCCCGACAGGCGATCGCGTGCACGCTCGAGCGGTAGGCGCTGCCGTTATCTGTGATCAGCTGCTCGACTGTGATCCCGTAGCTCTTGTAGTGCGCGACAGCTCGGCGAAGGAACGCGATCGCTGTGAGCGCTTTCTCGTCGGTGAGCACCTCGACGTAGGCCAGGCGTGTCGCGTCGTCGATCGCGATGTGCACGAACTCCCAGCCGACGGTGCTGCGAACCCGGCCCTCGGCATCGGTGCGCTGCGGCTTATAGCGGCCACGTTTGCCGTGCACGCGGTGTCCTGCACCCGCGTGGATCCTGCCTAGGCACCTGACGTTCGTAGCGCACGGCGGGCTCCAGCCCCAGCCGGCCGAGCTTGCCCATCCCGATCTGCGTCAGGATCCCCGACACCGTCGAGAGTGCCATCCCGAGCACCTCGCCAATCTCCGCGCCCGTCATCCGCAGGCGCCGCAACGCAGCGATCGCCTCGACCCGGCGCTCCTCAGTGCGATTGGCGACCCGCAACGGCGCCGAGGAGCGATCCAACAGCCCCGGAGCTCCTTCTGCCCGGTAGCGGGCCAGCCACTTATGCGTGGTGCGCTCGCTGACTCCGGCAGCCGCGGCCGCGTGCGTCAGCGACCAACCCTGCGTGAGCATCCGATCGATCAGCAGTTCGCGTCCCTTGACGCTAAGACGAGCGTTAGCGTGCAGCTTCATCCGGTGTCCTCCTTGGGACTGGTGGCTTCGACACCAACCAGCCTCCAAGGAGGCCCGGATGAACAACGTCCTCAGGAACTACAACTAGGTCGCTTGTCGAGCCTTCATCGAACCGCGATCCACAAGTTCGAGAAGGGCGGCACTGATCCGCGTCTCACGTCGATCCGGCGAATCGCTCGCGGGCTAGGTGTGCCACCGAGAGCGTTGATCGAAGATGACGCCGAGCATCCACAGCGTGTCGCAGACGAGACGTGACGAACGTGCCGCTGATAGCCGAGTCACGGATCACCGACCCGCAGCAGGACAGATGCCAGATCAAACAGTGGCGGACAACTGGATGCACAGCCGCGCGAGCCTTGCGGCCGGCAATCCGGCCGCAAAACGACCGCAAGGCGCCGTCTGCGGCCACTTTGCGGTCACCGAAGCCATCGAACAGCCGCGAACACAAGCAAACGGCCGTCCGCGAGGCCCAGCGTTTTCGGGGGTTTTCTCCTGTGTTCGCTGGCCTTCGCAGGAAATGAAGGTATCGGGGAGACAGGATTTGAACCTGCGACCGCCCGGCCCCCAGCCGGGTGCGCTACCAGACTGCGCCACTCCCCGTGGCAAACAAGCGGGCGACGGGAATTGAACCCGCCCTTGAAGCTTGGAAGGCTTCCGTGCAACCACAACACTTCGCCCGCACGCCCGACCTTCATCTTACTGGCGGGACTCGCCCTGACGCGCGGCGGCCTGTGTGGCGGCTGCGCGTCGAGCCAGTCAGCAGGCGTCACGGCAGACCAGCCGGCGAACGTGCGGCGACCCTCGCAACGGGGGCCCAGCCCCGCGAGATCGCGAGATCCTATTCCCGTGCCCCTCGCAACAGGGGCTACAACGCCTCATACGCTGCAACGACAAAGTAGCGGCCCCGCGCCTCTTCCTACCGCCGCTCCTCCGTCGGCACCGTCCCCGACTCGTCCGCCAGACCGGGCGGCGGCCATGGGCCGAACCAGTTGTCGCGCGCGCCGTCGAGCGTGATCGTCGAGCCGTTGAACGCTCTGCCCAAAGGGGAGGTGAGCAGCGCGACCAGCCACGCGTGCTCGGCCGCCGTGCCCAGGCGCTGGAGCGGCACCGAGCGCGCAGCGCCTGCGCGGACATTCGCGGGGTACTTCGCCAGCACCTCCGTATCGAACGTTCCAGCCGCGACCGCTACCGCCACCACGCCCGCTTGCAGCCAGCGACCAGCGAGCTCCCGAGTCAGCGCCTCTACGGTCGCGCGCGCAGAGCCCGAGTGCGCCATGCCCGGCATGCCGTGATGGGGCGACAGGGTGACGTTCACGACCGTGCCCGCGCCAGCCGGCTCCAGCGCCAGCGCAAACGCTGCCTCGGACATGTTCAGCATGCCTTCCACGTTCAGCCGCCATACCGCGCGCCAGCCCTTCGCCGCGATCAGCTCCGCCGGGCTGAAGAACTGGCCGCCCGCGTTGTTGACCAGCACGTCCAAGCGCCCACGACGCTCAAGCGCGCTCGCAACGAGCTGCCGCGCCTGCGCGCGCTGCCGGATGTCGCCCGCAACCCAGTCGACCTTCCCCGTGTCGGCTTGCGCGACCTCGCGGATCTCCGCCGCCGCCTGCTCGAGCACCTCGCTGCGCCTGCCCGCGATCGTCACGCTTGCGCCACAGCGCGCCAGCTCAAGCGCGGTTGCCTTGCCGAGGCCCGTGCCCCCGCCCGTCACGAGCGCGACCTGTCCGTCCAAAAGCCCAGGCGCGAACACATCTGATTGCCCGCGCGCGCCGTTCACGGAGCGATCATATGCGCCCGCAGCGTCCGTCCCCGAACACCTCTAGGGTAGGTGCGTGTCCCACAGACCGCTGGTCTTCGTGATCGGGCTCACTGTCGGTGACTACTTCCTGTGGAGCTGGTCGCTGAACGGCAACCACACCGTGCTCGCGGTCGTATCGGGTTTGACGCTGCCACCGCTGGCAGTCGCCTGCCTGTGGCTGCTGACGATGAGCGTCGCGCGTCTGATCGCCTATGCGACCAGACGGTCGTCGGCGCGCGCTCGCCATGGCGCTGCGAGCGGGGGCAGGCATGTGCGCCGGCAGGCCGCAGCCGGCCGCCCGCTGGAGGAGCCGCCGACTTCGACCACGCCGGCTAGCTCCGCCTCACGCAAGCTCGCCGCCTAAGCGGTCCGTCAAGCCGGTGAGCGACCAGGGCAGGCGCAAGCTCCCGTTCTCGCGCCGCGTCCGTTGGGCGCTCGCGGTGCTCGTCGTGGTACTGCTCGCGCTCGCTGCGCTCAGCGTGCATCTCTACCAGCGCCAGCGCACGGGCAGCATCTACCATCCGCACGCGCGCTTCGTGCCCCAGCCAACGCCGACGCTGCCAAGCAGCGGTCCCGCGCGCTTCGCCTGGCCGCTGTACGGCTACACCGAGAACCACACGCGCTTCTTCCCCGCGCCCGGCGACATCCACCCTCCGTTCAAGCAGATCTGGGTGCGCAACAGCCACTCGCTGCTCGAGTTCCCGCCGGTGATCTACGGCGAACGGATCTTCCAGCTCGGCGACGACGGCGTGCTGAACGCGCTCGACAAGCGCAACGGATACCTGGTCTGGTCGCGTCGTCTCGGCCAGCTCTCGGCCTCCACGCCAGCCGCCACCGCTAACACGCTGTACGTGACGATCCTCTACAGCGGGCACCCCAAGAGCCCCGGGCGGATCATCGCGCTGAACAGCGCCAACGGCGCGATCCGCTGGTGGCACGCCCTCCCCAGCGGCAGCGAGTCCTCGCCGATGCTCGCCGACGGACGCGTGTTCTTCGGCTCACAGAACGGCACCGTGTACGCGCTCAACGACCGCACCGGCGCCCGCGCGTGGAGCTATCGCGCCGCGAGCGCCGTCAAGGCCAGCCCCACACTCGCCGGCGGCTTGCTGTACTTCGGCGACTACTCCGGCCGGCTGCAGGCGATCTCCGAGCAGACCGGACGGCGGCTGTGGGTCAGCAAATCAGAAGGCGCGCTGTTGGGCAGCGGCAACTTCTACTCGACCGCCGCAGTCATCTACGGCCGCGTCTTCCTCGGCAACACAGATGGGCGCATCTACGCCTACGACGCCTCTACCGGGCATCTGGACTGGGCGGTGCAGACAGGCGCCTACGTCTATGCCTCGCCTGCCGTCACCAACGCGCCCGGCCTCGGGCCGACCGTCTACATCGGCTCCTACAACGGCATCTTCTACGCGCTCAACGCCCGCTCCGGCCACATCAGCTGGCGCTTCAACGCGCACGGGCGCATCTCCGGCTCGGCGACGATCCTCGGGCGCGTCGCGTACTTCTCCGATCTCGGCAGCCACCGCACCTACGGTCTCGGCATCTCCACCGGCCGCGTGCTGTTCGAAAAGCCCACCGGCGCGTTCGACCCTGTGATCAGCGACGGCACCCATGTCTACCTCACCGGCGACACCGGGCTCTACGGGCTGGTGCCCGCAGAACAGCCAGCTGTCCCGAAGACGGCGCATGCTAGCCCGAAGACCGTGCACGCCGTCACGAAGACGGCGTCCCAGCGCAAGAACCACCCGACGAAAACGCGCGGCTGAGCGAGAAGCGCGCCGCCACGACCGCCGTGCCGCTCGTGCGCAGGCTCACGCTCGTCCACCCACCAGGCGCCGGCGCCACGCAGCCGGCACCGTGCGTCAGCGTCCAGTAGCGCGTGAAGCGCACGCGCACGAGGAACCTGCCGGGGGCGTGCGCGCTCAACGTGAACGAGTCGTGCCCCAGCGCCGTCAAGCGGCCAGGCCCCGATGCCAGCGGCGTCGCCGAGAGCACGCGAAACACACGCCAGTGCCTGCTTGTGAACACTTCGCGCAGATACGGCAGGCCGCGGCGGATCAGCGCGCCCTCCCGCGCGCTCGACGGATCGAGCAGCACCTCCGGCAGCGCCACATAGGAGACCGCCTGCTGGCGCAGCCAGCGCTCATAGCTCGCCGCCGTGAGCCCCGCGGCGAGCAGCACGCCCTCGTAGCGGGTTTCCATCTGCTTGTCCCAGCCTCGCGCCAGCGACACCGTCGGCGCGAGTAGCGCCGCCTCCCAATGCGAGCGCGTCAGCGGCACCTCCACGCGCACCGGCGAAGCGGGCGGCGCCTGGACCTGCGCGAAGAAGCGCTCGATAGGGACGTAGTACGCGGCGCTCGTCGCTTCGCTGCCAGCGACCGCAAGCGTCTCGCGCACCGGGCCCCACACAACCCAGACCGCGATCACGCAAAGCGCCACCACCGCGGCCGGCGACAGGCGAGCACGCCGCGACGAAACGCCGCCCTCGGCAGTATTCGCGCCCGCTATCGTGCCCGCGTCGGGCGCAGCCATGCGCGCGCACAGCAGCAGCGGTCCCGCGAGCAGCACCGCATAGCGCTCGATGTTGCTGCCCATCGGCGAATGCACCGCCAGGCAGGCCACGCACGCCAGCAGGTACACGCCCGCGCCGATCCGCAGCAGCCGCGCGCTCCGTGGCAGCGCGCACACGAACGCGGCCAGCACCAGCATCGTCGCCGCGAACGACAGGATCGGGTACGGCTCATAGCCGCCTTCCGGGAACAGCGCCGCCGGCACGAGCACCACCACCGCCGCCGGCGCGGCCAGCACCAGCAGCGCCCGTGGCGAGCGCCACGCAAGCGCCGCCGTCAGTCCCGCCAGCCCGAGCAGCAGAGCCGCGACCGGGCTCGCCGCCGCGCACAACCCGGCCAGCAGGCCAGCCCACAGCCAGCGCTTGCGTGCAAGCGCCAGCCCCGCAGCGAGCGCCAACGAGACCCCTAGCGCGAACGTCAGGCGCCCGATCCACACGTCGCCGAGCGCCGCCACCGCGAACAGCGCCGAGCCCCCACGCGCGTCCCGGCCGTAGAGGAGACCAGCCAGGCGCGCGAACAGGACGCTCGAGGCAAGCACGGACAGCGCCCCGAGGAGCCGCATGCCGACCAGCGCCGCCAACGGGGGGTAGATCAGGCTGTAACCCGGCAGGCTGTGGCCCGCATACCAGTGCTCGTCCCACACCGCAAACCCGATCTGGCGGAAGAGCTCGACGCGATAGACCTGCGCCGCAAGGTCCGGCGTGCGCGGATCGACCGCCAGCCAGACCACGATCAGCGCCGCTGTCCACCCCACCAGCCCGAGCGCCCAGAGGCGTGCCGGCGCGTCACTCGCATGCGCGCTGGGAGGATCGGCTGGGGTCCGGTGTGCTACCCCACCGGACCCCAGCACGCCCGCCGAGCTGGCGGCGAGCTTGCATGCCTTTGAACCGTCCAGGCCCTCGGAAGTAGCTGTGCTTCTGCTGGGCACTCCAAGATAATGACGGCGATGAGGATCCCCGCGGCCACCAACGCACGCCGGCGCATCGGCCGGGCGCTGTTGATCGGAGCCGCGATCTGCGCCGCGCTCGCCGCCGGCGGCTGCGGCACGAGCCAGCCACGGCCGATCCTCTCCAGCGAGCTCGCCGAAGCACAGACGTTTCCCTATTACAGGATCTACTGGGTCGGCCGGAGCTTCGACGGACAGCCACTCGCCGCCGCGGACGGGCTACGCGGGTACATCGACACCGTCGGCGACAGCGTCTACTACGGCGACTGCGTGCAGAGCAAAGGCATCTTCGGCGGCGGCAGCTGCCAGCTGCCGCTGCAGGTCACCACAGTCATCTACGCGTTGCATTCCAACAAGGCGCTCGGACCGCAGAGCAATCTGCTCGTGCGCGGCGTGCCCGCGACCGCCTACGACGAAGGCCGGGCGATCGAGATTTACACGGGCAGGGTCGCAATCGACATCTTCTCCGACACGTTCGCCCACGTGCTGCAGGCCGGCAACGAGATCTACCCGCTGAACGCTCCCGGCTCACCTGCCGGCGCGCTGCCGCTACCGGTCTATTGCCCGGGACTGTCAGGCTCCGTCAGCGCGAGCATCGCCCGCGTGATGGCCAACCTGCCGCACCACGCCTGCCAGCAGGCAGCCGCCGAGGAGGCCTACACGAAGGCGGTCACCGGCTAGCTCGGAGCGAGCGGCGCAGCCGGCTTGCCGATCTCGCGGCGTAGGCTGAGAAAGGCGATCGAGCCGATCACCGCGGGCACCCACAGCGACACCGCGCGATAGACCACGACCGCCGCGATCACGACCGCCGCCGGGCGCGTGCCGAACAGCAGCAGCATCCCCACAAGGCCGCCTTCGACCGCAAGAAAGCCGCCTGGCACGGGGACGGAGTTGGCGAGCATGCCCACCAGGTAGGCCATGGCGACCACCCAGAACGACGGCGCATGGCCGAACGCCGCCAGGCAGGCGTACAACACGAGGTTGTCGAACAGCCAGTATCCGACGGCTCCCAGCAGTCTCCAATCGTGCGCGCGAATCATCTCGATCGCGTCTTGCACGCCGCCGCTGACCGCGATCAGCGCGACCGCGATGCGCCCGGTCTTCAGGCGTCGGCGCGAGGCTGCCCGCCGTGCCCATGCGGCCGCCGCGAGCGTACCCACGATCGTCGCCAGCGCCGCCGTCGCCGGCAACAGCGTCAGCAAGGCGTTGCTCGATCCAGGAATCGCCCCCAGCCACATCGGAATGCCGATCACGATCACCGCGCCCACGTTGACCGCGCTCGTCAGCACGAACACCAGCACCGAGCGCTTGGCGATTCGATCGACCGGGAAGCCCTTGCTGCGCAGCACCCACGCTCCCAGCGCGATGCCGGCGAGACCGCTGACAGAGACGACCGAGTTGACGGCGAGCTCGGCAAGCGAGAGGCGCGAGCTGAGGCTGCGCCCGAGGCGGCCAAACACGAGGTCGAACAGGACGACGTAGCCGACGCAGGAGAGCACCTCGAGCGCGATCCCCACGGCGATCCACGGAACGCTCGCTTTCGCGATGCGGTCGGATGCTTCATCCAAGCTCGGAACGCCGAGCAGCAGGCCCACGATCAGCGCGAAGAAGATCGCGAGGCTGATCAAGCTGTTGCGCAGGGTGCGCGACTGCGCCGCCCATTCCTCCGCGGTGTCGTCATGGAACGTCTGCGGTTCGGCGATGGTGCCTCTCCCCTCGCGATTCTTAGCGTTCTCTTCGCTTTTCCTTCGCCGGCTATCGCCGACGCCCGTCACGCTAGCCTCATAACTGCGTTCTCCACGTCCAACCTGGCGCCGGCGGCGGCGCCTGACGCTCGCGGCTACGCTCCGATCATGGCCGAACAAGCACGCATACTGGTCGTCGACGACGAGCCCGCCGTGCAAAACGCGCTGTTTCGAGCGTTGACGCTCGAACACTATGACGTGACGAACGCAAGCGACGGGGTGCAGGCGCTGGAGCGTCTCGGCGCTGCTGCGTTCGAGGCGATCATCCTCGACATCGCGATGCCACGCATGGACGGCCTGGAAGTCTGCAAGCGCATGCGCGAGGGAGGCGACAGCACGCCCGTGCTGATCCTCACCGCGCGCGGCGAGGTCGACGACCGCGTCGCCGGCCTCGACGCCGGCGCAGACGACTATCTGATCAAGCCGTTCGCGCTGCGTGAGCTGCTCGCGCGCGTGCGCGCGCTGCTGCGGCGGGCGAGCGAGGACGATGGCAAGGAGGAGACGCTCGCATTCGCTGACCTGCGTCTCGACCTGCGCGCCCACGAGGCCTGGCGAGGTGAGCGGCTGCTGTCGCTGACGCGTACCGAGTTCCTGCTGCTGGAGCTGTTCCTGCGCCATCCGCGCCAGGTGCTCACGCGCTCGACGATCTTCGAGAGCGTCTGGGGCTATGACTTCGGCTCGAGCTCCAACTCGCTCGGCGTCTACATGGGCTACCTGCGCCGCAAGACCGAGGTCGGTGACGAGCCGCGCCTGCTGCATACCGTGCGCGGCGTCGGCTATGTGCTGCGGGGCGCGCCATGAGCTTCCGCAGGCGCATCACGATCGTCTCAGCCGCCGCTGTGGCGATCGCGGTCGTGCTCGCGTCGATCCTCACCTACATGCTCACCTCCAACCAGCTGCACAGCCAGGTCGACACGCAGTTGCGCGAACGCGCACGGGCCCGAGACGGGCTCGTGCAGGCGCTCGACGCCAAAGGCCTCGGAGGCGATGCGCTCAAGCGCCGCGCGCAGCTGCGGCTCGCCGCGGAAAGGGTGCTCGGATCGCCGCCCGGAGCACCGCCGAACGGTGCTGCCGGCGCTACAGGGACGACGGGGGCGGCGGGCGTCGCGCGCCGGCGCAAACGTGCACGAGGCGGCTCGAGCACTGCCAACATCTTCAGCGGCATCTCGCCGGGCCCCGACCAGGTGCGTGGCTACCAGCAGGTGGTCAATGCCAAAGGCGCGATCGTCGTGCGCTCCGCAAAGGGCGTGTCGCTGCCGGTCAACGCGAGCACGAGCGCGCTCGCCGCGCATGGCGGCAAGCCCTTCTTCCGTGACGCCACGGTCAACGGCATCCACCTGCGCGTGCTCGCTGAGCCGCTCGGCAAAGGCCACGCCGTGCAGTTCGCGCAGCCGCTCACCGAAGTCGACAGCCTGCTCGCGCGCCTGCGCCTGATCCTCGCGCTGCTCGTCGTCGGCGGCATCGCGCTCGCCGCCGTGCTCGGGCGCCTGGTCGCCGGTGCCGCGGTGCGGCCGCTGAAGCGTCTCACCAGGGCAACCGAGCACGTCGCGCTGACCCGCGACCTCAGCGGGCGCATCAAGCCCTCAGGAGACGACGAGCTCGGACGCCTGGCGAGCAGCTTCAACGCGATGCTCGACGCGCTCGAGCTCTCGATCAGCGCGCTCGACGCCTCCGTGCACGCGCAGCGTCAACTCGTCGCCGATGCCTCGCACGAGCTGCGTACGCCCGTCACCAGCCTGCGGACGAACATCGAGATCCTGCAACAGCAGGGACCCGACATGGACCACGACGAGAGCCGCCGGCTGCTCAGCGACGTCGTCGAGCAGATCGAGGAGCTCACGTTGCTGATGAACGACCTGATCGAACTCGCACGCGGCGAGGAACCACGCGCCGACGCCGAGGAGCTGCGGCTGGACCTGCTCGTCAGCGAGGTAGTAGATCGCGCGCGCCGGCATGCGCCCACGCACGCCACTGCAACTGCAGCTGCAGCTCGACGATCGCCACCGGCGTGCCAGCGCGGCTCGAGCGAGCCGTCGGGAACCTGATCGACAACGCCGTCAAGTACAGCCCGCCCGGTGAACCCGTCGAGATCCGCCTACAAGCAGGCGAGCTGTCAGTGCGCGATCACGGGCCGGGGATCTCGAGCGAGGACCTGCCGCACATCTTCGACCGCTTCTATCGCGGAGCCGAGGCGCGCGGGCGTCCCGGCTCCGGCTTGGGCCTTGCAATCGTGCAGCAGGTCGCTACCCAGCAGGGCGGAAGCGTCATCGCCGAGAGCGCCCCCGGCGGCGGGACGCTCATGCGGCTGCGGCTACCCGGCACCGAGGTGATCGACCCCGACGCACATGCCGCTGGGAGCGTCGACGGCGACGGGCACCGTCACGCCGTGGCGGACGAGGAGCTGGCGTCCACCTACGAGCGCTCCTCGGCCTGAAGCGACGCCTCGCGAAAGCGCGCCGGCGACATTCCATAACGGCGGCGAAACGCGCTGGCGAAATGCGGCGCCTGGCTGTAGCCGACGAGCCGCGCCACATGCTCGACCGGGATCGAGCGCTGCTGCACGAGCAGTTGCGCGCCGACCGCCAGCCGTCGCGCCAGCAGATCCTCGCGAAAGCTCGTCTCGCCGAACTGCTCAAAGGCGCGCTGCAACTGGCGCGGTGAGCTCGCGAGGCCGCGTGCGACCACGTCAAGGGTCAGCTCACGGCGGTAGTGACGCGCGATCACAACGCGCGCCAGCAGGTACAACCGCCGTCGCGAAGCGATCGTCTCGGAGCGCATACACCCGGCTCCGACCCCGCGCAACCAGCGTGACAGCGACCCAGGAGGCGCCCCCTTACTCCTCCCCCAACTTCGAGCACCGCCAGGAACGCCTCCTGGGGCACCTCCACGCGGCCCACCTGCTTCATCCGCTTCTTGCCCTCCTTCTGCTTCTCCAAGAGCTTTTTCTTGCGCGTGATGTCGCCGCCGTAGCAGCCCGCGATCACGTCCTTGCGGAATGCCTTGACCGTCTCGCGCGCGATCACATGCGCGCCGATCGCCGCCTGGATCGGCACGTCGTATTGCTGGCGCGGAATCCGCTTGCGCAGCTTCTCCGTCAGCGTGCGGCCCATCTCATACGCCTTGTCGCGATGCACCACCATCGACAGCGCATCGACCGTGTCGCCCGCCAGCAGCACGTCCAGCTTGACCAGATCGGACGGCTTCATGCCGCTGAGCTCGTAGTCCAGCGACGCATAGCCTTTCGTGCGCGACTTCAGCTGGTCGAAGAAGTCCAGCACGATTTCCGCAAGCGGCAGCTCATAGGTCATCTGCACCCGCTCCGGCGAGAGGTAGTGCATGCCGGTGTGCTCGCCGCGACGCTCCTGGCAGAGCCCCATCACCGCCCCCACGAACTCTTTCGGCGCGATCACCGACGCTGTGATGAACGGCTCGCGGATCTCCTCGATCGTGCCGGGGTCAGGCATGTCCGAGGGGTTATGCACCTCCAGCTCCTCGCCGTTGGTCAGCGTTACGTCGAACTCCACCGACGGCATCGTCGCCAGCAGCTCGAGGTCGTACTCGCGTTCGAGGCGCTCTTTGACGATGTCCATGTGCAGCAGCCCGAGGAAGCCGCAGCGAAAGCCGAAGCCGAGCGCGTCCGAGGTCTCAGGCTCCCACGACAGCGCTGCGTCGTTCAGCACGAGCTTTTCCAGCGCGTCGCGCAGGTCAGGGTAGGTGTCGGAGTCGATCGGGAACAGGCCGCAGAACACCATCGGCTTGACCTCCCGGTAGCCGGGCAGCGGCTCCGTCGCTTCGCCGAGGTGAGCTTTTGCAGCCGAGCCACCTGCTTTCGCCCGCGTCGTCAGCGTATCCCCCACGCGCAGCAAGGTCACGTCCTTGAGGCCTGTGATCAGATAGCCGACCTCGCCGGCGGCCAGCTGATCGGTCGGCATCATCTGCGGGCTGAAGAAGCCGATGTCGTCGATGTCCGCCTCCGTGCCCGTCGCCATCGCGCGGATCGGCTCGCCCTTGCGGAACACGCCATCCACCACCCTGATGTAGGCGATCACGCCGCGGTACTGGTCGAACTCCGAATCGAAGATCAGCGCCCGCGGCGGGCCGTCCGGGTCGCCCTCCGGCGGCGGCACGCGGGCAATCAGCTCCTCCAGCACCTCGCCCACGCCTTCACCCGTCTTGCCGCTGATCTTCAAGATCGACTCCGGCAGCTCGCCGATCAGATCTGACACTTCGCCCGCCACCCGCTCCGGCTCAGCGCCCGGTAGATCGATCTTGTTCAGGCACGGGATCAGCTCCAGGCCCGCATCGACCGCCAGGTAGGTGTTCGCCACCGTCTGCGCCTCCACCCCCTGCGCCGCATCCACCACCAGCAGCGCGCCCTCGCACGCCGCCAGCGAACGGGACACCTCGTAGGTGAAGTCCACATGGCCCGGCGTGTCGATCAGATGCAGCTGGTAGGTCTCGCCGTCGCGCGCCGTGAAGAACACGCGCACCGCCTGCGCCTTGATCGTGATCCCGCGCTCGCGCTCCAAGTCCATCGAGTCGAGCAGCTGCGCGCGCATCTCCCGCGCAGCCACCGTGTGTGTCAGCTCGAGGATGCGGTCAGCCAGCGTCGACTTGCCGTGGTCGATGTGCGCGATGATCGAGAAGTTGCGGATGTGCGACTGGTCCATAGGTCGAGCTACAGCGTAGATGGCGGGCGCCACGACGCGGGGAGCCGGCCGCAACCCCACCCGCGAGCTCCCGCGACCGTAGAGCACCCGGACCCGGAGACACAGCAGACCCGCTAGCGTTGGTGATCCGGCGGATCGCCAACTCGACAAGGATGGATTCAGCCGCGGCAACGCGTCACGCGCAAGCGTGACGGCCTGTCCAGGTGTCGAGAGTGTTAAGCCGCCCAGGCGAAACACACAGTCCTGGGACGTATGTAGTAAGCGGCGATCTCTGTTCGGGCGCAAGCCGGGTGGGCCTTGGTCCACCCGGCCTCTGCTCGGGCTACGCGCGTCCGAGCCGCGCGCGGATCATGCCGCTCACCTGGTGGGCCTCGGGGATGCGCATGATCAGCACCGCGCGCGCGTAGATCGCAAGGCCGGCCGCCGCTGCGGCGCCGACGCTGATGATCTGCGCCGGCAGCGAGACCCCCAGGAGCTCGTCGAGCAGCTTCCACACGCCCCACGAGACGCCGGCGAGCAGCGCCGATGCGATCAGGATGCGGATCGTGATCATCGTCGTCTGCGCACCCTCCAAGCGGCCGTTGAGGCCCGTGCGCAGCCGGTGGAACTGAAGCGCGGTCATGACGATGTTGGCGGTGATCGTGCCGATGATCAGCCCAGCGATCCCCAGCGGCTTGTAGAGCGCGATGCTGACGATGATGTCCACGACGATGTTCATCGCCGCGAGGCTCGTTGGGATCCACGGGCGCTGCACCGCGAAGAACGTCCTTGTCAGCAGCAAGTTCAAGCCCCCGAATGGCAGGCTGAAGGCGAACCAGAACAGGGCGATCGAGACCAGGTGCGTTGACTCGGCGTTGAATTCCCCGCGTTCGAACACCAGCCGCACGATCGGCGTCGGCAGCGCCAGCATAAACGCCGCGGCTGGGATCAGCAGCAGGTTGATCTGGCGCATCCCGCTGCCCACCGCGCGGCGCATCGCGGCCGGTTCGCGGCCCGAGGCCATACGGCTGAGCGTTGGGAACAGCACCGTGGCGACCGCCACGCTGAAGACCCCCTGGGGGAGCATGTAGATGCGAAACGCGTTGTTGATCGCGCTCGGGGCCTCTGTGGAGACGAGCGTGCCGAACGCCGCATTGAGCAACTGGTCGAGGTTGACGATCCCCAGACCGAGCATCACGGGCAGCATCAGCGCGAACACCTGCCTGATGCGAGGGTCGTGCCAGTCGATGTGAATGCGCAGACGAAAGTCGATCCGGCCGAGCGCGGCGAACGCCATCAGCACCTGCACCACGGTCGCCGCAAGAATGCCGATCGCGAATGCGTAGATCTTGTCTTCGCCGTGGAAATGCGGCGCGAGCACTACGAGCAGCACGATGATCACGAGGTTCCACACCGCCGGCGAGAGCGCGGGGATCGTGAAGTGGTCGTAGGACTGCAGGACCCCCACGAGCAGGCCGTTCAAACCCAGCAGCAGGATCACGGGGAACAGCACCCGCGAAAGCCCAATCGTCAGGTCGGTGAGCTGGGGCCCGAACTTCGGGCCGATGAACAGCGGCATCACAGCCCCGGCGGCGAGGATGAACACGGCGGTGATCGCACCGAGGCCGATAAGCATGATCCAGAACAGCGTCGAGGCCAGTCGCACCGCCTCTTTGCGCTGCCCCTTCTGCAACAGGTCCGTGAACACCGGCACGAACGCGGCTGACAGCGCTGATTGAGCAAACAGCTGGGCGATGTAGTTCGGCACCTGGTATGCGATCGCATAGGCGGACGCGAAGCCCGTGGTCCCGAAATAACCCGCGAACACGACTTCGCGGAGCAGACCCACGACCCGCGACAGCCCGGTGAGAAAAGAGAAGATCGCGGTGTTTCGCGCGACGCTCTTGCCCGCGCCGCCGTCCCCCGGCGGCGCGGGAACAACCGGCTCCTCGCCGAAGGCTTCTGCGCTGACGGACAAGGCCGCTATAGTACGGCGCTCTGCGGCGCGCCCGGCCTTTGTTCGTGGCGCTCGCAGCTCAAGCTATGGCCAACATCCACTCACAGAAGAAGCGGATCCTGCGCTCCGAGCGCGAGCGTCTAGAGAACCGCCGTTACACCTCGACGATCAAGACCTACTTCCGCAGCCTCGAGGCACAGGTCGAGGCCGGCGACACCGCCACCGCGGACAGCACCCATCGCGAGCTCGTGAGCACGATCGACAAGGCCGTCAAGCGCGGCGCGCTGCACAAGAACACCGGTGCACGCAAGAAGTCCCGCGCGGCTCGCACCCTAGCCAGCAAGTAGCTGCGTGCCGCGTGTGCGGCCTCAGCTGGAGATGGTTTCGATCGTGCGCAACGCGAGCGTGTCCTCGGACAGCCCCGCGAGCGCGGTGCGGCTGCCGGTCAGCGACGCGCCGCCGCGCGTGTTGAGCTCGAGGTCGGCAAGAGCTGCGAGTGCGGCGCGCAGGCGCTCGGGGTCGGTGCGGACGACGTCGGCGACGAAGCGCTCGGCTGCGCGGGCGGGCATGCGCAGCCCGCGCTTGATCTCGGCTACGGACTCACCCGCTTGCAGGCGCAGCGCGACCGCGATCGCGTCGCGCAGTCGCTGGGCCATCAGGTAGCTCAGGCCGGCCAGGCGCTCGCCCTGCTCGCGCAGCCGCAGGTAGGAGAGCGTCGCCTCGCGGCTGTCGGCGCCGACGAGCGCGTCGGCCAAGGCGTAGGCGCGCCATTCGGTGGAGTGCGCGGCGCGAAGCTCGATCTCCTGGACCCCGATCGCCTCAGAGCCCTCGCCTTCCCCCGCTGGGGACGATTCGAGTGCCAGCTTCTCGAGCTCGCGCAACAGGCGCTGCTGACGCTCGCCCACCTGCGCAACGAGCGCCTTGGCGGCGGCAGCATCGAGCGTTATGCCGAGGCGCGCCGCCTGCTCGCGCGCCCACTTGGCCATCTCCCAGGGCTTGATCGTCGTCTGCGCGACGATCTGCCCGCCTGCGCGTTTGACGAGCGCATGCAGCGCCGCGGGGACCTTGGCGCGCGCCTCCTCGCGCGCGAAGATCGCAAGCGTGGTCTCAGGCGGGATCTCGGCGAGCGCACCGGCGAGGTGCTTGGTGATGTCCGCCTCGCGCCAGCGCTCAGCGCCTTCGACGAGGATCACGCGCCAGCCCATCGCGAGCGTCATCGCCGCGAGCGCATCGGCGACGCCGGCTGGCGTCGCGGCGTCGCCTTCCAGCAGCTCGATGCTCGCCCCACCCCCTTCCTGGCGTTCGACCAGGCCGCGCAGCCCTGCTCTGCGCTCGGCGACCGCGCCGTGGTCGTCGCCATGGATCAGGTAGGCGGGCTTCAGCTCTGCCATCAGCGAACGACTAGGTTCACGAGCTTGCCGGGAATCACTATCTCCTTGACGATCTGCTTGCCTTCGACATGCGCCTTGACGTTGGGCGCGGCGCGGCACAGGTCCTTGAGCGTCTCTGGGCTCGCGTCGGCGCTGGCCTGAACGCGGTCGCGCACCTTGCCGTTGACCTGGCACACCAGCTCGTATTGCTCGCGCTCGAGCAGTGCCTCCTCCGCCTGCGGCCACGGCTGCTCCCAGACGCGCTCTGCGGTCAGGAGCTCGTAGATGTCGGCGCTGACGTGCGGCGCGAAGGGGAACAGCAGCGAGGCGGCGGTGCTGAGGGCGAAGCGCATCGTGTCCAGCTCGACTGACTCGCGCAGGCGCGAGCAGTCGTTCAGCAGCTCCATGACCGCTGCGATCGCGGTGTTGAACGCGAAGCGGCGCAGGTCGCCGCTGATCTTGTCGATCGCCCAGTGCGTCTTTCGCATCAGCGCAAGGTCGTCGCCTTCGGGCGCGGGCGGCCCGCTGGGCTCTCCCTCTGGGGACGATGCGCCACCGGGCGTGCCGGCACGATCGGCGGTCTCGGCGGCGAGGCGCCACAGCCTCGAGAGGAAGCGATGCACGCCGTCCACCCCCTCGTCCGCCCAGTCTGCGTCCTGGTCGGGCGGTCCGACGAACAGGATGTAGCAGCGCGCGGTGTCCGCGCCGACGCGCTCGATGATCGATGCGGGCGAGACGACGTTGCCCTTGGACTTGCTCATCTTGGAGCCGTCCTTGGTCACCATCCCTTGGGTGAACAGCGCCTGGAACGGCTCCTGGAAGTCGAGGTGTCCGAGGTCGGCGAGCGCCTTGGTGAAGAAGCGCGCGTACATCAGGTGCAGGATCGCGTGCTCGACCCCGCCGATGTACTGGTCGACTGGCATCCATTCGCGCAGCGCCGCGGGATCCCATGCGGCATGGTCGTTGTTGGCGTCGCAGTAGCGCAGGAAGTACCACGAGGAGTCGACGAACGTGTCCATCGTGTCGGTCTCCCTGCGAGCGCTGCCGCCGCAGTCGGGGCACCTGGTGTTGACCCAGTCCTCGGCTGCCGCGAGCGGCGAGCGGCCCTTGGGCGTGTAGTCCTCGATGTCGGGCAGCTCGACCGGCAGCTGCTCCTCTGGCACGGGCACCATCCCGCAGCTCTCGCAGTAGAGGATCGGGATTGGCGTGCCCCAGTAGCGCTGGCGGGAGACGAGCCAGTCGCGCAGGCGGTAGTTGACGGAGGAGTGACCCTTGCCTTCGCGGTCGAGCCACGCGACGATCGCGCTGAGCGCCTCGCGGTTGGGCATGCCGTCGAACTCAGGGGGCGCGTTGATCAGGAAGCCATCGCCACTATATGGCAGCCCGCCCGCCCCGCCGTCCTCGCCGGGAGCGGCCTCGATCGTGTCCAGCGCTTGATCTGGAGCGATCACCCTGCGGACGGGCAGCTCGAAGGCGCGCGCGAACGCGTAATCGCGCTCGTCGTGTGCGGGCACGGCCATGATCGCGCCGGTGCCGTACTCCATCAGCACGTAGTCGGCGACGTACATCGGGATCTGCTCGCCGTTGACGGGGTTGGTGACGGTGCGTCCAAGCGGCACGCCCGTCTTTGGCTTCTCGGCGTTGCCGCGCTCCTCGTTGGTCTCGTTGAGCGCATGGTTGACGTAATCGTGCACAGCCTGCTGGTACTGCGTGCCGCGCGCGAGACGCATCACGTCCGGATGCTCGGGCGCCATCACGAAGAAGGTGGCGCCGAACAGCGTGTCGGGGCGGGTGGTGAACACGGGATAGTCGATCTCGAGCTCCTCACAGCGGAACGTCACCTCGGCGCCCTCGCTGCGCCCGATCCAGTTGCGCTGCATGGTCTTGACGTGCTCGGGCCACTCGATCACGTCGAGGTCGCTCAGCAGACGCTCGGCGTAGTCGGTTATGCGAAAGAACCACTGCTCCAGCTGCTTGACTTCGACGATCGCGCCACAGCGCTCGCAGCGGCCCTCGGCGTCGACTTGCTCGTTGGCGAGCACCGTCTGGTCTTTGGGGCACCACTTGACTGCTGCCTCTTTGCGGTAGGCGAGGCCGGCGCGGTACAGCTCGAGGAAGATCCATTGCGTCCAGCGGTAGTACGCAGGCTCGTCGGTGGCAAGCTCGCGCGACCAGTCGATCGAGATTCCCCAGCGGCGGAACTGGCGCTGGAAGGAGGCGATCGATTCGGCGGTCGAGTCGCGCGGGTGCACGCCGGTTTTGATCGCGTGGTTCTCGGCGGGCAGCCCAAACGCGTCATAGCCCATCGGGTGCAGCACGCGCGCGCCGAGACGGCGGTGGAAATGGGCGATCGCGTCGCCGACCGAGTAGCACTTGAGATGGCCGATGTGCGGCTCGCCGCTGGGGTAGGGAAGCATCTCGAGCACGTATGAGTTCGATGCCCGACCCCCCAGTTGGCCGCCAGCGCCCGCAACGCCGCCGCCGCGACCCTCGCGCGCGTCCACCGCCGTCTCGTTTGCGACCTCCCATGTGTGCTCAGCCGCCCACACAGCCTGCCAGCGGGGCTCGATCTCGTGCGGGTCGTAGCGGCGTTCTGCCATCGGCAGTCGCAGGTTAG
Organism: uncultured Solirubrobacteraceae bacterium; assembly: GCA_963714285.1. GTDB lineage: Bacteria > Actinomycetota > Thermoleophilia > Solirubrobacterales > Solirubrobacteraceae > Palsa-744. The sequence goes on from CAVQNS010000004.1 coordinate 888,175, forward strand.
CGGGCGGCCTGGAACGGGGCGGCCGCCCGCCGGGGAGGCGTCGATCAGGGGCTCGTGAGCGCCTCTTGTTCCTGCGCTTCGAAGCGGCTGCGGCTGCGCAGCAGCTCGACCACCTCCGCTGGGGCGGTGCGCGGCGAGCCGGCGTCGAACGGCGGCTGCGGGTCGTACTCGATGCCCAGCTGGATCGCCTGCGCCACCGTGTCGCCTGCGATTCGCGCGGCGAGCGTGAGCGCCATGTCGATGCCGGCGGAGACGCCGGCGGCGGTGACGAGCTTGCCGTCGAACACGACGCGCTCCTGCACCGGCTCGGCGCCTAGTCGCCCCAGCTCCTCGAGCGCCAGCCAGTGGCTGGTCGCGCGCCTGCCGTCGAGCAGCCCAGCAGCGGCGAGGATCAGCGAGCCGGTGCACACCGACGTCGTCCATGTGCTCGTGCAGTCGGCCTGCTGAAGCCACTCGAGCACGGCGCCGCCGGCGCGCGGGACTACCTCGCCGGGCCCACCGGGAACGAGCACGATCTCCGGTTCACGCACCTGCTCGAGCGAGTGCTCGGCGACGATCGTGAGCATGCCGTTGTCGGTGCGCACGGGCCCGGGCTCGGCCGCGACGAACTTGACGCTCGCGCCGGGAACCCTGCTGAGCACCTCATAGGGTCCGATCGCGTCGAGCGCGGTGAACTTGTCATATAGGACGATCGCGATGTTCATGTGACTGTCTCCTTTATTAGTGGGAGTGCTTGGTGGCGGGACGCGGGTTGCGTGCGCTGCGGCGGCGCGGCGCGAGATCGTGCGCGGCGTGCGCGTGGAAGCGCCGGCGGTACTCGGCGGGACCGACGTGCAGCGTGCGCAGGAACGCGCGACGCAGGGTCTCGGCTGTTCCGAAGCCGCACTGCGAGGCGATCAGGCCGATCGGCTCGCTCGTGTCCTCGAGCCGTCTGCGCGCAGCCTCCAAGCGCACGAGCTCCACATGGCGCGCCGGGGTCACGCCGGTCTCGGCGCGGAACGCGCGCGCGAAGTGACGCGGGCTCATGTTGGCGCGCGCTGCCATCGCCTCGACCGAGTGATCGCCGGCGACGTCCTCGAGCACGGCCCTCTGGACCTCGCACAGCGGCTCGCGCTCGGCCCGCTGCGCGGCGAGCGTAGCGCTGAACTGCGACTGGTTGCCTGGACGGCGCAGGAACAGCACCAGGTGTCGCGCGATCGTCAGCGCAGCGTCGCGGTCGAGATCCTGCTCGACGAGCGCGAGCGCGAGGTCCATGCCGGCGGTGACGCCCGCCGACGTCCAGACTTGGCCGTCGCGCACGAAGATCGGCTCGGCTTCGACGCGCACACCAGGGTGCAGCCGCTGTAGCTCCTGCGCAAAGTCCCAGTGCGTCGTTGCCCGGCGGCCGTCGAGCAGCCCGGCGCGAGCGAGCACGAATGCGCCTGTGCACACCGAAGCGGTGCGTCGGGCGACGCGCGATGCGCGGGTCACCCAGTCCAGCAGCGCGCTGTCGGCAGCGGCTTGAGTGTGGCCGGGGCCACCCGCGACGATCAGCGTGTCGATCGCTCGGGGCGCGCGCGGCAGGCGCCCGTGCGGGATGATGGCGAGCCCGCTCGAGGTGAGGAGCGGCTGCCCGTCGCGGCTGAGCACCTGCACCCGATAGCCGCGGTCGTGCCTGTGCGTCGCCTCGATCAGGCGCTGGGCGCCGGCGAACACCTCTAGTGGGCCCGTCACGTCGAGGCTCTGTACGCCGGGATAGGCGAGGATCACGATCTGACGCGAATGGCCAGCGTTCTTCATACAGCGGATCATCCCCCACCTCGATGCTGTCCGCAAGGACATATTTCCAACGTTTCCTGCCATCAGGCGCGGACGCTCCGCGACCGTTCCCGCCGGCTGCTTCGGGCCGCGGGCATCCGCTCCCTGGCGCCACCCGCATGGGACCAGACGCGAGCCACCGCCGCGCTTTACGATGGCCGCGTGGAAGACGCCGAGATCGAGCAGCCGCAATACGAGACCGACCACCTCGCGGATGACGGCGGTCCCGACGCGCTGAGCGCCGCGCCGGGTCGCGTGGCGAGCATCGTCGGGGCGGCCGAACGCGCATCGCTGGAGCTGCGCGAACAGGCTGAGGCCCGCGCACGCGAGCGGATCGCGGAGGCCGACCGAGCGGCCGAGATTCGCGTGCAGGCTGCGGAGGAGGAGGCCGATGAGCTGATCAGCGCCGCCAGCTCACAGGCTGAGACGACCACACGCGAGGCTGAGTCCGCCGCTGCGGAGCTCCGCCGTGAGAGCGAGCACGCCGCTGCGGAGCTTCGCAGCGAGGCCGAGCACGCGCGCGATGAGGCCGCGCGAGCGCTCGAGCAAGCGCGTGAGGAGGCGGCGCGAGCGCTGGAACAGGCGCGTGAGCGGGCCGACCGGCTGCTCACCGATACGCGCAGCGAGTCAGAGCAGGTGTGGGCGGTCGCCCACCAGGAGTCAGAGCGCGTGCGCGTCTCAGCCCGAGAAGAGTCAGAGCAGCTGCGCGCGGGCGCCCAGGAGGAGTCCGAGCGGCTGCTCGAGAGCTCGCGCAAGGAGATCGAGCGGCTCACCCAGGAGGCACGCGAGCAGAACGAGGGCCTGCTCGAGGCCGGACGCGAGGAGCTCGCGCGCCGGCACGCGGAGGCCGAGGAGCACGCGAAGCAGACCAAGGCCAAGGCGCGCGTGGAAGCCCGCGAGATCACCAGCGAGGCGCATGTCGTCGCGCGCGACATCCTCAGCGAGGGAACCGAGATCTCGCGTAACCTGCGCGAGCTGTCGACCTCCCTGCGCAACAACGCCGAGCGCCTGATCCGCGACGTACGTCTGACGCATGGCGGCATGACCGCTCGACTGGACCAGGTCACCACCGGCAACGAACGCGAGCCGGCCGAGCCGCAGCAGGGCCGCGGCCAGCGCCGGCCGACCGCGCCACCGGCCCCCAACGACGACCTGGACGTGCCGGAGTTCATTCCGCGGGGGTGAGCAGCGATGCCAAAGGGGCGGCGCGATGCCGAGCGTTTGGCGCCGGCACTGGCGTGGCTGCGATCGAAGCCCCAACGAGGACGCATCGAACTCGGCCAGCTACACTTCCCGAGTGATTCTGGGGCTATAGCTCAGCTGGGAGAGCGTCTGGCTGGCAGCCAGAAGGTCGTCGGTTCGAGCCCGACTAGCTCCATTTTCGTCGCTGTTCGCAAACTAAATGCCGAAGATGAGCGCGAGGGCTTCATCGACGGACTGCAACTCGGTTGCGTCGAGGCGCCCTGCTGATTTCCCCAGGCGCTCGGGATCAACGACGGTCGTCTGCTCAACAAGAATGCGCGTCTGATTACCGTCGAGTGTGAGCGCCGGGCGAAAGCTCGCCGGTCGTGCGCTGGTGGAGGTCGGCGAAACGAGCACAGTGCTTAGCGCCAGAAACTCATCGGCTTGAAGCACCACCGCATAGCGCGCACCTCGTTGCTCTCTGCCTCGTGTCGCGCGTGGAGCCGGCAGGCGAAATATCTCGCCGCGGACCACCTCAGTCGGTGGGCTCCGGTGCCAGTTCCGCCATCTGCTCGCGGATCATCCGCATCTCCTCTCGATCGCCCTCGTCGGCCGCGAGCCTTTGCACCTCCGCGACGATCGAGGAGCGAACCCGGCGTCTCGTGGCGGCCTCCCGCAGAGCCGTCCTTACAGCCTCGGAGTCACTCAGCCCGTCGTTGCGGATCACGCTAAGCGCAGCAACCGAGCTGTCGTCCAAACGCACGTGGAGAGAGCGACTCATACCCGACCAGCGTAGCACAGAACATGCTACGCTCTCCTCGGCTACGTTCAGGACACTACGGCAGGCGCCTCCAGGCGGTCGAATAGCTCGCTGGGGATGAGCGGTTAGTGCGGAGTGGATACCAGCTTCCCGGGTATCGAATCTCACCGGGATAAGAGCGGTTGCGCAGCACGGTAAGGAGGCTCATACGGTTCCACGACTTGATCATGGCGCTCTCGCTAGTCGATCCAGTAGCGGCGTATCAGCCTGCCCTCGTCGGTCACATGGATCGAGTCGAAGAGACCGCCGCATCGCTCAATGATGGTTGCCGAGCCGACGTTGTCCTCGTCGCAGGTCACGAGCGCGCGGTCAACCCCAAGCGATCGCGCGATTATCATCCCCTGCCTGAGGATCTCGGTCGCGTAGCCGTTGCGGCGGTGCTGCGGCCGAACGGCGAAGCCGAGATGACCGCCCTCGCGCGCGAGAAACTCGTTCAACGTGTGCCGTACGGACAGACGGCCCACAACCTGGCCGGAGACTTCAGCGGCGAGCATCGAAGCCGGCACGCAGTCGGCCGCCGGATCAAGGCCGAGACGCATATGCTCAAGGAAATCAAGGTAATCCTGCCAGTCCATCCCGTCCTCGTAGTCGAGGGAAAACGTGAAGCCCTCGGTGCTCAGCTCACGTTGAGCTTCGAGAATCGCCGTCTCGTCATCGCGTATGAACGGCCTCAGCCGCAGCAGCATGTCCACAACCATAGACACGCGATCAGCTCGGTACTCCTCGTCTCACCTCGCCAGCCGCGCCTGCGTCGTAGCCTCGCACACGCGCCGCGCCCCGCCAAGCGCGCTCTCTGAGGCGACGACTGATCTGCGCTACAGGCCGGGAGGCACAGGCCGCGCTTCGTCAAGCGACATCCGCGCGCCGGGGAAGCTGCGCCGAGCGGTTCGACTTGAGATCGGCTGGCTCCATTCAGACAATTGTCTGCCTAGTTTCCGCGCGCAGGCTTCCGTCTTCGCAGCATTCATCAATCGTCGGCGCGAAAGCTGCGCGCAAGCTCGGGGCCGGTGGAGAAGTAGTGTCTGAACACGTAGAACAGCGGTCGCCACTCGTCGGGATCGACGTGGTTGGTGCCGGGCTTGATGACTGTCGAGAGCGCGTGTACCCGCTGTACGTGAGCCTCTGCAATACGGAAATACGCTCCATCGGGGCGTGTGGCCGGCTCGTGGATCCCGGTGACCTTTGCCTCCAGCTGTAGCGGACACTCAGCGATGCGGGGCGGTCTGACAGCCTCGCTTGCCTGCTCGGTCAAGCCGGCGGCATCGAACTTGCGCGGCTCGAAGCGGAACTTGTCTGCCTTGTGTGCCGCCGGCGGGTTGCTGCCGGTCAACGGAGCCAGCATCTCAACTTGCTCGACGAGTGTGCGGTCGGGAAGATTGATGACGCACTCACGGTCGCGCTCCAGGTTGGCGAGTGTGTGTGCCGTGCTCTCCCAGCCCATCACAATCGTGTAGCCGAGCGCCCAGGCTGAGGACATCGGTCCGATGTTCACGCTCCCATCGGCGTTGAGCGTCGTGACCAGCGCTATCGGCGTACCGAAGTAGAGGATCGGGGGCCAGATGACCTCATGCCCGTCGGTATCGTCGGAGCTCCGGGCATCTTCGTCGCTGATATCGGTCTCGGGCGTCACAGAGCTCCTCCTTGTTGGGCCTGGCGTCAAAAGTCGTGTGCAATGTGGCGTCGAGAGTAATCGGCCAATAGTTCGATACACGTCGAATCGTCCCTGTCGTAGGCTGAGATGATGACGGGAGACGCCGATATCGTCGCGGTCGCCGCATCGATTGGAGATCGCACGCGCGCTCGCTTCCTACATGAGCTGGTCGGCGGAGAAGACCGGCGTGCGAGCGAGTTGGCGAGTGCGGCCGGCGTCTCGCGGGCTACGGCCAGCTTCCATCTGGGCAGGTTGCTGGCGGCAAACCTGGTCGAGGTCCGGGTGCACGGACGCCATCGCAGCTATCACTTGGCCGGCCCCGAGGTAGCCCATGCGATCGAGTCCCTACAGCGCATCGCACCGCGGCAGACAGTCCGCTCGCTGCGAGCCGCAAACACGGCACACGCTCTCAACTACGCTCGCTTCTGCTACGACCACCTCGCTGGCTGCCTAGCCATCGAACTGGTCGATGCGATGACCAAAGCCGGGCTTGTCACGCTCACCGACGATCAGTTCGAGCCGACCGAGCAAGGCATATCGTGGTTCAGAGACCTCGGGATCGATATAGCCGCCCTACGGGCCACGCGGCGCTCGTTCGCACGCGCGTGTCTCGACTGGTGTGAGCGACGGCCGCATCTCGCCGGAGCGACCGGAGCCGCCCTGGCCGGCCGATTTCTAGAACTCGGCTGGATCGAGCGAACAGCTCACAGCCGAGCCGTCACACCAACCCCCGCGGGCCGTGCCCAGCTCCGGCGGACTCTCGGGATCAAGATTTGAAGGCTCTCCACGCCGCATCCTCAAGCGACATCCGCCCGCCCGGCAGCCGCGCCGAGCGGTTCGACCTAAGATCGGTTGGCTCCATTTTTCTGGTCGGCAAACTAACCGCTGATTCGCGTGGGGATGCGCTGAACGCGCGCGCCGGTCCCAGAACGTACTGCGCTGTGACCCAGCGCTTCAGCTTATTCGCGTGGCGGTAGACAGCCCACTTGGTAGGTGAGCCTCCACTTGTAGTCATCCAACGCCTTGAACGTCTGTTGGAGACCGCCTGGGGTACGCTTCGTTCCCGGAGCGAGCCGGCTACACACGCAAGGCCGTCTACTCAAACTACTCGGGCAGGGGCGAGCTTCTGCTGGAGATCGTCGTGAAGCGAACCAGAAAGGTCGGCCATGTCCCTGTCCGGGAAGTTCACAGCAGTGAGCTCACAGTTCCTCAACAAGCGCGGCGTGTACGCCGGGCGCCGTTCGACGAAGATCCATGTCGCTGCCTATCGAAGGACCGGCGGAAGGCTGGGAGGCAATCTCCCTGGATGGCCTAAGCCCCGAATAGCCCTGCTCGACCACACAGGTGCGAAGAGTGGGGCACAGCGAACGTCTCCCGTCATGTACCACGAACACGGCGATGCGATTGTCGTGGCAGGCACGAAGGGTGGCCAGCCGACGCACCCTGCTTGGTTCCACAACCTGATGGCAAACCCCGATACCACGATTCAGATTGGCTCCGAGGTTCGCAACGTCCGCGCCCGTCTGGCCACCGGCGAGGAGCGCGATCACCTCTGGAAGAAAATGGTAGCGGTCTTTCCCGGATACGAATTCTTCCAACGTAACGCCAGAGGACGGGAGATCCCCATCGTGATCCTTGAGCCTCGCTAACGCGGCCGTCGTGGTAGATCCCGTCCGCAACTCTCTAGCGCGCCGGATGTTGAGGATGACATGCGAAGCACGCGCACGAAGGACCTCTTTCGCATAGCTGTTGTCTCGCCGGCTTTGCTCTGGCTCTGCACGGTGGCTGGGGTTCTCGGCTTCGGCGCCGCGGGCACAAGGGCGGATCCGCTGAGGCTGGCCTGCCCGTCTGCCTCGCAGTGCACTGCGCTCGGGAGCGAAGGTCAGGAGGTGACCTTCAATCCGAGCGCTCCTGGAACCCCCACCCAGACCACGATCGACGCCTCGGCCGGCCTCGAGCAGGTGGCGTGTCCGTCTGTCGCGCAGTGCACCGCCTTTGCCGAAGGTGGCCGTGAGCTCACGTTTGATCCGAGCGCTCCGGGTACGCCCTCCTCGGCCACAATCGACGGCTCGAGTGAACTGCGGGCGGCGGCGTGCCCATCTGTCTCGCAATGCACAGCGGTCGATCAAGGCGGTCGGGAGGTCACGTTTGATCCGAATGCACCCGGCGAGCCGACTGCGGTGATGGTCGACCCACCGTCTCCAGGCCCGCCCTCCCCGCCCGCCTTTGAACTGAGCGGGACCTCCGAGAGCCGGGTGACCGGGATCGCGTGCGCGTCGCGCTCACAGTGCACGGCGGTCGACTCTGCTGGACGCGAGGTCACGTTCGACCCGAGCGCTCCCGGTGCCCCCACGCCGGTCTTGATCGATCCGCCAAGCTTCATTGGACTGATGCAGGGCTGGAGCGCTACCACTGGAGTGACGTGCCCGTCTGCCGCGCAGTGCACCGCGGTCGACTCCAGCGGCTCTGAGGTGACGTTCAATCCGAGCGCTCCCGGCACACCGACCCGGACCCCGATTACGGTCGACTCGGTGTTCTTCGGCGGCGTGGGAGCTGTGGCGTGCTCGTTGATCTCGCAGTGCACCGCCATCGAGGAAGGCCCATACGCACGAGAGGACACGTTTGATCCGAGTGCTCCCGGCGAACCGACGCCAACGTCGATCGACAGTGTCGCAACCCTGGACGCGGTTGCGTGCCCGTCTGTCTCGCAATGCACCGTCCTTGACTCCGAGGGCGGGGAGGTGACGTTCGACCCCACTGCGACCGGTAGCGCGACTCGAGCGGTGATTCTCAGCAACGGCTCCCAGCCCGGCGGCGGCTCCCGTCCCAGCGACGGCTCCGAGCCCAGCAGCGGTTCCCCGCCCACGGACAAGGCTCAAGTCAGTCATCTCCGCATCCGCCGCGCGCGAGCGAGCGTGCGAGTGGCATGCGAGGGCATCGCTCCCCCCGACTGCTCAGTGACGCTGACGCTGACTGCGATCGAGAAGATCAAGGATGGCAGGGTGTTGTCGGTCTCGACGAGCTCCTCCAAGGGGCATGAGGCCAACCGTGAGGATGTGATGCTGGGAGTGGCTCGCGCCGCAGTGCCCATCGGTCACAGCAGGACTCTTTCGATCTCTCTCAACGCAGCTGGGAAACACCTGCTGGCACACCGCCACAGGCTGCGAGTCACGCTCACGGTCAGCCAAGCAGGACAGCTCGTGCTCAGCCGCGCGATCACACTCACTGCGTAGCCCGAGCACACTCGGCCTCACAACGCCGGTTTCCGCCACCAACAGCCTGGGTAGCCTAAGGTCAAGTTCGACCAGAGAGGAGCTTGACCATGGCTGGCCCGTTCACCTTGAAGCGACTCACCGACATCGAGGACGCAGCTCCGAAGTCAGGGTTGGCGGAGATCCAGGAGGCCCGTTTCGCGAAGGACGCCCTCGACACCAGTGACACCGGGTTTAGTTATCTCCGGCTGCGGTCTGATCGCCGGCAGCCGTTTGGGCACGTGCACGAGAACGCCGAGGAGGTGTACGTAGTGATGTCAGGCTCGGGACGCGTCAAGCTCGACGACGAGGTCGTGGAGCTGCACGCGCTCGACGCCCTCCGTGTCTCTCCGGAGGTCACTCGCGCGTTCGAGGCCGGTCCCGACGGCCTCGACATGCTCGCGTTCGGCCCCCGCCGAGACGGAGACGGCGAGGTGAAGATGGGTTGGTGGGGCGAGAGGAGCCCGCGGGCCGCTAGGTAAACGATCCGATGGCGGGACGGCGCGATGGTCGCCGACGCTCTGCGAGCCTTCTCGTGTCCCTTCTGTCCATTCTGTTGCGGCGACGCTCAGGAATGCACAACCAGCACAGAAGACGTCGAGTGCATCACCACGGCACCGGCGACGCTGCCGAGGAGATGTCCGCCGAGGCCGCGACGCCGGTGCGAGCCGAGCACGATCAGGCTCGCTTCGCGCTCGTTGGCGACCTCGACGATCCCCTTCCAGCTCGGCGCTGCTGCGATCGCGATGCTCTGTGGCCGGAACCCAGCTTGCTCTGCCAGCGCTGCGCCGTGCGCGGCGGTCTCCTCTGCCGCTTTCTTGACTTCGCTGGCCTCGGCAGCGTTGAGATGCTGACCGTCGGTCGGCAGGAATCCGACGTCACCTGGCTGCCAAACGCAGGCGATCAGCGCCTCTCGTCCGGGCGCAAGCTGGCGGCCGGCCTGCTCGATCGCGAGCTTCGCGAGCTCGGAGCCGTCGTAGGCGAACAGCACCGGGCCAAGGGGGGCAGCCGGCGTTCCGGCGTCAGGGCCACTCGCGGTCATCTCAGTTGGCGCTCTCGGTCGCGGGTTGTGCGGCGTTCAAGCGTGGACGGATCCGCTCCAGCAGCGGCGGCGAGTACCATGCAGGAGCTTCGCCATCCACGAAGCGCTCGATGTCGGGCGTCTGCGGGCGCGCGCCGCCGAGCGCGTAGATCGCGACGCCGAGCACGGCGCCGCCCAGCGCGATCCCGAAGCCGATCCACAGCGCGGTGCCGGTGCCGACATCGAGGTTGCCGCCGACCGTCGCGGCGAAATGGGCGAAGATCGGGGCGATCATGAACGCCGCGACCGCCCGCATGAGCTCCACGATCGCGAACACGCGCTGGAGGCTCGCGGACGGCAGCGAGAAGCCGGCGACGAACAGCGCGGGCGCGACCGTCGCGCCGAGACCGATGCCGGTCAGCCCCGAGCCGACCAACGTTGCCGCCTGGCTGGAGGGCACGTCGATGCGAAAGACCGCGATCCCGGCCGCGAGGAACACCATTCCAGCCAGCGGCAGATAGTGGATCGCGCGCTTGGTGATGAGCACGCCGAGCAGGATCGCGGTGATCACCGCGCCGGCGACCTCCGGCAGATAGAGCAGGCCCAGATGAAGCGGCCCGTAGCGACCGGCGAGCGCGCCTGCGGTCAGCGCGGTCGCCGACACCGATGCGGCCGCTGCGAACAGCGCTACGACGATCCCCGCGACCGGCATCGTGCTGGTCAACATCTGCCGGATCGTCAACAGCGGGCGCCGCGCGCGGAACTGGTAGACGATCAGGACGACGATCGTCGCCAGACCGCCGAGAAGCGGCGCGATCGTCTCGCCGTCGAGGAAGGGGTGAGTCAACAGCTCTGAGGCGCCGAAGAACGCGGCTACGCAGCCGACGGCTGCCAGCGCGATCGCCGGCAGATCGCGCGGCGAGTCGGGATTGGCAGGCGGCGCATCGTCGAACGTCAGGACGGCCAGCGCCAGTGCTGCGAGCGCGATCGCGGCGATGATCCAGAACAGCGGCCGCCATGCGTCAGACTGCGCCTGCAGCCCACCGATGGCCGGTCCGAGCGCCACCGCCCCGAAGATGCACAGGTTCATGATCATCGCGGTGGTGTGCAGCCTGCTCGCGGGATAGCCGATCGCTAGCGGCGGCACGGCTGAGATCAGCAGCAGGCTCGTGCAAAAGCCCTGGCAGCACGTGACCCGCGATGTACATGCCCGGATCCTGCGCCGCCGCCGCCAGCACCGAGCCGATCACGAGCAGCGTGGCGTAGACGATCAGCATTCGCCGCTGCGGCAGGTGCTGGGACAGCTGCACCGCCAGCACCGTGCCGGCCGCGTAGGCGGCGTTGGCCATGCCCGAGCTCAGGCTCATGGTCTGCAGGCTCATGTGCAGCTGCTTGGCGATGATCGGCGTCAGCGGGCTGAGCGCCGCTGACAGGGCGAGATAGGGAATCAGCGCAAACATCACCATCGCCGCGACCGCGTGATAGCGACCGGCGAGCGGACCCTGACGCATCAGTGATCACCAACCGGTGTTGCGAACATCACGGCAGCTCCATCAACGGTCTCGCTCCTCGGCATTGCGCTCGGATAGCCCTGTCCGGGTCATCGGCGTTTTAGCAGGACGACGCTGTATCGCAGGTACGGCCGAGACCTTGCGCGCTGACGCGCCGCGTGCAGGCGCTCGCCGCCGGCGCTGATCACGCAGCGCCTACGCGGGCCGCCGGCGCGGAACCTGCGCTCGCCGATGGCATTGATCGGCTCGGCGTTGAGGTAGTGCAGCTTCTCCCGCCCGCGCCCTGGACTACGCTTCAGGCGATGAGCTCCCGAGGACGGGTTGTGCAACCGCCGCCGATGTGGGCACGCTGGGCGCTTGCGATTGTGGTGGCCGCGGCGGTGATCGCAGCGATCGTGATCGCGGTGCACCGTGCCGGTCCGGAAGCTCCTGCTTCCGAAGCGGGAGCGGAAGCGGAAGCCAATCGCGTGGCAGATATCGCGATCAGCGAAGACGAGTCGCCCCACTCCGCAGCTCTGCCTTCACGCGCCGCGCCCGTCTCGGCGCTGGAACGCGCGATCGCAAACGATGTCCACCAGCGCATCGCGAGCCATCAGCTGACGGGGCCGCTTGGAGCCGTCAGCTGCAAGGCGAGTGGCGCGGCGCGCGGGGGGCGTGCCCCCTACAGCTGCACGGTCCACAGCGCCGGCATCAGCTATCCGTTCCTGGCCGTCCTCGACGAGCCCCAGCGACGGCTGACGTGGTGCAAGGTCGATCAGGCGCCTGTCGCGAACGCCGGGCCGGAAATCCCGATCAGCTCGCGCTGCAAGCTCTGAGCTTCCAGCACGAACCGTGTGCCGCCGCCGAGACGCGCCTCAGCGCGCGCCTCACCGCCGATCGCGAGCATCAGCCTCGCGCAGGGCCAGCTGATCACTTTGACCGGCAGCGTGTTCGTCACCGGCATCGTCTCGCTGCGTCCGTTCGTGCCAGGGGCGCAAAGCGCTCGGCTCACACCGCCTGCGCTTTTAGCCTTCGGCGAGCGCGTGCGCGAACGCGAAGCCGTCGATCGTGCCGAGGCCGCTCGCCATGTCGTAGCCGGCTTTTGCTTTGTAGCCCTTGATCGTGAGCACGGGCGCACCTCGTTCGTTGAATTCGACGAACGTGTTGTTACCCGACGTCACGTCCACGATGCCGTTGTTGCCGCGTTGCTTCTCCAGCTGGTACATGCGCGGGTTGATCAGGCCGAGCGGGTGACCGGCGATCTGGTCGGCGATCGCGACCACGCCTGAGAACACCGGCGTGGCGACGCTGGTGCCGCCCCAGACGCTGAACGTGCCCGGTTCGGGTTCTCCGGCAACGGTCGTCGGATACGAGCTGTAGATGATGATGCCGCCGTTGACCGCGGCCGTCATGCTGATGTCTGGGACCGCTCGAGCCGTCCCTGAGTGGGTGTTGATCAGCTCCTGGTATTCGGGCCGCGCAAAGACCTCCGACCTTCCGCCGCCGCCCGAGACGACCATGTTGCCGAGGAGTTCGTCCCAGACGGCGTCGGGACTGGTGCGCTGCCCTTCTTCGTTCAGGTGCAGCTGTGTGCCGCCGATGCCCGTGACGAGCGGGTCGGAGGCAGGCCAGGAGACGGTCTTCTCTTGGAAGTATTCACCGGCAAGATTGGCGCCTGCGACACCTTCGTCGCCGGCCGCGTCGAGCATCGTGACACCGTTGGCGACGGCGTTTTCGTTGGCTGAGCGCAGCGACAGGATCGACGCGGCGTTCGGGAACGACTGCTCGGTGGCGCTGAAGCTCTGCGAGATCACCTGGCCGAGCTGGTGTTCGATCACGTAGTTCTCGGCCGCGACGATCTGCGGGAAGCCCTGCACTCCCTCTGTCTCTTCTTCGGGGGTCTCGACCAGCAGGATGCTGGCCTGGGGAGCCATCACGTGGGCCCACTCGACGTCGATCGTCGTCTCCCCCGCCCACCCGGACATTTCTTCGTTTCCCGGTTCGAACGGCCTCACGGCACCGACGGGCTGGATCACTTTGAAGGAGGGCGGCGCCGCGAGGTGGAACGCCTTGTCGAACCGCATGAGGTCCGTTTCGATCGTCGGCGACCCAAACGAGTCGACGATCACGATCGTCTCGCCCTGCCCTTCGTCGCCCTCGGCGTAGAGCGCCTTCATGTTGTACGCGATCTCGACCTGGTTGGGCGTGTAGCAGGCGATTTCGAGTTCGGCCTCACATTCGGCGGTCGTCGGCGTGGAGCGTTTCAGCAGCATCCGCGACGCGTCGTGATTGGCGCGGTACGCGCCGGAGACACCGGCCCCCCAGACGAGTATTACCGCCAGGACGATCGCAGCCAGCCTGGCCGCGTTGCGAGAGCCCCTCATACATACCTCCTCGTGCGACTCGCAACGAAGCGCGAGTCGGTTGCCGGATCCGCTTACGCCCTTCCGGTTCGCCTTCGAGCCGGCCTACGGCCCGCCCGCCTCGCGGCGACACGGGCCAGACATCAAGATACATGACAGTTCTCATCTGTGTGTAGCCAACTCTTGTCAAAGCGGCGCGTGGCGTGCGCACAAGCGGGTACTGTGATTGGGGCAATGAGAGCGAGCGGGTGGCATCTGCTTCCTCTGGCCGGATTGAGCGGGCTGCTGGCGATGCCATGACGGCCGCGATTGGTGGACTTGTGCTCGCCAACCGGGGCGGGCATCTGCCGGCGCTCCCGCGCGACACACTCGTCATCGCGCTGCTGATCGTTGTGATGGCCGCGGCCTGCGCGCTGGTCTTCATCTACCTGCGCCGCAACTATCGGCGCGCCAAGCCGGTGAGCGATCAGTGGCAGGCGCTGGCGGTGATGGGCGAGCTGTGCCCGCATGGCTGGCAGGCTCAGATCACGCTGTACGGCTGGGGCGCACCGGTGCCAGAAGACGCGCCGCCCTCACGCGTGCCGTTGGTCGAGCTGGAGTGGAAGCAGTTCGCCGAGGAGTCGGGGCGGATCGCGGTGGCGCGGCGGGTGTGGGCGCCGACGATCGCCCAGGCGCTGCAAAGCATGATCGAGGATCGCCGCACTGACATCGCGCTCGAGCAGATCGAGCAGGCGGCAGAGGCAGACGGAGACGTGTGGTGGAGCGAGTGACGTACATGCGGCCAAGCTGATCCTGTAGTCCGGCCTGCCGAACCTGATCAGCGGCGGCTCTGCGGCGTGCAGCTCTCAAGTCCACGCGCGCGCCGCCCGATAGAGGCCCATAGCCGCACGGAACAGCCTCGCGAGGCTCAGCTTTCAGGAGCCACGCTCGGACGCGAGCGAAGCGCTGCAACGGGTGGCAGCAACCCACCAGCATCATCACCAGTTCCCTCGAAACCGGAGCACGATCATGGAAATCGCCGCCAAGCAGGCAGTCAGGCCGTCACCAGCGGAGGTGCTGGCGACGTGGCAGGAGTATCAGCGGGAAGGACAGCTCCAGCTGCGCGACCGGCTCGTGTTCATGTTTATGCCGATGGTTCGCCACATCGTCTACCGCAAGGTCCGCTCGGTGCCGTCCCACTGCGATGTCGAGGACTTTCTCTCGTGTGGCCTTGAGGCGCTGATCCGCTCGATCGAGCGCTACGACCCAGCCAAGGGAGCGTCGCTCGAGCAGTACGCGTGGACGCGCATCCAGGGAGCGGTGCTCGATGAGCTGCGCCGCCACGACTGGGCGCCGCGCTCGCTGCGCCGTGATGAGCGCGCGATCAACGATGCCCGCGACCGGTTCGTCTCCAGCCACGAACGCCACCCCAGCCGCGACGAGCTCGCCTGCGCGCTCGACATGAGCGCGGCCGAGCTGACCAACCGGCTCGACCAGGTGGAGCTCGCGGAGGTTGGCTCGCTGAACCGGGCCGTGCGCTCCGAGGAAAGCGCCACCGCCGAGCAGATCGACATGCTGGAGAGCAGCGACCGGGATTGCGATCCTGTCGCGCACGCCGAGCTCGGCGAAGCCAAGGCGCGCTTTCGCAAGGCGTTCGCGAAGCTCTCCAAGCAGGAGCGGGAAGTCGCCGTGATGCTGTACGTCGAGGAGCGCACGCTGCGCGAGATCGGCGAGCGCCTTGGCGTCTCGGAGAGTCGTATCTCGCAGATCCACACGCAACTGCGCCGCCGCCTCTACGAACAGCTCTCAGGCGAGCTCGCGCTTTTCAGTGAGCTGAGCTGAGCGCGCGGACAGGCTCGCGGCGTGGCATCGAGCCCGCGCGCTGCCGAATGACGACCGTCGCCTGACCGGCGGGACTGAGCGTGATGCTGCGCCGGCGAGTCCGCTCGGGCTTGGCCTCGAGCGCGACGACGTCACAGACGCTGAGCACCGCGCGCAGCACGACCTTCATCTCCAGCAGCGCAAAGCTCGCCCCCAGGCAGCGCGTGCGCCCACCGCCAAAGGGGATCCAGCTGTACTGGCTCCCGCCCCGCCCGCCTGCGGGCTCCTGCGCACGCTCCAGGAACCGCTCCGGTCGCAGCTCGAGCGGCTTGGGGTAGATGTCGGGGTCGCGATGCACAAGGTAGGCGCTGGGCACCAGCGCGACGCCCGGCGGATAGCGGATCCCGCCGATCTCGATCGTGCGCTTGACAACGCGTGGCTCCGCTTCGGCGAGCACCGGCCGTAGCCGCAGGATCTCCTTGATGCTCGCTGTCAAATACTCCTCGCTCTCGCCTTCGTCGAGCTCTTCTGTCAGGCGCCGGGTCACCGTCGGCTCACGTGCGAGGCGCTCGAACGCCCATGCCAGCTGCGATGCCGTGGTCTCGTGGCCGGCCACGAGCACTGTCACAAGCTCGTCACGCAGCTCCTGCGCGCTCATCGGCGAGCCGTCCTCGTGACGTGCGCCAAGCAGCATGTCGAGCACGTCGTCGCGACGCTCGCCCACACAGCTGCCCTGCGCCCCACCTTCGCCGTGCCCGTCGTGCTCCTGGCGACGCTGCTCGATCAGCTCGAACAGCTGTCGGTCGACCGACTCGTAGAGCTGCGGGAAGCGCGCCCAGCGTCCGTGCCCGGAGAGGATCCGTTGCGCGAGCGGGAGCAGCGACAGCGGGCTTTCGCTGAACGCGAGCAACTCTGTGAGCGTCTCGCGCAACTCGTCCAGCTGGGCGCCCTGCTGCAGCCCGAAGACGACGCGCAGGATGATCTCGAGCGTGAGGCGCTGCAGTCGCGGATGCAGCGCAATCGCCCGATCCCGCGGCCAGCTCGCGAGCTCGCGCTCGGCCAGCGCGCTGACGACGCCCGCCAGTCGCTGCATGCGCTCGCCGTGGAATGCGGGGAGCATCAGCTTGCGCTGCTCCAGGTGCGCGTCCTCGTCCAGCAGGATCACCGAGTTACGTCCCACGATCGATTCGATCACGCGCACGCCCTCGCCGGGATGCAGGACGTCGGGCGCGGCCATGAACACCTGCTTGATCTCCTCTGGGTCGCTGAGCACCACGAACGGCGGCTGGCCGAGCACGCGCAGCGTGAACCGAGCTCCGTAGCGCGAGCGGCAGCGATCGAGCAGGGCGGTGGGGTACCTCCAGGCTAGGATCGTCTGCCAGCTCGCTGGTAGGCGCGGCCCGGGCGGCAACTGGGTGGTTCGCTGATTCATGCTGTTCCTTTCGCGAGCGGCAACTAAACTATACGTATGAGTATATCTACTAATAAGTATATGTCAAGCTGATGCCACGCGGCCAGTTCGATCGCAGCGAGCGTAAGGCCGCCACGCGCGCGCGTCTGCTCGAGGCCGCTGCGCGCGTCTACGCGCAGCGCGGCTTCGCGGGCGCGACGCTCGACGAGGTCGCCGCCGACGCGGGATTCACCAAGGGTGCTGTGTACGCGCACTTCGGCAGCAAGGAGAAGCTGCTGCTGGCATTGCTGCAAGAGCACCTGACCAGACAGATCTCTGAGCAGCTGGCGCTGTTCAACCGCGTGCGCTCCGATCGCGACCGTCCTACCTGGGAGCGGCCGCTCGCCGGCAGCGACAGCTGGATGCGGAGCCTGAGCGAGGATCCCGACCCGTTTCGCCTGTTCGTCGAGCTGTGGAGCTACGCGCAGCGCGACGAGCAGTTGCGCGTAAGTCTCGCGAGCGGGCTCGACGCGTTGCGCGTGACGTTCATGCGCTTCGGCGCCGAGAGCGCCGCCGACGCCGGCTTGCCGAGCACTGACGCGGCGCATGAGCAATTCGCCAACACGCTGATCGGCCTGATCCTGGGTCTCGGGCTGCTCAAGCTGACCGATCCCGACGCCGTTCCCGAGCGGCTGCTCGGGGTGGCCTCCTCGATCCTGATCCGCGCACTCGAGATGAGCCCCGAGGCGCGCGAGCTGCTGGCCGGCGTGGGGACGCGCCCGACGCGTACGCAGCCGCTCTGACGCGGCTCGCGGCCGGGCGCTTGCGCAATCATCCCTGAGTGATCCTGCTCGCGGTCAAGCTGCTGCTCGCCCCCTGCTTCGTGGTCGGCGCGTCGCTCGTGGCGCGCCGCTTCGGCCCGCGCGTCGGCGGCGTGGTCGGCGGCCTGCCGGTAGTTGCAGGCCCGATCCTGCTCGTTTATGCGCTCGCGCACGGTCGTCTGTTCGCGGCCGGCGCGGCCGCGGGCACGCTGCTCGGGCTGGTCTCGCTGATCGCCTTCGTGATCGTCTACGGTCGCCTCGCGGGGCGCGTATCCTGGGGCGTGAGCATGCTCGCCGGATGGCTCGCGTTCGCGGTGGCGACGGTTCTCTTCAGCGCGGTCTCGCCGCCGCTGGGCGCCGCGCTCGGACTGGTCGCGCTCGCACTGCTCGTCGCGCTCGCACTGCTCCCGCGGCCTGGTCCTGAGGTGCCCGCTCGCGGCGCGCCGCCGGCGTGGGACCTGCCTGTGCGCGGCGCTTGCGCGCTCGCGCTGGTGCTGGCGTTGACAGCGATCTCCGGCTGGCTCGGCCCACAGCTCAGCGGGCTGCTCGCACCGTTTCCGATCATCACGACGGTGCTCGCGATCTTCACGCATGCGCAGCGCGGCACCGACGAGCTGCTGCGGCTGCTGCGCGGGCTCGTGGGCGGGTTCGGCGCATTCGCGTTGTTCTGCTTCACGCTGGCGCTGTCGTTGCACCGGCTCGACACGCCAGCCGCGTTCGGCCTCGCGACGGCGCTCGCGCTGCTGATGCAGGCGGGAGTGCTGGTGTTGATGCCGGCGCCGCGCAGCGCGAGCGCACTGCCGGAGTACTAGAAGCCCGGGCGCCGGGGCGGGTGTGCTCCCGCCCCGGCGCCGTGACTCGCCGATCAGCGCTCCACTAGTGAAGCGACATGTTCGGCTCGCCGGCCGAGTTCAGGCCCGTCCCGGAGGTGGTGCAGGTACCACCCTTGGGGGTGCCCGCGTTGTATGCCTGGGTGAGGCAGTTGCGCAGCCCGAGCTGCGCCCAGTAGTTGGGGTGAATGTCTTCCTGGAGTTCGTAGGGCCCGATCAGCGTTTCGATCGTGCGGATCTGGTTGAACCACTCGCTCTTGTTGACTGCTTCGCTCGCTTTCCAGTTGGACAGCCCCTCTTCCTCGAGCAGCCCCACGCCTTTGTCGCACAGCCGGTGGCTGTTGAAGGCGGAGGACAGTTCCATCGTCTTGACGTTGGACAGGCCCACGCCGGCAGCGGCGCCGAGGACGGTGCTGTCGATCGTCGGCAGCATCGTCGCGTTGGCGTAGTTGGCGTCTGTGTTCCAGAAGCCGCAGCCGCCTGTGAACTGCCTGCTGTAGCCGCTCTGTGTATAGCGGAATTCCGACCCGTTGGGGATCGGCGAGGGGTAGTCCTGCACGAGCAGCGTGTATTGCGAGCTCGAGTAGCCCGCGTTGGTCATCGCGGTGGCCACGTTTTTGATCGCGGTTTCGATTTCGCCCTTGACTTTGTTGACGTTGCTCGTCGTGAAGTTGTTCGTGACCGAGCTTTCTTTGCTGCAGTAGAAGTCGTAGAAGATCGTCGACTCGAGGAAGTCCTCCACGCACGTCTGCACGATGCTCGCGAAGTTAAAGTTGTTGCCGCCGATCGAGAGCGCGACGAGCTTGACGTTGTGGTTGGCAGCGAAGTGCTGGAGCATCAGCGCTTGGCCTTCGTTGCCACCGGAGTTGTAGAAGTCAATGCCGGGCTTGAACAGGCCTTCCTCGGTGAAGCTTGTGGTCTTGGCGCCGGAGCAGGCGAGGTTCTCGCCGCCCACGCCGCCGCCGATGTAGACCTCGGCCGACTTGGAGCGGTGGCAGCCTTTGATCAGTTCGCCGGTGTCCGTGGAGTTGTCGTAGTAGGCAGTCGATCCCAGTGCATCGGTCTTGGATGAGCTTTCGTCGGTGTTGCCGGCCCAGCGTCCTGCCTCCCCGGAGATGAACGAGTCACCGAGGCTGATCGTCGTCGGCGTGCCGGACCCGGGGCCTTCGGCGTGGGCGGTGGCGACGAGGGCCGTGAGGCCGAAGGCCAGTGCTGCTGCGATCAGCGCAGCGCAAATGAGCGCGACGCGACTCCTCCCGCGATCTGCGATCGAGTGGTGCATGGTTCCCCTCTGCTGTAAATGCGCGCCGCTCCCTCGGCGGCGCTGTCCTGAGGACCCTAACCGGTCTCGTTGCGAACAGTCAACCGGATTTCGACAGTTCCCCGCCGGCGTCTCCGACTGCCGTACGTGCGGGCGCCTCGCCCCAGAGCTGCTCGAGACGGTAGAACTCGCGCGTCTCGGGTGTGAAGATGTGCGCGACCACGTCGAGATAGTCCATCAGGATCCAGCCGGCCCCGGCGGATCCCTCGACACGGCGCGGCAGCGTGCTGTGCTCGCGCTTGAGGCCCTCGAGGATGCCGTCGTGGATCGCCTTGGCCTGACGGCCGGTGTTGCCGGAGCAGACGAGGAAGTAATCGGTGTAGCCGAGCACGCCGCGCAGGTCGAGTTCGACGACGTCGATCGCCTTCTTGTCCTCCGCGTAGCCGACGATCGCGTCCAGCAGCGCGATCCCAAGCAGCGGCTCGCCGCCGCTCATCGGCTCGCCACCGCGCTCGCGTAGAGGCCGTGCTCGTCGATGTAGCGGGCGACGGCCGCTCCGACCAGATCCTGGACTGCAACGCCTGCGGCGACGCGCCGGCGGACGAGCGAGGAGGAGACCTCGATGGTGGGCATCTCCAGGAAGCTCACGCTGGCAGCCGCGGGCTGGTCCTCAGCCGGGCCGTCGGCGACGCGGATCCGGGCGAGCGCGTCGAGCACCCGCTGGCGTGCTGCTCCGGTGCGCGCGGCGACCGCGAGCTGCGCCAGCTCGAGCAGCTGCGCCGGTTCGCGCCAGGAGGCGAGCGTGGTCGCGGTGTCTGCGCCGACGATCAGCGTCAGCTGCGCGTCTGGATGGCTTGCGTGTGTGGATCTCAAGGTATCCACGGTATAGGACAGCCCGCCGCGCTCGATCTCGACGGCGCTGACCCCCAGTCGCGGCTGATCAGCGACCGCCAGCTGGCACATGCGCAGCCGTTGCTTGGGATCTGGTTCGCGCGCACCTCGCCCGCCCGCGCTGTCTTCGCCGCCGGCCTTGTAGGGAGCGGTGTTGGCAGGCACGAGCAGCACTTGATCGAGGTCGAGCTCTTGCAGGGCGTGGCGCGCGACCTCGCGATGCCCGAGATGTGGCGGGTTGAAGCTCCCGCCGAGGATCCCGAGCGCAGACTGCCCGCTCGGCGCTCGACCGGCCGACGCGGCCGACCGCTCATGCGCGGACGTGTCCGTCGCCTTCGACGAGGTACTTGAACGTGCACAGCTCGCGCAGCCCGATCGGCCCGCGCGCGTGCAGCTTCTGCGTGGAGTTGCCAATCTCCGCGCCCATGCCGAACTCGCCGCCGTCGGTGAAGCGCGTGGAAGCGTTTACATACACGCAGGCAGCGTCGACGCCGAGCCCAAACGCACGCGCGGCGGCGGTGTCGCGCGTGAGAATCGCCTCTGAGTGCCCGCTGCCGTAGCGGGAGATGTGCTCGATCGCCTGCTCGAGCGAGTCGAGCACCCTGACCGCGATGATCGGCGCGAGGTACTCACGCTCCCAGTCCTCGTCGGTGGCGTCCTCGATGATTAGATCGGAGATGGCGGGACTGTCGGCGATCGCACGGTGGGTGCGTGCGTCGGCGCGCACCTGGACTCCGGCGGCGGCCAGCGCGCGCAGCATGGGCACGAGGAAGTCAGCGGCGGCGCGCTCGTGAACGAGCAGCGTCTCGGCGGCGTTGCACACGCCGGGACGCTGGGTCTTGGCGTTGAGCACGATCGCCTGCGCCTGCTCGATATCGGCGCTGGCGTCGACGTATATGTGGCAGTTGCCGGAGGCAGCGTAGATGATGGGCACGGTCGCGACCGTTTGCAGCGCGTGCTTGAGCCCCTCGCCGCCGCGCGGGATGATCAGATCGACGGTGTCCTTCTGCGTGGCCAGCTCGGCGAGCTCCTCCCGCCCGCCACCCGCGACTAGTCTCACGCAGCCGTCTGGCAGCCCGGCGGCGACTGCTGCCTCGGAGGCGATCTGCGCGAGCGCGGCGTTGGAGTGCATCGCTGAGGAGGAGCCGCGCAGCAAGATCGCGTTGCCGGACTTCAGGCACAGCGCGGCGGCGTCGATCGTGACGTTCGGGCGTGCCTCGTAGACGACGGCGACGACGCCGAGCGGCACGCGCACCTTGCGCACGTCCAATCCGTTGGGCAGGCGATGGCCGTCGATCAGCTCGCCGACGGGGTCTGTGAGCACAGCGATCTGACGGACCGCACGCGCCATCGCTGTGACGCGCGACTCGTCGAGGCGCAGGCGGTCGAGTAGCGCATCGCCGATGTCGGCTTCGCGCGCAAGCTGCATGTCTCGCTCGTTTGAGTCGAGAATCTCCTGCTGGCGGGTCTCGAGCGCCGCCGCGATCGCCTCGAGAGCGGCGTTCTTGCGCGCTGTGTCGATGCACGCGAGCGCGCGCGAGGCGTGCTTGGCCGCGCGGCAGCTGTCGGCGACGGACGAGACGACGGTTGCCATCGCCCTACAGGGTAGAGCCAGCGGCGCCGATTCGGCCCCGGCGGCCATGCGTACCCGCCTGCCATGTGCGGCAACACTGGCCTGTCCGCGCGAGCGCGGAGACAGCTGCTTGCTCAGTCGAGCACGAGGTAGTCGCGGTGCACGGCCTCGTCGCTGGCGCGTGGGAGGATCTCGCGCACGGCGTCGGACTTCAGCCCGAGCACGCGCTGCAGCTCGTCGGCGGAGTAGCTGCAGATGCCCTTTGCCAGCGGTCTTGGCGTGTCGCCGGATTGCGCGTCGCGCTCGACGATGTCGACGGCGTCGCCCGCGTCGAAGTCGCCTTTGACCTCGGTGATGCCCACGGGCAGCAGGCTGGCGCTGCCCTCTCGCACTGCTCGCGCGGCGCCCTGGTCGACGACGACCGTGCCGCGCGAGGGCTTGGCGTACTTCAGCCACAGCTTGAAGCTCGAGTAGCGCGCCTCGCGCGCGGCAAAGCGCGTGCCCTCGCGCTCACCGGCGAGCACCGCTGCGAGCGCCTGCGCACGCACGCCGTTGCAGATCACGGTGGGGATGCCGGCGGCGGTGGCCATCTCGGCGGCGACCACCTTCGAGCGCATGCCGCCCGATCCGAGCAGTGAGGTGGTGTGTCCGATCTCGAGGTCATCGAGCGCGGCGAAGTCGCTGACCTCGGCGACGATGCGCGCGGCGGGGTGCAGCCGCGGGTCGGCGGTGAACAGCCCGTCGATGTCGGTCAGCAGGATCAGCTCGTCGGCGCCCACCAGCACCGCGACCTGCGCGGCGAGGAAGTCGTTGTCGCCGAAGGAGATCTCGTCGGTGGCGGTGGTGTCGTTCTCGTTGATCACCGGCAGCACGCGCCACTCCAGCAGCGTGCTGAGGGTTTGGCGCGCGTTGAGGTAGTGCGTGCGCGCGCTCATGTCGAAGAACGTCAGCAGCACCTGCGCGCTGGTCAGCCCGCGCTCGCGCAGCAGCTCGTCGTAGATCCTGTAGAGCTTGCCCTGGCCGACGGCGCTGGCGGCTTGCAGCGCGCCGATCGTGGTTGGTCGCTGGGTTAGCTCCATCACGCGCATCCCGCGCGCGATTGCGCCGCTGGTAACGACGATCGCGTCGGCGCCGTCGCGGTGCAGGCCGGCGAGCTGGTCGCATACGCCCGCGAGCACGTCCGTGCGGGGCATGCCCTCGTCGTCCGCTACCACGCTCGACCCGAGCTTGATGACCACGCGTCTCATAGGCGTCAAGCAGCGTAGACGGTCGCTGCGCGGTGTTCGAGTCCACCCACCTGAGGGCCTAAGGCGAGTCGTGCGGATCGAGCTCGAAGGTCACGCCCGCGATCTCGATCTCATCGCCCGGCTGGAAGCCCTTGGCCTCGAGCGCGCCGAGCACGCCGATCCTGCGCAGCCTGCCCTCGAGGTAGGCCATCGCGTCCTCGTTGTCGACGTCGAAGCGCTCGAGCAGGCGCTCGATACCCCGGCCGGTGATCGCGAACGCGCCTTCCCCCAGCTGCTTCACCTGAAAGCCGGCGCCGCCGCTCGGCCGGAACACCATGTGCTCGGCGAGCTCCTGCTCGCCGGCGAGCGCGGGCGTCTCCGATCCGGCGGGAGCGGCGGCGTCGGGCACGAGCCGCAGCAGCAGCTCCCCTAGCTCGCGCACGCCGGCACCGGTCGCGCTCGAGGTGACGATCACCGGCACGTCGGCACCGAGGCGCCGACGCCACTCAGCGACCGTCTCTCGCGCGCGCTCGTCGGTGACGAGGTCGGCCTTCGACAGCGCCAGCACGCGTGGCAGGCGCGCGAGACGCTTGTCGTGCGCCGCCAGCTCGCGCTCGATCGTCGCGTGGTTCTCCACAGCGTCGGCCTGCTCTCCGATCGAGATCTCGGGGGCGACGTCAAGCACGTGCACCAGCAGCCGTGTGCGCTCGACATGCGCGAGGAAGTCGTGCCCGAGGCCGGCGCCGTCGCTGGCGCCCTCGATCAGGCCGGGGATGTCGGCAACGATCAGCTGGCGCTCCTCGCCTTCGAGCACTCCGAGCACCGGCGCGAGCGTCGTAAACGGATAGTCGGCGATCTTCGGCGCCGCGCGGGTCAGGCGCGAGAGCAGCGATGACTTGCCCGCGTTGGGCAGCCCCACGAGTCCTACGTCGGCGAGCAGTCTCAGCCTCAGCTCGACCCAGCCTTCCTCCCCGACGAGACCGCGCTCAGCGAAGCGTGGAGCCTGGCGCGTGGGCGTGGCGAAGCGCTTGTTGCCCTTGCCGCCGCTACCGCCGCGCGCGATCGTGGCCTGCTGCCCGTCCGCGAGCAGCTCCCAGCGGCGCCCGAGCAGATCGCGGTCGCCATGCTCGTGTTCGCCGCCGGCATCCTCCTCGCTCGCAGTCCCGAGCGCTCCCTCGATCTGCGTGCCTGGCGGCACCTTGATCGTGAGTGTGTCGCCTTCGGCGCCGTGGCGCTGCGAGCCCGAGCCGTGTCCTCCGCGTCCGGCGCGGTAATGGCTGCGGCGCTTGAAGCTCTGCAGGTCGCGCAGCGAGTCGTCGCACACGACCACCACGTCGCCACCGCGTCCACCATCGCCACCGTCAGGTCCGCCGCGCGGCACGTGCGCTTCGCGACGGAAGCTCGGGGAGCCGTCGCCGCCGGCGCCGCCCTGCACGTAGATCTTTGCGCGATCGTGAAGCACGGAGACCATCGTGACAGCCGTAGCAGCGGCGGTCAGGCCGGGCCCACCGCGCAGGCCGGCTAGATGATTGATTCCACGGCGGGTGTCGTGGTTTTGGGGGGTTTCTGAGTAGCAGGGTCGAAGTCGGCGGTGCTCAAGAACATCGCTGACCAAAAGGGGGGCCTCGATGGACGCCGACCTCGACCTGCTACTCACCGCTGTTTATGTCACAGCCGACGATCTCCTGCCCGATCGACCGAAGAACGCCAGACGAAGCGTCACAGACGCGGAGGTCGTCACGCTGTGCGTCGCCCAGGCGATCATGGGCATACCGTCGGACCGGCGGTTCCTCGCGGTCGCCTCCAAGCACCTGCGTCACCTGTTCCCGAAGATCCCCGCCCAGGCCGGTTACTTCAAGCGCCGTCGGCGTCTGGCCGAGACGCTGGAGTGGCTGATCGGCGTCTTCGCAAGCCAGAGCCCGGGATTCCACAGCCGGACGCTGCTCGTGGACTCCACTCCCGTGGAGTGTGCCCGCAGCCGCGAGACGGTCAAGCGCTCGGCGCTCGGTGATGCCGCCGACTACGGTTACTGCAGTTCCCATTCCCGCTTCTTCTGGGGTTTTCGTCTGCACGCGCTCTTCGCACCCGACGGCACACCCAGGGCGCTTGCGCTGACTTCCCCCAAGCAGGATGAGCGCGAGGTCGCGCTGAAGCTGCTCGCTCGCGCTCCGCGCATCGGTGGAGAGACCGTGATCGGTGACAAGGGCTACGTCGGACGAGCGTTCGCGGCTGGCGTGGAAGAACTCGACGCCACGATCCTCAGACCAACACGCAAAGACGAGCCCGGCCAGGGTCCCCACCTCGCACCGATCCGCCAACGCATCGAGTCGATCTTCTGGACCTGCAAGGACCTACTGACACTGGAGCGCCACGGCGCGAGAACACTCCCCGGCGTCAGAGAGCGCATCGTGCAACGCCTGCTCACCCTCGCCGCTGCCATCACCCTCAACCACCAACTCGGCCGACCAAGCCGCGCCCTCGTCAACTACTGCGCCTAAAAACGTGGAATCAATCATCTAGGACTGCGCGAGCTTGCGCGAGAAGTAGGCGCCAGCGCCCGCGGCGACGCTGGCGATCGAGACGGTGCCGTACAGCCCTTTGCGCGGCAGGCTTGCGCGGGCGACCACCGTCGCGAGCACGTCGGCGGAGTCGACGAGCGCACACAGCATCTGCACGCGCGGGCCGATTCCGGGGTCCTCGAGCGTCTGCAACGTGATGATCCCGAGCGCCAGGTCGCGGGCGCCGAGCGAGCGCGCGAGGTCGGCGACGGCGGGCAGCTTGGCGTTGTCTTGCCCGAGCCAGCGCTCGGTCACCTGCTCGGGCGCGGCGAGCACGGCCATGCCCAACGCAACGCGTCCCGCGGCGATCAGCCAGGCGCCTCGCCGCGGGGTGATGCGGCCCATCCTCAGGCTTGATCGCCGTCCGGAAGAACGCTCACGATCCGTCCGCGCCAGCCGTGGTTGAACTGCACGGTGCCGGCGGCACGCGCGTATAGCGTGTCATCCTTGCCGATGCCAACACCGGCGCCCGGCTTGAAGCGGGTGCCGCGCTGGCGCACGATGATCTCACCGCCGGTGACGGTCTGCCCGGCGAACGTCTTTACGCCCAAGCGCTGGGCGTTTGAGTCACGACCGTTGCGGCTCGATCCGAGCCCCTTCTTATGAGCCATCTGCAGCCTTCTCCTTGCTCGCCGTGGGCGCCTCGCTCGGAGCGTCGGCCTGCTTGGCTTTGCTCGCTTTGGCCGCCGACTTCGCGCCGGCGCTGATCTCGGTGACCTCGATCTGGGTCAGCTCCTGGCGGTGTCCGGTGCGGCGTTTGTAGCCGCGCTTGGGCTTGAACTTGAACACGCGCAGCTTCTCGCCGCGCACGTGGGCGATCACCTTCGCGGTGACCTTGACGTCGGCCAGGCCGGCCGCGTCGAACACGGCCTCGTCAGAGCGGTAGAGCATCGGCTCGAGTGCGACGTCGGCGCCCTCCGCCGCAGGCAGGCGCTCGACGAGCAGCGTCTGGCCCCGCTCGACGCGGTACTGCTTGCCGCCGGTCTTCACGATCGCGTACATGTCTGTGTGGTTCTCGATTTCTTGTGGCTTGGTAGAGCGCCATCGAACGGCTCGCGCCGGAGCGCCCTCGTTTACTCGGGGGACGCCTTGGCCTTGGCAGCCGAACGGCGCCGTCCGCCCCTGCGGCCACGACGCCGAGGTTTTGATTGTAGGCCATCCTCGCCGGCCTCGTCCTGGGGGGCCTCGCCCCCATTCTTGGGAGCATCCTCGCTGTCCTGCGGAGCATCCTCGCCGAGCTGCGGAGCATCCGCGCCGTGCTGGGGAGCATCCTCGCCGAGCTGGGAGGCATTGGCCCGCGCGAGTACCTCGACCGCCGGCTGATCCTCGGGCTCGGTGTCGATCGAGGTCGGCGAGTCGCTCAGGCCGGCTTCGCGACGTGCCTCGGTGTCCTCGCTTTCGACGGGCGCGCGGCGCCGTCGCGTGCGCGGCTCGGCCGGCTCGCTGCCAGCACGTCCGCCGGCGGCGGGCGAGGCGCGGCGCCGGCCGGCGCGCTTGTTGGCGCGACTGTCGACTACGCGCACGGGCGCGGTGACGACCTCACCGGACTCGTCCAGCAGCAGCGCGCTGGCAGCCGTGCGACCGACCTGGTCGATCCGCACCATGCGCTTCTCGCCGACATATGGCGAGGCTCCGGCGATCGAGATGATGTAGCCGTCGATTTTGGCGACGGCGTCGTCGACGTCGTACATGTGCGGCTCGACGATCTCCACGAGCACCTCGTCGCCCTGGCGGAACGGCAGCGCGCGCTCCTCGACCTCAGCGCGCGTGCCCATGAACGTGATCGCGAAGTGATCGAGCGTGAGACCTTCGGAGCCCTCGAACAGGAACGACTTGCCCGTCTGCGTCTCGAGCGCATGCAGCACGCGCGAGCTGTGACCGGTGAACTGCGTACTCACCCGCGGGTTGATCTGCACGAGGAACGCCTCCGCATCCGGGTGTTCGGTGGCGACGTCGCGCAGCCTGCGCTCGAACTCGATCGCGATTGTTTCCTCCGAGCGGATCACGCCCTCGCCCTCGCATGTCGGACATGGGCGGCTCATGATCTCGCGCACGCCCTCGGTCACGTTCTGGCGTGTCATCTCGACGAGACCGAGCTTTGAGATCTCGGCGGTGAACGTCTTCGTGCGGTCCTCGTCGAGCGTGTTGCGCAGGGTCTTCATGACCGCATCGCGGTTGCGCGCGCGGGCCATGTCGATGAAGTCGATCACGATGATGCCGCCGATGTCGCGCAGCCGCAACTGGTTGACGACCTCCTCGGCGGCCTCGAGGTTTGTCTTGGTGATCGTGTCCTCGAGGCCTGCGCCCTTGCCGCGCCCGATGAAGCTGCCGGAGTTGACGTCAATCACGGTCAGCGCCTCGGCATAGTCGATGATCAGATAGCCGCCGCTGGGCAGGTCGACGCGGCGCGAGAGCACTCCCTCGATTGCCTTGTCCACGCGGTAGGCCTCGAACAGCGGCTCCCGCTCCTGCCACAGCTCGACGCGCTCGACCAGCTCGGGGGCGGTGCGCGTGAAGAACGACACGAGCCGGTGGTACTGCTGCTCGTCGTCGACGATCGCGCGCTCGAAGTGTGCGGAGAAGATGTCGCGCACGACACGCACAGAGAGATCGGCCTCCTGGAATACCAGGTCAGGGGCGACCGTCTCCTCGACGCGTTTGACGAGCACCTCGTGCAGCTTGTGCAGGTACTTGAGCTCGCGCTCGAAGTCCTCGCGCTTGGCGCCGTGCGCGGCGGTGCGGACGATCACGCCACCGCCGTCGGTTTGCAGGTTGGCGGTCTGGCGGCGCAAACGTTCGCGCTCCTTGTCCTCGAGGCGCCGCGAGACACCGACGCCCTCGCCACTCGGCGCGTAGACCATGTAGCGACCGGCGATCGTGAGCTCCATCGACAGGCGCGCGCCCTTGGTCTTCAGCGGGTCCTTGACGACCTGCACGACGATCTCCTGGCCGGGCTTGAGCAGGTCGGCGATCTTGCGCCCGGCGCTTCCGCCGCGCCCGCGCTTGGGCGTCTCGACGCCCGGCAGCACGATCTCGTCGACGTGCAGGAAGCCGTTCTTCTCGAGGCCGATGTCCACGAACGCGGCCTCGAGTCCGGGGAGCACGTTGTCGACCTTGCCCTTGTAGATGTTGCCGACGATCGAGCGCCCGCCGCGGCGCTCTATGTAGAGCTCAGCGACGCGGTAGCCGGCCTCCGGGCCGCCGCCGCGCTTGCGGCTGCTGGCAGCTTTGCGGGCAGCTGAGGACGAACGCGAGGCGGCGGGCGTTCCGCTCGCCTCCAGAAGCGCCACGCGCGTCTCCGCGCGATCGACGCTGACAAGCACTTGCTTTTTCAATTTGATCCAGTCTTTCGGTGTGGAAAGGAGCCGAGCATCGGATGGATCGGCGCCGGGGCGGCGAGCCTGCGCGCACCCGGAGCATCGGGTGGGAGGCAATCCGCGCGAAGTGGCGCTGAGGATCTGATGTGGAGTGCTCGGTGAACATTGGCTGGCGTACCTCGAGCTAGTAACGCAGTACGCGGCCCTTCAGAGCTTGAGAAGTGCGCGCCTGGACGTAGATCGATTGCAGTAGGCCCACGCTCAGCAGGGTGGCGATGACCGACGAGCCGCCATAGCTCATGAGCGGAAGCGTTACGCCGGTGACGGGCATGATCCCGACAGTCATCCCTACGTTTACGAAGACCTGAAACATCAGCATAGCTGCTACACCGGCGGCGATCAGCGAGCCGAACAGGTCCTTCGCCATCACGAGCACGCGCAGCGTCCGGGAGATCAGAAGCGCGTACAGGAGCAGCACCAACCCGGCGCCGACGAAGCCGTACTGTTCGCCGACCGCCGCGAACACGAAATCGGTGTCGCTCTCGGGCACGAAGCCGTTGACAACTTGGCTGGCCGCGCTTCCCCGGCCGGTCTTGCCGCCGGCGCCGATCGCGATCTTGGACTGCTGCTGCTGGTAGGACGGATCGTTCGAGGACCCTTCCTTGGGGACGCTCGACGGGTGCAGGAACGCCGTCAGCCGTTCGGTCTGGAACGGCTTGAGCACGTGCACGCCGGCCGCTGGGGCGGCCACCAGCACGAACGCGATCGAGACGCAGATGAGCGCCGCAAGCGCCGCCAGATGCCGCCATGAGGTCCCCGCGACGAACAGCAGCATGCAGGCGATCGTCATGTACACGAGACCCGAGCCGAGGTCGGGCTGGGCGATCACGAAAATCGTCGGCACGAGCGCCGCGATCAGCACGCGCACGGTCGTGTCGCGGTCGCGCAGACTTCGGGCTCGCTCGACGATAAAGGCCGACAGCGAGAGGATCAGCAACACCTTGCCGAGCTCGGATGCCTGGAACGAGAACAGCGGGAAGTTGATCGCGCGCTGCGCGCCCTGCGCGGAGTGCCCGAGGCCCAGCACCGCGAGAATGCTGAATATCAGCGCACCGTAGATCGCGTTTTTATGGCGTCGCAGGCTGGCGTAGTCCACGCGCGAGAGCCCGAGCATGAGCACGAAGCCGAGTGCCAGATAGATCGCCTGACGATCCACGTAGTAGTGCGGATCGCCTGGAATGGCTTTACGCGTGGCGACCTTCAGCGTGATCACCGAGCACACGCCGAGCCCGATCACCGCGAGCGTCAGCAGCGGGTCCAGCGGCAGCCTGAGCGTGCGCGGCGGCGCGACGGGCGCCTCCTCGGTCGGCTTGATCGGGCTCAGCGGGCTCAAAACGTCTTCGAGCTCCCGGCGACGAACTTCTTCGGCTTGCCGTACCACTGCGAGGCAATCAGGCGCGCGATCGGGGCGGCCGTTTCGGCGCCGAAGCCGCCTTCCTCAACGGTCACCGCGATCACGATCGGTCGCTTGGCGTTGCCGAGATAGCACATGTACCAGGACTGTTCCACGTGCCCCGTGCGTTCGGCGGTGCCGGTCTTCCCATACACCGGGTCTTCTTCTTGGTTCCAGCCGGCCCAGACTTCGGCGGAGGTGCCGCCTTCGGCGCTGGCGGCCTCGTGCAGGCCTTCCATCACGAGGCTCAGGTCTTCGTCGTTGAGGTGGACGTGGCGGCTGGGAAAGTGCAGCGTCTGCACGAGGTCGCCGTTGGCTTCGTCGATCTGCTTGCCGAGATGTGGTGTCAGCACCGTGCCGTTGCCGCCGTCGCGGTAGGCGTTGGCGAGCGCCGAGTAGGCGACGGCCATCTGCAGCGGGTCGGTGAGCAGCTCTCCCTGCCCGACCGCGAGGTCCATGTTGTAGCCGACCGTCCACGGCGCCCCGGGTTCGCCGACGATGTAGCACGGCTGGCCGTGATGTTCGCGCGTGCACTTGGCTTCGAGCTTGTTCTGTTCCACCAGCCACTTGGGGCCCGGCACCACGCCCGGGAACTCGCTCGGCAGGTCGATCCCCGTCGGCTCCCCGACGCCCAGTTCTTTAGCCTTCTTCTGGATGATTTCGCCGCCGTGCTCGTTGGCGAGCTCGCCGACAGTGAAGAAGTAGGTGTCGGAGGACACCTTCAGCGCGTCGACCAGGTTCGCGGCGCCGTATTCGTCTTCGCCGGCGTTGCAGAACCGCTCGCTCGAGACATAGATGCATTTGCCCGCGCCGAGCCCCTCGCTGGGGTTGATCACACCGGCTTCGAGCGCGGCCATCGCGGTGATCGGCTTGAAGGTGGAGCCCGTGGGGTATTCGCCTTCGTCGGCCAGATCGGTCAGGCGACCCGGTTCTCCCCCATGGCGGCCGGTCAGTGCTTCCCATTCGCCTTCGGTTAGAGGCTTGGCGAACTTGTTTGGGTCGAAGCTCGGCGAGGAGCCCGTCGCGAGCACTTCGCCGTTGAGCGGGTCGAGCGCCACGAACGCGCCCGCGATCGCTGGTTTGCCCTCTCCGCGCGCGTTTTCCATGCCCTCCAGCAGCGCCTTTTCGCTCGCCTTCTGCAGCCCCAGGTCGAGCGTCGTCTGCAGTGTGTGCCCGGCATGCGGCGGAATCGGCTTGAGCGTACTCGGGACGGGCTGGCCTTCAGCGTTGACCGCGACACGCTTCTGTCCCGGTTCGCCGCGCAGATAATGGTCGTAGTAGTACTCGAGGCCCGCCTGTCCCACGATCGTGCCCGGCTTCACGCCGCGGAACGCTGGCAGGTTCAGCTCGGTTTCACTCACCTGGCGGACGTAGCCGAGGATCTGCGCGGCCATTTCGCCGTCCGGGTATTCGCGAATCGAGACCGGTTCCTGGACGACCCCCGGGAATTCGCTGGCGCGCTCGCCAATCACCGTCAGCGCGCCGCGACCCCCGTCGGTCTTGACGGTCACCTGCGCATACGGCGTCGCGGCTATGCCCTCGACCACCTCTTCGTCGATCGTGCGTGGACGCACCTGGATCACATGGCCGAGGCGCCTGAACAGCCGCTCGAGCCTGACGGCCGATCGCGGCAGCGGCGGCACGGCCACGCGCGGGGGGCCGGTGGCCGCGCGCAGGCGTTCCAGCTCGCGGTGCTGCGCGTGGCCCAGCCGGCGCACGCCTCCAAGCGCGGTCTCATAGCCGGACAGGCGCGCGACCGCCGCACGGCGGGCAATTTCCGCCGTTTCGAGGCGCTTCTGGTACTCAGCGACCTGAGGGGAGATGCCGGGTGGCAGCTCGTCCGGGACGATCTGCACGGCGTTCGTGACCGTGCTGCCGACGATCGCCTGGCCTTCACGATCGAGGATCTGCCCGCGCGGAGCGGCGATCGGCAGTGGGCGTGTCTGGTTGGCATCGGCCTGCGAGACGTACTGTTCGCTCGAGAGCACCTGCAGGTACCAGAGCCGGAAGAAGATCACGCCGAACATCACCATCGCCACCCCGCCGATGATCGCCACTCGCAGCGCCAGCTGCGGCGAGACCGGGATGCGCGGATCACGCTGGCGAACGGGCTCGATCGAGCTCATGGTTTTGTCAGCGGGCTCAAACCACCGGTCGTGTACGAGCGCCGACGCCGACGCCGACGCGGGTCCTCGGGCAGCGCGCCCTCGAGCGCCCGGCGCGTGAGCGCCCACATCGGCAGCGCGACAATCGTGTTGACGATCACCCCGAAGACGATCTCGCGCAGCAGCTCGAAGCTGACGGGGGCATCCACGCCGAGCATGAACTCCATCAGCGAGTAGCCGACGAGCGCGATCGCGGAGGCCCCGGCGCCGACGAGCAGCGGCGTGAACGCGCCCTGCGGGTCGCGCAGCTCACGCAGCCGCCCGCACCAGTAGCCGATCAGCGTGAACACCAGCGAGGTCAACCCGAGCGTCTGCAGCAACGTCATGTCGATCAGCAGCCCGACCGCGAAGCCACATGCCGCTCCGATTGTCGAGCCGCACATCAGCCCGACGAACGCGACGAGCAGCGAGGAGATGTCGGCGTTGACGCCGAACACGGAGACCTCGGAGACGACGCCGATCTGGAGGAAGACGACGAACAGCGCAAACGCGGCGAGGCGCAGCGACAGCGAGCCCGAGACGCCGCCGGTCATCCGCCTACCTGCGTGAAGGCGAGCTGTTCGCCGCTGGCGCCGGCGCTCTGTCCGGCCGGCAGGCTGGCGGCCAGCTGGCTGAGATTTGCTGCCCGAGTTCCCGCACCGGCGGTCAGCACCTGCACGATGTCCAGGTTTTGCAGGTTGGCAAGCGGGTGCACGTTCACGGACTTGAATCCGCTTTCTTCGTTCTCCGAGGTTACCTGCCCGATCAGCAGCCCTGGCGGGTACAGCGATTCTTCGTTCGAGACGGTGCCCGATGTGACGACGTATTCGCCGACGTTCGCAGGCGTCGTCGCAGGTATGTACTGGAGCTCGAGATCGCCCGGGTCGCCGACTTTCGGTTGCAGCAGGCCGGTCGAGTTGCTCGTGCCGATCCGCGCGGAGACGCCCATTGAGGAGTCCGTGATCAGGTCCACCTGAGCACCGTCGCCGACGACCGCCGCAACTCGGCCGATGAGCCCTTCGGCGTTTATGACAGGATCGTTGACGCGGACGCCCTCGGATTCGCCCTTGTCGATGTTGACCGTCGAGTACCAGATGTTCGGATCTTTGTAGACGACCGTGGCGGTCACGGGGTGGTAGTCCTCGACGCCCAGCTGGTCTAGATGGAACAGCGAGGTGAGCTCGTGGTTGGAACGTTTTTCGGCCTGGTCGGCGACCAGCTCTCGGCGCAGTTTGTCGGTCTGCTTGAGCGCTTGCGCCAGCTCACTTTTCGCGTGCAACGTGTTGCCGAACCAGGCGAACAGGTCGCGTACCGGCTTCAGCGCCTTGTTGGCACCGTTCTGGATCGGCGAGACGACGGTCAGGAAGTCACGCTGCACGGCGTGCAGACGACCGTTCGGAGCCTCGCCGAAATAAGCGGTTAGGAGCAACAGGGAGAGCACGACGAGCAGCGCAAGCACCGCTCGTCGACGCCGTACGGTCTTGTCGTACACCGATGAGTACCTTCCGAAGCGTTAGCCCAACAGATTACCCAGGGCGCAGGCGGGGCGTCACAGCTGTTCACCGGCGGCGCCGGTTACGCGAAGTGCGATTGGAGCGATGGATTGCCTCGAACTCCTCGAGCGATCGCCCGGAGCCGACCGCCACGCAGGTCAGTGGCGACTCGGCCAGGTGCGCGGGCATCTGCGTCTCCTCGCGCAGGCGCTCGTCGAGGCCTTGCAGCAGCGAGCCGCCGCCGGCGAGCATGATGCCGCGGTCCATGATGTCGGAGGCCAGCTCGGGAGGCGTGCGGTCGAGCGTCTCCTTGACCGCGTCGATTATCTGGTTGAGTGGCTCGGCCAGCGCCTGACGAATCTCCTCGCTCGTCAGCACCACCGTCTTGGGGAGCCCCGCGACCATGTCGCGGCCGCGGATCTCGGCCTGCAGCTCCTCGGACATCGGGCACGCTGAGCCGATCTCGAGCTTCAGCTCCTCGGCGGTCTGCTGACCGATCAACAGCTTGTACTCCTTCTTGGCGTAGTTGATGATCGCCTCGTCCATCTCGTCGCCGCCGACGCGTATCGACTGCGACACGACGATCCCGCCGAGCGAGATCACGGCGACCTCGGAGGTACCGCCACCGATGTCGACGACCATCGAGCCCGTCGGCTCGCCCACCGGCAGGCCCGCGCCGATCGCGGCAGCCATCGGCTCCTCGATCAGATACGCGGTGCGCGCGCCGGCCGACAGGCACGCCTCCTCGACCGCGCGCTTCTCCACACCGGTCACGCCCGATGGCACGCACACGACGACGCGCGGGTGCGCCCAGCGATTCTGGTGGACCTTCTGGATGAAGTGCCTGAGCATCTGCTCTGTCACGTCGAAGTCCGCGATCACACCGTCCTTGAGCGGACGAATCGCCTGAATCGTGCCGGGCGTACGCCCGAGCATGCGCTTGGCCTCGATCCCCACGGCGTGGACTTCGCCGGTGCGCGAGTCGATCGCCACGACGCTCGGCTCCGACAGGACGATGCCCCGACCGCGCACGTACACGAGCGTGTTGGCGGTACCGAGATCGACCGCCATGTCGCGACCGCCGAACCCTGTCAGATAGCTGAAGATGCCCATAGAGAAGAGAAGGGGCACGCTCGTATCCGCTCCAGCGCCGCTGATCGAAGATCGGCCAGCGAGGCGTTCTGTGGCCAGCGCTCATCGGGGCGTACCCTGCGAGGAGTCTAGCGAACTACCTCGCTCGCCCGCCAGCTATGCGATCGGATTTGCAACGCGCACCCGCCCTGCGCACTTCTCGGGAAGCGGTTCCTTCGCAGACCGGCGGCGCACACGAATGCGTTCACAGATCAGGGTCTCCAAACAGCTCGGGGCACAGCTGACGCAGCGTGCCGAGCGGTAGACCGACGACGTTCTCCTCTTCACCCTCGATCGCCAGCACGAGCCCCGCGCCCGCGCCCTGGATCGCGTAGCCGCCCGAGCGCCCGCGCCACTCCTCCGTGCTTACATACCAGTCGAGCAGCTCTCGATCGATCGCGCGGAAGGTGACCCGCGTGCGTGCTACCGCCGTTCGCTCGACCGTGCTCGTCTCTGCGTCCGCGAGCAGCACAGCCAGCCCGCTGATGACCTCGTGCGTGCGCCCGCCGAGAGCCGAGAGCGTCTTGCGCGCCGCAGCCGCGTGCGGCGGCTTGCCGTAGATCACCCCGTCCAGGACGACGATCGTGTCGCAGCCGAGCACCGCCTCAGCCACGCCCCGTCGAAGTGCCGCCGAGGCCTTGCGCCGCGCGTTCTCGACCGCGACCAGCGCTGGATCGTCCCCCTGCTCGAGCTCCTCGGCGTCGGACACCCTGACCGCGAACGGCACGCCCAGGCGCTCGAGCAGCGTCCGCCGCTGGGGCGAGCCCGAGGCGAGAACGAGCGAGAGTGGCGCGCCGTGGCCTGGCACCAGCGGGCGGGCTCTACAGGTCCGGGAAGAACAGGCCGGCCTCGCGCGCCGCCGACTCCGGCGAATCCGAGCCGTGAACCATGTTGGCACCCAT
The DNA here is from genome assembly GCA_963714285.1 of uncultured Solirubrobacteraceae bacterium. Lineage (GTDB taxonomy): Bacteria > Actinomycetota > Thermoleophilia > Solirubrobacterales > Solirubrobacteraceae > Palsa-744. Next base: position 924,540 of record CAVQNS010000004.1, read on the forward strand.
CTCGATCGCGAAGTCGCCGCGGATGCTGCCTGGCGCCGCCTCGATGGGATTGGTCGCGCCGATCAGCTGTCGCGCCGCCTTGACGGCATCGCGCCCCTCGAGCACCATCGCGACGATCGGCCCTGATGTGATGAAGTCGACGAGCTCGCCGAAGAACGGGCGCTCGGCGTGCTCGGCGTAGTGACGCTCGGCCAGCTCGCGCGCGACGGTCATGTGGCGCAGCGCGACGATGCGCAAGCCCTTGCGCTCGAAGCGGGCGAGGATCTCACCCGTCATGCCTCGTGCGAAGGCATCGGGCTTTACGAGGATCAGCGTTCGGTCCATGGTTTCCTTTTGGTCGGCCTTGTCGGTCTGGGGAGGTGCGGCTCAGGAGCTCGGGCGCGCACGGCGCCCGGACCGAGCTGAGCTGCGGGGCCTGGCGATCGGCTCTGAGGCCAGCGCCGGCTCTACCGGCTCGGTGGCCTCCGCCGAGGCCACCGGCACGTCGAGATCGTTGATATCGGTCTCGAGCGCGGGCGCGGCAGCCGTGGCACCACGGCGCCGGCGCGAACGCGGCGCAGAGAGACCGGGGACGTCGGCCTCGCAGTACGGGCAGATCGTCCATGCCTGGTCGAGCGGCCGCGAGCAGCTCATGCAGCGCTCCTTGAGCTTGCGCAGACAGCTGGGGCAGCGGATGAAGTCGCTCTCCACGCGGTAGCTGCAATGGGGGCACAGCGTCTGGTCGAGCTGGTGCAGGCGCGCCTCGGCGGCCTGTGTCTCCAGTTCACGCTCACGCACGTCATCGAGGTACTCCGGTGGACGCAAAATCATGTAGATGATCGTGCCCACGAACGGAAAGAAGGAAGCCGCTGTGGCGCAGGCTACGAGCATCGGGTCGGCGATCCGCCGGCGCGCGTCCGCGTAGGTCCAGTAGATCAGCGAGACATACAGAACGGCGGTGAACAGGATCAGCAGATCGACGGCCAGATTCAAGCCGCTGCTTTCGATTCCAAAATATGCGAGGGGGAGCATCGGCCGGCTGAGTTTAGAGAAACAGGCGGCCGAAGCCGTAACCTGCAGCGAAGAATACGAGGATCACGAGCGCCACGATCAGCGCGACGGCTCCGATCATGGTGAGCACCGTAGGTCCCTGCTCGTTCATCTGGCCGAGCTCCGCTGAGATGCACGAGCTGCGGGCTCACGCTCGAAGCGCTCGTGCCGGCTGAGCAGATCGCCGACAAGATACACCGAGCCGGTGGCGAGTACAGCGCCGTGGTGCCGCTGCGCCCAGCTCTGCGCCTGCGCGAGCGCCTGCGACGCGTCGGGCTCGCAGACGGTCTCCTCGAAGCCGAGCTGGCGCGCAAGCGACTGCAGCGCCGCCGGCGAAAGCGCACGGCTGCTCGGGGGCGCGGTGAACCACGCGCGCGCGACCACCGGCATCAGCGCGGCGAGCATCGCTGCCGCGTCCTTGTCCTCGAGCACACCGAGCACGAGCGCGATCGAGGCTCCGCCGAGCACGTCCGGCAGCGACTCGACGAGCGCGCGCACGGCGTCGGGGTTGTGCGCTCCGTCAAGCACCGTCGGCGGATCCTCGTCCAGCTTCTGCATGCGCCCGGGCACGTCTGTCTGCGCGGCGGCTGCCGCCACAGCATCCTCGTCCAGGGCTAGACCGGCTGTCCGCAGGAAGGCTTTCGCGGCCGCCTTCGCGAGCGCGAAGTTGCGCCGCTGGAAGCCTCCTCGCGCCAGCAGCTTGCTTGCCGCCGGGAGCGGGCTCGGTCGCACGATCCAAGCCCCACGCTCGCTCACCACGCGCTCCGCCACGGCGAGCGCCGGCGACGCGAGGCCATCCCCGAGCACCAGCGCTGCTCCTGGCCGCACGACTGCGAGCTTCTCCTCGGCGATGTCCGTGATCGTCGGCCCCAGCCAGCGGGTGTGCTCGAGACCGACGTTGGTGAGCACGGTGACGTTCGCATCGATCACGCTTGTCGCGTCATAGCGACCGCCGAGACCGGCCTCCACCACTGCCACGTCGACCTGCTCGCTGGCCATCTCCCACAGCGCGGCGGCTGTGAGCAGTTCGAACTGGGTGACATGGTCATCCCCGGCGAGCGTATGGTTGACGCGCTCCGCGGCCCACGAGGCCCGTGCGATCGCCGACGCGAACGCATCCGCGTCGAGCTCGCTCCCGTTGATCAGGATGCGCTCGCGATAGGAGACCAGGTGCGGGGACAGATATGCACCGGTGCGCAGGCCGTGGCGCTCGAGGATCGCGGCCGTCATGCGCGTGGTCGAGGACTTGCCGTTCGTGCCGAGCACGTGGACCGCGTCGAAGCGTCGCTCGGGTGAGCCGAGGACGGTCATCATGCGCCGCATCCGGTCCAAGCCGAAGCGCATGCCGAACAGCTCCAGCGAGCGCAGCTGGCGCTCAGCCTGTGCCTCCGTCCAGATCACGTGCGGGCGCGAGAACGCCGGCGCCGGCCCCTCCGACGGCGCACGAGCGGCAGCAGTTCGCGCCCGATGCCCCTGACGTCGAGCTTGCCCACGAGCTCGTGCAGCTCCGCGCGCTGCTTGCCGCTGAGATTTCCAGGGCGTCCGCGCGACGCACGCACGAGCTGACCGAGGTGGGCGCGCTCCTTCGGCGACAGCGTCCGCCAGCGTCGGTTGACGACCACGCCGGCCTGCGCCACTGCCAGCCACGGTACGGCCCGCAGGCGGTCGAGCTTTGATCTGCGGGCGGCGCCTCGCCTTGACACAGCCGCGATGGTAGCGCTCGGGAGCGCTGTTGGAGGAGCGCGCGCGGCTAGCGGGTCCTAGGCCGACTCCTCGCGCAGCGAGGCATCCTCCGCCTCCTCTGGCGCCGCTTCGGTGACGAGCGTCGGCGTGAGTCCCTTCTCGACCGTCTCCTTCGTGACCACGCACTTCTTGACGTCGCGCCGAGATGGCAGCTCGAACTGCACCTCGAGCAGGATTTCCTCGATGATCGAGCGCAACCCGCGCGCCCCGGTTTCGCGTTCGAGACCCTTCTCGGCAACTGCTGTCAGCGAGTCCTCGGAGAACACCAGCTCGATGCCGTCGAAGGCGAAGAAGCGCTGGAACTGCTTGACGAGCGCATTACGCGGCTCGACGAGGATCGACACGAGATCCTCGCGCGTGAGCTGGTGCACGGCGGACACGACGGGCAGACGGCCGATGAACTCCGGGATCAGCCCGTACTCGATCAGATCCTCGGGCAGGCACTGCTCGAACACTTCGCCCGTGTCGCGCTCGGCCTTCGCTTCGATCGCGGCCGCGAAGCCGACGCCTTTGTGGCCGATGCGCCGCTCGATCACCTTGTCGAGGTTCGCGAACGCGCCACCGCAGACGAACAGCACGTTGGTGGTGTCGATCGTCAGGAACTCCTGGTGGGGGTGCTTGCGCCCGCCCTGCGGCGGCACCGACGCCTGCGTGCCCTCGAGGATCTTCAACAGCGCCTGCTGGACTCCCTCGCCGGAGACGTCGCGCGTGATCGACGGGTTGTCGGCCTTGCGCGCGATCTTGTCGACCTCGTCGATGTAGATGATGCCGGTTTCGGCCTTCTTGACGTCGTAGTCGGCCGCCTGGATCAGCTTGAGCAGGATGTTCTCGACATCCTCGCCGACGTAGCCGGCCTCCGTCAGCGCGGTGGCGTCGGCGATCGCGAAGGGGACGTTGAGGATCCGTGCGAGCGTCTGCGCGAGCAGCGTCTTGCCGCAACCGGTGGGCCCCAGCAGCAGGATGTTGGACTTCTGCAGCTCGATGTCCGAGTCGCCGGACATCATCATCTGCACGCGCTTGTAATGGTTGTAGACCGCGACCGACAGCGTGCGCTTCGAGGGATCCTGTCCGACGACGTACTCGTCGAGCACCTCGTATATCTCGCGCGGCTTGGGCAGGTTCTCGATGTCGAACGCCGGCGGCGCCGAGAGCTCCTCGTCGATGATCTCGTTGCAGAGATCGATGCACTCGTCGCAGATGTAGACGCCGGGGCCCGCGATCAGCTTCTTGACCTGCCGCTGGGACTTGCCGCAGAAGCTGCACAGGAGCTGCTCGTTGGAGTCTGTTGGTCTGGCCATTTCCCTTTGCTCCCTGCGTGCCGTGGCCGTGGCGAGCCCGAGCTAGTGCTCGGAGATCACACGGTCAATGATGCCGTACTCCTTGGCCTCTGCTGAGCTCATGAAGTAGTCGCGCTCGGTGTCGGTGCGAACCTGCTCGAGCTCTTTGCCGGTGTGCTTGGCGATGATCTCGTCCAGGCGCCTGCGCACGTCGATGATCTCCTTGGCATGGATCTCGATGTCGGTCGCCTGACCCTGGAAGCTCGATGAGACCTGGTGGATCAGGATCTTGGCGTTGGGCAGCGCCATGCGCTTGCCCGCGGCGCCGCCGGCCAGCAGCAGCGCGCCCATCGACATCGCGATGCCCACGCAGATCGTCTGCACGTTGGGCTTGATGAACTGCATCGTGTCGTAGATCGCGAGGCCGGCGTACACGGATCCGCCGGGCGAGTTGATGTACAGCGAGACGTCCTTTTCGGGGTCCTCGGACTCAAGGTGCAGCAGCTGGGCGACGATCAGGTTCGCGATCTGGTCGTCGACGGGCGTGCCGAGGAAGATGATCCGCTCGTTGAGCAGCCGGCTGTAGATGTCGAACGCACGCTCGCCACGCGAGGTCTGCTCGACGACCATTGGTACAAGTGGGCTCATAGTCCTCGCTTCTGGCGCATAGTCCTCGCCTTTGTTTCGCCTTGCCTGCCAGATTCCTCTAGAAGGCTAGCGATCTGGTGTCCACAATCGGGCAGGAGCCCCCGCGAGCTCCTCGGCGGCGTCGCTCGCGCCCTCGGCCGCCTTCGCGGGCGTCCACAGCTGCTCGCGGGCTTCAGCCTGCGCGAGGGGGATCGGCGTGGCGGCAGCGGCGATCAGGTCGATCGCCGCGCGCGCGGCCAGATCCTCGCGCACCTCCTCTAGGCGTCCGGCGCTGCGCAGTCTGCTCGAGCAGCTTCTGCGGCTCGAGCCCGTCTCGCTCGGCGATCGGGGCGAGTTCCCGCAGCAGCTCGTCCTCCGTCGGGTCGATGTCCTCGGCGGCGACGACCGCCGTGATCACTGCCTCACGACGCAGCGCGGTGTCAGCTTCGGGCTCCATCTCAGTGAGGACGTCGGCCTCCTCACGACCCGTGATCTGCAGATATGCCTCGCGGGAGACGCCGCGGTGTGAGAGTGAGTGCAGCATCCGCTCCCACATCTCCCGCGCGCGCGCTTTGACGAGCTCGGGCGTGACCGCGACCTGCGAGCCCGCCACCGCGGCGTCCAGCGCAGCCTGTCGGAAGTCGGCCGCGATCCGCTCCTCGTCGACCTGCAGCAGGCGCTCGCGGATGTCCGCGCGCAGCTCGCTGCAGGTCGTCGAAGCCGGCGTCGATCGCGAAGTCCTCGTCCACCGCCGGCAGCTCCTTGAGCTTGACCTCCTTGACGGTGATCTCGAAAGATGTGTCGTGTCCCGCGAGCTCCTCGCTGCTGTAGTCGGCGGGAAACGTCAACGGGACGGTGCGCGTCTCGCCCGCGACCGCTCCCAACAGCCCATCCTCGAAGCCGGGGATCAGGTTGCCGGAGCCGAGCTCGACGAGCTGGTCGCGGCCCTCGCCGCCGGCGAACGGCTCCAAGCTCTGCTCGCCGTCGGGGTCCTCGCTGACGAGCGAGCCGAGATAGTCGACCACCACGAAGTCGCCGGCAGCAGCCGGCCGCTCGGCGGTCTCGAGCCGCGCCAGCCGCTCGCGCATCGCGTCGATCTCCTGCTGGATCTGCTCGTCTGCGACATCGGGCTCGCGCCGCCCGACCTCGAGGCCCTTGTAGTCGCCGAGCTCGGCTTTGGGGAGCACGCCGATCTCGACCGAGAACTCAAGCGCCTGCCCCCGCGGGGGCAGCTCGCCGAGGTCGAGCTGCGGATCACCGACGGGCACGATCCCAGCGCTCTCGATCGCGTCGGAGTACCAGCTGGAGAGCGTGTCGCGCACCGCTTCCTCGAGGATCACCTCGCGGCCGATTCGCTGGATCACGAGTGGGGCGGGAACCTTTCCGCGCCGGAAACCCGGCAGCTTCAGCTCGCGTCCGAGCTGTTGCGCCTTGCGCTCCAGCCGACCCTCGACCTCGCCGGAGGGCACCTGCACCTGCAAGCGTACGCGCGAGTCGCCGAGCTCGGTGACGGTTGTCTTGAGGGCGACTGGCACGACCGCCACGATACCGTGCCGCAATGTGCGGCCTTCCCGACCCCCCTCCGCTCGCCGGCGCGCCGAGGCGTGGCTTTGGACGGGCACGGCAGGCCATCTGCTGGGCGGCGTCGCTGGACTTCGCTACCGCGCTCGCGCGCTACCTGGTTGCGCGGGCGCGGCTTGCGTGGGCGCGCGGTCGGACCTGACCACAGGTCACGACCGCCCGCCCACGCGGGGGACAGCAATGCTCTTGGCTACGCGACGGCCGGCGCGACTGCGGCACCAAAGCCGAGTGCGACCTCGCGCGGCACCACCAGCACCGGGCAGCGCGCCGTCTCGATCAGGTGCGAGGCGGAGGAGCTCAGCGAGACGCGACCCTTCGGGGCGTCGGCGCGCGAGTCGATCACGAGCAGGTCGGTCTGCTCGCCCGCGACCGGCTCAAGCGTCGCACCAAGCGCGCCTGCGAGCGCTTGCGCGGTCTGGCGGGCGCCCCCGTCGGCGTCGCCGACGGCGACGATCCGCTGGATGCCCGAGCCCTGGAGGCGCTCGGCCAGGTCAACCGGCGCGATCGCGATGGCAGTGCTTCCGCCCTCGAGCAGACGCTCAGCGGAATTGCCAATCGCGATGTGGCCCTTGGCTGTGTGCGAGTCCGAGCAGAACACGATCACGTTGGCGCCCTCGCGCGCGGCCAGCGAGGCAAGGCCTTGCGGGGTCGAGCGGTCGGTTACGACGTGACGCTTGGCGTCGGGCCTGCCGAGCAGCTCGAGCCCTTGGTCGAGGACGCTCTCGGCCTCGGCCTGCGCGATCTCCTCGCGCACGCTGTCGGTCTCAGGGTTGTGGCGCACGTATGCGAGTGACACCTCGGCACCGGCGCCGCCGAGCAGGCGACCCAACGTGATCGCGTCCTCCTCGTTGGCTGTGCCGTCATAGGAAACGATGATCTTGGTGGACATTGACTATCTCCTTCGTGTGGTCGGCCCACTGGCCGGCAGTTTGTTTGTTGCATCTCTCGGCTCAATTTCAGTTCATCTTGACATTTACCTGCCATCAGACACAATGATTTTGTTGATTCCTGCTATAAGCTTAGCTAATGCTTAACGTGGTTCGCTTGAAGGTCTTGAAGGAGGTCGCCTACCGCGGCTCGTTCTCGGCTGCCGCCGAGGCGCTGTCCTACACGCAGTCGGCGGTCTCCCAGCAGATCGCCGCGCTCGAGACCGAAACCGGCATGGCGTTGCTCGAGCGCCACCCGCGCGGCGTCAGCCTGACCGCCGCCGGCCAGACGCTCGTCAGCCACGCGGACGGCATCCTCGCGCGCGTGGACGCGGCCGAGGCTTCGCTGGCGGCGATCGCGGGACTGCGCGGCGGGCGCCTGCGCGTGGCCTCGTTCCCCACCGCCGGAGCCACCCTGATGCCGCTGGCGATCGCCACCTTCAGCGCCTCCTACCCGGAGATCGAGCTGACGCTGGCAGAGGGCGAGCCGGACGTGATCGTCGCTCGCCTGCGGGCCGGCGAGCTCGACTTGGCGCTGCTGTTCGAGTTCGCCGGCGAGACGCTGACGATGGAGGACGTCACGCGCACGGAGCTGCTGGAGGATCCGATGTACCTGGCGCTCCCGAGCGAACATTCGCTCGTGGCTAAGGAGCGGCTGCGGCTGGCGGATCTCGCTGCCGAAGCGTGGGTGCAAACCTCGAGCTCGAGCCCGTGCGCACGCCACGTCGTGCGCAGTTGCCACGCCGCCGGGTTCGAGCCGAACGTCACGTTCGAGAGTGACGATTACCAGACCGTCCAAGGCCTCGTGGCGGCAGGCGTCGGCGTCGCGCTGATCCCCGAGCTTGCCCTGTCGGTGGTGCGCGATGACATCGCGATCCGCTCGCTGTCCCCCGTCCCTCCGATGCGCCAGGTGATCGCCGCGACCCCCGCGGGAGCGCGCCTTGTGCCGGCGGCGCCGGCGATGCTGGGCGTGCTCGAAGAGGCCGCGCGCCACTATGAAACGCAAGCGGGCGCCCGGCCGAGCAAGCCGGGCGCCCTCTGAGGCATGTCTCTTCTACGTCAGCGAGCTATTTCGCCGGGTTGGCCTCGTAGGCGGCGTTGACCAGCTTCGCGAGCTCCTTGTAGCCGATCGGAGTCGGGTGGATGTCTCCGTCGTCTTTCGATCCACCCGGGTCGTTCGGGTTGCACATTTCTGTGTACTTGCAGATCGACTTCTGCTCGGTAGAAGCCTTCCCAGCCGAGGTTTCGGTTGCCGCGCCCTTGTTGAACACAGGGAACGGGTTCGCGAAGGTCGCGTTCGGGAAGTGCGGCAGGATCTCCTCTTCAACCGCCTTGTTGACACCCTCCTGCAGCGCGTCGCTGCCCGGAAGCACCTCAGCGTCAGGGTTGTAGAAGCCGACCAGGATGATCGGGCCGGTGTAGTGGCCGCCGCCCGTCGAGGTGCTGTCGAGCACGCCGAGGATGTCACCGATGTTTTCGATGATGTGCGGAGCCGTCACTTTTTCAGAGGTTTCTTTGATGCAGATCTCCACCGCAAGCGTCGGCGAGGAGCCGTACTTGCTTTTGCCTTCGTTGGTGAATTCTTCGGTAACTTCGTCTTCGCATTGCTTGATCGCCGCGAGCTCGTCGTTCGAGCCGATGTTCAGCGTGATCGCGTCGACCGGATGCGCTGGGTTGCCTTCTTTGAGAATGCTCAGCGCGTCTTCGAGCTGCGAGATCGACTGACCGCCGACGCTCAGCGAGTTGTGTAGCGGGAAGCCGTCCACGTTGTTGTACGCACACGGGTGGTAATCGCCGAGTCCTTGCGGATCGTGACCGGCCGGTTCGGTGGATTTCTTGCCGCCGATTGCTTCGTTTTCGCCGATCAGGCCATTCGAGGTCTCGCCTGGGCAGGCGTCGTTGACGAGCGTGACGCCGCTACCGACCTCGGTCGGCTTGTTGAGGTCGGCGGCGAAAGCGTTGGTGAAGCCGCCTTCGAAGTACGATGGTGACTCGTTCGGGTAGTTGGCGTCGAATTTTTCCTCGCTGTAGCCGAAGCTGATCGAGTCGCCGAGCGCGAGGTAGGTGGTCGTCGTGCCCGCGCTCTTCGCGCTTGCGCCTGCAGGCACCGAGACCAGCGCGGCCAGCGCCAGCGCAAGCACCATGCAGAATCCAATCAAGCCTTTCCGCGAGCGGAAAGACACTGCCGAGCCGTTCATGGCTGACATCTCACATCCTCCTAAGCGGGACATGCCCGCAGGCACAGCCCTCGTTTGAGTTTATCCCTCTAGCTGTGGCTCCCCGAGCTGAAGAACGAGGGAGCGGGGACGCAACATACTCACGCGTTATGCAAATGTCAAGCGGCACACGACCTCGGAGACGTCCGGTGACACTGGGATATTGGCTGGTCCAGTCAACCGGAGAAGGGTCGTGAGTCATGCTTGCACTGAGCGCTCTGCTGCTGATTGTCGGCGTTCTGCTCGGGGGCGTCGGCGTCGCGATCTCGATGCGGCGCGGCCGTGAACGGATGCGCGACGAGCTGAAGTCGATCTCGGTGGACGTGCTCGCACAGACGGGCGAGTCGCTGGCACGCGGCGTCGCCGAGTCCCGGCGCGCGGAGCAGGAGCGCGCGGCCGGCGAGATGGCCCAACGCACAGAGCAGATCAAGGGGCTCGTCGGCCCGGTGCAGGAGAAGCTCGGCAGGATGGAGAGCGAGATCGGGCGCCTGGAGCGCGAGCGCAGACAGGCTCAGGGCGAGCTCGCGCAGATGATCCGCCATCTGGGTGACGGCGTCGGCACGCTGCGCCAGGAGACCGGCAACCTCGTCTCGGCCCTCAAGCGCCCCAGCACGCGCGGCTCCTGGGGGGAGATCCAGCTGCGCAACGTCGTCGAGATGGCCGGCATGGTCTCGCACTGCGACTTCGTGGAGCAGCGCACGATCCAGACGGGCGAGGGCACGTTGCGCCCGGACATGCTCGTGCGTCTGCCGGGCAGCAAGCTGGTCGTGGTGGACTCCAAGGTCCCGCTCGACGCATACCTGTCGGCGCTCGAGGCGAGCGAGGAGGACGAGCGCGAGCTGCACACGGCGCGCCACGCGCGCCAGACGCGCGAGCACATCGCCAAGCTCGCCTCCAAGGGCTACCAGCGGCAGTTCGACTCGACGCCGGAGTTCGTCGTGATGTTCGTGCCCTCCGACGGCATCTATCAAGCCGCGCTCGCGCAGGACCCGGCTCTGATCGAGTACGGCGTGCAGCAGCAGGTGCTGATGGCGACGCCGACAACGCTGATCGGCCTGCTATGGGCCGTGCACTACGGCTGGCGCCAGGAGCTGATCGCCGAGTCCACACGCGAGATCGCAGAGTCCGCGCGCGAGCTGCACAGCCGGCTCGGGCGCTTCGTCGAACCGTTCGCCAAGGTCGGGCGTCAGCTCGACTCGGCCGTCGGCGCCTACAACGAGGCGATCGGCTCCTTCGAGCACCGTGTGATCCCCCAGGTGCGCAAGATCGAGCAGGCCGGTGCCGCATCGGAGCGCAAGGTGCTCACGCCGGACACCGTCGAGATCACCGCGCGAGCGATCACGGCGCGGCTGGAGCCCGTGGCCGCGGAGGAGCCTCCCTCGCAGCCCCAGCAGGAGCCCGCCGAGATCGCCGCGCGTCGGCGGATCTCCAGCGGCGCGTAAGTGCCGCCAGCACCAGCGCCAATGCCACCGGCACGGTCGCCGGCAGCTCATCGACCAGGAAGAACAACAGGTCGAAGACAAGCGCGAGGATCGCTGCGAGCGCCGCGACGCGCAACTGCTGCGAGCGTCCGACGGTGACCGCGAGCAACCCTCCGAGCGCCCCCGCGATGAACAGGTCGCCATAGCCCATCACCGCCGAGCCGAACACCGCGCTCTGCAGCTGCGGCAGGCCTGCGGCCGGCCGCGCGGCGTTCAGCGCGTTGTTCGGCTGCTGCAGCAGATCTGACACCACCAGCGTCGTATCGGCAACCGCCATCGCTACGATTCCCGCGGCCAGCCAGCGCGGCGGCGTCACCGTCGCGATCAGCACGCCGAGCGCCGCGCAGCTGAGCGCCGAGAGCACCAGAGCCGCCCCCTCCCCCGCCAGTCCTTGGCGGTCGGCCCATGCCAGCGCGAACAGCGGCAGCACGAGCAGTGCCCGCAGCGCGCGCGGCCAGTGCGGCGGCCCGGCGTCCCACAGCAGCCAACCCAGCGCCAGCGCCGCAAGCGCGGGCACAGCACAGAGGGCCAGGTACGTGAGGCCCTGCGCGCTCGCGTGTTCAGCGGCGCGCGCGCCGAACACGAACGCGATCACCGACAACGGCGGGATCACCGCCCAGCGGCGGCTGTGCAGCCGTACGGGCAAGCTGCCGGCGATCGCGCCGGGCACAGCCACGAGCACGCCCTGAGCGAGCGACAGCAAGGCGATCGAGACCCAGAACGGGAGCACCAGCGTACGATGACAGCGTGAGCGCACCCGCCGCACAGGCACCGCCCATCCTGCACCTCTCCTCGGTGGTCGGCAGCCCGCTGCGCGACGCCGACGGAGAGCGGCTGGGCAAGGTCGAGGACCTGATCGTGCGCCTCGGCGGCGTCGGCTATCCGCCGATCACCGGCTTTCTCGTCAACGTCGCCGGGCGCCCCTCGTTCCTGGGCGCCGATCGTGTCTCTGAGATCGGCACCGATGGCGTCGTCATGCGCAAGGCCAAGCTCGACCTGCGGCCGTTCGAGCGTCGTGCCGAGGAGGTGCTGCTCAAGCGCGACCTGCTGGATCGACAGCTGATCAACGTCGAGGGCGCGCGGCTCGTGCGCGCCAACGAGATCGAGCTCGCGCTCGTCGCCGGCTCCTGGCGCGTGGTCGGCGTCGACACGGGTCCGCGCGGCGGGCTGCGCCGCCTCTTGCCGAAGGGACTCGGCGCGCATATCGCAACCGGCGAGTTCCTCGACTGGGCCGGCGTCGAGCCGTTCGTCGGGCACGTGCCCACAGTGCGCCTGCGCGTGCCGCACCCCAAGCTCGCCAAGCTCCACCCGGCGCAGATCGCCGACCTCGTCGAGGCGGCCTCGCGACACGAGGGCGAAGAGATCATCCAGGCCGTCGGCGACGACGACCGCGAGCTCGAGGCCGACGTCTTCGAGGAGCTCGACGACCAGCACCAGCGCGAGTTCCTCGAGGATCGCCCTGACAGCCAGGTCGCGGAGATCCTCTCGCGAATGGCGCCCGACGATGCCGCCGACATCGTCGGCGAGCTCGACGAGGATCGGCGCGAGCCGGTGCTCGCGCTGCTACCGGTCAGCCACCGCATCAAGGTGCGGGCGCTGCTCGGCTACGACCCCGCCGAGGCCGGCGGCCTGATGAGCCCGGACTTCATCCTGCTGCGCGGCACCACCTCCGCCGGCGACGCGCTCGATGCGGTCAGGCGCAGCAAGATCACGCCCGAGCTGCTGAGCACCGTGTTCGTCAGCTCCGCCGAGGGACCGCTCGAAGGCAGCGTCCCGGTGACCGCGCTGCTGCGCGTCGAGGACTCCCGCCAGCTGGCCACGGTCGTCAAGCACGAGACCCCCTGCCTCGCGCCCGACGCGTCCTTCGAGGAGGTCGCGCGGCTGATGGCCGACTACAACCTCACGGCGATCCCGGTCGCCGACGCGCGCGGGCAGATGCTTGGCGTCGTCACCGTCGACGACGTGCTCGAGGCGATGCTTCCGCGCGGCTGGCGCCGGCGCTTCGGCCTGCTCGGCGAGGATTGACAGTAGGCGCTCGGTCTCGCGAGTCCCTACTGAATAGACTGCTGCTCGATGAAGGCTCCCAGCGGGAAGTTCGATGGCGGTCCGAGTACCCCCCGTCATGCGCCGTATCCGGTCTGCCACCCGTGGCCGACCGCGTCTGCCTGCCCGCTTTAATCCTCGACGCGCTCGCATCTTCGCGTTCCTCGGCCTGCTCGGCCCTGGATTGATCGCCGCGAACGCCGGCAATGACGCCGGCGGCATCGCCACCTACTCCTCGGTCGGCGCCAAGTACGGATACGAGCTGCTGTGGACGATGGTGCTGATCACGATCTCGCTGGGCCTCGTGCAGTTGCTCGCGGCGCGGATGGGCGTGGTCACCGGCAAGGGCCTCGCCGAGCTCGTGCGCGAGGAGTACGGGATTCGCTGGTCGGTGTTCGCCACGAGCGCCGTCCTGATCGCAAACACGGGCATTTGCATCTCAGACTTCGTCGGTATCGGCGCCGCGCTCGGCCTGGCCGGCGTACCCGCACAGGTCTCCGTGCCGATCGCCGCCGTCGGCATCTGGCTGATCATCGTCCGCGGCTCCTACCGCTCCGCCGAGCGCATCTTCATCTGGTTCACGATCCCGTTCTTCGCCTACCCGATCGCCGCCGTGCTCGCTCACCCGCACTGGGGCGCCGTCGGCAAAGCGCTCGTCGTGCCGCAGCTGCACACCAACTCGGCTTTCCTGATACTGCTGATCGCCACCGCCGGCACGACGATCACGCCGTACATGCAGCTCTACCTGCAGTCGGCCGTCGTCGAGCGCGGTGTGCGCGAGGACGAGCTGCCACATGAGGAACGCGAGGCCGTCGCCGGCGCCGTGTTCGCGAACGTGGTGGCCTCGTTCATCATCATCGCCACGGGCGCCACGCTGTTCACCCACGGCATCCACAACATCTCCTCCGCCGCGGACGCCGCGCGCGCGTTGAACCCGTTCGCCGGGCGCTACGCAGAGGTGCTGTTCGGGGTCGGGCTGCTCGGCGCCAGCCTGCTGGCCGCCGCGATCCTGCCGATCGCCACCTCCTATGTCGTCTCGGAGTCGCTCGGCTATGAGAAGGGCGTAGGACGCCGTCGCGAGGAGGCGCCCGTGTTCGTGAACATCATCACCGCGATGATCATGGTCAGCGCGTTCGTCGCGATCATCCCAGGCGTGCCGGTGATCTCACTGCTCGTGGGAGTACAGGTCGTCAACGGCTTCCTGCTGCCGATCAACCTGTTCTTCATCTGGCGCCTGTCACGCTCACGGCAGGTGATGGGCGCGCGCCGCAGCCGCGGACTGCTCGACGGCACCGCGGCCGTCACGGTCGCCGTCACCTCCACCCTCTCGATCGCGCTGGTCGTGATCACCTTCGCCGGCCTCTAGGAAAGGCCGCCGCTCACCCTCCGCTCTCGACCGGCGCGTCAGTCTACGTGCTCACTCGACGAGCAGCGCCGCGCCAATCGCCCCGCCGAGGTCGCCGAGCGCGGCCACATGCACGTGCGGAGGACGGGAGTCGGCGAACAGGTGCGGCTGCATCGCCTCGGCGATGCGCTTGGCGTAGGGATGACCGAGCCTGATGCCGAGACCGCCGCCGACGATCACGCCCTCCACGTCGAGCACGTTGACGACCGAGGCGATCCCGGCACCGAGCGCCCGCACCGCACGCTCGAGCGTATGGATCGCAAGCTTGTCCTGCTTCTCGAGCGCGCGCGCCCAGATGCCACTCGTCAGGCGTGTTCGGTCATGCTCGCTCATCAGCTTGAACAGGTCGGTCTTGCGTCCCTTCTCCTCATGCAGCTTGCGCACGTAGGCTTCCATCGACGCGCGTCCGGCGTAGGCCTCCATGCAGCCACGCCGCCCGCACGTACAGCGAGCGCCGTCGATCTCGACCACGACATGTCCAATCTCACCGGCGCCACCGCGACCGATCCACGGCTTGCCGTCGAGAATCAGCCCGCCACCGACGCCGGTTCCCCAAAACACACCGAGTAGTGAGCTGTAGAGCCTCCCGGCCCCCAGCTTGAACTCGGCATCGGTTGCCACCTGCACGTCGTTGCCGACTGCAACGCGAGCGCCGAGCGCGCTTTCGAGCGCCTCGGCGAGCGCGAACGTGCCTTCCCAGCCTGGAAGGTTGCGAGCGCTGGTGACCTTGCCCTGTTCGATCGTCCCAGGCGAGCCAACGCCGATCCCCGCCAGCGAGGATGGATCCAGCTCCGCCGCCTCGGCGGCATCACGTAGCGCGGTCTCCATCTCCGCGGCCACGTCCTCCGGGCCGCCGTTGGTGGGCGTCGGGCGCCGCGCCGAGCCGAGCACGTTGTGCACGTCATCGACGATCGCCGCCTGGATCTTCGTCCCACCGAGGTCGATTCCACCGTAGTTGGGCATTGCCGGATGATCGCAGAGCCTTGGCGCGCCGCCGGCCAGGGAACTACATAAGAAGGACGGGCGCAAGCCTTAGACGAACTTAAGGCGTGCTTGAAGGGTTTCTTCGCCCGCTCTTACAGCTCGCGCCGACTATCTAGGTGAACAAGATGACCGATCGCACCAGAGCATCCTGGCTCGTCTACGCACTGGGAGCTCTATGCGCCGGTGCAATCGTCGCTGCCGTGCTGGTCGTTGGCCCCGCATCAGGCAGTCAGACAACCATTACCCGTACCGCGACGGTCGCCCGCGGGGTGGTGCAGTCGACCGTATCTGGAAGCGGCAACCTGCAGGCGCTCAACCAGCTGAACCTCGGCTTCAAGACCAGCGGTACGGTCACACACATCTATGTGACCCAGGGCCAGCAGGTCACGCAGGGCGAGCTACTGGCGACGCTCGACCCTCAAAGCGCCGAAGTAACCCTCGAACAGGCCAAGGCGAGCCTGCAATCCGCCGAAGCGAGCCTCGCCAAGGAGGAAGAAACCGACGGCGAAAGCTCGACTGGCGCGAGTGCCAGCGCCGGCACCGGTGCAGCCGGCGCCGCGTCGACAGCCTCGGTTCACGGCGTGAACGACGGACAGACCGTCGACGCCGCCTATCTACCAGCGACAGGGACCGCGACGACGACGAGCGCCACGATCGCGGAGACCGCTCCTGCGGCCACGACGACGAGCGCGGCCATGCCAACCGCCACCGCACCGACGAGCACGACCCCGGCGAGCAGCACGACCCCGGCGAGCAGCACGCCCAGCAGCAGCAGCAGCACGCCTAACAGCACCACGCCCAGCAGCACCACGCCAACGAACACGACGCCGACCACGACGACAACAGGGACAAACTCGCCGAGCAGGGCAACAAGCACGACGAGGAGCGCCCCGAGCACGAGCACCACGACCGCGCGCGAACGCGAAAGCAAGGAACCGAGCTCCGGCTCCTCCTCTACAAAAGCCACGATCAGCACAGCGACCCGCGAAGCGAACCTAGCCTCCGCCAGAGCAGCGGTCAAGAGCGACAAGCTGACGGTGCAGAGCGACGAACAGGCGGTCCAGGACACGAATCTCAACGCGCCCGAGAGCGGCACGATCGTCTCGCTCGCCGGCCAGGTCGGCGAAGTCGTCTCTGGCAGCGGAACGACCAGGGCTTCCAGCTCCTCCAGCGGATCTGGCGCGAGCGCCACCGGAGCGAGCGCCACCGGAGCGAGCGCCACCGGAACGACCGCCCGCTCTGGCACGGGAGCGTCCAGCTCCTCCAGCTCGACCGGATCGTCGAGCTCCTCCAGCTCCGCGTTTGCCGTGCTCAGTGACCTCAGCACGATGCAGCTGGTCGTGCCCTTGAGCGAATCCGAAATCGGGAACGTCAAAGTCGGGCAGATCGCGACGGTGACCGTCGAAGCGTTGAGCGGAGCCAAACTCGCGGCGCACGTGAGCGAAGTCGCACTGCTCTCCACCAGCAGCAGCGGTGCGGTCAGCTACGACGTCACCTTCCAGCTCGACCAGCTCGCCGCGGGTTTGAAACTCGGCATGAGCGCGACCGCGGAAGTCATCGTCAAGCAGGCTGAAGGCCTCAACGTCCCCACCAGCGCGATCACCGCTGACACCGTCACAGTCGAGCGCGCCGGCAAGCAGTTGCGCCAGCGCGTCGTAACGGGACTGGCCGGCAACACATCGACGATCATCCTCAGCGGCCTGAAGCTCGGCGAAACCATCGTGCTACCGGCAGCGAGCACGACAAGCTCGAGCACGAGCCTCACCTCTAAACTCGCCAGCCGCTTCGGCGGTGGCGGCGTGGGCGGCACCGGCCTCAACGGCGCAGGCGGAGGCTTCCCCGGCGGCGGCGGTGGCGCCGCGTTCTTCAGGGGCGGTGGCTGATGGGCTGGCGCTCGAGCTCGCACGCCCAAGCTCCCAAGCAAGTGCCGCGCAGCCGCCCGCTGGTCGCACGCGTCACACCTGCGCGGGGCACTGCAGCTGCGGCCCATCCTGTCATCGAGGTGCACGAGGTGACGAAGGTCTTCGACCTGGGGCAGATCCGCGTACGTGCGCTGCGCAACGTCTCGCTACGCATCGATACCGGCGACCTGGTCTCGATCATGGGCAGCTCCGGCAGCGGCAAGAGCACGCTGATGAACATCCTCGGCTGCCTGGACATACCTACCAGCGGCCGCTACCTGATCGACGGTGTAGACGCCAGCGAGATGGACGAGGACGATCTCTCCGACCTGCGCAACCGCAAGATCGGCTTTGTCTTCCAAAGCTTCAACCTGGTCGCGCGCACGAGCGCGCTCGTCAACGTCGAGTTGCCCCTCGCATACGCCGGCCTGCGTGGTGCGCAGCG
This sequence comes from uncultured Solirubrobacteraceae bacterium, assembly GCA_963714285.1. Lineage (GTDB taxonomy): Bacteria > Actinomycetota > Thermoleophilia > Solirubrobacterales > Solirubrobacteraceae > Palsa-744. The sequence continues at coordinate 942,198 of CAVQNS010000004.1, forward strand.
CAGACAGCGAGCAGAACGAGCCCTGCGCTCAGTCGGGATGGCCGACCGCATGCACCATCAACCGTCAGAGCTCTCCGGCGGCCAACAACAGCGTGTGGCTGTGGCAAGGGCGATTGTGACCAACCCGTCGCTGGTGCTCGCTGACGAGCCGACCGGGAACCTCGACTCGCATGCAACCGAGGACGTCCTGCGGATCTTCGCGCGGCTGAATGAAGAAGGGCGCACCGTCGTGCTGATCACCCATGAGCCCGATGTCGCCGAACAGAGCAAGCGGATCATCCGTCTCAGCGATGGCGAGATCGTCGGAGACGTTCGAACGCTGGGCGTGCACGATGCGCCACCCGTGCTCCAGAGCCAGAAGTCAGCGCACCATGGCCGGCATCGAGGCACAGGCATGATCGGCCCGGAGATGCTGCGAATCGCCTGGAGCGGGATCACCGCCAACAAGCTGCGCTCCGGGCCTGACGATTCTCGGCATGACGATCGGCGTCGCTTCTGTGATCGTGCTCATCGCAGTCGGCAACGGCTCGTCAAAAGCCGTCCAGTCGACGATTCAGAGCCTTGGCACGAATGTCCTCGTCGTCCAGGCCAGCGGCGGCTTTCGACTGGGCGCGCGGGCGAGCACAGCGGCAACCGTCTCGCTGACCAAAGCCGACGCGCAGGCGCTGGAAAACCCCAGCCTGGCACCGGACGTCAAGAGCGCCTCGCCGGTCGTCGATGCCAGCGACGTCAGCCTCGTCTATGACGGCACGAGCTTCGAACCGTCCTCGTTCGTCGGCACCACGCCTTCCTACCTCACGGCCCACACATACAAGCTCGCTGAAGGCGCCGCGTTCACCTCTGAAGACGTCAGCAAGCACAGGCGCGTCGCGGTGATCGGGCAGGAAGTCGTGCAGGAACTGTTCGCCGGTCAGAGCGCCGTCGGGCAGAACATGAAGGTCAACGGCAGCAACTACGAAGTCGTCGGCGTGCTCGCCAAAAAGGGCACCAACGGCACCACCAACGAGGACGACGTGGTGATGGCGCCGATCACGACCGTGCAGGACTCGCTCACGGGCGTCGGGCCAATCGATTCGATCACCGTCCAGGCGAGGTCCGAATCGTCGCTGAACGCCGCCGAAGCGGAGGTGACGACGATCCTCGAGGAACGACACAAGATCAAAGACACGGCCGAACCGGGCTTCAGCGTGCTCAACCAGGGGTCGCTGCTTGAAACCTCGAGCTCGACCAGCAGCGTCTTCACCACGCTGCTTGGCGAGGTTGCCGCGATCTCACTGCTCGTCGGCGGGATCGGCGTGATGAACATCATGCTCGTATCCGTCACGGAGCGCACGCGCGAGATCGGCATCCGCAAGGCCGTCGGCGCTCGGCGCTCGGACATCCTCACCCAGTTCCTGACCGAGGCTGTGCTCGTATCGCTGTTCGGCGGCATCGCGGGGGTTGCGGCCGGCGTGATCGGCAGCCAGTTCGAGATCGCCGGCGTGCATCCGGAAATCGCCAGCTACTCGATCTTCCTTGCCTTCGGCGCCGCGCTGGCCTCCGGCCTGTTCTTCGGCACGTATCCCGCGGCCCGCGCGGCCCGCCTGCGACCGATCGAAGCGCTGCGCTTTGAGTGAGTCCACTCCCCCCTACCAGGAGCCTGCAATGCCCGAGCATGAGCCCGTCAGATCTCACCAGCAAGCCGCGGCCGAACAGCACTCCGCGCGGGACGCGGCGCTGCAGGCGCCGGCGGCATCCGAGCGAACGGCATACCAGCCGGTCGAAGACCGGGACGAGTGGCTGGAGGAACCCGAGCAGCTGCCGCCACGACGTCCGCGCCGTCGCCTGATCGGCGCGGGTGGAAATCCGATCGCGCTGATGCTGGTAGGCGTGCTGCTTGCGGCCTGCGGGTTCATCGGCGGCGTCTTGATCGAGAAGGGCGAAACGTCGTCGAGCTCGTCCGCCGGCTCCGCGGCGGCGGGTCTCGCGTCGCGCTTGCGCTCCCTGCGGAGCGGTGTCGGCGCAAGCGCCTCGGACACGAGCTCCGGCGCGCCGTCAAGCTCGGCTGGCGGCTTCACCAGGCCAACAGCCGGAACGGTCGCTTATCTCGCCGGCAAAACGTTGTATGTGACGAATTCGGAAGGCAACACCGTCAAGGTCACCACCTCGCCTGGGACGAGCGTCACCAAAACCGTGAAATCGAGTGTCAAATCCATTCATCCAGGGGAAACGGTGACCGTCACCGGTGAAACCGACTCGAGCGGCAGCGTCAGCGCCGAAACGATCAGCGTCGGCTCGAGTGGCGGCGGCCTCGCTGCGCTGCTCGGTGGCGGTGCCGGCGCCAGCGGCGGCTCCCCGCGCAGCTCGAGCGGGGGCAGCACCCCGTCGCTGTTCGGCAGCGGCTGAGGATACTTACCAGAGACTTAGTCAGAGAGCTCACCATTTTGGCGTACCGCTCACGCTGCAAGGCGCTGGACGTGCGCGCGAGCACGATCATCGACAAGGAGTTCAATGCCTCAAATCATCAGCAGCAGACGTAGGCGTAGACGCAACCCGACGGTCGCGGCCTTCGTTCTCGTGACGCTCGCCGGCCTTTGCCTGGCTGCATGCGGAAGCTCATCGAATAGCTCATCGGCGAGCACCAGCGCTAACGCGAGCTCGACGGCCTCCACGACGGGCAAGCCCGCCAGCGCCGCGGCGAGCAGCCGCTTCGCCGCGCTGCGCCAATGCCTCCAGAAGAACGGGATCACGCTGCCCAAACGCCCGGCCGGGGGCAAACGGCCGCCTGGCGGCGGCTTTCTCGGCGGCGACGCCAGCGGCGGCCCGAAACTGCCGGCCGGCGTCACGCGCTCGCAGTACGAGGCGGCGATCAAGAAGTGTGGCGGCTTTGGGCGGGGTGGCGGCTTTGGACGGAGCGGCGGTTCCGCGGGCGCCGCTCGCTTCAGCAGCCCAGCAGCCAAGCAGGCACTCGCGAAGTTCGCAGCCTGCCTGCGCAGCAACGGCATCAACGTCCCGGAACCGAACACCTCGGGCAAAGGCCCGATCTTCAACTCCAAGGGCCTTGACACGAGCAGCTCGAAGTTCGCGGCGGCGGAGCGCAAGTGCCGCGGCGATCTGCAAGGGGTCTTCGGCGCTCGTCCAGGCGCCGGCGCAGCAGGCGGCGCGCCGCCTTCGGGCAGCGCCGGCTAGCGCGAAGGCCGACCTGCGAAAGCCAGCCCCGACCCGCTAGCGAAGGCCGACCCGCGAAAGCCGACCCCGACCCGAGGCGTACCCTCCTACGGGCGCTTCGGGTCGGGAACCGCGGCGGCGCTCGGCTTGGTTTTGACGGTGGGGATCGGGAGCGCGGCCACGCGCTCCATCAGCTGGTTCCACTGCGCGGCGCTCAAAGCGCTGGTCGTGACCACAGGCGACGGCGCCGTACGGCCGGTCTTCGCCGAGTGCGCGACGGTGCTGTCAGCCGCGGGGTCGAGCGCGGTCGTAGCGGTCGCCGGCTGGAACACGAGGTGAATGCGGTCGGCATATGCCTTCGCGGCATGCGTCCGGGCGTAGCCTGGGAAGCGCATCAGGCTGTCGATCTCGTGCGGCACGAACTCCGCCGGGAGCGTCAGCAGCGCGCGGATCGTCAGGTCGGTGATCGTTTCCGCCCCCTGGTGACCGGCGATCTCCATGCCGTTGATCGCAGAGATGTCGAGTTCGTCGCCGGCGCTCGCGATCCTGGCTCCGTCCTGTCGTTGAGCGCAACGCAGTCCGCTGACGGTCGGCTCCAGGCCGCTGCGCGAGAGGAACGCGAGCACCGCCAGTACCCGCTTGTCGACCATGCCGGAGGTGATTTCATCACGTGAGCATGCGTCGAGCGTGATCCCCGCTTCAGCGAGCACGGCGCGCTCGAGCTGCGTCTTTGAGAGCAGGAACACATCGCTCGCGGTCGCGCCCAGCAGTGCGTTGGTGGCCTTCGCCCCTTGTGGGTGTAGCGCGCTTTGCAGCTGCGCCCAGTTCGCCAGCACCGGCCCGGGATTGACCGTTTCGGCATCGCCCGCGGGCCGAATCGCAAAGCGCAGGTGCCCGTCTCGCCCGCCAGTCGGGACGCGGACGCGACCGAGCACGGTACCCGAGGTGACGACCGAGCCTGCACGCAGCGGCAGGCGCTGCCCCACGCTGTCGCTCTTGGCCTTCCTGGCCGCGTTCGCGACGGCAGCGGCCCGCGCGTCGGGGTTGCCCGGGTGGGCGAACAGGCGCACCCTGTCCATGCCCGCAGGCGTCGGTTCCTGCGTTTCGGCCTGCACGGAGACCTTGCCGGCACTGGCAGCGCTCGGCGTGGCAGCCTTCACCTGAAGCGTCACCGGCGACTGCGTTCCCGCGCTCGCGGGCTGTGAGGGAGCCGGATCGTGGGTGCTCGCCGCTTCCACGACCGGGGATCTGGCGTGCGCGCGGGAGACCTTCGGCAGGACGTAGCTCGGAGCGATCGAGCCCAGGCCCGCGTAGGTGAAGACGTCGCCGTAGACGTCGCGCAGAACCAGGTACTTGCCGAGCTTGCGGGAGTCGCCGATGCGGACGATGCGACCGTCCTGCACCGCGACCACCAAAGCGTTCGGGGAGCTCATCAGATCGACGAAGTCAAGCGGCCGGGCCGCCTTCGCGGCGGTTGCGGCGGCGCTCGCCGCGGCGGCGCCGGGCGATGGCGCAGGCGATGAGCCGGGGACGCTCGCGGCTGCACCGGCGGGGCTTGGTGCGCCGCTCGTCACGGCTGTGCCAGCCCCGTGAGCGGAGAGCGCGGTGGCGCCGACGGTGGCACTCGACGGTGACGGGAGCAGCCCCGCAAGCGCTTGCCAGGCGACGTGCTTGCCGGTTACGGGCAGCCGCCCGTCGACCAGCCCCGTCAGCGTCGCGATCACGGCCTTGGGATAGGTGGAGATCAGCTTGGCCCGCAGCAGCACCGATTCGACGTATTCTTCGGAGTGGTTGTAGGCGAGGATCGCCGCGCGCAGGTCGGTTGCCGCGCCGGCCGCCCGTAGGTAGCGCGCGGCGGCGAAGATCGCGTCGACGGGGTTGTAAGGGTCTGCGTAGCCGGCGTTCAGGGCATCCACTCCGTACTGCAGCCAGGTGCTGGGCTCGAACTGCATCCAGCCCACGGCGCCGGCGCTCGAGACCGAGAGGTCGGTGCCGTAGTCAGTCTCGATTTCGTTGATCGCCGCGAGGATCTGCCACGGCACCCCGTACTGGACGGCGGCCGCCTTGTAGATCGGCAGCAGGAACAAGGGGATGCGGTAGAAGGACAGCGCCTGGTCGGACGCTTCCGAGGACGCAAGCACGGCCGCCAGCGCGCCCGCCTCGGCAGCGACCATCTGCGGCGAGGAGGCCACGTTGTTGGGCCCGGTTGCCTTGTCGCTGCCGTTGCCGGATTTGCCGCGTTCGCCGTTCGTCGTGGTCGTCGTCTGGCTCGGATTCGACGGAGCGCTGGCTGTCGCCTTCTGCTTGCGTTTGAGCACCACCGTCGGGGCGGCCGAGGGGGTGCTCGCCTGCGGCACAGTGCTCGTCGGGGCGGTGACGGCCGGCGTGGTCGGCATGGGCGCCGGCGCGGGCGTGGTGGTCGGCGTCGTCGTGACGCTGGGCGTGGTGCTCGACGTCGTCGGGGTTTCCGCTTGCGTCGTGGTTTCGGACGGCGTGGCGGTAGTCGTGGTTTCGGTCGTTTCGGTCTGCTGCGAGCTGCTGCCGCCTTCGGCGGCGGCCTGGCTGGCGTTGGCGACGGTCGCGCCCAGCGCGGGACCAGCCAACGGGCCACCGAGCCCGGCAGCCGTCAACCCGCCTCCGGCGAGCGCGGACAGGAGCGCACGAACGGCCCGGCTACGGGCGCGGTTCACAGGCGGCATTCGTGAAGATCAATCATGTCGGGGACGTCCCAGTTCGTGGTCGGCGCAGCTAGCCCACACGCGCGGGATACGCCCACCGGCATTCTTATCGGCAGCCAACCACGAATCCGTAAAGGATTCGTAATCGCGCCGGCAGATCTTTGTGCGCTCAGATTCCATGATGAGCTTGTCGCTGGGCACCGTAGCGACGCCCACGGCAGAAAGCGTCGCAGCCGGACGCCGCTGCGTCGTTCTAGGCAGCGCACGGCATTCCTGCTCAAAACGACGCTCGAAGCGGTATCCTGCGGCGCGTGGAAACGATCCTATCCGTCCTGCAGGTCGCCTTCGCGGTGATCTTGATCTTCCTGGTGCTGATGCACTCGGGCAAGGACTCCGGCCTCTCCGGCGCGTTTGGTGTGGGAAGCGGCACCGGGCCGCTAGGTGGCGGATCGCTGGTCGAGCGCAACCTCAACCGCTGGACGATCTTCTTCGCGGTGCTGTTCTTCGTGAACGCGTTCGTGCTGCTCAAGCGTCCCTGGGCCTGAGCGACGCGACGCCAGCGCTCGGCGGCCCGACCGGCAGCACGTTACGAGCCCGCAGCGAGTGACGCTACTCGTCGGCTACCTCGGCTGAGCCGTCGGCACTCGATCCACTCGATTCCCGAGGTGGGATCTCCGATGCTTCCAGCTCGTTGAGAATCTCGATCGCCTCGGCACGCAGATCGGCGTCGATCGTCTCGTAGTCCTCACGCGAGAGCTTGCCGGTGCGGAAGTCGAGCTCCGTGTCTCGAATCTCGCGGTACTTGGCCTCCCGGGCGGCCTCGATGTCCTCGCGCGTGTGCGCCTGGCCGGAGGACTGCGCATTGTGATGGGCAGCCGCTTGGCCGCCGTGCTCGAACGCCTCGCGCGCTAGGCCGGCGTCCTCGGCGCTTCGGGCACGGCGTAGCGGCGCGCTGACGATTGCGACAACGACGCCGATCAGCGCCAGCGTGAGGATGACGACCAGGAAGCCCACCGCGTAAGAGAGGCCGGACGCTTGCGCGTCAGGCGCGAGCCAGGCCGCGCACAGTCCGCGTGCGGGAGCGGGCGAGCACCCTGGCGCGCACCGTGCTCGGTGCCGGCCAGATCGCTATGAGTGCGCCTGTCAGCACGATGAAGCCTCCAATCCAGATCCACATCACCAGCGGCGAGACCTCGAAGTGGAACTGCGCCTGCGGCGGGTGCTTCAGGTATTCGCGCGCCAGGTAGGCGATCGCCACGATCCCATCTTCGGGCGGCAGCGTGCTGTTGCCCGTCTTTACGATCCGCTCCAGAGCGGGCGCTTCGATGTTTGGCTGAATCGCGGCCCACACGTCGCGGGTGATGCCACCGTCCAGCGCCACGTGGCTGACGGGCTGCCCGCCTATCAGGCTGCCGACGGACCCCTGGCTGGCTTCGTCGGAGGCATAGAAGCCCTCGCTGGGGTAGAGCGTCGTGACGTGGTGCCCGCCCTTGGTGACGTCCAGCTCCGCTCCCAGCGCCAACGTCGAGCCGGTGTGTTCCTGGTCGTACTTGGGTGTGATCGTCGCGGTGGGCTTCACGTAGCGGACCTCGTAGGAGCCCACGCGCGTCGATTGGCCGGGCGAGAGGCCAAGCTCGGAGCTGTGCTGGAACGACGAGGAGGCAGCCACGCCGACGAACAGCACCGCGATGCCCAGATGCACGATGTAGCCGCCGTAGCGGCGGCGGTTGCGTCGCACGAGCGCGAGGACCGCCAGCGGTGCGGCCTCGCCGGCCATCGCTCGCCGCGCGCGGGCACCGCGGAAGAACTCCTGGCCGATGCTGCCGAACACGAACGCCGCGGAGCAGAACATCGCGAGCGCAAGCGGCTTCTGGGTCACGCCGGCAATCTCCAGTACGACGAGCATCGCCAGCGCGCAAGTGATCGGCACGAGGAAGTTACGCCGCGCGTTGGCGAACGTCGCCCGTCGCCACGCGATCACCGGCCCGATGCCGCTGAGCAGCACTAGGATCAGCGCCAGCGGCACCGTGTAGCGGTCGAACCACGGCGGCCCGACGGAGGCTTCCTGACCGGTGAGCGCCTCGGAGATCAGCGGGAAGTAGGTGCCCCAGAAGATCACGAAGCACAGGCCTACGAGCACGAGGTTGTTGGCGAGGAAGATCGACTCGCGCGAGAGCCACGAGTCGAGACGGTGCTCCGAGCGCAGCATGTCCCGCCGCGAGACCACGAGGTAGATCGAGCCCGCGATCAGGATTGCGATCAGGCAGACGAACGGCACGCCCAGCGTCTGCCCGCCGAAGGCATGGATCGAGTTGAGGATGCCACTGCGCACGAGGAACGTGCCCATGATCGCCAGCGTGCCCGTCGCAAGCACCAGCGACACGTTCCACACCTTCAGCATCCCCCGCTTCTCCTGGATCATCAGCGAGTGCAGGAACGCTGTGCCGGTCAGCCACGGCATCAGCGAGGCGTTCTCGACCGCGTCCCAGCCCCAGTAGCCGCCCCAGCCGAGCTCCGAGTAGGACCAGCGCGCGCCCAAGAGGATGCCCATGCCGAGGAACAGCCAGGCGGCGAACGAGAAGCGCCGGATAGCTTTGATCCAGTCCGCGTCGACCCGACGCGCCAGCAGCGCCCCCATCCCGAACGCCAGCGGGATCGTGCACAGCGTGTAGCCCGAGTACAGCATCGGCGGGTGGATCATCATCGTCGGGAAGCGCAGCAGCGGATCGAGCCCCGCGCCTTCGGGTGGCACCGGATGGGTGGTTGCGAACGGGTTGGCGTAAAACACCATCAGCGCTACGAAGAAGCCGCCGAAGCCGAGCATGATCGCGGTGGCGTAGGCAGCTACGTCGCGCATTCGCTTGCGCGTCAAGAACAGCGCCAGACTCGACCACAGCGACATCAGCCACGCCCACAGCAGCAGCGAACCTTCCTGCGATGACCATACGGCGGCCGCCCTATAGAACGCCGGCGTGGTGCGGCTGGAGGTGTCGGCGACGGTGTTGAAGGCGAAGTTGTTGCCCAAGAACGCCACCTCGAGCACGACGAAGGCGACCGTCAGGATGCCCGCGAGCGCGTATACCGAGCGGCGGCCGGACTCCACGAACTCGATGCGCCCGGTGCGCACGCCATACAGGGACGCGCCGATCCCGTACGCGCACACCACCAGCGCGAGCACCAGACATGCGAACCCGAGCCCCGCCATCAGCGCTGATGCTCCCGACTGGGCGTGGCCGTCGCGCGCACGCGCACTCAGGAGTTTTGGTTCTCGCTCGGAGGAGCGGTCTTGTACTTCGACGGGCACTTGGTGATCAGCGAGTTGGCTTCACCGACGTAGCGCCCGCCCTGCTTCTCGACCGTGACGATCACCTCGCGGCCTTCGTGGAATGGATCTGGAACTACGCCCGTGTAGGTAAGCGGCACAGCCGAGGATCCGCCGGCACGGTCCTCGACGCTGAAGTTGAGCACCGCCCCGTCGCGATGCACTGAGCCCGGCACGACAGTGCCCGTGAGCTGATAGCTGCGTCCGGGTGCTGCCTCGCGGAGCAGCTGACTGGGCGAGAGCGCGGGACTGGCGGCGCTGAAGCTCGTGTAGATCAGCGCACTCGCCAGCACCACGGCCGCACTCAACGCCACAACCAGACGCACCGTTCGCTTGCGCGAGGGGTTCATCACCGAGAAGTATCTCAAACCGCGTTTGCCCCCGCGTCAGCGACCTGGCGATGGCTGCGCGAAGCAGTGCGCGTGGCCTAAACGAGGAAATCTCACCTGCACAGCGAAACCTTTGGGCGTGGATGACGTCTTAGGGGGTAGCGATTAATGAGACCGAGCCTCCCCCACTCCCTCCGCCAACAGCGCCATGCGCGTCGAAACCGCCGTGAACATGGGCATCGGGCGACCGATCCGGCTTCGCAGCCAGTGGTGGCAGGGGCGCCAGCGCTCGCCACCAGCCCTGCGTCATTGGCGTCAGATCCAGCTGCACAACGTGTGCGCGCAGCCGGTGGCCCGGTTGACTGCGCCTTCTACACCTGCTCATGTGGCTACCTGTTCCGCGCCAGCGTCTCAACCAGCGTCAGCTGCCCGCACTGCGGCATCGATCAAGCCTGGTAGCCGCGGGCGTCGCCTGGCGAACGCGCGATCGCCGCGACGCACGCTAGTCGCAAAAGACACTATTGTCACCTTCCCGCGAGCCCGCCGACCCCTGGGAAGGGGCACGGGGCGCTACTTGATGTGCATCCCCGAGATCGCGCGCGCGATCACGAGCTGCTGGATCTCGGCGGTGCCCTCGAAGATGTCGTAGATCACGTTTCGGCCACGCGCTGACGCGGTTTTGGCTTGGTTGAGCTAAAACCGCTCCGGTGGAATCCGGTGGAATCCGGCCCAATCGGAACACGACTGGCGCGAGACTGGCGCGCACTTTATGGACGTCCAAGCGGCGAGGTTCATGCTAGTGTTCATGTGAATGTTCATGTATCTGCCTACGCGAGGAGCAACTTGTGGCCAGTGCCGTAGCCAGCCGTCTTGACTCGATCCGCGACAGCGGCGGAATCAAGTCCCGCGAGGTCGCCCAGTTGCTCGACACCACCCCGCAGACCGTTTCGCGTTGGCGCACCGGCAAGGTCGAACCACAGCCCGACCGCCTGCAGCGCCTGCTCTCACTCGAGTGGTTGCTCGCAGAGCTCGCCGAGTTCTACGAGCCCGACGAGGCGCATCTGTGGCTGTTCGCTCCGCACCGCCTGCTCGGCGGCGAACGTCCCGCAGACCGCATCCAGCAGGGCAAGCTCGACGACGTGCTCGCCCTGATCGCCCAGTTGCGCGACGGCGCCTACGTCTGATAGCCACCGCCGGTACCCGCGAACGTGGTCTACCCCCCAGAGCTGCTCGATCGCCTGCAGGCGATCACACCGACCCCGTGGAGTGGCCAAGCGTTTCGGCACATGTTCGGCGACTATCCGCCCGACGCCGAGAACACCCGCGGCGCGCGCTGGAACCCACAGGGCGTCGCCGCCATCTACACAAGCCTCACCAGGGACGGCGCACTCGCCGAGGCCGAGCACCAGATCGCTGTGCAGCCGATCCCACCTCGCGCCCGCCGCACCATCTACACGCTTGAGTCCTCGCTGACCAGCGTCCTCGACCTCACCGACGCCGAGCGTCTACTCGATCTCGGCATCGGCCCAGCAGAGCTCACAGCCGACGACATGATCGCGTGCCGTCAGCTCGGCGGCGCCGTCCACTGGCTCGAGCGCGACGGGCTGCTGCTGCCGTCCGCGCGCAGCCCCAGCACGAACCTCGTGATCTTCCCCGCCAATCGGCCGGCCGACGCTCGCTTCGACATTATCGGCGCAGAACCCGTGAATCCGTAGCTCTCGGCAACACAATGACTCTCCGCGCCTTCTGCGGCCCAGCACCGAGGAGCGGCCCCCTATGCAATGGCTGCCACCCCCTATTTTGGTAAGGACATATGCCGTTTACCCCCCGGGTTTTGGTAAGCCACTGAGTTACGCCGCCTCGTCCTGAGATTGACGCCTGATACACACTCATCGCGTGAGCTGGGCAGTCGGCGCCCGACTGCCTGCGCGGCCCAGGTAGGCGTCGAGCTGGGCAGCCGCTTCGCTCTCGTTGCCGGGCATCAGGTGACCGTAGAGGTCGAGCGTGATCTGGATGCCCGCGTGGCCCATGTACGTCGAGAGAGCTGGAACGGCTGGGGGTCGAGACGGACGGGCCGGTCGACGGCGCTGATTTCATCGCTTTGATGGAGGGCCGCCATCCTGGAACGGGCCGGTGGCTTCGTCCGGAGGGCGCCGGTGGTGGTCGGGGTGGCGGGATCGACGTGACGTTCAGCGCACCGAAGTCAGTCTCGACGGTGTGGGCGCTCGGCGATCCGTGGCAGCGCGAGCAGATCGAGCAGGCCCACGGCCGCTCGGTCGAGCAGACGATCCTCTATCTGCGCGAGCAAGTGCCCGTAGTGCGGCGTCGCTACAGCGGCCAGGTCGTGGAAGAGCACGCCAAGGACGTGATCGCCACCGAGTACCGGCACACCACCGCGCGGGGTGTTTCGGGCGCCCAAGCGCCGGACCCGCAGCTGCACAGCCACGTCGTCGTCACGGGCGCGGTTCGTGAGGACGATCGGATTGTGGCGGTCGCTTCGCGGCCGATCTTCCGCTCCGCTCGGGAGCTGGGCGCGTTCTACCGCTCCGCGCTCGCCGACGAGCTCGTGCGAGAGGGATACGCGATCAAGCAAGGCACCGGCAAGGATGGCCGGTACTTCGAGATCGCCGGTGTCCCCCGCGAACTGTGTGAGGCGTTCTCCGGCCGCTCCCTCGAGGTCGCCAGGGCAGCGGAGCGCTTCCGTGCCCGCTACGGCCGAGCACCCGAACGCGGCGAGCTGCGCAACCTCGCGCTCGAGAACCGCCGCGCGAAGACGCTAACCACACACTCGGACCTCCAACGAGTGTGGACACAGACCGCCTGCGATCACGGGTTCGGGCCGGATGAGGCCGTGCAGTTGATCGGCGCAATCGAGCGTCCGGCAGCCGAGCGCGCGATCGAGGATCGGGTCGAGGCGAAGCTGACCGAGCAGCACGCCGTCTTCGAGGAGCGCGATCTGCACGCGGTCGTGCTAGAGCAGGCCGCCGGGGAGATGGCGCCCGATCAGGCGCTCGGCATCGCTCGGGAGATGATCCGTGACCGGCGGGTACTGACTCTGGAGGGCGGGCGGATGACGACCTTGGCGGTGCGCGCCCAGGAGCAGGCAATCGAACGCCGCGCCACCCAACTCGCGCAGCCCGCAGGCCGAGACGTCGGCGGGATCGCACGCAATCACGCTGCCCGTGAGGTCGCCGAGCGCATCGGCGGGCCACTCAATCCCGAGCAACACCACGCGCTCCAAGTCCTTACCGGCCCCGAGCGCGCCGCGGTGCTCGTCGGCCCCGCCGGGACCGGCAAGGGAGTGGTGATTGACGCCGCCGCCCGCGCGGAGCAGCACGCCGGACGCGAGACGATCGGGGTCGCCGTCTCAGGCTCGACAGCCGAGCGCCTGCGAGCGGACAGCCCTGCGCTTGCCGGACGTACGCTCACCCTGGACGCGCTGGTTGCCCGAGCGAACACGGGGGCCATCCACGTGGGCCGCGCCACGACGGTAATCCTGGACGAGGCCGGGATGGTCGACCACAAGCGCCTCGACGCCCTGACCGGGCTCGTGGAGCGCTCCGGGGCGAAGCTGATCGCTGTCGGCGATGGCAAGCAGCTCCCCTCGATCGGGCCCGGCGGCATGTTCGACCGGCTCTCCGACCATGCGCCCACCGCCGAACTCACGGACATACACCGCACCAGGGACCCTGCCGACCAACGTGCGTGGCAAGCACTACGCGCGGGAGAACCCGAGCGCGCGATGGCGCACTACGCCTCACGCGGCCAACTGCACCTCTCCGATACCCGCGACCAGGCAGCAGAGCACGCCGTACAAACATGGGCCACGCTTACGGAGGGGCGCGATATCCGCGAGGTCGCATTGATCGCCGACGCCTCCAACCAAGAGATCGACCGGCTCAACGCCCGCGCACAACACCTACGAGCACAACGAGGCGAACTCGGCCACCACGAGATCCCACTACCCGGCGTCCACTACGGCCTGCGCGAAGACGACCTCATCGCGTTCACCACACAGCACCGCCCGCCGGGGCAACCGCGAGTCGAGAACGGCACCCGCGGCCAAGTCAGCGCCATCCACGACCAAGGCGTGACCATCACAATCGACGGGTCACAGCGCAAGATCCAGCTCGCCGGCGAGGACCTGCACTCGCTGAGGCTGGCATACGCGCAGCACGTCTACCGCCAGCAGGGCGCAACCGTCGATCGCTCCGTCGTCCTCACCGGCGGCTGGCAAACCAGCAAGGAGACCGCCTACGTCGAGGCCACACGCGCCCGTCACGGCACCGACTGGTTCATCGCCCGCGACGACCTCGGCACCGAAGGACAAGACCCCGCGAGGATCAAACGCCTCGCCCAACAGATGTGCAACAGCCGCGCGCAGACCCCATCGCTCGCGTACCCCGAGCTGCCGGACCCAGAGTGGGGCTCGGGATTCCGAATCCCGATCGCGCCCATACGCCGCAGCCGAATACCGGGAATCACCCGAGCCATCAACCGCATCGTCCAACCCGACCGAACACCGGGACGAACACGATGAGCCACAAGCTGACCCGTAGCTCACGGCGAGCGCCGCTCAGCTCGCCCCAATGCCCCACATACCGACTACCTCGTCGCTCCACTGTTCCCAAGTCATCTGGAGCGTTTCTCCCCAGGTCACGACGAGCGGCCCGTCGGGCGTGAACCCGTCCACGACAACGTCGTGCGTGCTGGCAGCGACGGTATATTCCCCGAAGCCATCGTTGGCCGTAAAGTTCAACTCCGCGATCACCGCTGAATAGTCACGCACGCTGTTCTCGACGTCCGCTTGTTCGGTCGTGTAACGGTGCCGCCCTGTGAGGTAGACGCCCGCGATCCCGTACTTCTGCCAGTAGGTCCACAGCGAGTTCTGCGCGAGCCCTCCTTGTTCTGTTCCGCCGGCTTGCGCGAACTCGTAGCCGATCACCGTCGAGTTCGCGTTCACGCCGAGCACGATCTGCTCCCAGTTCGCAGCCGCCGCGAACGTGCAGTCACCGAGCCCATCTGGGGCGACGTTGCCCCAGTTCTGGAACGAGTCATACGCCGCCCCGTAATCACATTCTGGGCCAGCGGTGCAGGCGTCCAAGCCCCTCACAGGAGGCGCTGCCGGGATGTCCGGTGGTACTTCAACTTCGGCGTCCTGCGAGCGTGTGTTCTGGCGTCCGCTGTGTGCCTCGATGTAGCCTCCCCACAGTTCGGGCACCGTGCTCGTGTTCGCCGGGGCGCGTCGTCGGTAGGTGACCCGACCGGATGAGCAGTTGACCGTTCGGGGTGAACCGAGCCCGGCGGTGTAGATCGTGCAGGACACCGCGTTCCGCACACGCGCGGTCATCGTGAACTCCCCTCCGCTCGACGGGAGAACCTTCGGCGTGACCGACAGCGAAACGATGACCGGCTTGCGTGCGGCGGCGCTCGCCGCGCCAACGAGTAGCCCGAGACAGGCCAAGAGCACGACCAGTGTCCCGCGCCTAAATCCATACACGGGTCGCTGGCGACCAAGCGCGCTCGCCGATTTAGCCGTCATCCCGGTCATTCACCACGCTGGGCTTCCTGTTCTGCTCGTTTGGTTTCTTCTTCGTTCCGCTTGTCGTCACGAGCATTTTCTTCTTCATCTTGTTTGAGTTGCTTGCGCGATTCAGCTTCCTGCCTTTGCTGTTCCCTGTGCTGCCCAGCTTCCTGCTCCTGCTGTTCCTGATGCTGCTTAGCTTCTTGCTTCTTGGTTTCCGCTCGCTGCTGAGCTTCTTCCTTCTGGCGTTTCTGGTCTTCTCGTTCGGTCCGCGCGTTCTGTTCGGCCGCCGCGGTCTGTTCGCGTTCGGATTTCTGCTTCGCTTGTTTCCGTTCAACCTGCGCTCCTGGGCCTTCGGCTTCATGCCAGCCCTTCGCGGTGAGGCTGGCGCAGATTTTGTTGCCGTAGAGGTGTTCGCCCGTGTCCCGAACTTCGATCACGAGCGAGCCTCCTTTAGACATCGAGCAGACGAGTTCGCCCTGCAGTTCTTCTCCCTGCGGCTTCGTCTTCCAGAAGTCGCCGGTTGACTTGGCGGCTCCCTGATTGAATTCGCTGCAGGCTGCTTCGCCGTTGCCGTAGATCGTGACTCGAACGTTGGAGCCAGCGGGACCGCTCGTGCAGCCTTCGGTGGGGGTGCTCGCGGTCGTGGCGTTGCCGCTTGAGCTTGAGGAACTGCCCTTAAGCGGACCCACGGCCAAGGTGGCAGCAAAGGCGATGACGACTACGATAGGCAGGGCAATCAGGAACTTCCTGAGTTGGTGCGGATTGCGCTCTGGCTCGATCTGATCAGACTCGTGGTCTGGTGGGGACGTGCTCATTGGAGCAGTATCGGCTGTTGAGAAGTCAGCCTAGACCCAAGGATCGCGCTGCAAGCGCTCACGTCATCCGCATCGGTCGTAGGCATTGGCGATCTACTATGCCCAGCGCAAAGTTGACCGCCTTGTCCCAGGCCGGCTGAACGGCCCCCGACGCTTGCGCGGCCAGTCAAGCGGCCACACGCGGATATTGCAAGGCCGGAAGATCGAGCCTGAGAGCCTAGCTGGTAGATAGCTTCATCCGCCCAGTTCAAACGGAATACCGATCACTACATGTGGTGGTCCCGATGGGAGTCCCGTTTCCACGTCCACCGGCTGGCACGGGAGCACCGACCACTCGATTCGGTCATTTTCACCCACTTCCACCAGCCGCGTCCATTCTTCCGGCCATTCCGCCGTTTCGGGCACAAGCTGCCAATTTTCGATGTCTCCTTTTTCGGAGGCGCTGATAAATGGCTCGTCTCTGCCTTTGGGGCCGAAGATGTTGCCCGTAGCGTACATCACGGGCACATACCGACAAGATTCGATGGGTATTCCGTCGAACATAGGTTCAACCCCTGTCCAGTCCGAAGAGCCCGCGAGTGCCACGCCATTTTCGTCGAACCACGTTTCGTGTATGGCAGCGTTTGTGCCGACCGTCGCGGAGATGTCCAGCGCGGTGTCGTTATGGGCAAAAACGTCAGATTCCACCGTGACGTGCTTATCGGTCGTGGATGAAAGTCCAGTTGCTGCGTAATCGATTGTGGCATGCGCCAGATCGACTTCGCCTTCGTTACCCACACTGATACCTTGCCATTCCCCTTGGGCTGGTGTGCTGCTGCCCGTCGCCCCGCCAATCGTGTTGTCGTTGATCGAGGTGAAGGTGATCGGCTCGCTGACCGAGCCGACCGCGTCCAGCGTTCCCTCAACCGAAATCGAGCACGCATAACCCCCGCACCCCTTGACGTCGTTGCCGCTTCCTTCGCTGGACTTGATCACCGCGCCCGGCGCGACCGTCAACGCCACCCCCGCCGGCACATCCACGGCGGCGTAGCCAGAGATCTCCCAAGCGAACCGTGTGGCGGGCATCGTCTGCGACACGCTGACCTCGCCATTGACGGCAACGGCGTTAGCTTCCGAGGGGGCCGTGATCGTATTGCTCGCCAGCGCAGTGAAGTTGAGGTTCGCGGCCGCCACGCTGATCGCTGGCGTATTGCCGTCGCCGGCGGGGATCGTCACGTGATTGTTGGCGATATCAACGACGCTGGCGACAGCGCTCCCGACCGCGTCACAATAATTCTCGATTCCCTGTCCACCGGTAATCGTGTCGCCGGTAACCGTCAAGGAGGGCGCACAGTTGACGTCGACGCCGCCATCGATCGAGCTGTTCGTCAACGTGACCGACGACCCAGCACCAGCATTGGGGGAAGACACGCCCCCTCCGTTGGTCAGGTCATGGTTCAACGTCACCGCACCCGAATAGAGCGTCTGCACCGCCGCTCCCGCATAAGCGATAGTCGCATGCTGAATATCGAGCGTCCCGCCCGACCCCTCAGCCGCGATCCCCTGCCATTCCCCCGCCGCTGGTGTGCCGCTGCCCGTCGCCCCGCCGATCGAGTTGTCGTTGATCGACGTAAACGTGATCGGTTCAGCTTCAGTGCCCACAGCATCCAGCGTTCCCTCAACCGAGATCGAACACTCATACAAACACGTCGTAGAACACCCCTCGACGTTACACTCCGAGCCCCCGCTAGCCTTAATGATCGTTCCAGGATCGACCGTCAGCGTCACCCCCGACGGCACATCCACCGTGGCGTACCCAGAGATCTCCCAAGCAAACGAGGTGGCGGGCATGGCCTGCGACACGTTGACCTCGCCGTCGACCGCAACGGCGTTGGATGACGAAGAGGCCGTGATCGTGTTGCTCGCAAGCGCGGTGAAGTTGAGGTTTGAGGCCGCCACACCGATCGCCGGTGAGCCTTCGGAGGCGCTTGCGGGGATCGTCACGTGGTTGTTGGCGATATCAACAACGCTGGGCACTTCAGCCCCGACCGCGTCACAGTAATTATCGATCCCACCGGTGACGGTGTTGCCGGTGACAGTCAGGGAGGGCGCACAGTTGATGTCGATGCCGCCGTCGATCGAGCTATTCGTCACCTTGATCGGCGAGCCAGCAACAGCGTTCGGCGAGCCGAGGCCAAGCTGGTCTGTGTTCAGCTGATCATCGGTGAGCGTGACCGCACCCGAATAGATCGTCTGCACCGCCTCTTGGGCATAAGCAATAGTCGCATGCTCAATATCGAGCGCACCCGACCCCTCAGCCGCGAGCCCGTACCAATCACTCGCCGCCGGCGAGCCAGTCCCGGTGTCCCCACCAACCGAGTTGTCGTTGATCGACGTGAACGTGATCGGATCCTCGGCCGAACCAACCGCGTCCAGCGTACCCTCAACCGAGATCGAACACTCATACAAACACGTCGTAGAACACCCCTCGACGTTACACTCCGAGCCCCCGCTAGCCTTAATGATCGTTCCAGGATCGACCGTCAGCGTCACCCCCGACGGCACATCAAGGGTGCAGTTGTCGAGGGTGTAGACGCCGGCGTAGTCGGGTCCGATCGTTGTGTTGCTTGAGATCGTGCCGCAGAGGTCATGCTGTGGTTCGACCGAACTCCACGACACCGACGGTGGCGCAGCGGTTTCCTTGACTCCGACCTGATTGGTCGCCTGCACCGAGAAGGTATGCGGACCCGCCGCGGGGTCCTTGATCACATCGGGTGAGTTGCACGAGCTGTAGGCGGCGCCGTCGAGGCTGCACTGAAAAGAACTGCCAGCCTCAGTGGACGCGAACGAGATCGAGACTTCCCCAATCGGGACGCGCCCGCTCGGAGCGCTCGTGATCGTTGTCTGCGGCGGGGTGGCTTCGACCGTGAACGACGCGCTGGCCGGCGTCGGGTCCACTTCACCAGCAGCGTTGACCGCGCGCACCTGGAACGTATGCGCGCCCTCGGCAAGCGAGCTGTACTGCTGCGGGCTGCTACAGGACGCCCACGGTGCTCCGTCGAGACTGCACTGGAAAGTGTCGTTCGTATCGCTGCCGTGGAACGTGAAGGTCACCGAGGCCGCGCCGATCAGGCTGGTCGGGCCACTGTCGATCACAGTATCCGGCGGATTTGAAGCCGGAGGCGTCGGCGTGCCACCTGGTGTAGTTGGGGCAGCAGGGGGAGGCAATGACGGTTCGGGGCCTGTCGGCGCCGACGCCTTCACGCCAGAACCGGGGATCGTGATGACCCCCGCGTCGCGGCAGGCGTTCTTCTTGGTGCGCTCCTGAATCTGACCGAGGACATCCGTGCAAACGCTGACCTCATACTCGCCCGAAGCACCCTTGGGCACGTCCACCTGGAAATCTGATTTGTGGCGCTGACTAGGCTTCAAGGCGGGCACTGTGAACCGGCCAAGCTGGACAAGACCACCACTGCCTGCCGACTTCCACGCCACGTCCGCCGTAGAGGACCGCGCCCGCACCGAGCCGACGTTGCCGACCGTCGCGGTTCCCGCCAGCACATTCCCCGCCAACAACTTCACCGCCGCAGCCGACACATCCAGCTCGGCGAGCCGCTGCCGACGCGCCACTACAGCAGCAGTATCACTCCGACCAACGGTCTCGCTCGCGCGACCGACCCCCGGCGAGGCAAGAACAGACACCACCGGCCAGACCATCAACGCAAGCACAACCAACAAAACCACGCGCCTCATGCCCACAGCCCCACGCATGGTGGCCGATAGCCGTCTATTGCAGTCCTGCGTCCCGTGAATATCGCTCATGCCGAGCTGGTCCTCTGATCAGTAAACGCGGCCCATTAGCCGCATGACGGGCAGCCTATAGGGACCAGATTGGTTCTGGTTGTTAGGACCAGTAAACGAGACGATCGACCGCGCCGGTGGGAGTTCATCTCCGTTTGCCCGCCTGCGCGGATCGGTCCGTATCCGAGCTTCACGCGGCCGGACTCTACCGAAAGGTTGACGATATGTCTCTTGGCTTCTTGGGCTAGCGGCCAGAAGCTACCAGGGGTGAGCCCACTCCAACACTTCGCGGCCAACCTCAAGGCGCTACGCGCTGAGCGCGGGTGGTCCCAAGAGGACCTCTCACGGGCCACTGGCCTACACACCACGGCCATCTCAAAGATCGAGGGCGCAAACCGAGCACCCCGATTCCCCACGGTCGTGACCCTGGCCGAAGCGCTCGAGGTGCCGGCTGGGCGGCTGTTCGACGGTATCCCGTGAGTTCGCATCGCGAGCCCTCGGCTCTCCCTACACGGACTCGGTCAAGACAAGCTGGATCTACGAGGCGGTGCGCGCGGGCCGCCTGCCCTGCCTTCGAGTCGAGCGGCATATCCACCTCACGCGCCACATGCTCGAAGACTGGCGCATGCCCGCGGCTCGGATCGGCGGACATCGGACGGCGCTCGGCTCTTCCTCATCAGCCCCAGCGGGTCAGCTGTCGCGCAGCCGGACGAACAGATCATCGCTGCGAAACGTGGCAAGCCAGGGCCCGATCAGCTGCTCTGCCGCTCGGTATGGGTCGCGGAGTTCGTCGAGCGCGAAGCGGGCGCTGTCGAGATAGTGACTACGAACCTCAGCGGCCGGGCTGCGGAGGCTCCCCTCCGGCTCACCAAACCGGCCCCCGCTCACCGCCCGCTCAGACGCCACCAACGTGGTGCCCGACGGTGCTGCCGCGATCTGGACCACGATGTCCACACCAGTCAGACCGGAAAGGGATTCGAGCAGCGAAGCGGCTACGCCCAGGGACACCAACAGCTCGGCGGCCACCTCGGGCTCACGCGCGGCGTTGAACGAAAATTCTCCGGCGTCGTCATAGATCCGCGTGGTCCAGGTGCGATCGACGCACAGAACAGCGCTCCGGGTGACGAACGAGGTCGCCGCAGAAGGATGGCGCACGAGCATGTCGGCATCCGAGAACGTCCTCCCTGCCCCCCACACATGCGGCGCCATCGGCTGCCAGCCCTCCGCAAGCCGGCGCGCCAGAAGGCTGACCTGTGACGGCCATCTGGCAGCCAGCTCCCCCGCCCGCGTTGAAGCCTCAGCGAGCGCGGACCGTGGATCGCTGGCCTCGGGATGGCGCAAACCGGCGGGAGCTGGCACTGCCACCACGTGCAGCAGCATCATCCCGTCATAGACCATCCGATGGTCAGGTGCACCCGGTGGCGGCGTAGCCGCATCGAGGATGGCACGCGGGGTCGGCAGCTCCTCCGCGACCAAAGGAGCTGCCGCTGAGATCTGGAGGAACTGTGCCCGCACACTGTGCATTGCGGGCTGGTCGAGGATCGCCGTAACGCGCTCGACGTGAAAGATCTCCACCGGCGTAGTGATGGACTCCCGGAGCTGCTTGCGCTGATCCAGAGTGAGCACCTGGTTTGTCACGAACGCCATCCCACTGGCGTCGTTCGCCGCGACCCCCTCGTGATCGGCCAAGAACTTCTTCTTGATATCAGTGAACCGCTGCGAGCCACGCGGGAAGTAGACGGCCATGACCCAGCGCGCGCCGTCCTTGGTGAGGAGCGCGTCCTTACCGCGGTCGGGCCCGCCCAGAGGATGGCTGGGATCGAGATTAGAGAAGCCCTCGGCAAGCAGAACTTGGGCAGCAAGGCGCTCGGCAGGGGCCTGCCCGTTGGTCCACTCGTGCAGTCGATGCCAGGTCTCATCCCACCGAGTAACAATGGAGGAGGAGGAGGATGGCGCGATCGAGGGCAACTTCGATGTGACGTCTGTACGCCCATTACCAGAGGGCGTAAGCAGAGCGCGCCGAGCTTGGGTGTACTTCTCACCCGTCTCGGCCATGCGGGCCCGGACCGCCTTCTTGAACATCGGATCTTGAGTCATGTCATCTCCTTCGGATCGGACCCCACGCGCCACGACCGTGAATGGAGGCGACGATCCCGAGACCAAGTCCCTTGCTCCTTCATCGCCGACTCGCGCGTGGGGCGAGCACTGACTCAGAGGACGCGCTGGGGTGACAGCGCATCCCCAACGATAGCTCCGCGCTGATGGATCTTCAACCGTTTGCGACGGACAGATGGAGGCAAGATCGCCCACTCATCGGGCCACCGCCGCCCGCCTGGTGATCGCCTCCGCGCATGGACCTCGAGGCGTCGAACCCTGCGTGGGCCCTGCCGGCGACCTGCTCGACGCGCTACGCGACGCCGGACACGACCCAGATCTTGCATGACTGGCGCGAGAACTGGCGCGAGCAGCCTTTTCGAGCGCCGCTGCTCCGGGCCTCAGCGACGCTATAGCACGGACGCGCACCACCCCGAAAACCCAGCCCCAGACCTACTTGATGTGCATGCCGCTGATCGCGCGAGCGATCACCAGCTGCTGAATCTCGGCAGTCCCCTCGAAGATGTCGTAGATCTTCGCGTCGCGGTGCCAGCGCTCCACCGGGAACTCGCGCGTGTAGCCGTTCCCGCCGAGGATCTGGATCGCGCGCTCCGTGACCCACACGGCGACCTCGCCTGCCTTCAGCTTGCTCATCGAGCCCTCTGCGTTCTCGAATTTCACGCCGCTGCGACCCATCCACGATGCGCGCCACACGAGCAGCCGCGCGGCGTCGATCTCGAGCTTCATGCGCGCCAGCGTGAACGCAACAGCCTGGTTCTCGATGATCTTGCGGCCGAACTGCTCGCGCTCCTTGGCGTACTCGAGCGAGTACTCATACGCGGCCCGGGCGATGCCGAGCGCCTGGGCGCCAACCGTGGGCCGCGAGGACTCGAACGTCTGCATCGCGGCCTGCGAGTTGCCCTTCTTGCCCTCGCGCACCCGCGCGATCCGTTCGTCCAGCTTCTCCTTGCCACCTAGCACGTAGCCCGCTGGGACTCGACAGTCGTCGAGGAATACATCGGCGGTGTGCGAGGCGCGCAGACCGTGCTTGGAGACCTTGGTGCCCTGGGAGATGCCCTTGGCTTCGCTCATCGGCACTACGAACGCAGCGTGGCCTTTGGAGCCAAGCTCCGGGTCCACGGTGGCGATCACGACGTGTACATCTGCGATGCCGCCGTTCGTCGCCCACGCCTTCTGGCCGTTGATGATCCACTCGCCTGCCGCCTCGTCAAAGCGAGCGCGGGTACGCACGGCCGACACATCGGAGCCCGCATTCGGCTCAGAGGCGCAGAACGCCGCGACTTTTACATCCTCAGGCGTACCGAAGCAGCG
Organism: uncultured Solirubrobacteraceae bacterium; assembly: GCA_963714285.1. Classification (GTDB taxonomy): domain Bacteria; phylum Actinomycetota; class Thermoleophilia; order Solirubrobacterales; family Solirubrobacteraceae; genus Palsa-744. The sequence continues at coordinate 965,222 of CAVQNS010000004.1, forward strand.
CGGGATCCATTCGCCGATTTGCTCGCCCGAGCCCTGGCCGAAGATCGCGGCGACGGCCAAAGCCGTGCCCATGATCGACATGCCGATGCCGGCGTCGCCCCAGAACAGCTCCTCGTTGACGATCGGCAGCATCAGCCCGGTCGGGTCGGCGAAGAACTGGGCGAGCCCTTCGAAGCCGTAGAGCCCGATCTTAGCGGCCTCCTGGATTATCGGCCAAGGGGTTTTCTCCTTCTCGTCCCACTCATGCGCCGCCGGACGCATCACGTCGGCAGCGAACCCGTGCACCCAGTCACGGATGTCCTTCTGATCCTGCGTCAGCGCAAGCGAGAACGTGGTGTCCTGCGTGGCTGCACCGGTGATCGCCTCTACTGCCGCCTCGGCGGCGTCGGTAGCCGCGGCGTTCGGGGCGGACGAAACGGCTGGGGGCGAGGCTGACATCGACGGGATCTCCTTTGGTGAGGTGGTGCTGGGGAGCGATTGCGGGGCGTCCGGACGGCCTGCGAAGCGGGTAGCGAAACCCTTGACAAACGCTGGCGGGGACCATTTACAGGGTACCCCAAGAACAGCCCAATTGGGGCCGATCTCATACAACCGACATGACGCGACTACCCCCGATCGACGCCTGGTCAGCGCGTCTGCCAAGCCTGCTCCTCGCGCGTAAGCGCGAGCACCTCCTTGGGCAGCCTGCCGGCGGCGACATCGGCGACGGTCACGTTCTCGAGCACTTTGCGCAGGTTGGCCCGCAGCGCGACCCACACCTGCTGCAGGCTCTCCGCGGAGCCCGCGTACTCGACCTCCTCGGGACGTTGCCCGCGCACGCCCACCAGCGGCCCCTCAACCGCGCGGATGATGTCCGCGAGGTAGACCTCGTCGGCGGGATGAGCAAGCCAGTAGCCGCCCTCGGGGCCGCGCTGGCTGCGCACGATCCCAGACGAGCGCAGCTGCGTGAGGATGTTCTCCAGGAACGACACGGGAATGCTCTGGGCCTGCGCAACTTCGTCCACCTTGCGCGGCGAGCCCTGAGCGCTATCGGCGAGCTCGACGACGGCCCGCACCGCATAGTCGGCCTTGGCGGTCACATGCATACCGTGATTCTCACGTATTCAGCGGCGAACCTGCGTGCTCGTGTGAAGTTAGGCAACCCTAAGTAGCTGTGGTACCGTCCGCTTTTCATCCCGACCCCACAGATCGGATTTACAGACATGAACCGCGGCAAGCTCCCCCTTCTCGGCGCCCGGCTGGCCATCGTCGCGCTCGTGTTGAGCGCCTGCGGCTCCTCTGCGGGGCATGGTGGCACGGCGATCACGCTGTACAACGGCCAGCACGAACAGACAACCGCCGCGCTCGTGGCGGCGTTTGAGAAGCAGACAGGGATCACCGTGAACGTTCGCACCGGCGACGAGGCCGAACTCGGCGACCAGATCATGCAGGAGGGCTCGAGCTCGCCGGCTGACGTCTTCTACACGGAGAACACACCGGTGCTCGAAGCGCTGCGCGAGCGCGGGCTGCTGGCTGCGGTCGCGCCCTCGACGCTCGCGGCGGTTCCCAGCCGCTACGACTCGGCGCACGGCGACTGGGTGGGCGTGTCCGCGCGCGTGTCCGTGCTCGTCTACAACACCGCCCAGATCAAAGCCTCGCAACTGCCGAGCTCGATCCTCGAACTGGCAGAGCCGAAGTGGAAGGGAAAGCTCGGCTTCGCGCCCTCGGAGACGGACTTCCAGCCGCTGATCACATCGATCGTGAAGTCCGACGGCAAAGCGGCCGCCGAACGCTGGTTGAAGGGCCTGCAGGCGAACAGCAAGACCTACCCCGACAACGAGACTGTCGTCGCACAGGTCAACAACGGCGAGAGCGCCGTCGGGCTGATCAACCACTACTACTGGTTTCGCCTGCGCGCTGAGATCGGCGCGGGCGCAATGCACTCGGCGCTGCATTACTACGCCGCCGGAGACCCGGGCGACCTCGTGGACGTGTCGGGCGCGGCTGTGCTGAAGTCGAGCTCACACCAGGCCGCGGCCCAGAGGTTCCTCGCCTTTCTCGTCAGCCACGCAGGCCAGGAGACGATCGCCCACAGCCACAGCTACGAGTACCCGCTGCGCCCCGGCGTGGCTCCGGCCTCCGGGCTGCGCCCGTTCGCAGAGCTCGACCCTGCGGCGGTGACACCGGCCGAACTGGGAGACGGCAGCGAAGCGCTCGGCCTGGAGCAGAAGCTCGGACTGCTCTAGGACCGACCGTGAGCACAATCGCGCCCCCCACCCCGATCTCCGAGCGCTTCATGCGCGCGCTGTCGGGCAGGCGGCGTTGGCCGCTGGTCAGCGTCAGCGGCGGCGCGCTCGCCGCCGCGCTCGTGCTGCTGCCGCTGACCTTCCTGGTTGTCGAGGCGCAGCAGTCGGGTTGGAGCGAAGTGCAGCGACTGCTGCTGCGCCACTCGGTGGCGGTGCTGCTGTGGAACACGATCCGTCTGACGCTCGCATGCACGATCCTCTGCGCAGCGCTCGGGGTCGCGGCGGCGTGGTGCGTCGAGCGCACGGCCTTGCCCGGCCGCCGGCTGTGGGCCGTGGCGCTCGTGCTGCCGCTCGGCGTGCCGGACTTCGTCGTCGGCTTCGGCTGGGTCTCGATCGATCCCGCGCTGCACGGCTATCTGGCGGCCGTGATGATCATGACGCTGTCGCTGTATCCGCTGGTGTACCTGCCGGTGGCCAGCGCCCTGGCGAACCTCGACGCCGGGCTGGAGGAGTCCGCACGCAGCCTCGGGCTCGGCCCGTGGCGAGCGTTCTGGCGCGTCACGCTGCGCCAGATATCGCCCAGCGGTGCTCGGCGGCTGCCTGCTCGTGACGCTCGCGCTGCTGGCTGAGTACGGCGCGTTCGAAATCGTCCAGTACCAAACGTTCACCGTGGAGATCTTCACGGAGTTCAAGCTCGGCTTCGACACGGTCGCGGCGTGCGTGCTCTCGCTGGTGCTGGTGGCGCTCAGCATCGCAGCGCTCGCCGGCGAGCTCTCCCTCTCAGCGCGCGGGCGATCCGCGAGGTCGGGGCCCGGCGCACGCCGAGTGGCCCCCAGGGTTGCGCTCGGGACGGCTCACGGCCCCGACGCTGGTGGGACTCGCCGCACTCAGCGCGCTCGCGCTCGGCGTCCCGATGGGCTCGCTCGTCTACTGGATGGTGCGGGGCAGCTCGACCACGCTGCCGTCCGCTTCGATCCTCTCCGCAGCAGAGCACACGGCCGCCTATAGCGCCGCCGCAGCCGTGCTCGCGACCGCGCTCGCAGTACCGTTGAGCGCACTCGCGATCCGCCATCGCAATCGCGTCACGGTGCTGCTTGAGCGGCTGGCATACCTGCCGATGGCGCTCCCCGGCCTGGTGATCGCGCTCGGGCTCGTGTCCTTCTCGGTGCGCTACGCCTTCTCGCTCTATCAGAGCGCGTTCGAGCTGATCGTCGCCTACGCGATCCTGTTCCTGCCGCTCGCGCTCGTCGGCGTGCGCTCGGCGATGGGTCAGTCTCCGCCGCATCCTGGAGGAGGTGGGACGCTCGCTGGGCGCTCGGCCGGCGAGCGTGTGGCGGCGCGTGACGCTGCCACTGATCGCACCAGGCCTCGGCGCGGCGTTCGCGCTGGTGTTCATCTCCTCGGCCACCGAGCTGACCGCGACGCTGCTGCTGCACCCGACCGGCGTGAACACGCTCGCCACGCAGTTCTGGGCGTACACCTCCGAATTCTCCTATGGCGCGGCAGCCCCATACGCTGCTCTGATGGTGCTGATCTCGGCGATTCCCGCCTATCTGCTGAGTCGCCGTATGGGACCGCTCACGCGCACGGGATCGCGCTCGTGAGCCTGCTCTCGGTCGATGGCCTGTGGAAGGGTTACGCGGGCGCACCCGTGCTCCAGGGGCTCGAGCTCGACGTGCCTGCCGGTTCTCTGGCCTCCGTGCTGGGCCTGTCCGGCTGCGGCAAGACGACGCTGCTGCGAGTGATCGCCGGCTTCGAGCGCGCCGAGCGAGGCAGTGTGTCGCTCGGCGGCTTACACGCTCGATGACGGCCGCACCTACCTGCCGCCTGAGCAGCGCAGCATTGGATACGTGCCCCAAGAAGGGGCGCTGTTTCCAAACCTGAGCGTCCAGCAGAACGTTGGCTTCGGGCTGCCCCGGCGCGAGCGTCGTGGCCAGCAGGTGACAGCGCTGCTGGAGATGGTGGGGATCGCGCCGCTGGCCAAACGGCTGCCGCATGAGCTCTCGGGCGGCGAGCAGCAACGCGTCGCGCTCGCACGTGCGCTGGCGCGCCGGCCACAGGCGCTGTTGCTGGACGAGCCGTTCTCATCGCTCGATGCGTCGCTGCGAACGCGGGTGCGCGAGGAGGTCCACACGCTGCTGCGCGAGCAGGGCGTGACCACGGTGCTGGTGACTCACGACCAGGAGGAGGCGTTGTCGTTCGCGGACACCGTCGCGGTGCTGCGTGATGGCCGGATCATTCAGCATGGAGAGCCTGCCGAGCTGTACGAGCGGCCCGCCGATGAGCGCCTCGCGCGCTTCCTCGGAGCGGTCAACGTGCTCGCGGCCAAGTTCGAGCACGGTGTCGCGCTGACTACGCTCGGTGAGCTCCAGCTGCGCGAGCAGCCACAGGCGAGCGACGCGGCGGCAGGTGTCGTGATGATCCGCCCCGAGCAACTCGAGGTGCGCGTCCGCGCGGATGGCAGCGATCACGGGCTCGCGCCGAACGGGCTCGGCGGACGAGTGGAGCGCTGCCGCTACTACGGCCATGACGCGCTGCTGCACATCCGCCCCGACCAGCCGGCTGGCGCCCGCCAATCACAGGACGCCGATCCCGTGCCGGATTCAGAGCAGGTGCAGTGCTCGCAGCTGCTGCTGGCGCGGGTTCACGGCGAGCAGACGCTGCCGATCGGCACGCGCGTGACGCTCGCCGCACACGGGCCCGCCACTCCCCTCCGATAAAATCGTGCTTCATGAGCGATAGCGAACGACAGACCTACACGGTCGCCGGCATGACCTGCGAGCACTGCGTGACGGCTGTGGGCGCCGAGGTCGGCGCGCTCCCCGGTGTCAGCGACGTGGATGTCGAGCTTGCGAGCGGCGCCGTCGTCGTCAGCGGCAGTAACCTCGATGGCGAGGCTGTGCGCGGCGCCGTGGAAGAGGCCGGCTACAGCCTCGCCAAGCCTGCTTAGCGATCGCACCGGACGCGGCTCGCGCGTCGCACCCCGGCAGACGCGGCGGCATAGCTGTTTTCGTGTGATACTTTCGCGAGCTCATGGGCTCGATGAGCATGAGTCACGGTGGCGGCGGCCACTCGACATCGGTCGGCGGCATGTCGATGAGCATCGGTGCCCATGGCACGACGAACATCCTTCCCGCGTGGCTCGCGGTGATCTGGACGCTCGTGTTCGCCGTGATCCTCGTGATCCACGCGCGTCACGTGCTCGACAGCGACGGCCAGCGGCGGATCTGGCATTCCGGGCACGTGCTGATGGCGCTCGGCATGGCATTCATGTTCGCGCCGGCCTCAATCGACCACTTCAACATCCCCAGTGGCTTCTGGCAGCTGGCGTTCGCCAATGGCGCGCTGGCCGCTACCGCATGGATGCTCGCCCAGGCGTTGGACGGGCGGGCGATCAACGTGCTGTGGCTGGTGATGGCGATCGACCTCGGCGCGATGGCATACATGTGGTCGCCGAGCGGGTTCCAGGCGCCGATCACCTGGCTGCTCGTCGCCTACTTCACCGCACAGTCGCTGCTGTGGGTGAGCGACCGCATGCGCGAGGTCGACCACCGGACGCTGCTGCGCGCGAGCGCCACGGTCACGCCGGGCGGCGCGGTCTCGATCTCGGCGGCCGAGCCGCTGGTCTGCTTCCGCGATCTGCGCGCCTCGATGTTCGCGATGACGCTCGGCATGGCGTACATGTTCGCCGCGATGCAACTCGCGCTGTAGGCGCCAACGGCCCATCTACGCTGCCGCCGAGTGAGCGCCCGGACCCGCTAGTTGATCGGGAGCGTGAACGAGCCGCTCAGGGGATGCCCGGCGCCGTCGGCGCCGGCGATGTGGAACTCCCAGACGCCGCGGGTGAGACGCACTTCCGCGATCTCGTGCCCGGTGCCGGCTTGGTAGAAGCCGACGTGAGCGCGCTTGCCCGTAGCTGAGCTCGCGCGCATCAAGATCGAGCGAAAGCTGACGCGAGCGCTCGTCGTGCCCTCGAGGTAGAGATGGAGGTTCGCCTGGCCCGGCCGCAGCGATTCAGCGTAGACCTCGAGCGTTTGGCCAGCCGGCTCGGCGAGCGTGACCGAAGCGCTCCGGGGCACGGCGAACGAGTCCGGGTCGGCAAGCACCAGACCGCCGAGCAGTACGGCCGGTATGACCGCGGCGGTAGCGATGCTCGCCAGCCGCCGGGTCTGGCTGCGTACGGGTGTCGGGTGCCCGGGCCGACCGAAGCCGCGCAGCCGCAGGCTGTTGGCCACGACGGTGATGCTCGAGATGCCCATCGCGACTGCGGCGAGCGCCGGGCTGAGCAGGCCGGTCATCGCCAGCGGCAGCGCGATCAGGTTGTAGCCGAAGGCCCAGCCCAGGTTCTGCAGCACGATCGTGTAGGTCTCCCGCGCAAGGCGCAGAGCGCGCGCGACGCCGCGCAGGTCACCGGAGAGCACGCTGATGTCGGCCGCCTCGATCGCGGCGCCGGCGCCGGTTCCCATCGCGATCCCGAGGTCGGCCTGCGCGAGCGCAGCGGCGTCGTTGACGCCGTCGCCGACCATCCCGACGCGATGGCCTTCGCCTTGCAGGCGAGCGATCTCCTCGAGCTTGCCGCGCGGGCTGACGCCCGCGCGCACGTGCTCGATGCCGACCGCCGCGGCGACCGCCTGCGCGGCGCGCGGGTTGTCGCCCGTGAGCAGCTGGACGTCGATGCCCATGCTGCGCAGCCCCGCGATCGCCGCCGCTGCCTCGGGCTTGATCGTGTCGGCCAGCGCGAGCGCGCCGAGCACCTGCTGATCGCGCTCGACGACGACCGCCGTGCGACCGCTCCCCTCCCAGCGCTCGAGCACAGCACGCCAGCGCGGACCCGTGCGTCGAGCCGAGGTCGGTCGCCCGACCCACACGCTCGCGCCGTCCAGCACCGCGCGCACGCCGCGACCGGGGATCGAGCGGAACTCAGCTCGCGTGCGCAAGCTCGAGTCCATGCTCGCGGGCGGCGGCCACGACCGCGAGCGCGACGGGATGCTCGGAGCCGGCCTCCGCGGCGGCGGCGAGCGCGAGCAGACGATCGCGATCCTCGCCGGGGGCGCTCCAGACGTCGACGAGCGAGAGCTCGCCGGTCGTGACCGTGCCGGTCTTGTCGAGCACGATCGTGTCGAGATCCTGGCTGCGCTCGAGGATCTCGGCGCTGCGGATCAGCAGCCCGAGCCGCGCGCCGCGGCCGGTGCCGACGAGGATCGCAACCGGCGTGGCGAGGCCGAGCGCGCACGGGCAGGCGACGATCAGCACCGCGATCGTCGCGTCCATGCCGCGCTGCAGGTGCATCGAGGCGAACATCCCCTGCAGGCCGTCGCCGGTGATGCACCCAGACGAGCGCGCGTCAGCGCCGCGAGCACGAGCACGACGGGCACGAACACGCCGGCGATCTGGTCGGCGAGCCGCTGGATCTTCGGCTTGGAGGCCTGCGCGCGCTCGACCAGCGCGACCAGCTGCGAGAGCGCCGTGTCGGCGCCGACCGCGGTCGCGCGCGCCTGCAGCACGCCGTCGACGTTCAGCGTCGCGCCGGTCAACAGCGCGCCCACCCCCTTCTCCACCGGCAGCGACTCGCCGGTCAGCATCGACTCGTCGACCGCCGAGGCGCCCGCGATCACGATCCCGTCGACCGGGATGCTGTCGCCGGGGCGCACGCGAAAGACGTCGCCGCGCCGTACCTGCTCGACCGGCACCAGCCGCTCGGCCGCGCTCGGATCGTCGGCATCGAGCAGGCGCGCCTGCGTCGCGCCCAGCTGCGCGAGCTCGCGCACGGCGCGCCCCGAGCTGCTGCGTGCCTTCGCCTCACACCAGCGGGCGATCAGCAGCGCTGCGATGATGATCGCCCCCATGTCGTAGTAGAGCGGCATGTCGAACTTGCCGACCGGCACGCCGTGCTCGTAGACGGAGTCGGCGGTGAGCAGCATCACGGTCGAGTAGACGAACGCCGCGAGCGTCGCTAGCGCGATCAGCGTGTCCATGTTGGTGGCGCGCGCGCGCGCGCGCGTCCATGCCGAGCGCAGGAACGGCAGCCCGCACCAGAACTGCACCGGGCACCGCCAGCGCCGCGACGATCCAGCGCGCCGTCTGATCGTGCGGCTGCGTGTAGGTGAGCACCGCGATCGCCGTGGCCAGCGGCACCGCGAGCGCGATCCGGCGGACCAGGTTGGCCTGCTCGCGCGCCTCGCCGAGCTCGAGCTCCTCGAACGTCCTCGCCTGCTCGCGCGCGCTCGAGGGCGCCGGCGCGGCGTCGTAGCCGGCGCTCCGCACGGCGGCGACGAGCTGCTCGGCGTCGAGCGCGCCAGGCTCCAGCTCGACGGTCGCGCGGCCGGTCGCGTAGTTGACGAGCGCCTCGCTCACGCCCGGCTGGCGCGAGAGCTTGCGCTGGACGCGCGCCGCGCAGGAGCCGCACGTCATGCCCGAGACGTCGAGCTCCATCACCTCGAGACGCCCGCGTGTCGGCCCGGGCGCGACGGGCGGCTCTGCGATCCGGCTCGGGTTCATCCTGGACGCTCCATGTGGACGGCGGCGCGCTGCCCACCTATTTCAGCACGCCGCCAACCCGAGAACACCCGAGCCCTGAGGAGGTGGGACTACTTCTTGATTTTTTTGGGCTTCGGTTTGTACTTCGCAGCGAACGCAGCAGTCGTTTCTTCGAGCGAGCCGTTCATGATCGCTGTGTTCGATCCAGCCGGCGAGGGCAGGCCGATGTCGGCATCGACCACGAGATCGATCACGGCCGAAGCGCTGCCGCCGCAGCCGCTCGCCGCTGGAACCGCGAAATCGTTGTCGACGAGCGAGACTTTCGCGATACGCGTGATTTTGCCCTTCGCCCGTCCTTCGAGGACGCTCGCGCTGCCCTGGATCGGTTTGGCGGGGGTCGGGGGGCTGGTGGTGCCGACCGTGAGGTGCAGCACGATCGGTTCCGCATCAGAGCCGACGTAGCATTCTTCGCCGAGCGCTTCGTTGCTGAGCTTGACCTTGATCGGCAGCGTGACGGCTGCTCCGCTACGCAGGACGAGCGCCTGCCTGCTTACGGTCACAAAGCTCGGCGGCCCCGCGATTTCCGCGGTCGCCGTCACTTCACCGCCCAGCCCTTCCAGCCCATTGACGCCGAGTAGCCCACCAGGCACCGTGAGAGGCGTCTTTGACAGCGTGTCGCCCCCAACGGCCCCGATCACCGGCTGCGGTGTGTAGGCGGTCGTGGGCAGTCCACCCTGGAGCGTGACCGTCTGCTCGATCGGCACCGTCTTGCGATCGATCACGAATTCGCCGCTCGTCGTTTCAGCGATGAAGCAGCTGGCTGCCGTTTCCACGGGGCAGTCCGCGAACGGAAGGAAGTCTTCCTTCAGCGGTGACTCCGCCAGTGCCGGCGACGCGGCTCCGAGCGCCACGACCGAAACCGCGAGCAGGAAGGCGGCGAGGTGCGCATGCCCAGGCGCGACGCGCGCCCGCTCGGGGGATCTCTCAAACTTCAGTCTCATCTCTTCTCCGCTCCTCGTGATGTCATCTGCGACTCGCCGGAGTGCTTTGATCGGGGGCATTGCGCCGACCGACCACAACGGCGACTCGCTGCGTCCCCGTCGCCCCGACACCTGATTCCTGATGGCTTCGCTGTACCCATATGTCATAAGCCTAAACCAGACTGAGCTCCCGCTCGCATCCGGCCGAGATCGGCTCACGCTCGTCGATGCGGCCGCATGTAAGGATTGCCGGCACCACAGCCGCACGTTCAGCAGCAGCGTCCGCGTTGCCCTGGCACGCCTCGCGATGACCTTCGACGCCCCGCACCCCTGTTCCCAAGACGACGCCACGCCTCAGCCGCCGCTCCGAGATCGGCCGAGGACTCAGCCGGCACGCGCTCGTCGCATCGCCGGAGCCCTGCTCGCCGCCGCGCTCACGCTTGCGCTGTACGGCTGCGGCGCAAGCGGCACGACCGGCGCCGCGCGTACGGCGAGCGTTCCCGCGTACGTCACCGCACCGTTCACGCCCGAGCAGAAGCTGATCGAGCAGGGCGCTCGATTGATCGTCGCCGACGGGTGCTCGGCGTGCCACCTCAATGGCGCCGCGCGCGCCAGCGCGCCGAGCTTCTCGAGCTTTGCCGGCCACCGCGTGAAACTGATCGACGGTCGCACAGTGCTCGTCGATGAACGCTTCCTGCGGGAAGGACTGCTCGACCCGCGCGCGGACGAGCTCAGCGGATATGACCCGGCGCCGATGCTGAAGGCGCTGACGCGCCTTCACCTGGCCAGCCACACCGGACAGGTCGCGGCGCTCGCGGCATTCATCGAGCAGGTCGGGCCGGAACCGGAACAGCCATGAGCCCTCGCTGGAACTGGGACTTTGAGGATCGCCGCGAGCGGGCACGTGGAGCACCGCACGGGCGCGGCGCGCCGCCGGCGCGCCGCGCACAGGTTCGCCGCCGACGAAGCGCCGCGGCGCTCGCGATCGTCGCACTCGTAGTGATCGTCGCCCTGACGTCCGGGTCAGGCCGCCCCCGCGTGCTGCCGCGGGCTCATGCGCGCATCAGCACCCGCCGCACGAAGTCGGCTCCTCGGCCGATCCCCGAAGATGACCAGGACGCGACTGTCGCTTCGGTGCTCGCCTATACGCCGTTCGTCAAAGAAGGCAGCGAACGCGTACGCGACATCGCGTTGACATTCGACGACGGCCCCGGTCCGTACACGCCAGGCGTTCTCGACGTGCTCGAGCACTTCCACGTGCACGCGACCTTCTTCGAGATCGGCGAGATGCTGCGCTACTTCAGCGCCTCGACGCTGCGGGAGCTGAGGGACGGCGACGTGATCGGCGATCACACCGAGACCCACCCCGAAATGGCCCGGCTGTCCGCACATGCCCAGCGCGAAGAGCTGTTCGAACAGATCGCGCGCATCGAGCTGCTCGGCGGCCCACGACCGATGCTGTTCCGTCCGCCCTACGGCTCGTATGACCCAACCACGATCCGCGAGCTGCGCGCGCTGCACCTGCTGATGGTGCTGTGGTCGGCCGACACCGATGACTACCTGCAACCGGGCGTCTCAGTGATCGTCCAGCGAGCGCTCGCCGGCGCGCACCCCGGCGCGATCATCCTGATGCACGACGCGGGCGGCACGCGCGCGCAGACGATTGCCGCGCTGCCGACGATCATCCGCGACCTGCGCGCGCGGGGCTACCGGCTCGTGACCGTACCGCGGCTGCTGCGCGAAGACCCTCCACTGCCGGGGCAGACGCTACCGTCAAGCTTGAGCGGTGACTGATGGAGATCGAGCAGCTGCGCACACGTCGTGAGGAGCGCCGGCGGAGCATCAGGCGCCGGCGCCTCGCCGGCTGCATGATCGCGGGCATGACTGCGCTCGCGGCCGCGGTGGTCGTGCTCGCGAGTAGCTCGGGCGGGAGCTCCGCAAGCCGCCCGCCCACGTCGCTCGTAGCACATGCGCGTGCCCCGCGTGCCGCGCACGCCGTCGTGGCCGGTGCCTCCACCAACCCGCGGACAGGCCCGCCGGGCGCGGATCCCGTCCCGATCCTCATGTACCACGTGATCGCCGCCCCTCCTCCCGGCGCTCCGTTTCCCGGGTTGTACGTCGAACCTGCGGAGTTCGCCGAACAGATGCAGGCGCTCAAGGACGCGGGCTGGCACGCGGTGACGCTCGACCAGGTCGAGGCCTACTGGCGCCACGGCGTGTCGCTCGGTACCGGCAAGCCGATCGTGATCAGCTTCGACAACGGATACAACTCGCAGTTCACGCAGGCGCTGCCGGTATTGCGCCGGCTCGGCTGGGTCGGCGACGAGAACCTCCAGCTGAGCGGACTGCCGCCATCTCAGGGGGGTCTCGGGCCGGGACAGATCCGTGGTCTCCTGGCTGCTGGCTGGGAGCTCGATACCCAGGGCATCAGCCACGCCGACCTGATCACGCTGGATCCCGAACAGCTCCATTACCAGGTGGCAATCGCGCGCGCGACGCTGCAACAGCGCTACCACGTTCCCGTCAACTGGTTCTGCTACCCGTCCGGCCACTACGACCCGACGGTCGAAGCCGCGGTGAAGACGGCCGGCTTCACCGGCTCGACCACCGTCGTGGCCGGCTGGGCCCACCCGGGCGATGACCCCTACCGCCTACATCGCCTGCGCGTGCTGGGCGGGACCAGTGCGCAGGCGCTTTTGACATTGTTGAACGACACCCGCGAAGCACCCCCCGCACCAAGTGCCTACAGCGCCTAGCAAGCAGCAAACGCACAGCCGCCACCCGGCGTCGTGAGCGCCTCGCGCACCCAGGCGGGGCGCTCACGGACCAGGGTCGCCCGCCTGCATGCGCGGTCGATCGGGTAGCAGCATCAGGCTCAGGCGGCGATCGCACAAGCAATCCGGACGTTTGTTCGAGAAGCGTCACTCCAAACGCTCCAGAAGCTCGGATACGCTGATCTATTATCTCGAAGCACCTCCGGTTTCACTGACAAGCGCTGGCAACTCCGGCTAAACGCTTTGGTTTGCGGTGTTCGTGTCGATGACGCCCTCAGACGCGTATGTCTGCAACATGCATGCACCGAATCGGAGTGGCTGCGAGAGACGTTCGCCGGACGCGAGCGGCGGACGGTCGACGCCGAGCTGCGCGCCGCGCTGAGCATCGGCGCCGGCTTCCCGGCAACAGCTGGTTCGCGCTGGGGCCTGCGCTCGTGGCGCGAGGAGTCCCGCCCCTGGGATTCGTGTTGTCTTAATGACCAAACGTGCGTATCTAGTTCACATAGTTGGCTTTTACAGACGCAAGCGGCCAATCCGACAAGTGATTTAGACGCCGTAGATCGCTGCCGATCAGCTCGACTGATGCCGCACTCAAGGTCCAATGCAGATGCCGAGCAGCTCCAGCGCCTCGGGCAGGCGTTGAGTGCACGCACGGACGATGTCGTCGAGGCGATGCTACAGCGCACGCTCGAATCCGACTGCCAGCTCGAGACCGCTGTCGAGGAGCGCTTTGCGCGGGTCGGAGCGGTCTCGACGATCGCCGTCGCGCGCTGGATGTCAGGCGAGAGCGCCGAGGTTGCGCGCGAGGTCGGACAGGAGGCCTGGCAGATCTTCGGCCAGCTCGCCTCCCAGCGCGCGGCGCCGTTGAACGAGGTCACCAAGCGCTGTCTGCGCTGGTGCGACGCGGCGCGCGAGGTGGTGCGCGAATGCGCAAGCGAGCTAGCGCTCGAGCCCAGCGTGCTGGAGGAGGCGCTCGCGATGCTGCAGCGCAGCCTCAACGTCACGCTCGTGCGCATGTGCGAGTCCTTCGAGTCAGACCGGCAAGCCGCTGACAAGGAGCTGGAGCACCGCCAGCGCGAGCTCGCGTTCCTCGCGACCCACGACGCCCTGACCGGGCTTCCGAACCGCACCCTGATCCTCGACCGCGTCGAGCAGCTGATGATGCGCGCGCGGCGTGAGAAGACTCCGCTCGCCGCGCTGTTCATCGATCTCGACAACTTCAAGGCGATCAACGACTCGCTTGGCCATGCTGCCGGTGACGAGCTGTTGCAGGCTGTCGCCGCGAGGCTGACCGCCGTGGTGCGCGAGAGCGACGCAGTCGGGCGGCTCGGCGGCGACGAGTTCGTTGTGATCGCCAGTGAGCTGTCGTTCACGTCCGGGCCAGAGCTGATCGCGGAGCGTCTGCTCGAAGCCCTCGATCAGCCGTTCAAGCTCGGGGGCCGCGGGCAGAGCTGCCTACAGCTGACCGCAAGCATCGGCATCGCCGCGGGCGACCGCGAATCAGCCGATGAACTGCTGCGCGACGCGGATGTCGCGATGTATCAAGCCAAGTGGGACGGGCGCCACCGCTATGTGCAGTTCGAAGCCGGCATGCAGACGGCGGTGCAGTCGCGCATGGAACTCGAGATGGACCTGCGCGTGGCGCTGGACAACGACGAGTTCTACCTCGTCTACCAGCCCACCTTCAGCCTCCAGGACATGACGCCGACTGGCATGGAGGCGCTGATCCGTTGGAAGAGCGAGGCGCGGGGCACCGTTCAGCCGAACGACTTCATCCCGCTGTTGGAGGAGACCGGGCTGATCGTCGAGATCGGAAAATGGGTTCTCTGGGAGGCATGCCTCCAGGGTGTTCGCTGGCGCGAAGCGGGTCATCCGATCGGGGTCGCGATCAACGTCTCCGCACGACAGCTCGATACCGACGAGTTCGTCAGCGACGTTGAAGGAACGCTGCGCGAGACCGATCTGAGGCCCGACATGCTCACGATCGAGATCACCGAGTCCGCGCTGATGCGAGACGTTCAGCAGACCGCCATACGCCTGGCCAGAGTCAAGGAGCTCGGCGTACGCGTGGCGATCGACGATTTCGGAACGGGCTACTCCTCGATGGCAAGCCTTCAGCAGCTGTCGGTCGACGCGCTCAAGATCGACCGCTCGTTCATCACACAGATGACCCACAACAAGGAGGGCGAGACGATCATCCGCACGCTTGTACAGCTCGGCAAGGCGCTGTCGATCGAGACGCTCGCCGAGGGCATCGAGCAGACGCACGAGTTGAGCCTGCTGCAGGGCCAACGCTGTGACAGCGGCCAGGGCTTCCTGTTCGCGCGCCCGCTCGAAGAGGACGACGCTGCGGCGTTCCTGCGCAAATGGACCGCTGAGAAGGCGCTCGCGTCCGACTAGCCGCCGTCGCGGGAGGTGACCGCGATCGTCCCAGTGGTGCTGGCAGCCGGCAGCACGATCAAGTAGGCGCCGGTGCCGCGTTCGACCGGCTGCGATCTGAGGCGCCCATCGAAGCGATAGCGCACACTCAGCGCATCCGGGCCGAGCAGGCCGAAAGCGATCGTGCGCCCTCGAGAGAGGCCGCCCGCTCTCAAGCCGCTCGGCGCATGCAGGGCGCTACCAAAGCCATAGCCAAGGAGCACGGCGCCGGCCGGCTTGCAGCTTTCGACGTCGGGAGGATGGACGCGGCGCGGGGCAGCGGGCTCGAGCTGGCTTTCGACGAGCCCGTTTCCAATCACCCCGGAAGGCGGCGCCGGTGGCGGCAGCACGTGCACCAAGCCGTCGCCGTCAACGCCGCCGAGCGGGCGAAGTCGGCCGCGTTCGAGCTGCCCGATCTGCAAGCACACAAGGTTGGCGGCGGTGTGCACGATGCGCATGCCCCAGGGCGCGCCGCCAGCCGGATCGGCCACATTCAGCCTGGCAAGGCGTGAATGTCCGAGCGACGGCAGGCCTCGCGCGGACAGGCCTCGCGCGGACAGCGCACGCACCGCGCGCGCGGAGGAGCGTGCGGGCTGCCGCGCGCGCGAGCCGCCGCCGAGCACGCCCGCGGCGACGAGCGCGACAATGCCAACCACCAGAGCGCTGAGCAGTCCCCCCAGCGCGATCCGTCGCGGCCCGATCCGGCCCGGCGGTCGGGCGGGCGTGCGCGGTGACTTCCCCCGCGCGGCTTGCCCGCGCCCAAGGCGCCCCGTGGCTGACAGCCCAGGCGTGAGCGCTCGTGCCACGGGCGCCGGCGCCTGCCCAGCGCGCCGCTCGACGGCATCGATCAGCTGGCGCTCGAGCGTGTCGAGGAAGTCGGTCATCGAGATGCTCCCATCGCGCCGCGAAGCGTCTGCAGAGCACGACTAACACGCTTTCGCACCACGGCCTCCGAGCAGCGCAGCTCGCTTGCGATCTGCGCGTAATCGCGCTCGTCAAGCACCCGTGCGCGCAGCGCGGCAAGCTGCTCAGCGGGCAGCAGCGCAAGCAGCGTCGCGTCAACGTCCGTCGCGCTCATCAACTGCTCGATGCGCTGTAGATCGTCGTCATCGATAGCCAGCGGCTCGAGTGACAGGCGCGCACGAGCCGCACGCTTGACCTGACCGCGGCGGACACTGTCGATCAGCTTGTTGCGCGCAATCGTCATCAGCCATGCCATCGGTTCGAGCGGCAGCTCCCGCCGCGGGTCGAGCACCACCACCAACGCGGCCGCAAACGTCTCCGCCAGCAGGTCGGCCGCCAGCTCGGGGTCGCCTGTGCGCCGCCCCATGTACGCCAGCACCAACGACCGGCGACGTCGATAGAAGGCTCCGAACGCTTGTCCGTCACCGCTACGTGCGCCCTCGAGCAACTGGCGATCATCACGGTCGTCATAAATCATCTCTACTGTCATTGACGCAGGCCGCCTGCTTCTGTGACCGCCGTCCGCGAATCAGCTCGCTGGGCTTGCGGCGACGCGAGTCAGCTCGCTGCGCCAGGCGAGGTGACTCAGTCGAACGCGCGCGGCGGCAGCACGAAGCGACGCGGCGGAACGGGCTGCTGTGTCGTGCCGACTGTGGCACGCGGGCCGTGCAGTCCGCTGCCGCGGGTCGCCGGCATGCTCGACTCGGCAACGCCGTCGTGATCGGAGATCCACGTGAGGATCTCCGCCGAAGCAGCGCCCTCGGCGAGGATCACGGAACGCTCGATCGCCATGCCGCCGGAGACATGCGGTCGTGCGAGGCGTTTGACGAGCGTGGCTATCGCATCTGCCGGCATCTGCACAACACACTACGCCCCCCTCGCCGCAGACGCCGCGCCCCAGCAGCTCACTCGTGCCCCAGCGGCGCACTCGTGCCCTGCGAACACTCGCTCGCGCGCTTCCAGCGGTGCAGCGGCGGCGGTCGGATCCGCTCAACCAAGCGGCACGACAGGCGAGCGCGGCGATCCGTCCGTGCCGTGCCGCAGGATGCCGGACTCTTTGACGCGCTCATCCTCGACATCGCTGCGCGCCTGGCAACAGCGTGCGCTTGACCGTCTCCGCGACTGGCGGCAGGGTCCGTTCCTGATCTCAGCGGCGCCCGGCGCCGGCAAGACGCGCCCGGCGCTCGAGCTCGCCAGCGAACTGCTCTCCGAGCGCATCATGAAGCGCGTGGTGGTGCTCTGCCCGACGACGCCGCTCACGCGCCAGTGGGCGACCGCCGCGGCGCTACTGGGTGTGCAGTTGCAGCCAGACGCATCCGGCCCGAACCCACCGCGGGACTTCCACGGTGTCGCCGTCACCTACGCGCGCGTCGCGAGCGATCCCGGCAGCTGGGCGGCGAAGGCCTCGGCGGACACGCTCGTGATTGTCGACGAGGCCCACCATCTCGGCGAGGATCTTGCCTGGGGCGCGGCGTTCATCAGCGCGTTCGCCTCGGCGCCGCGCTGGCTGCTGCTATCGGGCACGCCGTTTCGGTCTGACTCCACGCCGATCCCCGGCGTGCGCTACGACAGCGAGGGGCTGGTCGTCCCTGATGTCTCCTACACCTACGCAGAGGCTGTCGCGGACGGCGTCTGCCGCCCCGTCGCGTTCGTCACGTTCGACGGATCCCTCTCGTGGCGTAGCGGCGAGGACGTGATCGAGTCCTCGTTCGAGACAGTGCTGAGCGCGCGCGAGGCCGGCCGGCGTTACCGCACGGCGATCTCAACCGAGCTGCCCGACGGCCTGCCGCGGATCCTACGCGAGGCCGACGCCAAGCTGCGCGCGCTGCGCGCCGAGGGCCACCGCGACGCCGGCGGCCTGGCCGTCGCGGCGGACGCGACGCACGCCCGGCGGGTCGCCAAGCTGCTGAGCGAGGTCACCGGGCGCTCGCCGCTTGTGGTGCTCCACACCGAGGCCAATGCGGCGCGCAAGCTCGCAGACTTCCGTGGCTCGCGCGACCCCTGGATCGTGGCCGTCAACATGGTCTCCGAGGGCGTCGACATCCCGCGACTGCGCGTCGGCGTTTACGCAACCGCCGCCAAGACGCCGCTGATCTTCCGCCAGATCGTCGGGCGCTTCGTGCGTACGATCCCAGGCAGGCAGGCGGAGCCGAGCTGGCTGTACCTGCCGGCCGAGCAGACGCTGCGCGGCCATGCGGCGGCGATCGAAACCGAGCTGCGCCACGCGTTGCACCGCGACGATCCCGACCTCGGTTTGGAGGAGGCGCTGGAGCGGCGGGAAAGCGAGCCGTTGCCGAGCGCCGACTTCGTACCGCTCAGCGCCGAGTTCGCCGCACAGATGACGCTCTTCGGGGCACCGCAAGGCACTCCCCAGCCTCCCCCACGCCAACAGCCGTCGCCTGCGCCTGAGCCCGCCCCCGTCGCAGCCTTCGAGCGCCGCGACGGGCTACGTCAGGAACGCAGTCGCCTGGTGGCTGAACTCCACCGTCGCGACGGGCGCAGCCACCGCGAGATCAACGCATGGGTCAACCGCGCGATCGGGCTCGAGCGGGTCGACGCAGCCAGCGTCCAGCAGCTCGAGCGCTCGATCGAAGCACTCACTCGGGAGCTGATACGTAGCAGCCGAGTCAGAAACGCCTCGGCCAACGTCTGACCACTGGCAGCTGGCTACCTTGCGGTGGCCCGGTTGGCAGACGGGTCGGCGCTCGATACCGTCCCAAATCTCGGAACGCTAGATCGGACTCTGTCCGGACCCGAACAGGGCCGCGTTCTAACAGTTAGTCGGAGCCCACTATGCACACAATCACCTCGATCGTATCGACCTGCCCGCCGAGCGGATGCCTCATCAACTTCATGATTCGACAGCTCGGAACGGTTCTCGGCGTTCCGCTGTTCGTCGCGATCGTCGGATCGCCCAGCTCATTCCACCAACAAACACGGTTGATCATCATATATCCGATATGTCTCATTATGATGTGGGTAGTTGACATGGAACTTCCGTGACTGTCGAGAGTCTGCCCAGGACGATTTAGGGGGACGCGCTGCCAAATGCCCAGAGCCACTTCAGCCGTATCAAAATCTAGCGCCGAGCAAGAACCTGCATGGTCGGACCCGAGCCTGCGCGAGCCGCGTTACTCGCAGTCGCTCGAGCGTGGCCTCGCGATCCTGGGCTGCTTCACCCCCAAACGCCCCGTCCTCGGAATCGCCGACATCGCCGACGACCTCGGCATGAGCCGCTCCACCACCCACCGCTACGTGATCACACTCGTCGCACTCGGCTACCTCGAGCAGGGCGCCTCACGCAAGTACCGACTCGGACTGCGCGTCACCGACCTCGGCATGTCCGCCCTGAACTCGACGGGCCTGCGCGAGCACGCCCACCCATACCTCGAGGAGCTTGGCCAGCGGACCTCCTACACGACGAGCCTCGGCGTGCTCGACGGCATCGACGTCCTGTACGTCGACCGTGTGCGCAGCTTCCGCCGCGGCCAGGGCAAGATCGACCTCGACCTGCACACCGGCTCACGCGTACCCGCCTATTGCACATCGATGGGCAAGCTGCTGCTCGCAAACCTGCCAGAGCCCGAACAGCGCGAGCTGATCGCACAGACGAAGCTCGCCAAACACGGCCCCAACACGATCACCAGCAAGAAAACGCTACGCGACGAGCTCGACGAGATCCAGGAAGCCGGCTTCGCGGTCGACGATCAGGAGTTCGCCCCGGAGCTCTATGCAATCTCCGCGCCTGTGCGCAACGACGCGCGTGACGTCGTCGCCGCGGTCGGCCTTTCAGCGCACAGCTCGATGATCTCGCTCGAGGAGCTGGTCGACGCGCTCGGCCCGCATCTGGTCTCAACCGCCGACCGCATCTCTGCGCGCCTCGGCTACCGACGCAACGACGAGGCAAGCGCTTAGCGACTCACCGGCGAGAAGCGCCTTAACAGAGCTCGGCGGCTCGCGTCTCATGGCGATAGCAGCGACTGTCGAATACCAATCTGCCCGGTAACTAACAGGATGTGAGTAGATAGAGCTTGTAAAGCAGTGATTACCCGTTCTCGCCGCGATCAAAGGCATCGAGTCGCTGCCGGTATTGATCATCTAGTGATTATTAGAGACGGCTACCTTGGCTCCGGCCAAGTGTTAAGCCGCTGCCGATCGCTGCCGATGCGCTTGACGGATGTCGAACTCGGTAGCCCTCTCCGCGACTGAAGATCTCTGCTGCCTGGGACACGCTCTGAATGCCCACACGCGGGACGTCGTGGCCTTGATGGTCCTGCACACGCAGGAATCGGGTGCTCCGCTCGATGCAATCGTCGAGGAGCGCTTCGCCCGCGTTGGCACGGTCTCCACAGTAGCTGTCGCTCGCTGGATGGCAGGCGAGGGCGTGGAGGTGGCGCGCGAGGTCGGCAAGGAGGCCTGGCAGATCTTCGCGCAGCTGGCGTCTCAGCGCGCGGCGCCGCTGAACGAGGTAACCAAGCGCTGCCTGCGCTGGCGCGATGCGGCCAGCGACGTGTTGCGGGAATGCGCGGAGGATCTCCAGACTCCGCCGACCGTGCTCACAACAGCGCTTGCGATGCTTCAGCGCAGCTTCGACGTGACGCTCGTGCGAATGTGCGAGTCCTTCGAGTCAGAGCGTCAACGGGGCAATGAGCAGCTGGCTCGGCGCCAGCACGAGCTTGCGTTCCTCGCGACACACGACGCGCTCACCGGGCTTCCAAACCGGACTCTGATCCTCGACCGTGTCGAGCAGATGATGATTCGCGCCGCTCATGAGCACACGCCCGTCGCCGCGCTGTTCATCGACCTCGACAACTTCAAGGCGATCAACGACTCGCTCGGGCACGCGATCGGCGATGAGCTCTTGCGGGCGGTCGGCGCGCGGTTGACAGCAGTGGTACGGGAGGCCGACGCCGTCGGACGACTTGGTGGCGATGAGTTCGTCGTGATCGCCGGCGAGCTGTCGCTGGCCGCGGGAGCAGAGCTGATCGCCGAGCGGCTGCTGGCAGCACTCGATCAGCCGTTCAAGCTCGCCAGCGCAGCGCAAACGCCGCTGAAGGTTACCGCGAGCATCGGCATCGCCACAGGTGTACGAGCATCAGCTGGCGACCTGCTGCGCGACGCGGACATCGCGATGTACCAGTCCAAGTGGGACGGTCGCCACCGCTACACACTGTTCGAATCGGGCATGCAGACCGCGGTGCAGACACGCATGGAACTCGAGATGGATCTGCGCATGGCCCTGGAGAACGACGAGTTCTTCCTCGTTTACCAGCCAACATTTAGCCTGCAGGACATGAGCGCCACCGGGATGGAGGCGCTGATTCGCTGGAACAGCCCAACGCGGGAGATCGTCCAGCCGGATAACTTCATTCCACTGCTCGAGGAGACAGGCCTGATCATCGAGATCGGCAAGTGGGTGCTGCTCGAAGCCTGCCGGCAAGGCGTCAGGTGGCGCGAGGCGGGATATCCGATCGGTATCGCGGTCAACGTCTCCGCGCGGCAGCTGGACACAGACGAGTTCGTAGGCGATGTGGAGCGAACGCTGCTCGAGACAGGCCTCGACGCCGGCTCGCTGACGATCGAGATCACCGAGACCGCCTTGATGCGCGACGCCGAGCAGACCGCGAAGCGCTTGGCGGCGATCAAGAAGCTCGGCGTGCGGATCGCGATCGACGATTTCGGCACGGGCTACTCCTCGATGGCCCACCTGCAGCACTTCCCGGTCGATGCGCTTAAGATCGACCGCTCGTTCGTTGCTCAAATGGCACACAACCAGGAGGGCGAGACGATCCTTCAAACCCTCGTGCAGCTCGGCAACGCGCTGTCGATCGAGACGCTCGCCGAGGGCATCGAGCAGGCCCACGAGCTGAGCCTGCTGCAAGGCGAGCAGTGCGACAGCGGACAGGGGTTTCTGTTCGCGCGTCCACTCGAGGCCGGTGACACCGAGGCGTTCCTGGAGCACTGGGCCGCAAACAGGACCCTCGTCTAGATTCAGCTTCAGCTCGCCCGCGGGTCGACGTTCAACATCAGCTCGCCCGCGGGTCGACGTTCAACATCAGCTCATCCGTGGGTCGACGTAGACGTCGTCGATCGCCCAGGCGCCGCCGCACTGCTCGGGGCTGAACACGAGCTTGACGTTGAGCACGCTTCCAGGCTGCCACAGCGGCAGCGCGCCGGCAAGCACGAGGGTCGGTGTCGGCGCCCAGGACGTACCACCCTGAAGCGAGGCGACCGTAGTGTTGTGGGTCACACCGGCTGCGTCGGTCCAACGCAATGTCACGTTCAACACGCCCCAACTGCCGCTGGTCCGTCGCGCAAAGAAGCGGAATGACGGATCGGCCGTGGTGACGCAGATGGCCGGTGAGACCGCGATGCCGTTCGGCTGGATCGCAAGCGACTGCGTGCCGCCCTCGACCTCGTAGCTCTCGTTGCCGCTGACGATCGCCGCGCCCGTCAGCGACCAGCCTGGCGCGCCTGACTCGAACGAGCCACCCGGGACCAGGCTGTACGCAGCGCTGTCGCCAAACTGCGCGAACGGGGTCGATGTGGGGTTGGACGGACAAAGCACCGATGTGGCCGCGGGTGTGGCCGCCGGTGTGGCCGCCGATGTGGCCGCGGGTGTGGCCGCGAGAGCGCCCGATGCCGAGCCGGCAAGCAGGACGAGGCAGGTGGCCGCAGCGATGCTCAGTCGTTGGGCGGGGCTGAATGACGTGGTGCGCGACGTAGCGAGCATGAATGTCCTCCGTGACGTTCCCCTGGCGGCTGAGCTATCTCGAGCGAGACCTCTGGCTTTGCGTCCTCGCCTCACGACGAGTTTGCCTTTTCAGTGTCGTTGGTTGTCGTCCTTATCGGGCAGTATCCGGCGTGAGCCATCAGATGCTAAGAACAGCGGACGTTTGTTTGAGAGCAACAGCGGCCTGCTCATTTCCCGCTCCAAGCGGCCGGTAAGTCACATAGCCACAGCCGGCCACAGAGGTTTGTACACGCGATGTCAGTCCACGCATTCCAAGAAGCCGAGCGCACCCGGGTCTCCAACGCCCGGCGTCGGCAGCCGATGAACCGCGCGATGCTGCGCGGCGAACTGCTCGTCAGCGGCGGCTTCCTCGCAGCGGCGCTCACGCTGGCGCTGCTCGACGGCGTCAACGGCTTTTCGCTGCCCACCGCAACTCTGTTCGTCCTAGCGATCGCCGCTGCGGGCAACGTTCGCTTCGACGTTGGCGCCGGGTTCACCGTTCCCACGCAGGCGATCTTCGTACCGATGCTGTTCTCGCTGCCCGTCTCGGTGGTACCGCTGTTGGTCGCGCTCGCGCTCGCGCTCGGGATGCTGCCGAGGATCATTCGCCGTCACGACTCACCCAGCTGGCTGCTCACGGCGGCGAGCAACAGCTGGTTCGCGGTGGGTCCGTCTACCGTGCTGCTGGTCGCGAGCGACCATAGCCCGAGTCATCGCGTGGGCGTGCTGATCCTGGCCCTGGCCGCGCAGTTCATCTGCGACTTCGCCGCCTGCGCCACACGGGAGCGCCTGTTCGCGCGCAGCACGGTCCGCGAGCTCATGGCCGACGTGAAGCCGATCTACGCGATCGACTTCGCGCTCTCTCCGCTCGGTGTGGCGGTCGCGATCACCGCATCTGCGGTTCACAGCTACTCAATGGTGCTGCTCGTCGTCCCGCTGTTCGGCGTGTTGCAGCTGTTCTCGAGGGAGCGCCGCGAGCGTCTCGACCAGCTGGTGGAGCTTCACGACGCCTACCAGGGCACGGCGCTGCTGCTGGGCGACGTGGTCGAGGCCGACGACGCGTACACCGGCGAGCATTGCAAGAGCGTCGTGCGGCTCGCCCTCGACGTCGCGGAGGATCTCGAGCTGGACGCGGACCGCAAGCGCAACGTCGAGTTCGGGGCGCTGCTACATGACGTCGGCAAGATCGCGATACCCAAGGAGATCATCAACAAGCCGGGCAAGCTCGACGATCAGGAGTGGGCGATCGTCAAGACCCACACGATCGAGGGCCAGCGGATGCTGGAGAAGATCGGCGGCTTCATGCGCGAGATCGGCCAGATTGTGCGTTCCTCCCACGAGCGCTGGGACGGGGCCGGCTACCCCGACGGGCTCAGCGGCGAGGCGATACCGCTCGAGGCCCGGATCGTCGCCGCCTGCGACACATTCAACGCAATGACGACCACGCGCTCCTACCGCACCGCGATGAGTCACGCCGATGCGATCGCCGAGCTCGAGCGGTGCTCGGGCTCGCAGTTCGACCCGTGCATGGTCGCCAGCCTCGCACGGGTCCTCGCGCTGCCGCTCGCCACCCAACCTGGGGAGCATCTCGGGGAACTGACACCGGCGGTGCAGAGCGACGTGCGAGGCGCGGTAGCGAGCGTAGCGACCTCAGCCGGCTGATCGTCTACTCGCCGCTCGGGCGCGCCGCGCATGCTTCAACATAGACCCGTCACCGCGGCAGGAACACAACATGATCGCGCACATCCTCGACCTGGTCGCCAGGCAGCTCGAGCACGGTCCCAAGATCCTCGAGCGAGGTGAAGCCATCGACCTGCTCGCGTGCAGCGACGATCCGACCAGCCAGCTCGGCATCGAAGCCGGGGGCAGCTGCGATCACCTCGGCCGGTGCATGGTTGATGTCCACGAGCCCGCCGTCATAGGCACCTGGCAGATCCGGCCGTCCGACCCCAGCCTCCAATGCCAATCGCGGATTCTCACGCGCGAGCTCGAGCGCTTTCTCACGCTGCGCCAAGCGCTCGCGCGCGTGGTCCAGACGCGGGTCTCCGTCGTGCACGAGATGCGCGAGGTGACTGTGCAGCCAGCGCATCACCTCTCTCCAAGGTCGCTCGCCGGCGGCCACGTCATACCTGATGCACCGGCGCGGTAGCGGCAGCGGCAGCTGAAGAGCGTCGGTAGCCGAGATCGCGAGGTCGACGCCGCGCTCGTGGATCGCGCTGATCTGGTCCGCCCGGATATAGCGCTCGCCAAGCGCTGTCGCCAGCACCAAGCCGTCGAAGATGTCGTTGCTCGGGTCGCATAGAACCTCCCTGACCCTGCCGGCCACCCCACCGTCAGAGCCGAACGCAGGCGTATCCTTGGCGAGCAGGAGATAGGAGCTGGGCGGACCCTCGTCCATGCCGCGCCACCATAAACGACTCCGCTGAATGTCCTTTGGAGCGGGCGCCAGGCGACGCGCATCCCCTCGATAGGAGATCCTGGCCGAGCAAGCGGCGGACGGGAGTCGAACCCGCGACATCCAGCTTGGGAAGCTGACGCTCTACCAACTGAGCTACCGCCGCAATCGACCCAGATATTACGCGGCCCCTCTAACCTTGTCGGTCGTGAGACGCCGCATCCTGCCGATCCTCGCCTCGCTCGCGGGCGTGTGCCTGATCGCGCTGCTGCTCTACGGCGTCTCCGCGCAGTCGGCCAATCGCACGCTCGACGAACTGGTCGCGCGCAAGCAGTACCCGCTGGCGCCCGAGGCGACACGCCCGCTGCCCGTGCTCGGCGCCGACCAGCAGCGCGCGCTCGCCTCACTCAAGGGTAAGGTCGTGGTGCTCAACTTCTGGGCATCGTGGTGTGAACCGTGCCAGATCGAGGCGCCGTTGCTCGAGCACGCCCAAAGCAAGCTCGAACGCCACGGTGCGACGGTGCTCGGCGTGACCTTCCAGGACGCCTCGCCCGACTCCGAAGGCTTCGTCCGCCAGTACCATCTGACCTACCCGATCGTGCGCGACACCACCGGCGAGTTCGCCCACTCCTATGGCACCCGCCAGGTGCCCGAGAGCTTCATCATCGACCGCCAGGGCCGGATCGTGGCGATCGCCCGAGGCGAGATCGAACAGTCGTTCGTCAATCAGGCGCTCACCCTCGCCGAAAGCTCGTGAGATTGCCCGCCAACAGGCCACGCCACACGCTCCCCGCCATGCTGCGTGCCGCGCTCATCGCGCTCGTCGCTACGCTCGCACTGGCACCCGCCACGCATGCCGTCGGCGTCAAGCCTCGCGTGTCGCTGCCGGTGATCGAGCGCCAGGCCATGTGCGTGACCTGCAAAGTCGCGCTCAACGAGTCCCAGTCGCCACAGGCCAACCTTGAGCGCCAATACATCCTCAGCCTGATCAACAAAGGCGAGGGAGAAGCCGAAATCAAGCACTCGCTCGTCGCGCAGTACGGCCCAACCGTGCTCGGACTGCCGAGCGCCCACGGCTTCAACCTCGCCGTCTACCTCGTGCCGCTCGCGGTCGTGCTCGCTCTGCTCGCAGCCGTGCTGCTGCTGATCCCGAGCTGGCGACGCCGTGCCCGCGCACAGAGGTCCGCGATTGGCTCCACTCCGAGGCTCAGCTCCGACGACAGCGCCAGGCTCGAATCGGACCTCGCGCGCTTCGACTGAATCCGAGCCGCCCCGCGCCAGCTACATCTTCGCGGGCGCGCTCACCCCGAGCAGATCCAAGCAGCGCGCGATCGCGGCCCTGCTCACCACGCACAGCGCGATCCGAAACGACTCCACCTCCGCCGGCTCCGCGCCTACCACGTGGCAGTCGCGATAGAACGCCGTGAACGTCTGCGCCAGCGCCAGCGCGTACGCCGCGATGCGATGCGGGGCGCGACGCTCTGCCGCCTCCGCGAGCTCCGCCGGGAACGCCAGCAGCTGCTCCACGAGCGCACGCTCGGTCGGGTCGAGCGGCCCGCGCTCGGACCCGAGCTCCGCCACCGCCGCGCGTGCCGCCTGCACGCGCTCGGAGCCGGCACGCTCGAGCATCGAGACGATGCGCGCATGCGCGTACTGCACGTAGTACACGTCGTTCTCGCTCGATTGTTCCCGCGCCAGGTCCAGGTCGAGGTCGACCGTGGTGTCGTGCGAGCGTGCCAGCAGATACCAGCGCGCCGCATCCACGCCGATCTCCGTCACAAGGTCATCCAGCGACACGAACTCGCCGGCGCGCTTTGACATCTGCGCGCGCTCGCCCGAGCTCATCAGATGCACCAGCTGCATGATCAAGAGCTCCAGCTCCGCCGGATTCCCGCCGAGCGCCTCGTACGCGGCCTTCATCCGCAGCACATAGCCATGGTGGTCGGCGCCCCACACATCGATCTGGCGCTCGAAGCCGCGCTCGCGCTTGTCCTGGTGGTAAGCGATGTCCGAGGCGAAATACGTGTGCTCGCCGCTGGAGCGCACCAGCACCCGGTCCTTGTCGTCGCCGAAGTCCGTCGAGCGCAGCCACAGCGCGCTCTCGCTCGTGTACGTGTGCCCCTGCTGCTCGAGGATCGCCAGCGTGTGCGCCACCGGGCTCGGGTCGCCCTCGTGCAGCGAGCTCTCATACGCCCACGAGTCGAAGCTGACACGAAAGCCCTCCAGCGACACGGTCAGCTGCCCGATCACGATCGCCACCGCAGCGCGACCGAGCTCCGCGGGGTCGATGCTCGCGGCTCCCTCGAGACGCGGGACGAGCTCAGCCACGTAATCGCCCTGGTAGCCGTCCTCGGGCACCGCCTCACCGCGCGCCAGCGCCTGGATCGACTCGCCCAGCTTGCGCACCTGTGAGCCCGCGTCGTTGACGTAGAACTCGCGCTCAACATCATGGCCATACAGCGACAGCATGCGCGCGAGCGCATCGCCATAGGCCGCATTGCGCGCATGGCCGACGTGCATCGGGCCGGTGGGGTTGGCC
Organism: uncultured Solirubrobacteraceae bacterium; assembly: GCA_963714285.1. Taxonomy (GTDB): domain Bacteria; phylum Actinomycetota; class Thermoleophilia; order Solirubrobacterales; family Solirubrobacteraceae; genus Palsa-744. Next base: position 992,726 of record CAVQNS010000004.1, read on the forward strand.
GACACGAACTCGATCAGCACGCGCTCGGGCTCAGGCGCGCTGCCGCCCCCGAACCGCTCGCCCGCGGCCAACGCCTGCGCCAGCGCTGCCGTCAGCCACGAATCCGACATGAACAGGTTGACAAAGCCTGGGCCAGCAACCTCGAAGCGCTCGAGGCTCGCGCCCAGCCGCGCCTGCAGAGCACTGCCCAGCCGCTCGGCGAGCTCGCGCGGCGGCACGCCAACCCCCGGCGCGAGCAGCAACGCGGCGTTCGTGGAGTAGTCGCCGAACCGCGCCCGGCGCGGGCGCTCGAGCGTGATCGGCGTGCGCCCGACGTTGAGCACAGACCGCGGCGCGAGCTCGCCCGCGACCGCGAGCACCGTCCTGCGAAGGGTCTCCGGGGAAGCTCGCTGCTCGTGTGGCTCAGGCTCGGTCATGGGTCCGTTCTCGGGGATTGCGATACTAGCTGCGTGAACGACCAAGACTCAGGCGCAGAGCGCCACATAAACATCCATTTGTCCCCCGAGATCATGGGGGGCGTATACGCCAACTTCGCCAACGTCAGCCACTCCGACTATGAGTTCACGGTCACGTTCGCCCGCGTCGACCACGAGGTCGAGTCCGACGAGGTTCCCGGGGTGGTCGTCTCGCGCGTCAACCTGTCTCCTCGCTTCATGCGCGAGCTGATCGACGCGATGGAGGACAACTACTCGAAGTGGAGCGCCCGCGAGGGCATCAAAAACCTGCCCGAGTACGGCGGCACGGAGGCCGGCACCGACGCCGACGACTAGCGCCGTGTGGTACGCGTCAGCGCACCTACAGGCTGGCCGTGCCCTTGCAGCGAGAGAGGTCATGGAACGCATGGCGAACAGCGGTGTTCGTACCCTGCAAGGATGAAGGTCGCGGTCATCTCCGACATACACGCCAACAAGCAGGCCTTTGAGGCGACGCTCGATGCGGTCGCCGCAAGCGACGCATCGGAGCTGTGGTGCTTGGGTGACCTCGTCGGCTACGGGGCCGAGCCGGACGCGTGCATCGAGCTCGCGCGCGAGCACGCCGCGGTGTGTCTCGCGGGCAATCACGATCTCGCCGTCACGGGCGAGATCCCGCTCGACGAGTTCTCCAAGGGGGCCGGCGTCGCCGCGCAGTGGACGAAAGAGGTGATCGCCCCCGAGAACCTCGCCTTCCTGGAGAGCCTGCGCCCGCAGGGCAAGGAGGGGGCGGTCGGCCTCTTTCACGCCAGCCCGCGCGACCCCGTCTGGGAGTACGTGCTGTCGGCGCTGCTCGCCGAGCTGTGCCTCAACGCCCAAGCTCAGCGGATCTGCCTGATCGGGCATTCACACGTCGCGCTGTCGTTCGCACGCCATGAGGGCGAGCTCGCCACCGGCGAACCACGCCGGGACCGCACCCAGCTCGACCTCGCCGAGGGCGAGTGGCTGCTCAATCCAGGCAGCGTCGGACAGCCTCGCGACGGCGATCCGCGCGCGTCGTGGCTGCTGCTCGACCTCGACGATATGGCTGCCTCCTTCCACCGCACCGACTACGACATCGCAGGCGCAGCCGCCGCGATCCGCGCCGCGCGCCTGCCCGACTCGCTCGCCGAGCGTCTGGAGTACGGACAATGAGGCCAAACGACGACCGCGGCCGTGCGCCTGCCGCGCGCCGCTCGCTCGCTCGCCCCCCGATGCCGCGCGCCGCGCTCGCTGCCCTGCTCGGCATCGCCGCCGCGCTGCTCGTCTCCTGCGGCGGCTCCAGCGCCAAGCTGATCCCCGTAGCGGACGCCGGCCCGCTGCAGACCGACTTCGAAACCGTCGCGCAGGACGCCGAAGCGGGCAACGGCAGCTGCACCACGACCGAAGCCGCGCTCCTGAAAACCCGGCAGGACTTCGACATGCTGCCCGCGAGCGTCGACTCCGGCCTGCGCCAAACGCTGCGCCAAGGGATCGAGAACCTGCGCGCGCGTGCGCTCGTGCTGTGCGCGCAGCCGCTCGCGCAGACAACCCCAACGAGTACCGCCCCCAAGACGACGAGCACGCCCACCACGACGACGCCTACGAACACGACGCCAACGACGAGCACGCCCACGACGAGCACACCGACGATCACGACGCCGAGCACCACCCCCACGACCACCACCCCCGGCGGCGGCACGCCCGCCCCAGGCGTCGGAGAAACGCCGCCCGCCGGCGCCGGCGAAGCGCCCGGCGGCGGCACCGGCGCCGGCGAAGGCGCCAAGAACCCCACCGAAGCCGGCGCGGGCGCCGGAGGCATCGGCGCGAACGGCCAGGAAGCCGCAAAATGAGCGCAATCCAGATCGCCGGGCGCTACCGGCTCGAGAGCCGGCTCGGCCACGGCGGGATGTCCACGGTGCACCTCGCCGTCGACCTGCGCCTCGAGCGCCAGGTCGCCGTCAAGCTGCTGGCCGAGCATCTCGCCGAGGATCCCGCCTTCGTGTCGCGCTTCCAGCGCGAGGCGCAGGCCGCCGCGCGCCTGGTTCACCCCAACATCGTGCAGGTGTTCGACTCCGGCCGCGACGAGCACACCGGCCAGTACTTCATCGTGATGGAGTACATCGAAGGGCCCTCGTGCGCGGAAATCCTGCGCGACCAGGGCTGGATCGAGGTCGACGAGGCCCTGTCGATCATCGAACAGGCATGCGAGGGGCTGCACTACGCCCATCGTCACGGCGTCGTGCACCGTGACGTCAAGCCCGGCAACCTGCTGCGCGCGCGCGAAGGCGACGTCAAGCTCGCCGACTTCGGCATCGCCAAGGCGACAGAGCAGTCGAGCATCACCCAGGTCGGCTCCGTGCTCGGCACCGCCGCCTACCTCGCGCCCGAGCAGGCCCGCGGCGAGGAGGCCGGCCCGAGCGCCGACCTCTACGCGCTCGGCGTCGTCACCTACCAGCTGATCTCCGGACGCCTCCCCTACGAGGCCAGCTCGCTCACCGAGCTCGCGCTCAAGCAGCAGCACGAGGAGCCACCCCGGCTCGACACGCTCGTCGCCGCCGTCAGCCCCGAGCTCGCCGCCGCTGTCGCGATTGCGCTCGCGCTCGACCCGCGCGACCGCTACAAGACCGCCCTGGAGATGCGCCACGGGCTTAGCGATGGCGCCCGTGGCATCGCTCCAGGCGTGCCACGCCAGGCCACACCAGGCCGGCGCGGCGCGGCGCGGGGCGCAGCGCCGCCGACCGAAGCCACGAGCGTCCTTACGAGCGCGCGCCGTTCGACTCCCGCCAGCACCGTCCCCGCTCGCCGTCCGCGTCCCGGACCGTCGCGAGCCGCCGCCGCCCAGCCCGCCGCCCGCGCGCACGCACCCGCCGGACCTCGCTCCAGCCGCCTGCTCGTCGCCGTGCTCGCGCTGCTCGCGCTCGCCGTCGCGATCGTCGCGATCGTGATCCTCACCGCTCCCGCACCCGACAAGGTAATCCTGCGCAACGTCGTCTACTCCGACGTACAGCAGGCCTCATCCGCGCTGCAGAAGCTCGTCTCCGAAAACACGCAATAGCGAAAGCTGCCGATGCTGGCCGCGCTCCTGAACGTCGACCATCTCGTCGAAAGCGCCGGCTACCCGCTGTTGTTCCTACTCGTCATGAGCGAGGCCGGCGGCATCCCAGTACCAGGTGAGACCTCACTGATCGCCGCCGCGGTCCTCGCCAGCCAGGGCAAGCTCCAGATCGAGCTCGTGGTTCCGCTCGCCGCCGTCGCCGCGATCGTCGGCGACAACCTCGGCTACGTCATCGGCCTCAAGGGCGGACGCTGGCTACTGGAGCGTCCCGGCGCCTTCCGACACCAGCGCCAAGAGGTGCTGCGCGTCGGCGAGCCATTCTTCGAGGCTCACGGACCCAAGGCCGTGTTCTTCGGCCGCTTCCTGCTCGGCCTGCGCGTGTGGGCCTCCTGGCTCGCGGGCGCGACGCGCATGCGCTGGCGCTCGTTCGCGCTCTGGAACGCGCTGGGATGTATCGCCTGGGCAAGCCTGATCGGGCTCGTCGCCTACTTCCTCGGCCACTCCGCCGGCGGCGCAATCGAAGCTTTCGGCATCTACGGTCTCGTCGCGATCGTGCTCGCGATCGTCAGCGGCGTCGTCCTGCATCGCCGCCATGCTCGCCACGGGCCACCCCCACCGCGCGAGTAGCCGCTGCCACGTGGCGCTCTCGCTAGCCCAGCCGTCAGCGCCGCTGAGCAGCAGCCAGCGCTCAGCCGCCGCCGGCCCTCAGCAGCTGCCGCAGGGAGCGATCCGCTCCCACATGTCCGCCAGGACGCTCAGCTCGCTCTCGGAGAAGCGCGAGAAGAAGTGCTCCCGCACGACCGCCAGATGCGTTACGCGCGCTTCCTCCAGACGCTCGCGCCCGGAGTCCGTCAGGCACGCGTAGGAGCCGCGTGCATCGTGATCGCACGAGCAGCGCTCCAGCAGTCCATCGCGCTCGAGGCGATCGACCAGCCGCGTCAGCCCGCTGCGTGACAGCTGCGCCTGTTCGGCCAGTTCGCACATGCGCATGCGCTCGCCGCTTGACTCCTCGAGATGCCCGAGCACCTCATACGAGGTCATCGGCAGCCCGTGCGCCTGCTCCAGCTCAGCGTCCAAGCGCTTTGCCAGACACGCATGCGCCCGCAACAGGCCCCGCCAGGCGCGTAGCTCCCCCAATGTCAGGGACTCCTGCTCGGAGGTGGCGATCTTGACAGCTGTGACGGTCGACATGGCGGTCTTTTCGGGCGCTGTTCCTCAATCGAACATAGCAGCGGCTGCGCCCACCGCTCGGCAGCGCGAGCTCATCGCCTGGTCGCCCGCCATGCCCACAGCATCATCAGCGGCTGCAACGGCAGCCGCCCGTACAGCGCCCAACGCGGGATCCGGCGGAACTCATCCGGCTCGCGCGCCATGTACAGCGTTCGCTGGAAACACCGCCGCCAGCAGCGCGATCAGGCCGAGCCCCGACAGACGTCGCGTCGACGGCACCAGCACGCCGACGCCGCCCGCGATCTCGGCCACGCCGCTGATCTGCACGATCAGCTTCGCATGACCGCGCAGCTGCGGCGGCACGATCTTCTCGTACGCGCGCGGCATCAGGAAGTGGTTGACGCCGGTGCCGATGAACAGGTTCGCCAGCAGACGCCACGACAGGCCCCTGCCTGCGCGCCGGTCGGCCGGCTGCTGTTCGACCATCGCCCGCTCAGCCGTCTGCTGTTCCGCTGGGTCCTGTAGCTGTGATGCCATGTTCGCTCCTTCCATGCAGCGCGAACGCCGCTCGCCGGCCGGCTAGGCCGGCCTATAGAGAATCTAGCGGCCCTCGATCAACGAGTGCCCCGTCATCTGCTCCGGCTGCTCGATCCCCAGCGCCTGCAGCACCGTCGGTGCCACGTCCGCGAGGATCCCGCCGTGCTCGCGCAGCGAGACGCCAGTGCTCGTCACGATCAGCGGCACCGGGTTCAGCGAGTGCTGTGTGTTGGCGCTGCCGTCCGGCTCGAGCATGTGATCGGCGTTGCCGTGATCCGCGGTCACCACGCACACGCCGCCCCGCTCGTGCACCGCGCTCACCACCTCGCCCAAGCACTCGTCCACGGTCTCGATCGCCTTCACCGCCGCCTCGATCACGCCCGTGTGCCCGACCATGTCCGCGTTCGCGAAGTTGATGATCCCGAAGCGCGGCGCGATCCGTCGCGCCACGCGCCCACGAACGCCGCCGCCGCCTCGCGCGCGCTCATCTGCGGCTTGTGGTCATACGTCGGCACGTCTCGCGGCGAGGGCACCAGCTCGCGGCGCTCGCCGCGCAGCGGCGTCTCTTCGCCGCCGTTGAAGAAGTACGTCACATGCGGGTACTTCTCCGTCTCCGCCACGTGCAGCTGCGATGCGCCAGCCCGCTCGAGCACAACCGACAGCGTCGTCTGCGGATGCTCCGGCGAGAACACCACCGGGTACGGCCAGCCCTCCTCGTAGCGCGTCAGCGTCGCATAGCGCGAGATCGCCGGCACGCCCCCACGTCCAGCCCAGCCCGGCTGACGGTCTGTGATCGGTCCGTCTCCGCCGGCCCCTCGCCCGGGTCGCCCGCGCCGTCCGCTTCGCCAAAGCCCGGCTCCGCCAGCGCACGCGTCAGCTCGCGCATTCGGTCCGGCCGGAAGTTGAACGCGATCACGCTGTCGCCAGGGCGGATCCTGGCCTCCTCGCCGACCAGCGTCGGCTCGATGAACTCGTCCGTCTCGCCCCTGCGATATGCCTCCTGAACCGCCTGCTCGCCACTGCCGGCGTGGTACGGCGCGTTCCCGTGCACGAGCATGTCGTACGCCCGCTGCATGCGCTCCCAGCGCCGGTCGCGATCCATCGCCCAGTAGCGCCCCACCACCGAGCCCACGCGCACGCCCCGCGTTCCGTCCAGCTCCCGCAGGTGGGCGACGCCCGCGTGTGGCAGCGTGTCGCGCCCGTCCGTGAACGCGTGCACCACCAGATCCTTCACAGCCAGCGTGCGTCCCAGCTCGATCAGCGCGCGCAGGTGCTCAGCGAGGAATGCACGCCACCATCGGACACAAGCCCCAGCAGGTGCACCCGCTCGGCGTCCGCGAACGCAGCGCGCAGAACCTCGCTCTGCGCGAGCGATCCGTCCGCCGCCGCGTCGTCGATGCGCACCAGGTCCTGGCGCACGACCGCCCCCGCTCCCAGGTTCAGGTGCCCCACCTCGCTGTTTCCCATCTGCCCCTCCGGCAGCCCCACCGCGCGACCCCAGGCCGTCAGCGTCGTATGCGGGTAGGTCTCCCACAGGGCGTCGAACACCGGCGTGCGCGCCAGCGAGACCGCGTTTCCAGGCCCCGGCTCAGCCAGTGCCCCAGCCGTCCAGCACGATCAAGCACGCGCACGGCGCCGGGATCCTCCAGGCTCGCTCGCCCCGTCCGCCGCCGGCCGGCATGCTCATCGCGCCGCCGACGCCACGATCTGCGCGAACGCCTGCGCGTCCAGCGACGCGCCGCCGACCAGCGCGCCGTCGACGTCCGCCAGCGCCAGCAGCTCAGCCGCGTTCTCGGGCTTTACCGATCCGCCATAAAGGATCCGCACCGACTCAGCCGCCTGCTTGTCACGATCGCCCACCAGCGCGCGGATGAACGCAATCGCCTCCTGTGCCTGCTCCGGCGTCGCCACTTTGCCGGTGCCGATCGCCCAGATCGGCTCATAAGCGATCACCACCTCGGCCAGGCGCTCCGCCGGCACCTTCGCCAGATCGTCACGCACCTGCTGGCGCAGCTTGCGATCCGTGTCGTCGTTGTCGCGCTCCTCCTCGGTCTCCCCCACGCACAGGATCGGCACGAGGCCCGCCTCCAGCGCCGCCGGCACCTTCAGCGCCAGCGCCTTGTCCGTCTCGCCGAACAGCTGCCTGCGCTCGGAGTGGCCGAGCACGACCCCCTGCACGTCCAGCTCGCGCAGCATCGGCGCCGAGATCTCGCCCGTATACGCACCCTCGGGCTCGATGGTGCATGTTCTGCGCGTAGACCTCCACGCGCGAGCCGCGCGCGCTGTCCACCATCGCTCGCAGATCCGTGAACGGCACGCAGATCGCCACGTCCACGCGCATCGACCGACGAGACCCGCGGGAGCAGCGCCTGGATGTACTCCTCCGCCTGCTCCTGCGTCTTGTGCATCTTCCAGTTGCCCGCGATCAGGGGCGTGCGCCCTGATGGCCATCAGGAAACCACCCCTGTGCCCTCCAGTGCCTGCACGCCCGGCAGCGTCGCGCCTTCCACCAGCTCGAGCGTCGCGCCCCCGCCCGTGGAGAGGTGATCGACCGCGTGCTCGAGCCCGAACTGCGCGAGCGCCGCCGCCGAGTCCCCGCCGCCGACAACCGTCAAGCCCGGCGCGCTCGCGACCGCTTCGGCGACCGCGCGCGTTCCCGCCGCGTACGGCTCCAGCTCGAACGCGCCCATCGGGCCGTTCCAGAAGACCGTGCCCGCGCTCGCGATCACGCTTCGCATAGCGCTCGCCGTCTTCGGGCCGATGTCGAGGCCCATCCAGCCCTCCGGCACCTCGACGCCGTCGAGCACGCGATGCTCGGCGTCCGCCGCGAAGCGCTCGCCGATCACCAGGTCGTTCGGCACCAACAGGCGCGCTCGGCCGAGCTGGGGAGAGTGCGTGTCGCTGGCTCGCGACAGCGCGCTGCGCGCATGCTCCACGTCCTCGTCGTCGCACAGCGACTCGCCCACGGTGTGGCCCTGCGCGCACAGGAACGGGAAGCACATCGCGCCGCCGATCATCACCACGTCCGCGACCGCGAGGAAGCGCTCGATCACCTTGATCTTGTCGGCCACCTTCGCGCCACCCACGATCGCCACGAGCGGGTGCTGCGGATGCTCGAGGATCCCCGTCAGCGTCTTGACCTCCCGTTCGAGCAGCCGCCCGGCCGCGCTCGGCAGCAGGTGCGTGATGCCCTCGTTGCTCGCATGCGCGCGGTGCGCCACGCCGAACGCGTCGTCCACATAGAGGTCCGCCAGCGCCGCCAGCTCCTTCGCGAACTCGGGGTCGTTGCTCGTCTCCCCCGGCTCGAAGCGCACGTTCTCGAGCACGAGGATCTCGCCCTCGCCCAGCTCCTCCGCAAGCGCCGTCACCTCATCGCCCACCACCGCCGGCGCGAGCGTCACCTTCGCGCCGGTCAGCTCGCGCAGGCGATCCGCCACCGGCGCCAGCGAAAGCTCCGGCGACGCGGCTTGCCCTTCGGCCTGCCCAGATGCGAGACCAGGATCAGTCGCGCGCCGCGCGTCGCGCAGCTCTTCGATCGTCGCCAGCGCCGCAGCGATGCGCGTGTCGTCGCTGACCAGCGGCACGCCGCCGGTCCCGGGACCATGGTCCGCGTCCACGTCCGCGTCGAGCGGCACGTTGAAGTCCACGCGCACGAGCACCCGCTTGCCCTGCACGTCCAGGTCGTCAATGCTCCTCATCGACTGTCTCCGATCTCGTCGTGCTCCTTCACGATACCCCCCAAAGATCCTCTGTACCCTCGGGCAAACCCCAGCATCCAAGCTGGTTCGGGAGCGCCGTCCTCGGCTCACAGAACCCTCTGCACGAGGTCCACGATCCGGTTCGAGTAGCCCCACTCGTTGTCGTACCACGCCACCACCTTCAGCATCGTGCCGTCGACGACCGCCGTCAGCAGCGAGTCCACGATCGAGGAGAACGGCGAGGAGACGATGTCGCTGGAGACGATCGGGTCCTCCGTGTACTGCATGATCCCCGCGAGCGGCCCGCTCTCAGCGGCGGCTTTCAGAGCCGCGTTGACCTCCTCGACGCTCGTCTCGCGCGGGCACTCCACCGTCAGGTCCACGACCGAGCCCGTCGGCACCGGCGCACGCACCGCGAAGCCGTTCAGCTTGCCCTGGAGCTCCGGGATCACGAGGCCGATCGCCTTCGCCGCGCCCGTCGAGGCCGGGATCAGGTTGATTGCCGCCGCCCGCGCGCGGCGCAGGTCCTTGTGCGGCAGATCCTGCAGCCGCTGGTCCGCCGTGTAGGCGTGGATCGTCGTCATCAGGCCGTGCTTGATGCCGACCGTGTCGTTGACCACCTTCGCCACCGGCGCCAGGCAGTTGGTCGTGCACGACGCGTTCGAGATCACGTCGTGCTTGCTCGCGGTCGTAGACCTCGTCGAAGTTCACGCCGAGCACGACCGTCACATCGGGGTCGCTCGCCGGAGCCGAGATGATCACCTTCTTCGCGCCCTGCGCCAGGTGCTTGGCCGCGCTGCCGCGGTCGGTGAACAGGCCCGTCGACTCGATCACCACGTCGACCCCCAGCTCGCCCCACGGCAGCGCCGCCGGGTCGCGCTCCGCGAGCACCTGCAGCTCGCGGCCGTCCACCTCGAGCGCGCTCGTCGCCGCTGGCCGCACCTCGCCTGGATACGGGCCGAGGATCGAGTCGTACTTGAGCAGGTGCGCCAGCGTCTTGCGAGTCGGTCAGGTCGTTGACCGCGACCCACTCGATCTCGCCTGCCAGCGCCGCCTCCCGGGCCTTCGCAGCGCGGAACACGTTTCGGCCGATCCGGCCGAATCCGTTGATGCCCACGCGTACTGCCATTCACTGCCTCCTGAAGCGAAAATGAACGATGCCGGGTCGCTGGAGCGCTGGCTCCCTCGCCCGGCGTGCCCTGGGCAGGCTATCAGCGCCCCTCGGCGGTCGACGGCGCGGAGTGGCTCGGCGCCCGCCGGGGAGCGGTCGATGTCGCGGTGGGCGACCGCCACGTCGAGGTCGTCGTGGTCGCGGTAGCGCTCGGCCAGGTGCTCGGCGATCGCCACCGAGCGGTGGCGCCCGCCGGTACAGCCGATCGCGATCACCAGGTGGGCCTTGCCCTCGGCCACGTATTGCGGCAGCAGGAAGTCGAGCAGCGACTTGCAGCCTCGCGTAGAGCTGGTCCAGGCGCCCATCGCGGGCGATGTACTCGACCACCGCCGCGTCCAGACCCGGTCAGCTCACGCAGCTCGGGCTCGTAGTGAGGGTTCGCCAGGAAGCGCACGTCGAACGCGAGATCCTCCTCGCGCGGCGGGCCGTACTTGAAGCCGAAGCTCATGAACGTCACCGACAGGCGCGCCACCGCCTGACGCGGCAGGAACTCCTCGGAGATCTTCTCGCGCAGCATCGCCGCCGAGATGCCCGTCGTGTCGATCACCAGGTCGGCGCGCTCGCGCAGCGGCTCGAGCAGCGCCCGCTCGGCCGCCACCCCCGCCGCGATGCTGCCCTCCGGCGCCAGCGGATGGCGGCGCCGGGTCTCCTTGTAGCGCGTGACCAGCGTCTGCTCCGCCGCCTCGAGAAACAGCACATGATGCGACAGCCCAAGCGCCGCGAGATCGTCGACGACCGCGCGCAGCGCCTCGAAGTACACGCCGCCGCGAACATCCGAGACGACCGCCGCGCGCTCGACCTTCGAGCCCTTGTGCACGAACAGCTCCACCAGCGAGCGGATCATCTCCGGCGGCAGGTTGTCGACGCAGAAGTAGCCCGCGTCCTCGAACACGTTCATCGCCGTCGACTTGCCCGCGCCCGAGAACCCCGTGATCACCACGAAGTCCTTCAGGCGCGACTCGATCACCGGCTTGCCGGATTTCCCGCCGGAGCGCGCAGCGGGCGCAGGGGCCTGATCACGGCCATCGCCAATGATTGTGCCGCGCGCAGCCGGACACGCGTGTCACTTTGCCGAAAAGATTCGTCCTGAGCGGCCGACTGACGCGCCGGCTCAGCCGGCGCGATGGAGGTAGGTGTGCAGCTCCCGCCCGAGCTTCGACGGCAGCCCCGGCACCGCCTGCAGTTCCTCGCTGGAGGCCTGCACGACCGCCTCGGGCGAGCCGAAGTGGGTCAGCAGCGCGCGCTTGCGCGCCGGGCCGACGCCGGGCAGCTCGTCCAGCAGCGACGTCGTCATCGCCTTGTCGCGACGCCCGCGATGATGGGTGATCGCGAAGCGATGCGCCTCGTCGCGCACGCGCTGGAGCAGCTGCAGCTCGGGCGTCGAGTGCTCCAGCACCAGCGGCGCGCGCTGCCCCGGCACGAAGATCTCCTCGATCCGCTTGGCCAGCGACACGACCGCCACGCCGCGCTCGCGAAAGCCCGCGCAGCGGCCCCAGCCCAGCAGCCAGCTGACCCTTGCCTCCGTCGATCACCACCAGGTTCGGCAGCGACGCGAAGCTCTGGTCGTAGGCGCTGTCGTGCGGCGAGATGTCGGCCTGGCGCTCCCACTGGGCGAAGCGCCGGCCGAGCACCTCGGCCATCGAGGCGAAGTCGTCCGGCGCGCCCTCGGTCGTGTGGATCTTGAAGCGCCGGTAGTCCGACTTCTTCGGCGCGCCACCCTCGAACACGACCATCGAGGCCACCGTGTGCGTGCCTCCGAGGTTGGAGATGTCGAAGCACTCGATGCGGATCGGCGGCACGTCGAGCTCGAGCACCCGCTGCAGGCCCTCGAGCGCCTCCACCCGGCTCTGGCGCCTGCGCTCGGAGCGCAGGCGCTCCTGGTCGAGCGCCAGCAGCGCGTTGCGCTCTGCCAGCTCGAGGATCCTACGCTTCTCGCCGCGCTCCGCCTCGCGCAGCTCCACCGGCCCACCGCGGCGGCTCGACAGCGCATCGGCCAGCGCCTCGCGCCGGCTGAGCCCGCGCTGGACGACCAGCAGCGCCGGGATCGACGTATAGCCGCCGTAGTACTGGAGCATGAACTCCTCGCCCACCTCCGCCTCGTCGCGCTCGGCCTCGTTGGCGAGGTAGAACGACTGGCGGTCGGAGAGCACGCCGTCGCGCACCTGGAAGACCTGAGCGTTGGCGTCGCGGCCGTCGCACCGCCACCGCGACCGCGTCGAACGTGCCCACCGACTCGCTCGTCACGCGCCGACGCTCCAGCAGCGAGCGCACCGCCTGCAGCCGGTTGCGCTCGAGCGTCGCCTGCTCGAACTCCTCCTCCGCCGCCGCCGCGCAGCATCCGCGCCTCGAGGTCGCGCTCGATCGCCGCGAAGCGCCCGTTGAGGAAGTCGATCACGCGGTCGATGCTCTCGCGGTAGTCCTCCTTGGAGACGTAGCCCACGCACGGCGCCTCACAGCGCTTGATGTAGTAGTCCAGGCACGGGCTGCCGCTGCGCCGGCCCGGCTCCGGCCCCGTGCACGAGCGGAACATGAACACCTTCGCCAGCACCTCGAGCGTCGCGCGCACGCGTTTGGCGTTCGAGTAAGGGCCGAAGTAGGCGCGCCCCGTGCGGTGGCGCTCGCGCGTGAAGTACACGCGCGGGAAGTCCTCGTCGAGCGAGATCGCGATGAACGGGTAGGACTTGTCGTCGCGCAGGCGGATGTTGAAGCGCGGGCGGTACTGCTTGATGAAGCTCTGCTCCGCCAGCAGCGCCTCCGCCTCGGTCGCCACGACCACGCACTCGATGTGCTCCACCGCCGCGACCATCTCCGCGTGACCGGGACTGCTCGGCACCTGCGCTTTGGAGAAGTGCGAGGCGACGCGCTTGCGCACCGACTTCGCCTTGCCCACGTAGATCACGCGGCCGCGCGCGTCCCTGAACAGGTACACGCCCGGCTGATCGGGCAGCGCGCGGCGCTGGCTCGGCAAGAGGCTCGCGCCCGCGCCCGCTCGCGCGCCGCCCGCTCGTAGCTCTCGGTCGCAGCCATCGCTTCGAGGATAGGCGCCGCTGCGCGGCGCCTCGCGGCGCGGCTCTCAATAGCTGCGCGAGTAGCGATACACGCTCAGCAGCGCGTACAGGACCGCGCCCGACCAGCACGAACCACACGAACTCGCCGACCCCATCCCAGCGGTGTACCTGCACGATTTCGTCGCCACGTACCTGCAGCGCATACCACATGCGCTCGCGCACCACCCACACGAACACGCCCAGCGCGACCGCGCCGTACAGCAGCCCGCGGTGGCGATCGCCGAGCCCGTACAGCGCGATGTGGTGTTCGCGATACATGCGCAGCGCGAAGTAGCCGATACCCAACCCGAACGCCACCCACAGCGCTGCTTCGAAGGTGCTCGCCGCCCGTCCGCCGCCCGGGATGAAGTACACAGCCGCCGCGATCGCCAGGACGATCGCGACGTTGCGCGCCATTTTCAGCTGTTCGCTCACGTGCAGAGGTTAGCTTCGCCCGCGCTCGGCATCGACGCGTGCGCCGCGCGAGCGCACGGCGCGAGCTCGCACGGCCGGCGCGACGTGCGTCAGTCGACCAGCGCCTCCAGCCGCGCGTACGCGTCCTCGACCGCGCGCGTGGCGGCCGTGTGGCGCGCTTCGGACTTCGCCGACTCGTAGCGCGTGGCCCACGCCGCCGGGTCGGCGAGCTCCGCTTCGAGCGCGCTCAGCGCCGCCTCGGCCTGCTTCGATCGCGCGCTCGGCCTGTTGCTGCGCGCTCAGCCGGTTCTTGGACGGGCCCTTCGCGCTCGGACTTGGGCTTGGCCCTTCTTCGCGGGCGCAGAGAGCGCCGCTGCGCGGCGGCTCGGCCCGTTGGAGCTCGTCGCGGCGCCCGAGCCGTTGGCCGCGGCACCGTTGCGAGCCGTGTCGCGGTCGCTCGGCGGCGGCGCCAGCGCCGGCGCAGCCAGCGGCGCTGCCCTTGCCCGTGCGTCCCGACGCAGCCGCGCGACGCTCGTCGCGAACGCGCACGTACTCCGGCCAGCCGCCGACATAGCTGTGCAGCGCGCGATCCTCGACGGCGATCGTGCGCGTCCCAACTGCGTCGAGCAGCGCGCGGTCGTGGGAGACGAGCAGCATCGCGCCGGTGAACGAGCGCAGCGCGTCCTCCAGCGCCTCGCGGCTCTCGATGTCGAGGTGGTTGGTGGGCTCGTCCAGGATCAGCACGTTGGCGCTGGACTGCACGAGCACCGCCAGCGACAGGCGCCGGCGCTCGCCGCCGGAGAGCCCGCTCAGCGGCTTCTCGGCGTCCTCGCCGGAGAACAGGAAGCGCCCGAGCAGCGCGCGCGCCTTGCCCGGGGTCAGGCCCGGTGGCGCGCTGCGCCGCGTCGAGCGACGCTCTGCTCGGCCGGACCGCCGGCGCCGAGCTCGTCGGCGTGCTGGGAGAGGTAGCCGACCTTGACGTTGTGCCCGGTGCTCAGCTTGCCGCGCCGCCAGCGGCCTGCGCCCCGCGAGCGTCTCGATCAGCGTCGTCTTGCCCGTGCCGTTGGGCCCCACCAGCGAGACGTGCTCGCCGCGTTCGAGCCACAGCTCGACATGCTCGCAGCAGGACCAGCGGCCCGCCCTTCGCCTCGCCGATCTCGATGCGGCCGTCGAGCAGCTCGAAGATCACCCGTCCCGATCGCTCCGGCGCCGAGAACGCGAACTCCAGGCCCTTGCCATCGCGCGGGTCGCGCTCGATGCGCTCGATCTTGGCCAGCTTCTTCACGCGCGACTGCGCCTGTTTGGCCTTCGTCGCCTTGTAGCGGAAGCGCTCGATGAAGCGCTCCATGCGCTCGATCTCCGCCTGCTGGGACTCGATCGCCTCGCCCAGCGCCATCTCGCGCGCGGCCTGCTCGCGGCGCCACTGGTGCCAGGTGCCCGCGAAGAAGCGCGAACGGCCGGCCTCGAGCTCCAGCACGGCGGTGCCGACCGCCTCCAGGAACCAGCGGTCGTGCGCCACCAGCACGACCGCTGCGTCGAGGTCGACGAGCGTCTGCTCGAGCCACTCCAGCGACTCGATGTCCAGGTGGTTGGTGGGCTCGTCGAGCAGCAGCACGTCCGCGCCGGCCGCCAGCGCGCGTGCGAGCGACGCGCGCGTGAGCTGCCCCCCGGAGAACGTGTCCAGCGCCCGATCGAGGTCCGCGTCGCGGAAGCCCAGGCCGTGCGCCATCGCCGTCGCGCGTTGCACGCCACAGGTAGCCGCCGCGTGCCTCCAGC
The DNA here is from genome assembly GCA_963714285.1 of uncultured Solirubrobacteraceae bacterium. Taxonomy (GTDB): domain Bacteria; phylum Actinomycetota; class Thermoleophilia; order Solirubrobacterales; family Solirubrobacteraceae; genus Palsa-744. The sequence continues at coordinate 1,008,025 of CAVQNS010000004.1, forward strand.
CGCGCCTGCGCATCCGCATAGCGGGCATACGTCGCCTCGTCGCTCGCGCCCGCCGCCATCTTCGCCTCCAGCTCGCCAGCTGCGCCTCGATCTGCAGCTCCTCCGCGCAGCCCGAAAGCAGGTAGTCGCGCAACGCCATCCCGCGCTCCCGCGGCGGGCGCTGGTCGTGCAGGGCGATACGCACGCCCTTGGCCACGCTCAGCTCGCCGCGGTCGATCGACGTCTCGCCCGACGAGCATCCGCAGCAGCGTCGTCTTGCCCGCGCCGTTGCGACCCGCGATCGTCAGCCGTTCGCGGCGCTCGAGTTTGAACGACACGCCGCGCAGCAGCGGCTGCCCGGCCATGTCCTTGTGGAGATCTGAGGCGATCAGAAGGGCCATCGGCTGCTGATGGTAGGGGCCAGCCAGCGCCGCGCCCGCGCGCGCATGGGCGGGCGGGCATCCAGGGCATTCGCTAGCATCCGCGACCAGCCGATGCGCAACCGACTGCTCGCAACGATCGTCCCGCTCGCGCTGCTCGCCTTGCTTGTGCTCGCGCCGGCCGCCAGCGCGTTCAACGACGGCCGCGGCTTCTACGGCGCGACCAACGACCGGGTCGTCACGAACGCCGGCTTCATCCTGGTCCTCTTCTTCCCGACGTTCATCTTCATCGCCAGCATGATCCAGCGCCATCTGGAGAAGCGCAAGGAAGCGCGCAAGGCCGCGCACAAGGCGCTGCTGAGCAACGGCCACCTGCGCGGCGGCTGGTAGTCGCGGCTTGATGGCCGGCGCTGGACTTTGTCCTCAGTCGCTCGCGTGCTAACGCACGCCACGCTCCCTGCGTCCGCGTCCAGCTTGGCCCTCAAGCCGCTACCGGTGAGTCGATGAGCGACGGCCCAAGCGGCAGCGATGCCGTCGGCTACGAGCGCCACGGCGCGGCGGCCGTGATCACGATCGACCGCCAGCATCGGCGCAACGCCGTCGACGGCACCACCGCCGCGGCGCTGCACGAGGCCTACCTGCGCTTCGAGGCCGACGACGAAGCGCGCGTGCTCGTGCTGACCGGCGCGGGCGGCGTCTCCTTCTGCGCCGGCGCGGACCTGAAGGCAACGGACACGATGGTGGAGCGCCTGATGAGCGAGGAGGGGCCGATGGGCTTCACGCGCTTGACCGCGTCGAAGCCGACGATCGCCGCGATCTCCGGCTTCTGCCTCGCCGGCGGCCTCGAGCTGGCCCTGTGGTGCGATCTGCGGATCGCCACCGAGGACTCGAAGCTCGGCTACCCCGAGCGCCGCTGGGGTGTGCCGCTGATCGACGGCGGCACCCAGCGCCTGCCGCGCATCGTCGGGCTCGGCCGCGCGCTCGAGCTGATCCTCACCGGACGGATCATCGACGCCCAAGAGGCGCTGTCGATGGGGCTGCTGAGCGAGGTCGTGGCACCCGGAGCGCACCTCGAGCGCGCGCTGGCGCTCGCCGAGGGCCTCGCCCGCTTCCCGCAGCGCACGATGCTCGCCGACCGCCGCGCCGCGATCGAAGGCTTCGGGATGCCGCTCGCCGATGCGCTCGCGCTGGAGGCCAAGGCCGGCCCGGAGGTGTTCGAGGACGGCGCGCGCGGCGCCCGCGCTTCGCCGCCGGCGAGGGTCGCGGGGGGGCAGGCGCCGGGGCATAGCCCGGGGCCTGTCCGACCGGCGCTAAGGCCGCGGGCAGGCGCCTCATGGCCCGGCAGCGACGAGTTCCGCCTACAGGCTGCCGCGCGGCGCGATCCAGCGCGTGGGCTGGCTGGTGATCGCGGCGATGCGCTCGAAGTCCTCGTCGTAGTGGAGCAGCTCCATCCCGGCAGACTCGGCGGCTGCGGCGATCAGTAGATCGGCATGTCCGACGCTGCGCTGATGGGAGCCACCCTGTTGCGCGAACTCGCGGTAGACGTCGATCGCGCGCGCCCACTCGGGCGCGGCGATCGGACATTGACGCAACCTGCTCATCTGCCGCCTGCGCTGATCGAACTCGCGACCGTTGCGAACGCTCTGGAGAAGCTCCAGCGTGACCATTGCGCACGTGCCTATCGCTCCCCCCATGGTCTTCTGGTCGAACAAGACACGCAACTCGTGCACGCGGCGTGACAGATGCCACGCGGTGGTGTCAGCGAGCTGCATCACTGCTCGACGAGCCTGCCCCACGGCTTCGTTTCCATGCGTGAGCGCCGCATCTCCTCGATGCCCTCCAGCGTCAGTCCCTCCAGCTCCCATTCCGTCAGCCGGCGCAGATCCTCCCGGCGCACCACCTCGCGTAGCGCGTCGTGCACTGTGTCGGTGGTATTCCGCGTGTGCAGCACCTCCCGCGCGTCCGCGACCAGCTCCGAGTCCAGGTTGATCGTTGTCCGTCTCACCGTCATGCAGCCTCCCATACGTACGAATGGAGATCAATAGCCATACGCAGATTGTAGTCATGTGTGCATAAAGTTGTCACAGTTTGGGCACACATGTGCCCAACCAGCGGCCGGCCTCAACCCACAACGCGCAGACAGGCCCGACCACAACGGCACACGACAGCCAAAACGCCTGCCACAAGCCATCGCCGCAGGGTATGCTCGCCTAGGCAATGGCCTACTTCGTCACAGGTGCGACCGGCTTTATCGGACGGCGGCTCGTGGAGCGCATCCTGGAGCTGCGCCAGGGCGACGTGTACGTGCTGGTACGCGACAGCTCCACCGGCCGTCTCGACGACCTCGTCGAGCGCTGGAGCATGACGGCGGGCGCGTCAGCCGCCGAGCGCGTGAAGCCCGTGATCGGCGACCTGCGCCGGCCGCTGCTCGGCGTCGACAAGGAACAGGTGGCCGAGCTGCGCGGCAAGATCGAGCACTTCTTCCATCTTGCGGCCGTGTACGACATGACAGCTCCCGCCGAGCGAAACACGGCGGTCAACGTCGGCGGCACCACGCATGCGGTCGAACTGGCGCGTGCGATCGACGCGAAGCACCTGCACCACGTCTCCTCGATCGCCGTCGCGGGCACGTACAAGGGCGTGTTCGACGAGAGCATGTTCGACGAGGGCCAGCGCCTGCCGTCGCCGTATCACCGTACGAAGTACGAGTCCGAGCGGATCGTGCGCGATCAGCCGTACATCCCCTGGCGGGTGTACCGGCCGGGGATCGTCGTCGGCGACTCGCAGACCGGCGAGATGGACAAGATCGACGGGCCGTACTACTTCTTCAAGGCGATCCAGCGGATGCGCCAGCTGCTACCCGAGTGGGTGCCGCTGGTGGGGATCGACCTCGGCCACACGAACATCGTTCCGGTCGACTGGGTCGCGGGCGCGCTCGAGCAGATCGCGCACGAGCCCGACCTCGATGGCCGCGCGTTCCACCTCACCGACCCGCGGCCACAGCGCGTCGATCGAGCTGATCAACGAGCTGGCGAGCATCGCGCACGCGCCGCGCTTCGCGCTCAACATCGACAAACGCCTGATCGACCCGCTGCCGAAGTGGCCGCTGTCGCTCGCGCTCGCGCTGCCGCCGCTGCGCCAGGCGCGCCGGCTCGCGCTGCGCGAGCTCGGCATCCCGTCAGAGGTGCTCGCGCACATGGAGCTGGTGCCGCGCTTCGACAGGCGCGAGGCAGCGCGCGCGCTCGCCGGCTCGCCGCTGGAGCAGCCGCCGGCGATGCAGGACTACCTGCCGCGCCTGTGGGACTACTGGGAGCGCGAGATGGACAACCAGCTGCGCCGCGGCGCCACGCTCAAACAGGCGCTAGACGGCAAGCACGTGCTGATCACGGGCGCCTCCTCCGGCATCGGGCGCTCGACAGCGCTGAAGGTCGCGGACGCCGGCGGCGTGCCGCTGCTGGTGGCGCGCAACGTCGACAAGCTCGAGGAGGTGCGAGCCGAGATCGTCGCGGCGGGCGGAACCGCGTACGTGTACGCCGCCGACATCTCCGAGATCGAGTCGATCGAACGCCTGCTCGAGCGCGTGCTCGCCGACCACCGCAACATCGACATGCTCGTCAACAACGCCGGCCGCTCGATCCGGCGCTCGATCGCGCTCAGCTACGACCGCTTCCACGACTTCGAACGCACGATCCAGCTCAACTACTTCGGCGCGGTCAAGCTGATCATCGGCCTGTTGCCGCACATGCGCGAGCGTGGCTCCGGCCACATCGTCAACGTCTCCTCGATCGGCGTGCAGACCAACCCGCCGCGCTTCTCCGCATACGTCGCCTCGAAGGCCGCACTCGACGCGTTCACGCGCGTTGTCGCCTCGGAGGTGATCGGCGACGGCGTCACCTTCACGACGATCCACATGCCGCTCGTGCGCACGCCGATGATCGCGCCCACGAAGATGTACGACGCCTTCCCCGCGATCAGCCCCGAGGAGGCCGCCGACATGATCTGCGAGGCGCTGCGCGCGCGACCCAAGGAGATGGGCACGTGGATGGGCAAGTTCGGCGAGGTCGCCTACACGCTCTCGCCGAGCACCGTCGACCGGCTGCTGCACCTCGCCTACCGCGTGTTTCCCGACTCGGCCGCCTCCAAGGGCCACGCCGACGTCGAGGAGCGCGCCTCGTTCGAGCAGATCGCGATGGCGACGCTTACGCGGGGCGTGCACTGGTGAGCACGAGCTGAGCCCATGCGGCCGAGTTCCGACCGGTACATGTACCGGTCGGGCGAGCCGTGCATGCACGGCTCGGAACAGATCCCCACCCACCCCGCACATGTGCGGCCCCGCGGGGGAGCGCATGCGCTCCCCCGGAATGCAATCCTGAGATGATCGAACCGTGACAGTCGGCGATCCGGCCATCGAGGTGCGCGCCCTCTGCAAGCGCTACGGCGACTACGAAGCGGTGCGGGGCATCGACATCACTGTGCAGCGCGGCGAGGTGTTCGGGCTGCTCGGCCCCAACGGCGCCGGCAAGACGACCACCGTGGAGGTCCTCGAGGGCTATCGCACGCGCACCAGCGGCGAGGTGTCGGTGCTGGGGTACGACCCGGCCGAGCGCTCGATCGAGCTGCGCCGGCGGATCGGCGTCGTGCTGCAATCCGGGGGCATCTACAGCCACATCACGCCGCGCGAGGCGCTCGCGCACTGGGCGAGCTTCTATCCGCACCCCCGCAGGGTCGAGGAGGTGCTGGCGCTCGCCGGCCTGCAGGAGAAGGCCGACGAGCGCAGCCGCAAGCTCTCCGGCGGGCAGCTGCGACGGCTGGACTTCGCGCTGGCGCTCGTCGGCGACCCAGAGCTGATCTTCCTCGACGAGCCGACCACCGGCTTCGATCCGGAGGCGCGCCGCGCCGCGTGGGAGACGGTGCGCTCGCTGCGCTCGCTGGGCAAGACGATCCTGCTGACCACGCACTACCTGGAGGAGGCGCAGGCGCTCGCCGATCGTGTCGCGATCGTCAAGGATGGGCGCGTGCTGGCAATCGGGCCGCCGCGCGAGCTCGGTGTGGGCGCGGCTCACTATCGCGTCGCCTACCGCGACTCCGGCGGAGAGCTGATCGAGCACGAGACCGACGACCCCACGACGCTGCTGCACGAACTCAGCAGCGAGGCGCTCGCACACGGGCGGCGCTTGCAGGAGCTGTCGGTTGGACGCCCGACGCTCGAGGATGTCTACCTCGAGCTGACCGCCGATGCCGATGCCGATGCGCCTGCCGCCGCCCCCCGCGAGGGAAAGCCTCGCCGCGAGGCCAGCCGTGCCTGACGCCTTGACGCTCAGCTGGCGCCAGTATCGTCTCGAGCGCCGGATGTTCTGGCGCAACCCCAGCGCGGCGTTCTTCAACTTCGTGCTGCCGCTGCTGTTCCTGGCGGGCGCCGGAGCGGCGCTGAGCGGCAACCAGCACCAGCTCAACCGGCTGGTGCCGATGATCGCGGGCATGAGCGTGATGTCGACGACGTTCACCGCGCTGGCCTACAACATCGTGTTCCTGCGTGAGCGCGGCGTGCTCAAGCGCATCCGTGGCACGCCGCTGCCGACGATCTCCTACTTCGGCGGCGTCGCCGCCAACGCCGTCACCAACACAGCCCTGCAGATAGCGATCATCGTGCTCTCCGGGCGGGTCCTGTTCGGGATCGGCTGGCCACAGCACTGGGGCGCGCTGGTCGTGTTCGTGCTCGTCGGCGTCGTCTCCTTCGCGGCGCTCGGCGTGGCGTTCGCGCATGTGATCCCCAACTTCGAGTCGACCGCGGCATACGTCAACGCCGTGTTCCTGCCGGTGGTCGCGATCTCCTTCTACGTGTTCGACTCCTCGAGCGCGCCCGGCTTCGTGCGCACGATCGCCGAAGCGCTGCCGCTGAAGCCGTTGATCGACGGGCTGTCTGCGGCGATGGTCGCGGGCACTGACCTCGGGGGCCATCTCGACGCGCTCGCGGTGATCGCGCTGTGGGGCGTGTTCGGGCTGTGCTTCGCGGTGCGTGGCTTCTCCTGGGAGGCGTCACGCACGTGAGCGCGCGGAGAACCGCCGGCGCTCGGACGCGGACCGCGGCGTGAGGCAGCTGGCGGACGATCTCCAGCTGCTGAGCGGCTGGCCGCCGAACGCGATCAACGTGTACCTCGTCGGCGAGCTGCTGCTCGACGCCGCCACCCGCCAGGGCGAGCGGCGGATCATGCGCGAGCTCGCCGGGCGCAAGCTGAGCGCGCACGCACTCACCCATGCCCACCCCAACCACCAGGGCTCGAGCCACGCGATCTGCGAGCGCCTGGAGATACCGCTGTGGTGCGGCCAGGGTGACGTGCCTGCGATGGAGACTCCAAACGGCGTCTATGACTCGCAGGCGCCAACCTGGATCAACCGGCTGCAACGGCGCTTCTGGACCGGACCGCCGCATCCGGTCGCCAGGGCGCTGATCGAGGGCGATGAGGTGGCCGGCTTCACGGTGCTCGAGGTGCCGGGGCACTCGCGCGGACACCTCGCCTACTGGCGCGAGTCCGACCACGTGCTGATCCTCGGCGACGTGCTCAACAACGTCGACGTCAGGACCGGGATCCCCGGCCTGCATGAGCCGCCGAGCGTCTTCACCCCCGACCCCGCCCGCAACCGCCGGTCGGCCCGGCGCCTGGCCGCGCTGCGCCCGCAGCTCACGTGCTTCGGCCATGGCGCGCCGCTGCGCGACCCCGGCAGGCTGGCCGATTTCGTCGCCCGGCTGCCAGCCTGAGAGTCATGGCCGACAGCATCTTTACCACCGAGGGCGAGCACTGCGATGGCGACATGCCCGTACCGGCGGACGGCGTCGCGATGGTGGTTCGGCCGACCGAGCACGCCAGCGGTCCTTGGGACCCACAAGCGCTGCACGGCGGCGCGCCCGCCGCGTTGATCGCAGCCGCATTCGAGCGTGTCGAGCCTGGCGCGCAACTGCGCATCGGGCGCCTCAGCTTCGAGCTGCTGCGCCCGATACCGCTTGCGCCGTTGACGTTGACGATGCGCATCGTGCGTCCCGGCCGGCGTGTGCAAGAGCTCGCGGCTGAGCTGAGCGCCGACCTCGGCAGCGGCCCGCAGGTCGTCTGCCGCGCGAGCGCTTTGCGGGTGCAAGTGGTCTCACCCGAGGTCGCTGCCGTCGCCGAGCCGCCCGCAGGCGTGGACAGCACCCCCTCGCCACAGCAAGCAGCCACGCCCCAGCCGCAGGATCAGCTGCCGCCGCCCGAGCACGGCAAGCCGGTGCGCTTCGCGCTCGATGACGCCGACCGTCACAGCTTTGCGGCAAGCGCGATGGAGATGCGCTGGCTCACCGACCCACGGGCACTCGGTCCCGGGCGTGTGTGGATGCGCCTGCGCTATCCGCTGCTGAGCGGTCAAGCACTGACGCCGCTGGCACGACTCGCAGCCACCGCCGACTTCGGCAACGGCATCAGCGCGGAGCTGCCGTTCGAGCGCTTCCTGTTCATCAACGCCGATCTCACGCTGCACCTGCAGCGCCCACCGCGCGGCGAGTGGATCGGGCTCGACGCGCGCACGCTGCTGCACAGCGGCGGCACAGGCCTCGCCGAGAGCATCCTGCACGACGTGCACGGCCCGGTCGGGCGCGCCTTCCAGACGCTCGTCGTGCAGCCTCGCTGAGCGCAGCCGGTTGCGCACACAATAGTTGCTGATGCAATTATCTCTGCTAGGCTCGGAGCGCAGCTTCCATTCCGGCGAAGCACACCCATTTCGCAAAGGAGACCGCCATGTCAACACCTGAAGCAACCCTCAAGCACACCCCCCTGCCGACCGGCACCTGGAAGGTGGACCCAATCCACTCAAGCGTCGAGTTCCAGGTCAAACACTTGGGCATCGCGACCGTCAAGGGCCAGTTCAAGGAGTTCGAGGGCACCCTCGAGGTGACCCCCGATGGCGTCAGCGCCTACGGCAGCGCGCAGACCGCAAGCGTCGACACGCGCGAGCCCCAGCGCGACGCCCACCTGCGCTCAGCTGACTTCTTCGACGCCGAGAACAACCCGCAGATCACCTTCAAGTCGACCTCCGTGCGCGCGATCGACGACGAGGACTTCGAGATCGAGGGCGACTTCACGCTCCACGGCATCACGCGGCCGTTGAAGCTGACCGCGACGCTCGAGGGCACCGAGACCGACCACGAAGGCAACGAGCGCGTCGGTCTCTCGGCGGCAACCAGCATCAGCCGCGGCGATCACGACATGAAGTTCAACATGGCGCTCGGCTCCGGCAACGTGGTCGTCGGCGACAAGGTCAAGATCCTGCTCGACATCTCGGCCGTCAAGGCCGCCTGAGCAGCGGCGCAGGCGGCGTCGTCAGCGTAGGACGACGTCGCCAAGCGCCTCGTCGCTCGCGCCGAGCTTGCGGAGTCTCAGCTGCGATGAGACTACCCTGGAACGCGATGAGCACCAGTGCCCCCGCACGGCGATGACCGCGATCGATCCCGACCTGCGCATCCGCGCAGTCGAGCTGGCGGTCAGTGACCTGCCGCGCAGCGCGGACTTCTACGAGCGCGTGCTCGGCCTGTCACCGATCGCCCGCGACGAGCGCTCCGCCCAGCTCGGCCCCGACCGTGAGCATCCGGCGCTCGTGCTTCGCGCCATCGCCTCGCCGACGCCGCTGGCGCCCGGTGCCAGCGGCCTCTACCACGTGGCCTGGCTGCATCCCGACCGCGCACGGCTCGCCGAGAGCGTCCGCCGCGTCGCCCGGGCGCGCTGGCCGTTCGAGGGCGCCTCCGACCATGGCGTCTCCGAGGCGCTGTACCTGAGCGACCCCGACGGGCTCGGGATCGAGCTGTACGCCGACCGCCCGCGCGAGCTGTGGGAGCGTCCAGCGGACGGGCACGGCGTGCGGATGGCGACGCTGCCGCTCGACCTCGATGACCTGCTCGCGCAGTACGAGGACGAGCCCGCCCTCGGCGTCGCCCCGGAGACGGGCATCGGGCACGTGCACCTGAAGGTTGCGGACGTGCCCCGCGCGGCTGCCTTCTACCGCGACGCGCTCGGCTTGGAGGAACAGGCCCAGCTGCCCTCCGCGGCGTTCCTCTCAGCCGGCGGCTACCACCACCACGTGGGGCTGAACTCATGGCAGAGCCGCGGCGCGCCAAGCGCGCCGGACAGCGCGCCGGGCCTGCGCCGGGTGGAACTCGAGCTCAGCGACGAAGCGGCCCTCGAGGCACTCGAGCGTGCGCTCGCGGACGCCGACAGCCGCCCGGCCGCGGTGCGCGACGACGACGGACGCGTGTCGGTGCGCGATCCCGACGGCCAGCTCCTGAGCTTCGATCACGCCTGAGCTGAGCGGGGTCGCAAGCGCCCTCAGGGTCGCGAGCCGACCTCCGGCTGCGACCGTCCGGCGCGGCGGCGATGATGCGCGGCATGGCCGTTCCAGCGCCCAGCGGCGGAGCGTATGGCGACCCCGCGATCTGGGCGCTGATGCCTGGAGAGGCGATCGAGCGCACGATCCTGCACGAGCGCTACGGTGGGCGCTTGCAGGGAGCGATCGTGCCCTCGCGCGGCTCGCCGAACGTCATGATCTTCCCGGATCCGCTCGCAGCGGAGGCAGCGGGATCTGTAGACGGCTGGCGTGCAGACCGGTGCTTCCACTACACGGGGGAAGGATCGCGCGGCGATCAGCAGATGAAGTCCGGCAACGCCTCGATCCTCAACCATGCCGCCGACGGCCGCGCGCTGCGACTGTTCAGGGGCACGCGCGGTCAGATCGTCTACGAGGGCCAGTTCGAGCTCGACGCCGATAGGCCTTTCTACACGACCGACGCACCCGAGGCTCGGGGCGGCGCGATTCGCAGCGTGATCGTGTTCCGTCTGCGCCCGCTGGACATAAGCCCGAGGCCGAGCGCGTCGAAGCTCGAGTCCGTGATCCAGGCGGAGGTCGAGGATGTTGGCGTCGAGGAGCGCTGGTCGGAGAAGGCGTTCGTGGCGCCGAGCCGCAAGGCGGACGCGGCTGAGCGAGCCGAGCAGGCCCTGGTGCTCGCCTATCGCGACCATCTGCTGAGCAAGGGCCACGACGTCGTGCGTCTGAAGCTCGTGCCGAGCGGGGAGGCCAAGCCACTGTTCGTGGATCTGTTCGACCGCAGCACCAACACGCTGTTCGAGGCCAAGGGCACCGTGGAGCGCGGCTCGATCCGCATGGCGGTCGGCCAGCTGCTGGACTACCGGCGCTTCCTCGAGCCAACGCCGCGTCTGGCAGCGCTGCTGCCGAGCGCGCCGCGCGAGGATCTGCGGGAGTATCTCCAGAGCGCCGGCGTCGCACTCGTCTGGCGCGAGGACAGGCGCTTCAAGGGCTCAGCCGGCGAGGCTTGACGCGGAGCTCAGCTGCTCGAGCTCGACGCTGCTCAGCTCCAGCTCGACGCACGCCAAAAGCTCCGTCAGCTGCTCGGGCGAGGTGGCGCTGGCGATCGGCGCGAGCACCGTCGGCTGGGCGAGCAGCCACGCGAGCGCGACCGCCGCCACGGGCGCGTCATGGGCCGCGGCGATCTGATCGAGTGCGTCGAGCACCGCAAAGCCGCGCTCGTTGAAGTAGCTCTCGCGCACGCCAGCCGCGCGCGGGCTGTCGATCTCCTGCCCCTCGCGGCGGTACTTGCCGCTCAAAAAGCCCCGTGCGAGTCCGAAGTAGGGGATGCAGGCCAGCCCCGCACGCTCGCACACGCTCGCGAGCTCGCCCTCGTACTCGGAGCGCTCCAGCAGGTTGTAGTGCGGCTGCAGCGCGAGATATGCGGCGGTCCCCGCGCGCGCGCCGATGCGCACCGCCTCCTGCAATCGCTCGGCGCTGTAGTTGGACGCCGCCGCGTGACGGATCTTGCCCTCCTCGATCAGCTCGCCGAAGGCGCCGAGCGTCTCCTCCAGCGGCGTGTCGAGATCGTCCTTGTGGGCGTAGTACAGGTCCACCGCATCGATGCCCAAGCGCTCCAGCGAGCCCTCGATGCCACGCCTGATCGTCGCCCGCGAGAGCCCCCTCAGCTCGGGGGACATGCCGACCTTGGTGGCGATCACGAGCTGCTCGCGGTTGCCCCGCGCGGCAATCCAGCGGCCGATGATGCGCTCGGACTCGCCCGCGCCGCCGGGTCCGCGCCGCCCGTAGCTGTCGGCGGTGTCGATGAAGTTCCCACCCGCCTGCGCGTAGGCGTCGAGCACGGCGAACGCGCGCGCTTCGTCGATCGACCAGCCGAACACGTTCCCACCGAGGCACAGCGGGAAGACGTCGAGGTCGATATCGGCCAAGCGCGCTATGCGCCCAGCGTAGCGAGCAGCCCGCTACTGCACCGGGTATGGCGGCGGCGGGTTCTCGATGATGCCGCTCTTTACGCCGGATACTCCCATGTACACGGCATAGCCGATCGCGAGCAGCAGGAACGTGGCGAGCACGGGGCGCACCCAGCGCGGGTGTCGTGCCAGCACGTACGCCGCCGCAGGGTAGAAGGCGGGGGCGGCGAGCAGGATCATGCGCCCCCAGTCCAGCGCGAAGGTCATCGACGCCAACGCGAGCGCCACCAGCACGAGGCCGCGCCGTGCAAAGCGCATATCCCGCAGAGCCAACGGCGCAACGAGCCACAGGGGTCCGTAGACGGTGAACATGCGTCGCGCCTCCTGAAAGGCGCTCTGCAATCCCAGCTTGATGACGGTGAAGCGCTCCGCCACGAGCGAGCCGCCGTAGCCTGGCACCTGTGCTTCGCCGACGGTGCTCACCCCGAGCCGGATCGCGGCATAGAGCGCCACAGCCGGTGCCGCCACCGCGAGGGTCTCCAGCGCCGCCCGTCGGTCGAGCGGGCGCAGCGCCCACAGCGCGTAGGCGAGCGGCACCACGAACAGCACCGCTTCGCGCACCGCCGCCCCGAGCAGCAGCGTCACCGCGAGCTGCAGGCGCTCGCGCCTGACTGCGAAGTAGGTTGCCGCCATCATCAAGAAGACCGTCGCGATGTCGGGATTGCGACCGTGGCGCAGCGCCACGATCAAGAACGGTGGCGAGATGCTCATCAACAACGCCAGTGCGATCGCCACGCGCCGCCCGCCTCCGAGCTCCCGCATCAGCAGGTACGCAAACGCCGCAGCGCCGCCGGCGGCGAGCAGCGCCAGCGCGCTGAACGAGACGGTGTGGTCGAACGGCAGCCAGTGCACGAGCAGCGGCAGCCCCAGGCGAAAGCCGAACGGGAAGGTGTGTACCCCGAACGGGTGCCGCGCGATGTCTTCGTAGATCAGGTCGTCGCCGCGCGGCGCCTGCTCCTTGCGGATCGGTGCGCTGAGCACGCCCAGGGCGATCGCCCCGAGGAGGCCCACGACGCTTGCTTCACGCCAGTCCGCTTCGCGCCGCTGCACGCGTGGAGCCTAGATCAAGCGATCTACCGCCGGCGCCCCTGCGCGAAGCTCTGCATCGGGGGTGCCGCGGCGCGCATGCTCAAGCCTATCTGCCTTGGCTCGACACCACCCGAGACGAAGCGCTCGAGCGGCGCGAGCTCGCGGACGATCACGTTGACGACTCCCTGCGCGCGCTCCAGGGTGCCCCTGGCGAGCAGCAGCGGCTCCGCCCGCGCCAAGTGGCGGTGGCGCTCGTAGACCGCGCGGGGCACGATCAGGTTGATCGTGCCGAACTCGTCCTCGAACAGCAGGAACATCGTTCCCTTCGCCGTTCCAGGCCGCTGCCTAGCGATCACCAGCCCGGCCACCGCCACCTGGCAGCCCGACGGCAGCCTGGGAAGCTGAGCGCTGGTGGCGAGCATCGGCACCGCCAGCCGCCCGCGCAGGATCGCCAGCGCGTGCTCGCCGATCGTCACCCCGCTTGTGGAGTAATCGGCGATCAGTCGCTGCCAGCGTCCGAGCGCCCGCAGGCGCGGTGGCTCCGGCAGCTCCAGCGCCAGCGCGAGCTGAGTGCCCTCCGCCACCGTCTCAGCCGGGGTCCTCACCCCCATCTGCCACAGCGCCGTACGTCTGTCGAGCCCACCGAGAAGACCGTCGCAGGCGCCCGACCAGGCCAGCTGCTCGAGCGTCCCGCGCCTGCAGGCGACGCGCCCGGCGAGCTCCCCGAGGCTGGCGAACGGCCCGCCCCGCTCGCGCTCGGCCACCAGCGCCTGCATCTCCACGCGCGCTGCATCCTTGATGTAGCCGAGCCCAAGGCGCACCCCGCCTCGCTCGACGGTGCACTGAACCCACGAGGCATTCACGTCGAGCCCCATAACCGCGATACCCCGATTCTCGGCCTCGTGGACGAGGCTGTCCGGGGCATAGAAGCCCATCGGCTGCTCGTTCAAGAGCGCGCACAGGAACTCCGGGCCGTAGTGGACCCGCAGCCACGTCGACTGGTAGGCGAGCAGCCCGAAGGCGGCGCTGTGCGCCTTGGGAAAGCCGAAGCCGGCGAAGCCCTCGACCATCTCCCATACGCGCTCCGCGGTCTGGCGATCCGTGCCCGCGTGGCGTATCGCGCCCGTGACGAAGCGCTCGCGATGGCCTTGGATCGTCTCGTGCGAGCGCTTGCGACTCATCGCGCGGCGCAGACCGTCCGCCTCGCCTGCGCTGAAGCCGGCGAATGCTTCGGCCACCTGCATCACCTGGTCCTGGAAGATGATCGTGCCGAGCGTCTCGCGCAGCACCGGCTCGAGCGTCGGATGCGGGTAGGGGATCTCATATCCCGGGTCCTCGCGCAGGCATCGGCGCCGCTCGATGTACGGGTTGATCGCCCCGCCCTGGATCGGCCCGGGCCGCACGATCGCGACCTGGATGACGAGGTCGTCGAGGTTCTCGGGCTGTGTACGGCGGATCGACTGCATCTGCGCGCGACTCTCGATCTGAAAGACACCGACGGTGTCGGCCGCGCGGATCGCCTTGAAGGTCTGCGGATCGTCGAATGGGATGCGGGATAGATCCACTCGCTCCCCACGTACGCGCGCGATCTCCTCCACGCAGCGCTCCACCGCCGAGAGCATCCCCAAGCCCAGCAGGTCGATCTTCAAGAAGCCCGCGTCCGCGCACGAGTCCTTGTCCCACTGCACCATCTGCCGGCCCTCCATCGCGGCGGGCACCACCGGGCAGCAGTCGATCAGCGGCCTGGTCGCGATCACCATCCCACCCGGATGCTGAGAGAGATGACGAGGCAGCCCGTAGGCCTGCTCGACCAGCCGTGCCAGCCAGCGCCAGCGGGTCGAGGGGGACCCCGGTCCCGACTGTCCGCGCTCGGCGCTCGAGGGCTGGGTATCCGCGATCGCCGCCTCCCTCCCCCACGGCTCCGCGCTGCGGGCCACGCGCTCGATCTCGCCGGCGGGCAGGCCGAGCACCTTGCCCAGCTCGCGGATCGCCCCGCGCACGCGGAAGGTCGGAAAGGCCGCCACCAGCGCCGCGTGATCGCGCCCGTAGCGCTCGTGCACACGCGGGATCAGCCGCTCGCGAATGTCCCGCGGGAAGTCCAGGTCGATATCCGGCAGACCGTGCAGATCCTCGTGCAGGAAGCGCCCCAGCGCCAGCTTGCCCGCGATCGGGTCGATGTGCGAGAGGCCCGTCAGGTAACAGACGATCGAGGAGACCGACGACCCCCGCCCGCGCCCAGGCGCCAGCAGCGCGCGCACCGAATCCGCCCCGCGAACCTCCACGGCGACCTCGCGTGCCAGCTCGAGCATGTCGTGATGGAGCAGGAAGAAGCCCGCCAGGCCGAGTTGGTCGATCACGCGCAGCTCCTCCCCCAGGCGCGCCAGGGCCTCCGCTTTGACTCCTCGAGCTGTCCGCCCGCCCGCCCGTCCGCGCACGCCGCCGGGCGGGTGCGCGGCGCCCGATCCGTATCGCTCCTGCAGCCGCGCGCGGCACAGCTCCGCCAAGCGGCGCGAGGAGGCCTCGTCCTCGGCTCCCGGATAGCGATAGCCGAGATCTCGCGTCAAATCGAACGTCAACTGCTCGGACAGCAGCAGCGTCTGGCGAACCGCATCGGGATGATCGCTGAAGCGGCTGGCCATCGCCCGGGGCGGGCTCATCACGTGGCTGTGGTTGCCGCGCCGCAGCGGCTCGCACGCGTCGAGCGCCGCGTGGTGCGCGAGCGCCACAAACGCGTCCTGCAGCTCAGCTCTGGCGCGGGCATGCGTATGGACGTTGCCGGTCGCCACGCACCTCACTCCCAACCGCCGGGCACGCGCCGCCAGCGCACGGTTACGAGTGCGATCGTCGCTAGCGTAGGGTCGCTGCAGCTCCACATAAAGGCCCTCCGGGCCGAATGCGTCGAGCAACCGCCGAGCGCCGCGCTCGTCCTCGACACCGCGACCGAGCACCGAGCGCTCAGCGCAGCCTGTCAGGCAGACGAGGCCCTCCGCATGGTCGGCCACCGCCTGT
This sequence comes from uncultured Solirubrobacteraceae bacterium, assembly GCA_963714285.1. Taxonomy (GTDB): domain Bacteria; phylum Actinomycetota; class Thermoleophilia; order Solirubrobacterales; family Solirubrobacteraceae; genus Palsa-744. The sequence goes on from CAVQNS010000004.1 coordinate 1,023,731, forward strand.
ACGTCCACCCACGGCTCCGTGCGCTCGCGCCGGGATGCGGCATCCTCCCCGGAGGGTGAGTCGCGGGTGTGCTGGTGGGCGAGCGTGATGATCCGGCAGAGGTTGCTCCAGCCGCGCTCGTTGCGCACGAGTAGCGTGATGTGACGCGTCCCGCCCGCCGGCTCGGCGTCGCCGCTGGAGCGGCCGAGGACGACGTCGATCTCGGCGCCGTGGATCACCCTCACCCCGTGGTCCGCCGCGGCCTGGGCGAGCTCCATCGAGCCGGCGACGGAGTTGTGGTCGGTCAGCGCAAGCGTCGTGTAGCCCAGCTCGCCCGCGCGCTGCGCCAGCTCCTGCGGCAGTGAGACACCGTCCAGGAACGAGTACGCGGAGTGGCAGTGCAGCTCCACATATGGAACCCCACCCGCCCGCGTCGATCTCATTTGAGCTGGAGGAACCAGCGGTCCAAGCTCAGGTCGTGGAAGACGACCAGGTTGCGTCCGCGCTCACCCACCAGCTCCCAGTAGCGGCGTCGCAGCGGCTCCGCCGTCCACCAGCGGTCCTCCACCAGCCAGGACTCGCGCAGCGACTCGACAGCTTCGCCGTTCACCTCGGCTGGCATGCCATCGCCCCAGCGCACGTGTGCGGGCTGTGGCTTGTTCAGAGCACGGGTCATGCGCGGCCATCACTCCGGGATCGGCGCCAGCACCACGCGCCGCTCAGGCACGCGCGAATACGGGTCCACGCACACTGCTCGTAGCGCTGCGTCCTGCCCTGCTACCGCGCGCACCTGAGCGACGGCTTCGCGCAGGCGTGCGGCGCGAGTGCTCGGGTGAGCAGCGAAGGCGCGTGGGCACGTGACGGAGGTCTCCTCGAACAGCGCGCTCTGCTCGCTGGCCGGAGGGCCGAAGCGCTCGGCGGCCAGACCCAGGACGACGGCCGGGGCGGGCAGCGTCAGCAGGCGCAGCGACAGCGCCAGCCAGATGCGCTCGGGGTCGCACAGCGCCTGGCGGAAGACCACGCGCTCGCGCCAGCCGCCGCCCGCGACCAGGCGCGCGGAGAGCGTGGCGGCGCGCAGCGTGCGTCCACGACGCTCGGAGCGGGCCAGCAGACGGCTCACCAGCACGCCCAGCACCCGCTTCAGCGCCTCGCCTGAGCTCGCGTCGCCGACCTCCATCGACTCCTGCAGGCGCTCCTCGACGCGGCGTGCCCTGGGCGGGCTGTCCTCGCCGCAGGCCAGCCTGTGGGCGAGCACACCCGCAGCTCCGAAACGGTCGCTCAGCGCCGGGCGACCAAGCCTCATGAGCTCTCCAAGCGTGCGCACCCCCAGACGCGAGAGCGGCTCGATCAGCGTGGCCGTGTCAGCGCGGAAGCCGAGCAGCTCGACCGGGCGTCCGGCTAGCCAGCGCCGGGCCTCGCCGCCGTCCAGCACGAGTGGACGGCGCGAGCGCACCGCCAGGGCCGCCGCCAGCGCGCAGAAGCGCGTCGGACCAGCCCCGATGCGCACCGGGCGCGCGAGTGCGCGGGAGGCGGCGGCAAGCGTTGCCTCGCGCGTGCCGTGGACGGCGCGCAGCTCGTCGCTCTCGAAGTACGCGAGCCCCGGACGGGCCGGCTCGACGCCCGCGCCGATCGATTCCAGGGCGCGCAGCGCCGCCTCCCAAGCCTCGGCCACCAATACCGGGTCGCCCGGCACGAGCGCCAGGTCGGGGCAGCGTGCAAGCGCCTCGCCGAGCACCATCCCCCGGGCGACGCCACGCGCCTCTGCCGCCCCCGAGACCTCCCCCACCCGCTGTTCGCCGCCCACCAGCGGCGCCACCGCCAGCGCGCGGCCCGCGAGCGTCTGGCGCGCGACCTTCGACCCCTCGCCGGCCGCCACGGCCAGCTCGAAGCGCGGGATGTAGACGCAGGCGACCATGCGAACATATGTTCGTGCAGCCGCAGCCGCGCGGCAACCGCTGGACATCTGCCAGCTAGATGTCTACATCGAGCTTCGCGAGCGTGCAGGCGCCCGCCGCGCCGGTCCTGCGGACGTTATCCGTGTCAGTCCATCGTCAGCGGTCCCTCGGCAGAACCGCTGAGGAACTGGCGTACGAACGGGTTCTCCGAGGCGAACATCTTCTCCGCGGTGCCCGCCTCGACGATCCGCCCACGCCACAGGATCGCGATGTATTCGCCGATCTGCCGCGCCGAGGCGATGTTGTGGGTGACGACGAGATAGGTGCCTTTGTAGAGTTTGTGCATCTCCTGAATCAGGTCGCACAACAGCGCGGTGCGCACGGGATCGAGCCCCGAGTCGGGCTCGTCGAAGATCACGATGTCAGGCTCCATCACGAGCGCGCGCGCGAAGCCCGCGCGCTTGCGCATGCCGCCGGATAGCTGCGAGGGCAGGTCGTGCATCGCATCGGCGAGGCCCACGTCGCTCAGCCGCTCGCGCACTCGCTCGGCGATCACCGCCTCGGTGAAGTCAGTGTGCTGGCGCAGGGGGAAGGCGACGTTGTCGAACACGTTCATCGAGCCGAACAGCGCACCGTCCTGGAACAGCACGCCGATTTTGCGCCGCATTGCCAGCAGGTCGGGCATCGTCAGCGTCTTGACCAGTTTGCCTTTGACTTCCACGTCGCCCGAGTCCGGGAACATCAGCCCGATGATGTGCTTGATCAGCACGCTCTTGCCGGTGCCGGAGGGACCTAGCACGACCGTGATCGTGTCCTCGGGGAAGGCGACGTTCAAGCCGTCGAGCACCGACACCCCGCCGAGGCGCTTGTGCAGGTCCAGGCAGCGGATCGACCAGTTGCCGTCGTCCGCGTCCCCGGCCAGGTCGAGATCGCTCGCGTGGTAGTGGTGGCGATTCTCGGGCGGCATCCGATCCTCGGGCGGCATCCGATCCTCGGGCGGCATCCGATCCTCGGGCGGCATCCGATCCTCGGGCGGCATCCGATCCTCGGGCGGCATCATTTCCCTTCTTTGTAGGCGGCGTGCGGGAACTGGCTCGTTTCGCCGTTGAACGTGAACGGTTCCTGCTGGGTGCATGCCGGTGCCGGTATCTTGTTGGCCGTTTCCGGTTCGTTGGCGATCGGGCTTTCGCCCGCGTTCTGCGGTTTTGTGAGCAGCTGCAGCAGTTCTTCGGAGACCGCTTCGCTCGCCGGCCCGCTGACCGCCGGCGCGGAGTTCGCGCAGGCGCTCGAGCTGAACACCGGCAGGCCGCTGGCGAGCGAGCCATATGCGCCAGAGTGCGGGTATGCGTTGGCGCGGTTGGTGCCGATGCGGTTCGGATAGATCGCGACGCTTTCCGGGGTGAGCACCTGCATCGCCGTGAGGACGTGCCGCTTTGGCGCGGTTTTGCCCAGGTCGCTGCTGCTTTCGGTCGCCTCCGAAGCGGCGGTGATGTTCGCGAAGAACGACTGTAGCTCCGGTACGTACTCGCCGAGGTACTGCAGGAACGGGTCGAGGTTGTGCAGCACCGGCCTGAAATTTTCGAGCACCGGCACGAGCAGCTGCAGCGACTTCTTCGTGTCCGGCAGATCCGTTTTCGCGGCCGTCGTCAACGGCCCGAGCGCCGTCAGGAAGCTGTTGAACTTGGGCGTGAACGGCTTGGCCGCTTGCAGCAGCGCCGCGAGCTTGCGCTCGGTCGGCTGGAATTCCTTGAAGTACGGGTCGGCGATTGCCTGGAACTTGTCGGTTTCTTTGAACGCGACAGTCGTGTTGTGCTCGAACGCCGGCAGCGCGCGAAACGCCGCCGCGAACGCCTGGCTGGCTTCAGCTGCCGCATGGAAGGTCCGCTCGCCGTTGCTGATCGCCCCTTCGAGCTGGTGTTCGCGGCTCGCGAGCGCGTTGAAGACGACTCCCGTGTTGTGTACGAGCGCTTTGACGGCGCCTTCCTGGGCGTCGAGCAGCGTCACGAGCTTGTTCGTGCTTTCGACGAACGGTTCGAGGCTGGCGAAGTCGGCGTTGATCTGTTCCCCGCGCCCGTTGATACCTTCGGCGGCGGCTTCCTGCCAGATCTGGAAGTCGCGTCTGGTCTTGGCGTCGAAGGCCGAGAGGATGTCGTCGAGCGTCACCGACGGTTCAACCTGGCTGTTTGACAGCTGCGCGCCGTCGCGGAGGAAGCGAGCGTTGTTGCCCTCGGGGATCGAGCTGCACGTAGGTCTCTCCGAGCAGCGTCTTCTGGCGCAGGATGGCATGCATGTTCGCGCGTATCGGCGCGTAGCGCCCGGCGACTTCGAGCGTCGCGTGCGTGCGCCCGTCCTTGCCGAGCGCCAGCGAGACGACGTGCCCGACTTCGACGCCGCTGATGCGCACGTCGGACTCTTCGGCGAGCGCGAACGAGCGCGGAAACGCCACCGTGAAGCGATAGCCCTTCGGTTTCAGCGGCAGCGGACCCCCGAAGGACTCCCACAGGAACATCAGCAGCCCGAAGCAGCTGAGCACGAACAGGACGATCACGAGCAGGTTGCCGAGCGTGGGCGCGCGCTTCTGCATCTCAGCCTTTCCCCCCGAACGGGTGCTGATCGAGGTTCGAGAAGGGACCGCTGAGCCCCTTGGTCTGCGTGTGGAGGCTTGCGGCTTTTGCCGCAGCTTCGCCGGCATGGATGGGAATGCCGCGGCTGATGCATTCCTGCTTGCTCGGGGGCTTCAGCAGGCTGATCAGCGTCCTCACGTTCGTGTTGACTTCCTCGACCCCTTCCAGGATTCCCAGGATTTCGCAGTTGAAGTACACGACGCTGCGGCCGAGCACGCCGTTGGCGTCGGCGGTGCTGAGCACGCTGTTGAGATCGTGGTTTCCCCAGTCGAGAAAGAACAGGAAGCCGCCCTTGCTGGGTCCGGGGTTGTAAGCGATCTCGTTGAAGAATTCATTGAGCACCGAGAAGCTCGTCGCAAGTTTCGGCAGCGCTTCGCCCAGCTTCTTCGTGCTCGGCCCGAGTTCGTTGACGACCGGCAGGATTTCGTGCGCGAACGGGCGGACCTCGTTCTTGATAATCGGCGCGGTCTTCTGCGAGAGCTTGCGCGTGGCTTCGTTGGCCGGGCCGAGGGCGCGCGCGAACGGCAGCAGCTCGTGCACGGTCGGGGCGAGCACGTGCGTCGCCGTAGCGAGCTTGCCGAGGCCCACGCCGGTCTTGTGCAGCGCGCCGGGCAGCAGCGTGAGCGTCTTCTTGAAGCTCGCGTCCTCCTTGGCGAACGTCGCGAGCACGGCGTTGGAGGAGTCGACGAGCTGGGAGATCTGCTGATCCTTGCCGCCGAGCGCTTCGGTCAGCAACTTGAAGTTGTGAATCGACCGCGCGACGTTGGCATGGCGCCGTTCGACTTCCGTCGCGATCTCTTCGATGTAGCGCGAGGTCGGGTCGAAGCGCTTGAGCGCCGCCGCCAGTGACCGGCCATTGTCCTTGAGGCCGATGCCCAGTCCGGCCAGCAGCTCCTGCAGGTAGGAGCGCGTTTCGGCGTCGAGCCCGGCGAGGAATTCGTCGAAGTCGATGTTCGCGCCGGTCTGCGACTCAGGCAGCACCTCGCCGCTGCGCAGCTTGCCGGCGGAGGGGGTACCCGGGTTGACCTCGACGGTGATGTCCTGCAGCTGCGTCTTCGGGCGCAGCAGCATCGTTGCGTTGCGGTAGATGTACTTGCTGTATTTGGGGTTCACCCGCATCCTCACGAGCGCCACGCCGTTGCGCAGTTCGACGGTCGCGATTTCTCCGATCTTCGCGCCGGCGATCGTGACCGCCTGGCCCTGGCCGGGGGTGACCGCCTGAGCGGTCTGGAATTCGGCGTCGAGGCTGAACGTGCTGTGACCGAGCACCGGCGTCCAGCTCGGGAGCTTGAGGTTCTCATGCGCGAGGATGTAGCCGCCGACGACCGCCGCGATCAGAACCATCGTGACGACCGCGATGAACGCCGAGCGGTAGCGCTCGATCTGGTCGCGGACGCTCAGCCCGCCTTCATGGTTCTCGGCGGGGCTCATCCCTGGCCGCTCCCGTCTGCGGGTCCCTGCGACAGCGGACCGTTGAAGTTCGGCAGCGCCTGTGTGTCACACGGCACGAGCGGCTCGTACGGTGGCTCTTCGGCCGGGAACGCGGGCCTGGTGCCCTCGGGCGGCAGCGGCGAGCGCCCGAGCAGGGTGGCGCCTTTGAGTTTGGTGCCGACCAGCGAGCTGGGCTGGGACTGCAGCGTCTGCCCGCTGTTGCCGACGAGGAAGCGGACTGTCGGGCCGTTGCCGGTGAAGCCCTGACCGATGCTGTCGAGGCCCACCAGGCTGTACCAGAATTCCTTGTAGTCTTCGACACCGGTCGTGCTCGAGCCGTCCTGGATCTTGGTGTTGCCGGCGGGGTAGATGACCTTGGTCATGCACTCGTTGAATTCTTCGGTCTGCTTGTAGAGCGGTGTCTGTTCGCTCTGCACGCGCGCAATCGAGGGCACTGAGGTCTTCAGCCCTTCGGCGACGCCCCCGAGCTCTTCGGGAGCGAGCGAGGCCTGCACCTGTTCGATCCATGGCAGCGTCGCTGCGACCGTGCGATTGGTGTTCCTGACGCCCGGGAGAATGTCGTGCGCGAATGCGCGCGTGGGCGGGAACGAGGCGTCGAGGCCGGCGAGACCGGCGTCGACCTTCGTCAGCGTCCCGGGCAGTTCGGCGACGAGCGTTTTGAGGCTCGCGGACTGTTCCGCGAGCGCGGCGAAGAACGTGTTGAAGTTCGGGAACAGTTCGCTCAGATCCTGTTCGTGGACGTTCAGCGCCGCCGTGACCTTACCGATCGAGGCGACCAGCTTGGAGAGGTCGTGCGGTTCGGTGCCGGTGATCGCCTGCGCGTCGACCGCGCCGCCGCGCAGCGACGCCGGCCCGCGCGCGTAGATCTTGTTGAGCGCCTGTGCCGCGTTCAGCCCGCGCACTTCGGGTTCCTGTTCGGCGTTTTCCGGCGCTTGCGGCTTGCGCGTCAGCGCTTCGCCGTAGTTGATCAGGAAGCTCTGCAGGTTGGCGCGCGTGTCGGTGTTGAGCGCGTCGAGCACCTGATCGAGCTGCACCGGATCCGCGGTCTGCGCGACCGGGATCGTATAGCCGGAGGAGATCGTCTTCGCTGACGGGCTGCCCGGCTGCAATTCGACGAACCAGTTGCCTTCGAGGAACAGCCGCGGACGGATCTTGACCGTGGCGTCGGTGTGGATCGGCAGGCCGCGCGATTCGATTTCCATCGTCACGAGGCCCGTGTTGCCATCACGCTGGATCGAGCTGACCTTGCCGATGGTGACGCCCGCGATCCGCACCGGCGAGGCGGTGTGGATGTTGACAGCCGTCGCGAACTGCGCCTTCAGGCGGAAGCCGTGTTTGAACGGGACGTGCTTGGTGAAGCCGAAGTAGACGCCGATCACGACGATCACGACGAGCACGAGCCCGGCGCGCACCGGGTTCGAGCGCTGCAGCTCGATCACCGGCACCCGCTGCTGGCGGCGCCACCAGCGTGGGGCGCTCATTTGCTCTTCCCCTTGGTCTTGGTCTTCGTCGTCGCTTTCGGCTTCGGTTTGAGCAGCCCCAGCGCCTTGAGCTGCGTGGTTTCGTACTTTTCGCCGTCGAGGCCGTTTTCGCGCCGTGTGATTTCGCGGTTCGTCCCCACCTGACTCGCCGGCCCGAGCACAGCTTGGCCGGCCGCGTATTCCTCGTTGCCGGCTTCGCACACGTCCTTCTGCCCGGGCCCGGTCACGTTCGGGTATGGGTTGTAATGGAGGTGGTTGTTGTTGACGATCTGGGTGCTGCCCTTCGCCGGGTGTTCGATGTCCGGCCCATTGGCCACGGCCGCGGACGGCAAGCCCTCGTTGTTCGCCCCGATCGGAGAGAGCAGCGTGCTAGCGCGGTCGAGCGTGCCGACACCGATGTCCTCCGTCCCCAGGCTCGCGAGGTTGCGGAAGGCGAGCGTCAGGTAGTTGCAGTTGACCTGCTCGGGCGTCACCCCGGCGAGCAGCGGGTTGCCGATTTCGAGCGTCTGCGTGAAGTCTTCGAATGCGAGCGAGACGACGGGGTTCTGGGCGAATTCTTGGAGCGCCTGCGCCGCTTCGGCCAGGCGCGTGTTCAAGGACGTGGCCGCGGCGAGGTTGACCGCGCCGACGCTGAAGGCGTGTCCGAGCTGCGGGGCGACCGTGCGCAGCGAGCTCGCGCTGGGGCGCAACAGGTGCATGAACTCGGCCGCGTCCTCGTAGAAGGGCGCCTCGTGCGGGAGCGAGTAGATCGCCTGCTGAAGCGATGCCGGCCCGCCCCTGTCCGCCGCTTCGGCCGACGACGCGACGCTGGCCCATGCCTTGAAGAACGTGTCGAGGTTGCTGAACAGCTCTGCGTTCTGTTCTGCCACCGGCGCGGTCTGCGCGGCCGCGCGGTCGAGGTCGACGAACAGGTTGTGCAGCCCGGTCGCGGGATTGGCGATGTTGCGCAGCACGGGGACCGCGTTGGTCACGAGCGGACGTAGTTCGTGGATCGTGTTGTTCAGCCCGAGCCCGCGACCGGCGAGGCCGTCGCCGAAGTTGTTCGTGTTGATTTTGATCGCGGTCCGCGTCGGCTTGTCGAACATGTTGAAGAGTTCCTCGATGTCCACCGGTTCGCGCGTCTGCGCGATCGGGATCGTCTGCCCTGCCTTCAGCGTCTGGCGGGCGCTGCCCTTTTCGAGTTCGAGGTACTTCAGGCCAACGGCCGACACGGACTGCACGACCGCCTTCGTGTCGGCGGGCAGCGGCTCGACTTTCTTTTCCAGCTTGAGATTGGCGATCGCTGTCACCTTCCCGGTACGCGGGTTCTCCCGGGGCGAGAGCGAGCTCACGATCCCGACGCGTGTGCCCGCGATCCGCACCTGGTTGGACGGCTGCAGGCCCGAGGCCTCCGGCAGTTCGACCTTGACGTTGTACGTCGGCACGAACGGCAGGCCGTTGTTGGCGTTGTAGGACAGGAACACCGCCACCACGACGATCAGCGTCGTGATCGCGCCGATCAGCAGCGGGCTCGCGGCCAGTGAGCTGCGACGCCGGTTCACGGGGTCTCCGAGGGGTCGCAGCTGAGGAGTTCGCCGTCGGTGAACGGCGAGGAGCCGTCGGCGGCCGGCTGGGTAGCGGCGCCGGGGCAGCGGCGCAGCTGCCCGCTCAGCAGGCCTTCAAGCGCCGCCGTCGGGCTCGCCGGCTTGAGCGTGTTGTTTTCGCCGAGCTTGAAGTCGGGGAAGACGCTGTTGACGTGAACGTAGTGGCCGTCGGCGTCGTAGTAGCCGGCGCCCGCGCCGAACGTGCGCAGCGTGCCCGCGAGATCGGGCGTGTAAGGACCGAACACGGCCGTGATCGGCACCGATTCCTTCAGCGCGGTGACGCTGATCGGCGAGTCCGTCGTCAGCTGCTTGGCGAGCGCCGGCAGCGCGCGCACGAGGTCGGTCAGATCGTTGTCGGGCCCGGGACGGCTGAACGCTTCGCTGAAGTTGCCGACGACCGGCGTCGCGGTCGTGAGCAGCGGGCGCAGGCGTTCGACCAGCGTCGTCAGCGACTTCGTCGTCGGCCGCGATTCTTTGACGAGCTCGCTCAGGGCCGCGAACGTGCTCGGCAGTTCGGCGAACGTCTTGTTGCCCTGCTGCAGCGTCCCCGGCAGCCGTTTCAAGCCGTGCGCCAGCTGAGACTGCTCGCTGCCGAGCGCCTGAAAAGCCTTGTTCTGGTTTTCGATCAGATCCGCGAGCGATCCCTGGCGCGCGCCGATCGTCGTCACGGCCTTGGCGGTTTCCACGAGGAAGCTCGTGAACACCGGCTGGTCGCGGACGAGCTCGGAGAAGAAATGGTTGGTGGCGGTCAGCGCGGGCGCGAAGTATTCGACCGATGTGCCCAGGTTCTTGCCCTGCCCCACGTACTGTTCGGCGGTCCCTTGGATGAATCCCTGCAGGCCTTTGCGCGTCTTCGGGTTGAGCGTGTTGAACAGCTGATCGAGGTCGGTGACTTCGCCCGTGACACTCGCCGGCAGCGTCGCGCCGGCAGGGTAGACCGGGTTGTTGTTCGGCCCGAGCGTCAGCGCGATGTAGCGGTTGGCAACGCTCGTCAGCGATGGCACGCGGACCTGCGCGGTCGTCCCATGGTGAAGGGGCACGAGCGTGGAGTCGACGTGAACCGTGATCAGCGCTTTGTAGTCGTGGGTGAGTTCGATGTTCGTGACGCTGCCGACGGGCACGCCTCCGACCTGCACCTGATCCCCCCTGACGAGCTGGTCGCCTTCCGCGAGTTCAAGCTTGTAGGTGTTGCCACCGCCGGCGGCGAACACGAGATAGGCGACGATCAGCACGACGAGCCCGAGCGCTCCCACCGCGATCATGCGCAGTGGGCTCGCGCGCGGTGCGCGCACGCTTGGGGTCGGCTGCGGTCCGCCGGGTGGTGGCGGCGTCGCCGGCGAGCTGGGCGGGCTAGTCGTTGCCATTGGCGTCCCCTTCCCCGGTCGTGGCCGAGACGCCGGCGGCGGCCGATGCGGGGATCGCCGCGCTCGAGTGGCCGGCGCCGACGGTCGGGTCGGGGATCTCGCCGAGCCTGTCGATCAGCTCGATCCACTCGCTCGGCGTGAGCCCTGACGCTGCAAGCGCCGCGGCATGCGCGCTCGCCGAGCCGAGCGCGCCGAAGCTGACGCGAATGGCATCGGCCGCGCTCGCGCTTTCGAGCGCGCCGGCGGCGCCCGGATAGCTCATCAGGCTGAGTATCCGTCGCGGCCGCGAGAGGCCCTCGAGCATCAGCAGCTTGCGCACGGTCTCGTCGGCGATCGAGCCCGGTCCCTGGTGTCCAGCGATCGGGATGCCGTTGACGGCGGTGATGTCAACCGTCTCACCGCTCGCGCTCGCGGGAGCGTTGGCCGCGAGCGCCGCCGGCGTCGCCGGGGCGCACGGCAGTCCTGAGGCGGTCGGACGCAGGCCGGAGACGGACAGGTACTCGAGCATCGCCAGCACGCGCTTGTCGACCCTGCCCTCCTGCACGTCCTGGCGCGCGCATGCGCCGAGATGGATGCCGGCGTCGTGCAGCACCTGCGGCTCGAGCTGCTGCTTTGACTCGAGCAGCACCTGGCCGACCGTCGGCGAGGTCGCCAGGAACGGGTTCTCTCCCTTGGCCCTGAAAATCGAGGTGTCTTCGAGCGCCACCCATCCGTCGAGGATCGGCTTCGGGTCGATCAAGGGCGCGCCGACGCCGGCGGGGCGGATCTGGAAGACGATGTGGGCTTCTTCCCCGGCGCCGGCGGGGCCCGTGGCTGCGCCTACATGCCCGAGCACGGTCCCGGCGATCACCTGCACGCCGGGCACGAGCGAGTGCAGGTAGACGTCGTTGGCGCCTTCTGTGAAGACCTGCACATGCAGCCGCGGCGGGGGCGGCGCGGGCATGTGCCTCGGCGTCGATGCGCGGGGCAGCGGCGCACTCGGGATCGATTCCAGGCCGGCGGCCGCGCCCAGCGCGAGCCCCGAGACGGCGGCGCCCTCGCTCAGCGGCGAGCGAGGCTGCGCTCCCGCTGTCGCCGGGCCGCTCGGCGTCGGTTCGGGCTTGGCTGCATGCCGGGTGATCCGCGGGCTGGTCGCGCTGTGCACGCGCGGCTCGAGCACCGGGTACACGGATGCGACTTCGCCGAGCTCGGCGTACACGTATGTGTTGCCGTAAGCGTCGCGCAACGCCAGGAAGTGCCCGAGCGCGGGCGAGTCGCCGATCTGCACGACTTCGCTGTCCGCGACGGCGATCACGGGCGCGCCGGCCTGCGAGTAGATCGTCGTGCCGACGAGCGTCTTGGCGGGAGACGAGCCGCTGGCGGCGATCGTTGGAAAGCCGTCGCTGTAGTGCGAGGCCGCGTGCACGGGGAAGCGCGCCTCGGTGAGACCCGTGATCGCGCCGAGCAGTTCGGAGGGAGTGCCGCCGAGCAGCTGTGCGCGCAGCATCACCGATTCGACGTACGCCTGCGAGTGGTTGTAGGAGAAGATCGCGGCCTTGATGTTCGTGTCGCCGCCGGCGGCGCGCAGGTACTTGGCCGCCGCGAAGATCGCGTCGGCCGGGTTGTATGGATCCTCCCAGCCGTCGCCGTTGGCGTCCACCCCGTACTGAGCCCACTCCGAGGGCAGGAACTGCATCCAGCCCTCGGCGCCGGCGCTGGAGACGCTGAGGTCGCGCCCGTAGTCGGTCTCGACCTCGTTGATCGCTGCAAGCACCTGCCACGGGATCCCGTTTGCGGTGCCGGCGGCTTGGAAGATCGGCAGCAGGAACGGCGGAACCTGGAAGCTTTCGATGAAGAAGCTCGGCAGGCCCGCGAACGACGATCGCAGCGAGAACGGCAGCGACGGCGTGAGCGTGCTCGGCGACGGTGCGGCATGCTTGGCGCGCACGCCGCCCGTCGCGGGGGTTTCGGTCGAGGCGCCTTCGCCCGCCGATCCTCTGCCTGTTGCTTTCCTGTGGGCGCGCGAGCTCGCGCGTGAGCCGCTGGCGCTCGTTCCCTGCGTGTGCTGAGCCTGCACCTGCGGCGGTGCCGCTTCGACAGTCGTGGAGCCTTCGGGCGCCGGCGCTTCTGCGCTCGTGGTGCTCGTCTGGGTTTCGGTTTCCCCCTGGGGCGAGGACGCGGGCGCGGGCGAGGCGGAGCTTTCCGCGCCCGCAGGAGCGGGCGTGGTCGTGGTGCCGGGGGTCGGTTCGCCGGCAAGGCTCGCCGCGGGAGCGCCCAGCACAAGCGCGCCCAGCGCGAGGACTGCAAGCACGAGCCGGTTGAGCGTTGGCGTCGGGATCATCGCGTCATTCGCTTCCGAGCAGATAGTTGAGCAGCAGGCCGCCGGCTTCCGAGCCTTCGCTGCCGGGCGTGTAGTAGGTGGTGCCCGACGTCGAGCCGCCGACAGGCGCAGTGGTCGCCGCGGAGGAGCCGCCCGCCGCGAGCTCAGGCGAGGAGGCTTCACCGGTGGTGGTCGTCGGCCCTGGGTATCTCGCAAGCGCCTGCGCGGGCGTCGCGCCTTTCATGACCGCCAGCGTCCGCGCGATCAAGACGCTCGTCGAGCCGGTCCCGGTCCCGGAGGATGCAGCCGAGGCGCGCGCCGCGCTCGCTTCGGTTTCCGAGCCCGAGTTGTTGAAGAGCTTGCGACGGCAGTTCGCCTTTGCGGAGAACTTGACTTCGTAGCCGATACACACGTTGGCGGCGGCCTCAACGCGGAGGAAGTGCCCCAGCGCGTCGTAGCCGTTGGCGGCTCCCGTGCCGAGGAAGATGAAGTCCATGATGCGCTCGAGACCGCCCGTTTCGCGCAGGCTCTCGAACAGTTCGGAGAAGTTCTTCGTGAATGGCACCGCGGCGTTGCCGAGGGCGTTCAGTCGTTTGAGCAACGGCCGCACCGCCGTCAGCGCCGGACCCGAGACCTTCGATGTCTTGCCGAGGGTCTCGAAGAACTTTTCGTTGCTGGCCCCGAACGCCGGCAGGCTCGTGAACGCCTTGTCGAGCCCTGGCGCGGCGACTTTGAGCGCGGCGAACGTGGGCGTGGTCTGTTCGGCGAAGTGCTGGACGCGTTCGAGCGCCGGCCCGAGCCGTTCGAGGAACGGCGGGAACAGCTGCAGGTTGCGCGCAAGCGACCCTCGCGTGGCGGCGCCCGCCTGCGAGACCTTGTTGGCTTGTTCGATGAAGTCCGCGACGCGGCCGCGAACCCTCGCGAACGGGGCGAGCGCCTTGTCCGAGTCGACCGCCAGCTTTGCGAGCACATGGTTCTCGCCCGCGAGGATCTTGAGCACCTTGTCGAGTTCCTGCAGCGCGGGGTTGGCGCGCTTGACGACTTCGCTGAGGTCGCTGCCGCGTCCCGCCAGGCCCGCGCCGAGTTCGTTGAGGATCAGCGTGAAGCGCTCGCGTTCGGGCAGGCGCTGGATGTCTCCGAGCAGGTCGACGTCGACCGGGCTGGAGGTGTTCTGCACGGGCAGCAGGTACTCCCCCGCGCCTTCCTGGCCGCTCGGGATCCTGCGCAGCAGCGGCGGCAGCGGCGCGCCTTCCACCCGCGATTGCGTGGGCAGGCAGTCGACGTACTTCTCGCCGATCAGTGACTGCGGGCGGATCTGGCAGGTCGCGTCGTTGCGAAAGTCCTTGAAGCCGGGGTTTTCGATCTTCATCACGACCGCAGCCTTCGCTTGGGGGGTGGGCAAGACCGAGCTCACGGTCCCGACCTTGACGCCGTCGATCTTGACGTTCTCTCCGGAGATCAGGTTGCCCGCGTCGTCGAAGATCGCGCGCACCGTGTAGCCGCCGTTGGAGCCGCCGGCGGCGGTCGCGAGCAGCACGACGATTACGAGCGCGGCAGCGCAGACGGCACCGACGATGCCGGCCGCCCATCTCCTCCGCCCCACGATCTCCGTCCTCAACCCAATCCTTCCTTGCGTTTTACAGCGAGCGGGCGACCTCACCGACTGCGATGAGGTCGCCCCCTGCTACCTCTGCGAGCTTACGCCCTCAGTGGCGTAAACCCTTCTCTCGTCCCTTACTTGCGTGGGCACGGCGCTTTGTATTCAGCGTTCACGGTCTCCGGTTTCGATTCTTCGCCGTTTTCAGCGAAGATCACTTCGGTCTTGATCGGGAAGCCGCCTTTCGGGCAGGTCTTGGGGACGCGGCCGTAGTAGATCGTCTTCCCGTGCGACTTGTACGCCGAGCCGAACTTGCCGTTGATCGATTTGACCGACGCGTACGGTGCTCCGGGCACGCTCGGGACGAGCGGCACCGTGACCTTGGCCTCGGGGCCGAAGCCTCCGGCGCCGCCAAGGTTGACGTAGAGCCCCTTGGAGAGGATTTCCAGCGACACCGGCGAGTGACCGTCGGTGAAGAACTCGATCCCTCCACCGGGCGAGTAGAACGACTTCAGTTCCGCTTCCTCGATCACGCGTTCGCCGCCGAACGTCACGAAGCCGACGACCTTGCCGGTCGGGCCGGCGGAGGAGCCCTTCGGGCACTTGATCGGACCGAACTGTTCAAGCGTCGCGTTGGTGCACGTGGGGAAGCCGCTCGTGTGCAGGATCGAGCCTTTGGGCAGGTAGAAGTTGACGCCGATGATCGGCGGCGGCGAGCCCTGGTATTCGGTGCCCGTGATCTGGTATTCGGCTTCAAGGTCGGTGCCGGCGCCGAGGATG
This sequence comes from uncultured Solirubrobacteraceae bacterium, assembly GCA_963714285.1. GTDB lineage: Bacteria > Actinomycetota > Thermoleophilia > Solirubrobacterales > Solirubrobacteraceae > Palsa-744. The sequence goes on from CAVQNS010000004.1 coordinate 1,038,785, forward strand.
TTGCCCGTGTGCGGGAAGCCCGGGATTGGTACGGCCAGCGCTTTGAACTTGACTTCCGGCAGCGCTGAGGCCATGCCCGGTACGGCCAGTAGGGCCAAGCCGATCACGGCAAGACAGGTGGATGCTCTGCGCATCAGGTTCTCTCCCTCTTTTTGTGGACAGGCTCGCCTCGATCCGGGTAGCTCCGGGCCATGCCGGACCGGCAACATCGAGATCCCCCAGCGACCCACGCGGGAGAACCGTAGCGAGTATCTGACCAAAACCTTATCCGTCTCGCTCGATGCGTTCAAGTTCAAGGGACGGGCTGCCGTGCGCGGTATCGAGATTCCGCCGTGCGCAATTTTGGCATTTCGCGTCCGCAATTTGGCATTTCGCTACCTGTGCCAAATACTCAACCTCAAGCTGAGGCTCAGCCTGATTCGACGGACAGCTCGAGCCGCTCGCTCGTGAAGCGCACGCCGACTGGCTCCAGCAGCACCTGCCTGGGTCCCTCCTCGACATGTCCGCCGACGAGCGCCCTTAGGCCAAGGCTTGTCGCGATCGCGACGATCTTCTCGCCGTCGCCCGCAGCGCAGTAGAGGGCGTAGCCCGTGCCCATGTTGAACGTCGAGTACGCCGCCTGCGCGTCCATGCTGGCGTGCTCGACGAGGAAGCTCAGCACCGGCGGCACGTCGGGCAGGCGCTCGACGCGGTAGCTCAGCTGCTTGGGCGGGCGCATCAGCTTGAGCAGGCCGTGGCCGGTGACGTGACTCAGATACGTGAGCTCGACGTCGGCCTCCAGCACCGCGGCGACCAGCGGCACGTACATGACCGACGGCTCCAAGAGCGCCTCGCCGAGCGCCACGCCGCTCGTCAGCTCGGTCGCGTAGCCGTCGGGCAGGCGCCCGGCCACCAGCCTCGCGAGCGAAGCGCCGTTGGCGTGCAGACCGCTGGAGGCGACGAGCACGATCTCATCGCCCGCGCCGAGCCGCTCGCCGAGGATCGCCGTGCGCCCCGCGGGAACGACGCCGACGGCGGCGCCGGCGAGCTCGATGTCCTGCCCGGCGAGCATCCCCGGCAGCGACGGCGACTCGCCGCCGCCCCATACGCAGCCCGCGTCCGCGCAGGCGCGGCGCCAGCCCTCGAGCAACGACGCGGAGCGCTCGCGCTGCAGGTACCACTCCGATGCGCCTGTCGCGAAGTACGCGTTGAGCACGAGCGGCAGCGCGCCGACGCAGGAGAGGTCGTTGAGGATCGCGGCGACCGTGTCGTAGGCGATGTCCGCGAAGCGGTCGATCCCCTGCTGTTCGAGTACATGGCGGGCGATGATCGACTTCGTGCCTAGCCCCTCGACGACGAACGCGAGCGTCTGGCTGCCGAGCTCGAACACGAATGCCGGCTCGCCGCGCGAGGCGTCGAGCGCGCGCCCGCCCCTGCCCGCGAGCAAAGATGACGTAGACAGCGCCTTGGCCATCGCCAGCCGCTTGCCGGCGTCGAGCGCGTCGTAGTCTACGCCCGCTGCGCGGTAGCTGGCGCCGTCTTGGCTCATCGGCGATGATCCTAGGCGACCGCCGTCACCGAGGGAGGACCGATGGACTTCGAGCCGAGCCAGCGCTGCGCTGATTTCAAGGAGCGCTTGACCGCGTTCATGGACGAGCGCATCTACCCCGCGGAAGAGCTGTATGAGCGCCAGCTGCGCGAGTCCGGCGACCCGCATCACCAGCCGGCGATCATGGAGGAGCTGAAGACGCACGCGCGCGAGGCGGGGCTGTGGAACATGTTCCTGCCCGACGAGGAGCACGGCGCGGGGCTGTCGAACAGCGACTACGCGCCGCTGGCAGAGATCCTCGGCCGCTCACAGATCGCCTCGGAGGCGTGCAACTGCTCGGCGCCGGACACGGGCAACATGGAGGTGCTGCACCAGTTCGGCACGCCCGAGCAGAAGGACCGCTGGCTGACGCCGCTGTTGGATGGAGAGATCCGTTCTGCGTTCGCGATGACTGAGCCCGACGTAGCGAGCTCAGACGCGACCAACGTCGCGCTGAGTATCGAGCGCGATGGCTCCGACTATGTGCTCAACGGCCGCAAGTGGTGGATCACGAACGTCTATCACCCCCACTGCCGAATCCTGATCGTGATGGGCAAGACGCAGCCGGACGCGCCGACTTACACCCAGCAGAGCCAGATCCTGGTGCCGCTGGACACGCCGGGGGTGACGGTGCTGCGCAACCTGCCGGTGTTCGGCTACACCGACCAGGACGGACACGGGGAAATCTCCTTTGAGGACGTGCGTGTGCCGGCGACGAACGTGATCTCCAAAGAGGGCGACGGCTTCATGATCGCCCAGGCGCGCCTCGGCCCGGGACGCATCCATCACTGCATGCGCGCGATCGGCGCGGCTGAGCGGGCGCTGGACGCGATGTGCAAGCGCGCGGTCTCGCGCGTGACGTTCGGCAAGCCGCTGGCGACGCGCGGCAACATCCTCGACTGGATCGCGGAGTCGCGCATCGAGATCGAGATGGCGCGCCTGTTGACGCTGAAGGCCGCGTGGATGATGGACACGGTCGGCAACCGTCACGCGCGCACGGAGATCGCGGCGATCAAGGTGGCGGCGCCAAACGTGGCGCTGAAGGTGCTCGACCGCGCGATCCAGGTGCACGGCGGCGGCGGCGTCTCCGACGACTTCGGCCTCGCCCGCGCCTACGCGCACCTGCGCACGCTGCGCTTGGCCGACGGGCCCGACGAGGTCCACAAGCTCTCGATCGCGCGGCGGGAGCTCGCCCCTTACATCCCCCGCGAGCCGGTCGCCGCCGGGTGAGCGCTACCTCGGCACACGCGGAATCTCGTGGCGGCGTGCGTAGCGCGCCGAGACAGGCGTGGCCGAGACAGGTCTGGGGGCGCGCAGCGAAGTGAGCCTGCTGAGCTTCCACGAGCGTCCGGCCGCCGGTGCGGCCGAGGGCCTATTGGTCCTGCACCACGGGCGCGGCGCCGACGAGCACGATCTGCTGACACTCGCCGACGTGCTCGATCCCACACGGCGGCTGCACGTGGTGACGCCGCGCGCGCCGCGCGAGTTGCCCGGCTTGCCCGGCTACCACTGGTACTTGGTGCCGCGCGTCGGCTACCCAGATCCCGACAGCTTCGACGCGGCGCGCGCTGCACTTGGCGAGCTGCACGACGAGCTGTGGCAGGCGACCGGGATCGCGCCCGAGCGGACCGTGCTCGGCGGCTTCTCGATGGGCGCGGTGATGAGCTACGCGATGGCGTTCAGCGCCGGGCGCCCCGCGCCCGCCGGCGTGCTCGCCTTGTCGGGATTCATCCCCACGATCGAGGGCTGGCGGCCGGAGCTCGCGAGCCGCGCGGCGGTGCGCGTGTTCGTCGCTCACGGCCGCCAGGATCGGGTGATCGACGTCGGCTTCGCGCGCGTCGCAGCCGAGCAGCTGCGGCGCGCGGGGCTGACGGTGGAGTACCACGAGTCCGACGCAGCGCACCACATCGACCCGAGGGAGCTGCCGGCAGCCGGCAGCTGGCTGGCGGACACGCTGGAGCGCCAAGCGGCGTAGGCCCACCGGCTGGCTCTCAGCCAGGAGCGTAATCGCGCAGGCTCCTCCGGAAGGGCATAAGGTTTGACTGCAACAGCCGAGCGGTTCTAGGAGGAGGAGTCTCATGCCAGGCGCAGCGCTGCGTCCACAGCCGTCCCCGAGCCGCGCGCTCGAGGTGCTGATCGTGGGCGCGGGCTTCGGCGGGATCGCGGCCGCGATCGAGCTGCGCCGGCACGGGATCACCGAGATCACGATCCTCGAGAAAGCTCCAGACCTGGGCGGGACGTGGTTCTACAACAGCTACCCCGGCGCCGCCTGCGACGTGCCGAGCCACCTGTACTCGTTCTCGTTCGCGCAGCGGCGCGACTGGTCGCGTCTGTGCTCGCCGCAGGCGGAGATCCACGCCTACCTCCACGACGTCGCACGCACCCACGACGTCGAGCGCTTGGTGCAGACGAACACGACCGTCACCTCTTGCTCGTGGAACGCGGAGCGCTGCCGCTGGATCGTCGAGACCGCGCACGGCGCGATCCACGAGGCCGACGCGCTGATCCTCGCCACTGGCCAGCTCGACCAGCTCTCGCGGCCGCGGATCGAGGGCGCGGAGAGCTTCGCCGGCCACAGCTTCCACTCGGCCGAATGGGATCACCGCTATCAGCTCGCGGGCAAGCGCGTGGCGGTGATCGGCACCGGTGCAAGCGCTGTCCAGTTTGTGCCTGAGATCGCACCCGTGGTCGAGCGCCTGAGCGTGTTTCAGCGCACGGGCAACTGGTTCATGCCGCGCCGCAACCGCCGCTACAACGCCGCAATCAGATCAGCGATCGAACGCATCCCAGGTGTGCAGGCGCTGCGTCGCAGGCTCGTGTTCGAGTACACCGAGTCGCTGACGCTCGCGATCCGCCACCCGAACGGCGTCGGGCGCATCGGGCGAGCGCGCTCGGAAGCGTTCATGCGCTCGCAACTGAAGGATCCGGCCGTGCGCGCCAAGGCGTGGCCGGACTACACGTTCGGCTGCAAGCGCATCCTCTTCAGCTCCCACTACCTGCCGGCGCTACAGCGTCCCAACGTCGAGCTGGTGACCGACGCGATCGTGCGCTTCACGCCCACGGGAATCGTCACCGCCGCATCGTCCCCGCATCGTCCCGGCACGGGGGAGGCGCTCGGCGCCGAGCACGAGCTCGACTGCGTGATCTGGGCGACGGGCTTCAAGACCACCGAGTTCATGTTTCCGATGCGCGTCAGCGGCAGCAGCGGCGTCGAGCTGCACGAGTACTGGTCCGCGGGCGCGCACGCGCACCTCGGCATGGCCGTCCCGGGCTTTCCCAACATGTTCGTGATGTACGGGCCCAACACGAACACCTCTGGCGGCTCGATCATCGTCTACCTCGAGGCGCAAGCCGCCTACATCCGCCAGGCGCTCGCGCAGCTGCGCAGCCGCGCCGCCGGTGCGATCGAGGTGCGCGCCGAGGTCGAGGCGGCCAGCGACCGCGCGCTGCAGGCGCGCTTCGCCGGCACGGCATGGACGCAGTGCGACTCCTGGTACCGCGACGAGCACGGCCGCATCGTCACCAACTGGCCTGGCTACATGCGCGAGTACCTCGAGCAGACCAGCCAGTTGGATGTGGAGGAGTACCGCTTTGCTCCGCTGCCAAAGCCAGCGACCGTCATGAGTGCCTAGGGTGCGTGGAGGCACAGCGAGCCCATGTACGACTACATAATCGTCGGTGCCGGCTCCGCCGGCTGCGTGCTCGCCAACCGCCTCTCCGAGGACCCCTCTGTGAGCGTGCTGCTGTTGGAGGCCGGTGGCAAGGACCGCTCGCTGAAGATCAAGATCCCGGCGGCGTTCCCAGAACAGTTCCACTCGAAGCTCGACTGGGACTTCGCGACCGAGCCCGAGCCGCATGTCGACCGGCGCTCGCTGTACATCCCGCGCGGCAAGGCGCTCGGCGGCTCGAGCTCGATGAACGCGATGCTCTACGTGCGCGGCCGGCCGCTGGACTACGACGGCTGGGCCGCGCAGGGCGCGCCCGGATGGGGCTACGCCGACGTCCTGCCCTACTTCATCCGCTCCGAGGACAACGTCCGCGGCGCCTCCGAGTTCCACGGCGCCGGCGGGCCGCTGCACGTCGCCGAGCAACGCTCGCCACGTCCTTTGAGCGGACGGCTGCTGGCCGCGACCGAGGCCGCGGGCATCCCGCGGATCGCCGACTACAACGGCCCCGAGCAGGACGGCGCCTCGATGTTCCAGGTCACGCAGAAGCACGGGCGCCGCTTCAGCGCCGCCGACGCCTACCTGCGCCCCGCGCTCACGCGCCCCAACCTCGAGCTGCGCACCGGTGCGAGCGTGCTCGGCATCGAGCTCGAGGGCACGCGCGCCGTCGGCGTGCGCCTGCGCAAGGGCCGCAGCGGCGCCGAGCTGCTGCGCGCCGAGCGCGAGGTGCTGCTGAGCGCCGGCGCGATCGGCTCGCCACAGCTGCTCGCGCTATCTGGCATCGGCGCGGGCGCGGAGCTGCGCGCCGCCGGCGTCGAGGTCCGTCACGAGCTGCCAGGCGTCGGGCGCAACCTCCAAGACCACCCGTTCGTGACGGCGATCTGGGAGGTCGCGGGCACCGACACCATGTACGGCGCCGATAAGCCAAAGCCGCTCGCCGAGTGGCTCCTGCGCAGATCGGGCAAGCTCAGCTCGACCGTCGCCGAGGTCGTCGCCTTCACGCGCACGCGCGGCGGCCTGCCTGCCGCCGACGTGCAGTTCCACATGGGCGCCGCCTACTACGAAGATCATGGCGCCGAGACCTACGACGGCCACTGCATGGTGATCGCGCCGGTGCTCGTCTCACCGCAGGCGCGCGGGCAGGTGTGGCTGCGCTCCGCCGACCCCACAGCCAAGCCGCGGATCATCACCAACACCCTGTCCGAGCCCGACGACGTGCGCTCGCTGATCGCCGGCATTCGCCTCGCACGCGAGATCGCAGCGCAGGATCCCCTGCGCGAGCTGATCGTCAAGGAGCTCAAGCCGGGACCGGCGAGCGTCGAGGACTCAGAGCTCGAGGCCGATCTGCGGCGGCGGCTGATGCTTATCTACCACCCGGTCGGCACAGCCAGGATGAGCGACACCCACCCCGAGGCCGTCGTCGACTCGCGGCTGCGCGTGCACGGACTTCAGGGGCTGCGCGTGATCGACGCGTCGATCATGCCGACGATCACCGGCGGCAACACCAACGCCCCGACGATCATGATTGCCGAGCGCGGCGCCGAGCTGGTGCGGGGCACCGCATGAGCCGTCAGCGGAGCGCGGGACGGCTACCTTCGCCCTCGACTTGAGCTTTAGATGAGCCTTTCGGTCAACTATCACCGCGACGGCGAAGGCCCGCCGCTGGTGTTGCTGCACGGCATCGGCCACCATTGGCAGGCGTGGGAGCCGGTGATCGACCGGCTCGCCAAGGACTTCGACGTGATCGCCTGCGACTCCCCCGGCTTCGGTCACTCGGCGCCGCTTGCGCCCGGCATCGAGCCGACGATCCCCGCGTACGCCGACGCGTTCGAGTGGTTCTTCGCCGAGCTCGGGCTCGAGCGCCCCCATATCGCCGGCAACTCGATGGGCGGCGCGATCGCGCTCGAGCTTGCGCGCGGCCGCGCTGTCAGGTCCGTCACCGCCTTCTCGCCCGCCGGCTTCTGGACAAACGCTGAGCTGCGCTTCTGCCAGCTCTCGCTCGGCGCGCTCGGCAGGATCCCGGATGCGACCCGTCCGTCCGTCGAAGCGCTCGCGCGCACCCGCGCAGGCCGCATCGCGCTCTTCTCGCAGACATTCGGCTACCCCGCACGGCTGCCCGCCGAGGAGGCAGTCGCGACGCTCAGGGACGCATGGGCGGCACCTGCGCTCGACGGCGCCCTTGCGGCCTTTAGCGAGTACCGCTTCGGCAACCCGCAGCAACTGCGCAGCACGCCTGTGACGATCGCCTGGGGCCGGCGCGACCGGCTGTTGCCCTACCGCCTGCAGGCACCGCGAGCGCGCGCACTGTTGCCGTGGGCAACGCACGTCACGCTCGGCGCCGGTCACGTTCCCTTCTACGACGACCCAGCCGCGTCTGCCGAGGTGATTCGCACACGCGCGCGCTCGGCCGCGACGGCGGCCACCCAGCGACACTGACCAGACCGGCGCTCGGACGCCTGCGCCTGCGCTAGCGTCTCGTGGCTGTGGCAACGAGCCGACGGCCAGCGCTCAGGCACCGATCCCAGAGGCTCTCGCGGCGGATCGCATTGGGCACGCTCGGCCTCGTGCTGGCGCTGGTCGCGATCAGCTGGCGCGCGGTGACCGAGGCCGCGCCGCCGCTGAGCATCCACCGCACGCTCGCAGCCTTTGTGCGCGTTCCCGGCCCCGCCCCCATGCTCGCATGGCCGCGCGCTGGCCAAGCGGCGGTACAGGTGCAGGGCATCGGCGGCGTCGCCAGCTCGGGCGAGCAGACGCCCGTGCCGATTGCGAGCGTGGCCAAGGTGATGACGGCTTACCTGACGCTGCGCGAGCACCCTTTGGCAACAGGCGAAGAAGGCTTCACGATGACGATCACGGCCGCCGAGGTCGCCGAAGAGGAACAGCGCGCGCAGCTGCTGCAGTCGACGCTGGCGGTCAAAGCAGGCGAGCAGCTCACCGAGCGCCAGGCGCTCCAGGCGCTACTGCTGCCCTCCGCCAACAACATCGCCGCGCTGCTTGCGGTTCACGATGCCGGGACGCTGCCGGCGTTCGTGTCGCGCATGAATGCCACTGCGCGCGCGCTGGGGATGCGCTCGACGATCTACACCGACCCGAGCGGCTTCGAGGACAGCACTGTCTCGACCGCTGTCGATCAGCTGAAGCTCGCGCGCGTCGTGATGAGCGAGCCGGCGTTCGCGACGATCGTCGCCGAGCCGTCAGCCGAACTGCCGCTCGTGGGCAGCGTCAGCAACTACGACTCGTTGGTCGGAAGCGACGGCTACGCGGGGATCAAGACAGGCTCGGACCGTGCCGCCGGCGGCTGCTTCATGTTCGCCAAGCACGTCTCGATCGACGCCCGGCGCCTGACCGTGCTCGGCGTCGTGCTCGGCCAGCGCGAAGGCGGCCTGATCGAAGCGGCGCTCTTGAGCGGGCAGCGCCTGGGCGACTCGGTCGCCGCCGCACTACGAGTGCAGACCGTCCTACCCGCCGGCACCAGCGTCCTCAGCATAAGTACGGTCGACGGAAAACGGATCGTCGCGTCGACGGCGATGCCGCTGCACGAGGTCGCTTGGGGTGGCCTGCGGCTACCGGTGCGAGTGCGGATGCGTCGCACCGGCACTCGCTTGCGGGCAGGCGAGCGGATCGCGACCGTGGCCGTCGGCGGCGCCGGTGTCGAGTTCGCTGGCGTAGTGGCCGCCCACGCGCTCGGCGGCCCGTCGCTCGGCTGGCGCCTGCGCCACCTCCTATGAGTGTAGGCCTGAAGGTGCGTCAACTTCATATAGGCGGCACCTAGCTGTAGCGCTCAATACCGGAACCGGACCGCCGAGAGGCTCTGGCCTTCGACAGCCGCACTGATTTCCACCATGGTCACGTCGAGCCCGTTCGCCAGCATACGTACCGTGTCCCATCCCGGTGCAGCTTGCGCCAGCTCGATCCGCGCCAGCGAGCCGGTGGTGATTCCGGAGCGGAACGCCAGCGCTTCGCGCGTGATCCCGCGTTCCGCGCGCATCCGCCGCAAGGTCGCCGCCAGTGCCGGGTCAGGAGTCGAGGGCCGCGTCATCGCACGCGCCAACCTGCGTCTAGGACCATCGCTTGGCCGACGGCGATGGCCTGCGCTCGGTGGGCACCCACAGGCCTGTGAGCAGCTCGTCGATGCTCACGTTGAGGCCGTCGGCGAGGATGAACAGCGTCGTCAACCGTGGCTCGACCGCTCCCTGCTCGATTTTGCCGATCTCCGTGCGATGCAGTTCGGTGGCATGCGACAGCCATTCCTGCGAGCACGGAGGGCGCTTGGCCATCCGCACCCGCCGGACGTTGGCGCCGAAGCCTTCGAGGAATCTGGCGAGCTCCTCCTTGTATGTCTCCATCGTGCTCACGGCATCACTCTTCCTGGCGAGAGAGAGGAATGCGACATATGGGCGTCCGCCACTCGCTTGAGTGGCGCATACACGTCCGCCATCTGGCTGACAGGCGGATTCGCATATGCCAGCGAGCTGAGTGGCAGACCCTTGTGCGCAACCGCTATCGATACAGTTGACCGCATACGAACATATGTTCGCATAAAACCGGGCGCGCTGCGCGCCGATCCTGCCGCCGGCGCAGAACCTCTCGGCCGATCCCTCGAACATACGTCCAGAAAATCGCGAACAAGGGTATTTCCCTTCCATCCAAAGGCGCAAGTGCGCACACTCGGCCCCCAGTCAACAAGTCTGAACAGGCAAACCCGTCGTGAGGCGGGGTCGCAAAGTCAGGGGTCTCGCGGAGACAGCCCGGCCGCCAGCCAAGCAAGGAGGCCCCGTCGTGATGCTGTCTCACTTGATTCCATCGCACCGCACCGCCGAGCGCGCAGAGCAAACGAGCGCCCCCATCTGGCGCCGGCTCACCCAGCAAGCGAGCGCCAGCGAGGGCTTTACGCTGCCCGAACTGCTCGTTGTGATGCTGATCATCGGCATCCTCGCCGCAATCGCGATCCCGGCGTTTCTGAGCACGACCACAAAGGCCTATGACGCGCAGGCCAAGGAACTTGTGCGCAGCGCTGAGACCACAGCGGAGACGATCTCGCTCGAACACGGCGGCAGCTACGCGAACGTCACGACCACAGAACTGGCCGCGATAGAGCCAACGATCGCGATCACGCCGAGCACACAACACGCCTACCTGAGCAACGCGACCCAGAGCACGAACGAATACTCGCTCACCGCGAAAGCGAGCGACGGCGACGAACTGACGATCACGCGCTCAGCGAGCGGCACGATCAGCCGCACCTGTCACAGCCCGAAACTCAAAACCGGCTGCACGGGAGTGGAAAACTCGAGCTGGTAGGAAAGCTTGGCGGGAGACAAGGCACGGTCCCTCTGGAGGAGGGACCGTTGCGAATCAGCAGGGGTCCCGCTGAGCACGGATGCTCCGCGGGACCCCGCGCCCAGCTCAACCCGCGAGCAGCGCGTCGAGCTTGCCGAGCTGGCTGCCCCAGCCAGCTCGTGCCATCGGCAGCAGCTCCTCGGCGCAGATCATGCGCGAGGTGACAACGACCCTCGTGCGGCCCTCGCCGAGGTCGAGGAGCTCGACCGTAGTCTCGCCAGACTCGATCATCGGGTGCTCGGTGCTCTCCTCACCGAAAGACAACCGCTCGGGCGGCTCGACGACCACGAAGTGGCCGTCGCTCGGATACTCCTCACCGTCAGGTCCGACCATCGTCAACCGGCAGACGCCGCCAGGCCGCGGATCGAACTCGATTTTCTCCCGCGGCGTCGTGAAATGCTCGGGACCCCACCAGCGCGCCACCTCGTCGGGCTCGGTCCACGCCTTCCACACGAGCTCGCGTGGCGCGTCGAGCTCCCGCTCGATCACGATCGTGTGCTCCACCATCACGAACTGCTCACTCATCGTCGCCTTCCTTTCGTTGCACGTCTTGAAGGTGCCGCGCGAGACGGTCGAGGCGTCCGTCCCAACTCGCCCGGTACTGCTCCAGCCAGTCGTCAACTGCGCGCAGAGACGCGCCCTCAAGTCGAGAAGGACGCAGCTGCGCCGCCCGCCCGCGCGTGATCAGCCCAGCCCGCTCGAGCACCTTGAGGTGCTTGGACACAGCCTGCACGCTGACCGGGAACGGCTCCGCAAGCTCGTTCACGGTCACCTCGCCATCCTTCGCAAGCCGAGCGAGGATCGCGCGACGCGTCGGATCTGCGAGAGCCGCAAACGTAATGCTGAGCTGGTCGGTCGCCATCCGTATTCATCCTAGCAGTTGATCAACTAGTTGGTTTAGCGAGCTGGGCCATCATGCGTTGAGGGCCGTACGTTGCGCAAACCCCGTGGCCCTTGGCGCGTCCTCCCTCGACCTAAATGCATCTGATGTATAATCTGCATCATGAAAGAGCGTAGAACCACCGTCGTCGCTCGCGACGAGGACTTGGCACTGCTCGCCCACGAGGCCCGGACCCGAGGGCTGTCCCTCGGCAGGATGCTCGGAGCCGTTCTGGCTGAGCGTGCGGATGAGCTAAGGCAGAGCCGACGTCCACGTCTGGCGACCTTCCGCGCGGACACGAGCATCGCTGTCGCCGCGGATCAAGAGCAGCCAGCAGCGCGCGACTTCAGCTCTACGTGACGCTCATCCTCGACACGGGGCCAATTGTCGCGGCCCTCAACGAACAGGACCCCGACCACCAGCGTTGCGCGACCCTACTCGCAGGAGCGCAGGATCTGCTCGTACCCAGTCCAGTTCTCGTCGAGGTCGACTACTGGCTCGTCAAGCTCGCCGGCCCCAAGGTGTGGAGCGACTTCGTTGCCGACATCAACCGAGGCGCCTACCGGGTGGCCCATCCGACCGATTCCGATCTCAGCACGCGCCGCCGAGTTGGAGAGCACCTATGAGGACCTCGATCTGGGGCTAGTCGACGCCTGCACCATCGCCCTTTGCGAGCGTCTAGGCGAGACCAGCGTCGCCACGCTCGACCAGCGACATTTCTCAGTCGTTCGCCCCCGACACTGCACGCACCTAACGCTCATCCCGGACTGACGAACTCGGCCTCGGGTTGGTTGCTACCCAGCCGAGTGATCAGATCGAGTCGCTCTTGCTCCGGTTGCACTCTGCACAGAGAAGTTGGAGGTTCTCGAGTGTCGTCGCACCGCCACGAGCAACGGGAAGGATGTGATCGTATTGGAGGTCGAAGTTTCCGCCGCATTCAGTACAGCGGCCGCCATCGCGCTCGAATACGGCGCGGCGCAACTCAGTTGGGATGCCGATGCGCTTCGGTCGACCGTCTTCCTCTGCCCGCATCAGGCTGCGCGCTGATTGCAGCTTCTGCTCAAGCCGACGCTTGCGCTGCAAGACAAGCGCCTTGATGTCCTCGGCGTCCAAGTCATCGTCGTCCCACCAGAAGCCATCCAAGAAATGCCAGAGGTTGCGCCTGCCGTCTCGCCACAGCTGTACGGGCTCTGCCATCTGCGTCTGGAGCTCAGCCTCTATCTGGGCGTTCGACCAGCGAAGCTCCATGACGTTGCGACCGGACTGCACCGCGTATCGACGACCCGAGATCATCCGACTCAGCGTCCAAGGAAGCTTGACGAGCTGCGCTTTGTTGTCGCTGCGGAGCATTTCCGAACCGTATCGGCATGCTGACTCTGTGCTTTAGTGATGAGCACACGCGGTGTTCGCAGACAGTTGTCAGTGTAGACGGCGAGAATCGAACCCACGCAAGGTTCCGGCCGTGAGTAGGCAGTCGCATGTGCGATCGGAGCGCTGCCAGTGAAGAGACGAGCGTCACTCCCGGTCGAGCCGACGCTCAGCCGTCCGGCCGCGCTTGGCCGCGTCGGCGGCATCAAGCAGACGGCGCGCGTTCGCCGGAGAGCGGAACAGATAGGCCGTCTCCTGCCAGGCGCCGTAACCGAGTCCCACGGTCGATCCCGATTCGATCTCCACGAACCAGTCGTGATCCGGGCACGACCGCAGCCATCCGAGCAAGCCACTCTGCCCCTTCGTGGAGATGACGATACTCATGGCCGTTAGACTGGCCGGTCTCCGAGTGCTCCCGACAGTTGGGGGCTCGATAGGTCTTTGAGGTCAGACGGGTCCCGCCGATCGGCGGGACCCGTCTGGGCCGTGGCTCAGGCTGCCTCCTTCACCGCCAAAGTGAAGAGGAGCAGAGCCATATGACGAAGGATGACGTGCTGTTCGGCTACCGCCAGCAGTTGTTCGCGGAGGCCGCGAGGACGAGCGTCTCGGCAGCGTGCAGGACATTCGGGGTGCACCGCTCGACCTACTACCACTGGAAGCGCCAGGTCGACCGGCACGGCCTGGAGATGCTCAGACCCGGGAGCGCCGGCGGCCGCAGATGCCCAACGCGCTGCCGAAGATGATCGAGGAGCGAATCGTGTCGTTCTCGATCGCCCATCCCGGCCTCGGTCCACGGCGTGTCTCATCGGAGCTGGCCAGGGAGAAGTGGGGCGGGATCATCGTCTCGGCGAACGGCGTATGGAAGGTGCTCTCTCGCCACGGTCTGAACACCCGCGCCAAGCGCCTCGGGCTGATCGCGGGCTACGCGGCGCCCTACGAGCCGCCCAGAGATCCAGAGCCAGAGCGCCATATCGATGTCTCACGGCCCGGTGAGCTGGTCGGGATCGACTGCTTCTACGTCGGCAGACTCAGAGGCACTGAGGGCGCGATCTGGCAGCTCACCGCGATCGACATCGCTTCCTCCTACGCGTGGGCGGAGCTCGTGATCTGCAAGCAAGGCAACCCCACCGCAGCGCAGACCAGCAAGCTCGCTCAGCGCGTCGCCAGGGAGCTGAAGGCCACCGGCTGGAAGCTCGAGAGGATGCTCAGCGACAACGGCAACGAGTTCAAGGGCGACTTCACGACCACCGTCGATGCGTTGAAGGTGCGCCACACCCGCATCCACGCAGGACGCCCACAGACCAACGGACACGTCGAGGCACTGCACAAGACGATCCTCGATGAGTGCTGGAGGCCAGCGTTCGCTCGCTACCTATATCCCCGCTACACCGGACTGAAACGCGAGCTCGATACCTACCTACGCTTCTACAACAACGACCGCGTACACCACGGCAGACTCACACAAGGACGCATCCCCGCAGACATCGTCTACCGCGCCCGAAAGATGGAGGCCAGATGAACCGCACCTGTCCGCACATCCCGGAAGCTGCCCACGTTAGACAGCACTTCGCTCTTGTCCGCACTCGAGGTATTGTAGACAAAACGCTACGCTGCGTTTCGATGCAAACCCACCAAAGCAACGACGCATTGGGCACATACACCGCGACGAAGGATGAGTTCGAGGCGTTCGAAATGGCGCTCCGAACACTGTCCGAGCGCGTGCGGACGGACGATGCCTTCGCGCACGATCTGTACGGCGCGCTTTGCAACATGCGCTGGCGCCGCCGAGACGCTGACGCAGAGCCCGTTTCGATGAGCTGGCGCTACGCGGGCGGCGTCGTCTCCCACCTCGCCTGCAAGGGAGGCTGCTACCTCGACTACTACTGCTCCGGCAACGAGGGCGTCGTTTCCGCACGCATTCGGGAAGCCCTCGGCGAATTGGGGTGGATTCCATCTCCGGGGCCGGAGGAACGAAGGGTGAGCAGCACCCCTCGATCGGCAGCCGAAACCTCTGCCAGCAATCCTGGCGTCGTGTACGAGGATGCCGAGTCTTTCAAGGCCGCGCTACACGCAGCGCACAGCGAGTAGCGCCGACCAACAGTACAACCGAGCAATGCCCCGACACACCGACAGCGAAATCGAGCAGGCCGCCGAGCGCTTCTGGCAGCTCGCCGACGCGCTCGACCCAGCGACAGCACAGGTTGAACGCGCCGGCGAAGTCGACGATCTGATCGGCCCTGCCGCGCTATCCCTGCTCTCCCCGCCCGCCGTGCCATCCGGGACGATGGCAGCATTCCGCCGGATACCATGAGTGTCGTGGCACGCAAAGAGACCAGCAACGGAAAGCTCGAACGCCTCAGTCCCGAGGAGCTGGGAGGGAATCGATGCCGGTTGACGGGCGTTGCCTTTACTGACATAAAGGCAGCCCGAGAACGAGCTGACGCCCCCGATCTAAGCAAGTGGGCCCCAGTGATCGCGCGATGGCTCTTCGTTGGTGGCCCGGCGAGCACTGTGGGAGTGCTATCGAGCAAAGCGATCTCGGTGCTTCGCTCGCGATCCTTGTGGTGCTTGGCGCGCTTGCACTTGCGCTTGCGATCGCAGCACCCCTCGTGTCACTGATCGACAGACCTCTCGACCTGTTCACCGCTCGTCAAGCATGTGACTGGCTGGCTGGTCGCCCGGTCAGACGCAACATCTGTTGGCGCGAGCATTCGGAGCCGCGCCTCCTTACCAAAAAGACGGGTTCGAGGCACCATGTCTCACGGCGTAAGTGGCGGTCAGGACGGGAGTGCGCCACGTTGGATTCGATGGCCGTGGCGTGGCGTGCGACAATGACGGCATGACAAAGACCGAGTTGCACAAACTGGTGGACGGTCTGCCCGACGACACGCTCAACGGAGCGGCGGTGCTGCTCCGCAGCCTCACCGAGCGCAGGATCGACCCCGACCAGGCATGGTTTTGGACGCTGGACTGGCTTTCTGGCGAGCTTGAAGCCGACCGCCAGGCGCAGAGCGATCCTGGCGTCGTGTACCAGGACGCCGAGTCCTTCAAGGCCGCGCTACACACCGCGCGCAGCGAGTAGTGCCGACCTATCAGCCGCGGCCGAGGTTCCTGCGCGACTTCAAGAGCTTGACCGCCGCGCAGGCGGCCGCGTGGGAGAAGGCGCTCGACGTGTTCATCGCCTGCCTACGCAGCGGACGCTTCGAGCCGGGCCTGCGCGTGAAGCGCGTGCAGGGGTATCCCGGCGTGTGGGAGATGACGTGGGCGGCTGACGGCCGCGCGACATTCGAGTACGGCCAGGAGATACGCCCCGGCGACCCGCACGTCATCTGGCGGCGTATCGGCACTCACGACATCTTCCGCCAGCCGTAAAGATCAAAGTCCACGCAACGTTCCCGCCGACGATAGGTAGACGCAGCGAGGCTAACTGTCGACCGATGCTAGAGATGATGGCTTGGATTTGCCAAGCTGAGGCTGATCGCGTGCATCTGCGCTGATTCGTTGATTCCGTCGTGATCGTCATTGTCTCTCTCAGAGGTAACGCGGCGGATACATTGACAGCGTCCCCAAAATGACGCAAGCTTGCTCCTCACGACTCGCGGTGACACCTTAATTAGGGCAGAGCCGGTAAGGACTACTACTACGCTTGCTACTAGCGCGTGTCGCAGTTACGTTCGGCACGCACCACGAAGATCTAATTTGGAAGTGAGGCGGGAACAATGTCCTACCCGAACCAGCTACTCAGCACGTGGCGACGTCGATTGACGGTCGCACTGCTGGCCGCGGCAGCAGCCGTAGCTCTTCTGTCCGCACTCCAGGGATCGGCCGCCCGGGCCGAAACTTGTATTGGTGGACGCTTCTGCTTCTGGACGGGAACGTCCTTCAGCGGGGAAGAGTTCAACGCGGGTTGTGGCGGTAGCACTAGTACCTCGTTCGAACTGAAGTCCGCAAAGAACCATTGCTCAGTGAATGTCCGAATCGGGTGGGAAGAAGGTGGCGTCACCAACTGGAAGGCCTGCCTGAGCCCTGGAGGGGAACGCCCCGAACCCGGACGATTCAACAGGATTGAGACCAACGGGTGTTAGCGGAGATCTCTCCAAGTTAAGAGGCGGAGCGTTGACAGCGGCGGGGAGGGAGGCGGCGGTATTCATCGCTGCCTCCCAAGCCGTTTACTGGATTGCGCTCGCCGCCGCTCTGGCACCACAGTTTCGGCTCGCGGCTGCCCAAACCGTGTTCCGAAACATGCCTCAACCATGCAGATTATCCATTTGTGACGGAATCGGCTAACCGTATTCGGCCCTACGGAGCTGAACCGACGTGCCGGGACAGCTATCCTACGTCCGTGTCAGAGGCGTGTCAGTGATCTGTCAGCAGCTCGCGGAACCAGTAGGCCCATGGAGGCGATCCGCAAACCGCTTCGCCAGGCCAACTCTCGCAGCCACTTGCCGCCAGCGCAATCACCGCTTGGGGAAAGCGTCGGCGATGATCGCCCCCGCCGACCGTGGGCTCGGCGCCCCTACCAGGTGAGGTTCGCCGTCAACCAGCGAAGCGGGGACGCGCCCCGTGCTGGGGGTGCATCCGTTCGCCTCTCCCCTCTGCCCTCGGGTATCGCCTCCAATCTGCCCTCCAGCTTAAGAATCGAGGATTCTTCCTTGTGAAAACCGCTGCAAATCGAGTCCTTGCGGTAAGCGTTTAGTTGGTAGGGGGACATAACTCTGCTTCGTCGAATCTTGGGGTGTGGAGCGTGCGGAGGCGGAGGCGATCTATGACGCGGGGCGTGAGGCTGTAGTCGAGGTGCTGCTGGCGATGGATCGTCGCATTCAGCAGTTGGAAGCGCGAGTGGAGAAGCTGGAGCGCGAGCTCGCCAGGAACTCGCGTAATTCTTCGGTGCCGCCGAGCTCAGATCCGGCGGGTGTGTCACGCCCAGAACGAGGAATGGATCGCTCGGGGCGTTCGCGGGGTGCCCAGCCGGGGCATGATGGCCACGGTCGCGAGCTGCTGCCTCTGTGTGCAGTAGACGAAGTCGTCGAGCACTGGCCTGAGCGCTGCGACTGCGGCTACGTCTTCGCTGCACCGGAGCTGCTCGGCATGGGTGAGCCGGTGCGCCATCAGATCGAAGAGCTGCTGGTCATCTCAGCGAGGGTGATCGAGCATCGCTGTCCACGGGTGTGCTGCCCCGGCTGCGGCGAGCGGACACGGGCGCTGCTGCCTGCCGATGTGGCAAACAGCGCGTTCGGCCCGCGCTTTGAAGCGGCCGTGGCGGTGCTCTGGGTGCGCAACCGCGTCAGCCGCCGTGATGTCGTGGAGCTCGGCGAAGAGCTGTTCGGTGTGCGCCTATGCGCAGGCACCGTCGAGGCGATCCTCCAGCGCGCCGGCCATGCCCTGGCGGAGCCCTACCAGCAGCTCGGGGAGCGCGTGCGCGCCAGCGAATGCTTGAACATGGACGAGACCGGCTGGCGCACCGCCGGGCAGCGGCGTGCGCTGTGGGGCATGTTCACCGGCCGTCACGCGTTCTTTCACCTCGCCCCAGACCGGCATGAGGACCACGCCAAACGGCTGCTCGAAGGCCACCAGGGGATCGTGACCTCTGACCGCTGGTGGGCCTACGCACATCTGCCGCTCACACGCCGACAGCTCTGCTGCTCCCACCTCAAGCGCGACTTCCAAGCTCACGCCGAAGGCTTGGCGGCCGAGAAGGAATTCGGCGAGTACGGCCTGCAGCTATGCGAGCGCGTGTTCTGGGCGTGGGAGGTCTACCAACACACCCACGACCGGCCCGAGCTGAAGCGCACGATCCGCCAGCTGCAACACACCTACAAGCCGATCATCCGCGGCTACGCGACGAAACGAGCGCGCAACCGCCACTGTCGCGGCATGGCGCGCAACCTCCTGAAGGCCTGGCCCGCGCTATGGACCTTCGCCGCCCACGACGGCGTGGAGCCGACCAACAACCACGCCGAGCGCGCGCTACGCGGCGCCGTCATCTACCGCAAGCTCTCCCTCGGCAGCCAACCCGAGGCCGGCCAACGACGCATCGAGCGGCTCCTCTCGGCCTCAATCACCTGCCGGCTACAACGTCGCTCGCTATTCGCATACATGGCCGAGCTGCTCGCCGCCCAGGCCCGCGGCGAACCGCTCCCACCCCTCGCCTGAACGCAGAGACTGAACGCTTACCAAAAACAGCCCATTTGCAGCGGAGACGAGGAATCAGTGAGAGCCGTACGTTGCGCAAACCCCGTGACAGTCGGCGCGGCCGCGCTAGACGCCACGTAGCGACGCGCCGTCGGCCCTGCCCAGCGCCTTGCGCGCGTCAGGCAGCGACGCTTGGAGCAAGGATGGAGATGCGCGCCTTGTCCGGCCCGAGATCGAGCGCCGCGTAGATCACGTCTGGATCCAGGTCCACATCCCCGGGCCAAACGATTGTTCCGGTCTGCTCATCGATCTTGACCTGCTCGAACAAAGCCGGGTCGCGCAGCGGCGAGAAGGCCGGGGTATCGAGTAGCGGCGTGATGTCCACGTCGCGGACCTCGCCGTCGGCGAACACGATGCGGACCGTATGCTCGGGCCGCGCGATCGCCGCGACCATCTCGGGGGCAATAGCAGGCTCCATAGCTATTGATCGTAGCGCGCGGTTGGGTGGAGATTGAGCTGCGCACGCTGCCAGTCAGAGCGCAGCGCATCGCGGTGTCGCTCACACCACTTGCGGAGGATAACGACCTTCGCTGGAGCTAGTTGGCCGTCGATGACATCGCCTGTATCGATCGAGATGCGTGCCACCTGGACGCCAGGATGGCCGACACATCCGGCGTACACATGGACATGTGGAGGCGGGTGGTCGTTGAAGTAGAGCTTGACGACCAGACCGTCGAAGCTGACGATTCTGGGCACACGCCAGAGCCTACGGTCGGACTACGACGGTACTCGCGCCCCAAGGCCGCCTTCGCGCAACGTCCGAAAAAGTGGAGAGGACCGTACGTGCGCAAACCCCGTGGTGGTGCGAGCGCAGATGCTGAGCCTGGTGTAGAGCGGAGGCCGGTGGCAACGATGAGAGGCCGCGGGACGCCTGCGACTACCGAGCGTCGTGCGTGGCGCGCAGCTCGTGCAGCATCGCGTCGCGACGACCCCGTCTGCGCTCGGCCTTCTTCGCCGACGACAGCTTGTGCGGCTTGCACAGCAGGCAGCCGGCGCGACGCTCCTTGGGTCTCCGTCGCTTGTGATTTGCCATACGCCCACGATAGTAGACAGTTGTCAGTGGAGAGGGTCGTACGTTGCGCAGACCCGTGGTCGTGCGCTCACTACCCTCTGAGCATCGATAGCGTGCGGCGAGCGCTTGCCGGGCTCCGATCACTGGTTCGTCCGGTCAACAGCCGACGGCGTCTCTCAGCGTCCGACAGACCTGCGCCATGCGGGGACTCGACAGCAAGGTGACACGGCGCCGGAAGGAAGCACGGGGCACTGTGTGGAGGTTGTCGAAGTTGACGACGCATGGCGTAGGAACGCCGTCATCCCTCGGCGTTAGTTCGAGCTCCGATACCAAACCGCGATGTGTCCTCGTCAGCGCAGCTACTACAACCGATCCGATGCGATCCGCCACCGGATCACGAGTCAGCACCAGCACCGGCCGGTCCCCGCCTGGCGTCGCGGCGAACCAAATCTCACCCCGCTGCATCGTCCCAGTCCGTCCAATCCTCGGCTGGCCCCCAGTCTGCAATACCCTTGAGCGACCGCTCCGAATCTGTCAGGGGCACGTGTGCCCACACCTCGGCCTCGTGCTCGCTGCTCAAGCCGACTAGGTGCCGATGGAGGGCGTCGCGGAGAATCTCAGAGCGGTCCATCCCAAGCGCCTCCGCCCATCGCTGGACCTCGGCCGCCTCGTCATCCGACACACGAAAGCTGAGCATCGTCATACCGCTCAGGATAGCGTGTATGACAGACCGCTCGCAGCCGTCCAGCTTGCGCAACGTCCGAAAAAGTGGAGAGGACCGTACGTTGCGCAAACCCCGTCGTCGTCTGCGCTCCGTGTCTGTCTTTGGCGTAGATGCCGCGCAGCAGACGCCAGATCAGGCGGCGACGGTTCCGGCCGTGTGATGCGGCGTCGGCAGGGCCCCGCCTCTCCCCCGAAGATCTTCCGCGTATACGGCGAGCGCCTCCTCAATGCGCTCGCCGACCTCTGAGCGCGTCGCGCCCAGCGCCACAACGCCGGGTAGGTCCGGGAGGTACGCACCCCAAGCCCCATCGTCGGCCTGCTCGTAGATCACCACGTAGTCGCTCATCGCAGATGCTCCAAACCGCTTGCTCGCCTAATGCTACCCAGCGTGCCGACAGGCACCGTGTCCCTGTCCTTGCCGGCAACGACGATACGCGCCTCGTGGTCGGCATGCGCCCAAACCTCGTGGGAGCCCGCTTGACGCACGACACGCCAACCCGCATCTTTGAGCGCCTTCCTCACGTCCTTGTACTTTTTCGGCATGAACATGACCGTAGCCATCGACTGCGATGGAACTCACGATCGGCAACGCCGGCCCGGCCTCGCCCATGAGCCGGCATCCGCAAGCCGAGGCCCGCAGATAGTTGTCAGTGGAGAGGGCCGTACGTTGCGCAAACCCCGTGGTCGTGCGGGCGGAGTCGCTGAGCGTGGCGTAGCCGGGATGAGGCGATCAGATGGAGTCGCTCTTGCGCCGGTTGCAGTCAGCGCATAGGAGCTGGAGGTTCTGAAGCGTCGTCGCGCCACCGTGGGCGACGGGCAGGATGTGGTCGTACTGGAGGTTGAAGGCGCCGCCGCACTCTACGCAGTGGCCGCCGTCTCGCTCGTAGACGGCGCGGCGCAGCTCGTCCGGGATGGGAGCGCGTGTGGGACGGCCATCCTCCTCGGCCCGCATCAGGCTTCGCGCCGATTGCAGCTTTTGCTCCAGGCGGCGCTTGCGCTGCAAGACGAGGGCCTTGACGTCCTCGGCGTCCAAGCCGTCATCGTCCCAGTAGAAGCCGTCCGAGAACTGCCAGAGGTTCCGACGCCCATCACGGCACAGATGCACGGGCTCCGTTGCTTGCGTTTGCTGAGCGGCTCCGACCTGAGCCTTCGACCAACGCAGCTCCATGACTTTGCGTCCAGACTGGATCGCGTAGCGTCGACCCGAAAGCATCCGGGTCAGCGTCCACGGCAGCTTGACCAACTGCGCTTTGTTGTCCGAGCGGAGCATCCCGGAACCGTATCGGCATGTTGATCGCCTCCTTTGAGCCTGCGACGGACCGCCGAACTTCACGTGGTCCCCCCAACGGTGACGGGGGACGGCGAGTACTCTTTTCTGCCGTCATGAACGTCCCCAACCCACCACTTACCCACGAGGTTCTGGAGCGCGCACGCGCGTACGTGCGCGTCGATCAGCGGATCGTCGCGGCGCTGCCCGAGTTGGGCGAGGCGATCCGCTCGTTCGAGCCGGTCCCGGGTCCTGCCGGGGAGAGCGTCGCCGAATGGTTGGCCGAGCGCGCCCTGAACGAACCGCAGGAGGCGACCGTCCGAGTGCGGCTCAGCCACGGCAAGGTCACGGGGGTATATGCGCTGTGCGCCGCGCAGATCGCGCTCAGCCGCGAGGGACGCGCACAGCTCGGCGGCGTGCACTACCGCACCCAACCGGCGATCCTGCTCGCGCAATTCGCGCGCACCGCAGACACGCCTGGCATCGGCGACGAGATGCTGCGTCATGCCGACACCAGCGCGCGCCGCGCGCTGCTCTACGTCGGTGCGACCGCCCTCGTGGTTGACCCGTTCGACCAAGACACCGCCGTGATGTGGCAGCAGCGCTTCGGCTTTCAAGATTCCGAGCAGCCGGTGCCGGGCAACCCTCGGCTACGCCGGCAATGGCTCATCCTTCAGCAGTAGTCGGCGCCTTCGGCTTCCAACTCGGCCATCAACTGGTCGGCGCTCTCGTGAAACGCGCGCACGCGAGGATCGCGGCGCGAGCGCTCCAGATCCCGCTCGTCAATCACGATCACCGCTTGGTCGAGCACGTCGTGCAGCTTGTCCTTGTCGAGTGCTGTAGCCACGACCTCAGCGTACCGCAACACGACCGCGAAGTAGGCCTGGAGACGCGGCACGTAGAACGGACCTCGCCGCACGGGCGTCGGGGCGAACTCCTATTCGTTGGAGCTGAAGGGGCCAACGTAGTAGTGCCCGTGTTCGTGCGTGACCGTTGCTGTTATCTCCTCGTTGTGGTACGGCCCCGAGCGTATCCACAACCAGCTACACACGAACGTCGAGCCGCCTGTCCGTCGGCATTTTGTGCCGAACGACGAGACCTCATTCAACGGGTATCGACCTTCTGCGTGGGCCGCGCTGACGAAGGCCTTCTTGGCCTGTCCCAGCGGGCTTGTTTCCTGCCTGCGTTCTTCGGCCCTTTCCTTCTTTTCTTCCGCTTCTCTCTTGGGCCGTTCTTTGCGGCGCCGCGCAGCTTCGTGCTCTCGCTTGAGCTTTTCACGCTTGCGGGTCGATGTGCACCAGGCAGCCGAGACGCTGCCAAACTGTCCGCTGCTCGTGATCGTCGGCCCGACCAGGCCGTGTGAGGTGACGACAAAGCTACCTGTGACACCGGGCGCGTCACACGACCAAGCTATCTGCACAACTTCTTCGGAGTTCGGCTCGTCAACATCTTCGACTTCTCCGGGGTGATCGACTTCCCATGAAGTGGATACCAGCGCTCTTGAGCCTTCGCTTATCGTGGCAGCGTCTTTCAGTGTCTTGGCCCCGAGCCCTTCTGCAAGTTCGTGTGGTAGTAGGGCGACCGATTCTTCGAGGGTGATGCACTTCTCCGCGCCCGTCGTCGTCACGCTTATCGTCGTATAGCCGGGATGACTCCATGTATGTCCAGGGTGCGCTACGGCAGTCGCCTGGACCGTTGCTGCTTCGAGCGCTTCGCTGTGCCCTACCGGACAAGAAGCCGACGCGGACGTGACGCTGGCGAACATCGTGACGACCATCGTCGCCACGAGGGCCAGGGACTTCATGTGGGCCACGCCGCGATAGCCGTGCGCAGAGGCGGGTATCGTCGTCCTTGAGCGCCGCACGATGGCGCAAGGGTAGCGCAGCACACACCGTCGAGACGGCAGCTCGATGGAGCGCTGTAGAGTGCCCCCGGGTGGCGCACGGATATCGCCTTCGCGTAGAGGATCAGGCTGGCGCAGCCTACATTCTGCGGCGTGTTGGCGCTCTGGCCGAGATCGAGCAGGCGGTTATCGCGCATTGCGCGGAGCACGCGCCTCAACCTCCGTACAGACCACAGGAGATCAAGAAGCGGTTGGCCCCGAGCTGGAGGCCAGAGGTGCGGGTGCCGCCCTTCGGGCCGCAGTACGACAATCTGCCGATCAACGACCGCTACGACCTGTGGAAGTCGTTCGAGCTTGACGGCGGCGCGCGGATCGGCGTGGCGATCGAGATGGAGCGATGGGAGGTCTGGACCGACCTGCTCAAGTTCCGGCGCGGAATCCAGCGCCATCAGATCGCCGTTGGCGTGATCCTGCACGACAATCCCGCAAACCTGTACTACGTCTACCATCATCTGCGGCTCATCTCCGAGCCACTTTTTAGCGCGCTACCGGTCGTGTTCGCCGCGCCGGAAGGCGAGGGACTGGAGACGGCTGCGCCTCCAAGCAATCGCCGCTTCGCTCCCTACCGGATGCCCAACGATCCGGTTGCCTGACCGTTGCAGCCTTTAAAGATTTCCTAAACCTTTGCCGTAGGCTGACCCATTTTGGCGGTCAAAAGCACTTTTAACTCTTGGAGGGAGTTTCTTCCGAGCTTCCCCCTTGCAGGGTCTTCCGCCGGCACCAAACACTCTGAGCCAAGACACTCGTCGCCCGCGCAGGCGGGCGTCAAAATCTGCGCACAACAACTACCGCCGCGGCGTTCATGTAAGAGCGCCGCAGTTGGTCGCGCTCTCATCTGAGCAGGAGCACGAAGCGACGGCGCTGCTCGCCGGGCTGCTGCGTGACGCGGCCCACAGGGATGGAGGCGGCGTTTGCGGCAGCGCTTTGGGCAGCGTTTGCCCCGACGCTTTCGACGGCGCGACCCCGCCGGCTGGGAGGCCCGAAAAGCCGCACGGGAGCAGGAGATCGGACCAGTGAGCAAGCCCCGACAAATAAGGACGAGTGATCGTTCCGAGAGATCAAGAGCCGCACAGCGGCGTGGGATGCGAGTGAGCGCCGATCGCGTGTTCGATCTTGCGCGGCATTTGACATGGCGTGACCGGGAGATCGCCACATGCCTGTATGACCATCAGGTGCTCGCCACCGGCCAGCTTGAGCTGCTGTTCTTCTCCTCGCGTCGTCGTTGCCAGGACCGGCTGCTGTTCCTCTACCGGGAACGTGTGATCGACCGCTTCTACCCGCACGGCCCGTTCGGCTCGGGTAAGCCGCAGGCGCACTGGCTGCTCGATGACGCCGGCGCGATCCTCGTCGCCTCAAGCCTCGGCGTGGAGCCCAAGCGGCTGGGCTGGCAGCGCCGCGAGGACTGGGCCTCGCACACGCAGCTCGCGCATCGCCTGGGAGCAAACCAGTTCGTGTGCGATCTGATCGCCGCAACCCTGCCCGATCCTCACATGGGCGTGACCGCCTGGGACTCGACCCGCCGCGCCACCGAGCGTCTTGGCAGCAACGGGCCTGTCGAGCTTGTGCGGCCAGACGCGGGCCTCATCCTCGACGTTCCCACCGGCGCGATCGAGTGCTTCCTTGAGTGGGACCGTGCCACCGAGACACAGCAGCGCCTTGAGGACAAGATCGAGCGCTACAAGCTCGCCGAGGCTCGCCTGCACGACCAAACGCAGATGTGCAACGTCCTGTTCGTCGTACCAGGACCGGGCAGGATCGACACGCTACGCCGGGCGTATGCCGCGCTTGAGCCCAAGCGAGAACGCCACCGTCAGGACAGCTCTCTGGTCAACCTCGACGGGCGCTGGCCGATACTCGCCACAACCACGACCGCGCTGCGCGACGCAGGGCCACTGAGCAGAGTCTGGGAGTCGATCACCGACCCCACTCAGCCGCCGGTCGCGCTCAGCGAGCTGCCCATCAGCCATGCCCTGGGACCGGCCGACATGGCGTGCGCGCTCGGGCGCCGCTGGCATCACGAGCAGCCCGGCTTCTGGGATCGGCTCTCTCCGCTGCACCGCCGCCCGGAAGACCCCGGCAGCGGCGAGCATGAGGGCTTGAAGCCTGACGACGGATCTGATCTGATCGACCAGCCCCACAGCCACGACGACTACGAGCGGGAGGCCATCCCATGACGCGCATCTGCCTCTACACCCGCATCTCCACCGACGAGGAGAACCAGCCAACCTCGCTCGCCTCCCAGCACGAACGGCTGGAGGCATTCTGCAAGGTGCAAGAAGACTGGCGAATCGTCGCCCGCCACGACGACCGCTCGACCGGCACGAAGCTCGACCGGCCCGGCCTGCAAGCCGCGCTCGACCTCGCCCGCCAAGGCCGCATCGACCAGCTACTCGTCTACAGGATCGACCGGCTATCAAGAAAGGTGCGCCAACTCTCCGGCATCGCCGAGGAACTGGACAAGCTCGGCGTGATCCTGCGCTCAGCGACAGAGCCATTCGACACCGGCTCACCGGCAGGCCGGATGATGCTGCAAATGCTCGGCGTGTTCGCCGAGTTCGAGTACGCCACCATCGTCGATCGCATCACCGCCGGTATCGAACGCCGCGCCAAGGAAGGCCGCTGGTACAGCGGACGCCCACCCTTCGGATACACGCTCCACGACGGCCAACTCGCACCAGACCCGATCACCTCGCCGACCGTCAAGCGCATCTACCAGCTCTACACGCAGGACCGGCTCGGCACAATCGCAATCGCCCAGCAGCTCGGCGCCAAGCACGCACCGGCGCCGAGCGCCGGCTGGGGCCACCCAGCCGTCCACCGCGTCCTCACCAACCCGACCTACCTCGGACGCATCCGCTGGCGCAACCAGGACTTCCAGTCCACGCACGAGCCATTGATCGACCAAGCCACCTTCGACCACGCCCAGGCGATCCTCGCCGAGCGCGGCAGCGACGCATCCCGCCGCCGCGGCAACCGCTCGGACTTCCTACTCTCCGGCGTGATCCGCTGCGGCCACTGCGGACGCGCCTACATCGGCATGTCAGCACACGGCAAAGGCGGCACCTACCACTACTACGCCTGCACCGCCCGCCAGAAGTACGGACCCAAAGCCTGCCAAGGTGAGCGCGTCCCGCGCGAGAAGCTCAAGACCGCCGTCCTGCACCAACTCACCGGCATCTACCGCGACGGCCCGCTCATCCACGACGCCCTCGGTGCCGCCCAAGAGCAAGCGCAGCGCGAGCGACCAGCGCTCGATGAGCAACGTCGGGCGATCACCACCGAGATCACCCGTGTCGAACGCTCGACCGAGCGCTACTTCGAGGCCTTCGAGCAGGGCCAGCTCTCCCCCGAGCGCTGCGAACAGCGCGTCTCGCGCTTGAACGCCCGCCTCGAAGACCTCCGCGCTCAACAGTCCGAGCTTGCCGACAACGGCGCCGACGAGGCCGCACACGCGCCCACAGCAGCCGACCTGGCAGCGACCGCCAGTCAACTCGAATCCGTCATCGCAGACGGCGAGCCCGAGAAGACCAAGGCGCTCCTGCGCATCCTCATCGCCGAGCTGCGCGTCAACAGCAAGACCGACATCCAGCCCACCTACCGCATCATCACGCCCGACCGCACCCACAAGGCCGGGGTTTGCGCAACGTCAGGAAAAGTGGAGACGGTGGGAATCGAACCCACGCAACGTTCCCGCCGTGGCCAGCGCTGATGCTGGATATTGCAGACAAAACGCTACACTGCGTTTCCGATGCAGAGCCACCAGGGCAACGGCGAATCGAGCACAGACACGGCGCCAATGAATGAGTTCGAAGCATTCGAAGTGACAGAGCCCGTTTCGATGAGCTGGCGCTATTCAGGCGACGTTGTCGCCCACCTCGCCTGCAAGGGAGGCTGCTACCTCGACTACTACTGCTCCGGCAACGAGGGCGTAGTTTCCGCATGCATTCGAGATGCTCTGGGCGAGCTAGGGTGGATTCCAGCTCCGTGGCCGAAGGACGAGGGGTGAGCAGTCGAGCAACCCCGGCAGATCAGCGCGGGGCGGCAGTTCTGCTGCTGCGGAGCCTCGCCGCTCACGAGATCGACCCGGGCCAGGCATGGTTCTGGACGCCGGACTGGCTCTCTGGCGAGCTTGAAGCCGACCGCGAAGCACCGAGCGACCCTGGCGCCATCTACGACGACGCCGAGTCCTTCAAGACCGCACTACATGCAGCGCACAGCGAGTAGCGCCGACCTGCAAGCTGCGGCCGGCACTGCCCCTCGCAGATTGCCGGTGACGATCAGCGCTCCGGCACTCAAAGCACCAATCGAGGCTTACTCCGATGTCTCAGTATCTGCTTGGGCTGATTGCTCGTGGGCGACCTCGATGGCATCGTGAGCCCACGCGATAGCGGCAGCGGCCCAACCCAAAGCCTGATCGCGGTCGAGCTTCGATGCGCTACTTGTCCCGTAGCGCATGTGCACACCGTATGGCGCCAAGCACTCCACCCCATCGAGCGTCGCGGGAACGTCGAATCTGTTGGTCCGACAAAGCTCAATCAACCCGTCGAGATCGTGCGTGTAGGGAAACTCGATCTCACGTGACGCCAATGCCGCCTTCAGCGCCTTCTCGACGGCCTGCTGACTGTGGAATCCGAGGATGGCATCAGCGACACCGGCGACAGGAAGCAGCGATCTCGCAGCGAACTCGTCGTCGCGAGCCAGACCCAATAGCAATCGCGGAAGATCAGGCGGCCCAGACATCAAGCTGCGATTGCTCGCCCGTCGGCGAACGCTGCGTTGATCAGGCTGCCGCGCACATCCCGCCATTCTTTGGCATCCCGATCGCTGATGACGACCACATCGGCAAAGACACCTAGGCCGCGCAGCGTCCTACGTAGTCGAACCGACTCCGCGACCGCGTCCTCGACCTCTGGCTCCACGACGAGGAAATCCAGATCGCTCCTCTGCCCGGCATCACCGCGAGCATGCGACCCGAACAGGATCACCTCCGCCCCAGGTGCCGCAGCCGCTAGCCGCTGCCCCACCTCGTTGATTACTGCCTCGCTGAACATGCGGATACGGTAGCGCCACAGCCAGATCGCGGCGCAAACCAGCGACCACCCCTTTCAATCTTCGTATCAGTGGAGAGGGTCGTAAGTTGCGCAAACCCCGTGGTCGTGTGCACACTGCCGCTGAGCTTGGTGTAGCCATCAGGCAAGCGCCTGACCGCTTCTGGCGGACGGAGCCACACCGCCGACAGTTGTCTATGGAGACGGTGGGAATCGAACCCACGCAACGTTCCCGCCGTGATTAGCATTGACACTGGGCTTGCAGACACAACGCTACACTGGTGTTCGATGCTGAACCACCGACGGCACAGGTCGAAGGAACCGACGAAATTGACGGTTTGATCAACCCCGCGGCGCCGTCCCTCCCCTCCCCGGATCTCCGAGCTGTAGCGAGCGTCGCGACGGGGGCGAGGGGTACGCTTCCGTGCCGCTATGAGTACCCCCGAGCCCATATCGCGCGAGATCCTCGATCGTGCCCGTGTGTACGTGCGAGTCGATCAGCGGGCCGTCGCGGCGCTACCGGAGCTGGGCAACGCGATCCGCTCCTTCGAGCCAGTTCCCGGTCCCGCCGGGGAGAGCGTCGCTGAGTGGCTGACCGAGCGAGCGCTGAACGAGCCGCAAGAGGCGACCGTCCGCATACGACTCAGCCACGGCCACGTAACTGGCGTGTACGCGCTGTGTGCTGCCCAAGTCGCGCTCAGCAGCGACGAGCGCGCCCAGCTTGGCGGCGTGCATTACCGCACCCAGCCGGCGATCCTGCTCGCGCAGTACGCGCGCTCTGCGCAAGCGTCGGGCATCGGCCCCGAGCTACTCACCCATGCGGCGAGGACCGCACAGGAAGCCTTGTGGTACGTCGGTGCAACGGCGCTGGTCGTCGATCCCTTCGACGAAGCAACCGAAGCCTACTGGCGGGAGCACTGGGGCCTACGCCTTTCAGAGCAGCGCGTGCCGGGGAACCGCCAGTTGCGGAGACTATGGGGTGCGATCCCGCGCGAAAGCTAGAGATTCGCGCCTTCGGCCTCTAGCTCGGCCACGAGCGCTCGTCCCTGCTCGAATAGGGCATGCACGCGCGGATCGCGGCGTGAGGCCTCCAGCTCGTCCTCGTCGATCACGATCACCGCTTCATCGAGCACGTCGTGCAGCTTGTCCTTGTCAAGCGATGTAGCCACCGCCTCAGCGTACCGCAGTCTGGTCTCCACGCAACGTGATCGGGAAGACGCCTGGCGCACGGAGTTCAGGCGGCGGAAACCGTGTTGGTCTCCGCCGCCAACCGCACAAGGCTCTGGCCCAGCGTGCTGGGACAGATGGGTTGTCCGGTCCTCCCGGGATCATTGGTGGCCTGTTGAGGCAATGACCTTTGATCACGTCTGTGCGAGCTCGCTCTCCTCCTCGGCTGTGCCATCGACGTAGCCTGGTTCGAGCTCGAGAGTAACGCTGCCAAGCCGCTCGCCGCATAGGGGGCAACTGTCGAACGGCTGGTCCATGATGACCGCGATTTCGCCGAAGACCACCCGCGCAACCTCAAGAACCTCGCGCACGTTTCGGGCGACCTCGGGCCAGCGAGAGAGATTGATCCGGCCCGGTTCTTCGCGGTCGTGGCGTGCGGTCTCGTCGGCGATCTGTTCGCGCATGAGCAGCAGCGCATCGACGGAGTCGCGCAGGCGATCGAGAACGACCTCGAACGTTAGCGCGGCGTCTGCTTCTTCGTGCATCTTTGCGATCCGCCGCTTGCGATCACGAGCCGCCGCTGCCCGATCAGTTCGTGCCTCGTTGACGCGTCCCTGGATACGCCGGTAGTGCTTACGGCGGCCAAGCTGCGCGATCACCGCATCATTTACCTCGCCGGAAGCCAGCAACTCCAGCACGATGCTCGCGCGAGCGTTTGGGGACTGGTGCATCAAGCGCGCGAGAAGCAGTTTCTCCTTGTGGTCGCGATATGCGAGCTTGGCATCCGCGCGTCGCTCGGGGGGACACATCTGCCACAGCCAGTGCCCCTGGTCGTCCTTGCCGACACGCTCGACAAGTCCATCCTCCCAGAGCGCCACCCGTGCCGGTGACGCCTTTGAATGTGAGAGGCCTGTCGCCTCCTCAAGGGTCGCGTCGCTTCGAGCGACTCCGTCCTTAATCACAGCCCACACGATGTCCCTGCTGCTGGTCGCCATCTACGTCCTTCCATACAGTCGACCCCGCCCAGGCAGATGCCGCCTAGGCGGGGCCTGCTCGATTGGATCTAGGCTGCCGCGGAAATCTGCGACGGCTCGGCCGGCGCGCTGTCCTTGCCGGTCACCGACGCGGCCGGCGGCAGGGTCAGCTCCGCCTGGATCTTCTTCACCTCGCCCGAGAGCTGCGCAGCGATCGGACCGCGCAGCGCGGGATGGCGCGTGAGCACCATGTCGAGATCCCTCCTGATGACGCTCGCGCGCCGCATGAGCGACACAATGAGCTTGTCGACGGCGTCCTCCCTGATAAGCGCCTCGTTATCAGTGATGTACACCGCCAGCATCTTCTCGGTGGGGCGATGGATTTTGCAGCGACAGAGAATCAAGGTCTCATCTTCCTCGCCGAGGCGCTTCTGCAGCCACCCCGATCGACTGGACTGAGTGAGATCCCACACGTCGCCGGCAAGCACCTCGTACGCCCTACGCTCGACAGTGTCGAGCTCGTCGATGCTGCCCACCCCCACTCCAGGTGCTTCCGTCGGGTAGACCTTGAAGTACAGCTCTCCACGGGTTAGTGCCAACTTGGAGCGTTCGGCCTTGGAACTCACCAAGCACTCCTCGGTGAGAACACGGTAGGTGGCCTCCCTGACCGCAGCCATCGACGGCATTCCCTCATCATCGATGTAACCCTGTTTGCGCTGTACGTCCTCGACGCGCTCCTTCACCTTCTGGTCGAGGTCTGCGAGAACCTGCGCATATTCATCCTGCGGGGGCATATTGCCCTCCTTCCTCCTGAACCATCGTGATGGACCAAGATCGATTACTCGCGTAGCGTATCAGACACGCCGTTCGGCGCTGGCCTCGACCTCCGGATCGGCGAATCGTCCCATTGATCCGGCGATGTACTCGGCCTGCGGCTCGACCGACAGCCATCGACGGCCAAGTCTCTCCGCCGCTGCTCCGGTCGTGTTGCTTCCAGCGAAAGGGTCCAGCACGAGGTTGCACTCGTCGGTAAGGAAGCGCACGAAGAACTCGGCGAGCATCGGCGCCATGGGTGCCGGGTGCATTCGGATGCCCGCCGCCCGGCAGTATCGCCGGTAGGCATCACTCGAGGTGGTGTTGCTGATGGTGAGGACGTTCGACGGGATGGCGCCACCGTGGTCCGTGAGGAACGAGGTAGCGCCAATCGTGTACTCCGATGGGCGGGCGCCAGCGTTGTAGGACTGGCGTTGGAGGAGCTTCTTCATCGACGCGCTGTACTCGACGAGCACATTGCGGTTGTTGGCCTTCGGCCGCTCGGTCCTGCTCATCCACCAGACATGCGTGTATGCGTCCTTCACGCGGATGCGCTCCACGTTCACCCATTGAACCGGCGAGGGGAGGCGAGCTGGGTTGTGCACGACGAACTGCTGGCACAGGTGGAAGCCGCCGCTCTCGAGCAGTCGCAGCAGCGCTCTCAGAGGGAGCGTCGACATCACCGGCTCCCCCTGTTCCCAGCCGTTGCCCAACTCGATCACCAGCGAGCCATCATCGGCAAGGAGGTCTCCCAGCGGCCCGGCCAGCTCGCCAAGCCAGCTCAGGTACTCCTCGCCCGTCAGGTTGCCGTACTTCTTCTTTCGGTTCAGCGGAAACGGCGGCGAAGTGAAGGCCAGCTGCACCTCGTTGCGCACGGCCGCAGCGATGTCCGATGCGAGGAATGTCTCGATCGTGCCGCGATACATCGCGCCCAAATCGGTCGAGTACGCGACCTCTGGGAGTTCGACGGCAGGGGCTGTTCGCGAGGCGGCGATGGCGACGTGGTATCGATCTAGGGGAGGCGACGGTACGTGGAACCTGTCGAGCGTGAGGCGGGGATCCTAGTCCGCGTCGCGGCGGACACGCGGGGCAGATGCAGCCCCGCACACCCATCAACGACTCCTGACCGCGGACGTCGCAACGGCATTCAGAGACGCGGCATTCGGAGCCGACTGGACCAAATCTCGCATGGGCGCCCCGCACGAGCCAGGTTTCCGCCGGGGGCTCTGCTCTGATCGCGCAGCAACCCAAAAACCAAGCGGCCGAGACGAGTGTTACGAGCACCCGCCTCGGCCTTAGCACCGAAGAACACGCCTTCGATGCCGCGCCTAACCGTAGCTCCTACGGCTAGTTCGCCTTGCATGGATCGGGGCGCCTGCTTCGGTGTCGAACCGAAAGGAGTCTCCCAAATGGGCATGACGATCAACCGTCCCTATCGGGACGCGCTGTACGACGGTCTGATGACCGACCTCACCGCGCACAGCGACATCTTCACGCACCTACACAACGACGAAACAACGGAGGCCAAGCGGCTGCATCATCGCTTCAAGGGCGAGCTTCGGCTGCTCGATGACCTCGCCTGGGAGCGCGAGCCCGAGGCGGAGCAGTTCGAGCTGACGATGCCGCCGCGAGAGCTGCGGCCGATCATCGAACGCGTCTACTGGTCGGCCGTCGCGTCGCTCAACAACGAAACCGGACCAGCTCGTCGATGAGGCCATCGCCAACCTGACCGAAGCCACCGTGGCGTGCCCGGAGATGCTTGCCAGGCTCGCCGACGAGTTCATGGACACCGACGAGGAGCCGAGCAGCGCGGAAGGCGCGCTGGAACCGATCTGCCCGTAATCGGCTCGCGCGAGCACGACAAGGGCGCGACCCAACTCAGGATCGCGCCCTTGATCGTGCCATGTCAGCAGCGTGTCAGTGCTCCGTCAGTGCCCTCGAAACGGCCAGGCCGATGCGCCTGGCCTTTCTCCATCCCTTCCCGACGGCGCTCGCGGCGTTCGTCGCCACCGGGGCCACGACCAAAGCAGCATCGGCGGCGCTCATCCTTGCCAACACGGAGGACCCGCACACCCTCACTGGACACGATTTGCCTCCAGAAAGCACCCGGTCGTGTCGGAAGGCAACGGGCGCTGCCGTTTCGTCCGCCCCTCGGCTTTTCGGGTCTCGCCTCCGATCTGCCCTCGCGTTTAAGGCGAGAGCCTCAGGCCCTGAAAACCGCTGCAAATCGGATGCTTGCCTACCGCCGACAACGGTGCGTTGTCAGATGATTTTTCAGCTTCGGCACGGGAAGCCCACGATTCGGCGCTCGACGCGCGTACCCCAAATGCCCTTGATCGACCTTTGCTCATTGCAATGGCCATCCAACACGAACGGGAACGCATATGAACACGAAGGAACGAACCGCAACACGGCCGGGCAAGATCACGGCCACCCACCTCACGAGTCTCGGCTCGCGGCTGACCGACCGCGACCGGCAGATCGCGCTCGACTGCTACGACCATCGCGTCCTGACGACCGAACAGCTCATGCGGCTGCACTTCAGCGGGCTGCGCACTACGACGATTCGCCTCGGGACGCTCTACCAGCTGCGGGTGCTCGATCGCTTCCGCCCACCCCGGCGCCGGCCTGGGACGGGCACCAACCCCTATCACTGGATACTCGACGAGGCCGGCGCACATGTCGTCGCCGCCCAGCGCGACATGGAGCGTCGTCGCCTGCGCTGGCAGCACTCGGAGGCAGTCGACATCGCGCAATCCAGCAAGCTCCGCCACCACATCGAAATCAACGAGTTCTTCTCGCTGCTCGCGCTCGAAGCCCAGCTCCAGCACGGTGCGTTGCACGAGTGGTATGGCGAACGCATCACGAGCACTCTGTTCAAGGGCGTGGTGCCCGACGGATACGGCGTCGTCAATCTCCCCCACCGTCCGCCCATCCACGTGCTGCTCGAGCTCGACCGCGGGACCGAGCCAGCGCAGCGGCTACACGAGAAGGCCGTGCTCTACGCCAAACAGATCCCGCAGAGCGCACTCTGCAAGCACGACGCGTTCGTCCTCCTCGCTGTGCCCACCGCCACGCGCGCCAAGCTCGCACGCGAGGCAGTGGCCGACACAGGAGCGCCGATCACCGTCGCCGAATGGAGCATGGCCAGCACCAATTCGCCACTTGCGATCGTCACTGACCCAGCAGACCAGATTGCCGGACGGCGCTTGGCGGAAGCCATGGGTCGTCCGATATGAGGCCACCCGCACCGCTCCGACACTTCTGCCATCCCAGCACGCCGACGCACCGTGCTTTCAGGCCCTTGAGATCGCCGCGCGGCTCTGATCTGATCGGCGTAAGCAGCCATGCGCCATACGCACCGGACACATCAAGCCCCCGCACGGCGCGGGATGCGCCACCGTCCCGCGCCCACCCGAGGCCGTGACGCCAGGGCGCCCGCCTGCGACCAGCCCCGGCGACGCGCCAACCCCCGGCGCGTCGCCCGCCCTTGCCGAAGCCGCGCGGCTCATCCGTGAAGCCGTGCGCGACAAGAGCTACCAGCTAACGCCGATCGGGACCGACGCTGCGGGCTACCTGCGCGCGAAGCGAAAGCGCCTGACCGACTCCAGCTACCGCGACTATGAGTCGTGCCTGGACAAGCTCGCCCGCCACTTCCTCGACCTCCAGATCGAGGACTTCGAGCCACCCGCCGGCACCGAGCGCATCGAAGAGTTCCTGGACGCGCTCTGGGACTCCGGTGCGCCGCGCACGTACAACAAGAACCTCTCGATCATCAAAGACTTCTTCCGCTTCCAGATCATGCGCAGCCGCTTGCATGGCGACCCGACGCTGCTGATCGAGCGAGCCCGCAGCCGGCAGGTCTACCGCACGACCTTCTCCACCGACCAGCGCCGCGCGATCGTCTCCGAGCAACCCGACCGGCGCGACCGGCTCTGCGTTCGCCTGCTGCTCGACTACGGCTTGCGCAAGGGCGCGCTGCAAGCCGTCCAGTTCAAGCACTTCGACCACCAGCGCAAGCGCCTGACGATCTTCACGAAGGGCCAGAAGGTCCGCGAGCTGCCCCTCCCCCACCGCGCCTTCTGGCACGACCTCGAACACCACATCCTCGACGTCGGCGCCCAACCCTCCGACTACCTGCTGTGTACGCAGCGCACGATCCCCCGCGTCGGCGTGCGGCGCTACCCGGACAAGCCGATGAGCGGCCACGCGGCGCACGACTGGTGGTATCGCTGCCTCGCCACCGCCGGCATCGTCGCGCCAGGAACGACCAGCGGCGAGAAGATGCACAAGAGTCGCCACACAGCCGGCCAGCGCGTGCTCGACGCCACCGGCAACCTCAAGGCCGTCCAGAAGCTGCTCGGCCACGCCTCGATCCAGACGACCGGCGACGTCTACGCCGACTGGGACATCGACCAACTCGCCGCCACGATGGCCGACGTACTCGCCGCCGACGAGGACGAGAACGCGCCCAAATCGCCCGATTCGCAATCGTTCCCCCCGTCCCCGCCGCAAAAACCCATCATTTGCAGCGGAAACGAGGACTCGATGGAGACGGTGGGAATCGAACCCACGTCCGCAATCGCGTGTGAATGGCTTCTACGAGCGTAGCCGGCACTCTGATCTCGTCCTCTACTCGCCTTGCCGGCGGGGTTGTGGGGGACCAGTCTCCTTGAATTTCCCCGGATTGGCGGAGACGGACCGCACCGGGTGAGCCTGCATTCTGATTCCGGGAGACCCCCGCGGCAGGCAGGCAGGGCCCGAAACCTCACGGCTTAGCTATTGACTAAGCGGCGAGGGCGTACTCGTGAGAGTCCGCACTTATGGTTTTCCCGGGTGTTTTACGAGGCCGCCCGGGACCTCGACTCGCCACCATCCCCACGAGCCGACCACGTCGAAGCCTGTCGTCCCCGGAGATGTACTGCAGTTCGAGTGTACCGACAAAAGAGACGCGGTCCCAAGCCACTTTGAGGAACCCGGTGGGTCTGGCCCGAGGGCCTTTCCTTGCGGGTGGCGCGGCCTCACACCTCAGTGGCCTCGCTCTTTGCGGCTCGGTTCCGCGTCTGGATTCAAGGTAGCTCGAACCCTCCTGGTTTGCAAGCCCCACTGGACGCTTGACCCCGCTCCTTGCGCGAAAAAACTCGCGCGCGCGAGTGTGCGCACGCGCGCGAGCCTTGCGGCAAGTCCCGGCAAACACCGGAGCCTCCTGGCAGCTCCCTGCAAACACCGGCCACAGCTTTGCGCTGGAGCAAGGCGAGAGGTGCTTGCAACCGTTAGGCAGGGCTTAGAAGTGCTGCCACAATGGGAGCTATGGAGAACCCTGATCTATCTCTGTCCGCGCCTGCGCCGGTGGTACCGGCATCTGCGGGCGGGTACCCAAGCCATGCTTCGCTGGCGGGCCACGTGCCGCTGACGCCGGCACACCCTGGCGAGAGCCCGTTTGGCGAGCAGCCTCGTGGTCAAGGGCCGGTGCGCAACATCCGCAAGCGCATCGGCAGCGCGCTGGCGGCAATCGGCGCGCTGATTGCAAAGTTCGGCGTGGCGATCAAGGCATTGTTGGTGGCACTGCCGAACTTGAAGCTGTTCGTGACGGCGGGCACAGCGCTGGTGTCGGTAGCGGCATACAGCATCTTCTTCGGCTGGTGGTTTGCAGCGGGGTTTGTGGTGCTGCTGTTCGTGCATGAGATGGGCCATGTGATTGCGCTGCGCCGCGAGGGGATCAAGGCGAGCGCGCCGATGTTCATCCCGTTCATGGGCGCGATGATCACAGCGAGATCGCTTGGCGACAACGCACTGGCCGAGGCGCGCGTGGGGTTGGCAGGCCCGATCTTGGGCAGCATCGGCGCGGCGGCTGTGGCGGTGGTGGGCGAGCTGACGGGCAGCTCGCTGCTGATCGCGCTTGCGTACTTCGGGTTCTTCATCAACCTGTTCAACCTGCTGCCGGTGATACCGCTGGACGGCGGGCGCGCGGCGGCGGCGATGAGCCCATGGATGTGGTTTGGTGGCCTCGGGGTGTTGGCGGCGCTGGTGTTCCTCGACCCAGGCAACCCGATCCTGTTGATCATCGTGCTGTTCGCGGCATTCCAGACATACCATCGCTGGCAGCAGCGCAAAACGCACTCGTTGCAGCAGGCGGCGTACTACCGGGTGGCGCCACGTCACCGGCTGATTGTGGCTGCTGTGTACGTGGGACTGATCGTGGCGCTGGTGTTCGGGATGAGCGAGACGCACATCCTTACCAGCGGCGGCCACAGCTTCGGCTCGATTTAGCGCTGCGCTTCGCGCAGGCCGCGTTCGATGTCGCGCTTGGTGTCCTTCTCGCGCAGCGTTTGGCGCTTGTCGTAGAGATCCTTGCCGCGCGCGAGCGCGATCTCGACCTTGGCGTGAGCGCCTGAGAAGTAGACGCGCGTGGGCACGAGCGTGAGCCCACGCTCGGCGGCACGCGCTGCGATGCGGTCAAGCTCGCGACGGTGCAGCAGCAGCTTGCGCGTGCGCTCGGGGTCGTGGTTTTCGCGCGAAGCGGGGCTGTAGGGCGGGATGTGCACGGAGTGCAGGAACAGCTCACCGTCGCGGATTGCCGCATAGCCATCCTTGAGCTGGGCGCCTGAGGTGCGTAGCGCCTTGACCTCGGTGCCCTCGAGCGCGATGCCGCACTCGAGGCGCTCGATCAGCTCGTAGCGGTAAGAGGCGTAGCGGTTGGACGCAACGTCCCCTGCTCCGATCTTGCGCTTGCCCTTGCCCTTTGCCACAGTGATCCGAGCCTAGCGGTCGAGTTTGATGGGCTCCGCCCTGGCGGGCTCCGCGGCGGCGTTCGCAGTGACCGTGCTAGCGCGCGAGCACCAGGTCGCACCGGCCGCGGATCGTGTCCACGCGCGCAACGCGCACCTCGACGGGGTCGCCCAGGCGTAGCGTGGCGCCGGTGCGCTCGCCTTTGAGGATCGTGCCCTGCTCGTTCAGCTCCCACCACTCGCGCCCGCCGTCCCGGTCGCTGGATGGGGCGCGCAGCAGCCGCACGGGGAGCATGCCCTCGAAGGACGCGTGCTCGAACTCGAAGGAGGAGTGCTCGAGCTCGCCGGCGCCGTCCTGCTTGCCGCGAGCACCCATGCGCGCATCGGTGTCGAGGCCGAAGGCGATGAACGCGCCGGCTGAGATCAGCCCGGTGATCTCGCCGGCGAACAGCTGGTCGTGGCCTTGCTCGTAGAGCAAGCGCTCGAGCGCGAAGCAGCTTGCGACGTCGTCTGAGTCGCGCTCGATGATCATGGCTTCGCGCTCGCGCTCGGAGGTCCAGACGCCGAGCTCGGCGAGCTCGCCGGCGCGTGGCGCGGACTCGCCGCCGCCAACGGCTGACAGCAGCGCGCGGTGGCAGACGATGTCGGGGTAGCGGCGGATGGGCGAGGTGAAGTGGCAGTAAGTGGCTGAGTGCAAGCCGGCATGGCCGAGGTTCTTGGGCGAGTAGTTGGCCTGCTTGAGCGAGCGCAGCACGAGCGAGCTGAGCGCCTTGCGACCGTGGCCGCTGCGGCGCACGTGCTGATCGACGCGCCGGGAGATCTCGCTGAGCAGCTCGGCGGCCTGCGTGGAGGACATGTGCTCCCGCAGCGGCGGCGTGGGCACTTCAAGCGTTGCAAGCTGGTCGGCGAGGCGCTCGACGCGCTCGGGCTCGGGGCGCTCGTGCACGCGGTACAGGCAGGGCACCTTGCGCTGGGAGAGCAGGCCGGCGACAGCTTCGTTGGCGGCGATCATCAGGTGCTCGATCAGGCGGTGGGACTCCGTCTGTGCGCGCGCGAGGATGGCGCTGACGTTGCCCTGCTCGTCGAACTGGAACTCGGGCTCCTCGGAGTCGACGACGAGCGCGCCGCTGCGCTCGCGCGCGCTCTGCAGCGCGGCGGCGGCCTGGCGTGCGACGCGCAGCGGCTCGCCCCAGGGCTCGGCGGCGGTCTCGCTGCCGGCGAAGATGCGCTCGACGCGCTCGTAGTCGAGGCGTACGTCGGAGCGGATCACCGAGCGGTAGAAGGCGGTGCGCGCGAGCACTGCGCCGTGGAGCTCCATCTCGACGGTCACAGCTGCGCGCTCGACGCCTGGCATCAGCGAGCAGGCATCGCTGGAGAGCGCGTGCGGCAGCATCGGCTCGACGGCGCCGGGCGCATACACGCTGGTGGAGCGCCTGCGCGCCTCGCGATCGAGCGGCGAACCTTCGGGCACGTGCGCGGCGACGTCGGCGATGTGGACCCAGAATCCGGATCCCACCGGCCGCGCCCGCATCGCCGTCCGCCCCGGCGCCGCCTGCATCCGTGCCGAGCATGCCACCGCCATGCGCACGCGCGCCGCGGGCGTCGATCGGCTCGGCGGAGATCGCATCGTCGAAGTCGCGGGCGCTGACCGGGTCGATTGTGAATGTGGGCAGCTCACGCAGATCGCGCCGCTCACCGAGCGTGCGCTTGACGCGCTCGCCGGCGTCGCGTGCTTCGCGCTCCAGCGCGGCGTCGAAGCCACGCGCGAGCCCGCGGTCGAGCAGCAGCCCCTCGATCACATCGCGGGCGACGTCGGGGCGTCCGAGCGCACGCACGACGCGCACGCCGGCTCCGGCTCCGGCTCCGGCTCCGGCTCCGCGCGAGGCGGCCTGCACGAGCACGAGATCCCCCGCGGAAACGTGGATCTGCCCGCCGCGCCCGGAGCGCGGCGCGCCGAGCGTCAGGCGCGCGGCACCGCGGTGTCGCGCTGCGCCGCTGTCGCGCTCGCGTGGCTGGAACAGCGGCTCGACGGTGAGAAAGCGCCCACGGCGCTCGACCACCGCCACGAGCGAGCCGGCGGGCGCAGGCGCGGGCGCTGCGGCGTTTGCAATCGTGGGACCGCCGGCGCGCCGCCCTCTGCGCCCGCGCGAGCTGGAGCTGCTCACTTGACTTTGGCGGCGAGCGTGCTGAGCGCGACGTTCAAGCCGCGGCTGGTGTCGACGAGGCTCTTGGGCACGAGCACTTCGGGGATCACGCCGGCGCCCTGTTTGACGCCGCCGCCGCCGAGGTTGCGTCCATTAGGCGTGAAGTACTCGCCGACGGTGATGTCGAGCGCGCCGCCGTTGGACAGCGGCTCCTCCTCCTGGAAGACGCCCTTGCCGAAGGTATGCGTGCCGACGACCGTCGCACGCTGGTGGTCCTGCAGCGCGGCGGTGACGATCTCTGAGGAGGACGCCGTGTTCTGATCGACGAGCACGACCATCGGGATCGACGAGGAGATCGCATCGCCGGTGGCGTCGAGCACCTGCGTGGGCACGCTGCGCCCGCGCGTGGTGACGATCACGCCTTTGGGGATGAAGATGCTGGCGATCCGCTGCGCTTCCTCGACGAGGCCGCCGCCGTTGCCGCGCAGGTCGAAGACGATCCCCTTGGCGCCCACATGCAGCTGATGCTCGACGGCTTCGCGTACTTCGATGTGCGAGCCGGGGCTGAAGCTCGCGAGCGCGACGACACCGAGCTTGACGCCGTGCACGGTCTTGGTGGCAGATTCGACGACCGGCTCGGAGACGACCGCGCGCGTGATCTTGACATCGCGGGGCGCCGGCGCTTTCTGGGTGCTCGGCGCCTTGCGATTCGGGTTCGGCGCCGGCGAGGCCGCTATCGAGGGCGCTTGGATGCCGAGCTGCACGTCGGTGCCCGGCAGGCCTCTGATCAGGGCGGTGGCAGCTTCGGCGGAGAGGCTCTGGAGCTTGCGCCCGTTGACGGCGACGATCACCTCGCCGGCCTTCAATCCCGCGCGCGCGGCGGGCGAGGAGTTGAACACGCGCTCGATCAGCAGGCCGTGTTCGGCGGCGACCTGCGTGGCGACGGCGACGCCAATGCCCGTGAAATGCGGCGGCGCGGTGAATTCGCGGAATTCATCGGGAGTGAGGTAGTGCGAGAAGCGGTCTCCGAGGCTCGCGACGAGCCCGCTGATCGACGCGTTGTCCAGCTTGCCGGCTGATATCGGCCGATAGTAGTCGTGCGCGACGCGCTCGATCGCTTCGTCGACGACCTGCGTTTGCGGACTCGAGACGAACGCGCTGCGCAGGAACCCGGGCAGGTCTTCCGGGTGCCCACCAAGCCAGATGCCGGCGAGCAGCAGCACCGGGAGCAACAGCGTGAGCACCGCGGTCAGCGGCTGTCGAGGAGAACGTGGCATTGATCCGGCGCAAGCGTAGTGCAGCCACGGCGGTCGGCGGCTCACGCGCCGCCTGCGAGAACGTTCTAGGGTGCATGCAATGGCGCACGTGACGACGACCACGGTCCCCGGCAACGGGCTGCCGATCCACCGGATGGGGCTGCCGGGCACGCGCGCTTTGACCGTGCTGGCAGCGTTCGACGCGGGCGCGCGCAACGAGCGCCCGGAGGAGAACGGGATGGCTCATTTCCTCGAGCACCTGGTGTTCAAGGGCGGGGAGAGCTACCCGACGTACAAGCACGTCAACGAGACCGCCGAGCGGCTCGGAGGCGTGCTGAACGCGTACACCAGCCACGACCTGGTGGCGTTTCACATCACGGTGCGCGCGGAGAGCGCGCCGCAGGCGATCGACCTGCTGAGCGACTTCGTGGGGCGCCCACGACTGGACGCTGAGGAGCTCGACCGCGAGCGCGGCGTGGTGATCCAGGAGATAAACCGCGCGTATGACCAACCGTCGATGGTCGCCGAGTACCTGATCGATCGCGCGGCGTTCGGAGATCACCCGCTGGGGCGCACCGTGTTGGGACCGGAGGAGAACCTGCGCAGCTTCACGCGCGAGGGCATCGTCGCGTTTCGCGAGCGCCGCTGGTCGGGCGCGCGGGGCGGCGCGTTCCTAGTCGGCAATCTCGACCATCTGCCCGCGGAGGCAGAGCTGCAGGACTGCTTCGCCCGCTTCCCGTCGCTGCCGAAGCCCGAGCCGTATGTAGCGGCGCCGGAGTTCGCGCCGCAGACGCTGGTCGAGCAGCGCGACACCAACCAGTCCCACCTGCGCATGATCTACCGCCCACAGATCGCCGCTGCCGATGAGCGCGAACGCGCGGCGCTGTCGATCTACTCGACGCTTCTGGGCGGCTCGATGGGTTCGCGACTGTTCGAGGAGATCCGCGAGAAGCGCGGCCTGTGCTACTCGGTGAGCGCGATCAACCACGTATTCGCGGACGTGCCGATCCTGCAGCTGAGCTCTGGCCTGGAGTCAGCGAAGTGCGTCGAGGCATACACGCGCATGCGCGAGATCGTCGATGAGCTCCGCAGCGACGGCCCGACCGAGGAGGAGGTGCAGCGGGCGCGCGCGTACACCGCCGGGCGCCTGGTGCTGGCGTTTGAGAACACCAACGCGGTTGCGCGCTACGCCGCCAACCAGAGCATCGTCTTCAACGAGGACATCGACCCCGATGCGGCGATCGCGGCGATCGACGCGGTCACCTACGACGAGGTCAGGGAGGTGGCCGCGGGCGTCGCTGACAGCCTCGCTGTGGCGTGCGTCGGCCCCCACACAGCCGAGGACTTCTGAGCGCAGCACACCGCCCCTCGCGGGACGCAAGCGGCGGTCACAAACGCGCCCGCTCGCGCTAATGGGTGTAGATGATGCAGTGGGACAGGCGCGATCAGCAGGCACTCCTAACGGCGGCACGCTCGGATGCGCAGGCTTTTGCGGCCTTCTATCGGCTGTTCGAGCGCCCGCTGCTCGGATTCTTCATGCGCGCCGTCAGCCGGCCCGAGCTCGCTGCGGATCTGGCCGCGGAGACGTTTGCGCGTGCACTGGAGTCGCTGCACGGCTACGACCCCGCCAGAGGCCGGCCCGACCAGTGGCTGTTCGGGATCGCGCGCAACGTGCTCGGATCCAGCTACCGCCAGGGGCACGTCGAGTCGGGCGCCCGTGAGCGGCTGGAACTGCCGAGATTGGTGCTAGACGACCATGCCAGCGAGACGATCGCGCGGCTGACGGAGGGCGAGGAGCAGGCACTGGGCGCGCTCGCGTGTCTGCCCGAGGAGCAGCGACGAGCGATCGATGCGCGCATCGTGCACGAGCGCGACTACGAGGAGATAGCCGTGGAGCTGCAGTGCTCGGAGGCGGTCGTACGCCAACGGGTCAGCCGCGGGCTTCGCACACTACGAACAAGATTGGCTGGTGAACGATGAGCGTGCTTCCACAGCTCGAGCGAGACCTGCTCGAGGCAGCCGAGCGCAGGCTCAGCGCGAGCAGCGAGGCCGCGGCCTCCGGTCACGGGCCGGCAGTTCGCGGCATGGCGCGCCGGCTGCGCCTGCCGGCGATCGCGCTCGTCTGCCTGCTGGCAGTCACCACGATCGCGCTGGCTGCGAGCGGCGTGATCCTCACAGGCGCGCCGGTTCGTCCCGAAGAGCTGTTGAACCCCAACGTCGGCGAGGGCGTGCCTGCGCCGGGCGCGTCGCGGCTGCTGCCGCTGCGGGTCCCGGACCCCGAAGGCGGCCTGCCGTGGGGTATGCGGATCGTGCATACCACGCGCGGAGATCTCTGTGTCCAGATCGGTCGCGTGCAAAACGGGCAGCTCGGCGAGCTGGGAATCGATGGCGCGTTCAACGACGACGGCCGCTTTCACCCGATGCCGGCGGACGCGCTGCCCGCCGACGAGTTCCAC
This sequence comes from uncultured Solirubrobacteraceae bacterium, assembly GCA_963714285.1. Taxonomy (GTDB): domain Bacteria; phylum Actinomycetota; class Thermoleophilia; order Solirubrobacterales; family Solirubrobacteraceae; genus Palsa-744. Next base: position 1,083,288 of record CAVQNS010000004.1, read on the forward strand.
GGCCATCTCTTTGACGCCTGGCTGTCGAACGCGAACAGCAGCTGCGAGCTCACCGGTGAAGCTTCGGTCGACTCCAGCGTGGGTGTCGAGCGCAGCGCGGCCGCGAACGTCGACGCCGCGAAGCGCCCCCTGCAAGACCTGCGCGACATCTACTCGGGGATCCTCGGACCAGAGGCCGTGAGCGTCAGCTATCGCGCCGGTAAGCGGGATCTCAGCGTGGCGGTGGTGCCAAGCATCGGCGCCTACCTGATCGTTCGCCGCGCCGTCGCCGGACGGCAAAACGGCACGGGTGGCGCGAGCATCGGCACCGAAGGCGACCTCACCCCCTCCCCCCGCTCACCACGATCACCTATCGGCTCGACGGCAAGCTCTGCCAGCGCGGCCCCAGCCTGCCTCCTGGTGGCACCTCGCGTCTACCCGATCAGTGCCCCTGGCCGCGCTTCCCGCACAACCGAGCGGCGACGCGGGATCTGCACCAAGCGCCGCGCGTGCGCCTGCAGATCGCGGGCAACGCGATCACCGGAGCGGAGGTGCGCTTCACGGCGCCGTTCGCGGTCACGAGCGCGCATCAGCAATACACGGTGGCGATCCCCATCGCCACGTGCGACGCGACCGGGAACTCGGGCTATGGCATGGTCCTGGAATCGCTCGCGCGGGACGTTCGGCGCGGAGCGCTGCTCAAAGCCCGGCTCGGATACCCGTTCGCGAACAGCTGCGGCCGGCGCTCAGCCACTGTCGAGGTCTTCTACCAGCGCGCCGGAGAACCGCGAGTGCTGGTCGGCAGCACCGTCGTTCACGCGCCGCCCGGGCTGCGCTTGGCACCGCCGGGTTTCCGCAAGCGCTTCGGCCGACACCGCCGCCACACTGCCTGACATCGTCTGCACTCGCCCGGCCGCGAGCTCAGAGCTTCAGAGCCTCTAGCCTGCGCGCCTCGGGAGCGTCTTCGCCTGCCATCTGGCGGATCCAGGCGGCCGCAGCGCCGTTGTCGATCGTTTTCGCTTCGATCATCGCCTCGATGTCAGCCCAGTCCTTCGTGCGATCGAACATCGCCTTGAAGACAGCGAGCGCGGTGCAGCCGAGCACCGGGATCGTGCGGCCGGCGAACAACACCTGCCGCACGCCCCTTGCGACCTCGGAGTGAAATGGCAGGACGTTGAAGAACACGTCGACCGGGGTCTGCTCCCACCAGACCCTCACCTGACCGTCCTTTTCGGCCTTCTCCAGGTCGAAGGCCGTAACCGTGACCGCTTGCGGCAGCGCGGCGAAGACCTCTTTGACTCGATCGAGCGTCACGAATACGTTCACATCCAGGTCCCGGGTGCCCCTGGGTTCCAGCGTGCAGTAGCCGAGCGCGATAGCTCCTCCGAACGCGTGCGGGAAGTCGGCCTCGTCGAGCGCGTCGTGCACCGCGAGCAGGCGTTTAGCGAGAGCGCTCACGCGAGCCGCCCGTCGCTCACGCGAGCTCGTCCGTCGCTCACACGAGCCGCCCGTCGCTCACGCCGCCAGCCGGATCAGCGGCGGATAGGCCAGCTCGAGGCGGGGACGGTAGGGAAGCACCTCGGCCAGATCGAGCACCTGCGCGAGCACGTTGCCGGCGTGCTCGAGCGCCAGCTCGTCGGAGGCGGGGCCGATGCTGAGCTCGCGACCTGCAGCACCGGCGATGCGTGCCAGCGCGGCCACCGATGGCTGGCGACGACCATGCTCGTATGCACTCAGGACAGAGCGCTGTATCCCAGCGCGGCGCGCGAGGTCGGCTTGGCTGAGCCCGCTGTCTCTGCGTATTCCCGCAATCAGCTCGCTCGCGAGTTGATCATCCCGAACAGCCACGACAGTCATAGTAGCGTATTCGCTACGTCGTTAGCGAATACGCTACATGGCAGGCTTGCCTGACCTTGCTACCCCAATGCGACCATGCGGTCGATCGGCACGCGCGCCTTCACAGCGATGTCCTCAGGCACGCGCACCTCGAACTGCATCTCGCGCAACGCATCGCGCAGCTTCGGCAGCGTGATCATCTTCATGTACTTGCACGACGCCTCTGCGTTCGCAGGAATGAACTCGACGTCGGGGGCCGCCATCTGCAGCGGGTACAGCATCCCGATCTCCGTCGCCACGACCACCTCACGGCGCCCGGGCGCCCCGCTCGCACCCGCATCGAGGCGCCGGTGCCCTGCCTGCTCGCGCGAGTCGCGATCCTCCTCGGGTGAGGCTGCGGGGCTCGCGGGCGAGGCGGCGGCGCCCTCGGGCGAGGCGGCGGCGCTCGCGGATGAGGCCGTGGCGCTCGCGGGCAAGGCGGCGGCGCTCGCGGACGAGGCGGCGGCGCTCTCGGCGTAGGCGAGCATGCCGCCCGTGGAGAGCATGTGCACGCCCTCTGCTGACACGTCGCCGGCGGCGACGTACTCCATGATGCTCGTTGTGCAGCCACACTCCGGGTGGATCAAGAAGTCCGCGCCGGGATGCGCCGCGCGCGTGGCGGCGATGTCAGCCGGGCGAATGCCAGCATGCACGTGGCACTCGCCGTCCCATACGTGCATGCGCTTGCCGAGCTGCTTCTCGACATACGCGCCCAGCCACATGTCCGGCCCGAACAAGATCTCGGCGTCGGAGCCGTGGGTGGCGTAGATGTGGCGCACCACCTCGACAGCGTTGGCGGACGTGCAGCAGTAGTCGGTCAGAGCCTTGACCGCGGCGGTGGTGTTGACGTACATCACCACCACGCCCTCTGGATAGGTGGCCTTCCATGCCGCCAGCTGGTCGAAGTCGATCGAGTCGGCCAGCGAGCAGCCCGCATCGAGGTCGGGGATCAGCACGGTCTTCTCAGGGCACAGGATCGATGCGGTCTCGGCCATGAAGTGCACGCCGCAGAACACGATCGTCTCTGCATCATCCGCAGCGGCAGCGCGGCGCGAGAGCCCGAGCGAGTCGCCTACGTAGTCGGCCACGTCCTGCACCTCGGGCAGCTGGTAGTTGTGCGCAAGGATCACCGCGCGGCGCTCGGCCGCCAGCGTGCGCACCTCCGCTTGCAGCTCTGCGATCTCGGCCGGCGAGAGCGCTTTAGCCCCCGCCTGGGAGGGCGCCATCGGCAGCGCCGAAGCCGCCGATGCGCTCGGAGCGACAGGCAGGGTAGGAGCCATCGGCAGGTTCATGACTGCGCCTCCATGATCAGCGAGAGGTCGAGGGCGGGCGCCGAATGCGTCAAGGCGCCGATCGAGATCCATTCTATCCCCGTCTCCGCGAGCGCTCGGAGGCTCTCCAGGGTGACGCCGCCGCTCGCCTCCAGCTCCGCCCTACCCGCCACCTGCGCGACCGCCGCGCGCAGCTGCGACGCGTCCATGTTGTCGAGCAGTATGCGCGGCGCGCTCGCTGCCAGCGCCTGCTCGATCTCCTCGGGATCGCGCACCTCGACCTCGAGCGTGTCCGCGAGCTCAGGCGCCTGCGCTCGCGCGTGCTCGATCGCCTGCGCGATCCCGCCTGCGGCCGCGATGTGGTTCTCCTTGATCAAGATCGCGTCATATAGCCCCGCGCGGTGGTTGGTGGCGCCGCCGGCCGCCACAGCAGCCTTCTCGAGCACGCGCAGCCCCGGCGTCGTCTTGCGCGTATCCAGCACCTTCGCGCCCGTGCCCCGCACCGCGCCTGCCGCGCGCGCCGCGCTCGTCGCCACCCCAGAGAGGTGCGCGAGGAAGTTCAGCGCCGTGCGCTCTCCCGTGAGCAGCGCCTGCGCGCGCCCTGAGATCGACAGCACCGGCCCGCCGTCCTCGCGCCACACGCCCTCCGCCACCAGCCGCTCGAAGCGCACGTCCGGGTCGAGCAGCGCAAACACCGTCTCGGCGGCCCGCAGGCCGTAGATCGCACCGGGCGCCTTCTGCGTAATCAGCGCACGGGCTCGAGCGTCCGCCGCCACGGTCGCGAGCGTCGTCACGTCGCCACTGCCGACGTCCTCCGCCAGCGCGGCGCGTACGAGCGCCGTCATCTCGGCGTCCAAGGTGGGGCTCACTGCGCTTCAGCATAGGATCAGAGACATGGACGCGCGCTCCGCCAGCAACTCGCACGCAGTGCTCGCCCACTGGATGGGGCCGCTGGATGCCAACGGCGCCGGCTTCGTGCACGGCGGCACCGTGATGAAGCTGTGCGACGAGGCTGCCGGACTCGCTGCCGTCAAACACTGCCGCGCCAGGGTCGTGACCGCGAGCATGGACCGCATGACGTTCATGGTCCCGATCCACGTCGGCGAGCTCGTCAGCTTCCAGGCGAGCGTCAACGCCGTCTGGCACACCTCAATGGAGGTGGGCGTGCGGGTCGACACAGAGAACCCGCGCACCGGCGAGCGCCGCCACAGCAACAGCGCCTACCTGACGATGGTCGCCGTCGACGAGCACGGCAACCCGATGCCGGTGCCGCCGCTGATCACCGGCGCCGAGCAGGAGCGCCGCCGTGAGAGCGAGGCGCAGCTACGCCGCCGCAACCGCCTCGCCGAGCGCGATCAGATCCAAGCCGCTCGCTGAGCTGTAAGCGCCACGGCCGCGCCTTAGCGCGTCCGGTGCCCTGGCCGGGACCGCTCGCGAGGCCGCCGCCGGCAGTCCATCGCCTACTCCTGTCCGGGCGAGGACGCGCTCTGGAGCAGGTACGCACGCACAAATCCATCGAGATCTCCGTCGAGCACGCGCTGCACGTCGCCCATCTCGTGACTGGTGCGGTGGTCCTTGACCATCGTGTACGGGTGCAGCACATAGGAGCGGATCTGCGAGCCGAAGTTCACGTCCTGCGCCTCGCCCTTCTCGCGCGCGATCTCCTCCTGGCGTTCGCGCTCCTTGCGCTCGAGCATCTTCGCGCGCAGCATCGCCATCGCGGTCGCGCGGTTCGATGACTGCGAGCGCTCGTTTTGGCACTGCACGACGATGCCAGTCGGGCGGTGGGTGATGCGCACCGCCGAGTCGGTCTTGTTGACGTGCTGGCCGCCGGCACCGGACGCGCGGTAGGTATCGACCTGCAGGTCGTCCTCGTTGATCTCGATCTCGCCCGTGTCCTTCACCACCGGCGCGACCTCCACGCCCGCGAAGCTCGTCTGGCGGCGGTGCGCGGAGTCAAACGGCGACAGCCGCACCAGCCGGTGCACGCCGCGCTCGGCGCCGAACAGCCCGTATGCGTTCTCGCCAGACGCGCGGAAGGTCGCCGACTTGATACCAGCTTCCTCGCCCTCGCTCAGCTCCAGCAGCTCGACCTCAAAGCTGCGGCGCTCCGCCCAGCGCATCAGCATCCGCAGCACCATCTCCGCCCAGTCCTGCGCGTCCGTCCCACCCGCGCCCGCGTTCACGGTCACAAGCGCGTCGCCCGAGTCATAGCGTCCCGAGAACAGCCGCTGCTCCTCGAGCGCCGCCAGGCGCTCCTCGACTGAGACGATCTGCTCGTCCACCTCGCGCTCGAGCGAGCTGTCCTCAGCGGCCATCTCAGCGAGACCGTCAAGATCTTCGACGTCACTCCTCAGCGCAGTGAACATCTCCACACGTCGCGACGCGCGCGCATGCTCCGCAGATACCGCAGCAGCGCGCTCGGAGTCATCCCAGAACTTGGGGTCTTCCATTTCCTGCTCGAGCGCCGCCACGCGCTCGGCCAGCCCAGCCGGGTCAAAGATAATCCGAGAGCAGTTTCATCTGCTCACGGATAGCAGCCAAGCGCTGAGGGGTTGATTCACTGGGGGCAGCTGTGGCCATAGCCCTCACGCTATCAGCGCGGGTGGTCAGCGCCGCAACCGCGCTAGACGGCGCTCTACACGCGTCCGCAATCCTTCACGTGCTACCGAGCGGTGCAGTACAGCGCCCCGCGCCGGCACGCTACGCGCCGTGGCACTTCTTGAACTTCTTGCCGCTGCCGCACCAACACGGGTCGTTGCGCCCGACCTGGTGCTCGTCGTCAAGCACGCGCTGCTCGACAACCGGCAGCGCTTCCAGCTCCTGGCCGTCTTCGCCGAAGGCGCCTTGAGCGGCGCCGGTGCCGAGTCCGGCGGCAGCCGCGGCTGCGGCGAGCGCGCCAGAGCCCGTGGCGCTGTGGCCCCCTGAGTAGGACACGCGCCCGGCGCGCGTGGAGCTGCCGGCGGCGGAGAACGGCGCGATCGGAGCAGCCCCTGCGTTGCCGCCGCCATTGGCGCCTTCGACATTGACCTGCACGTTGAAGATCATGCGCGCGTAATCCGACCAAACGCTGTTCATCAGGTCGCCGAACAGCGTGAACGCTTCGTTCTTGTACGCGACCAGCGGGTCGATCTGCGCGAAGCCGCGCAGATGGATGCCCTCGCGCAGGTAGTCCATGTCGAACAGGTGCTCGCGCCAGCGTTCGTCGATCGTTTGCAGCAGCAGGAAGCGCTCCAACGCTTCCATCAGCTCCTGGCCGAGCGACTCTTCGCGCGCGTTGTAGCGCCCGAGCGCGTCTTCGACGATACGGTCGCTCAGCGAGGTGCGATCGACCGTCTCGCCCAGCTCCTCGATGCCGAAGTCGAGCGGGAAGAACTGACCGAGCGCAGTGAACAGGCCGTCCATGTCCCAGTCCTCGATGAAGTCGCCCGGCGTGTACTGGTCGATCGTGCGCTCGATCACCTTGATCACTTCTTCGCGAGCCTCGTCGCCGATGCTCTTGCCTTCGAGCACCTCGTCGCGGTACTTGTAGATCACGCGACGCTGCTCGTTCATCACGTCGTCGTACTCGAGCACGCGTTTGCGGATCAGGAAGTTCTGCTCCTCCACCTTTTTCTGTGCTTTTTCGATCTGTTTGGACAGCATCCCGGCCTCGATCGGTTCCTCGTTGCCCTCCTCGTCGACGCCGCCGAGTTTGTCGAGGATCCGATAGATGCGATCGCCAGCGAACAGGCGGACGAGGTCATCCTCGGCGGACAGGAAGAAGCGCGACTCACCCGGGTCGCCCTGGCGTCCGGCGCGCCCGCGCAGCTGGTTGTCGATGCGCCTGGACTCGTGGCGCTCGGTGCCGCAGATGAACAGGCCGCCGGCCGCCATCACCGTCTGGCGTCCGGCCGCAACCTTGCGCTCGAGCTCCGGCAGGAGCTCCTTCATGCGCTGTTCGTAGGCCTCGACATCCTCGCGGTCGACGCCTTCGCGCGCGAGTCGTTGCGTGGCCAGATGCTCGGCGTTGCCGCCGAGCTTGATGTCGACGCCACGTCCCGCCATGTTCGTGGCGATCGTCACCGCACCAGGCTGGCCCGCCTCGGCGACGGTCTCAGCCTCGAGCGCCGCGTGCTCGGGCTTCGCGTTCAGCACCGTGTGCTTGATTCCTCGCTTGTTCAGCCGCTCGCCCAACAACTCGGAGACCTCCACCGAGATCGTCCCCACGAGCACCGGCTGGCCGGCCTCGTGGCGCGCGACGATTTCTTTGACGACCGCGTTCCACTTGCCCTCCTTGGTCTTGTAGACCTGATCGTTGCGGTCGTCGCGCACCATCTGCTGGTTGGTCGGGATCTGCACGACCGGCAGCTCGTAGATCTTCATGAACTCCGTCGCCTCGGTCAGCGCCGTGCCGGTCATGCCCGCGAGCTTGTCGTACAGGCGGAAGTAGTTCTGGTAGGTGATCGTCGCCAGCGTCTGGTTCTCCTCCTGGACCGACACGCCCTCCTTCGCCTCGACCGCCTGATGCAGGCCCTCGGACCAGCGCCTGCCGTCGAGGATGCGCCCTGTGAACTCGTCGATGATCTTCACCTCGCCGTCGATCACCGCGTAGTCGACGTCGCGCTTGTACAGCGCCTGCGCGCGCAACGACTGGATTAGGTGGTTGACGAGATGGCCGTTCTCAGCGCGGTACAGGTGGTCGATGCCGAGGAAGCGCTCAGCCTTCGCGACGCCCTGCTCGGTGATCGCGACCGTCTTCTGCTTCTCGTCGATCTCGAAGTCGAACTCCGCGACGAACTGCTTCTTCGTGCGCGGGTCCATGCCTTCCGGGGTCTCGCCCATTTTCATCTGCGGCGCGAGGCGCGCGAACTTCACGTACAGGTCGGCCGCCTGTTCGGGCGCGCCGGAGATGATCAGCGGCGTGCGCGCCTCGTCGATCAGGATGTTGTCGACCTCATCGACGATCGCGAAGTAGTGCCCGCGCTGGACCTTTTCGCCGAGGTCCTTGGCCATGTTGTCGCGCAGGTAGTCGAAGCCGAACTCCGAGTTCGTGCCGTAGACCACGTCGCAGGCGTACGCGCGTTGCTTTTCCTCGTAGGCCTGCATGTTCTGTAGAACGCCGACGGTCACGCCCAGCGCGTCGTAGATCGGGCTCATCCATTCGGCGTCGCGCCTGGCCAGATAGTCGTTGACGGTGACCACGTGCACGCCCCTGCGCTCGCGCGGGGTGCCCTGCGGCGCATCGGGGTCCGCCTCGTGAACCGCCAGCGAGTTCAGCACCACCGCCAGCGTCGCCGTCAGCGTCTTCCCCTCGCCTGTCTTCATCTCCGCGATCTGGCCCTCGTGCAGCGCCATGCCGCCGATCATCTGCACGTCAAAATGGCGCATCGACATGATCCGCTTGCCTGTCTCACGCACGATCGCGAAGCACTCGGGCAGCAGGTCATCGAGTGACTCGCCGTCGGCTGCACGCTCGCGCAGCACGTCCATCCGCTCGCGCAGCTCAACGTCGCTGTCGTGTTCGAGCTCGGCCTCGAACGCCTCGATCAGCGCGACGCGCTTCTGGTAGGTCTTGAACTTCTTCGCCTCGCCGACGTTCAGCGCGCGATCTAGCAGAGAAGGCATGCGCCAAGGATAGCCTCCGACGCTAAACCTCTGGTTCGCTCAGATCGATGGCAGCGTGACCGAGGCGCGGGATTCGCTCATCGCCTGCGCAACGCGCGCCGCCGCAGCGTGAGCCTCGCGCCGGCGGCGCAGTTTGTCGCGATGGCGCTTGACCTGGCGGGCGAGCTCGTCCACGACGAGGTTCAGCGAGTGCAGCATCTCCGGTGAAGCGTCGTGCGCGCGCAGCGTGACGCCCTTGAGATACAGCGTGCACTCCGCGACCTGGCTGTCGGCGACACGCGGATTGGGCTCCTTGAAGATCTCGATCTCCAGGCGGGCCAGGTCGGAGACCTGCCGCGCGACCTTCTTCAGACGGCGTTCCGCGTGCATCCGGAACTCGTCGGTGACCGGGACGTTGCGACCCTTGATGTCAATCTGCATCGTAGGCTCCTTCGGTCGGACCTCTTGTCTGGTGGAGCACTCGATGCTACGCCCGCACACGGCGGATGTAAATGCCCCTGGACGTAAAGTGCGTCGGCCCCCTGTGGGGCACCACAGCTGCGTCGGCGGTCCTCGACCCGCAGTGCGCGCCTATCGAGCGCCCTCGACCCGCGGCCGCGCACCCATCGAGCGTCCTCGACCTCGCAGCCGTGCACGCATCGAGCGTCCTCGATGCGTGCACGGCCTACCACATCATCTCCAGCGCACACGGTTGAGCGCAAATTGCGACCTATCGGGAAACATTCCGTCAGCGGTAGGTGCTACTATGACTGTTGTCATAGTCTCACTTTCCGTGAGGGGGCTCGCTTAGGCGGGCCCTTTCGCGTTAAGCGTCGGCGAGTCCACAGCGTACCGTGACCTGCCGGCGGTGAGTGCCAGACGATGGCCTGTCAAGCACCCGTCGCCTACCGTGGGCAGCTGGCGCGTGATGCTCAGCTGCGCTGGCGCAGGCTCTGCAGGATGCCGCTGTGGCCCGCGATCGCGCCGATCAGGATCGAGCCGCACGCAAGATCGGTTCCGGGGAAGACGATGCTCTCGCGCAGCTGCGCGCCATCGCCGATGCTCGCGCCGTCACCGAGCACGATCGGCCCCATCAGTCGCACGCCGTCGCCGATGCGCACATCGCGACCGATCCACACCGCCCCCTCGACCTCGGTGTCGGCCCGCAACGGCGACACGTCAGCGCCTCCCGCGACGATCACCCCCGTGCTGAGCTCCTCGCCGTCGATCTTCAGGTGCAGCGCACCGCGCAACGCATCGAAGGTGCCCTGCCTCAGCTCGCTCAGCGAGCCGATGTCATTCCAATACTCGCGCACCTCGTGGATGTGAAACGGCACATCGTTCTCGAGCAGCGCCGGGAACACGTCCTGCGCCCAGTCGACGAACGGTCGCTGCGGGAAGTAGTCGAAGATTTGCGCCTCGAACAAGTAGATGCCGCAGTTGCCTAGGTCCGAGAGCGCCTCCTCGGGCGCCGGCTTCTCCTGGAAGCCCGTGATGCGGCCCTCGCGATCGTGCAGAACCACGCCGTACTCGCGCGTGTCCGGCACCTGCTTGACCGCCAGCGTTGCGATCCCGCCAGCCTCCTGGTGCCTGGCGAGGAACGCCCCCAGGTCGATGTCGGTGAGCGCATCGCCGGAGATCACCAGGAACGGCTCATCGCCGAAGAACTCAGCGCAGCCCCGCACGCCGCCAGCGGTGCCCAGCAACTCTTCCTCGAAGCGATACGACAGGCGCTCACCGAAGTACTCGCGGATCGAGTCCGGGAAGTAGTGCAGGTTGGCGATCACCTCATCGAAGCCGTGGCGCTCGAGCAGCTCGACGATGTGCTCCATCACCGGCCGATCCAGCACCGGCACCATCGGCTTGGTGATCTCGTACGTGAGCGGGCGCAGGCGCGTGCCAAGCCCCGCCGCCAGCACCATCGCCTTCATACGGGATTAGTACCTGTAGTGATTGGGCTTGTACGGGCCGTCGACGGGCACGCCGATGTAGGCGGCCTGCTCGGCGGAGAGCCGCGTGAGCTTCACGCCGAGCGCGTCGAGATGCAGGCGCGCGACCTTCTCGTCGAGATGCTTGGGCAGCACGTAGACCTTCTTCTCGTACTCGTCGTTCTTGGTGAACAGCTCGATCTGCGCGATCGTCTGGTTGGAGAAGGAGTTGCTCATCACGAAGCTCGGGTGGCCGGTGGCGTTGCCGAGGTTCAGCAGGCGGCCCTCCGAAAGCATGATGATCGCGTGGCCGTCGGGGAAGACCCACTTGTCGACCTGCGGCTTGATGTTCACGCGCTCGATGCCCTCGACCCGAGTCAAGCCGGCGATGTCGATCTCGTTGTCGAAGTGCCCGATGTTGCCGACGACGGCCTGGTGCTTCATGCGCGCCATGTCGTGCGCGGTGATGATGTCCTTGTTGCCGGTCGTCGTGATGAAGATGTCAGCGCTTGACGATCACTTCCTGCAGCGTCTTGACCTCATAGCCCTGCATCGCCGCTTGCAGCGCGCAGATCGGGTCGATCTCGGTGATGATCACGCGCGCGCCCTGGCCGCGCAGCGATTCCGCGCAGCCCTTGCCGACATCGCCGAAGCCGCACACGACGGCGACCTTGCCGCCGATCATCACGTCGGTGGCGCGGTTGATGCCGTCGATCAGCGAGTGCCGGCAGCCGTAGAGGTTGTCGAACTTGGACTTCGTGACCGAGTCGTTGACGTTGATCGCCGGGAACAGCAGCTCGCCTGCCTCGACCATCTCGTACAGGCGGTGCACGCCGGTGGTGGTCTCCTCGGTCACGCCTTTGATGCCTTCGCCGACGCGCGTCCAGCGCTGCGGCTCCTCCGCGAGCGATCGCTTGAGCACGGACAGAATCACCTGGTACTCCTCAGAGTCGGCGTCCGTCGGCTCGGGCACGGCGCCGGCCCGCTCGTACTCGGTGCCCTTGTGCACGAGCAGCGTCGCGTCGCCGCCGTCGTCGAGGATCATGTTCGGGCCGGTCGAGCCGTGCTCGTCCTCCGGCCAGCGCAGCACCTGCTCGGTGCACCACCAGTACTCCTCGAGCGTCTCGCCCTTCCACGCGTACACCGGCACGCCGCGCGGGTCTTCGGGGCTGCCGTCGGGGCCGACGGCGACCGCGGCGGCGGCGTGGTCCTGCGTCGAGAAGATGTTGCAGCTGCACCAGCGCACCTCGGCGCCGAGCGCTGTCAGCGTCTCGATCAGCACGGCCGTCTGGATCGTCATGTGCAGCGAGCCGGTGATGCGCGCGCCGGCGAGCGGCTGCGCGTCGGCGTACTCGGCCCGGATCGACATCAGGCCCGGCATCTCGTGCTCGGCGAGCGTGATCTCCTTGCGGCCGAACTCCGCGAGCGAGAGATCGGCGACCTTGAAGTCGTCGATGCGCGTGGCGGTGGGGGTCATTGCTGACATGAGGGAGCCTCCTGGCTGGTCATGTGAGCGCCCTTGCTGCAGGAGATGGCAGGCCGAGCGTGGCGGATTACAGCCCGTCGCAGCGCTCCTCGACCGTCCCGGACGGTAGCACAAGGCCCCGCGCCAGCTAGCGCTCAGCGAGCGCCGACTTGAGCTCGTCGAGAACCTTCACGGGACCGGGGTCGACGCCGCGCAAAGCCGCCATGTAGATGGAGACGAGGTCGCCGAGCAGAACCAGCGAGATCACGCGCTCGATCGCGGTCTGCCCGCGTGTCTCCAGGCGAAAGCTGGCCGCGGCGTTGTCCGCGATCAGGCGCTCGGTCAGGTCCATGCGCTCCTTCACGCGCGGGTGCGCGTCGGAGTCGTCGAGGAACACCGCAGAGAAGCGGGCGGGCGGGTCCAAATGACGCGCACCCTCCCAGCCGACGATCTCGTTGTGATCGAGCTCGGGCAGTTCGCCCGAGAAAGCCGGCTGCTTCGCGTTCTCGTTGATCTGCGTCTTCCAGCGGTAGGCGATCGGGTTGGTCAGCCCGGCGCCGGCGATCACCGGCGTGGTTCCCGCAGGCCTCGGGCGATCGTCTTGGCGAGCGAGTCCTCGGCGGCGTCGGGTCCCCACTCGGCCACCAGCTGCTCGGTGTGCGACGCGGCCACGTCGATCTCAGAGGTCAGGCGCGGACCGGCGCCGCACAGCGCGGCGACCTCGAGCGAGGCGACGATCATGTACGCGACCGCCGCGCGCGGCTGAAAGCCGCTCGGCAGCGGGATCACCGGGACGCCGTCGGCGCGCGCCATCTCCGCCAGGCGCCCGCCGGTGGTCACGACCGTGCGCTTGGCGCCGAGCGCGCCCGCCGACTCGTAGCACGCGAGCGTCTCCTCGGTGTCGCCCGAGTAGCTCGCGCACAGCACCATCGTGTCAGGCGTCGTCCACGGCGGCAGCCCGTATGCGCGTGTGACGAAGATCGGACGCGAGGCATGGTCGCCCATCGCCGCACGCGCCAGTGCGCCGCCGATCGCCGAGCCGCCCATGCCCGCGACGACCAGCCCGGCGGTCGTGTCCCAATCCTGCATGATCGCCGACTCCACCCGCCACAGCGCGTCGCGCAGGTGCTCGGGCAGCGCCAGCACGTCGCCGAGCTGGTCGGAAGGATCGACTCGGGCGATGCTCTCGCGCGAGAGCTCCTCCGCGGTCGGGTGTCGCGGTCGCGCCGCCGTCGCTCATCTGCTGCTCGCCTCCTGTGCTGCTGGGGTGGCTGCGTTCATGGACACTCTCAAGTCTTTCGCGTTTGCGGTGGTCACGCGATCGCGAGCTAGAACTCGATCGCGCCGTCGGGCAATTCGACACCAGGGAAGATACGCGCCCCGCGTGTGATCACGTTGTGCGCCCCCACGATCACCCCGTCGCCGAGCACGGCGCCGCCGGTAATCGTGGTGCCATCGCCGATGCGACAGCCGGCCGCGACGATGCAGTCGCGCAGCTCGCAGTCCTGCCCGATCTGCGTGCCCTCGAGCACGACCGCACGCTCGACGGTCGAGCCGGCGCCGACCGACACATCTCGTGCGAGCACCACGAGGCTGCCCACGTGCGCGCCCTGCGCGACTGCACGCCCGCTCCAGCAGCGCCGGCGGGAACAACCCTGCCGTGCACCTCGGCGCCCTCGTCGATTGCCAGCCAGTCGCTGCCAAGCCGCTCGCGCACAGCCGTCTCGACGTTGCCCTCAAGGATGTCGAACGTGCCTTGCAGGTAGCGCGCGGGCGTGCCGATGTCCAGCCAGTAGCTGTCGGCGGGGAAGCCGTAAAGGCCGTTGTCGACGAGCTGCGGCCATACCTCGCGCTCGATCGAGACGTTGCAGATCGGGCGCCACCAGCTCGAGGATCTCGCGCTCGAGCACGTAGGCACCGGCACTGATCAGGTTGCTCTTGATGCTGTCAGCACTTGGCTTCTCGACGAACTCGCTCACCGAGCGGTCATCGCGCAGGATCACCACGCCGTAGGCGCTCGGGTCTGGCACGGGCACGAGCGCGAGCGTCGCGCGCGCACCGCTCTGCTCGTGCTGGGCGATCTGCGCGCGTCAGGTCGATGTCGGTGAGAACATCGCCGTTGAGCATCAGGAAGCGCTCGTCGAGCATCGGCTCGGCGAGCTTCAGCGCGCCCGCCGTGCCGCGAGGATCGGGCTCCTCGACGAAGCGCAGGCGGACGCCTAGCTGCCGAGCCGTCGCCGAGCACGCTGCGCACGCCGTCGGCGAGGAACCCACAGGACATGATCACGTCGTCGATGCCGTGCCCGCGCAGCCACTCGAGCATGAACGCGATGAACGGCCGGTCTACAAGTCGCACGACGGGCTTGGGAACAGCAGAGGTGAGCGGGCGCAGGCGCGTACCCTGCCCTCCGACGAGGATCACGGCCTGGATGCGCTCACCGCCGTCCGATGCCCTCGTAGATCAGACCGGCCGCGCGAACAGCTTCGGGATCGAGGGCATTGCGCCCGTCGACCACCAGCGTTGCCGCTCATGCCGGCGGCGACGGCAGCCCAGTCCAGCTCGAGGAACTCGCTCCACTCCGTAACCAGCACGACGGCATCGGCTCGCTCGATCGCAGCGAGCGGCGAGCCGGCGAACTCGATCCCCGGAGACCAGCGTGCGCGCCTGCTCCTCGGCGACCGGGTCACACGCGACGACGCTCGCCCCGTCGGCGTGCAGGCGCGCGGAGAGCACCAGCGAGGAAGCCTCCCGCATATCGTCGGTATTCGGCTTGAACGCGAGGCCGAGCAACGCCACGCGCTTGCCCGCAAGCGCGCCGAGGTGCTTGTGCAGCTTGCCGATCACCCGGCGCTTCTGCAGCTCGTTGACCTCGATCACGGCCGTCAGCAGCTGGAAGTGATAGCCGGAGTTGCCGGCGAGCTGCTTGAGCGCGTCGACGTCCTTCGGGAAAGCACGAGCCGCCGAAGCCGATACCCGCCTGCAGGAACTTCGGCCCGATGCGGTCGTCGAGTCCCATGCCGCGCGCTACCTCGACGACGTCGGCGCCGGTCTCCTCACAGACGTTGGCAATCTCGTTGATGAACGAGATCTTCGTCGCGAGGAACGCGTTGGAGGCGAGCTTGACCATCTCTGCACTGGCGACGTCCGTTCGAACCAGCGGCGCATCCAGGGGCGCGTAGAGCTCGACCACCGCGTCACCCCCCCAGCCTCCTGCATCGCCAACGACGACCCGGTCGGGATGCAGGAAGTCATTGACGGCGGAGCCCTCCTTCAGGAACTCCGGGCAGGAGACATAGCCGAGCGCTTCCTTGCCCTGCTCACCGAACACGCGCAGCAGCGAGGCGCCGGTGCCGCAGGGCACGGTCGACTTCATCACGAGCGCATGGTCCTTGGATGCCGGAATCGCACCGGCGACCGCGTGCACAGCCGATAGGTCCGCGTCACCGGAGTACGTCGGTGGGGTTCCGACGGCGACGAACAGCAGCCGCGAGTGCGCGAGCGCGTCGGCGATGTCCGTGGAGAAGTGCAAGCGCTCGGCGTTGCGCGCCAGCAGTTGCTCGAGGCCTGGCTCGTAGATCGGCACCTCGCCGCGGCGCAGGCGCTCGACCTTGGCGGCGTCGATGTCCACGCACCATACCTCGCTGCCCAGCTCGGCGAAACCGGCTGCCGTCACCAGCCCGACATAGCCCGTGCCGATCACCCCGATTGGCTCGCGTGTTGCGCTCATGAAGCGGGGAAGGCTAGCTGCTGAGCGCGACGGCCCGCAGCGTCGACGCGAGGCGGCTACCGCCCGACCGCCAGGAATGCTTCGTAGCGCTTTGCGTCGCGCAGTGCGCGCGCCAGCTCCTCGCTGCCCTCCGCGGCGCGCTCGGCGTTGGCGCGCGCTTCCGCGAGCTTGGACTCGAAGCGCGGCTCGATCGATCTGCTCGGGAGCGAGCGCCTCCTCGACGAGCACCAGCGCGCTGTTGTCCGCGAACTGAAGGTAGCCCTCGGCCTGCGCGAAGCGCACGATCTCCTCCTCGGAGCGATACAGCCGCAGCTCGGTCGGTTCGAGCATCGCCAGCACCGGCTCGTGGTTGGCAAGGATGCCGAGCGAACCCACCGCGGTGAATGTGGAGAGCATTTCCACCTCGCCGGAGAACACCTCGCCCTCCGGTGTGAGCACCTCGACTGGGAACTTCGTGTGGGCCATCAGCTCCCAAGCCTCATTTCTTGGCCGCCTCTACGACCTCGTCGATCGTGCCCTTGAGGAAGAACGCACTCTCGGGAACCTCGTCGTGTTTGCCGTCGATGATCTCCTCAAAGCCCCTGATCGTCTCCGCGATCGGCACGTATGCGCCGGGTGTGCCGGTGAACTCTTCGGCGACGAAGAACGGCTGGGAGAGGAAGCGCTCGATCCTGCGCGCGCGCTGAACCGTCAGCTTGTCCTCATCGGAGAGCTCGTCGATGCCGAGGATCGCGATGATGTCCTGGAGCTCCTTGTAGCGCTGCAGGATCTCCTTGACGCGGTTGGCCACCCGGAAGTGGTCCTCGCCGAGGATGTCCGCCTTGAGGATCGTCGAGGTCGAGTCGAGCGGGTCAACCGCCGGGTAGATGCCTTTTTCGGAGATCGAACGAGACAGGGCCGTGGTTGCGTTGAGGTGGGCGAACACGGACGCGGGGGCAGGATCGGTGTAGTCGTCGGCCGGCACGTAGATCGCTTGGATCGAGGTGACCGAGCCCCGCTTGGTCGAGGTGATGCGCTCCTGCAGCTGGCCCATCTCGGTCTCGAGCGTCGGCTGGTAGCCGACCTGCGAGGGCATGCGCCCGAGTAGCGCCGAGACCTCGGAGCCGGCTTGCACGAAACGGAAGATGTTGTCGATGAACAGCAGCACGTCCTGGCCCTGGTCACGGAAGTATTCGGCCATCGTCAGGCCGGACAGCGCGACGCGCATGCGGGCTCCTGGCGGCTCGTTCATCTGGCCGAACACGAGCATCGTCTTGTCGAGCACGCCCGACTCCTTCATCTCGAGCCACAGGTCGTTGCCCTCGCGCGAGCGCTCGCCCACGCCGCAGAACGCCGACAGCCCGCCGTGCTCCTTGGCGAGGTTGTGGATGAGCTCCTGGATCAGCACCGTCTTGCCGACGCCGGCGCCGCCGAACAGCCCGACCTTGCCGCCCTTGGCGTAGGGCGCAAGCAGGTCGATGACCTTGATCCCGGTCTCGAACATCTCGGTCGTCGGGGTCAGGTCCTCGGCACGCGGAGCCTCCTGGTGGATGCCCCGGCGCTCGACGTCCGCGGGCAGCTCCTCACCGAGGTCGATCGGCTCGCCGAGCAGGTTGAAGATGCGCCCGAGCGTCGCCTCGCCGACGGGCACGGTGATCGGGCCGCCGGTGTCGATCACCTCGGCGCCGCGTGCCAGGCCGTCGGTCGTGTCCATCGCGACAGCGCGTACGCGGTCGTCGCCGAGGTGCTGCTGGACCTCGCAGACGAGCAGCTCCTCCCCCGCCTCGGCGCTGATACCGGGGGCCTCCTCCTCCTTGTTGGCGGCGGTGCGGACGATCGTGATCGCGTGGTTGATCTCGGGCAGGCGGTCGGGGAACACGGCCTCGATCACGACGCCCTGGATCTCCTCGATGCGCCCGACGTTGCGCGTTGCGGCTCCGTTCGCTGCGGTGGCGGGCTCTGTGGTGGTGCTGGGTGGCATTAGCTCTGTGTTCTCCTAATCATTCTGTTCAAATCAGTTTCGTTTGGCAACGCGTTTAGGACGGTCGATGGTCAATCGAGACAAGGACGCAGAGAGCGTGGCGTACCGCTCGTCGATCGACGGGACCGACGAGCGGCCGGCACGCGAGCGACCGAGGACGCAGTATCGCGCAGCCCACGTCCGTCCTAGCTCAGTCCCTCGGCACCGGCGACTACCTCCATGATCTCCTGGGTGATCTCGGCCTGTCGGGCTCGGTTCATCTGCAGCGTGTAGTCGGTGATGATTTCCCCCGCATTCTCGGAGGCGCTGCGCATCGCCGTCATCTGGGCTCCGAAGAAGCCGGCGGCGGACTCGACCAGCGCCCTGTAGATCGAGATCTCGATGTAGTCGGGAACCAGGCGCCTGAGGATCTTCTCGGGGTCGGGCTCGTACTCGACGGAGCCGCGCGCGGCGCCCGCCGACGCAGGCTCGCCGCCATCACCATCGGTGAGCGCCTGGTGCGTGAGCGGCAGCAGCGTTTGACGGGTGACGTGCTGGGTGAGCGGCGATACGTAGGAGTTGTAGATCATCTCGACGCGGTCTATGTGACCGTCGGCATAAGCCTGGATCAGGTCGTCGGCGATCATGCGCGCGTCCGCATAGGCGGGTCGATCGGCGAAACCGGTGTAGGAGCCGCTGAGCTCGTTGCCGCGAAAGGCCAGCGAGGAGACGCCGCGGCGCCCGGTTGCGTACCAGCTGCTGCGCAGCCCATCGTCGGCAAGCTCGGCGGACAGCCGCACGCCGTCGCGGATGATCTGCGAGTTGAAGCCGCCCGCGAGGCCGCGGTCGCCCGTCACCAGCAGCAGCCCAACGTTCGTCTGCTGGCCGATCTCAGATCGGTCGTGCTCGCGCAGCAGCGGCACCCGCTTGGCCTCCGCACCGGCTGCCTCCGCGGCCTGGCGGGTCATCCGCGCAAGCGCGTCCGCGTAGGGGCGCAGCGCATCGATTCGCTGCTCTGCGCGCCGCAGCCGGGCGGCGGCGACCATCTCCATCGCGCGCGTGATCTTCTGGATGTTCTTGACCGAGGCGATCTTGTTCTTGACGTCGCGCTGAGAAGCCATGGCTGTGCCCCGCGGGCGGCGCTAGGCCGCCTGGGCCTCCTTCTCGGTCGCGTCTGAGGAGTCATGCTCGTCGCTCTCGCCGGCGCCGGCGCTGCGCGCGAGCGGCGCGTCATCGTCCAGCGGCTGGCCCTCCTCGTCGAGGTCGTAGCCGAAGTCCTTGGCAAAGGCCTCGACCGTCTCGCGGACCTCCTTCTGGGTGTCCTCGGACCAGTCGCCGCCGTTGATCTTCGCGCGCAGATCCTGGTGCTGGCTGTGCAGCCGTTCGGTGAGCCCGAGCAGGAACTCCTGCACGCGCTCGACGTTCAAGCGATCGAGGTAGCCGTTGGTCGCCGCGAAGATCTGCACGGTCTGATCCTCCACGGCCAGCGGCGAGCGCTCGTGCTGGTTGAGCGTCGCAACCAGGCGCTCGCCACGCGCGAGCGTGCGCTGCGTGTCGGCATCGAGGTCAGAGCCGAACTGCGCGAAGGCCTCCAGGTCGCGGTATTGGGAGAGCTCGAGCTTGATCCGCCCGGCAACTTTCTTCATCGGGCCGATCTGCGCGTTGCCACCGACGCGCGAGACGGAGATGCCGACGTTGATCGCCGGGCGCACGCCCGAGTTGAACAGCTTGGACTCGAGGAAGATCTGCCCGTCGGTGATCGAGATCACGTTCGTCGGGATGTACGCAGACACGTCGCCCGCCTGCGTCTCGATCACCGGCAGCGCCGTCAGCGAGCCGCCGCCGAGATCGTCGTTGAGCTTGACGGCGCGCTCGAGCAGGCGCGAGTGCAGGTAGAAGACGTCGCCGGGGTATGCCTCGCGGCCCGGCGGACGGCGCAGCAGCAGCGACATCTGCCGGTAGGCGTAGGCGTGCTTGGTCAGGTCGTCGTAGACGACCAGTGCGTGGCCGCCGTTGTAGAGGAAGTGCTCGCCCATCGCACAACCGGCGTACGGCGCCATGAACTTGATCGGCGCCGCCTCGTCGGCGGGCGCGGCGACGATGATCGTGTTATCGAGCGCGCCGTACTCCTCGAGCGTCTGCGCGAGCGCCACGACCGTCGACATGCGCTGGCCGATCGCCACGTACACCGACACCACGCCGGTGTCCTTGTTGTTGATGATCGTGTCGATCGCGATCGCCGTCTTGCCCGTCTGGCGGTCGCCGATGATCAGCTCTCGCTGGCCACGGCCGATCGGGATCATCGCGTCGATCGCCTTCAGGCCTGTCTGCATCGGCTGCTTGACCGGTTGGCGCTGCACGACGCCCGGCGCCTTGAACTCGGCGGGGCGCGTCTGATCGACGGAGATCTCACCCTTTCCGTCCAGCGGGCGTCCGAGCGGGTCGACGATGCGTCCGAGCATCTGCTCGCCGACCGGGATCTCCAGAAGCTTGCCGGTGCGCTTGACCGTGTCGCCCTCGGAGATGCGCTCCCACTCGCCGAACAGCACCGCGCCGACGTTGTCGGACTCGAGGTTCAACGCAAGACCGGTGACGCCATGGGGAAGCTCGAGCATCTCGAAGGACATGCAGTTCTCCAGGCCGTGCAGGCGCGCGATGCCGTCGGCCACCGACAGCACGGTGCCGACCTCGGTCAGCTCGGCCGTGCCGCTGTCGAGCCCCTCGATGCGGCTCTTGAGGATGCTGGTGATCTCGTCAGGGTTGATCTGCATGTTTGTCTCCTAGTTGAAGAGAGGCCCGGCTCGCCGGCTTTCAGCCGCCTTCGCCACCCTCTAAGCTCCTTGGGCAACGTGCCTGCGCAGCTGCTCCAGTCGGTTGCGGATAGAGGCGTCGAGGATCGAGTTCCCGACCCTGATGATGATGCCGCCGAGGATGTCCGGGTCGACGCGCGCAGCGAGTGTGACCTTGCGCCCGGCGCGCTCGCCGATTGTCTTGCCGAGGCTGTCGGTGGTCTGCTCGTCGAGCGCGATCGCGCTGGTGATCTCCACCGGAAGCGTCTTGTTCTCCTCGTCCCATAGCCGCTCGTACTCTTGGCGGATGCGGAAGATGACCGGCATGCGATGGTTTTCGATCAGCAGGCTGAGGAAGTTCAGCAAGATCTCCTCGGCGCCGTCGAGCATTCCTCGGAGCGCATCCTGCTTCTCCTTCGTGGAGAAGTAGGGCGAGAAGAAGAACACGGCCAGGTCGTGGTTCTCGCTGACGGCGTCGGCGAACTGGCCCAGCTGCTCACGCAGCTCGTCGAGCTTGTGCTGCTCGCTGGCAACCTCGAACAGCGAGCGGCCATATACCCGGGCGAGCTCCTCCATCAGTTGCTCTGAGCCCCCGCCTGTGCCCCTGACGGTGCCGAGAGGCCGGAGAGGTCGATCTCGCTCAGGGCCTCCTCGACCAGCCGCCGCTGATCGGCCTCGTTGAGCGTCTTGCGCACGACCTTCTCGGTGGCCATGATCGTGAGGTCGGCGACCTCCCTGCGGATGTCGTCGAGCGCGCGCTTTGTGGCAGCGTCGATGTCGCGCTCGGCGCGCTTGGCGGCTTCGGCGAGAATCTCTTGCGCGCGTTCGCGGGCCTCATGCTCGTGCGAGTCGGCCGTCTGGCGCGCCCGCTGGACGATCTCCTCGGACTGCGCCCTCGCCTCCTTCAGGCGCTCGCGGTATTCGGCGAGCAGGTCGTCGGCCTCCTTGCGGGTGCGCTCTGCCGCGTCGATCGACTCGTCGATCGCTCGCCGCGCGCTCGTCTAGCACTTGGCGGATCCGCGGGAACACGGCCTTGACGAGGATGTAGAGCGAGATCCCGAACACGAGGAACGTCCAGATCATCAGGCCGACGTTCGGCGTGATCAGCCATGAAGACGAGCTCGCGGCGACCGGCATGCTCAGGATGGTGGCGAAGGGGTGCATCGATCTAGAGGAAGAAGGCGATGAAGCCGCCTACCAGGCCGTAGAAGAACGTGGCCTCGGTGAGCGCGAAGCCGAGCCACTGGATCGAGGTGATCTCGTCGCGCATCTCCGGCTGGCGGGTGACAGACTCGATCACCTTGCCGAACAGCATTCCGATGCCGGCGCCGGCGCCAGCGGCGCCACCGCCGGCGCCGACGCCGAGCGCGATCGCTTTACCGGCGTTCGCGCCGTATTCCTTCGACGCTTCTGCCACCGCGAGCAATGGCGCGCCCAGGTGAATGGACATGAAAGGGAAGAGGTGAGTCAGCATCGTTCTCCTTGTCGAGTGCTTAGTGGCTTGCGGCGGTTGCGCCGCCGAGATAGATGGCGGTCAGGATGGCGAAGATGAAGGCCTGCAGGCCTGCGATCAGGACCGCCTCGAACAGGTAGATGATCACGCCGAGCGGCAGGGTGAACCAGCCGAGCAGCTGCAGTCCGAGGAGCACCGCGAGGTTGCCGGCCATGAAGTCGATCAGCAGATGCCCGGCGAGCAGGTTGGCCCACAGACGAATCGTCAGCGAGAGCGGCCGCAGCACGAAGTTCGAGAGCATCTCCAGCGGGAAGATCAGCACCAGCATCGGCCCACCCACGCCCTGCGGTATCAGGCTTTTCAGGTACCCGATCGCCCCGTGCGCGCGTACCCCTTCGGCGTTGTAAGCGACGAACACGCCGAGCGCGAGCACCAGCGGTACCGCGACGTTCGTGACAGCCGCGTAGATCTGGAACGACGGGATGTTCGCGCCGAACAGTTTGAACGTGTTCTGCGAGTCGACCGGCAGCGGGACGTAGCCGATCAGATTGGAGACGAGGATGAAGACGAACAGCGTGAAGACCAGCGGGAACCAGCGCTTGGTCAGCTTGTCGTCCATGTTCTCGCGCGTGACCTGCGACATCAGGCCGTAGCCCATCTCGACCGCGACCTGCAGCCGGCCCGGGCGCTTTTGCATGTGCCGCGCGACGAACAGCATGATGCCGAGCGTCAGCCCCGTCGCGATCAGCAGGTAGAGGACGCCCTTGTCGAAGTTCAGCGGCCCGGCGATGTGAAACCAGGTTTCCAGGTGAAACGCATCGATCACCTTGAAGCTTTCGTTTTTGTGGCCCTTGATCCCAAAGCCCACGACGAAGCCGATGATGCCGAGGACATACACGAGCAGGATGCCGTAGCCGATCCTCTTTTTCTGGCTCCACGAGCGCACGCGAGTCACGGGACCAGCTTCCGTTGCGCCCGCGGGGAGGCGGGCGAGGTGGGCGGGCCGGAGAGAACCCGCAGCGCGAATGCCACGGTGTAGGCGGCGAACACGGTCACCGCGGCAGTCAGCCCGTCGGCGCGCCCGCCGGCCACGCCTGCGACGACGATCGCGCCCGCGAGCAGCCAGATGCGGCCGAACGCCTCGAACAGGTTGAGACCGAGTTGCGTGCGTGGCTCCGCTGCCCTGCTAACCCAGCGTTTATCTGCCTGGGCGATGATCCGCTGCAACACCCATGCACCCGCCCCGACCGCGAAGCCGAGCACGGGAACCCCGAGCGCGAGCACCGCGGGTATGGCGAGGACGACGAGCACGATGTCGAGATAGCGCAGGACCGCGACGGTGCGTTTAACCCCGATCGCGCGTTTCTCCAGCACAGCGCCGCCGTCCTGGCTACGCATGCCCCCGATAGGCAGCTCTAGCGGCGATTGGGTGATGGCCGGGCGCAGGCCGGCTGGCGGTCGTCGATGCACTTGCAGGGGAACGTGGCCGTGTTACCCGTCGGATCGCCGCGCGTGCGGCGATTTTGCGCCGGCGGCGCTATCTGTGAGTCGTTGACGCAGCATGTCTATTGACTGGCCCACCCTATAGAAAACAAGGTCCCCACGCGAAAACGCAGCGGAGCTGTCGGCGTGTCCCTCAACAGCATCCGACGGCGCGACCAGTCTACTCGGTCTTGGACTTCGTAACAACTTTGTGACATGCGCTACGCGCGATCGGGCGCTGCCGAAGCCGCGCGACCACCGCGCACAAGCCGCTCGGACCAGCTCCAGCGACTCCCCACAACCCGCACCAACACTAGGGATAGCGCGATCGTCGCAAGGCCGCCAAGCAGGTCGAGCAGATAGTGGTTGCCTGTAGACAGGACCGCGAATGCGGTGACAAACGGGTAGATGACCGCGAGCGCGCGTAGCCAGCCGCGCGTCGCGATCTTCCACACCACGACGGTGCACCAGACTGCCCAGGCGATGTGCAGCGATGGCATCGCAGCCAGCTGGTTGGCGTGCGAGGCAAGCGCGCCCGTGTGCCAGGAGCCGATCGCGTGTGTCTTTGCGACTACGTCGACGAACCCGGGGAGCATGCGCGGCGGGGCCACGGGGAAGCGCCAGAAGACGATGAAGGCCAACACGTTGACAAGCACGAGGGAGTTGCGCAGCGGCCGGTAGACGTCCGGCCGCCGCCACCACAGGAAGCCGAGCAGCCCGAGCGTGACGATGAAGTGCGCGTTGTCGTAGTAGTCGGATATCAGCAGCCCGAGCGTGTGATGTCCGGCGAGCCAGCGATCGAGCGCGCGCTCCGGGTCGATGTGCAGCGAGCGCTCCAGACGCAGGATGTGCTGACCGTGAGCGAGCGCCGCGTGCAGGCGCAACGGCGCGAGGTTGGTGATCGCGTCGTAGACCCAGCAGAGCCATGCGATCGCCAGCGCCTCGACCCACCAGCGCGTGCGCACCTGGACCCGCGGCAACGCTGGCGCTGTCGGGACCCCCGCGACGGAGTCGCGCGCGTCGATCGGAGCGAGCGTTGACAAGCACTCGATGTTATCCACCGCCTCAGCGGCGCAGCCCGCGGCTCCTCAGGGCATCACCGGCTCGAGGCCCCGCGCAGCCAGCGTCTCGAGCACCCGCGGCAGCGCCTGCGCGGTGCGCCTCCACGAGCCCGGCGCTGAGTAGTCGTCGGCGTCGTGCAGCAGCAGCACCGCGCCCGCGCCCGCGCCGTCGGTGACGCGCGCTGCGATCGACGCGGGCGTCGCGCGCAGCTCCCAATCACGTCCCCAGTGGCTCCACAGCAGCGTGCGCCAGCCGCGAGCTCGAGCCAGCCGCAGCGCGGAGGCGTTGAGCACGCCATATGGCGGGCGATACAGCTCGGGCACACGTCCTGCGTGGGTCGCGATGATCTCCTGAGCCCGCGCGATGTCCTCGTGCACCTGGCGCGGGCTGAGGCGCAGCAGGTTGCGGTGGCGGTGGCAGTGCAGGGCGATCGCGTGCCCGGCATCTGCGATCTCGCCGGCGAGCGACGGATTTCGCAGCACCTGCTCACCGACCAGGAAGAACGTCGCGCGGACATGCTCGCGCGCAAGCGTCTCGAGCACCGCGGGCGTGCCCTGCGCATGGGGGCCGTCGTCGAACGTGAGCGCGTAGCCGCGACCGCTGGACGTGCGATCTTCGACACCGAGCAGCCGACGCAGCGCGGGCCAGATCGGAGCCGGCGAGCCCGGGACGAAGCTCGGGCGGGCACCGGCCAGCACGGGCAGCATGTAACTCGCAGCCGCGGCCGTCCCGAGCGCGCCTGCGATCGGCGCGAGGCTAGTGCGATGATCGTCGGCGGACATGGTCAAGCTCGTACTGGGAATCGGGGCGGCAATCGGGGCGTCGAGCCTCTACAGCCTAGGGATCGCCCTGCAGGCGATGGATGCCAGGGAGGCACCGCCCGAGGAGCACCTGCGCGTCGCGCTCGTACGGGGGCTGCTCAAACGCGCCCGCTGGCTGCTCGGCACGGGGTTGTCGATTCTCGGCTGGCCACTGCAGGTTCTGGCGCTGTTGCTGGCGCCGCTGGTGGTCGTACAGCCGGCGCTTGCCGCGGGGCTGCTCGTGCTGCTGTTCCTCGGCGAGCGGATGCTCGGTGAGCATGCGGGCCGTGCGGAGCACCTGGCGATGATCGCGATCGTCCTCGGCGTCATCGGTGCGGGGGTGTTCGCTCCCGCGCGCAGCGTCAGCCAACCGGGGGAGCAGCTGACGATCACGTTGGTGCTCGTGGGGCTCGCGCTGTCGAGCCTGCTGCCATACCTGCTGCGCGCGCTCGGGCATTCGATCGCGGAGCTGACGATGGTGTGCGCTGGGCTGGCGTTCGGCTGGAGCGGCGTGGCCACGAAGCTCGCCGCCGATGACCTCTCGGCGCACCACCTCGCGGTGGCGGCGCTGTGGGGCCTGTCTACAGCCGCGGCATCGGCGGTCGGGGTGCTCAGCGAGACGAGCGCGCTGCAGGAACGTCCCGCGATCCAGGTTGCGCCGGTGGTGTTCGTGACTCAGACGATCGTGCCGGTGGCGTTGGCGCCGGTGCTCTTCGGCGAGCGCTTCGACGCGACGCCACTCAGCGGCGTGCCGCTGATCGTCTCGCTGTGCGTGCTGATCGTCGGCGCGGCGCTGCTTGCGCGCTCGCCGCTGCTGCTGGCGCTGATGGAAGGCGAGCGCGTCAGCCAGGCCAGCGGCTCGACGCCCAATCCCGACGATCGGACCCATGCCGACGATGCGCTCCAGCCCGCGCACCGACGACGGCGATCCGTCGAGCTCGACCACCAGCACATCGCCGGCGCGCATCGGCCGCTGAGGCAGCGCACCGGTCGCGCTCAAGCGCAGCGCGCCCTTCACCGGGATCGCCCCATCGGTGCGCGCGAGCACCATCTGGCCAACCGACAGCCCTCCCGACGGCCGCAGGAAGTAGAAGTGGTGGCGGAGGCCGAGGGCGCGCGCCTGCGAGCGCAGCGTGGAGCGCGTGCGCACCCAGTGGAACAGCGCGGAGCCCGGTATCTCCGGGAGCAGCTGGTCGCGAAGCCCGTGCAGCGCGACGATGCGCTCCCGCGAAGGCACGCCGGCATCATCTGCGAACGAGACGTGGATCCCCTTCGCGGCCAGCTCTGACGCCACCGCCGCGATATCGGCTGCGGGCGCGTGCACGATCAGCCCGACATCCAGCTGAGTGGTCGGGACGCGGACGAGTTCGTGGACGTGCAGCAGCTTGTCCGCCACCGCGGTCACCTCGTCGGTCGACATCATCCACGTGCCCACCAGCAGCAGCAGCGTCAGCTGTGTCGCGAGCGCGGCCACGCGAAGCCGCCAGCGCGGGATCGGCTGTACCCGCCGCGGCGCGCTCCAGCACGACGTCGACGGCCGCCGGCTGAGCCGCACGCACGAGCTCCCGCGCACTTCTCTGGTCGTTCTCAGCCGCGTTGGCAGGCGACGCGGCAAGCACATCGGCGAAGCTAGCCTGGACATGCGTGCGCAGCTCGTCGGTGTCGTTGGCCAGCCGCAGCAGATCCAGCGAGGCCATCGCACGCGTGTTCAGACGCGCGTGCCCGACTGGCAGCCCGTACGAGACGACGGGCGTACCCGCGGCCCTCGCCTCCAGGCACGTGACGCCGCCGGTCGAGTGCACGAGCACGTCGGCCGCGGCCAGGATCTCGGGCATCTTGTCGGTGAAGCCGTAAACGCGCACGCGGGGCTCCTCGCGCGAACGCCTCGCGGAGCTTCTCGGCGAGTTGCTCGTTGCGACCGGCGAGGCAGACGATGTTGCTCACCTCGGGTACCCTCGTGAACTCGCGCACCGCGCCCTCGATGTCGCCGACGCCCCAGCCTCCGCCGGAGACGACGACCGTGCGACCCTCCTCTGAGAGGCCGAGCGCGCGGCGCGCGTCGAGAGGGCAGCGCGACTCCAGGAACTCAGCTGAGATCAGCGGGCGCACGAGCTGCACGCTTCCGCGCCCGGCGATACGCTCGACCGAGGACATCGACTCGCCGTACATCACCAGATGCATGTCGATTCCAGGCTGTGCCCAGAAGAACAGGCCGGTCAGGTCGGTGATCGTGGCGACGGTCGAGCAGCGCACCTCGCCGGTGCGCCGCAGCCGCGCCAGCACGACCGTCACCGCCGGGTAGGTCGAGACGACCACGTCGGGGTCGTGTTCGGCGATCGCCCGCGCGAGCGGGCGCGAGCCGAGCAGGCACAGCAGCCGCCGCGCGAGCACACGGATCGGCATGACCTTCTCGAGCAGCCAGTAGACCATCGTGTAGGTCCAGGGCATGAAGCGCAGCTGGACGCGGTAGCCGTCCTCGACGACCGGTCGCACCAGCGGGCCCATCGCCGCCAGCCCGTCGATCACGGTGACCTCAGCGTGCTGCTCGGATGCTTGTATCTGCTGCTGGAGGGCACGCGCGGCTGCCGCATGACCCTCGCCGACGTCGGCGGAGAGGATCAGGACGCGGTGCGGGCCGGGAGCCCGGCGCCGTTTGCGTGTGCTTTTGCGACGTAGCATGAGATTGCGGTCCACCTCCACCCCCGCCGACCGCTGGGCGGCTCGAATGAGCGTGCACACAGGGAATCCCCCCGAGCGGCACGGACCTGTTTACAGGTTATCGGCCGCAGGGGACGCTCGCACATCCAGGAGACGCAACAATGGGCACCATACAGGCCGCGACCCCTACATTCCCGGCTGCGATCGCCGCGAGAGCGTCTGAGGGTCCTGGCGCGCCGAGCGGGTGCGCGCGTGCCCGCAGGACTCGTGCAGGCACTCGGCGCGCTCGGGCTGCTCGGCATCGTCACGACGGTCTTCCTGGTGAGCGCCGGCGCCGCCTCCGCGCCTGGGCAGTACGTGCCGGCCCGCGAAGGCGGCTGGGCGGCGTGGCTGGCCGGCCCCTTGCGCGGACTCGGCGTCGGCCTCTCGAGCTCGAGCTTCCAGGCGCTGATGCTGATCATGTGCGCGAGCTATGCGCTCGTGCTGTTGGGCGCGCGGCGGCTGCCGCTGGCGGCGCTCGTGGGCACGATCGTGGCGGCGTACGCGATCCTGCTGCTCGGACCCCCGCTGATCTCCCAGGACGTCTTCGGATACCTCGCATTCGCGCGCCTGGGGGTTCTGCACGGGCTCGATCCGTATACGCATTTCGCCGCCGAAGCTCCCACCGACCCGGTCTACCGCTTCATCGGATGGCCATTTCAGCACTCGCCCTACGGCCCGCTGTTCACGCTCGCGAGCTATGCGCTCGTGCCGCTGGGACTCGCCGGCGGCCTGTGGGCGTTCAAGGCGATCGCGGTCCTCTCGAGCCTCGCCGCGGTCGCGCTCATCGCGCGCGCTGCCGAGCGCCTCGGCCACTCCCGCAATTGGGCGCTCGCGTTCCTCGGTCTGAACCCCGTACTGCTGGTGCTGGCGGTCGGCGGAGCGCACAACGACACGCTGCTGCTGCGCGCGCTGGCGCTCGCGCTGGCGTTGACCGCGGGCGCGAGCAAGCGCTCGCGCGCAGCCGCGGGTGCGCTCGCCGCCGGCGTGGGCATCAAGGTCACCGCTGGGCTCGTGCTTCCGTTCCTGGTGCTCGCGCCGTCGCAGATGCGAGAGCGCCTTCGCGTCGCGCTCGCCGCAGGCGGCGCGCTGCTGGCGGTCGCGCTCGTCGGCGTGCTCGGCTTCGGCGTGCACGCGCTCGGCTTCCTGAATGCCGTCGGTGAGCAGCAGCAGCTCGTCGCCACCCACAGCATCCCCGCTGAGACCGCGCGCCTGCTCGGACTGAGCGGCACCCCAGGCTGGTGGCGCGAGCTGTACGTCGGCGGCTTCGTTGCGGTGCTCGCCTACGCGCTGTGGCGCACCGCGCGCGGCGCCAACTGGCGGGTGGCGGCCGGCTGGACGACGATCGCGCTGCTCGTCTCGACCGCCTGGCTGCTGCCCTGGTATGCGATCTGGGTGCTGCCGCTAGCCGCCGTCAGCGCCGATCGGCGCCTGTGTGCCGCCGCGCTCCTGCTTTGCGCTTACGCGATCCTCATCCACTTGGCGCTTGCCGACCCGCTGCTCAGCCCCATCGGGCACCGTGCCGTCGAGCACCTGCGGATTGCCGTCCCCGGTGTGCGACACCGCATCAAACTCACCGGTCTCGAGGTGCTTCGCGACATCAAGCTCGATCTCCGCTGGTGAGGCATCCGGGTGCAGACGCCGCAACCTGATCGAGTCGAGGCGCCTGAACTTGAGGATCTCGAGCACGTAGACCAGGTAGACGCTCGCCGCGACCACGAGCAGCCCGATGCCGAGCATCACAAGCGTCCAACCGGTGTGGTAGTGGCCTTTGTGGTCGCTGTACGGGACGAAGCGCAGCGCCAGCGCCATGCCCGCGAGCAGCAGCGTCCAGACGTACAGGTAGGCGATCGTGCGCCGGTTGGAGAAGCCGATGCGGGCCATGCGATGGTGGAAGTGCTCGCTGTCGGCTCGGTAGAGCGGTTGCCTGTACTTCAAGCGCTTGAGTACGACGAAGGTCGTGTCCAGGAACGGCACCGCCAGCAGGATCAGCGGCAGCACGAACGACACCACCGCCTCGGTCTTGACCGCGGCCTCGACGGTGATCACCCCCATCAGCAGGCCAAGCAGCTGTGCGCCGCAATCGCCCATGAAGCTCGATGCGGGCGGGAAGTTGTAGATCAGGAAGCCAAGCGCCGCGCCAGCCGTCAGCGCGGCCAGCACTCCCGGCTGCTGGCGGCCCAAGTCAAAGGCGATGATCGCCATCGCGGCGGCGATGATCATGCACACGCCCGCCGCCAGGCCATCGACTCCGTCGGAGAAGTTGACGACGTTCATCATCACCACCAGGCCGACCACCGTCAGCACCGGGCCGGCGTCGGCAGGGCCGCTGTTGGGGAACGCAAGCGCACCGACGAACGGCAGCGTGATCTTCTTGACGGCCACGCCGAAGTGCACGACGATCACCGCCGCGAGCACCTGGCCGAGCAGCTTGACCGCGGGATGCAGGTCGAAACGATCATCCAGCGCGCCGACCAGCGTGATCACCGCGGCCGCGAGCAGCACGCCGTGCCACAGCTGCGGCTGCTGTTCGCTCACGTAGCCGGTCGGCAGCCAGATCAGCCCTGCTAGCAGTACCCCGACAAAGATCGCCAGCCCGCCCAGCAACGGCGTCGGGCGGTCCGACAGACCCCGCTCGCGCGGCTCGTCGATCGCGCCGATGGCCCTCGCGAAGCGCATCGTAAGGGGCGTCAGCAACGCGGTCAGAACCGCGGCTGCCAGAAAGGCGTACAGCGCGTCGAGCTCTGTTGGATGCGCCATCGACTCGCATAAAGCATCGCAGGCCGGGAGGTCGAGAGCGCCGCGCCAGCCGCAGAGGGCTCTGCGCTGCGGGGTGGGAGCGCTCTACACCTGCGCGCCGGCTGGCAGTCCCTCGTATAGCGGGTAGCGCTCCACGATCGCGCTGACGCGCTCCGCGAGCTCGCCGGCCCGGGACGCGTATTCGGGGGTGAGCGCGACCGCGAGGATCCTCCCGACCTCCTCGAAGTCCTCCTCCTGCAGGCCGCGGGTGGCCAGCGCGGGCGTGCCGATGCGCAGCCCGGATGCCTCGATCGGAGGACGCGGGTCGAATGGCACGGCGTTGCGGTTGACGGTGACCTGGATCTCGTGCAAGCGGTCCTCCGCCTGCTTGCCGCTGAGCGCCGGCTCGGTCTCGCGGAGATCGACAAGGGTCAGGTGCACGTCGGTGCCGCCGGTGAGCACGTTCACGCCATGTCCGGCGTTCAGCAGCTGGCGCGCAAGCGCGCGAGCGCCCTCGACGGTACGCCGCTGGCGCTCGGCGAACAGCTCGCTGGCGGCGATCTTGAAGGCGACCGCCTTGGCGGCGATCACGTGCTCCAGCGGTCCGCCCTGCTGGCCGGGGAACACGGCCGAGTCGATCTTCTTGGCGTACTCCTGCTTGCACAAGATCACGCCCGCGCGTGGGCCGCCGAGGGTCTTGTGCGTCGTCGTCGTGACCACGTCGGCGCCGTAGTCGATCGGGCTCGGGTGCAGCCCCGCGGCGACCAGGCCCGCGAAGTGGGCCATGTCGACCATCAACAGCGCGCCGACTTCGTCGGCGATCGCGCGGAAGCGCGCGAAGTCGAGCTCGCGCGGGTAGGCAGACCAGCCCGCGAGCAGTAGCTTCGGCCGGCGCTCATGGGCGATGCGCGCGACTTCGTCCATGTCGATCAGGCTGCTGTCGCGGTCAACCTCGTAGGGGGCAATGTCGTAGAGCCGCCCGGAGACGTTGATCTTCATGCCATGGCTGAGATGGCCACCATGCGCCAGCGAGAGACCCATGATCGTGTCCCCCGGCGTCAGCAGCGCGTGGTAGACGGCCGCATTGGCCTGCGAGCCGGAGTGAGGCTGCACGTTGGCGTGCTCAGCGCCGAACAGCGACTTGGCGCGGTCGATCGCCAGCTGCTCGACGACGTCGACCCACTCGCATCCACCGTAGTAGCGGCGTCCGGGATAGCCCTCGGCGTACTTGTTGGTGAGCACCGAGCCCTGGCACTCGAGCACCGCACGCGGCACGAAGTTCTCGGAGGCGATCATCTCGAGAGTGCTCTGCTCGCGCTCGAGCTCGCCGCGCAGAGCGTCGGCGATCTCGGGGTCGACCTCAGCGAGGGGACGGTTGAAGTAGTCGGGGCTCAGCTCGGACACGGCGCTCTCCTTGGACAGACGGTGAGGACGGTGGTGCCCAGGCGCGCGGCGTCTTTCAGTGCCGCTCCCCGGTGGTCAATTCCACCCCAGGCGCCAGTCGCGGCAGCTGTGACGAGGCTAGCACCATGAGCGGGCATCGGCAGATGCGGCGGGCTCCCTCCACCCAACCACTTTCCCCAGCGGCGGTCGGGGCGACTCAATCGGCGACTCAATCGAGCGCGGTGAGCGTCTCGCGCACGACGCTGCGGGCCAGCGCACCCTCCCTGAGCACGTGCCAGCGGCGCTCCGCGCTGTAATCGCGCAGGTCGATCACCGTTGAAGGCGTGCCGGGCAGCTCGCCGCCGTCGAGCACGAGGTCGGCACCGTCGAGCACGCTCTGGGGCACCTGCGCGAGCGTGCGTGCATCCGGCTCACCGGAGACGTTGGCGCTCGACTGCATCACCGGTTGCGTAATCGCAGCCAGCGCGTCGAGTCGCTTTGAAAGACGCGGAACGCGCAGACCGAGCGTCGACGGATCGATCCGGCAGGCAGGCGCGAAGCGGCGCGCGGGGTTTGCAAGCAGCAGTGTCACCGGACCCGGAAGCAGCGCCGAGAGCGCGACGCGCTCATCGTGCTTCAGCTCCGTCAGCAACTCGAGCGCTGGCTCGAGCGTGAAGCACATGACGGCTGCGGGACGACTCGCCGGACGTCCCTTGAGCTCGTACAGGCGCCTCGCCGCCTGCTCGTTCTCCGGGTCGCAGCACACGCCATAGACGGTGTCGGTTGGGAACACCGCAACACCGCCTTCGGCCACGCACTGCTCCAGACGCTGTGCATCCTGCTCGCTGATGCTCCGTGGCTCACCGATCTTCGCAGTCATCACCTGTGCCGCTCCGCGACCACCACTCGCTGGATCCGCGCGAGGTCGCGCTCGAACCGTATCGCGTCGAAGCCGGCCGCACAGGTCAGGGCGGCGACCCCCGCCGCCTGCCCGGCGCCGACCTCGATCGCGAGGAAGTGCACGCTCGGCAGCTCGGCGAGCTGGTCCAGCAGCGCGCGAACACACGACAACCCGTCGGACCCCGCGAATAGCGCCTCCTCCGGCTCGTGGCGAGCGATCTCCGGCGCGAGCAGCGCACGTTCCGATTCGGCGACATAAGGCGGATTTGAGACGATCGCATCGAACTCGCCAAGGTCCGTGAGCAGGTCGGCGTGCAGCCATTGCACATTCAGCTCCAGGCGTTCGCCATTGAGCTTGGCGAGCTCGAGCGCGGCCTCGCTGAGATCGCTGCCGCTGACCTGCAGGTCGGGACGCTCGTCCTTCAGGGCGAGCGCCACCGCGCCGCTGCCGGTGCCGACGTCGAGCACGCGCGCGCCCGCGCCGAGCCCGACCGCGACCTCGACCAGCAGCTCGGTCTCTGGACGCGGTATCAACGCGCGCCGGTCGACGCTCAGCTCGATCCGGCGGAAAGCGCGCCGTCCGATGATGTAGGCAACCGGCTCGCGTTCGACCGCACGCCGGCGTACGGCGTCCTGGAATGCACGAACAGCGGCTCCGGCGACCGTCAAAGCGGGGTCGCTCACAAGCGCCTCGCGCCTGACGCCAAGCACGTGCGCCAGCAGCAGTTCAGCATCCAGACGCGGCGTTTCACAGCCGGCGGCCGTGATCGCGGTGATGGCGCCGTCGAGCGCGTCCCGTGCTGTCGTGGCGCTGGCCAGTGACGCGTGCATCAGCAGCTCGGGAGCATCTCACGAATCGCGATCAACCCTTTTAGTCGAGTGCCTGCGTCTCTAGCCGTCTGCGCTTCTCGTCGGACTGAAGCGCGTCGGTCAGCTCGTCAAGCTCGCCTTCGAGCACCTGATCGAGGTTGTGCACCGTCAGCTTGATTCGGTGATCGGTTACGCGCCGCTCGCCGTAGTTGTAGGTACGGATCTTCTCAGCGCGGTCGCCGGTTCCCACCTGAGAGCGGCGGTCGGCGGCGAGCTCGGCCTGCTGTTCTGCCAGCGCGCGCTCATAGAGCCGCGCACGCAGCACGCGCAGTGCCTTCTCGCGGTTCTGCAGCTGCGACTTCTCGTCCTGCATCGAGACGACGATCCCCGATGGGCGGTGTGTGACGCGTACCGCCGAATCGGTCGTGTTGACCGACTGGCCACCTGGGCCCGAGGAACGGTAGACGTCGATCTGCAGGTCGTTGGGGTCTATCTGAACGTCCACGTCCTCTGCCTCGGGGAGCACCGCGACGGTCGCCGTCGAGGTGTGAGTCCGCCCCTGCGACTCGGTCTGCGGCACACGCTGGACGCGGTGGGTGCCACCCTCGTACTTGAACACCGAGTAGGCCCCGTCGGGCGGGCGGGACTTGATCTCGAACGTGTACTTGCCGTCACCCACCTCCAGCTGTTCGGTCTGGAAGCCGAGCCGCTCCGCGTAGCGCGCGAGCATCCGGTACAGGTCTCCGGCCCACAACCCCGCCTCGTCACCGCCGGCTCCGCCCTGGATCTCGACGATCACACTCTTGTCGTCGTTGGGGTCGCGCTCGACCATCGCCAGCCGGATCTCCTCCTCCAGGCCCTCGATGCGCCGGCGCGCCTCGCCTAGCTCCTCGCGCATCTCCGCGTCCTCGCCGATCTCCGACAACAGCTCCTCGGCGCCCGCCGCGTCGTCTTGAGCGTGCCGCCATTGAGCCGCGAGCTTCGCGGCTGGCTCGAGCTGGCTGTAAGCGCGACCGACCTCCGCGTAGCGTTCTCTGTCGGAGATCACCGCCGGGTCGGTCATCTGCGCGCCGAGCTCAGCAAAGCGCGACTCGATCTGCTTTACGAGATCTTCGATCACGGATCGAGCCTACAAGGGCGCGCCATGAGCCGAGGGCCTCGCTCCCAACCCGCCTCCAGACGGCCGGGAGTCAAGCTGGGCAAGGACGCAGTGAGCGAAGTGTGCTCTGCACACGAGCGACCGAGGACGCCGCCCAGCGCCGTGCTCCCGGCCGTCTGGCTAGGCCCATTTTCCGCAGTTGAGGGTGGGTAGCGGCGCTGGTCTTGTTGGTGGGATGGGGGTTTGTGGGCTGTTCGTTGTTGGGGCAGCGGTAGGCTGTTGTGGCAACAGGGGGCGTATGCTGGCTGTTGTTCCGTCCGATTGAGTGGTTATGGTTGTGGCAACATGTTCGTCAAGGAGACCGTTGTCCGGCGTGGCTCTCGGGCCTATACGTACCTCCAGATGGTGGAGGGCTATCGCGATGACCGTGGCAGGGTGCGCCACCGCGTTGTGGCAAACCTTGGTCGCAAGGAGGCGTTGAAGGCCTCGGGGCAACTGGAGGCGCTCGCTGGCTCCTTCGCGCGTCTGGACCCGCCGCTGGCGGGCACCCGCCGCGAGGTCGGGGCATTGTTGCTGGCCTGGCGGTTTTTGCGCGAGCTCGATGTCGCTCACACGATCGATGGTGCGCTGCCGCGCTCTGCGCGGTCCTCGCTGTCGGTCGGGGAGGCGGTCTGCGTGCTGGTGGCCAGCCGTCTGTGCTCGCCTTCCCCGCTCTATGACATCGCGGGCTGGGCCTCGGGCGCGGCGGTGCATGAGCTCTTCGGGACCCCGGCAGAGTTGTTGAACGACGATCGTCTGGGCCGCGCGCTTGAGAGCTTCGCTGTCTACGCCGAGCATGTGCGTGGCCTCTTGGCCGCGAGAGCGATCGAGCGCTTCGGCGTAGACGCTGCCCGCCTGCATGTCGATCTCACGACGGTCAAGGTCTCAGGCGCTTACGAGGACTCGGCGTTGGTCGCCAAGGGGTGGGGCTCAGACCGTCGTGTGGAGCGTCAGGTGCGCACGCTGCAGGCATCCAGCGCTGATGGCGTCCCTTTGTATTTGCGTCCCGATCCCGGTAACGCTTCTGAGCTCGCCTTGGTCGGAGCCTCGCTGCAGCGGCTGCTCGGGTTCGCGAAGCCGGGGATGCTGATGGTCTGCGATTCGGCGCTGGGGCAAGGAAAGCCGCTGTGTCAGATCGAGCGTGCCGGCCTGCAATTCATCG
Organism: uncultured Solirubrobacteraceae bacterium; assembly: GCA_963714285.1. GTDB lineage: Bacteria > Actinomycetota > Thermoleophilia > Solirubrobacterales > Solirubrobacteraceae > Palsa-744. The sequence goes on from CAVQNS010000004.1 coordinate 1,119,474, forward strand.
TGCCGCTGAAGGTGAATACCGGCTTCACGGAGCGGTATCTCACCGAGGGCGCAGAGCGGATGCTCAAACCCTTGCGCTATGTGGCTGAGCGCGAGCGCCGTCTGGAGCCCAGGCTGCGGACCCGCTACCGTGGCGCGCTGCGTGACTGGGAGGTGCAGGACCCTGAGACCGGCGAGCACCGCCGCTTTCGTGTGGCGTATATCCACTCCTCCGAGGAGCACGAAGAGGTCGCGCTTGCCCGCGAGCGCGCACTCACAAAAGCAGAAGACGCCCTGGCACGCGTGCAGCGCGGGCTCGGCGGACGCCACTACAAAACGACCGATCAAGTACAGCGGCGTGTCGGCCAGATCGTCGCCGAGAACATCAGGGATCTGATAACAGTCACAGTCGGTGAGCACGCCGGCAAGCCAACGATCAGCTGGCAGCGCAACGAGACAGCGATCGAGAACGCCAGTCTTACCGACGGCGTCTACGCACTCGCGAGCAACCTGAAAGGCCGCCTCTCAGCCGAGCGCGTGCTGCGCCTCTACAAGGACCAGCAGATCGTCGAGCGTCGCCACCGCGACCTCAAGCAAACACTGAAGGTACGCCCGATCTTCCTGCACAACGACGACCGCGTCTACGCCCTCATCAGCATCATCGGGATCGCACTCCTCATCTTCGGCCTGATCGAGTCACAACTACGCCAAGCACTCGCCGCCGAGGAACAAACCCTGCTCGCGCTCCTACCCGAGGAAAGACTCGCCAAGCCCACCGGCCGCAACACCCTCGCCGCGTTCCAAGGGCTCGGCATCACCTACACCACAAACGGCCCACGACTCGACCGCCTCACCCACACACAGAAACGAATCCTCGAGCTACTCCACATCCAGCCGCCCTGGCCAGAACAGGACAGGTAGCCTCACAGAACTGCGGAAAATGGGGCTAGGCGACGACCTCGACGCCGACTAGGTCGGCGGCGGAGAGCTCGCCCGGCGTCTCAAGCTCGAGCACCGCCTGCAGTGAGGCAATGGCCACCGCCAGCTGATCGAGATCGGGCTCGCGCGTGGTCAGCAGCTGCAGCTTGAGGCCGGGCCACATCAGCGCGCGCACCCAGCCCCGGCTGCGATTGCGTCCCGCGAACTTGATCAGCTCGAAGGAGATGCCGGCGATCACGGGAACTCCCAGCACGCGCGTCGCCATCAGCCAATACCAGGCTGGCAGCCCGATCGGCGCGAACACGAAGATCGCGACGATCATGACGACCAGCAGGAAGCTCGTTCCGCAGCGTGGGTGCAGCCGCGAGAAACGCTGGGCGTTCTGCGGGGTCAGCGCCAGCCCGGCCTCGTAGCAGGAGATCGTCTTGTGCTCGGCGCCGTGATACTCGAACACGCGCCGCAGGTCGCGCACGCGCGAAAGCAGCAGCATGTAGCCAAGAAACAGGCTCGTCCGAATCACCCCCTCGACCACCCAGAACAGGATCGAGGAGCCCAGCTGGTGCTTGATCAGGCTCGTCAAGCCGACGGGGATCAGGAAGAACAGGACAATCGCCAACACAACCGCGACCACGACCGTGCCGGCCCACACCGCACGCGGGATCTCCTGCTGCTCGGGCGCGCCGGGCGCCAGCGCGTCAGCGCCGGGCTGCGCCTCCTCCGGCGGCAGCTGGGCATTCGCCGAGATCTCCAGCGCCCGAAAGCCGATGACCATCGAGCCGCCGAGAGCGACGACGCCGCGGAGGATCGGAAGCCTCAGCACTCGGTGGCGCTTCATCGCCGAGTCGAGCGGGTAGGTCGTGACCTCGATCTCGCCTTTGGCGCCTTCGACCGAGATCTCCTCCGCGCCGAGCTCGCCCGCTTGCAGCTGATCGGCGGTGGGCTTGCGCACGGCGACCGCCCAGTTGGAGACGCCTCGCATCATCACGCCCTCGAGCACCGCTTGCCCACCGACGGGCGCGTCGCGCTGGGCGCTCAGCTCTCCGTCGGCCTCGACCAGCGTGCTCGGCGCCGCGGGGTCAGCCACGGCGCTTGCCATCGGACTACTGAGCGGACCGAGCTTGCGCCGAGTGCAGTCGGCCTTTGGCGACCCTGCGCTGGAAGCGCTCCACGCGTCCGCCTGTGTCCATCAGCTTCTGCCTGCCCGTGTAGAACGGGTGGCAGTTCGAGCACACCTCGACGTGGATCTCATCCTGCGTCGCGCGCGTGATGAACTCGTTGCCGCATGTGCAGCGCACGTGCGCTGCGACATAGTTGGGGTGGATCTCGGTCTTCATCGTCGCTCGATTCTAGCGGGCCTGCGCGTGAGCGCCAACCGGCCTAGATGATTGATTCCACGGCGGGTGTCGTGGTTTTGGGGGGTTTCTGAGTAGCAGGGTCGAAGTCGGCGGTGCTCAAGAACATCGCTGACCAAAAGGGGGGCCTCGATGGACGCCGACCTCGACCTGCTACTCACCGCTGTTTATGTCACAGCCGACGATCTCCTGCCCGATCGACCGAAGAACGCCAGACGAAGCGTCACAGACGCGGAGGTCGTCACGCTGTGCGTCGCCCAGGCGATCATGGGCATACCGTCGGACCGGCGGTTCCTCGCGGTCGCCTCCAAGCACCTGCGTCACCTGTTCCCGAAGATCCCCGCCCAGGCCGGTTACTTCAAGCGCCGTCGGCGTCTGGCCGAGACGCTGGAGTGGCTGATCGGCGTCTTCGCAAGCCAGAGCCCGGGATTCCACAGCCGGACGCTGCTCGTGGACTCCACTCCCGTGGAGTGTGCCCGCAGCCGCGAGACGGTCAAGCGCTCGGCGCTCGGTGATGCCGCCGACTACGGTTACTGCAGTTCCCATTCCCGCTTCTTCTGGGGTTTTCGTCTGCACGCGCTCTTCGCACCCGACGGCACACCCAGGGCGCTTGCGCTGACTTCCCCCAAGCAGGATGAGCGCGAGGTCGCGCTGAAGCTGCTCGCTCGCGCTCCGCGCATCGGTGGAGAGACCGTGATCGGTGACAAGGGCTACGTCGGACGAGCGTTCGCGGCTGGCGTGGAAGAACTCGACGCCACGATCCTCAGACCAACACGCAAAGACGAGCCCGGCCAGGGTCCCCACCTCGCACCGATCCGCCAACGCATCGAGTCGATCTTCTGGACCTGCAAGGACCTACTGACACTGGAGCGCCACGGCGCGAGAACACTCCCCGGCGTCAGAGAGCGCATCGTGCAACGCCTGCTCACCCTCGCCGCTGCCATCACCCTCAACCACCAACTCGGCCGACCAAGCCGCGCCCTCGTCAACTACTGCGCCTAAAAACGTGGAATCAATCATCTAGTAGGTGGAAGATGTGGCTGCTGTGGTGGCGGTGGAGCTTGTGCCGGTGGAACCCGTTCCAGTGGAGCCGGTTCCAGTGGAGCCGGTTCCACTGGAGCCAGTTCCAGTGGAACCCGTGCCGGTGGAGCCCGTGCCAGTGGAGCCCGTGCCGTTGGAGCCCGAGGACGGAGCCGGCTGTTCGCAACGTGCGGTGTGGAGCTCGTCGGTTCTGATCGGGCGGTTCTTGTCGTTTAGCCAGCGGAAGCGCACAGCTCCGCGGTAGAGCGCCGGCGCGGACAGGTCGGTCACCTGCTGGATGTGAGCGAAGATCTTCACGCCTGCGACCGAGCTGTGCCACACGCCCAGGCCGGGAGCGTTGACCGTGTGGTAGAGCAGTTCTTCTGGCCCGCGCTCTTCCAGTTCGATCCGGATCTCCATGCGGGCGGTGCCCGGGATCGTGGACATTTCCCCCGCAAACGTGGCCGCACGTTCGGTCTGGGGGATCGTGGCGGTGGCACACTGCTGTAGCGTCGCCACGGCGTTGGCCTTGCCGATCGGAGGCGTCGTCTGGCCACTCTGTCCGGCCGCGCCTCCTCCGCCGGCGGTCGCTGCGGCGCCGGGCAAGGATGCCGTCGCCGTGCCTCCCATCGCAGCCGGCGAAAGCGCCAGCCACGGCACGGCGACAGCGCAGACGAGCGCCATTATCGGACGCCACGGGAGGGCGCGCGCGGCGCGTCCGCTCGGAGGCATGACTCTCATCACACCCCTGTAACACTAAAAACAGGCGCGGGTTTCGCAGCGTTGCCGGCGCCGAGCGTTTCCATCCCCCTGTCTCTGTCTCCGCGACGACGCTCAGGTCAGCTGGTACAGCGGCCCGTCGCCCCCCTCGGGAGTCGTCAGGCGACCGCCCTTGGCTGTGATCGCGCCGCATTGGACGCAGTTGGTGTAGTTGACGATCACGTCCACATCACCGTGCTCAGGCGCGTCCTCGGGGATCTCATAGACACCCGCCGGGCACATCCAGCGCCACGTCTCCGCGAGCTCGCGCGGCACGCGTTTGCGCACGCGGATGTGGTTGGGAGCGTCATCGCGGGTGGCATTGCCGGTGATGAACACCGAGGAGAGCTTGTCAAAGGTGTATTTGCCGTCTGGCTTGGGGTAGCGATCCTTGGTGTTGCCGACGAACACCGGCTTGGCGTCGTTGCGGTGCCATGCGAGGCGTCCGGGCGGGAGCTTGCCTTTGGTGGCGATCGCGAGGTTTACCAGCGGACCGCCCATGAGGAAGCCTTTCTGGAACGGCTGGCGTGTGTTGCGGACCTCATACAGCTCTTTGCCCACACTCGAGTCCTCGATCGCCTGCTCGTAGGACTCGAACGAGCGCTCGCCGCGCACCAGCGCCGCGTAGATCGACTCGGCCGCCAGTTTCCCCGACATGATGCAGTGGTGCACGCCCTTCAGCGCGGCCGTGTCGACCATCCCGCCGGAGTCGCCCACCAGCACGGCGCCCGGCATCGAGAGCTTGGGCATCGACCAGTAGCCGCCGCCCGGTAGCGCCTTGGCTCCCCAGGCCACCCGTTCGCCACCCTCGAGAATGCCTTTGACGAGGGGGTGCATCTTGAACAGCTGCAGCAGGTCGTGCGCCGAGGTGGTCGCGTCGGCGTACTCGAGGTCCACCACGAAGCCGATGCTGACAAGATCATCGCCGCTGTTCTCGTCCTTCATCGGGTAGATCCACGTGCCGCCGATCTGCCCGTATTTGGATGAGATGTGCAGCGGCCACGGGCCGATCGTGTGGATCAGGCGGTCGAGCGGCTTGGCGACCTTCCAGACCTCCTTCACACCCAGCTCCCACACCGCCGGCTCACGGTTGGCCGCGAGGTCGAACTCCTTGATCGCGGCGCCCGTCAGGTGGCCCCAGCAGCCCTCGGCAAGCACTGTCGCGTGTGCCTTGATGTCGGTGCCCGGCTCGAAGTTGCCGAGCGGCTCGCCGTCCCTGCCGCGGCCCTTGTCGCCAGAGCGCACGCCGACGACGGCGCCGTCCTCGACGATCAGCTGCGTGGCGGAGGTCTCGGTCAGGATGTAGGCGCCGGCGTCCTCCGCTTGGCGCTGCTGGAAGCGCGCCATCGCCGAGACAGAGATGACCTCGTTGCCGTGGTTCTTGAAGGGCGGCGGCGTGGGGATGCGCAGCTTTAGCTTGGAGGTGGGAGTCATGTAGACCGCCTCCTTGGTCACTTCGCCGAACGCGAAGCCCTCCTTACGCCAGTCCTCGCGCGTCATCTCGGGGAACAGCTCTTCGAGCGGCCCAGGGCGCATGACGGCGCCCGAGAGGTTCTGCCCGCCGCAGGTCTTGGCCTTCTCGACGACCGCCACCGGCACTTCCCCGAGGCGCTCCATGATCTGACCCCCACCCGCCGCATCGTCCGCCAGCAGTTGCAGCAGGCGATTGGCGCACGCAAGGCCGGCCGTGCCGCCGCCGACGATCGCCACGCCGACCTCGATCAGCTCGTCCTCCGCGTCGAGGCCGCGCTTGATGAATTCCTTGCGTGAGTCCACCGGCGGGGGGAAGGCCGCAGGTACTACCTTCCCGTTGTTTGCGCCTCCGTGGCCGCTCATCGTCAGCTGCCCTTCTTGGCCTTCACAGCCTCTGTCAGCTTCGGCAGGATCTTGTTGAGATCGCCGACGATGCCGAGGTCGGAGAATTCGAAGATCGGCGCGTTGGCGTCCTTGTTGATCGCGACGATGTTCTCCGAGCTCTGCATGCCGACCTTGTGCTGGATCGCGCCCGAGATTCCCGCCGCGAGATACAGCTTCGGCGAGACGGTCTTGCCGGTCTGGCCGATCTGCGCCGCGTAGGGGTACCAGCCGGCGTCCACAACCGCGCGGGTAGCGGCCACAGCGGCATTGCCGCCGAACGCCGCGGCCAGCTCCTCGGCGAGCTGGAAGCCCTCCGCCTTGCCGAGGCCACGGCCACCGGCGATGAGGATGCTCGCACCCTCGATGTCGACGTCGGCGCCCCGCTGTTCGCCGCGGGTGAGCATCGTCGCCTGCTGGGCTTGCGCGCTGAGCTCGAAGCTCAATTGCTCCACTGGCGCATCGGCGCCAGTGGCGTCGTTGATCTCGAACGCGTTGAGGCGCCCGATGACAATGCCGACCTCGGAGCGATATTTGACTTCGGAGATTGACGAGTCGCCGAGGATCGGACGCTCGGCGATCAGCTCGCCATTCTCTGCGCGCACGCTCGTGACCTCCATCACCACCCCGGCGCCCAGCCGCGCGGCAAGGCCAGCGCCGATCTCGAAGCCGAGCAGGCCGCCGCCGAACAGCGCGTACTTGTAGTCGCCGCCGGAGATGGCCGCGGCCATCGCGTCGACGAGTGGTTGCGCGAGACCCTCTGGGCCCTCGGCGACGAGCACCTTCTTGGCGCCGTATTTGCCGAGCGATGCAGCGAGCTCCTGCGGGACGTTCTCGCCCAGCAGGATCGCATGCGCCTCGCCGCCGAGCTCGGCGGCGAGCTTGGCGCCCTCTGACACGGCGCCAAGCGAGTTCTTGTTGATCGCGCCGTCGTAGTGCAGCGCGTAAACGAGGATGTTTGCCATCTAGATCAGCTTCCTCTCGTCGAGCCAGGCCACGATTTTTTCGACGGTTTCGCCGGTGTCCTCGTCTTCGATGATCTCGCCGGCAGCCTTCGCGGGCGGCGCCTTCGCAGCGACCCACTGGGCGGCCGAGTTCTCGCCACCGACTTTCGAGGCATCGATCTCAACGTCGCCTGCTGTCACCGTGTCGAGCGGCTTCTTCTTTGCTCCCATGATCGCCTTCAGCGAGGGATAGCGAGGCTCGTTGATCGCGTCGCCGACAGAGATCACCGCGGGCAGCTTGATCTGCACCGTGTCGTAGCCGTACTCGGCTTGGCGCTCGCAGCGCAGGCTCTCCGCGTCGACGTCCATCTTGATCACCTGCGTCAGCGACGGCATGCCGAGATGCTCGGCGACGACCGCGCCGATCGTGTAGCACTCGCCGTCATCGGACTGCTGGCCGAGCAGCACCAGGTCAGGGCTCTCGCGCTGCAGCGTCTTGGCCAACGCATAGCCGGTCGCAGCCACGTCGGAGCCGGCGACCACCGGGTCGCTGAGGTGGACCGAGCGGTCAGCACCGAGCGAGACGGCCTTGTGCAGAGCGCGCACGGCGCTGTCGGGGCCCATCGTCACGGCCACGATCTCCTCTACGGGAACCGCGCCGCCCTCCTTGATCTGCATCGCCGCCTCGATGGCGTGCGTGTCATACGGGTTGAGGTTCTTCTCGCCGCTGCGGTCCATGCGCCCCGTCGATGGGTCGATCCTCTTCTCGACGGCGGCGTCCGGAACCTCCTTCACCAGGACGCATATCTTCATTCTCAGGCAACTCCTTGGGGTCTAGGTGAGTTCAATCCTACCTGCTCAGCAGGTTGACTGACGAGTCAATCGGTTTCCCGGCCCTCGGGCTTCCTACCGGGACTTGACGCGACGAGGGATGCCTAACGGCTGACCACCGCGCCGCGGATGTAGTCGACGATCGCCTGGGTGGGAGCTCCCGGTGTGAAAACCTCGGCGACGCCCAGGCGCTTGAGCTCGGGGATGTCCTCGGCCGGGATCGTACCGCCGACCGTGATCACGACATCATCGACCCCCTGCTCGCGCAGCAGCTCGACGACGCGCGGCACGAGCGTCATGTGCGCGCCCGAGAGGATCGACAGGCCGACCGCGTCGGCGTCCTCCTGGATGACCGTCTCGACGATCTGCTCAGGCGTCTGATGCAGCCCCGTGTAGATCACCTCCATGCCGGCGTCGCGCAGCGCGCGCGCGATGATCTTGGCGCCGCGGTCGTGGCCGTCGAGGCCAGGCTTGGCGACAACGACTCGAATCTTGCTTTTGGTTGCTGGGGCGGCGGGAGGCATCAGAGTTCCTGGCTTGGGCTTTGCTTCTCAGCGGGCATCGCGCCCGCGCCCCGAGCGCCTGCCGCGAGTGCGTGCTGAGCCGCGGCGCGATCGGGGCGCGCCGGATTGTATGGCGCGAGCGCGAAGCGGTGCGGCTCGAGTGCCGCCCGCGCGTGCCACGCCGCGCTCGAGCACGACGCGTCCAAGCGATGCGAGCGCGGTTCCGGCGCCCACCGCCGCCAGCACCTTCAAGCGCCGGCCGAGTCGATCCAGCTCGATCATCTCCCAGCCCTCCTCCAGCGCGATGCGCCTGAGCTCGGCGTCGGGGTTGACAACGACTGCATGGCGCACGGCGCGCAGCATCGGCAGGTCGGACTCCGAGTCCGAATATGCGTAGGAAGCGTCCAGGTCGATCGAATCGCGCTCGGCGACCTCTCGCATCGAGACGACCTTGCCCTCGCGGTAGTTGAACGGGCCGGCCGGCCGGCCCGTGTAGCGCCCGTCCACGATCTCCGAGCGCGAGCCCAGGCCGCCGTCGAAGGAGAGCACGCGCGCGAGCAGGTCAGCCATCTCCTGCGAGGCGGCGGTGAGGATGTAGACAGGCAGGCCCGCGTCCTGGTGGGCGTAGGCGCGCTCGAGCATCTGCGGATACAGCCGCGGCAGCACGCCCGCGAGCACGCGCGGCGTCAGGCGCTCGAGATCGCGCACCCGTACGCCGGCGATCATCTCCCCCACGCGCCTGCGGACGTCGTCGGCACGGTCGTCAGTCGAGCCGCGCAGCCGAAAGCGAAGGTTTTCGTAGAGATCGCGTGCGAGACGCCCGCGCGAGATCATCCCCGTCTCGTAGGCCGCCCGGGCGAAGAACACGCCGGAGGAGCCCGCCATCAGGGTCTTGTCGAGGTCGAAGAACGCAGCCCCGCGCGGCTGACCGTTCGGCGATCCGCCCGCGCCGTGGCCGCCGTCGGTCACTAGACCTTGAGGATTACCGCGTCGCCTTGCCCACCGCCGGAGCAGATCGCAGCGCAGCCGTAGCCGCCGCCACGCCGGCGCAGCTCGTGCACGAGGGCACCGAGGATGCGCGCGCCGGAGGCGCCGATCGGGTGCCCGAGGGCCACAGCGCCGCCGTTGACGTTGACCCTGTCCTCGTCGATGCCGAGCATGCGGATCGAGTTCAGGGTGACCGACGCGAATGCCTCGTTGATCTCCCACAGATCGATGTCACCAGGCTGCAGACCGGCCTTCTCGAGCGCCTTCTTGGCGGCACTGGCGGGCGTCGTGGCGAGGTAGGCGAAGTCGTTGGCGCTCTGCGCGTGCGCGACGATCTCGGCGAGCGCCTCCTTGCCGTTGGCCTCGGCCCACTCCTCCGATGCGAGCACGAGCGCACCACCGCCGTCGTTGACACCAGGCGAGTTGCCGGCGGTGTGCGAGCCCTCCTTGCCGACGAGACCTGGCAGCGAGGCGAGCTTCTCGAGCGATGTGTCGCGACGCGGCCCCTCATCGATCTCGACCACGGTGTCGCCCTTGCGTCCCTTGATCGTGACGGAGACGATCTCCTCGGACATACGCCCCTCGTCGGTGGCCTTCAGCGCAAGCTCATGCGAGCGCAACGCCCAGCGGTCGAGGTCTGCGCGGGTCATCTCCAGCTCGTCGCCGACCTCGGTGGCCTCGACGAACATCTGCTTGCCGGAGAACGGGTTGGTGAGTCCGTCGTGGACCATCGCGTCGAGCATCTTGGCGTCGCCCATGCGATAGCCGAAGCGCGCCTGCGGAAGCAGATATGGAGCCTTGGACATCGACTCCATGCCACCGCCGACGCCAACGTTCATGTCGCCGGCGCGGATCGCCTGGTCGATGATCACCGACGCGCGCAGGCCCGAGGCGCAGACCTTGTTGATCGTCTCGGAGGAGACCTCCTTCGGGATGCCGGCCTTGATCTGGGCTTGACGGGAGGGGATCTGCCCCTGCCCAGCCTGCAGCACCTGGCCCATGACGACGTGCTCGACCTGCTCGGGCTCGACGCCGGCGCGCTCGAGCGCGGCGCTGATCGCCAGCCCGCCTAGCTCGGTGGCGTCCAGCGTGGACAGGCTGCCGCCCATCTTGCCGATGGGGGTGCGCGCGCTGCCGAGGATCACTGTCTTGGGCATGGAAGCGGGTCTCTCCTGTAGGTCGCTGAGTGGGACGGGAGAGCGAGAATGGTAGTGGACCGCTCCGGGATTTCTCCCACGTGCCCATGGAGCGGTTTCTCCCACGTGCCCATCGAGCGTTCCCACGGGCGCGCGTGAGTAAAGCGCCGATTACGCCAACACGACGAATCGTTCGCCAGCCGGATATCGTGCCGGCGCATGCAGATATCCGCGATTACCCAACCAGCCAGCGCCAGCGACGCGGACACGATCGCGATCGGCATATTCGACGGTGAGAGCGCGCCAGCCGGGTGGCCGTCGGAGCTCGCTGAGCTACTCGACTCCGGCGAGGCCCGAGGCTCGTTCAAGTCGCTCGCTTTGACCCATATCGAAGGCAAGCGCTGGCTACTGGTGGGACTGGGAGCACGCGCCGAGCTCACTTCCGAGCGCGCGCGTGTTGCGGCGTCGGCGGCCAGCTCGCGCGCGAAAGAGCTCTCGACGCGCACGCTCTGCTGGCAGCCGCCCGGTGAGTCCGCAGGCGCGTCGGCCGCAGCGCTCGCGGGCGCGATCGTCGAGGGCACGATCATCAGCGAGTACCGCTTCGACCTCCACAAGTCGGCCGCCGGTGAGAGCGCTGCGCACGACGATCCGCCCAAGCAGCTCGAGCGGCTGCTCATCTCCAGCGCCGACGGGCTCGAGGCGGCGATCGCCGAGGCCGCCGTGCTGGGCGCGGCGGTCAACCGCGCGCGCGATCTGCAGAACCGTCCCGGCAACGATCTCACGCCGCGCGCGCTCGGCGAATACGCGAAGGCGCTCGAGCAGGAGCTCGATGGGGTCTCGGTGGAGGTCGAGGGGCGCGAGCAGATCATCGCCCGCGGCATGGGCGCGTTCGCTGCGGTCGCACAGGGCTCCTACGAGGATCCCGCGCTGATCACGATCCGATATGACGGCACGAGCGCGGGCGCATACGACGGCCCCACGCTTGGACTGGTCGGCAAGGCGGTGACATTCGACAGCGGTGGCATCTCGCTGAAGCCGGGGGCGAAGATGGCGGAGATGAAGTTCGACATGTCCGGCGGCGCCGCCGTGATCGAGGCCGTCTCGGCGATCGCGCGACTGAAACTGCCGCTCAAGCTCGTGGCGGTGGTGGGCGCCACCGAGAACCTGCCCAGCGGACGCTCGATCAAGCCTGGCGACATCGTGGTGGCCGCCAACGGCAAAACGATCGAGGTCAACAACACCGACGCCGAGGGTCGGCTGGTGCTGGCGGACTGCCTGTGTCACGCGGTCGCGGAAGGAGCAGAGCGGATCGTCGATCTGGCGACACTGACAGGCGCGGTGATCGTCGCGCTCGGGTCGACCTACGCGGGCCTGATGAGCAACGACGACGAGCTCGCCAAGCGCGTCACGGCCGCCGGCGAGAGCACCGGCGAGATCGTCTGGCGCCTGCCGCTGCACGAGGAGTATGGCGAGCTCATCAAGGGCAAGTACGGCGACCTCGACAACGCGCCCGAAGGCCGCAAGGCCGGCACGATCGTCGGCGGCGCGTTCCTCGAGAACTTCGTCGAGGAGACACCATGGGCGCACCTGGACATCGCCGGTTCGGCATGGGATCTCGACCGCGAGTACGTCGGTACGGGCGCTTCCGGCTACGGCGTGCGCCTGTTGGTCGAGCTCGCCAAGGCCTACTGCGACTAGCGTCGGCGCCGGCGCGCAAACGGCGCCTGCAGGTCGCTCTGCGAGAACGGTCCGGCGGTCGTGTCCAGGCCGACCGCGTTGCGGTACACGAACACCCGGAAGATCTGATCCATTGCCGTTTGCGCCGCGATCGCCGCAAACAGACCGGCACCACCGAGGACCGTCAGCAGCACACCGGTGGCGCCCGGGCTCGACGATGCCGAAGAACAGCAGCACGACGAAGGGCACGTACATGAACAGGCTCGCGACGCTGATCCCGACGCTGCCGGCGATCTGCGTTCCCCACCGCTGCCTGAAGATCTGCGATGAGCGCCGCAGGACGGCGGTCGGCCCCAGGTTCTCGTAGGCGAGCACCGGCACCGCGAACATCGTCGCAAGCGTCCACGACAGGTCGACGATCGCGACCAGGATCCTGGCGCCCAGCGGGACGTAGCGCTCGATCAGCCGCAGCGCAGCACCGACGGTGCACACCATCAGCGTCCATGCAGCGATGATCCCGATCCGCTCCCTGGCGGCGACCCAGCCGTCGTGGGCTGTCAGAGGTTGGCCATCGAGGCGGCCGGCGAGCACCGCCGCCAGCGCAACGCCGCAGTAGAGCGAGACGAAGGTGATCGGGTAGCCGGCCACGAGGCTCGCGAAGAAGATCACGTCCTTGGCGTTGCGCGAGCCACCTCCGTGCGACACCGACAGCGCGAATGCGAGCGCCGCGAGCAGCAGCGTCAGGGTCATCGCCACCGCCGGGAACACGAGCAGTTGCGGATCCTCGCGCAGCACGCTGAAGCTCGCTCGCAGCAGCCGTGACGTGCGCCGGCCGCGCGGTTCGCGCAGCGCCGCGCTGACGCGGAAACGGCTCGAGCGCCTGCTGTGGCTCGAGCGCCTGCCGTAGCTCGGCGCTCGGCGCGACGACGCCGCCGGCCGGCCCCGGCATGCTCTGCGCGCTCGTGTCAGGCTCGAGCTGCTCGGCCTCGAGCACGCTGAGCTTGCGCTCGTGTGCACAGCTCGGGCAGAACGTCTGACCATGGTCGAGGGCCCAGCCCGCCGCCTGCAGGCCTTGGGACATGGCGTCTTCCCCGACGGGAACCGTGCGGTCGCAGCCATAGCAATGGATTCGCACGAGACTCACGCCACGCACATCGGAGTGGCCGACGCTCGATCTTGAGAGTCGAGCTGGCGAAATAGGCGAAAGTGCGGAATCTCCGCTCTGCTAGGGCACGACCGGCGCTGCCGTCGAAGCCTGCAGCCGGCTGCTCACCGCCGCCCACGCTTGGCCGCGAGGGTCGATGTGCGCGCGGTGGCGGCCCGCGACGCCGGGGATCTCGACGAGCTCGACGTCAGCCCCGGCCGCACGGGCAGCGCGCTCGTAGCTGCGGCTCAGCTCGACCGAGACGGTCTGATCGAGCGTGCCGTGAACCAGCAGGGCGGGCGTCCTCAGCGGCAGCAGGCACATCGGATCGCCTGCCGCGTAGCGCTCGGGGCGCTCTTCGGGAGAGCCGCCCATCAGCGCACCGGCGGCGCCGCCGTGCCAGCGCCGGTAGGCGCCCGCGAGATCGCACACGCCTGCCTGTGCGATCACACGCTCCAACCGCACGTGTGAGGCATCCTCGAGCGAGCCGGGGGCACCCGCCGGCAGCCGCTCGCGGCCGGCCGCCCACAGCGCCAGGTGTCCGCCGGCGGAGTGTCCGACGAGGCTCACGCGCTCGAGGTCCAACGGCGCTTGCAGCCGCGGCAGGTAGTCGATTGCCGCAGCGACGTCCGCGAACGTTGCCGGCCAGCCGCCGCCGTTGCCGAGCCGTCGGTACTCGATGTTCCATGCGGCCCAACCACGTCTGACGAGGTCTGCCACCAGGCCGCGCATCACTATGCGCCCATAGCGCGCCGTCCACGACCCGCCGTGAATGAGCACCATCACCGGGTGCGGTCCGCTTCCAGCTGGCAGGTGCAAGTCGGCCCGTTGCGAGCGATCTGGGCCGTAGCCGTGGGTCTGCCCTCGCTTGAGGATGTCGAAGATCAAGCGCGCGCGAGCCACGGTCGAGCCCAATCCTGACAGAGCTGGGAGAATGGGCCGTAACATGGACTTCGACCTGTCGCCCGACCACGAGCTGATCAAGCGCACGGTCAGGGAGTTCGCCGAGGGCGAGGTCGCGCCGGTGGCAGAGGAGCTCGATCGTACGAAGTCCTTCCCGTACGAGATCGTGGCCAAGCTCGGCGCGCTGAACCTGATGGGCATCCCGTTCCCGGAGGAGTACGGCGGCGGCGGCGGCGATACGTTGGCTTACGCGCTCGCGGTCGAGGAGCTCACGCGCGTGGATTCCTCGGTGGCGATCACGTTGTGCGCGCACACCTCGCTGGGCACGCAGCCGCTCTACGTGTTCGGCAGCGAGCAGCAGAAGCGCGAGTGGATGCCGAAGCTGTGCTCCGGAGAGCAGCTCGGAGCGTTCGGGCTGACCGAGCCGGAGGCCGGCTCGGATGCCGGCAACACGCGCACGCGCGCGCGCCTGCAGGACGGAGAATGGGTGATCGACGGAGCCAAGCAGTTCATCACCAACGCGGGCACCGACATCTCCGGGCTGGTCTGCATCACGGCGGTCACCGGCGAGGAGAGCGACGGCTCCAAGCAGATCTCCAACATCATCGTCGCCAACGGCACCGCCGGCTACGAGCAGGGCGAGCCTTACCGCAAGATGGGCTGGAACGCCTCGGATACGCGACCGCTGAGCTTCAGCGACTGCCGCGTGCCCGAGGCAAACCTGCTGGGACCGCGCGGCGCGGGCTTCAAGCAGTTCTTGCACATCCTCGACATCGGTCGCATCGGTGTCGCGGCGATGGGCGTGGGCCTCGCGCAGGGAGCGCTGGACGAGGCGCTCAAGTACGCGAAGGAGCGCAAGGCGTTCGGCAAGCCGATCTCCAAGTTCCAGGCGATCCAGGGCAAGCTCGCTGACATGTCGACGGAGATCGCCGCTGCGCGGCTGCTCGTGTACAAGGCGGCGCGCGAGAAGGACGCGAAGCGCAACTTCACGTTGACGGCCGCGCAGGCGAAGCTCAAGACCGGGCGTCTTGCGGTGCGCTGCGCCGAGGAGGCCGTGCAGATACACGGCGGCTATGGCTTCATCGAGGAGTACCCAGTGTGCCGGTTCTACCGCGACGCGAAGATCCTCACGATCGGGGAGGGCACCGACGAGGTCCAGCAGATGGTGATCGCGCGCGCACTGGGCGCCTGAACACGCACGCCTGCGTAACGCAAGTTGCGTAATCGTCGTACGTTGGGCTTACTGTGGCGAAGCCGTGCGCTCCAGCAGCGATGCCGCCGCACTGGCTGGATCGAGCCGCCGCTGCACGACCTCCTCGAGCAGCCGCTGGAACTCCGAGTCCTCGTGCAGATCATCCTCCAGGCGCCTGCGCATGCGCGCGGTGGCGATCGCGAGCACCTCGCTGCGCAGGTTGCGGGCGCGGCGCTCGTCGAGCTGCCCCGCCGCAAGGATGTGGTCGCGGTGCTCCCGCAGGCGCGCCACCAGCTCCTCGATCCCCTCGCCGCGCGCGGCCTCGGTCTTGACGATCGGCACCCGCCAGCGTCCGCGCGCTTCCTCGGGCGTGCGGTCGAGGTTGGCGAGCGAGAGCACGCCGCGGATCTCACGGACCATCGTGTCGGTCAGCGGGTGATCGGCCTTGTTGATCACGATCACGTCCGGGATCTCCATCACGCCGGCCTTCAGCGCCTGGATCGAGTCGCCGGAGCCGGGCATCAGCACGAGCACGATCGTGTCGGCGTGATCGATGATGTCGATCTCCGCCTGTCCGACGCCGACGGTCTCAACGAACACGTCCTGTCGTCCGGCGGCGTCGAGCAGCAGCGCGGCCTGCAATGCCGCCTCGGAGAGACCGCCGAGCGCGCCACGGTTGGCCATCGAGCGGATGAACACACCGGGGTCGAGGAAGTGCTCGGAGAGCCGGATGCGATCGCCCAGCAGGGCGCCCTGGGTGAATGGCGAGGATGGGTCGATCGAGAGCACGCCCACAGTCCGCCCCGCCTCGCGCCGCGCCTTCGTGAGCGCGCCGATCAGCGTCGACTTGCCGACGCCTGGCGGGCCTGTGAAGCCGACCACCTCGGCCTGCCCGGTGTGCGGGTAGACCTCCTTGACGAGCTCCCAGCCCTCGGGGCGGTTGTCCTCCACGAGCGTGATCGCGCGCGCGAGCGCGCGGCGGTCGCCGTCGAGCAGGCGCTGGGCTAGCGTTGACTCGGTCATCGAGCGCGCAATCATCGCAGGGAGCCAGCGCCGGTCCGGTCGCGTGAGGTCTGAAAGCGTGCCCGTCCCTTACGATTCGAGCGCGATGGAGCTGGTTGCCGACCCCGCCGACACCGCCGACACTCCGCCTCAGACCGAGCAGATCGGCGAGGCAGTGCGCCGCGCGCCGACACCGCTGCGCGGCGGCCCGCTGACGCTGCTGCGATTCATGCGCGCCAACCACATGCTCACCCGCGGTTACGCACGGCTGCTGTGTCGCTACGCGCTACTGAAGCTGCGCTTCGGTAAGCGCCTGCAGACGGACGGCATCTGCTTCATCTGCCCTAACGTGACGCTCGAGATCGGCCGCGACGCGACGCTGCGCATCGGGCGTTGGGCATGGATCGGTCACGGCAGCAAGATCCGTGTGCACGAGGGCGAGGTAAGCATTGGCGCCAAGACCGTGATCGGCCAGGACTGCACGATCTCGGCTTACCAGCATGTCTCGATCGGGCGCGAGTGCATCATCGCCGACCGTGTGATGCTGATCGACTTCGACCACGGCGTTACGGAAGTCGAGCGTCCGATCCGCCTACAGGGCATCTACAAGCGCGACGTGCGCGTCGGGCACAACGTCTGGATCGGCTACGGCGCATGCATCCTGCGGGGCGCGAGCGTCGGCGAGAACAGCGTGATCGGGACCAGCACCGTCGTCACCAAGCTGGTGCCTGCGAACACTGTCGTAGCAGGCACACCCGCGCGTGTGATCCGCGTGCGCGCGGCCCCGCGTGCGATGCGCTGGGAGTAGTGCGCAGCGGGACCATATCCACGCCCGCCGCCGCGAGCAGCCGATGAGGGTAGCTGAGATCCAGTTGACGGAGGCGATGCTCAGGGCGTTGTCGCCGACGATCCCCGCCGCCTGCAGGTCGCCTCGTGAACCTCCTCGGTCAGCTCGGTCAGCGTCTGGCTGACCGAGCGAATCTGCTCGGTCAACTCGGTGTTGCGTGTCAGCAGGTCTGTCTGAATCTGTGAGAGCTCGTCGCGATGACGCGCCGACGCCTCCTCGTTGGCCTTGTCGGTTCTCGTCTGTGCCTTCTGGGCGATGATCACGAGCGCGCCCGTGTAGAACGCGACGGCCGAGAAGACGAGGTTGAGCAGGATGAACGGAGCGGGATCAAAGCCGTTGCCGTTGAGCAATCCAGTCCAGGAGTTGCTGAGGAAATGCACGACGTGGTTGGAGAGCACCCACGCGAGGATGATCCCCGAGCTGACAAGCAGAAAGCCGACCGTGCCCATGCCGCTGGCGACTGCCTCGGAGACGCGCTCCATGAAGCTGCTGCCCCCAGCGTAGGGGGACGCTCCGGGCTCAGCGTGCTGATAGTGCTCGTGGTGGCGCAGCGGATCGATCGCGGCCGGCTGCTGCTGTTGAAGCTCCGTCGCTGCCATCGTGGTTCCTCTCGTCCGGGACAGGTATCCACGGATCATCGCGGAGCCTTACGACGGGTCGATTACGACGGGTCGAGCAGGCAGGCGCGATCTGCGTCTATAGCGAGGTTGCGCACGCCGGTCAGCGCGGCCGGCTCGCCGGAGGCAAGCGCCGCCGCGAGCGCTTCGCGGTGACCAGCGAAGCGCGCGTGAGCGTATGGCGTAGCGATCTCGCGCGAGACCATGAATGGCCAATCGCTGGCCTGCAGCGCCAGCAGCTCACGCACCGCCGCGGTGCTCGCGCGCTCGCCAGCGGCCACCAGCTCGAGCTCGGCGCTGCGGACCGTAAACGCCATCTCGGCAACAGCTGGAGCTGACCAGGTCGACAGGTCGCCGCCCTTCCCCCAGGTGCTCGCCGACCACGGTGCCATCTCCTCGACGTCTGCTGCCGGCCACTGGCAGCGCTCGAGCGCGTCGTCGAGGCGGATCAACTCGAGTCCCTGTCGCGCGCACTCCCGCACGACTGCACGCAGCCATGTGATGCCCTCGTACCACCAGTGCCCGAGCAGCTCTGTGTCAAGCGCGCAGACGACCAATCCCCCTCCGGGTAGCGGTGTCTGTTGCGCGACCGCCTCGTTGGCGTCCCGCAGGCGGGCGAGCGTGCGCGCGACAAAGTCGGCCGCGTGCTCACGGGCGAGTGCTTGTGCCCGCATGTGGTCATAAGGGTGGCCGTCGTTGTTCCAGGGATTGTGGTGGTGGACGGTGTGGTGGTGGTAGTCGCGGTAGACGCCGCTCGCGGGGTAGCCAGCCTCTCCCCAGACCAGCGAGATCGTGGCGCGGTCAATCGGCACGAGCAGCACCCCGGCATCGGTCTCGATCGGACACAGGTGCTCGCTGGCGCTCAGCCCGAAGCGATTGGTCCACTCGACGCAGGCGGCACGCACGCCCGCATCCTCGAGCGCGCGCACGAGCCACGGCGCGAAGGCGCACTCCGGCAGCCAGAAGCCGCCGCGCCAGTGCTCTCCGAAGCGACGACGAAACGCCGCGATGCCGCTGCGCGCCTGCAGGCGCACACCTGCATCGGTGGCGAGCAGCGGCAGGATCGCGTGTGTCGCCGAGGAGGTCCACTGGGCATGGCGGGCGAGCGACCCCAGCATCGCGCCACCCCGCGCACGCAGGCTCTCGAGCGCGCGCTCGTAGTCGCCCCACGAGCGATCGAGCTCACGCGCCAGCTGCTCGTGGCCTCCTGTGCGCAGTCCCGCCGCGTCCTCCTCGTGGGTCGCGCGACGCACGCCCTGAACGAAGTTCGTGAAACGCTCGTACACGTCGGGGGCCTCGAGCTGGTCGCACAGGACCGGCGTCAGCGACAGCGTCAGCGGCGCGCCCTCGTCGAGCAGCTCGAGCAGCGGCAGATAGCAGCCGACAATCGCCTCCCACAGCCACTCCTCGCCGAAGGGCCACGTCCCAAAGCCCTCGACGTAGGGCATGTGCGTGTGCAGGACGATTGCCAGCGCGCCGCGGTCGCGGCCGCGGGCACACAGCCCGGACGGCTGGGTCACGGCCGGCACACGGCGAGGAAGTCAAGCGCGCGGTCCAGCTCGGCACCCCCGCCCACAGCCGGGCGCAGTGCGAAGTCCGAAGCCGCGATCGCGGGCGTGAACCAGTCGTAGAAGCGTCGTGTCAGACCCAGTCGGGAATGCACGCGATCCCACCCCAGCCGCAGCGCGATCTCGTGCGCGCGCAGCTTGCGCGCGTGGAACAGCCCAAACATCTCGACGCTTGCGAAGTGCGCCCGGCAGAGCTCTTCGAACTCGCGGCAACGGTACTCGTGCACGTGCCACGGATTGTCAGAGCGAGGCGCACCCTTGGGTGCGAGCGTGAGCACGTTCGGCGTGGAGACGAACACGGCTCCGCTGTCCCCCACCAGCGAGCGGAAATGCTCGAGCACGTTGCCAGGCTGCTCGAGGTGCTCGATCGTCTGCAAGAACACAACGGCGTCGGCAGGCTCGGAGAAGCGGTCGACCAGATCCCGTGCAAAGCGCAAGTTGGAGCGCGTGTAGCGCAGCCGCGCATGTTCATGAGCCTCGGGGTTGGCGTCGACGCCGACGACGCTGGCGGCGCTCCGCGCAAGCACATCCGAGCCGTAGCCCTCGCCGCAGGCCATATCGATCGCGCGCAACCCCCGCGCCCGCTCGGCGATCCACTCATAGACGACGAGATGACGCCGGTACCAGTAGTTCTCCTCGGGCACGTTCGGGAGGGTGCGCTCGCCCGTGAGCTCGAGCGGAGGCACGCCCTGAGGCTGGTCGCGCTGCTTGTAGTGGACCGGCGTGGTCGTTGGAGGAGACGCCTCAGGGATGGAGGTCAAGAGACGGCTTTCGTCTGAGTCATCAGGTCAGGAGTGCGCGGCGTGAGCAAGGCGCGCGAGTATATGGTCCGCCCGATGCCAACCGTCCTCAGCGCCGAAGAGATCCGCGACGCCAACACTCGCTATCACGACGTGGCGGCCGAGCACTATGACTCGAAGTGGGGCATCGACTTCGGCGAGCTCGGGCTCAGCCAGGTCAGCGCAAAGGTGCGAAAGGCGCTCGGCCATGATCCGGACCACTACCCGCAGACGCTCGAGATTGGCTGCGGGACTGGATATTTCACGCTCAACCTGCTGCGGGCCGGGCTGATCCAGCGGGCGACTTGCAGCGACATCTCGCCGGGCATGCTCGAGACGCTGCAGGCCAACGCCGCGCGGCTGGGACTTGAGGTTCACACCGAGCCGGCCGACGCTGAGCGCCTGCCGTTCGCCGACGCCAGCTTCGATCTCGTGTTCGGCCACGCGGTGCTCCATCACATCCCTGATCTGCGGCGCGCGTTCACAGAGTTCGAGCGCGTGCTCAAGCCAGGTGGCACCTTGCTGTTCGCGGGAGAGCCCTCGCGCTACGGCGATCGGCTGGCGCGCATCCCCAAGCGCGTCGCAGGCGCGATGGCTCCGCTGTGGCGCCGCGCGATCGGCGCAGCACCGGCACCGGCCCCTGACAGCGGCGCACCGGACGCGGCGCTCGAGGGCGTCGTCGACGTGCACGCCTTCGCCCCCACCGAGCTCGCGAGGGCCGCCCGCGCCGCCGGCCTGCGCGACGTGCGGGTCAGCGGCGAGGAGCTCTTGGCCAACTGGTTCGGGTGGGCTAACCGCAC
Source organism: uncultured Solirubrobacteraceae bacterium (assembly GCA_963714285.1). Lineage (GTDB taxonomy): Bacteria > Actinomycetota > Thermoleophilia > Solirubrobacterales > Solirubrobacteraceae > Palsa-744. The sequence continues at coordinate 1,140,306 of CAVQNS010000004.1, forward strand.
GCTCGAGGCGACCGCCGAGCCCGAGGACGTGCCGTGGGCGTGGCGACTGTACGCCTATCGCGGCTACCTGCTGCTGCAAGAGCTCGATCGCCGGCTGCTGGAGTCGATACTGCCGTCGGCGATCTTCTACAACCTGATGCTGTCCGCGCGCAAGACCTCCGCTTGAACTCGGGCTGTGCCCGAGCCGGCCTCAGCGGGCTTATGCCCGAGCCTGCCTCAGACAGCTTCCCGCTGTTCCCTCTGATCGTCTTTCTTCCGGCGATCGTGGCGCGGTCCTCACTCGCTCACCGCCACGCCACCACGCCGCGGGTCGCCTGCGCCCGTTATCTGCTCGTCGCGCCGTAGCGCTGCTTGCACGCCGCCGAAGAACAGGTTGAGCGCCGCGAAGCGAACGATCCGCATATCGTCCGCCAGGCCCGTCAAGTCGTCAAATGCGATCCCCGGCTCAGCGAAGACGACGCCGTCCTCGAAGTGCACGCGGGGGGCCTGCACTGCGTCGCGCACGGATAGCCCGTGATCGACCACGCCGACGATCGTCTGCAACAGCGCTGAGCGGATTCGATTCGATCCGGCGCTGCCGAGGACGAGCTCGACCTCGCCGTCGCGCATCACTACCGACGGGGCCATCATGCTCGGCATCCGGCGCCCCGCGGGATGCCGATGAAAGCCGAGCGGATTGAGATCCTCCTCGCCCATCACGTTGTTGAGGTGCATGCCTGTGCCGGGGACGATGACGCCTGAGCCCTCGCCGTTCGTGCACGTCGCGCTGCAGGCGAAGCCGTCGGCGTCGATCACCGAGATGTGTGTGGTGGAGCCCAGACGAGTGCTCAGAAAGCGCTCGAGAAAGCCCTCCTGGTCTAGGCCTTCCACGAACCCGGGGGTCCGCTCGGACTGGGCCGCGGCCATGGCGTCGATGACCAGGCGAAGCGTCGGCGGTGCCGGGCCGCGGTCGAGCAGCGCGAGCGCGTATGCGAGCAGCGTCCCCCCGGCCGACGGCGGCGGGTTGGTGAGGATCTCCCGGTCGCGATATGCCATCTTCGCCGGCTCGCGCTCGATCGCGGTGTAGCGCGCGAGGTCAGAAGCGCGCAGCGAGCCACCCCGGTCGCTCAACCAGCTGCATATCGCTGCCGCGATATCGCCACTGTAGAACGGCGCGGCGCCGTCGCGGCCGAGGCGCAGCAGCGCGTCGCCCAGCTCCGGGTTGACGAGCATCTCGCCCTCGCGCAGCAGGCAGCCTCCGGGCGCCCACAGCGCGGCGCACTCGGGCGTCGAGGTGAGCAGTTCGGCGAGGATCTCCGCGACATACGCCTGGCCTGCGTTCAGCAGCACCCCGTCGTGCGCGAGCGCCGCCGCAGGCGCCGCGAGCGCCTCTAGAGGCACGGTTCCCCATCTGCGCGTCGCCTCGCAAACGCCGGCGGGAACCCCATACACGCCACACGAGGCGGGACCGATGTGGAACACCTGCTCGGCGTCACCGAAGGAAACGCCCACACCGAGCAACTCCGCCTCTGAGCCGTCGCCGATGCGTGTCGGAGCCTCGACGAAGAAGTCGAGCAGCGTCGGCTCCACGCCGGCGCCGGACACGAGCATGTGACCGCCCGCCCCCAACCCCGTGAGCAGCGACTCGGTCACGAACGACGCGAACATCGCAGCGACCGTCGCATCGACCGCGTTGCCGCCTTCACGCAGTATCCGCGCGCCCGCTTGCGCCGTCAGCGGGTGACCCGCCGCGACAACCCCTCGCTCAGCTCCGCTCATTGCCAACCGATACCACAGGCGCCCGGATTCATGCCGAGCGCCTCACGACGTCGCGCAGGATGGCGAAGCGCTGACGCGCGTCAGCTCAGAAGCTGGGGAGGAACTCTGGTACTTCCAGTTCGTCCACCGACAGGCTGCTGCGACGCTGGCCAGTCTCCGAGCGATCACGACCCGGACGCGCGGGCGCGGCGCGCTGTGCCCTGACCTCGCCGGTGGTGGCCGGCTCTTTGAAGCGATTGGCGCTCTTGCGTCTGCCCTCGTCGCCATAGCCGGTAGCTACAACCGTCACCCACACCTGGTCGTCGAGCTTCTCGTCGACCATCGCGCCAAAGATGATGTTGGCATCCGGGTGCGCGGCCTCCGACACGGACTTGGCAGCCTCGTTGACCTCCCACAGCGACAGGTTGACACCCCCGGTGATCGACAGCAGGATCGAGCGCGCCCCCTCCATCGAGGTTTCGAGCAGCGGCGAGGAGACAGCCTGGAGCGCGGCCTCGGTGGCACGATTCTCGCCCACGCCCATGCCGATCCCAAGGAGCGCGTTGCCGGCCTCGCTCATGATCGTGCGCACGTCGGCGAAGTCGAGGTTGATCAGGCCGGGAAGCGTCACGAGGTCGGAGATGCCTTGCACGCCTTGGCGCAGCACGTCATCGGCCACGCGGAACGCCTCAACCATCGCGGTCTGCTTGTCAAGCACCCCGAGCAGGCGGTCGTTCGGAACCACGATCAGGGTGTCGACCTCCTCTGCCAGCGCAGCGACGCCGCGCTCGGCCTGCTCGCCGCGACGTGTGCCCTCGAAGCCGAACGGCTTGGTCACGATCGCCACAGTAAGCGCCCCGATTTCGCGCGATATGCGCGCGACGACCGGGGCCGCGCCGGTACCCGTGCCACCGCCAGCGCCAGCCGCTATAAAGATCATGTCCGAGCCCTTCAGCAGGGCCTTGACGCGGTCGTAGTCCTCCATCGCCGCCTGACGCCCGACATTCGCGTCCGAGCCAGAGCCCAGGCCGCGCGTCAGCTCGGAGCCGATGTGCAGCGTGATGTCGGCGGTCGACTGCTGGAGCGACTGCACGTCGGTGTTGACGGCGACGAACTCGATGCCCTCGACCTCTGCCTCGACCATGCGATTGACGGCGTTGACGCCAGCGCCGCCGACACCGACGACGCGGATCACCGGCTGTCCGACCGTCGTCGGCGCGCTCGCGGGCAGCGGGTGCGCGCGAGCGTAGCTGTCCATCGTGGGGCGTCGGGCAAGCGGCCGATCCATGACGTTGTCGGGGAGCTCCGACGAGAAGGCGTGGCGCAGGCGCTCCTGCGGCGAGGGTACATAGACCTCCTCGCGCGGCTCCGCCGGCGGTGCGCTCAGACCAGGATGTGGAAGCCCGCGCTCGCGGGAGCTGACCGCTGGTGCTGAGCTCGCGGCCTCGCTCGCCGGGCGCGAAGCGGGGGCCGCAGCCGGTGGTGCCGGAGCCTCGAGTGCGGCCTCGTTGTCTTCGGTCTTGCGAAAGAGCGCCGCCAGCGGCCCTTCACGCATGCTCGCACGTTTAGCGTTGGCCATTGGTTAGAACCTCCTGCGCGAGTTGGCGATAGGACTGGGCAGCGACGCCGTCGGGCTCGTACTTGAGGACCGACATGCCCTTCACCGGAGCCTCCGCAAAGCGGACGGTCTTGCGGATACGCGATGCGAAGACACGGTCGCCAAAGTTTTCCTCGAGGATCTCGATCGCCTCCTTCGCGTGGATCGTGCGCGAATCCACCAACGTCGGGAGGATACCCTCGATGTCGACGCCTGGGTTGAGGTTCTCACGGATCATCGCGAGCGTGTTCTGCAGCTGAATGAGGCCGCGCATCGATAGATACTCGCACTGAACGGGGACGATCACCTTGTCGGCGGCCGTCAGCGCGTTGATCGTCAGCAAGCCGAGGCTCGGTGGCGTGTCGATGCAGATGAAGTCGTAGTCCTCGAGGATCGGCTCGAAAGCCTTCTGCAGCGAGCGCTCGCGGCCGATCATCGTGGACATCGCGATCTCCGCGCCGGCGAGGTCGATCGAGGCACACGCCACGTCGATCTCGCGCTTGCGCACGACCTCACGGATCGAGACTTTGTGCACCAGCACGTCGTACATCGATTTATCCAGCGTGTCGGGATCGATCCCCTGCGACATGGTGAGGTTGCCCTGCGGATCCATGTCCACGCACAGCACCCGATGACCCTCCTCCGCGAATGCAGCGGCGAGATTGAGCGTCGTCGTCGTCTTGGCCACGCCGCCCTTCTGGTTGGCGAACGCGATGACCTTTGCCTTGCCTTCCACGGTGACTCCGATGCCTCGATTGCTGGAAAGCCGTCCGGTCGGTATTCGCAGAGTGACCGGCTATTCCTCCATGAGAACTACGATCGGGAGATGGCCAAGGCAAACGGCACGAGCACCAGCTCGAGACCCAGCGGCCTCATCGAGCGCCTGCACGGCAAGCGGGTGCTCGTGTGCGTCGGCGCCGGTGGCGTCGGCAAGACGACGACCTCGGCTGCGCTCGCGCTCGGGTTGGCGCAGCGCGGACAGAGGGTCGCGGTTGTCACGATCGACCCGGCACGGCGCCTGGCCTCGGCGCTGGGGCTGGCGGAGCTGCCCTCCGAGCCACAGCGAATCGCACCGGCCCTGTTCGCCGAGCAGGGCGTCGCGATCGAAGGCGAGCTGTGGGCGATGATGCTCGACGCCAAGCGCACCTTCGACGATCTGATCGCCGACCTGACCCCCGACGAGCGCGAGCGCGAGGAGATCCTCGCCAATCCCGTCTATGGAGAGCTCTCGACTGCGATCGCCGGCTCGCACGAGCTCAGCGCGATCGCCAAGCTGTACGAGCTGCACGAGGAGCACGAGTTCGACACGATCGTGCTCGACACGCCTCCGTCGCGCAACGCACTGGACTTCCTCGATGCGCCTGGTCGGCTGCTGGGCTTCCTCGAAGGCCGTGCGCTGCAGGTGTTTCTGGGGCCGAGCGGCCTGACCGCGCGCGTGTTCGGGCGCGGCACCGCGCTCGTGTTCTCGATCTTCGCGCGCGTCACAGGCGTCGACATGCTCGGCGAGCTCTCGCGCTTCTTCCGCTCGCTGACCGGCGTGATCGACGGCTTCGGCGAGCGCACGCGTGACGTGCAAGCGCTCCTTCGCGCACCGCAGACGACGTTCCTGGTCGTCACCTCACCGGAGGCCGAGCCGGCCCAGGAGGCGGGGTTCCTACTTCAGCGGCTCGCCGACAGGGAGATGCCAGTCGGAGAGCTGATCGTCAACCGCGTGCACACGCACGGCCTGCGCGGGCACACGGTGGCGGACGTCGCTGAGCTGCTGGAGCCCACGCTCGGAGAGCGTCTGGCCAACCGGGTCGCGGCCAACCTCGCGGACTTCGATGCGCTCGCGATGCGCGATCGAGCGACGATCGCGCGCCTTGCCGCGAGCTGGGGCGAGCACGATCCGATCGTGGTCGCGCACCTAGATGAAGATGTCCAGGATCTCCTCGGCCTGGCTCACATCGCCGAGCAGCTCTTCGACTGAGCCGTGTTCGAGCGGCGTCGCAGCCCGCTCGAGCGCCGTCTCATCGTCCACTGGCGCGATCTCGACAGCCTGCTGCGCGTCCTTCAGCAGCAGCTGGTCGGCGAGGCCCACGAGGTTCGGGTCGAGATGGCCGCAGATCACGTCCCTGAGCAGCGCCCGGAGATGATCGGACATGTCTCGTGCGAGCTCCTGCTGAGCGATCTGAGACCGGTCCGCGGGCGCCGCTGAGCTCCCGATGATCACGTCGCGCTCGAGCGCCAGCGCGCTGATCACACGCTCCGTCAGCTCGAGGCGTCGCTCGGAGGTCGCGCACAGCGCCGCGAGGCGGCCGGGCAGCAGCCCGCTGGCGGGCCCCTCGGGCTCGAGCAACACGCGCAGCGCGAGCAGATGGTCGCTCAGCGCCTCGAAGGATCGCTCACGCTCGCAGCCCAGCTCGAAGCGCCTGAGCGCCCAGGCAAGCTCGTTGCCGTATGGCGCACGCCGCGAGACCAAGTTGCAGAAAGCGCGCAACTCGTCCTCCTGCTCGGCGCTGACGACAAGCATTCCGTGCGGACGACCGCCGCCGCCAAGCGCGAGCGGCCTCCAGCGCCCGCCCGCGACGCGCGCCCATGCAAGCGCGCCCAGCGTCACCCGCCCGTCACCGAACAGCCGCAACGCGCGCAGCAGGTCCTTCAAGATCTCGCGGCCGTGGGCGATCGCCTCGCGCGGGTCGTCCTCGCCGGCGGTGAGCGCCACGATCAGGTGCTCGGCGCCCTCGTCCGGTCCGGGGAGGAGCGCGCCTTCGGGCAGGCCTTCAAGGACCTCCGGTCGAGTGATGGTCAGCCCGCTCGTCAACGCCAGCTCGCTCGAGCTGATCGTGAGACCATGCAGCGTGGCCACGAGCGTCGTCTGTCCGGCTCCGGCGAGCGCCGAGCGCCCGACGCGCTCGAGTGCCGCGCGCAGACGCTCCGGACGCAGCTCGAAATCGGTCTGTTCCGCGAACACCTCTCGCAGCAGCGCGAGGATCGCGGCGCGCACGCGAGCGCGTGCATCGCCGCGCGCAGGCTCTGCGCTCACGTTCGCCAGATAGCGGTCGAGGCCCTCGAAGCGCTCGAGCATGCCTGCCGCCTGGCTATAGCTGGCCAGCGACTCGAGCTGCGACTGGCGCTCCGCGATGAAGTCTTCGGTGAGCGCGCGATAGCAGTACAGCGACGCAGCACCCGGCGCGCGGCGCGCCCGCTGTGGCTCGAGCTCGTACGGTACCTCAGCGCCGGCGCTGATCGCAGCGGACAGATGGCTGGCGGCAGCCTCGATGAACTCGGTGAGCGCGCCCTGCAGCGGGAGTGATTGCATGGTGCGGTGAGTTCGCGCTCGCCGGGCTTGCTCCTGCCCGGCGCACCCCGTCTTGCAGCCCCCGCTAACCCGCGGAGCGTCAACTATGCGACCGCGAGCACCTGCTCGTCGAGCCGCTCGTCGGGCTTGGCCCGCTCGGCGGCGCGCTCAGCGCACTCGGCGCCGAGCCAGTCTTCCCCGTAGGAGCGCATATCGTCGATGATCGGCAGCAGCGCACGCCCCTTTTCAGTGAGCGCATACTCGACGCGGGGCGGCACCTCGGGGAACGTCTGGCGCTCGACGATCCCCTGATCCTCCAGCGCGCGCAGCCGCAGTGACAGCGTGCGAGGGCTGATGCCCGCGAGCGAGCGTTCCAGCTCGCAGAAGCGAGAGCGACCCTCGGCCAGGTCCCGCACCAGCAGCAGCGTCCACTTACCGCACACGATTTCCGCGGTCATACACACCGGACAGGTTTCATCGATGGCCATCCTGGCCTTTACTTTACCAACTGAAGTGACGCTTAGCAGTGGTGGTGTCTCAGTTTGAATCGAGCAGCCCTGCGATCTCGTTGAGGCTCCATACGTGATCGGCAATCCCGGCTGCCATCGAAGGGGTGCGGGGGTAGGGGTCGGCGAGCGTCTTGTGTGGCCGCGCGAAGTTGTAGTGCATGAAGTGCAGGGCGATAGCGGCCATGTGGTCGTCGAGCTTCTTTGAGAAGCCGTTGGTTAGGCGCGTGAAGCAGCGCATGCCCATGCGCATCGTGAGGCTCTGGCGCTCGACGTAGCTCGTGCTGATCTTCGCGGCGTCTGGGTTTGCCTCGGTCCACGCCGACGCGCGCCCCTGTGCATATGGCGGGGCTGTAGCGCGCCTTCGTGGACCGGTCGCCAGCGGCGTAGGTCTTGATGAGCTGCGCAAAGTCGATGTCTCGACGGAACGCGCTCCAAGTCATTGCCGGCAGGCGCATCGAGATCCCGGCCTTCTCCAACCACCTCAGCCAGTTCCTGGAGCCCGAGCGCGGGTCTGTCCTCGAACGAGAAGGCACCTCAAGGCGATACTTCTACCGCTTCACGGACCCGATCTTCCAACCCTATGTGGTGCTTACTGGCCTTTCCGAAGAACTGATCAGCGACGAGCAGCTACGCGATCTCCAAGACCGCGAACCCGGCGAAACAACTATCCCTGGCGAGCATGAGTCCAGCGTGCCTCAGCGGCTTTTTTAGCGGATTCTTCGCGGCCGGGCTTTGCCGCCCTTCTTGCCGCCTTTCCGGCAGCTACCGCGGCGGGTCCTTCCCGCTCTCAGGGTCGGGGTCCTCGATCTCGCCCGTGGCGATGCCAACAACCAGCTTTGCGAGCTGGTTCGGGTCCCGCGGACGCTTGCTTGAGCGGTCAGGTATATAGATGTCATAGCTACGCCGTCAGAGGGCAGCAGCTCAAGCGAACTCGAACTGCCCCTCGGATAGCTCGACCTGCTCGCGGCGGGGAAGCGTGATGACGATCTGCCCATCAGTACGCATCAGGTGCTGAGCGTCGATGATCGTGACGCCGCAAAACTCGCCGTCCTCGTCAAAACGCAGGAAGTGGCCCTCCGGGGTCTCTTCGCCGTAGCCCTCGCGCGGAGAGCCCATGCTCAGGTAGAGGATGTCCGCGTCGGGGTCGTATTTGGAGTGGTCAAACTCCCACCCTCCGATGCGTGTTGTCGTCAAATCAAATCTCTTTCTTGCGGCCCCGCCTTGACCGGCATGGCAGTCAGTATTGAGCCAGTTCTTCCGATATACCGTACCACGACACAGAACCACTTGGTAGGGCCGATGTTGCGTACCCAAAGCTTCTCTACCCCCTCGCGGTTTCCTTTAGTCCGACTTTCGGCGGTCTCAACGCACTGCTTGAGTCCCGGCAGATAGCGCTCGACCTCTGGGTGGCCTTCGAGGATGTGTTTCCAGCGCTCCTCCGTTAGCCAGACGGTACGCCCTCGGGGGTCCGTCATCGTCGCCAGCAGATCCTCGGGTGGTTTCAGCACAGCCACGGCGTTGTCCTTTCGTTCCGTCCGCGGCTAGCGATACTTTGTTCTCACGCACTGGATACGTCAACCACGAACAAGCTCTGTCGTACGGTACGAGTCGTCCCAGCTTGCACACCGAGTGGGCTCATGGCATTCTGCTCGTGAGGTCGGACGGAGTTTTCGCAGGACTAGAACTTCGGATCTAGCGGTGAACTGAGCGCCATGCCCCCCACCCTGGAGGCGTGGCACCTCGGCACCTCGGTCGCCTATATCGCGATCTTGTCTGCGGTCAGGGCCGCGCGGGATGCTCACACGAAGCCGTCGAGGCGGTGGATCAACCCGGCGGCGTACAGCCTGCCGAGGCTGTCGTCCGGGTGGAAACCGAGCGCAGGGTCCGCTTCGCGGGCGATCTCATCGACCGACCACGGCCGGTAGGTCTCGACCAGCATCGTGAGCAACGCGCCATCGGCCATGTTCTCGGACTCGGCAGCGCCGAGGGTAGGGTTCTCATCGGGCATGGAGCTTCACCTCCGTGTCTAGGTCCCGGCGTTGAGTTGGCGCTCGCGCCGGGACCGCTTGGTATTGCCCGCGACCCTTGACCTGCCTACGACCCCCATGGGGCCGCAATTCAAGCTGAGACACCGCCTAAGCAGTTGTGAGCGATGGGTTGGAATCCGCGTCGCGATTTGCCTCCGCGGCCGCAACATCCTCCATCGTGGTGCCGGTACGCCCTTCGGCCTGCATCAGCAGCTTGAAGTCGTGCGGGCTCGAGGCGACGTGCATCGCATCCTCGAAGGTCACACGGCCGGCCTTCACGTGACCGTAGAGCGCCTGGTCAAAGGTCTGCATCCCGTAGTAGCCACCAGAGGTGATCACCTCGACGAGCTTGCCGGTCTGCGACGGGTCGACGATCATGTCGCGCACTCGACCGGTCATCCGCAGGATCTCGCACACGGCTACGCGACCGCCGTCAGCGCCCGGGACCAGCCGCTGGGAGATCACGCCCTTGACGGTGCCGGCGATCATGCTGCGCGCCTGGCTGTGCTGGTGCGGGGGGAAGAAGTCGAGCATGCGGTTGATCGACTCGGTCGCGTCTACCGTGTGGATCGTGGACAGCACCAGGTGGCCTGTCTCGGCCGCCGACAGGGCCGTCTGCACGGTCTCCTCGTCGCGCATCTCGCCGACGAGGATCACGTCGGGATCCTGGCGCAGCACGCGGCGCAGCGCCCGCTTGAAGGAGGCGGTGTCCATGCCCACCTCGCGCTGGTTGATGACCGAGCGCTTGTCGGTGTGCACGAACTCGATCGGGTCCTCGATCGTGACGATGTGCTTGCTCATCGTCTGGTTCATGTGGTCGATCATCGCCGCGAGCGTCGTCGACTTCCCCGAGCCCGTGGTTCCCGTGAGCAGCACGATCCCGCGCTCCTCCTCGGCAAGTTCGCGCACCACCGACGGCAGTGAGAGCTCCTCGACCGTGCTGATTCGGTGCGGGATCGCGCGACACGCCATCGAGATCACGCCGCGCTGCTGGAACGCGTTGATCCTGTAGCGGGCAACGTCCTGGATTTCGTAGGAGAAGTCGACCTCGTGATCCTGCGCGAACTCGGCCAGCTTGACCTCATCGCTCAACAGCGCCCGCAGCGCGCCCTCAGTGTCCTGCGCGCTCAGCGGCGTGACGCCCTCGTCCATCGCCAGGTCACCGTTGACGCGGTAGAGCGGCGCCGAGTCCACCTTCAGATGCAGGTCGGAGCCCCCCTTGTCGACGAGCTCCCGCAGCGCCGCCTTGACGTCGAACATGCCTCCTGATCGGCAACTCCGCCGGACGCCTTGAATCTAGATGGACGCGTGTTGGACTCGCGCCCCCCCGAGACGCGCGTCAGGCGACGTCGCGGAGCTTTTGTGCCTCCGCCAGCGACTGCAGCTTCTTCAGCGACTGGTTCTCGATCTGGCGTATGCGCTCGCGCGTGACGTTGAACGTGCGCCCCACCTCGTCGAGCGTGCGCGGGTGCTCGCCTCCGAGCCCGTAGCGCAGCTCGAGCACGCGCCGTTCGCGGTAGGAGAGGTTCTCGAGCGCCTCGCGCAGCGCCTCCTTGGTGAGGATCTCGGCGGCACGCTCGTAGGGGGACTCGGCGCGCTCGTCGGCGATGAACTGGCCGAACTCCGACTCCTCCTCGTCGCCTACGGGCTTCTCGAGGGAGACGGGCGCCTGCGCGGAGCGCTTGATCGAGTCGACCTCCTCCGGGTCGATGCCGGTGACGTCGGCGATCTCCTGGGCGGTCGGCTCGCGCCCGAGCTCGGTCACGAGCTTGCGCTCGGCGCGCCCGATCTTGTTGAGCTTCTCGACGACGTGCACTGGGATGCGGATCGTGCGCGCCTTGTCGGCCAGCGCACGCGCGATCGCCTGGCGAATCCACCAGGTCGCGTAGGTGGAGAACTTGAAGCCCTTGCGGTAGTCGAACTTCTCCGCGGCGCGCACCAAGCCGAGCGTGCCCTCTTGGATCAGGTCGAGGAACGGCAATCCCTGGTTGCGGTAGTTCTTCGCGATCGACACGACCAAGCGTAGGTTCGACTCGACCATCTTCTGCTTGGCGTCGAGGTCTCCTCGCTCGATGCGCTTGGCCAGGTCGACCTCCTCCTGGGCTGTCAGCAGGCGCACCTTGCCGATGTCCTTGAGGAACAGCTGCAGCGAGTCGGTCGTCATGTCCGGCTTCAGATCGAGCGCTGTTTTCGCTTTGCGCCTGCCGCGCTTGTCCGGCGCGCGCTCGACGAGCGACGCGGCCGCGATCGCCGGGTCGATCTCCTCGACCAGCTCGATCTCCGAGCGCTCGAAGAAGCCGTGCAGCTCTTCTACGTCGGACTCGTCCAAGTCCAGCTCGGACACCGCCTTGGTTATCTCCGCATAGGAGAGGACTCCCACCTGCTGCCCCTTGGCAACAAGGCCCTTGACCTCATCCAGCTCCTGCAGCTCGACTACTGACATTCGTGTTTCCATTTCTTCCGCGATCGACAACCGAAGGCGAGACGGCCTCGTGCAAGCTTATGGCTGAGAACAGCTACACCGACGGACATACGGTCGCAGCCCTGCCGACGTTACAGATCAAGTCGGCTCTCCAGGGGTCCATGCTAACGCGTCCCGGCGATCTTTTGGAGCGCTTGCCGATTTGCTCGCGCGCCGCATTAAGCAATGATGTGCGAGATGAGCCCCTCAAAAGACAGCGAGCGTCCGGGGAAAACCGCACGCCCTCGTCAAAACGGTCGCGACGGCGAGAGCGAGGGCGTGCTCTCCCAGCTGCCGCGCACCAGACCACAACGCTCGAGCCCGCGACGCGTAGCGGCGCGGCGCGCCAGCGCCGCGGACCAGGACGCAGTGGCGGCACCGGCTCGTTCAAATGGTCGGGCGCCCTCGTCTCCTGGATCAGCGGCCAAAGCCGATTCCAACGGGCGTGCGTCCTCCCAGTCGCGTACCGGCGCAAAAGCTGCGAAAACCGCCAAAGTCGTCCCCACGCGAGCCGCCAAACGTCCGACGAACGGCACGGTGAAGCCGTTGCTGGTGGCCGAGCCGGCGCCCCGGCAGGGGTTCGAGTGCGAGGGCGAGCGCACAGGAGGGTCCGTACATCCACCCGGAGGCGCCGAGCTCGTCGCCTCCGCCGCCGAGATCGTGGGCGAGCTGGCCAAGGCAGGCTTCGCGACGGGCGAGCGGCTTCTGAAGGACGTCCTCTCGCGCCTGCCGCTCTCCTGACCACAGCTCTGCTCTCCTGACCACAGCTCTGGAGTCTGCATGAGCTCAGCCGACCGCGCGAGCACCCGGTCGCGGGCGGCCGAAGGTCAGTGGGGCTTGTATACTGCCGCGCAACGCCGAGCCGCCACGACTCAGGTCGGGCGGACGGGGGACCCAATGCGGATCGTCTCGATCCGCCGGGGCGAATCGGCCCGATCGGGGCCGTAGCGCCGCACTCAGCTGCCGCGCGAGCCCGTCAGCTCACCCCGTAGGCGTGCCACAGGATGAGAATCGCACTGAACACATACACGCTGCTGCTCGTGCTGCTCGCCGGCGCCGCCTGCACACTGAGCTCGGCCCCGACCGCGCTCGCGAGCTCTGGCGGCGCCGCCGCGCCGTCCGGTCCGGCGCCCGCCGCGAACACGCGCACGACCGGCATCGCCACTTGGTTCGGCCCCGGCTTCTACGGCAAGCAGACCGCCTGCGGGCAGACGCTGACGCCCGGCGTCGTGGGAGTTGCCAACCGCACGCTCCCGTGCGGCACGCTCGTCAAGGTCACGTACAAGAGCCAAAGCCTGACCGTGCCTGTGCTCGACCGCGGCCCCTACAGCCACAACGCCGACTGGGATCTGACGGCGAGTGCCGCGGAAGCACTCGGCATCGCTGAGACCGTGCGCATTGGGACGCACATCGTCGGCAAAACCGCCAACACACCTACGCTCGGCCTGCCGCCCGGCTCCTCCAGCCCCTCGCTCACCGGCGGGGCGCTCGCCACCGAACCGTAGGTCCCCCGCCGGGCTACGCGGCGGGCTAGTAGGTCCCCTGAGTGCGAGAGTGGCGGAGAGCGGAGCGCGTGGCTAGTTGCACCGTGTCGTCGTGCGCGGTGGCCACGACGCTGCCATCGAATGCCAGCCGCGTACCCAGTTCCAGTTCCAGTCCCGGGATGGGCGTGGGAGACGCCCCGGGGCTCGCGACCACAACCTGGCTGCTGGGAGCACAGCTGCCGGTTGGCTGCGCGTACGCCACCTGCCCGCCGGCTAGGGCGAATGCCGTGGTCGGCGGTTCCTCCCCGAGGGCTTCTTTGGTCAGGATCTGCAGGCCCGGCTTTCCGATCTGCCCGACGCTCAGCACGTCTGAGGCGAGGCGTAGCCCGCAGGGGGCGCGACGCGGTTCGGTCATGAGGGCGAATGTTCCCGAGCTATCCAAGGCGAAGTCCTCGATCTTCTCGCTGGGGGGCCTGGGACGTAGCCTCCGCACGACCTGTCCGTTGCTGACGCGGATGATCTGGACTTCGTCCTGCTCGCCGACGACCAGGGCACTCTTGAAGAGCGCCACCCAGTCGCCCGCGGCGAGGAACGGCGTGACGACCGGTAGCCCGTTGGCCAGCACCCGTAGGAGCCGGCCGGAGAAGCTGCGTAGCACCAATCGTGAAACTCCTCGGCGGCACGGGTAGGCCGATACCTCGTAGTCAACCAGGCCGGCGTCCGTGACCGCGACGGCCGATGGTTCCGGTGGCCCTTGGCACTCGGGGGCTGGAGGGACGAGCGACTCGACCGGTCTGATCGCGCCCGGTGGGCCTGCGAACAGCGTGACCGAATCGGTCGGCGGGTTTTCGGCGCCGGACGAGCAATTCCGGGTGCGAGGCGGAGCAGAGGCACACCGGATCACCGACTCGATGAATGCCACCCGCCCATCACCTGCCGCGATGCTGTGCACGAAGAACGGCCAGCGCGTGCCCTTCGGCGCTCCCGGCGTCGCTGAGGTGGAGAACAGCGTGCGCGTGCGGCCGTGCGCGTCGAGCGAGCGCACGAGCAGCCGGTGGCCAGCCTCCACCCACACCGCTCGGTGGTCCAGCAGCACCGGCCCGGCCATCAGCCGGTCGCCTGGCAGCGTGTGCGCCTGCACGACCGGTCCAGCAACCTCTCCTCGTGACGAGCCTGGCGAGCCGGAAGCGGCTACGCTGGCGCATCCTCCGAGCGCGCAGGCGCCAACCACCAGTCCCAGCCCGGGCAAGCGCCGCGCCAGCCGGGCGGCCCGAAACGCTAAGGATCGCTTGGCGCGTGGCAGGTACATCCGTCGCTGAACACTAGGCCGGGACACAGCATCACGCGAAGGTCGCGAGCCGTGCGGCGGACGCGACGAGAGGGTGCGCCGGCCTCGGATTCGAGCACAGCAGACTGCTCACCAAGCAGCAAAGATCGCCGGGCCTACGCGGGCCTGTCCCCGTGCGTCGCCTGTTGAGCAAGCGAAGCACGGTGTGCCAGGCGGGCAGCGTAGAGCCCAACGTCCGCGTGCGCGGCGAGCGCCGCCGGCTCACGTCCGTCCTCAGGGCACACTGCGATGCCGATCGCCAGCTGGAACCGGGTCGAGCGCGCGTCGGCGTGCATGCGAGGCTCGTGCAGCAAGCGCTCAGCCAAGTGCTCGGCGCCGGCCCGATCGGTCCCGGGCACGAGCAGCCAGCACCTGCCCGGCCGCTCACGCGTCAGCGAGCCAGACCGTGACCCAAGCGCGGCCGCCAGCGCCTGTTCGAGCCGCTCCGCCAGTCGCAAGAGCCCCTCGGGAGGCTCTTGGCGGCGCAGCCGCTCGAGCTCCACCAGCTCCACCAGCAGCACCGCAAACGGCCGGCTGTCGCGCTCGAAGCGATCGAGCTGCGCACCAATCGAGGAGATCCATGCCGTCGGTCCTCCCTCGCGCCGCTCATCGCGAATCTCGATCTTGTCGGCCGGCACCGATGGCGGCTCATCCCAGGGCCGCGAACGCTCCCATGGGCGCGCGCTCCCGGCCGCGGCGACGTGGCCGGGAGCGGCCGCGGCGACGCGCTCCGCCTCCGGAACACGCTCGTCGACGATCACCACCTCGCCTGGCGGAGATGAGGCGCGGATTGGCTCGTGCGACACCGGTGCCTCCGCGATTGCCGCGCCGGGCGCCTGGTCCGCGCGATCGGGGATCGGCGACGCGAGGGCGGTAGCGAGCAGCGACGCGCACACGTACGCGAGTCGGTCGCCGATGTCCGCGAGCAGCCGCGCTGAGGGCTCTGTCAGCTGGTCGAGCAGCGCCTCCCACAGCACGCCGCGCAACGCCTCCACCGCCTCGACCAGCGCCGCCGCCTCGCCCGCACCGCAGACCGCGGTCAGGCGCCCCGCCACGACGTTCGCGCGACCGGTGAAATCGTCGAGGCCGGTCAGGCGCTCGAGCGCTACGTCGGACTGCACCGCATGCAGCACCAGCGCGCATAGCGACGGCGCCTCGCGCGCAAGGTCCTCGAGCGGCACCTCGCTGATCGATTTGAGCGGGCGGTCGAGGATCAGCGCGATCGCCCATCGACGCGCGAGCTCCTCAGCGCGCGCTAGCAGTGCGTCTGCAGGCAGCTCGGCGACCGCTCGGGCGCGTGCTGGGCGACTGGTGCGCGTCTCGTCGGCCACAGCTGTTGAATAGCAGCAGCCGGGGACGACATCGTCGAACGCGGACGTCTCCACCGAAGGTAGCCTGCAGGAGCCGTGCGCAGCCTGAAGCCGAGCCGAGCTCGTCGCGAGCGAGCGGTGATCGCCGATCTCGGGGACTCGACCTCGTTCGACCGCGACACCGGCGCGGTCCGCTCGGTGCAGAGGGCCGAACTGGTGATCGAGGAGTCGGCGCTCAGGGAGATCTGGACGCCTGCCTATCTCGAGCGCCTGGCGCGCACGTACTGGCGCTTTCTGACACGCGTGACACTCGGGCTGATACGTGTCCGCTACAGCGAGCACGAGCGCTCGGTGGTGCTGCTCGCACGACCGCTGAAGCTGTTGACGTTCCTCGCACCCGAATATGAGATGGATCGTGAGCGCGGGCTCGTGCGCTGGCGCATCGCGCGCGGTCTGCTGGTGTCACGGCAGGGGCGCAACGGCCGCGGCTACCTGCAGATCGACGTGCGCCGGCGGCCCGGGCTCGACCCCCAGCACGCCCGCCTGCACGTCGAGATCGAGGTCGCGAACTTCTATCCGTCGATCGCCTCGAGGCTCGGACAGTGGCTCTACAACGAAACGCAGTCGCGCATCCACGTGATCGTCACGCACGCGTTTCTGCGTTCGCTTGCGCGATTGGATCTAGCCGAATCGAAGGTGCGGCGCTTCGATCCTTGAGTTCTCGCCCGCGGCTGCGCAGCGCATGGCCTCGCTCACCCGCAGCGCAATGGCCTCGCTCGCCCGCAGCGCACGGCCTCGCTCTCTCCGCGCGGCGAGCACGTCACTTGCCTTCCCCCTGTTCGAGTTTCTTGAAGGCCTTCACTTCGGCTGCTTCTTCTTCGGCGAACCTCTTGCGAGCTGCCTGTTCGGCGGCGTCCCCGCCCGAGCCGCGGCTGGTGGCCTTGTTCGACTTCTTCTTCGAGCCTTTGCCGGCTTGCGCCGATCTCTTCGTGCCGGCGCCGCTCTTGCCCGAACCTTTGCGTGTAGAGCCGTGCTGCTTGGCCCGCGGTTCACTTGCGGCTCGCGCCGCTGCCTGCTTGGCTTCTTCGCGGCGCTTCTTGGCTTCCGCCACAGATGCCGCTTCGGCAGCTGCTTCTCGTTTTTTCGCCTCGGCTTCGGAAGCGCTTTCGCTGACCGCGGGTTCGGCTGCGGCGCTCTTTTCCGCGCCGCCCGCTTCCGCTTCTGCCCCACCACCTGAGGAGCTGCTTCCGCAGCCCGCGATCAGTGCGGTGACGGCGAGCAACACCAGCAAGCGCGACGCGGCGCGCACCAGCCCGCTGACATCAGTGCCACGATATAGGCGCCGTTGCGGCTCGGTCATTCCGGCGTCACCGCCGCCGGCGTCTGTGCTGGAGAAGTGCTCACCGGTTTGTTTTCGGCTGCCGTCGAGGACGTGCCTTCAACGGTGCTCGGGGCGTTGCTGCTGGTGTCTGTAGGCGTCTTCGTCGCATGCTTGTGCTTGGCGGACGCTTCCCGCTTCTCGCGCGCTTGCGCCTTCAACGCCTGTTCGCGTTTGTTGGCATTCGCTTCTGCTTCTTCTTCGCGTTGTTTGGCCTTCTTTTCGGCTGCCTGTTCTTTCTTCTTGGCTCTGGCCGCCGCGATTGCTTCTGTGCGCTTGGCGTTTTCGTCCGCTGCTTCTTCGCGCGTTTTGCTTTCGATCGCCGTCAGAAGTTCGTGGTTCTTGGCGATTTCCGCAGCTTCCGCCTGGCTTTCAGCCGCTTCTTCCTTGCGTTCTATCGCCGCCGCGCTCTGTTCCCCTTCCTTGGATTGAGCCGCTCCCCCAGAGCCGCAGCCTGCGACCGCTGCGGTAGCGCCAAGAGCCAAAAGCCACGCGCGCGTGCTCCTCAGCACTTTACGCACCTTCACTGGGTCAAGCTAGCAGTCCGTGTATCCATGCTCAAGCCGTGTCAGCGGCCCGTTTTCGCAGCGCAGCGGACAGCCGCTGCAGCCGCGCGCAAGCTCACGGCCCTCCGGTTCCCGTCGAATAGCGCTCGCCGCCCACGGCGCGCAGCTTCGCGCGATCGTGCGTGGCGCGGATGCGCCTGATCGTGCCCGTGCGCGCGCGTGTGACCAGCGATTCGGTCGTCGCTCCACCGGCGCTCGGATAGCGCACCCCCTGCAGCACATCGCCGTCGGTGATGCCGGTCGCGCAGAAGAACACGTCCTCTCCCGAGACGAGGTCATCGCGATCGAGCACCTGCGCCAGGTCATAGCCCGCGTCCTCGGCGGCCTTGCGCTCGGTCTCGTCACGCGGCCACAGGCGCCCCAGCAGCTGACCACCGAGACACTTGACCGCCGCCGCCGAGATCACGCCCTCGGGCGTGCCTCCGATCCCCCACAGCAGGTCGACCGGCGAGCGCTCGGTCACGGCAAGCAGCGCGGCTGAGACGTCGCCGTGCGCGATCAGGCGCACCCTCGCACCGGCAGCGCGGATCTCGGCGATGCCCTGCTCGTGACGCGGCCGGTCGAGCACGACGACGATCACGTCGCCGACCGGGCAGTCGCGCCGGTGAGCGACAAGCCTGACCGTCTCCCCGAGCGGGCGGTCGAGGTCGAGCAGGTCGGCGACGTCGGGAGCACCGGCCATCTTCTCCATGTACACGCACGGCCCCGGGTCGAACATCGTGCCGCGCGCCGACAGCGCGATCACCGCAAGCGCGCTTGGCATCCCGTGCGCCGCCAGCGTGGTGCCCTCGAGCGGGTCGACCGCGATGTCCACCTGCGGCGGCGAGCCGTCGCCGATCTGCTCGCCGTTGAAGAGCATCGGCGCCTCGTCCTTCTCACCCTCTCCGATCACCACCACGCCGTCCATCTGGATCGAGTGGAGCATGTAGCGCATGCCATCTACCGCAGCCTGGTCGGCCGCCTCCTTGTCGCCTCTGCCCACCAGCGGAGCGGCCGCCAGCGCGGCCGCCTCGGTGACGCGCACGAGCTCCAACGCGAGGTTGCGATCTGGCAGCTGATGTGAAGGGTCTGAGCTCACCGGCGCGTCGGAAACCTATACCAGGGCCACGGTCACTACGATCGTGGCGTGAGCGACCCTACTCCGACCGTGCGCGTGAGTATCCCCGCGTCGCTTCGAGCTTCGGTCGACGAGCGGTTGGAGGCAGTTGCAGCAGAGCGTGTCGCCGCGCGCCTGCGCGAAGGCGACGCGACACTGTGGGGAGCGCCCGGAACGCCTGAGATCGGCAACCGCCTCGGCTGGCTGACGATCGCCGAGCGGGAGCTCGCGGAGCTGGGCGCGCTCGAGCTGTTCGCGGCCGAGGCGCGTGACGCCGGACTCGAGGACATCGTGCTGTTGGGCATGGGCGGCTCCTCGCTCGCCCCCGAGGTGCTGCGCCGCTCTTTCGCCGGGCATACGAGTGGACCGCGACTGCACGTGCTGGACTCGACCGACGCGGCGAGGATCCAGACGATCGCCTCGGCGCTGGACCGTGAGGCGGTCGGCCAGCACCACACCCTGTTCCTCGTCTCCTCCAAGTCCGGCGGCACGATCGAGCCGCTGTCGCTGTTCGCGCATTTCTTCTCCGCCTTCGAGAACAGCAACGACTTCATCGCGATCACCGATCCGGGCTCGGGCCTCGAGGCGCTCGCGCAGGAGCACGGCTTCCTCAAGACGTTCGCCGGCGACCCGAGCATCGGCGGACGCTACAGCGCGCTATCAGCCTTCGGCGTCGTTCCTGCCGCGCTGATGGGGCTGGGCGTGCGCGCGCTGCTCGAGGGCGCAGCCGGCGCCTGGAAGACGCCGCTCAGCGACGAGACAGGCAAAGCGAGCGAGCATGCCGGCGTGTGGCTGGGAGCCGCGCTCAGCGGTCTCGCGCGCGCCGGGCGCGACAAGCTCACGTTCGTGATCTCCGCGACGCTGCCCGGGCTCGGCCTGTGGCTCGAGCAGCTGGTGGCCGAGTCGACCGGCAAGCACGGCACTGGCATCCTGCCCGTTGCCGACGAGCCCCTGGGTGGACGGGAGGTCTACGGCGAGGACCGCGTGTTCGCCTACCTGCCGGATCTCGCCGCACCCGACGCCGGCGTCGACGCATCCGTGCAGGCGCTCGCGGACGCGGGGCATCCGGTGATCACGATGCCGACCCACGGGCGCCGCGACCTGGGACGCCTGTTCCTGCTGTGGGAGCTGGCGGTCGCGACAGCCGGCTGGGGCCTTCAGATCAACCCGTTCGACCAGCCCAACGTGCAGCAGGCCAAGGATGCGACCAAGCACGTGCTCGCCGATTACAAAGCCAAGCACGAGCTGCCGTCTGTGTCGAACGCGGACGCGGCTGCGCTGCGCGCGCTGCTGCTCGACGCCAAGCCGCCGCAGTATGTGGCGATCATGTCCTACAGCGAGCCCTCGCCCGCGTTCGACGAGGCGGCAAACGAGCTGCGCACGGTCATCCGCGCGGCGACTCAGGCAACGACCACGTTCGGATATGGCCCACGCTTCCTGCACTCGACCGGGCAGTTTCACAAGGGAGGCCCGAAGACGGGGCGCTTCCTGCAGCTGATCCACGACGGCCCGAGCGACGTCGAGATACCGGGTGGCGTGGGCGGAGCCGACAGCTTCACCACATTGAAGAACGCACAGGCGATCGGCGACCTGAACACGCTGCGCGAGCTTGGCCTGCCGGCCGAGCGCGTGCGGCTGCAAGGCGATGACCCCGTGGGCGCGTTGCGCGCTCTGACCGCAACCATCAAGGAGCAAAAGTGACTCAGATCGGTTTCGTCGGGCTGGGCAAGATGGGCGGCAACATGGTGCATCGCATCCGCCGCGACTCCGAGCACGAGGTCGTGGCGTTCGACTTCGACGAGAAGGCCGTCAAACAGGCTGCCAAGAACGGCGCCTCCGGCGCGGGCAGCTTGAAGGACCTCGTCAAGCAGCTGCAGGCACCGCGGATCGTGTGGATCATGGTCCCCGCCGGCAGGCCCACCCAGGAAACGGTCGACAAGCTCGCCAAGCTGCTCGATCGCGGCGACATGATCGTCGACGGCGGCAACTCGAAGTGGACAGACGACAAGCGCCGCGCCGCCGAACTGAAGTCGAGCGGCATCGACTACGTCGACGTCGGCACCAGCGGCGGCGTGTGGGGGCTGGAAGTGGGCTACTGCATGATGGTGGGCGGGCCGCCGAAAGCGGTCAAACGCTTGGCGCCGATCCTCGACGTACTCGCACCGCAGACCAACGAGCAGAGCGTTGCGGCGATCGGCCCGCGCGGCTGGCTGCGCTTCGGCGGATCCGGTGCGGGCCACTACGTGAAGATGGTCCACAACGGGGTCGAGTACGGTCTGATGCAGGCTTACGCGGAGGGCTTCGACGTGTTCGACAAGTGCGAGTACGAGCTCGACAACGCCAAGATCGCCCATCTCTGGGGCCAAGGCTCGGTGGTGCGCTCATGGCTGTGCGAACTCGCCGCGCGCGCCTTCGAAGCCGACGGCAACGACCTCGGCTCGATCGAGGGCTACACCGAGGACTCCGGCGAGGGCCGCTGGACGATCGAGGACGCCACCGCCCTTGACGTGCCCACGCCGGTGATCACCGCCTCGCTGTACGAGCGCTTTCGCTCGCGCGGTAACGGCGACTTCGCCGACCGCGTGCTGGCGGCGCTGCGCAACCAGTTCGGCGGTCACGCCGTCAAGAGCGCGCCCGCACAGACCGCCACGGCCAGCGCCACCAAGTCGAGCGGCAAAGGCCGCGCTGGAAGCGGGGGTCGCTGACGGTGGCCGTCGCAGCGGGACGTCCGACCGGGGAGCCAGAGCCGGAGAACCCGCTCACGGCCGGCCTCGAGCGTCTGCCGGTAGCACCCACGACGCTCGTCATCTTCGGCGCCACGGGAGATCTGGCCAGGCGCAAATTGCTGCCCGCGCTTTACAACCTCGCGCATGAGGGCGCATTGCCCGAGCGCTTTCACCTGGTCGGCGTCTCACGCAAAGAAAAAGAGGACGACGACTACCGCGGCGAGTGCGAGCAGGCGATTCGGCGATTCTCCAGGCGCACACCCGACGAGGACGTGCTGCGAGGCCTGCTCGACAACGTCCGCTACGTGCCCGGCACGTTCGACGAAGAGTCCGTCTACAGCGAGCTGCGCACGGTGCTCGACGAGTTCGAGAAAGAAGCCGGCGAGCCGCTGAACCGCGCCTTCTACCTGTCGACCGCGCCGAGCTTCTTTCCCGTGATCGTCGAGCGGCTCGGCAGCTCCAAGCTCGCCCATCACGATAACGGCGAGGTGCGCCTGATCATCGAGAAGCCATTCGGCACGACGCTCGAGGAGGCGCGCGAGCTGAACCGCCGCGTGCTCGGGATCTTCGACGAGACGCAGGTCTACCGCATCGACCACTACCTCGGCAAGGAGACCGTCCAGAACATGCTGGCGTTCCGCTTCGCCAACGGCATGTTCGAGCCGCTGTGGAACCGCAACTACATCGAGAACGTGCAGATCACCGCAGCCGAGGATCTCGGCATCGGCTCCCGCGCCGACTACTACGACAGCGCCGGCGCGCTGCGCGACCTGATCCAGAACCACATGCTGCAACTGCTATGCCACGTCGCGATGGAGCCGCCGGTGAACTTCACCGCCGAAGAGGTGCGCAACGAGAAGGTCAAGGTGCTGCAGGCGATCCCACAGCCGACGGCGGTCGAGATCCCGGACATGTCGGTGCGCGCGCAATACAGCGCGGGGCACGCCGGCGGCGATGCCGTGCCGGGCTATCTCGAAGAGGAAGGCGTGCCGGAAGGCTCGACCACCGAGACCTATGCGGCGCTGCGCCTGGAGGTCGACAACTGGCGCTGGGCGGGGGTGCCGTTCTACCTGCGTACCGGCAAGCGCCTCGCGCGCAAGATCACCGAGATCGCGGTCACGCTGAAGCCCGTCCCCCACCTCGCCTTCAGCCAGGACGGCTCGCTCGGAGTGCAGCCCAACCAGCTCGTGCTGACGCTGCAGCCCAACGAGGGCGTCTCGCTGCGGCTGGGCGCGAAGATCCCCGGCACGCGCATGAGCATCCGCCCGGTGAACATGGAGTTCCTCTACGGCACCGCCTTCCTGTCGCAGTCCCCCGAGGCCTATGAGCGCCTGATCACCGACGCGATGCGGGGCGACGCGACGCTGTTCACGCGTAACGACGAGGTCGAGGCGCAATGGCGCATCTGCGATCCGATCGTCAAAGCCTGGGCGAATGACGTGCGCCCACCCACCCCGCCGGTGGCGCACTACGAAGCGGGCTCGCAGGGGCCCGAGGAGGCCGAGCAGCTGCTGCGCGAGGGCGATAGCTGGCGCGCGATCTGATGAGCGCCGGCGAGGACGACAGCACCCGCAGCGACGCCGTCTGGAGCGCCCAGGGCACCACGCCCGACGCGATCGAAGCGGCGCTGCGCGATCTGCTGGTGCAGGTGCACGGGGAAAACGACGACTTCCTGCCGGCGCGCGTGCTGAACATGATCGCGTTCGTGGACCGAGACTGGAGCGGTGAGATCGCAAACCGCCTGCGCGGCGTCGGCCGCTACCACGCCTCGCGTCTGCTCGTGCTCTCCTACGAGCCGCACCGCGAGCGCTTGGACGCCCGCGTGATGATCGTCTCCGAAGCCGCGTCTGCGCCGGGCGAGCTCGCGTTGCTGCACGAGACGGTAGTGGTGGAGCTCGGCGATCGCCACCTCGACGACCTGCTCACGATCGCCGATCCGCTGGTGGTCACCGACCTGCCCACGCTGCTGTGGTCGCCGCATGGCCACCACGAGATCGTGAGCGAGCTGCTGGCGCTGTCGCAGGCCGTGCTGCTGGACTCGGTCGAGGAGCCGGTCGCGCGGGAGGCATTGGACCGTGCGTTCGAGCTCAGCGAGCAGGCATACGTCGTGGACCTCGCGTGGCTGCGCTCGACGCCGTGGCGCGAGCGCGTCGCGGCCACCTTCGACCCCGTTTGGCTGCGCCGAGAACTGGGCATGATCTCCGGTGTCACCGTGCGCCACCATCCCGCCTCGACCGCCGCCGCCATGCTCCTGGTCGGCTGGCTGGCGTCACGTCTGAGCTGGCAGACCGGGACGCTCGCGGACGACGGCGGCGCGCTCGTCGCCTCCCCGCACGCCGGTGAGCGCTCGGTAGCCGTGCGCCTCGAAGCCGCCCCGGAGCTACAGGTGCCAGGGCTCGAGAGCCTCGCGCTCGAAACAGACTCGGGGCTGCATCTGCGCCTCAGTCGCGGCGCCGGTGGTCTGCGCGCGCGCCGGCGCGACAGCCACGGCAAGGAACGCGAATGGACGATCCCAGGAGCCTCACGTGGCGAGATGGGGGTGCTCGGCGAGGGCATCCGCCAAGCGCTGCTGCGCGATCCCACCTACGTGCCCGCCTTGCAGGCCGCGAGGGCGATGCTGGCGTGAGTGGCACGCCGATCTGATGACCCGCCTGACAGCATGCCCGGACGCCGAGACCGTCGCACAGCGGGCCGCCGCGCACGTGGTGCGCCAGCTGAGCGATGCGCGCGAGCAGCGCGGCGTGGCGCACCTCGCGCTCTCCGGAGGCACCACCCCTGGGCGCACATATGAGCTGCTTGGCGCCAAAGCGCAGGAGCTCGACGACGTTGAGGTGTGGTTTGCCGACGAGCGCTGCGTCGGGCCGGATGACGAGGAAAGCAACTACCGGCTGGTAGCGCAGACGCTGCTCGCCGGCGCACAGATAACACCCGAGCGGGTGCATCGCATGCACGGTGAGGCGGGTCCTGAGGAGGGCGCCCGCCGCTACGCCCAGGAGCTCAGGCGACAGCTGTCGCGCGAGGATCCGCCCGGCGCAAGCGCGCCGCCGGTTCCAGTGCTCGACCTGATCGTGCTGGGAATCGGCCCCGACGGTCACGTCGCGTCCCTGTTCCCCGGCGCTGCAACCCTGGACGCCGGCGAGGATGCCGTGTCGCTCGGCGTGACTGACTCGCCCAAGCCTCCCCCCGAGCGGATCACGTTGAGCCTCGCGGTGCTGCTGGCGGCGCGCGAGTGCCTGCTGCTCGCCACCGGCGCGAGCAAGGCCGACGCGCTCGCCGCGGCGCTTGCCCCGCCCAGCCGCCACGTGCCCGCAAGCCTGCTCAGGCGCGAGCGCCTGACGGTGATCGCCGACGACGCGGCTGCGCCCCCAGGGCCAAAAGCGTGAGCGGTCCACATGCCGGCGAGGCGGTGCTCGTGCGCCACGCCGAGACGGAGTGGAGCTTGCACGGTCGCCACACCGGGCGCAGCGACATCCCGCTCACCGAGCACGGCCGCGACATCGCCCGGGCGCTGCGCGAGCGACTCAGCCGCTGGCACTTCGACCTCGTGCTGCTCAGCCCCTCGCTGCGCGCACGCGAAACCTGTGAGCTGTGCGGGCTGGACGCCGATGCGCAGCTGCGTCCGGACCTGCTCGAGTGGGACTACGGCGACTACGAGGGGCTGACGACCCCGGAGATCCGTGAGCAGCAGCCGGATTGGCTGCTGTGGCGCGACGGCTCCCGCCGCGGCGAGGGTCCCGCCGACGTCGGCGCTCGCGCGGACCGCGTGATCGATGAGATCAAAGCCGACGGCGGCGAAGTGGCGGTGTTCTCGCACGGGCACTTGCTGCGCGTGCTCGGCGCCCGCTGGGTCGCGCTCGGACCCGAGAGCGGAGCTCGCCTGGGTCTGTCCACAGCGGCGATCTGCGTGCTCGGCCACGAGCGCGAGACGCCCGTTATCGCCCGCTGGAACGACACGGGTCCGCAGAACTATCGGCCCGGCAACGCGACTGGCGCAGACTGATCGCGGGTAGCCTCGCAACGATCTTGTAACGGTATTTCCCGTCGGGATGACTTTCGTTCTAGAGTGATCCGGCACGGTCGTCCCCAGAGCAGAGCATCACGGCGAGCCATGGCTACCCGCGCGATCAAGCAAACCCCCCTCTCCCTCGACGCCGCGCAGATGCTGCAGGCGATGGGCGCGGCGCGCGAGCGGACGCTGGCGCTGGTATCCGACCTCGACGAGCAGCAGCTCGAGCGTGTCCACTCGCCGATCATGAGCCCGCTCGTGTGGGATCTCGGTCACATCGCCGCATACGAGGACCTGTGGCTCGGCCACCGCTATGGCGGACTCGAGCTGCTGCGAGGAGAGCTCGCGACGCTGTATGACGCGTTCGAGACGCCGCGCGCGGTACGCGGCGAGATCGAGGCCTTGGGGCCAGCCGACGCGAGGGCGTACATGGCCGCCGTCAGCGCGCGCGTCGCCAGGGTGATCGCCGAGCGCGGAATCGGCGACGGCGTGCTCTGCGAGATGGTGCTGCGCCACGAGCTCCAGCACTCCGAGACGATGCGCCAGACGATGGACATCGCCGGCCTGCTGCCCGCCACGGAGCAGGCACGCATGCAGGCTCCGCTGAGCGCGCGCGACACGCCGGAGGGTTGGATCGAGGTCCCTGCCGGCACTTTCGCCATGGGTGCCGACGAGCACGGCTTCGCATACGACAACGAGCGCCCACGCCACGATCTCGAGGTGCCTGCGTTCAGGGTCGCGCGGCGCCCCGTCGACAACGGCAGCTGGATGCGCTTCGCCGAGGGCGGTGGCTATGAACGGCGCGAGTGGTGGTCGCGTGAGGGCTGGGCCTGGAAGGAGGAGTACGACATCGCGCACCATCCGGCGGCCGCCGCCGGCGACCCGGAGACGCCCGTGTGCCACGTCTCCTGGTTCGAGGCCGACGCCTTCGCGCGCGCACACGGCGCGCGTCTGCCCACCGAGGCCGAGTGGGAGAGGGCGGCGACCTGGACCCAGCAGAATGGAGATGGGCTCACGGGCGTGGGCCGCGTGTGGGAATGGACCTGCTCCCACTTCGACGGCTATCCAGGGTTCTCGCCATACCCGTACCGCGAGTACTCGCAGGTGTTCTTCGGCAGCAACTACCGGGTGCTGCGAGGCGGCTCCTGGGCAACGCACCCGCGCGTCGCGAGCACGACTTTCCGCAACTGGGATCTGCCCCAGCGGCACCAGATCTTCGCCGGCGTGCGACTGGCGAGGGAGGCGTGATGGAGCCCTCGGCGCCGCAGCCGCCGCTCGAGCCGCTCGAGGCGTCGATCCGCATCGAGTCGCACCTCGACGGCAGCGAGGAGCGCTCGCTCGCCAACGACGTGCTCGATGGCCTCACGCGCCCCTTCAAGGAGCTGCCGCCGAAGCACTTCTACGACGCCCGCGGCGCCGAGCTGTTCGACCAGATCTGCGACCTGCCCGAGTACTACCCGACGCGCGCCGAGCGCGCGATCCTCGTGCAGCGCGCCGAGGAGCTCGCGGAGCTGACCGGCGCAGTCGAGCTCGTCGAGCTCGGCTCCGGCACCGCCGCCAAGACCAGGGTGCTGCTCGACGCGCTGCAAGCCGCCGGCACGCTCGAGCGCTACATCCCGGTGGACGTCACCGAGAGCATGGTGCGCGACTGCGCCGAGGAGCTCACAAGCGAGTATCCGGGGCTGCGAGTGCACGGCGTGATCGGCGACTTCGAGCGCCATCTAGACCAGGTCCCGGCGGCCGCCGGCCCGCGGATCGTCGCGTTCCTCGGCGGCACGATCGGCAACTTCCCGCCGGGCAGCCGTCGCCGTGTCCTGCGCCAGATCGCAGGCCTGCTCGGACCCGCCGATCACCTGCTGATGGGCACCGACCTCGTCAAGGACCCGCGCGTGCTCGAGGCCGCGTATGACGACGCGCAGGGAGTCACCGCCGAGTTCAACCGCAACGTGCTGCGCGTGCTCAACCGCGAGCTGCGCGCCGACTTCGACCCCGAGGACTTCGACCACGTCGCGCTGTTCGACACCCACAACGAGTGGGTCGAGATGCGCCTGCGCGCGCGCCGCGAGCACACGACGCTCGTGCGCGACCTCGACCTGCCGGTGCACTTCGACATCGGCGAGGAGCTGCGCACCGAGATCAGCGCCAAGTTCACGCCCGAGCGCCTGCAGAGCGACCTCGCCGCCGCGGGCCTGGAGCTCGTGCGCTGGCTCACCGACCCCGACGAGCTGTTCGCGGTGTCGCTCTCGCGCCTGACGGACGGGTGACGGCGCCGATCCACTGACGGCGCCGATCCAGGTAGGCTGCCGGCAATGGACATCGAGGGCAGCGGCGCGCTCGTCTCAGGGGGCGCCTCAGGGCTCGGCGAGGCGACCGTGCGCGCGCTTCATGCACGCGGCGCGCTCGTCACGATCGCCGACGTCAACGCCGAGAAGGGCCAAGCGCTCGCCGACGAGCTCGGGCTCGAGTTCGTCAGCTGCGACGTGCGTGAGGAGCAGCAGGTGCAGGACGCCGTCGAGCAGGCTGCGAAATCCGAGGGCGGGCTGCGCATAGCCGTCAGCTGCGCGGGCACCGGTTGGGCGCAGAAGGTCGCCGGCTCCAAGGGTCCGCACCCGCTGATGCCGTTCGAGATCATCCTCGCGATCAACCTCGTCGGCACCTTCAACCTGCTGCGCCTCGCCTCCACTGCGATGATCGCCAACGAGCCGCTCGAGGACGGCGAACGCGGCGTCTGTGTGCACACCGCCTCGGTCGCCGCCTTCGATGGGCAGATCGGCCAGATCGCCTACTCAGCGTCCAAGGGCGGCGTCGTCGGGATGACGCTGCCGGCCGCGCGTGACCTCTCGCAGTATGGGATCAGGGTCAACACAATCGCCCCCGGCCTGTTCGATACGCCGCTGCTCGCCGCGCTGCCTGAGGAGGCGCGCCAGAAACTCGGCGCCGGCGTGCCCTTTCCGCAGCGCCTCGGCCTGCCCGCCGAGTACGCGCAGCTCGCCTGTCAGATCGTCGAGAACCGCATGCTCAACGGCGAGACGATCCGTCTCGACGGGGCGCTGCGGATGCCGCCGCGCTGAGTCAGGCGAACCCCGTCTGATACACGGCCACTGCCCGCGCTCGACACACCAGCGAGCGCGCCCAACGCCCCGGAACTCCGCACGGCCACGAGCCCACGGACGCAGATTCGACCATGTATAGCGCAGCCCACGCATGGGTTGGGTGCGTTAGGCGGCCAGGTTGCGCAGACAGTGTTCAAGAAGGCGAATACGAATACGCCAGCTCCCACGAAGGTGCGGAAAGCGGCGGCCAAGAAGCGCGGGTAGAACTGGCGAAGCTCTGCCTCCGGGGATGGTCTACGCAACTCCGGTTCGATATTGATGTCTTAGCTGGCATGGGACGAGTTCTGGCGGTAACTGTCTGGATTGCACTGTCTGCCGCGAGTAGCGCCGTTGCAGCGCCAACGTTGATCGCGCCGCTGCACGGGGGGACCACCGTCGAGTCTTTCGGCGACTTGCAGGTGTGGAGTGATTACAACGCGACCGACAAGAGCTGGCACCTTGTCGTGGACAGCGACGGCCTGATCTCGACGCCGCCTGTCCCTGCCGCCACTCGTACGATCGAAGCCGACGTTGGTCCTGGTCCATCCGGCTCAGCGCTACTCGTCTACAAGGTCTGCCCAAGTGGTTGCCATCTTGTCGTTTCAGGAGTCGATGGGAGCGATCCTCGTGCGGTCCCCGGCAGCGACGCGGCTCGGGAGCCGACGATTTGGGGCGATCGGGTCGCTTGGGTGAGGGGCGCGAATCAGGTGGTGACAAGTCTGCTCGACGGCAGCGGGCGAAGAATGCTCGGCGGCGCGCCGCGAAGGCTGTGCCCGCCAGCAAACAAAGAAACGCGCGCGCGCTGCGAAACCACGACGAACCGCAGCGTCACCGGTCTGCGGCTGTACTACGGGCGGCTGGCGCTGACCGACTCGTTCTACACCAGAAACGGAGGGGGAAACGGCGAAGGTGAGGTCCTGACCGAGTCGGTCAAGGGCGGTCCGCAGCATCTCATCGCGCTGCAAGGAGTTGAAGAAGGCGGGGGAGAAACGTTCTGGCTCGGTCCCTCCTGGTCAGAAGGAAAGCTCTACTTCTACGCGGACGGTCTCTCTGAGTGCGTCGAACACTGCATCTACGTGTATGGATTCGATCCGACGCACGATACGTATGTTCGAGCGACTGCGTCGACCGAGCTCACCGGATTCGCGATGGCAGCAGGGCTTCGGGCGTATGAAGCGACCGCTCCCGGCAACGGCGAAAGCACTCCGAAGGCCTGTGCAGAAGCACTCAAGGGCGAACCGGCCGGGGAATACCTCATTACGGTGATTCCGTGCGTCGTACGCCTGAGCGGTCCGATTGCGTTCAGGCCAACACGCCCACCCATCTCGTTTCCCTGATATCAGGCTCCGGGACCAGGACGGCTCTGAGGCTGGCTCCTGGGCCGGTTTGCGGCGGTAAACGGTGTCTGGGGGCGTGTCAGCGCAGACGAGCGCCGTCGCGTCGTTCGGGCTGGCGCGGAGTAGCGTCCTGAGCGGCCTTTCGCCTCGGCCCGGGAGTGGTCCTTCCTGCTACAAGCGAGCGTCCACGCCGCGACCGCACAGGCACCCGCCTCGGACGAGAGGCGTCTGTAGAAGGCTGGCGGCGTCGGTGTTAGGCTGACGGCTCAGGACACTGGAAGCTCGACGTTCTCGAATGTGAGGACTTCGGCGAGCTTGTCGAAGTGGGTGTCGCGATGAAGCAGCGCGATGCCGCCGTGCTGGGCTCCCCTTCGCCCTGGCCGATACAGCAACGCGCCCCGCATCGTCGAAACCACCGCCTCTCGTCCTTTGTCGTGCGCTGGCTCCAGCATTCGGTGCTACTGCATCCCCACGAAGCCGGGAGTCGGCCGGCGCGGGGGCCTGCACTGCCTCAGAGCGCGACGGTCACGCGCAGAAAGGTCGCGGGAATGGATGTCGCGTCCGCGCTCGGGCTCGTGTTCTGTTCGTTGAAGAGAGCCTCGAGCTCGGCTTGCAGATCTGTCTCGCGGCCGGCGGCCGCCGCAGCCTCGAACGCGTTCATAGTCGGCCCATAGTAGGTCCTGAACACAGCGAGGAATTCCGAGGGCGTTCCGGGGTAGCTGAATATCCAGGTGTCCCTCTCAAAGGAAATGCCCCCCTCATCGACCCCCGCGGCTCCGAATCGTTCGATCACGTGCTCCTCGACACCCCACGTCATCGGGCTGACGAACCCCTCCGGCGGCGGCGGCGAGTAGGCGGAGCCGATCTTCAGCACCTGTGCCACCAGCGTCGGATCGTTTGGAATCCAGTTGCCCATGACGACGCGGCCTCCAGGACGGGTCACCCGGACGAGCTCCCTGGCCACGTCGACCGGCCTCGGAGCGAACATGGCTCCGAAGATGCTGACGCCCAGATCGAAGCTGTCGTCCCCGAGCTCATGGAGATCTGACGCGTCGCCCTCCTGGAACCTGCAGTTGGCCAGGCCGAGGCTCTGCGCTCGCGTGTTGCCCGCCGCGACGAGGTTACTGGCGATGTCTACACCGAGGACCTCGGCGCCCATCCTCGCGGCCGGCACTGCCGTTGTGCCGTCGCCGCATCCGAGGTCGAGGACCTTCAGCCCACTTGTGATGCCCAGCCCAGCCACGAGCGCCTCGCCGCTGTCGCGCATGCTCTCGGCAAGTCGCGTGAAGTCGCCCTTCTCCCAGAGCGCTTTGTTCGCATTCATCGGCTCGACCCCCTCCGGTGTAGACACAAGGATTCGCGCCAGATCCTACCGGGGAGCCGGCGAGCATCGGTTGGAATCACGTGACACAAGAGCCGCTGCGACCGCCTTGTAGGCCATCGAGCGCCCCTTCTCGGACACCCACCGTCCGCAGGCGGCGTCTGCGCGGCTGCGGCGCAGACGCCCGCTTCCGGCTGTGAGAGCAGTCGTGCGCGTCGGGCGCGACCGACGACGGTGGTGCCGATCGCACAAGAGTAGGCTCGGACGTCGTGGTCGAGAGCCCCATTCGTCTGTATGGGATCGCGCTATCGCACCCCGTCCTCGCTGTGCAGGGGATGCTCGAGCAAAAGGGGCTCGGATACCGCTACGTGGAGCTGCTCGGTGGCGGGCACCCGCTCGCTCTTTTCGCGCACCGGTTCCCTCGGGCCACCGTGCCGGCGATGAGGCTTCCGGATGGTCGTCGGGTGCAGGGCTCGCTCGCGATCGCCAAGGCGCTTGAGGAGCTTGTCCCGACGCCATCCCTTTACCCCAGCGGGCCTCCTACGGCACGCGCGGCTGCCCAAGAGGCCGAGCGCTGGGGCGAGGCGGTACTGCAACCCGTGCCACGCCGACTAATCCGTTGGGGCCTTCGACACAGCCTGGATCAGCGCCGCTGGTTCGCCAATGTCGCAAGCCCTCTGCCTGCACCGTCGCTCATAGGCGTCCTGCTCACCCCCGTGGTGCCGGTATTCGTGCGCCAGGCTGGCGCGAGCGACGACCGGGTGCGGCGTGATCTCGCCGAGCTACCCGAACTGCTCGACACGGTTGACAATCTGCTCGAGACGGGCGTCATCGGTGGCGAGGAGCTCGGCGCAGCCGACTTTCAGATCGGGGCCTCGGTGCGAGTGCTGACCGCGATGCAGGACCTAGTCGGTCTCGTGGCCGGACGCCCCGCGGAGTCCCTCGCACGCAGAGTCGTGCCGGACTATCCCGAGATCCCCGCCGTGCTGCCAACGGACTGGCTACCCCGCCTCAGCGCGTAGCTGCAAGCGCCCCGGCAAGCGGTAGCGACATCGCATCGGCCGCATGGCAGCTTCGGACGACCACATTGCGAGCGTGTCTCGTCAACGGCGACGCGGCTCCCACGATGCTGCAACGCCATCCGCGTCGGCACGAGCCAAACGCCCTGCTTTCGTCCCGCCGCGCCACTCGACACGGCCAGACACGGCGACCTCCTAAGCGCGGAAAGCAGGCGCCGCCCGCGTAGCCAGCGAGACGGCTGCTTCGCCGGGGACCAAGCGAGCGTCTGTCGCGTCGGAGCACCCACGAGTGGACTTCGTCCGCAGCGACAGCCCAGTATCGCCCATGGCCTTCGGCCCCGTGAAATGGGCCACCTCGAATCCGTGTGAGGCGATCGATCTGCCGCAGGCGAGGACGAGCGCGGAGATTCGCTTTCTGACGACCGCCGAGGTCGATGCGCTCTCGAAGGCAGGAGTGGATGGGTCATCGCGACCTGGCGACGACGCAACGCTACGCGGACTATGCGCCGAACGAGCGCGAGGTCGAGATGGTCGACCGGGCGTTCGGCGATCCGAGCGCGTAGCTAGCCTCGCCTGCTCATGATCGGCAGTCGTGATCCGCGCCATCTCTTTATCGACGAGTCGGGTGACTCGGAGCGGACACTCTTGCTGTGTGCGCTCAGCTTGCCAGAGTCGACCGTGGCCGCATCGAGGGCCGTCACGGACCAGCTTGTCGAGAGCATGGCGGCGCTGCTGCCCGGGTTTGCCAAGCAGCCGGAGATGAAGGCAAACCGGCTCGCTCGGCCGCTCCTGCCGAACGAGGTTACGAGTCTTGGTGACACGCCACCATTCCGTACACATGAGCGCGAGTTCGTCTACCAGCACGCGCTTCATCACATCGCGGGCCTGGATGCCGCGCGGGTGTACGCCGTCCTATGGCACTGGACCGGGTCAGCGGCGCGCGGTGGCGGCCGGTACAGAATGTTGCTGGAACGGCTGATGGAGTGGGTGCTAGAAGAAGGCGAGTCTGTGTCAAGGATCGTGATCGACCGGGCCGGTCAAGAGCCGTACTATCGTGAAGCTCTGGACGCAATAGCGGTGAGCGCGTCGGCCGAGTGGACCGTTGAGATGCCAGCCTCGCATGAGGACCGCCTGCTCCAACTCGCTGACCTAGCGGCATACGCCGCATGGCAGGCGGCTACGCCGGGGCAGAGCCACTCGAAGCCGCGCATGGTGTCGTGGTATCGGATTGCCCTCAGCGCACTATTCGCACCGAACGGGGATGGGTACGGCCTGCGGCATTTCGATGAGAATGATGCGCGCCCGAGACGCGACTACCGGCCGAAGTCATAGGCCCAGCTGGGACCGCTTTAAAAAGTTGCCCCGGGTATTACCCCGGGGCGTGGTCGAGACCAGCGCCGCCTGTTGAACGGCGACCCGACCTCGTACAGCACATGATAGGCGCCTAACCAGCGGACCGCAAGGGCAGTTGCAAGGCGCGTTCGATCGCGTCGCGCGCCATTGCCGTGTCTTGCCGACCTACTGGAACGCATCCTGGTGTCCGCTCAGGGGCAAGCTGAGATGTCCGTCGGCCTCGTTGACAGCAGCTGCTCGGCAGCGCCGCATGCAAGACCCCAACTATCCGGACACTCAGCGCCTACGCGGGTCACAGCGATTGCCCTACAGCGCGGCTCGCTATTGCCGCGCGCGGACCTGGACAGCATGTGCACAGGCACCGATACGAAACCTGTCGTCGGACGAGACCCGCAGGCTTTCCAGCGTGGTGAGACCTTCGAGGCCGCCTGAAGGAGAGCGGCTACGCTGTGCTCATCGGCCTTCTCCGCGAGAAGGCAGGGTTTTCCGGACAGCGCCGTCAGGATCGAGGATCTGCGCCACCGCTACCCCCGCAACACCGACGGACTCAAGCAGCGCGCGCGAGAGACCCGTCGCTTGCTCAGGTCTATCGCCGAAGGTGCGAGGGAAGCACCGAACCTGATCGATGGCGCCGTCATCACCAGCACCATCGCAGGCGAGCTGGCATATTTCGAGGCTGACAGTCTCGCCGCCGTCGCGGGCGGAGTGCTACACGTCGGTGAGATCAAGTCCTTCGCATACACCGACGGCGTCTGCGACTCAGAGAAGCTCGGCGCTGCCTGCGACCAGGCGGCGTGGTACATACTCCTCTGTCGCATGGCGCTGGAAGAGATGGGACTGGACCCAGCAGCCATCTCGAGCGAGGCGTTCATCATCCTGCCGCTCGGCATAGGTCTCACCCCGACCCTCCTACGGAAGGAGATCGGACCCAAGGTTCGGCGCGCTGAGATCATGCTCGAGGCAGCCCCAGACCCCCGCACAATTTTCTGGATGGCTGGGAGGCGCACCGCGGCGTGTTCCGCGCATTGGAGCCGCTCCGCGTCCAGCTATGACCCTGTCCGCGCCGCGAGCAAGTATCGCTCTCCAGCCGAAACGCGAGACGAACAGCGTGCGCGGATGACCTCCCGTGGTTCCATTCGTGGTTCTGTTTTGAGCAGATCTCAGGTGATCTGAGCCCACCCAAGCGCAGCAAACATGGGCCACAGCACCCAAAACCACCCCCAGGCTCGTTTTCGAGCATAGGATCGATCACGGGTGCGCCGCGAAGACGTGGGCGACGGCTCGGCGGCTGAAAGCGATGGTGCTCACCGGCTCGATGGTCAGCGGTGCGGCGAAGAGTCTGTCGCCCCCGCCCAGAATGACCGGGTGGATAACGAGGCGGTACTCGTCGATCAAGCCGGTCTCGACTAGCGATCGGGCGAAACGTACGCCGCCCTGGGCCAGCAGGTATCCGTCGGAGCGCTCATGCTTGAGGCGAGTGATAGCTGCGGCCAGGTCTCCGGTGGCGATCGTTGTCTCGCCCCAATCAGCGGACGCGATCGAGCTCGAGAACACGACCTTGGGAATGTCGTTCATCGGCTTGGCGAACGGCCCGGAGGCGCCGGGCCAAAAGGCGGCCCATTCCGCATAGGTGGTAGCACCGATGAGGTGCGCGCCGGCGTTGCTGACGGTCTCGAGGACCCAGCTGGTGGAGTCATCGGAGCGACCCGCCGCGATCCAGTCACTGCTGCCGTCGGGCGATGCGACGTAGCCGTCGAGCGAGACGGACATCTTCAGGACTAGCGAGGCCATGTGCTGCTTCCTTTCCGGGATGGATGACCCGAGCTGCTCGAGTCGGTGGTCGAGCTTCAGACTCCAGACCACGGCGAAACTAATCGCTTACCGGATCGATCGTAGAGCCGGTTTCACGAACAAGCAGTACGGCGGCAGTCGCCCGGCGCGGGTCGAGCAGACTGTCGCTCGGGACGAAGTCCACTCGTGGGTGCTCCGACGCGACAGACGCTCGCTTGGTCCCGGGCGAAGCAGCCGTCTCGGCTTGGTCGGACCGCAATGCCGACCGTCGTCCAAGGCGGGCGTCTGGGGAAGCTCGTCCGAGGCGCTCGCTTTTCGTCCGTAGCGAGCATGAGCGCGGCCTTTGCTCGGACGCTCGCTCGCCCGCGTAAGCAGGAGCGCGGCCTGACCGACTGCTTTAGCGGCTCACGATCGTGAAGGCGAGAGTCACGGGCTTTGAGTTCCCGTTGGCGTTGCTGGCCGCCAGTAGCGCCGTGTAGGCGTCTGCCGGCAGGGCACGGTGTCCGATGCGCCCGCTGAAGGAGACGCTGTCGGGGCCGTTGGGCTCGCTGGCCCGTGTCAGCGTGCCGAGGGTTAGCGTGCGTGCGCAGTGTTTGGCGTGCGCCCGTTTGAGCTTCTTGCTCGGCGCCAGGCAGCTCTTGCCGTGGCGCAGCCCGGAGGCGGTGCGCGTGATCTTGACTTCCACGGTCGCTGCGGCCGACAGCGTGAAGCGGAAGCTCGTCCCGAGCGGGGCCTTCCCTGCCGAGATCGCCGTGCCCGCCTCGGCGACACGGAAGCGCCTGTTGGTCATGCTCGCGGCAGTGATCGCTGGCGGCTGTGGCGTGATCAAGGGTGCGATCAACGGCGCCTGGACGGTATAGGTGATGCTCGCCGTGGCACTCTGCCCGTCTCTGCTCTTGGCGGTCACGGTGTAGGTGTGCACGCCGACGCTGGAGGTTTCGAGTGTCCCGGAGGTCCCCGAGCTGCCGTTTGAGTCCGTACATGATTCGATCCCCGGCCCGCCTTCGGCCTCTGTGCATGAGAACGACGTCGCGACGATCTGTCCCTGGGTATAGAGTCCACCGGAGGACGGCGAGCTGATCGCGGCTGCTGGATCTTCAGGGCCGACCGCCACCCCGGCCGGGTAGTCCAGGCCGCTGATGAGGTTCGCGTTGACGGCAGTGCCGGTTTCGGCGTTGTACTCCCCGATCGTGCCGCTACCATAGTTGGTGACGTAGAGGTATGACCCCTCAACCGCCACCCCCTCCGGTTCGTCCAGGCCGCTGATGAGGTTCGCGTTGACGGCGATGCCGGTTTCGGCGTTGTACTCCCCGATCGTGCCGCTACCATAGTTGACGACGAAGAGGTGTGACCCCTCAACCGCCACCCCGGCCGGGTCCTCCAGGCCGCTGATGAGGTTCGCGTTGACGGCAGTGCCGGTTTCGGCGTTGTACTCCCCGATCGTGTTACTACCGGCGTTGGTGACGTAGAGGTGTGACCCCTCAACCGCCACCCCGGCCGGTTCGTGCAGGCCGCCGATGAGGTTCGCGTTGACGGCAGTGCCGGTTTCGGCGTTGTACTCCCCGATCGTGCCGCTACCGTAGTTGGCGACGTAGAGGTATGACCCCAGCGCCACCCCCTCCGGTTCGTTCAGGCCGCTGATGAGGTCGGCGTTAACGGCAGTGCCGGTTTCGGCGTTATACTCCCCGATCGTGTTGCCATCGTAGTTGGTGACGTAGAGGTGTGACCCCTCAACCGCCACCCCGAACGGACCGTCCAAGCCGCTGATGAGGTCCGCGTTGACGGCGATGCCGGTTTCGGCGTTGTACTCCCCGATCGTGTTACTACCGTAGTTGGTGACGTAGAGGTGTGACCCCTCAACCGCCACCCCGAACGGACCGTCCAAGCCGCTGATGAGGTCGGCGTTAACGGCAGTGCCGGTTTCGGCGTTGTACTCCCCGATCGTGTTGCCGTCGTAGTTGGTGACGTAGAGGTGTGACCCCTCAACCGCCACCCCCTCCGGTTCGTCCAGGCCGCTGATGAGGTCCGCGTTGACGGCAGTGCCGGTTTCGGCGTTGTACTCCCCGATCGTGTTACTACCGTAGTTGGCGACGAAGAGGTGTGACCCGTCGAACGCCAGCCCGGCCGGGTCGTGGAGGCCACTGATGAGGTTCGCATGGACGGGGGCACCGGTTTCGGCGTTGTACTCCCCGATCGTGTTACTACCGGCATTGGTGACGTAGAGGTGTGACCCCTCAACCGCCACCCCGAACGGGACGTGCAGGCCACTGATGAGGTTCGCATGGACGAGGGCACCGGTTTCGGCGTTGTACTCCCCGATCGTGTTGGTACTGCCGTTGGTGACGTAGAGGTGTGACCCGTCAACCGCCACCCCGTACGGGACGTGCAGGCCGCTGATGAGGTTCGCGTTGACGGTGGCGCCGGTTTCGGCGTCGTACTCCCCGATCGTGCCGCTACTGATATTGGTGACGTAGAGATGTGACCCCTCCACCGCCACCCCTTCCGGTTCGTCCAAGCCGCTGATCAGGTCCGCGTTGACGGCGGCGCTAGTCGTGGTGTAATCCCCGATCGTGTTGCTACCGAGGTTGGTGACGTAGACCTTGGCGGCCGCCTGGGTCGCTAGCGTCGAGGCGAGCAGCGCGAGCACCAGCGCGAGCGTCGTGAGAGCGAGCCTCAGCCTGCGCGCGACACCCAGAGGGTGCACGGCATGCCTGTCAACGCCATCAGCCACGCCCGGCGCGTACAGCGCCAGAAGACGCGAACTCAAGAAACCAGCCTGAAACCTCATTCGACTCTCTCTCAGTAAAGCCCTCAGCAGCGGTACGAGCGAAAAGCGTGCGGGCACCGTACCAGAGCCACGATCCTCAACAACGCCCACCAACCAGAACGCCGTTCAGGGCCGCGATGCAGGTTCCCCGCGGCGTTTCTTACTTCGAGAGGCCGTCACACGAGAGTGCTCCCTTCCGCGTAAAGCGAGCATCAGCCCCACAGCCACGCAGACGCCCGATGCGGATCGAGAGCAGGTCGCTCGGGACCGATGGCTTCCGTCGCAGCCGAGCTCGAGGACGCTCTCGCTTCAACGACTATTTGGTTCACGCCGGCGTGCTGGCCGTCTCGAGCCAAGGGGTCACGCGCTCGGCGCGGATCTCGTGGCCGCACTTGGTGCCGAGCAGCGACCTCTCGGCACTGTCCCAAGCGGCCGCAGGAGCGAGGAAGCGGGTACGGCCGCGGGTGCAGACGGCTTTCTTTCCCCGGTTCACTTTCGCTGGCGTGCGAGTTCCGACCTTCTAGCGGCGGAGCTCGGCCCTTAGCCGGGCAGCGAGCCGCACGGAGGCCTCGATCTCAACACTGCGTATCGAGACGCTCTCGACGTTCAGCCCGAAGGGAACGCCGACGCGCCGGCAAAAGGCGATCAGCTCGATCGCCGTTGCGACCGCTTGATCGTAGGACGCGTCGAGGGTGTCGTCAGCATGGCGCAGATCGTTCGCGATCCAGCGCGGGACGTCGACGCCGAGCCACTGGAGGAACTCCAATGTCTTCATTGAGCCGCAGACTGAGAATGTGAAGACGAGTGGCACCGGCTCTAGGTTCTGGGCGGCGCACTCGTAGCGATAGTCGGAGACCAGGTCCTTCGCAGCGTTGACGTCGTATACGACCTGGGTGACGAAGAAGGAGCAGCCTGCAGCCTGCTTTGCGATGAGCCGGAGGTGCTCATTGCCACGGCGCGCGTGCCGCTCGGGGATCGCTACTCCGCCTAACGGCAGGTCCGGCCGGACTTCGGTTCGGAGCTCGTATGCCCGCGAGAGCGAGGTTGCAACCGCCTTCTCGCCGGATGAGGCCCCGACGAAGACTGACAGCGTTCGGGCCGGATCCTGGTCGCGCAGCCATAGACGGAGGCCGTCCTCGGCGTGCTTGCTGACCGCGCGGTAAACGACGGCAGGCACGTCCAAGCCCACGAGATCACGAGCGAGGTACTCGGCCGGGTCCATCGTGGGCAGGAACGGGAACGGGCGTTCGTTGGGATTACGGTCGCTCTCGTCATCGATGTCGTAAAGAACGAGGCCGTCTATCCCCACCGACCGGAGTCGTGCGAGTGTGACCTCAGCGATCTGCCTGGTCTGCTCCGGTCCGGTGGTCAGCCTTGGTGGCGTCACCGCGAAGATCAAGAACTCACCCCTCCGATCGGCGATGCGCTGGTGCAGCTCCATGCGCGGAACCGTAGCCAACCGTCGTCGCCTGGGACCAGCCGACGTCGGCTCTGTGCACGTCCAGTTGCCCCAACTGCCAAATGTGATCAGCGGCAAGCTCCCGACAGTGGGGCTGCCCGGGACTCAACTGAGGCGGATTACGCGATCCCCAATGGGCCGTACTGAAGTGCTGCAGGCAGCATCGGCTCAGCGTCGTAGGCGTCGCTGGTTTGCCGCTCCTGCGCCCACCTGGGACCGCTGCCGAGAGGTCGCTGCTCGGCGCCAGTGTGGCCACGAGATTCGCGCCGACCGCGTGACCTTCGGTACGGGGCGATCACGATCTCGGCCCATCGCAGCTCGGGACCGCGATTGCTGACGGACACAGGCAGTCACGAAGCCGTGCCGCCGTCCGAAGGCTCGCGCAGACGCGAAAGCGGCCGGAAGTCGGCACGTCGCGCCGCACCCGCTCGTCGCCAAGCGCAGTGGAGCCGCATCCGCCCGCACTCGCCTCGATGCGAGCGTCTGTGCGAGCCCCGGCCACACTGCTGCAAGGACGAGGCGGGAGCATTGGATGCTCGTAGGCTGCAGTTCAAGCTCTGCGTGGCCGTGATCGCGCGCCGGGGAAACGGGCGGGAGCTCTTTGTGTTCCCGCCCGCCTTGTGTGGACGGTGGCGATGATCTCCTCGGTATCGATGCCTTGCAGGTACACCGATGTCGTTCCGAGGTTTGCGTGGCCGAGCTGACGTTGAATGATGTTCAGCGGGACGCCCTCTCGGGCGAGTTCGACCGCATGGGCATGACGTAGCTGGTGAGGTGCAAACCGGCGTCGGACACCGGCTTGAGCGGAGAGCCGACGGAGCTCGACGCGCACACCGGCACTGGACCAGGGCCGTCCCGAAGTGGAGCCGTCGATGATGCAGAACAACGGCCCGACGGGCAAATCGAGGCGTGCCGTGAGCCAGGGGCGCAACTGCTCCCAACCCCACACGTCCATCCCGATCTCGCGGCGACGGCCACCCTTGCCGCTGCGCACCAGCACCGACCCACGGCGAGGATCAAGGTCCGGCTCGCTGAGCGCAGGCGCCTCCTGGATGCGCAGCCCGCCGCGCCAGAGCACGACGATCAACGCACGCAGACGCCAGCCGTGACGATTATTGCGAGTCTGGCGCATCACGGCGACGATCTCCTCGACGGTCGGCGGATCCGCCGGGTAGTGCACCCCCTTGTTACGCGGCGGGCGGCCGGCGTGATACCCAGGCAGCGTTGCCGGTGAGCGACGCCGTCCAGCGGCATCGAGAACCGCAGAGACGGTCATGGGGTCCTCCTCAATCGCAAGGGATAGTTCATGGCGCTCTACCAGCCTGCGCCGCTACCCCGTGCGGCGCCGACCGGCGTGTCCAGGCGCTACTCTGGGGTCATGAGACATCCAGTCCAGAACACGATCCCGGGACCCGAGACGCCGTCGCTGAGCGATCAGGAGCGAGCCGAGCGTTTGCGGCGACTGATGGAGCGTGTGTTCAGTCCGAATGGGCTAGATCGGGACACACTCGAGCACATCGAGCAGCTGACCGGCGAGGACTCATAGCAAGGCAGTGGACGCTGTCGAGCTGTTGCGCGGCGACGAGCCGTTCGTCGTAGACACCTCAGCGTGGTGGCGGTTCTCATCGCTCAGCGGTGATCTGGCTCGGCTCGTCCGTGCAGCGGGGGATGACTATCGAATGTGGATCACGCCGATCGTACGCATGGAGGTCCTCTACTCCACTCGCAGCAGCACTGAGTACGTCGAGCTCGAGACAGATCTCGATGCGCTGCGAATCTTGCGCAACGATCGCGCCGTCACAGATGCGGCGATGAGCGCTATCGGCGAGCTGGCCGAACGCAGCAACGGCTACCACCGTGTGCCGTTCACGGATACACTCATCGCCGCGGCCGCCGCAGAGCAC
The DNA here is from genome assembly GCA_963714285.1 of uncultured Solirubrobacteraceae bacterium. Lineage (GTDB taxonomy): Bacteria > Actinomycetota > Thermoleophilia > Solirubrobacterales > Solirubrobacteraceae > Palsa-744. The sequence goes on from CAVQNS010000004.1 coordinate 1,181,853, forward strand.
GGGGCTGTCCCGGTGCTCCATCACGACACGCATTTCAACAAGCTCGCCGAAGTCCTCACATTCCAAAGCATTCAGCTACCAGGATGCTGATCTCTGGTCCGCACATCGCGAAAGGCGAAGCGGAAGTCGGCAGTCACGCCACGAGATACACCCGTCTCGTCCGTTGCACGAGTGTCGGAGCGGTCGATTGACGCGCTCGCTTTTGCGCTAAGGCGCGGCGGCGGTGCTCTTCGGGTCGACCAGGATCTTCGCGTGGGTCTCGGGATCTCCGAGCGCCTCGAAGGCCCCGTCGACGCCGTCGAGTCCCACGGTGCCGGTGACAAGAGGACCGGGGTTCACCTTTCCCTCGGCGAGCATGTGAAGCGTGTCGCGGAACTCGACGGGGGTGTAACCGAGGACGAAGCGCAGGTCGATTTCCTTGTTGATCGCCATCGCCGGCCTGATCTTGTCCGTACCCATACACACGCCGACGACGACCACGCGGGAGAACAGAGGCGCACTCGCGATCACCTGGGCGAGCACCCCGGGCACGCCCACGCATTCGAAGATCACGGGGCTCTTGGGCTTGGCCAGGCCGAGCGCTTCGGCCGCGCGCCAGGTGTGATGCCAGGGAATCGGCAGTCGCTGCATTTTGTCCATACCGTCAACTGCGAGGTCGAGGGCGGCGGGAACCGCGGTGAGGTGCCCGTGCTTCTCGGCTGAGGCGTGGGGCGATTCGTGTGCTGGGTCGACGACGATGTCAGCGCCGCTTGCCCTCGCCAACGCGCGACGCCCCGCGGAGAAGTCGCTCGCGATGACGGTGCGCACGCCGTGTGCCTTGAGCATGCAGATCACCGACAGGCCGATCGGCCCGCAGCCGATGACGACCGCGACGGTGCGCTTCTTGGCCTCGCCTCGGCGCACAGCGTGCCAGCCGACAGCCATCGGCTCGGTCAGCACGGCGACTCCGGGCGCGAGGCCATTGGGTACGGGAACGGTGAGAGACTCCTGCACGAGCATCCGTTCTGCATAGGCACCGGGAGCCGCCACCGACAGGCCAGTGGCGTGGATGTCCTTCCCGACACGCAGCAGAGGCAACGAGACCACCGTCGTCCCCGTCGGCACCGACCGCCGACAGGCGGGGCCATGTTCGACGATCTCACCGCAGAACTCGTGCCCCATGACGACGTCCTGGTTGGAGCGCATGAAGCCCGCATAGCCGGTCTCCAGAGCCACGTCTGCCATCTCGTTGCAGTGATGGCGAGCATGAAGGTCTGATCCGCAGATGCCACAGCGAAGGACATCGATCAATACCTGCCCCCTTTCGGGGGCCGGCGTCGGCAGATCGACGACCGTCAATTGGCCTTCTTTACAGTTCACGGCCTTCATCGGGCACCCGCGACGATCGATCCGGCGAGCACGCGCAAGAGCTCGACCCAGCCCGACCCGGGAAGGTCGGGCTCGACGGCACGCTGCACCCCAGTGCCGAGTCCGAGCGCGAGGATGATGGCGCTCAGCGCCTCGGGATTGATCGGGAAGTCCTCGCCGAGCCGCGCAGCGATCACTTCGGCCCAGCCCGCGCGAAGGCGCGCGTGGCGAGCGGCGGTGGCGGCCTTGTAGGTGTCGTCGTGAGCGCTGAATGCCGCGAGCTCTATCTCAAAGCGCGTCCACTGCGGTTCGCCGATGGTGGCCTCCGCCCACGCAGCGAGCACGTCAAACCACTCATCGAGGCTGTCTGTCTCCTCAAGTGAATGCCTGAGATCGCGCGCCATGCGCTCGTACAGTTCATCGATCACGGCGATCCCCATCGCGGTCTTGCTGGGGAAGTTGGAGTAGACCGCACCGCGGGTGAACCCTGCGTCCTCGCCGATCTGCTCGAGGGAGGTGACCTGGAAGCCCTCGCGCAGAAACAGGCGGGTGGCCGCGTCGACGATCAGCGCTCTGGTTCGCGCCTGGGACTCTGCACGCGTTAGACGGGTCATCGTGAGAACGCGTAGTCGTCGAGGTCGAAGCGGGCGCTGCGCCAGGCCGCCTCGAGCGAGAGGCTGGGCCGGAACGGCGCGTCGCCGTGCTTGTCGAAGTAGTAGCTGTTAGCGTTCGAGCAGGCGCCCCGGAAGAAGACCTGGTTGTGGCGGCGCCCGAGCATCGACTCGAAGTAGCGACGGTTGGCTTCAGGCGTGATCTCCACGCGCGTGGCGCCTTCGCTGTGCGCCCGCTTCAGGCAGCGCACGATGTGGCGCATCTGGGTCTCGATCAGACCGAAGTAGGACTGGCCGTTGAACGCGTAGGGACCGAGAATCGAGAAGGAGTTCGGAAAGCCGGGGACGCTCACGCCCTCATAGGCCTGCAGCCGGTTGGCATCCCACCACTCCTCGAGGTCAACACCACCCGCGCCCAGCGTCTCGAATGCCGGCAGGTTCCCGGAGTCGAACACCTTGAACCCGGTTGCAAGGACGAGCACGTCGAGAGGATGCTCGACCCCGTCGCTCGTGCGAACGCCCGTCTCGGCGATCGCCTCAATGGAGGTGGTTTCGAGCAGCACGTTCTCCCGGTTGAAGACGGGGATGTACTCATTGGAGAAGCTCGGGCGCTTGCACCCGAGGGAGTACTTAGGCGTGAGCTTCTCGCGCACGACGGGATCCTTGATCTCGCGAAGCATTTTGCGAGCGGCGGCTTCGCCGCGGGCGGTGAGGCTCGGGAACTGGCCGGCGAAGTGGGCGGCGAGCACGAAGGTGACCTCCACGAAGGCCTGACTGGCCCAGCGTGTGGCGAGCTCGGCGCCGGGCACCGAGCGCAGTGCCCGGCGCACGCGCGGGCTCATCGGGGCGTCGAGCTTGGGTAGGCACCAAATGGGAGTGCGCTGGAAAACGATGACCTGCTCGACTTCAGGGGCGATCGCGGGGATGAGCTGGATCGCCGAGGCACCCGTGCCGATCACCCCGACGCGCTTGCCGCGCAGGTCGACCGAGTGATCCCAGCGCGCCGTGTGCATGGTCGTGCCGGCGAAGGAGTCGAGACCCTCGATCTCGGGCGGTTTGGGCTGGCTGAACACGCCTGTCGCGCCGACCACGTATCGCGCAGTGATCTGCTCGCCGTTCGCGGTCTGGATGTGCCACGCGTGGGCGTCCTCGTCGAACCTCGCCCCGACCACCTTGGTGTTCAGCTGGATGCGATCGCGCACCCCGTACTTGTCCACGCAGTGCTCCGCGTAGGCCTTGAGCTCCGTCCCCGGCGCGTACACGCGCGACCAGTCGCTGCGCTTCTCGAAGGAGAACTGGTAGCTGAAGGACGGGATGTCGACCGCTATCCCCGGGTAGGTGTTCCAGTGCCAGGCGCCCCCGACACCGTCGCCGGCCTCGAGCACGACGAAGTCGCGGAAGCCGGCCTGGTCGAGCTTGATCGCCGCCCCGATGCCCGAGAAGCCGGCACCGATCACGACGACCTCGTGGTCCATTGCGATATCCGAAGTATCCATATGCTCAAGGTATCGAGAACGCTCGCCGAGCGCCGCGGCGGCGCTGGCCACGAGCGCCCACCTGGAAGGGCCGCGGTAGTTTCCGCTCACGCGTATCTCCCGACCACGATTGAAGGTCGGCGCGATCTGATCGCATGCATCTACGTGGGTTCCGTCGATCATGAGGTTTTCATGTTCTTCGGCCGTCATCGCAGCGACAAGCGCGAAACGAAACGCGCGACTGCCGACCTAACGAAGCTCCTCCGCCGATGGCTCGCATCCGCGTTGGAGGACGCATCTCTGCACAGGCATACGCCGCTTGCGCTCCAGACGAGAGGCGGTGGTTTCGACGATGCTGGGCGCGTTGCTGTATCGGCCAGGGCGAAGGGGAAGCCCAGTGGGCTCGCGCTTCGGCTGACTGGTTTAGAACTGTAGACCGGCGCTGGCGGGCATCATCGGCGCTTGCCGCGAGTTGACGGCGGTGATGGTCTCCTGTGTGTCGATCCCCTTTAGATAGACGGACGTCGTCCCGAGGTTGACGTGGCCGAGCTGGCGCTGGATGATGTTCAGCGGCACTCCCTCGCGCGCGAGCTAGGCGAGGACACCGACAATCGGGTGGCGGTGTGCAGGCCGGTGGAGAATTGACATCCTGCGGCGGCTGCTAGCCGCACCGTAGGCCAGCCCGTATGCTCCGCTAGTGCTGCGTCAGGGGTCAGGTGAGCCACTCGTTCTGCTGCATGGCATTCTCTGCAGCGAGCGTATTTGGGGCAATGTTGTGGGGCTGCTCTCAGGCCAGCACGATGTGATCGTCCCGACCATGTTGGGACACAATGGCGGTCAGCTCGCCAGCCGTAGACCGGCGAGCATCGAGCATCTCGTGGATGACCTCGAGCGGCTGCTGGACGAGTTGGGGCTCGCCAAGGCGCATCTGGCAGGTAACTCTCTGGGCGGCTGGGCGGCGCTCAAGCTTGCCCGTCGCGGACGGGCACTCACGGTCTGTGCGCTCTCTCCGGCGGGCGCGTGGGGCAGTGAAACCGACGCGCAGCTCGTCCGGGCGGCTCTCAACAGGGCGGTACGCGACGTCCAGCGCTCACGCAGAATCGCTCCGCTGGTTGCTCACTCCAGACACATCAGGCGTTTTGCCTTGCGCAACAGCGCCCTGTACGGGGAGCGAGTCAGCCCAACCGAGTTACTGTCGCTCATCGACGATGTGATCGGCTGTCAGATAAGCGGCGATCTGTTCGCAAGCGACGCACGGCTTTCCCCTCTGGACCCCGCGCCATGCCCGATCACCCTGGCGTGGTCAGCCGAGGATCGCATCTTCCCGATCGAGGCCTACCGCTCACGTGCGTGCGAGCTGATTCCGGGAGCGGACTTCATCGTGCTCGATGACGTCGGGCACGTGCCAATGCTCGATGACCCACGACTGGTCGCCCAGACGATCCTCTCGAGCGCCGCGCGGACCACCGACACGCTCAACGGCTAGAGCACCGAGAGCCTTCGAGCAAGCAGTCCACACATACCCTCCTGCGTACGCGTCGCCCGCTGTACTTATGCTGAGGCACGCCTACACACGTTTTCGGCTTCGCGGAGAAGTGCTTCGTAGCTGTTGTATCCAGAGCGCGAGAGATGTTCACCATTCTGACGCTCCTTGTAGGCCGTTGCGGCTATATCTTCGAAACCCTGAGCAACGTTGGCGAATGCATGAATCATCATAAGCGGTGGCTTTTCCCATCCCCCCAGTTCCCTGATGATCCTTTTCAGTGCTGCCGCGCTTTCCTGCGACCCCAAAACGAGTAGATGCCGAGCGTAAAGATATGGCTGAAACGTTGTGTTATGCGCTATTGCATGAAGCTGTGATACCGCGCTATCACATGTTTCCCGCCTACTTTCCGCCTTCACCGCTGCCGCTATATGACGCTGGGTTGCCGCTCCGCAGCCGCTCAGTGCCAATGCCCCTGTAAGTATGATCGCTACGGTCCTCACTGTCAGCGTCGTTCAGGCGGACTCGATCCAGCTTCCATCCCAGCGCTTATGCCACAAAATGGAGATGTATTCGTATTCGCCTTCGTCTTGAGGACTATTGCTTGTCATGGACATCGAGGCTTCGACGGGACGTGCGCCGGATGGCTGTGCCGACGGCAGCACCAGCCGCAATAGCAAGTGTGATCACCACGGTTCTATCCCAGTTGAGTCCAGACGCATAATGCTCGATCGCAACCAGAGCTACAAGGGCAGCAACGCACTCAACGAGTTGTCTCCCTATTCGTGGCACACTTTTTCACCCGCCTTTCCACCAGCGACGCCACCAACGACAGCTCCTGGAATGCCGCCCGCCAACTGACCGATCGCGCCACCAATGAAGCCGCCAATCGCACCGCAGAATTCCTGATTTTCGCCCCGCCTAGGGCCTCCTTTGTGACACGTTTTTCTCTTAGCGCAACCGTGGCCGCCCGGGCCACCCTTGATCAGGATACGGGACCACCCTTCCTGCTCATCGCTGCCCAAACCTGCTCCTTCGTGCAACGGTGGCTGGTAGAGCACGGCAGGCTCTATGTGGGCTTCCTGCTTGCCGGTTTCGCTGCCCTGGTGGTCGGAGACCCATTCGTATTCGCCTTCTTCTTCCCACCATTCTTCCCATTCTTCTTCTCCGGCGTATCCCGGCCCGGCGGCGGCGTCGGCCTCGGCGGCGGCGAGGGCGGCTGCTTCTTCCGCGGCTGCTCGGGCGGCTGCTTCTTCGGCGGCGCGGATTTCTGCTTCGCGTAGTTGGACATCGTAGGCGGCGCGTTCTGCGCCGGCTTCTTCTTGCCAGCCGGCTAGGGTCGCGGTGTAGTCGCCGCTGGGGTCGGTGGTGTTGACGGGGTTGCCGAAGGTGTAGCTGTAGGTGCTTGCTGAGCCGCCGGGGATGGGGTCGGGCTCCAGGAATCGTCCGATCTCTGGTACGTAGGAGCGGGCGCCCATCGCGATCACGCCGGAGGGTAGTTCGGTGGGGAGCTCGAGGGTTCCGAGCCAGGAGTATTTCGGCGGCAGGTTGTTGGTGGGGACGCCGTACTCGCTGGTGTCTTGCTTGGATGCTAGTTCGGTCGCGGTTTCGCTGGTGTAGGCGGTGGCGATGATGTCGCCGTGCAGGTTCGCGAGCTGCAGCACGGGCGCTTCGGTGCCGTTTTGGATCGCGACAAGCTGGCCGTTGATGCCTGGGATGTTGCGTTTCGTTTCGCCGGCGAGGTTCGTCGTCCAGGACGGCTGGCTGCTGGGGCCGGCGTAGTTGGTGGTGATGCTGGAATCCACGGGTTTGCCGGTTGAGATCGTTTCGTAGGGTCGTCGTGCGGGGTCGTAACTATAGCCGATGGTTTGTTCGTTCTGGGTTTGGTTCTCGACCTCGCCTTCGCCGTAGTAGCTGCTTTTTAGTTCGGCGCCGCCGGCGTCGGCTGCGGGTAGGTTGGTGACGTCGCCCAGTTCGTTGTATTTGATGGCGCTGTCGGTGAGCCTGTCGGCGGTGTCGTAGCTGTGCGCTTCGACCGTTTCTGTTTCGGTGGCGCATTCGCCACTGGCGTTCGGTTCGTACGTCGTGAGGCTGAGCCGGTTGGTGTCTTCGTCGTAGATGTAGGCACGGGTCGTGCAGCCTTTGCCCGCCGGCGTGTTTTGGACTTGGGTTAGGCGCCCGGCGGCGTCGTAGGTGTATTCCTGTTTGGAGAGCGTGCTGCTTTGAGTGATCGTTTCCCCGTGGACCGACGGGCTGATGGTGTCGCTGAACCATGTGCATTTTTCGGTGCAGTGCGTCGTCTTGTTGTATTCGAGCTTTACCGGGGCGCCGACGGGGTTGTAGGTGTGGCTCGCGGTCATGCCGTTGGGGTAGGTTTCGGTGAGCTGGTTACCTTCGACGTCGTATGTCGCGGTGAACTTCATGCCTTCGGCCGAGGAGTCCACGAGTTCGCTCAGCAGCCCGCTGGCCGGGCTGTAGGTGAAGGTTTGGGTGCCCTTCCCGTCGTTCGTTTTCGCGATCCGCCCGTCGACGTCGTATTCGTAGGTAGCGGTCGTGCCGGACGCGTCGGTGTATGACGTGAGCTGCCCGAGCGTGTTATAGCCCCGGGTGATTTTGTTCGTCCCTTTCGCTTCGGTCGTTTTTTCGACGGTCAGCTCCCCCGTTTCTTCGCCGTAGCTGTAGACGACGGGTGCCAGCGCCGCGCCGCTGCTCGGGATCTCAGAGCTCAAGCGTAGCCGCCCCGATGCTTCGTATTCCGCGGTGTGCGTCCGCGTGAACGAGCCAGCGAACGCTTCTGTGCTCTTTTCCGGCTCGTCGTAGAGGTCGTAGCTGTTATAGGTCGTCACGGGCAGAGGCGGCAGGCCGCTCGTGCCCGGCTGCACCAGCGGGGTGCTAACACATGGCAGCCCGGCGTATTCGGGGTGCCCCCCGCATTCTTTGTATTCGCTGTTCGCCGCAACGCTGTAGTAGATCGTGCGCGTGTCGTGCGCGCCGGTGTTCCCGGTCGCGGTGCTCGGCGCGAGCCATTTCTCCAGACGGTAGCCAAGCGAGTCGGTCACCCACACGTCGCCGTTAGCGAGCACCACGATTCCACTCGGGTTGGCGGCTTCGAGCTGTCCCGGGCCGCTGCCTTCCGTCGCGAACTTCTTCTCGTAGACCCCTTCGGGGCTGAACATCTCGACGCGGTCGTGGGAGCTGATCACGAGCACGTTCCCGTGCGGATCGACCGCGACGCCGAGCGGGCTCCCGAGCGGGAGTTCGCTGGTCGACCCGAATTCCCGCAGGTAGCCGCCTTTTTCGTTGTACTCCTCGACACGATCGTTCTTGTAGTCCCCGACGAACACGTTCCCGTGGGTATCCACCGCGATCGTGGTCGGCTGTTCCAACTTCCCAGCGCCGGTGCCTTTGCTGCCGACGGTTTGGAGATAGCCGCCGGCTTCGTTGAACTCCTCGACACGCGAGTTGCCGGTATCCGCGACCCACACGTTCCCGTGCTTGTCCACAGCGACCCCGTCGGGGTTGCTGTATTGCCCTGTGCCGCTACCGATAGCACCAACCGTTTTGAGCTTTTCGCCCGCTTCGCTGAACTCCTCCAGAGTGATACCGGTGCTGGCTTTCTCGAGCACCCAGACGTGCCCATGCGGGCCGACAGCGATCGCCCACGGCTCGCCTTCGGCTTCAGAGCCGAATTCTTTGACGAACACGCCGCTCCCCGTGAACTCCTCGACGCGGTAATGTTCGGCGTCCGCGACCCACAAGTCGCCCGCCCGATCCACGGCAACGGTCGTGATCTTCCCGACGTCCCCACGAATGCTGCCGTCTTCCGCGAACTGTGACGAATACTGGTATTCGCTGTTGCCGACGGCCGGCATCTTCGTCTCGCTGACCTCGCCGGTTCCCGGTTCGTATTCCGTGGTGTGCACAAGGTCAAGGCCAACCGGGTCGACCGTCACAGACGTCGGCTCGCGCAGCTTCCAGCCCAGGCCGCTCTGCCCGGCGTAGGAGGTCAGCGTCGTGCGCTTGTCATATTCATGCGTGTGCCCTTCCGCGACAGCCGCCACCGTAACCGTCTTCGTCACGAGGTTGTAAGGGCCGCCTTCAGACGGCGCGCCTTCGTCGTAGAAGTAGTCCGAGATTGGCCGCGCTTCGACTTCCTCATCCACGCGCGCGGCACCCGCGGCGAGCTTGACCGTGTGTTCCGGCCCTTCGCTACCCAGCAGCCGAGCCCCGGGTTCCGGGCCGCTTTCTTCATAACGAAAATTGCTGCCGAGGCGTTCTGACTCGCCCCGCGAGGGGCATTTGCCCTTTCCTCCTTCGCATCCTTCCGCGAGCGAGCGCGCTCGATTGTCGGGGCTGAGCGTGCGGATCACGTCGTTCAGCGCGTTGTATTCCGTCGTCGCGATCCCGCCTGTAGGGCTCGCGACGTCGACGGTGCGTCCCTTGCTGTCGAAGTAGCTGACAGTCGCACGCTTGTATTCCTTGGCGGGCCAGCCCATCGGCTCATCTGGCGGAAAGACCGCCGCGCCGGACACCGGGTCGTCCGTCTGGTTCCACTTCAGGACTTCTTCGGCGCTCATGTTCGCGAGCCCCGTCCCGGACAGCGCGACGCCGTACTCAACCGTCCACACCGAGCTGGTGCCGACGTTCGGGGGTTCAGGGAGCGGCGTGTCGGGTGTGCCCGTCGCCACGAGCGACGTCGCCGCCGTCACAGCGAGCACGGCCCCGGTCCTGTTCATCGCCGTGACCTGGACCGCCAGCGTGTGCCCTTCGTCGCTCTTGACGGGATAGTAGGCTTCATTGACCGCACCGGCGATCACGGCGCATTCCCCGCCGGAGGAGTTGCAGTCCTCCCATTGGTAGCTGTAGAGCAGCGGGCTGTTGCTCCACGTCCCGTTGCTCGCGATGCTGTCCTTCACGCCGACCGTCGGTTTCGTGCTCGACAGCGTCGGCACCGCCGTGTTGACCGGCTGCAGCCCACCCCCGATTTTCGCCGACGCAGCCGGGCGTACTACCGACAGCAGGTAGCCGTTGCTGTTCACCGCACCGGTGACGCTGCCGTAGTGAAGCAGCCACGGCTGCTGCGCCGGGGGAACAACAGCGGTGAGCAGCCCTTCGCTGTCATACGCATACTGGGTTTCGACGGGTTTCGATATCTGCGGGTTCCACTCACGCCGCAGCCGACCCTGCTTATCGTAGGAGTACTGCGCGACGGCCGTTTCGGCCATCGCTTTGCTCGACGGCTTATACGCGATCAGCAGCACCTGGTTCAGGCGCCCCTTGTATTCGCCCCATTCTGACTGGTTTTCGCCTTTCGCGCTCGTCGCAGCCGCGTACTTGAATTCAAGCGCACGACACCCATCTTCCAGATGTTCGCTTTTTTCGAGCCTCGCCGCACACGAGAACGACAAACCCGCGGGTTCCGGGGCGAGCGCGTACTTCGGCTCGCTGACGCCTTCCACCGTCTCATAGAAATACCGGACAGTCTGGGACGCCAACGGCCCTTCCTGCCTGGTTGGCCTCCACAGGCCGCTGACGCCGCTCGCGGGCGTAAAGGACGTGCTCGCGTCCCGCGCCGGGTTACGCAGCACGAATTCCGTTTCGCCTTTGCCGTTTTTCGCTTCCGAGAGCGAGAGGTTCGCGTCACCCGCAGGCGATTCATACCTGCCCCCGCCCAGTGACTTGAAGCTCGACTCACCGCCAGCGGCACCAGTCAGCGTCACGGACCCGTTCGGGAGGACCGTCAGGCTTTCCTCGCCGGCGACGCTGAGCGTCCACTGCGGCCCCAACGGCCCGCTCACACCGCCGCCGACATGCCGCGAGCGATACTCCCGCTCGACGCTCAAACCCGAGCCCGGGGCCGCGACAGACACGTCCGTCGCGGCAAGGCTGAACTCGCCCGATGTCAGGTTGACCTGCCCCGGCCCCACCCCTACCAGGCTCCCGTGATGATCCTTGAACGTATAGGTTTCCTTGGCGACATTCCCCACGTTGTCGGTCGCTGTCAAGGTCAGCGTGTGTTCTCCCGCTCCGAATTCATCACCGTCGAGGACCCATTCGCCTTTCACGGTACACGGGCCTTCCGGGCATCCCGCTGAGGGTTTGCCCAGTTCGCGGCCATCAACCAACAGCGCGATCGATTTCACACCCGAGCTCTTCACCGTCGTGCCGTCGCTCGCTTCCGCCTTCAAGTGATATTCCTGTTCGATCACTTCGCCGCCCGTGGGAAGCCCGGTAAGCGTCAGGCCATGCGGCGGCGCGTCATCGATTTTGACGCTCGCCGGAGCCGTCTTCGCGCTCAAGCCAACCGCGTCCTCGACCGTCGCTTCGACCGTGTCTTCGCCTTCCGGGAGTTCGCCCAGTTCGCTGAACGGCAGGCTCAACGGCTGCCCTTTCTGAACAGGCCCCCCTTCTTCGACCGCGGGACATTCCGCTTCATAACACTCATTGCACTGCACACCAGCACACGCATTCTGCGCGTTTTCCCGCGGCGCATAGCCCCAGCCCGTCTTGCTCGCAGAGCTCACCCCAACACGATCGACACCAGTCCCCGGGTCATACGCAAAGACACCGATCGCCGCGCCAGCACCATTAACCCACCCGTGCGCGGCATTCGGCTTACCGCCGAGCGTCGCGTCCGTCGAGTCGACCCGCGCCGACGGCCCTTTTTCCTGCACGATCGCGACACGCGGGATCATTCTGCTTTCAAAGTTGATGCTGCCCGTTTCGTCCGCGACCACCGCGAAAGCGACCTCATTGTCCTGATCCGCCGCCGTCACACTCGTCGTGCACGGACCCTGCGGCGGCGCGGGATGACACAGTTCCGTCGTGCCTCGTTCGGGCAAGCCCGCGACATTCACGATCTTTTCCGCTTCGAGCGTCTTACCCGGGCTCACCATCCTCAGCGCGGTCGTCACCGGAGCATCGACTCCATGACCATCATTGCTGTAGACCAACCATTCAGGATCGAATTCATAGATATGCGACGCGTGCTGCGTCTTATAGATCAATTCGCCATATTCGCCCTTCGTGTACGTCGTTTCAGACGTGAGATCCCCAACTATGTTTTCGCCGTAACTCCAAAGAACACCATGCGGCACCGGCGCAAACACCCAATTGGACTCAGGTTCCTGGTAGTGGAACGAGCTGTCTTCGACCGTCGGATCGACCGCGACGGGATACAAGTAGCTACCCGCGCGATGATCGACATTCACGACCAGCACCTCGCCCGAGACACTCATCGAAGTCGGCACCGGCGTCCCCGCCGCGTCCCGCGCCGACGGCGCAAGCACTCGCGCCAGCGTGCGCCGACCGAGCACCACACGCACCACGCCCGACGCCGAATCCTGCACCAGCGTCGCGCCCGCCGGCATCCCAACCCTGAAGTACAACCGCTGCGGGCTCGCCACCGAGCGCAGCACCGTGTCCGCCTCAAACCCCAGCGCCATCGGCTTGACCACCGTATCCGCATCCCTCGACGTACCCCCATACAACACGCTCGCACCGTCAACCACACCCGCCGAGCCACCAACAGCCACCCCCCGCACATCAACGGGCGTCAACGACACACCACTACTTCCCAACCCCACCCCGACCCCCAGCCGCCTCGGAATCATCACGTCAACCACCGGCGACTCCGGCACAAACCCAGCCCCCTCACTTCTCAAACCCAGATCGACCGGCACACGACCACCCCGCCCCGACTCAACTGCGATCGGCACCGCCGACTCGATCACCCCACCCGTCCCACCAGGAAGCACAACCTGCGCGGCATCATCCGACGGATACCCAACCACCCTCCCCCCAACCGGCAACGACTCCGAAACACCCACGGAACCCTCGAACAGCCCCGGAAACGCCTCACGCACGACCCTGCTCGCCTGCCCCGCAGTCAAATCCTCAAACTCCGTACGCGACGCCTCCCGCGCCGCCACCGCCCCCGGGCTCGCCAACCGCGCCCGCTCCGACGCCTCCCACTCCTCGCCTTCAACCGGCGACCCCACCGTCACCAACCCACCACCCAACGACAACCCCACCCCCAGCCCTTCCCGCGCCGCGAGGGCCGCTTCCGTCGCGGCCGCCGAACAGAAGCCGAGCCCCGCGCAACACAACACAACGATCATCACTCGCCGCAAAGTAAGCCTCACTTGGTCGCCCCCAGTACAAGTCGCCAGCAGCTAAGGCGAGCTCGCCACCCTTGCGGGGAAACCGGAGAGCCCATGTCGGCTGACGGTAGTCGAGCACCAGTCTGCGGATCAATCCGTAATTTGGACCAGTATTACTTATGAGAACTATGGCACGCGATCGGACACTGCTATCTGTCGTGGGTGCTGGGAGCGTCAGAGCGCCGCGGCGCCGAGAAGCTCACGACTGCTTCGCACGCAGAGCTTCCGGTGGATCCGGGTGACGTGGGCGTGCACGGTCCTTACACTGATCTGTAGCTCCTCGGCGATTCGCTTATGCGACTGGCCGTCGGCGAGGCACTCGAGCACATCGATCTCGCGAGGCGTGAGCACCACATCTGAGCGTCGTCCACGAGCGAAGCCGTCTTCCTGCCAAGCAGGAGACCTTTGCTCGATAGCAGCGAGGTGAACCGCTCTAAGTATCTCTTGCAGGGAGGCCTCGCGGGCCACGCACCCGACCCCCATGCTGGAAAAGAGTGCTACGTCGGCCGGCCGCGGGTCGCCGCCAAGCACAAGCAACCCGACCGTCGGGCGCTTCACACGCAGACGCACAAGCGTCGCCCTCTTCACCTTGTCGTCTACGACGACTACATGCGCCGCACAGTCAGCTAGCAAAGGCTCGAGCGAGAGGCCATCGTTGGGAAGCACTTCAAAGCGGGCGTCCAATCGCAGCAGCGCCTCGAGGCCGCACGCGACGATGGGATCCAAAGGCCCGAGCGCGACAGCAAAGCGGTCGTTACCTCTGTCGCATGTCAGTGCGTCGCGATCATCATGGCCTCCCGCCTTGAATACTTGCGTCTGCATCCGCTCAAAGCGTACCTGACAGATGCCCTATTGAGGTTGCGGTCAGGCCGGACGAGGGTGGCGGGCTATGCCCGAGCCCGATCCCTGCGACCCACGCACGACCCTTGGTGCCAACCTACGCAAAGCGCGCTTACGGACTGGGCTCTCTCAAGAAGCGCTCGGCCACCGCGCGAACTTCCACCCCACGGAGATCAACCGCATCGAGCGTGGCCGACGCAATCCCGGCCTGCTCACGATCATCAAGCTCGCCAAGGCGCTGGACATTCCTGCCAGCGACCTGCTTGCCGGCCTGTAGATCCGTCGATGTGGAGGGTATCGAAGCCGGGGAGCGAGCCGTCTACAGCCGCTCCACCAGCATCGCCATGCCCATGCCTCCGGCGACGCACATCGACTCGATGCCGAAGGTCCCCTCGAGCGTCTCCAGATCGTTGAGCAGCGTCGTCATGATCCGCGCGCCGGTCATGCCAAACGGGTGCCCCAGCGCGATCGCGCCGCCGAACGGGTTCAGCTTCTCGTCGGGGATCCCCAGCTCGTCTTTGCACGGCACGATCTGCGCGGCAAAGGCCTCGTTGATCTCCACCACGTCGACGTCGTCGATCGTCATGCCCGTGTTCTTCAGCAGCTGCTGGATCGCCGGAATCGGGCCGAGGCCCATCACCTCGGGGCGAATCGCCGCGACGGTCGAGGCGATGATCCGCGCGCGCGGCGCATAGCCCTCGGCTTTCGCCTTCTCCTCGCTCATGATCAAAAGCGCCGCCGCGCCGTCGTTCAGCGGGCACGCGTTGCCGGCCGTCACCGTGCCGTCCTCTTTGAACACCGGGCGCAGCCCCGCAAGCGCCTCGAGCGTCGTTCCCGGACGCGGGCCGTCGTCCTTGGTGACGACCGTCTCTGGCACGTCGATCTCGTTGCCTTCCTTGTCGAGGTCCTTGTGCGCCGGCACCGTCACCGGGATGATCTCCTTGTCGAAGTGCCCCGACTGCTGCGCCTGCACTGCGCGCGTCTGGGAGATCAGCGCCCATGCGTCCTGCGCCTCGCGGCTGACGTTGCGTTCCTCAGCGACGTTCTCCGCGGTCATGCCCATCGAGATGTACGCGTCGTAGAGCGAGCCCTCCGAGCCGTCCAGCTTCGGGTGGAACTCGAACGGCGCGCCCGGCGCCGTGCGCGAGACCGCCTCCACGCCCGCCGCGATGTAGGTGTCGCCCTCGCCCGCCTTGATCGCGTGGAACGCCATGCGCGTCGTCTGCAGCGAGGACGCACAGAAGCGGTTGACCGTGCAGCCCGGCACGTGGTAGTCGATGCCCGCCAGCAGCGTCGCCATGCGGCCGATGTTGTAGCCCGACTCGCGCTCGCCATAGCCGCACCCCATCATCACGTCGCCGATCGAGCGCTGGTCCAGCTGCGGGTTGCGCTCAATCAGGGCCTTCAGCGGGATCGCCGCCAGGTCATCCGCGCGAACGGACTTCAGCGAGCCCTTGACCGCGCGGCCGATGGGCGTGCGGATGGCGTCGACGATCACAGCTTCAGGCATGTGTGACTCTCTCCTTGGTCGTTTGAACGCGCCGGCGCAGCATCCTCAGCCGGCGCGAGACGGCGAATCCTACGGAACATGACGATCTGACGTTCGTCGACCAAGCCGGTCAAGCAATGAATGCCCGCCCTGCCCGCGTGGCGTGCTGGCCGAAACGGGGATGCGAGCGGAGCGAGTGTCTCCCGGCTTCGGTACGCGAGCGACCGAGGACGCCGGCCGGCGCCGTGTCGAGGGGCCTCAGAGGTCGAGGCGGCTTACGCCAAGCTCATCAAAGCCGACGTGGTGCGCGAGCTCGTGGCGCACCGTGCGCGTCACCTGGTCGCGCAGCAGGTCAGGGTCGTGGCCGAAGTCGCGGCGCAGCGTGTCGCGGAAGATCACGATGCGGTCGTGCACGTCGTCGCGCGCCACGCTGCCACCCTGGTAGAGGCCGTAGGCGCCGCGGCGCCGCCCACCGTCTGAGATCACGACCGCGACGTGCGCAAGCGCATTTCTCAGCAGATCCGGCAAGTCGTCGAGCGCGTCGCGGACCAGCTCCTCGAAGTCGCTGTCGTTGAGCGGGTCGAGCTCCATGAACTCGGCTTCTTCGGGCGCCACCGCGAGACCTTCGCGCGCCAGGCGCTCGGAGTAGCGCACGATCTCCTCGAACTCGCTCTCAGACTCGGGATTGTGCCAGCCGGCGAGGTGCACGGCCACGAACGCCACCCCGCCCATCAGCGCCGCCGCCACAATCACCCCCAGCGCAACATCCTCGAGCGCGCGCACAGCGCCGATCGAGCTGAAGCCCTGGCCCACCACCAGCACAACCAAGCCCACCGACATCGCCACCAGCACAGCCACGCCAGCCCGCCGAAGGGAGCGAGGGTCTCCGGGTGGGATGGACGCGCGCATCGCCGGTAGCCCGTCCTATTTGAGCGTGCGGGCGATCACGAGACGCTGGATCTCGTTGGTGCCCTCGTAGATCTGGGTGATCTTCGCGTCTCGCATCATGCGCTCCACCGGATACTCCTTGACATAACCGTAGCCGCCCAGAACCTGAACCGCCTCGACCGTCACGGCCATCGCCGTGTCAGAGCAGAACACCTTGGCCATCGATGAGTACTTCGCGCGCTGTGGATGCCCCTGATCGGCCATCGCGCATGCCTTGTACAGCAGCTCGCGCGCGGCCGCCGTCTGTGTTTCCATGTCGGCGAGCTTGAACTGGATCCCTTGGAACTCGTTGATCGCCTTGCCGAACTGCCGCCGCTCGCGCGCGTAGGCCACCGCGTAGTCGGTCGCTCCCTGGGCGATTCCCACGGCCTGCGCCGCCGCGCCCAGCCGCGTGCGCTCGAGCGTTCCCAGCGCCACAGCCAGGCCGCGGCCGACCTCGCCGATCACGTTCTCCTGCGGAACCCGAACGTCGTCGAAGATCGGCTGTCCGGTGGGTGACGCGCGGATGCCGAGCTTGTGCTCGAGCTTGCCCACGCTGAAGCCGGGGCGGTCGGCCTCGACCACGAATGCTGTCAGCCGGCGGGTGTCGCGGTCTGAGACCGCGAAGCAGATGTAGAAGTCCGCTACCCCGAGGTTCGTGATCCAGTTCTTGGCGCCGTTGATCACCCACTCATCGCCGTCTTTGACGGCCGTGGTCTTCATTCCGGCTGGGTCGGAGCCCGCTTCCGGCTCCGACAGCGCGAACGCCGGCGAGCACTCGCCCGTCGCGCACTTCGGCAGGAAGCGCTCCTTGAGCGCGTCTGAGCCGAACAGCTGGATCGGCAGCGTGCCGAGCTCCTGGATCATCAGGATCAGCGCACACGCCGCGTCGACCTTGGCGATCTCCTCGACCGCCATGTTCAACATCAACGTGCCGGTGCCCGTGCCGCCGTACTCGACCGGGAACGGCAGGCCGAGAATGTCCTGTTCGCCCAGCAGCTTGCGCACGTCCCACGGGTATTCCGCGCGCTCGTCGATCTCGGCCGAGCGCGGTGCGATCTTCTCGCGCGCGATCCGCCCGATCGTCTCGCAGAAGTCCACGTGCTCCTGCGGCAGTGTGTAGACGTCGCTGACAGCCTCCATCACGCTGATCCTAGTGATGATTTGAGCACTCCGCGCTGTTCCCGCCACGGCGCTACGCTCACAGCTGATGAGCGTCGGCGAGCAGCCCTCCGACATACACGTCGAGCCCGAGCACGTCGCCCAGGTGCTCACCGAGCGACCCGCCGCTCAGGTGATCGACGTGCGCGAGCCGCACGAGCGCGAGGCCGGCCACATCGCCGGCTCGCGACACATCGAGCTCGTCAACCTCACCGCACAGGCCGACACCGTCGCGCGCGAGCGACCCGTTTTCTTCTACTGCCGCGCCGGCTCGCGCTCTGACATGGCCGCGAAGGCATATCGGGCCGCGGGCTTCGAGGCCTACTCGATGAGCGGCGGGCTGCTGCGCTGGGATCGCGAGGGCCGGCCGCTGTCCCCCGCCGGCGGCCACGTGGCCAAGCATTAGATGGAGGCCTCCGGCGACTATCCAGGCGTGACCCGCGGCGAGGGCTATGCGGTCGGCCATCTCGACGACCTGGGTGACGGGCCGGGCTTTCGCAAGGTCCGCAAGGGACTGGGCGTGACCGCATTTGGGGTCAACGCGATCGTGCTGCCCGCCGGCATCGAAACCGGCTTCCATTACCACGACGAGCAGGAGGAGCTGTACTTCGTGCACCGCGGCGCGATCGAGATGGAGTTCGGCGACGGCTCGGTGCAGCGACTCGCCGAGGGCGGGCTCGCGCGGGTGGACGCTGCGACCGTGCGCAAGATCCGCAACGTCGGCGACACAGACGCCGTGTACCTGTGCGCGGGCGGCAAGGACGGGTACATAGGACGCGACGGACGTGTACGTCCCGGCGAGGAGCAGCGCGTCAGGGCGGTCCACGACCGTCCCACGGAGACATCCGAGTAACGCTTGGCGAAGGATCGAGTTGAGTGACGCCCCCGAGCGCCCGGAGCTCGACCAGCGGCGACTGCTGCGCGTCACCGGCAAGCTTGCGATCCCCCTGTCGGAGATCACGCTGCGCACCAGCCGCTCCTCCGGTCCCGGCGGCCAGCACGCCAACGTGACCGCCTCGCGCGTGGAAGCGATCTTCGACGTGCCCGCCTCGCCGTCGCTCAGCGAGGAGCAGCGCTCACGCGTGCTTGCACAGGCCGGCCCGCGACTCGTGGCGGTCGCCCAGGACGAGCGCTCACAGCTGCGCAACCGCGAGCTCGCGCTCGAGCGACTCGCCGAGCGGCTCGCCCGCGCGCTGATCGTGCCCCGCAAACGCCACGCGACGCGCCCAAGCGCCGCCGCGCGAGCCCGCCGGCTCGAGGAGAAGCGCCGAGCTGCACAGCGCAAGCAGGGACGCAAGCCACCGCCCGCCGAGAGCGATTAGTCCAGCAGCTCCTTGACAGAGCGCTGGTGCAAGCGGCCCAAGGGGGTTTTTTCGGGATAGAAGTCGATCGCTCTCCACAGCAGGCCAGACGCGGGTGCCCACGCGACGATCAGATAGACGCCCAGCACCAGTGACGCCGTGCGCAGCTTGCGCGAGCCCGACAGCGCAGCCAGCGGCAGCACCCACAGCACGTACCAGGGCAGCACCCAGCTGAGTGTGACCAGCAGCGCCACGCTCGCCCAGCCCGAGGCAACGATCGAGCGCGGGATCGCGCCCGCATCGGCTCGAGCGTTCGTGGATGCAGCCGGCCTGCGCCGCCCTCCCCACGCCTTCCCGCAGCACACGAGGACCAGCACGATCAGCACGCCGCTGAGCGCCTTACGCAACCCGGCGCTCTCTCCGCCCGCACCGACCGCCAGGCCGATCAGGTTGGGGACGCTCTCGCTCGTGACGAGGCTGCCCTGCGTGCTCAGGTCGGGGATGTGCAGGCCGAACGCCATCAGGCTGGCCGCCGCGACGACTACTCCCGCCACGATCATGCCCAGCACCATCTGCACGAGCGCGCGCGGCGCGCGCAGCAGAGCCGCCATCACGACCGGAACCAAAACCGCCGCCGACGCCTTGATCGCGACCGCCGTCACGAGCGCCGCGCCGGCCCCGATCTCAAGCGCCGCGAGCGGCAGCAGCCATTCGCGCAGGCGGCCGAGTGAGATCCGACCTGCCGCGCCCGCGTGCCCTCGCGCACACGCGAGCAGCAGCAGGTAGAAGCCGAGCACGATGAAGAACATCATCAGGAAGTCGTTGTGGTCGCCTCCGAGGCCCCACACGAGCACGACCGGATTGAGACCTACGAACGCGATCGCCCCCAGCGGGTCGCGGCCCAGCAGCCGCGCGCACTTCCACACCAGATAGATCACGCCCAGGCTCGTGAGCATCAACAGACCCTTCAGCGCCCAGAAGGAGCCCGCCACGCCCAGCGGCACGACGATGAACGTCAGCAGCGTGAACAGCGGGCCATATGGACTCAGCAGCTCGTGCCAGTTGCTCAGCAGATAGCTCGGGTCGTCGTGTGGCTCGAGAATCGGGATCGAGGTGTACGGGTTGAGGTTGTGAACGACCTCCATGCGCCCGTAGTTGACGTAGTTGAACAGGTCCGTGAGCGCCAGCGGCGGCGAGAGCAGGTAGATCACGTGGGCGCCCACGATCGCCGCGATCACCCAGCGCGCCGGCAGTCGCCGCGCCTGTTTGATCGCGATCACATAACCGCCGTACATCAACACGATCGCACCCGTGAACAGCAGCTTGAGCGTCGTGCCATTGCTCGTGAGCCCCGGCAGCAGCCCCCCCAGCGGACCGGCCATCCAGCGCGGGAAGTAACCGGTGTGAGTCGTCGGCGACAGGATGCTCGGGCGGTCGGCCGCCATCAGCACCACGAACAGGCTGAGCATCACGATGCTCGCGAGCGCCAGCGATCCGAGCAGCACGCCCTGACCCGCATCCGCGAGCTCGCTCCGGCGTCCACGCGAGATCCAGCCGCCCCGCCGCGTCTCGCCGGAGGCAACGCCAGCGAGGGGAATGGTCGTCGCGTCTCCGGACATGCTCAGCGTCGGCACGATATCCGCTTGTTGAGCACCGAGGAGCCGCTGGCGCAGAGAAGATGCCTGCTATCGGCTCGTTAATCGCAGAGAGCCCGCCGAAGCGGGCCCTCGAGCAGTGGTCAGGCGACGTTCAGACTAGATCGTCTGAACGTTCACAGCCTTGGGGCCCTTATCGCCCTGCTCCGGGTCGTAGGAGACCTTGGCCCCCTCCTGCAGCGACCGGTAGCCCTCGCCGTTGATGCCGGTGTGATGGACGAACAGGTCCTTGTCACCGTCATCCGGGGTAATGAAGCCGAACCCCTTGTCGTCGCTGAACCACTTTACTGTGCCAGTTGGCATGGTGTGAGATCCTCCACGGTATGTGCGTGCTGCACGCGGAGGATGCTTCTCAAAGCTTCGACCTGCGAGCGCTTGCACTACTTTCGCCGGTCTTTTCCGCCGGCCATACACGACGACCGTAGCACGTCGCGCTGACCCCGTGTTGTGGACTTGTTGCGCACGCGAGAGCAGCGGCGCGCCACTGCGCAGCTGCGGACGCGGCTAGGCTGAGCCTCAATGGGCGCGCATCCCGGCCAGGAGTCGAGCGAGACGACCGCGGCGCCTGTGCGACTCGAGCGCCTGCTGCCCGCCGGCGAGCCTGGCACGATCGCGGAGATCGTCGAGCAGATGAGGCTGTGGGACAGGCCCGACCCAGCTCCTCAGCGCCCGCGTGCGCTGCTCAACATGGTCAGCACGGTAGACGGCCGCGCCAGCCTCGGTGGACGCTCAGGCCCGATCAGCGGCAGCGCCGACCGAGCGCTGTTCCATGGCCTGCGCAGCGCCGTCGACGCGGTTCTGGTCGGCGCGGGCACCGTCCGCAGCGAGCGCTACGGCCGGCTCATCCCCGATGCCTCGCAGCGCGCGCTGCGAGTGCAGCGGGGGCTCAGCGAGGAGCCGCTGGCGTGCATCGTCTCCGGGCGCCTCGCGCTCGATGGCGAGATACCGCTGCTGCGCGAGCCCGCGGCTCGAGTGGCGATCCTCACCGCCTCGCCCGCGAGCCTGCCCGCGACTGGCGCCGAGGTCGAGTATGTGCGCAGCACCCAAGCGGGGCACCTGGACCTCGCCGGCGCGCTGCACGAGTTGAGCGCGCGCTTCGCCATACGCACGCTGCTGTGCGAGGGCGGTCCGCACCTGGCGATGCAGCTGCTCGACGCAGGCCTGCTGGACGAGCTGTTGCTGTCGCTCTCGCCGCTGCTCGCCGGCGGCGAGCCCGCTGGCGGCGAGGCGCTGCGGATCCTCGCCGGGAGCGAGCTAGAGCCGGCGGTCACCCTGGAGCTGCTGGGGGTGCTGCGCGGCGACTCGCAGCTGTTCCTGCGCTACGGCGTGCTCGCGTGAGCGCGCGTCTCGCGTGAGACGATGCTCAACAGCTCGCTGGCCAGGTGGCGACCCTCGACAGCCTCGATCGGCGTTGCCGCGATCCGCACCACCACCTCCTCGCCGTCGAGCTCCTCGAGCGTGATGCGCGGCGCGTCGCGCAGCGGCGTCTGCAGCGACTTCTCGAGGATCTCCTGCAAATCACCGGGGGTCATGCCCGCGCGCAGTCGCGCGCGCAGGCTCACCGCCTCCGGCTCGCGCAGCGGCAGCACCGCCACGTTCAGCACAACGCTGTTGGGCACCAGGATCGAGTCATCGCCGGTTGCGAACGTCGTGTACAACAGCCCCAGGGAGCTGACCGTCCCCTCGAGCTGGCCGGCCAGCGGGCCGCCCTGCAGGCGCACGCGCTCGCCCACGCGAAACGGGCGCGCGCTCAGCAGCACCGTGCCGGCGATCAGGTTGCCGAGCGTCTGCTGCGCCGCCAAGCCGAAGATCACCGCAGTGAACGCCGTGCCGAGCGCGAGCGTTTTCGCTTCGATGCCCGCGACCCGCAGCGCCACGAACAGCGCCAGCACCACCGTCGTCAGACGGATCACGAAGCCGACGGTGCCCGCCGTCGCCGGCTCCAGGCGCCGGAACAGCGGCGGCCCGAGGCTGCGCCCGATGTCGCGCGCGATCGCCCAGCCGAGGATCATCAAGGCGATCACCGTGACCACCCGTATCGGCGTTTCCAGGGCTGATTCGAGCACCTTGTGCGCGGGGAGCTCAGGCGTGCCGCGCGTTCGCGGCGCGCGTGCCACGGTCGTGCCGAGCAGGCTCACACGGTCGTCGTAGAGCAGCACCACGCCCACGAACAACGGCAGCAGCACGAGCGCCTGCAAGCGCGCGCGTTTGACCACGCGCGGGCTTATCTGGCGCAGCAGCCCGACCTCCTGCCATGCCTGGCTGCGGGTCTCGAACATCTTCGGCGGCGTCTTGGGAACGGGCACGGCCATCAATGATGGTGCATCCGTGCTCGCCGGCCTGAAAGCGAACGTGCGCGCGACGCCGAACGTGACGCCATGGCACCGGTCGCAACGATGTCGTGCTGATGCGCTAGGTCTGGGTGTAGATGACCATCGCGAGGCCGAACACCAGGCAGTAGACGGCGAACGGGACGAGCGTCCTGGTCTTGAAGTAGCCGACCAGGAAACGGACCGTGATCACCGCCGTCACCGCCGCGACCGCGCACGCGACAAGCGCCTGCCCGCGGATCCCGTTGCCGAGGTGGCCGAGCAGCTCGGGCAGCTTGAACAGCCCCGCGGCCAGGATGATCGGCGTCGCCAGCAGGAACGCGAAGCGGGCCGAGTCGCTGTGATCGAGGCCGCGCGCGAGGCCCGCGCCCATCGTCACGCCGTCGCGGCTGATGCCCGCGACCAGCGCGCTGGACTGAGCCACGCCGACGACCAGCGCCTCGCGGTACTCGAGCGTGTTGAGCTCGCGCGCGCCGTCGGGCTTGGCGCCCTCCCTTACTCGCCAGTTCGCGCACCTCGGCGCGCCGGCGGAAGCGCTCGGCGGCGAACAGCAGCAGGCCGTTGACCATCAGGAAGATCGCCGCGATTTCCGGCTTCGCCGTGAGCGTGCGCAGCGGGCTCTCGAGCGCGAGCGCGAGGATGCCGGCGGGGATGCTCGCCGCGATGATCAGCCACGCCAGGCGCTCGGTCGAGTCGTCGACGCGGCGCTTGACCAGCGTGCGGAAGAACGCGCGCACGATCTGCACCCAGTCGCGCCAGTAGTACGCGAGCAGGCCGAGCGCGCTGCCGACGTGCAGCATCACCACCAGCGCCAGCCAGAACGAGTTCTTCTGCGACTGCGCGTCGACCAGCTTGTTCCATCCGAACAGCGTCGGGAACAGCACCGTGTGCCCGAGGCTCGAGATCGGGAACAGCTCGGTCACGCCCTGGAGCGCTCCGAGCACGATCGCCTGGAAGTAGCTGAGCGCTGACGCGACGGGGACCGCGAGGAGGGCCGACATCGGGGCGAGAGCTTATTGGCTGGCCGCGACTTCCCGCCCCGTGACGCGTTCATGCACGCGAAGACCCGAGGCACCGAACCATGGCCCTCGTTCCAGTCAGGCCGGCTCCTCGTGCTCCGCAACGCATCGCTCACCCTGACAAGGAGGATCCATGCATCTCTCAAGGCAACTCAAGGCCGGCCCCGGCCGACGCCCCGCGCAGCTCCCGCCGTCTGCTTGGAGCGGGCTGGAAGCGCGCGGCGATCATCTCGAGCACGGTGCTCGCGCTCGTCGCCGCCCCGGTCGCGCTCGCGGGAAGCCTCGCCGACGCGGGGGACAGTCGATCCGGGGCGGGGTCAAGAACCCCGCCAGCGGCGGCTATTACCAGACCACCCAAATCTGGGCGAACAACTCCAGCTGGGGTACCCGACAGTCGAACCTCGGCAGCGGCGGCTCAGCGATCTACGGCTGTCGCAGCCTCGCCGGCGGCCTGCCGTGCCTCGACGCCGACAACTCAAAGGCGGCCCGGCGTTCTCGTTCATCACGACCGGCACCACCGGCGGGTCGATCCTCGTCGGCAACGCGAACGACGCGCCGTTCACGACCAATGGCCATGGCGAAGCCAAAGGGCTCAACGCGAACTACCTGCAGGGCAAGCAGGCGAGCGAATTCCAGCTCGCCAACCAGCCTGCGGCCAATGCCAACGAGCTCGGCGGCCAACCGGCCAGCTCGTATGTGAGCACCGGCCAGCTGCTGTTCGCCGACATCGCCCGCCGGCCCTGTGATCCAGAGCACGCGCGGCGCGAGCACAGTGGGCCAGCTCGAAACCACCTACACGGTCGTGTTCGGAACCACCAACGTCAGCAAATGCGCCTACACCGCCTCGCCGCAGGGAGCCGCGCTCTCCAGCGACAGCTCGGCGTAGCAGCGAGCTCCACGAACACGAGCGCGGTCCTCGTCAGCGCCCCCGCCTGCTTCTGCGGGGCCTTCGATCTGCAGGTCGTCTGCTGAGCGCAGCGTGTTCTGAGCGGGGCGGACCGGCGGCCACGGCGCTGGTCCGCCCGCTCGCGTCCGCTTGCGTACCACCCTGAGGAGCCGAATCCTGGAAACACCGCGCGTAATCTTCACCATCGCTTCACACGATCGTTGCCGCTTGGTCACAAAAAACCCGTGCTTTGCAGGCGAATCTGTCTGGTATGAACGGGCACGGATCGAGTTCGGAGCGGACGATACGCCACGTCCGGCAGCATCGTGACAGCGCCGGCGCTGCAAGCAGCGAGCATGGTCGACATGCACTGCCACTCGACCGCCTCGCAGGAGTCAAAGCTCGGCGTGCAGCGCGCGGTCGGACTGCCCGAGTGCGCGACGCCACCGGAGGAGGTCTACGAGCTGGCCAAGCGCCGTGGCATGGACTTCGTGACGATCACAGACCACGACACGATCGCGGGCGTGCTCGAGATCGCCGACCGCCCCGACGTGTTCATCTCCGAGGAGCTGACCGCGCACTTTCACGGCGAGCCCCAGGCGGTGCACGTCCTTTGCTACGGCATCACCGGCGAGGACCACGAGTGGCTGCAGGCCAACAGCGGCGACGTGGAGCTGTGCGCCGCCTACATGTACGAACAGGAGATCGTGTGCGCGCTCGCCCACCCGTACTACACCGTCGAGGCCCCGTTGAGCGCCCGGCATCGCCGCCGTCTGGCCGAGCTGTTCGGCATCTGGGAGATCCGCAACGGCGCGCGCGCCCGCGAGCTCAACCGCCCCGCGGCCACGTATGTCGCCACACGCGAGGGCATCGGCATCGGCGGCAGCGACGATCACGCCGGAGTTGACATCGGCCGCACCTACACCGAAGCACCGCCCGCGCGCACGCCGCAGGACTTCCTCGCGCACGTCCGCGCCGGCGACGTGCTCGCCCGTGGCGCGCAGGGCAGCGCCGCCAAGTGGGCGCACGCGGCGATCGCGCTGGCCGCGCGCTCGTTCGGCCAGGACGCGACGGACGGGCAGCGCGAACGGCCGGACCCCGGACGCGTGATGACGATGGTCAGCCGCCTGCTGCGCGAGGGCGACGCGCGTCGCAGCGCGGTGGGCAACGACCTCGATCCCGACGACGCCCGCTGCCTGCTGCGCGCATGGCTTGGCGCGGTCGGGCTCGACCACCTCGATGGCTCGACGGGCACCGTCGATGACGGAGGACAGCCGGGCGGGCAGGAGCTGATCGCCTACATGCAGCAGGACGATTTCAGCCACGCCGACCTGTACCGGCGCGCCTGCCGGATGCACGAGCGCAAGCTGCGCCGCGCGGTCGAGGTGGCGCTCAGCGCCGCGACCGGGCAGGCCGACGCCCTGACGGCTGCCGAGGGATTGTTCGAGGCCTGCATCGCGGCGATTCCCTACGCCCCGGCGACCGCGTTTCTGGCCAGCGAGCAGGCGAAGCTGGCGGCGA
Source organism: uncultured Solirubrobacteraceae bacterium (assembly GCA_963714285.1). Lineage (GTDB taxonomy): Bacteria > Actinomycetota > Thermoleophilia > Solirubrobacterales > Solirubrobacteraceae > Palsa-744. The sequence goes on from CAVQNS010000004.1 coordinate 1,208,060, forward strand.
TCCCGAACGCGATCTCCAACAGGCTCGGCCATGTCGCGAACGCGCAGCGCGGGAGCGAGGACGGAGAGCGTCCGCGAGTCGCGATCCTCGCCGACGGCATCGGCTCCACGCATGGCGTCACGCGCACGATCGAGGAGATCCGCCAGCGCGGGGTTCCGGGCTTCGAGATCGAGGTCGTGGGCACCGATCCGGAAGTCGACCAGCGTCTTTCGGCGGTGGCGGAGATCGAGGTTCCGTTCTATCCGGGCCTGCGCATCGGCGTTCCCAGCCTGCCGGTCGCGGTGCAGACCCTCGCGGGCTGCAGGCGGCGTTGGCTACGAGGCGATCCACGTCTGCTCGCCGGGGCCGGCGGGCGTCGCCGGTGCGCTCGTCGCGCGCGCGCTGAGCCTGCCGCTGATCGGCAGCTATCACACCGAGCTGAGCGCCTACGCGGAGCTGCGCTCGGGCGAGCGGCGCGTGGCCGATGCGATGGCGCTCGCGGTCGGCACCTTCTACCGCGCGTGCGACGTCGTGCTCTCTCCCAGCCCCGCCTCCGACGCTGCGCTCGCGGCGATCGGGATGCCGTCCGAGCGGGTGCTGCGCTGGGACCGCGGCGTCGACACCGCTCGCTTTCATCCGGCGCCCCGAGAAGCTGCGCGAAGCTCCGGGCGCATCGACGTGCTCTACTCGGGACGGATCACGCGCGAGAAGGGCGCGGAGCTGCTCGCCGACGCCTTTCTGCTTGCCCGCGAGCGCTCGCCGCTCGGCCGGCGTCTGCATCTGGTGCTCGCCGGCGGCGGCCCCGAGCAGCAGCGCCTGCGCGAACGCGTCGGCGAGCACGCGAGCTTCCTCGGCTGGCTCGAGGGCGATGAGCTCGCGCGCGCCTACGCGCGCGCCGACATCTTCCTGTTCCCGAGCGCCACCGACACCTTCGGGCAGGTGATCCTCGAGGCACAGGCCAGCGGCCTGCCGGCGATCGCGCTCGCGCGGGGCGGGCCGCTGTCGCTGATCGAGGATCGTGTCAGCGGGCTGCTGTGCGAGCCGGACGCCGGATGCCTTGCCGATGCCGTGCTCGAGCTTGCCGGCTCGCCGCTGCTGCGCGAGCACCTGGCGCGCGGCGGTCTACGCGCCGCGCGCCTGCGCACCTGGGAGCACACGCTGGAGCGACTCGCCGACGGCTACCGGCACGTGCTGGGTGAGCGGCGATCGCTCGCGGGCATCGACCACGATCTGCACGAGCTGCCCGTGGGAGCGAGCGATCGTGCCGCCTGAGCGCATGACCCTCGAGCGCATCGCGCCCATGCCACGTATCCGCCGCAACCTCTCGCAAGCGACGATCGCCGTCGCCCTGCACGGGATCGAGCCGGCGACGTTCGAGCGCTGCGCGGTGATCCGCGACTGGCTCGAGGATCATGGCGTCGACCGCGTCACGCTGCTGGTGATCCCGGCGCGCGACCTGCACCCGGTCGGGGAGCGCTCGCCGGAGATGGTCGAGTGGCTGTGCGAGCGCCGCCGCGCCGGCGATTCGATCGCACAGCACGGCTTCCAGCACGTCCGCCCGCGCGGCAGCGGCTCAGCGCGCGAGCTGCTCGCGCGCGCTCATGGCCAGCGCGCGGGCGAGTTCGTCGGGCTGGACGACGATGAGACGCGGCGCGCGGTCCACGCCGGCTGGCGTCTGCTCAAGCTGGCGGGCATCGAGCCCGACGGCTTCGTCGCGCCCGCTTACGCCTACACGCCCGGCGTTGCGCCGGACGCTGAGCCTCGGTTCAGCTGGTGGGCCGGGCTGCTGCGTGTACATCGCACGCGCTCGCAACAGCGCGCCGACGTCGAGGAGCCGAGCGTCGGCTCGCTCGCTCCTGCCTGGAGCCTCGCGGCGAGCGGCCCGCTCAGCCGCGTGCTCTCGCCCGCGCTCGTGCGCGCCGGCTCGCTGCTGCCGACGAGCACGCTGCGCCTGGACGTGCAGGCCGCCGATCTGCAGCTGCCGCGCCACATGATGGCCCTCGAGTGGGTGCTCGCACGCGCGGGATCGCGCCGCACCGCCGTCACCTACCGTGACCTCGCGGGGATCGCGCCGCGCACCGAGTCCGCCCGTCGCGCGTCCGCCCGTCGCGCGTCGCCTCAGGCCTTGCCGGCGGTGAACATCGCCGGTTCGAACGACTTGACCGCCGACAGCGCCGCGTAGCCGAGGTGCCCGAGCCCGAACAGGTCCTCGATCGTGCGCAGCAGCGAGAAGTGGTTGAACGGCTCTTGGGTGGTGCTCCCAGCTTTGACATAGGGCGATAGCAGCAACGCCCCGACGGCACCGCCCCCGCGCGGCGTGCCCGACAGCGTCGTGGCGGGCGCATTCGGGAACAGTGGCTGGCCACAGCACGAGCTCGAGTCCGCGAGCTCGCCGCTGGAGGGCGCTTGATCGACGGTGATCACCAGCAGGCCGCTTTCCTTGTAAGCCTTCGAGCCCATGATCTCAGGCACGACTTCCTCGAGGAACGTGTCCGCCTGCGCAACACCCGCGGGCGCTCCGGCGCTGCACGGCGTCGGATTGCCGTCGTGGCAGCGATCGGGCGCGATATAGGCGAAGCTGGGCGTGCGCTTGGCGCTTGCCAGATCCCCCTTCAAGCCGGCCAGCCCGATGTCGTCGGCGGCGCATTCAGGCGTGTCGAGGATCGAGTCGAAGTACACGAACGGGTTGCGGAAGGTCGCGTAGGAGCCGCTGCTCGCCGTCTGATCGGACGTCGGGTCGAGCTGGCCGAGCGGCGGGTGGGCACATGCGCCCTGAGTCGCACCGGCTTCGTCGATTCCCTGCACATATGCTCGCCAGCTCAGGTGCTTCGCTGCGAGCTGTCCGGCCAGCGTCTGCGTCGAGCGCGGGTAGACACAGCCGGCGCCCGTGACCTGTTCGTCCGCGCCGGCGCCGGCCGGCGCTATTTCGGTGTAGCTGGAACAGTTGGCGACGGTTTCGGCGGTCGGCCCTTGGCCACTGATCAGCGCCGCCTCGTCGGCCAACTCCTCGTGCGCGACCGCGTCGTAGTGCACGAGCAACTCGCCCTTGTGCTCCAACGTGCCGGAGAGAAACGGCGCCGCGGACGACGGGCCGAACACCGATGCGTAGGGCTCGTCGGAGAGCATGATCACAAACACGTGCTTAATCGGCGGCAGCTTCTTGGCCGGAGCGTCCGCCGCCGGTTCCGAGCCTTCGGAGGAGCCGGAGCCGCCTTCGGAGTTGCCGCTCGCATCCGAGCCGCTCGTCGCGCTCGCTGGTGTCCTCGCCGGGGCCGTGCTCGCCCTGGTGGTCGTTGCCGGTTCGGGCGTCGCTTCCGGTTCGAGCGGTGGCGGTTCGCTGTTGGCGGTCGCGTCAGACGATCCCGAGCCAGCCGGTTCGATTGCGCTCGCGCTCGCTGTCGAGCTGGGTGCTGAGGCGGGAAGCACGACCTTCAGTGGTGAGCGTGTCGAGGCCAGCGAGTCGTTGACCGGGGAGCGCGCGACGTCGCCGATGAGGATGCCGAACCCAAGGAACACCAACACCAGCAACACGGAGACGCGAGGCGCCGGGAGCCGCACGCCCGGCGGCGGCGAGGCACCTGCGTCTGCGTCCGCGGCGGCGACAGCGGGCTCGAGCTCGGCGATCGAGCTGTCTGCGGCAGGATCAACGCCGTCTTGCACAGCGGCGCGCGCCCGTCGCAGCAACTCGTCCAGCTGCGGGCTGCGCTCGCCCACGCGGGCGCCACAGGCCACGCAGTAGCGCTGGCCCTCATCGAGCGGCGAGCCGCAGTCCTCGCATGGCTGGGCACGTACCTCGCCGGTCATCGACGCAGCTAATGGTCCAAGATCACAGTGCTGCTGGGGAGACGCTCCATCAGCGTCGTCCCACACTGCCAGCAATACAGCGCACCACGGCTGTGCGGGGCCGAGCAGCTCGGGCAACTGCCCGCCACGCCGTCGTGCTCCATTCGCAGCAGCCGCTCCACCTCGGCGAGCTCGGCGTCGCACTCTTGGAGCAGCGCGGCCCGGCGCACCAGCACGTCGAGCCGGAAGTGGTCGCGAATCGCCATCTCATACGCGAGCCCGCCGAGATCCCAGTGCAGCTCGGCGACCTGCCCGGCCAGCACATCACGTCGGCGCTGGAGGTCGCCGGGAGCCGAGACCGCCGCCGCTGACGCCGAGGAGGTCGGCGTGTCGAGCTGCTCGTCGATCGTGTCGCGGAGAATGCCCACGCGCCTAGCCGGTTTCGACCACGTCGGGAAGGTTCTTGGACTTTTCCTCGTAGCTTTTTCCTTTGGCGCCTTTGAGGGTTTTCAGCACCGTCGGCGGCGCCGGGTGACTCTCGCTGACGCCGGAGGAGCTCGAGGACGAGCCGGAGCCCGCGGCGGTGGAGCCGCTGGCGCCGCTGTTGGAGATCTTGATCACCTTCGCGCCCGGGAAGCTCTTCTTCAGCCCCGCCAGGGCCTTCTGGGCTTCTGCCTGCTTGTGGTATTCGCCCGAGTAGATGATGTAGTCGCCGGCGCTCAGACTGCTGAATTCCTCGGACTTGAGTGCCCCGACCGCTTTCGCGCCTTTCGCGCTCGCGGCCGACTTGTCGGCTTCCACTGCACTGACGGCGGTACCCGCTTGCGGCAGCGACTGAAGCTGCACGGTGTAGCCGCTCGTACCTGACGGCCAGTCACCGGTGAACGCAGCTTCGACGGGGGCGCTGGCGGGGGCCGTAGCGGTCGGTGAGCTCACGCTGATCACCTGTGCCGGCGCGGCGGCCTGCTTCGGGGTGCCCGAGCGACCGATCAGCACGCCGACGCCCATCGCCAGCAGCAGCACGCCAACGCCCGCGATCACCATCAGCGTGTTGTTGCGCTGCGGGGTGGCTCCGGCGGGTGTGGCGCCCGGAGGAGCTGGGGGCACGGGAGGCGCGAGGGTCTGGGCTTTACCGGGGAGCGGGGGCTCCCCCTGCAGCACGCTGCTAATCGGCGCACAGCGCACGCCGCACTCCAGGCAGTAGCGCTGCTCAGATGCAAGCGGCGCGCCGCAGCTCCCGCACTGCGCGGCTGCGCCTGCGTGTGGAAGCGATGAGCTTGCGATCGATTCGGTGGACAGGGTGAGGACTTTCGTGTCTGCGCGCAAGCGGCGCCGGATGCCCGGCGCCGGAGCACTCGATGGAGCTGTCCCTATGGTCGGGCCGCGAGAGCATCGATACGTGACGATTTTGTGAAGGCCGCGATTCCACGGTCGGCTGATCCGACGCGGCGGCCCGGGTCGTGGGTATCGCGAGATCGCCGGCACGAGCGCTCGCGCACAGTCCCGCAACCAGCGATAGGACGATTACCCAGACGGCTACGGCGACTAGCGGGATCATCGATGGCTCCTGATCTCATTGATATTTCTCACTATATATATCGGACTTATTGTAATCATCCTCGTCGCGGCGATCAGCCACCGCGAGACATGCGCGCGAGAGCACGATGCGCTGGCAAGCCCGTTGCTAGCATGCGCCAAGCCAGTGTCGCGCGATGCGGGCTTGGACGAAGGCGCCGCAAAGACCGCATCGAACGGAGCGCGAGCGGTTTACAGAGGTCTGGCCCACCGGCGCGCGAGTCGCGCGCGGCCGAGCATGACCACGGCGCGTGAGAACACACGGCAGAAGGGATTCGGAGATGAGCAACCAGCCGAGCAAGCCCAGCGTCGTGCTGGCGACACTCGTGCTCGTGTGTGCGGCGCTCGCGCTGCCACTCGCCTCGCAGGCCGCGACCACCAGCTCCAGAACGACGCCCGGTGCCCCGTTGGTGTCGACCGGGAGCGTCGGACGCGTCAGCGGCACCTCGGCCATGCTCGAGGGCGCTGTCGACCCGCGCACTTATGCCACCACCTACTCCTTCCAGTACGGCCCCACGGTCGCATACGGCCAGGAAACGACTTCCGCGACGTTGCCCGCGGGCAGCACCGCCACGGTCAAGGTGAGCCTGACGGCGACCGGGTTCCTGCCCGGCTATCACTATCGCCTCCTCGCCAGCAACCAGGCAGGGGTGAAGGACGGCAAAGACCGCATCTACACCGTCGCCACGACCAAGAAGAAGTCCGAGTTCGTGCTGCCCAAGCTCTTCCAGCCGACCACGCTCGGCGGCACGTTCGTGCTCAACGGAACCCTCACCGGAGCGGACAACGCCAACCGCGAGATCGTGCTGCAGGCCAGCCCCTATCCCTACACGGCCCCCTATGCCGACGTCGACGCGCCGCTGCTGACCGGCCCGACCGGCGCTTTCTCGTTCCGCGTGGACGACATGCTCACCAGCACCAAGTTCCGCGTCGCCACCGTCGGCAGCTCGCTGCCGCTGCTCAGCCGAATTGTCCCGGAGGCGGTCACGGTGCGAGTGGTCCTCAAAGCACGGGCGGCGAGCCACAACGGACTCGTGCGCCTGTACGGGACGGTGACGCCGGCAGAGGTCGGCGCACACGTGTTCCTCGAGCTCGAAAAGGCGGCCAAGCCGAAATCCGTGAAGCCGGGCAAGCCCGAAAAGCCGGAAAAGCCGGGGAAGACCGAAAAGGAACCGAGCGAAAAGGCGCCGTCGTTCTCGTCCAAGTTCGAGACGCTGGTCAAGCGAGCCACGAGAACGATCTCGCGGTTCAGCATCGTGGTCAGCGTCCGCCAGACCGGGCACTACCGCGCATTCGTGCAGGTCGCGCTTGGCGCAGTCGCTTCCGGCAGCAGCTCGACCGTGCTGCTACGCGCGCCGGCACGCCGCCGGGGTCGCGGCTAAAGCGAGATCAGGCTCCGGGCGACGAGCAGCTCCATCACCCGCTCGACCTCTTCCTCGACGGTTTCCTGGAAGCTGCCAAGTACGAGGTCGGGCTCCGCGGGCGGCTCATATGGCGCACCCACACCGGTCATGCCGGCGAGCTCACCGGAGCGCGCACGCGCGTACAGGCCCTTTGGATCCCGTTGCTCGCATAGCTCCAGCGGCGCGTCGACGAATATCTCTAGAAATCCGAGATCGTCGCTCGCATGCAGCGCCGCCGCGGCCTGACGATCGGCGGCATAGGGGCTGACGAGGCTGACCAGCGCGACCGTGCCGGACTCGGCCAGCAGCCGCGCCACGTGCGCTGTGCGGCGCACGTTCTCGGTGCGCGCGACCTCGTCGAAGCCGAGATCGCCGTTGAGGCCGTGCCTGAGGTTGTCGCCGTCGAGCAGGAACGCGGGCTGACCGACCGCCAGCAGGCGCTCCTCGACGGCGGCCGCGACCGTCGACTTGCCCGCGCCGGGCAGCCCCGTGAACCACAGCGTCGCGCCGCCGTGGCCGAGCGATTGCCAGCGCCGCTCACGAGTCGTACGGGTTCCCTGCCAGCGCACGTTCGGGCTGCGCTCGCTCTTCGTCTCCGCGGCGCCGGCCTCCTCGACCTCGGTGTCGAGGATCACTCCCGCCGCGACGGTGTCATTGCTCGCCTCGTCGATCACGATCAGGCTGCCGGTGACGCGATTGCGGCGATAGGAGTCGAACACGAGCGGCGAGCTCAACTCGACGTGCACGCGCGCGAGATCGTTGAGCTCGAGCGTCGTCACGGTCGCGTCACGGCGCAGCGTCTCGACGTCGATCCGGTAGCGAACGTCCACCTTGCCGACGATCGCCTGGCGTGTGGTGTGCTTGACCAGGTAGCGCCGCTGCGGGCTCAGCGGCTGCTCGGACATCCAGCACAGTAGGCACTCGAAGCGCCTGGAGACCGTCGGCTGGTTGTGCGTGCGCACGATCGTGCTGCCGCGTCCGACGTCGATGTCGTCCGTCAGTCGCAGCGCCACCGACATCGGCGCGAACGCTTCCTCGATCGGCCCCTCGAAGGTGTCGATGCCGGCGACCTTCGTGCGCTGCCCGCTGGGGAGCACAACGACCTCGTCGCCCTGGCGGATGATCCCGCCAGCCAGCTGTCCCGCGTAGGCGCGGTAGTCGGCGAGCTCGGACCCGACTTGACGGCCGCCCACCCGGATCACCCACTGCACCGGGAAGCGCACGTCGATCAGGTTGCGATCGGATGCGATGTGCACGTGCTCGAGGTGATAGAGCAGCGGCGGCCCCTGATACCAGGGCATCTTCTCCGAGCGATCGACGACGTTGTCGCCGAGCAGCGCCGAGATCGGGATGAAGGTCACGTCCGGCAACTCCAGACGCGCGGCGAACGTGTCGAACTCCTCGACGATCGCGTCGAACACCGTCTCCTCGAAGTTGACCAGGTCCATCTTGTTGACGCACACGACCACATGCGGGATCCCCAGCAGCGAGGCGATGAACGCGTGGCGCTTGGACTGCGAGAGGACGCCCTTGCGTGCGTCGACCAGCACGATCGCCAGGTCGGCGGTGGAGGCGCCTGTGACCATGTTGCGCGTGTACTGCTCGTGACCGGGGGTGTCGGCGATGATAAAACGCCGTTGCGACGTCGCGAAGTAACGGTAAGCGACGTCGATCGTGATGCCCTGCTCGCGCTCGGCGCGCAGGCCGTCGGTGAGCAGGGACAGGTCCACGAACTCGTGGCCCATCTGCCGGCTTGTCTGCTCGACGTGTGCGAGCTGGTCGGCCAGCACCTGCTTGGAGTCGTACAGCAAGCGGCCGATCAGCGTGCTCTTGCCGTCGTCGACCGACCCTGCCGTGGCGAAGCGAAGGAGGTCGATCGAATGCTCGCCGGAGCGGTGGGGCACAGCCGTCGAGCTCTCGCTGCTCGCCCCTGATGCATCACCTTCGACCACGAGGGCGGCGCCTGCATCTCCCGCGTCGCGGTCGTCCATGCCCATTAATCTAGGATATCGTAGCCGGTTCGCCAATATATATAGCCATGTTCCTTGCGGCTGCCAGACCGCGGCGCCGGCTCAGACGATAAGAGAGAAAGACGGCAGTCATTGGGCCGGGTGCGCTCGCGGTGTTGGTCGCCGTCGCACGAGCTGGACAGCGCTGGTCTGCGCCAGCAGCGGCGCGGGAGATGACACGAGGAACGTGAGGCTCGCCGCGAGGCGTCCGTGGGCCGCTTTCAGACGCGATCGCCCGCGCGCGTTGAGCTTGACGGTGACAAGCTGTGCCCGGCCGGAGCCGATCGCGAAGCTGGCCGTGCCGATGACCCAGCGCTTGTAGCGCCGCTTGGCGCCGACCTTCACGCGGATCTCGACCGCAAGCGTGAGCCTGCCTCGGCAGGTGAGCGCGGCCCCCTTGCCCCTCCAGGTCAGCTTCAGCGTCACGCGGCCACTGCTGCGCACCTTGATCTTCTTGCCCGCCAGCGACACCCAGCAGCTGGGGCTCGTGCTCGAGCCGAACGACAGCACGGCGAGCTGACCGAGCGGGTTGCTCCCGCCGCTTGTGCCGCCGGGCGAGGCTTCGTCGGTCACGGTCGCGTCAGTTTCATTGCCGCCGGTTTCCCTTTTGCCTGTTTTTCTCGCAGGCGCCACGAATGTGAAGAGATCGCCTTCGCCGGTGGCGCTCGTCGCGCCTGGGCTGCTGACCGTCACGTTCACCGTGCCGGCCGTCTCTTTCGGAGAGACCGCGGTGATCGAGATTCCCTCGGAGCTCACAGTGAATCGCTGAGCTGGGACAGAGCCAAAGTCGACGCCGGTGGCTTCGCTGAGGTCACTGCCGCTGATCGTCACTTCAGTGCCACCGCCGGTCGGGCCTTCGGTGGGATCGATGCCCGTCACCTGCGCAGGCGCGCCGGGGACCACGAACGTCCATGCCGCCCCAATCCTCCCGCTGACGCTGGGTGCGCCGAGCAGCGCAGCTTCGCCACTGGCCGAAAGCGCCACGCCGGCGCCGAGCTGGCCGCTGCCGCGCTCCCCGGAAGCACTCAGCGCTTCACCCGCGCCGTAGCTCGATCCCGAACGCGTGAACAGCCACGCAGCACCGGTCGAGCCATCGTAGCCGGGGTCGCCGACGAGCGCGCTGGCGCCATCGGCGGAGAGCGCCACGCTGTAGCCGAAGCGAGGCTCATTGCTCCCTTCGCCGCCCGCGGTCAGCTCCTGCGGCTTGCTCCAAGCGCCACCTTCGTCGCTGAACGCCCACGCGGCCCCCGTCGCGTCTTCGCGGGTGCGCTCCCCGACGAGTGCGGTGCTGGCGTCGGCGGACAGGGCGACGCTGTAGCCGAAGCGGCCTTCGCCGTTGTCGCTGCTGGGCGCAAGCCGCGTCTGCTGGGTCCAACCCGTGCCTTCGTCATCGGTGAACACCCAGACCGCGCCGGCGCGCTCAGCGGCTCCCGGCGCGCCGATCACGGCGCTCGCGCCATCACCGGACAGCGCGACGCTGCGGCCGAAGTCGATCGCGCCGCTTTCGGCGGGTGTGAGCTTGGCCTGTTCGCTCCAAGTCGTGCCCGAGCGGGTGAACACCCAGGCCGCGCCGGCGTAGCCGGCGTCGCCCGGCGCGCCGATCAGGGCGGTATTGCCGTCGCCGGACAGCGCCAGGCTACGACCGAAGTGACCCTTGAGCTGCTCGTCGCCGCCCATCAGCGCGGAACCCTGTTGCGTCCAGCCCGATTCCGAGCGGGTGAACACCCAGACCGCGCCGAGGTTCCCGCTGGCGCCAGGCGCGCCGACGAGCGCGGTCGCGCCGTCGCCGGACAGGGCGACGCTCTTGCCGAAGCCACATTCGCCCGGTTCTTCTTCGCCCGGTTCTTCGATTTCGCATTCGGCGACGCCACCGCCGGCTTCGCTGCCGGTGAGCTTCGAGCCCTGCTGCGTCCAGGTCGAGCCCGAGCGGGTGAACAGCCAGGCTGCGCCGGCGCCGTTGTCGTCGCCCGGGGCGCCGATCAGCGCGGTTTCGCCGTCAGCGGACAGGGCGACGCTGGCGGCGAAGCGACCTTCGCCGCTCTCTTCGTCGGCGCCGGTCGGCTTGGCCTGCTGCACCAGGGGGTCGATCCGCAGCGGGTAATGCGCGCCGCGCGCATCGACGCTCACGAGGATCCGCCCGGCGCTCACGCTCAGCCAGCTGCGCAGCGTGTGGCCCTGTGCGTCGGTTGCGATGAGGTTCCCGTAGCGCAGCGATGAGCCGCCGCCACTGACGAGGACGCTCGCGCCGCCGCGAGCGGGGGCTGCGTGCATGTCACCGGACAGCGTCATCGCGAGCGTCAGCGGGCCGGGCGAGACGCCGGCGGGCGCCCTTGTGACGGTGAAGCCCTGCTCGAGTCCGAGCGGACCGTTGGCATACCACTCGCTCAGTCTCGCCCCCGTGTAGAGGACACGGTTCGCATCGACAGCTGACAGGACGTCGGCGGCGGCGACGGGCGAGCTTCCGTAGCCGAGCCCGGCCAAGCTCAAGGCGAGCGACCCCGCACCCGAGCTGAGCAGCACACCGGAGCGCTCGAAGCGCACTCTCAGCCGCTGCGCCGGGTTGAGCGCCTGCAAGCCCTGCGGCGAGCTGCTGACCTGGTAGCGGGGATCGGCGCTGCCCAGGGCCGCCGATACCGGTGCCTGCGCCGACGCCGGCAGGATCGACAGCCGCTCGCTCGAGGCGCGAGCCGCGCGCGTGGCTGTCGCCGGCGAAGCTGAGCGCTCTACTGTCAAGTCTCGTACAAGGGCGCCCAGCAGCACGAACAGCGCCGCCGCGATCAGCGCTCGCCGCCACGGCACGGCGCCGGGTAGCGCCGCCCGCCCCGTCATCGGGTGTTCGATCCCCCGGCCCCGTGCGAAACGGATCGGCCTCGTCATCCTGCAACCCTCCATAGTCGCGCCCAAATCCGGCTGCATCCAGCACCCGCAGTCCTTTGGTTCAGGCTACTCAGACACAGGGGCAAGTCAAGCTCATGCATGGTACATGCAAGCCTCCGCTTGTGCAGAGCTTGTGAACCCCGGCGCTCAGCGTCGGTCCAGGCAGCGGCGAGCAGCGGCTACGCGTGCCGGTCGATCGGCTCCTCCGGACGCCACTCAGGGCGTTTCGGGCGCGGCTGCCGCCGGAGTAGCGGGGCTTTTTGCAGCCGCCGCACGACTTTGTCGCGCAGCGGCAGTGGCGGCGGCCACGTTCGCGGCAGCTGTCTGTCGTTGATGCGCTGCGCCAGCGCAGCGTGGTCTGCGTGATCGCCGTGGATCACGCGCACCCGCTCCACCACCGTGGCGGGGTAGCCGAGGCGGAAGTTGTACTCGGGCGCGAGCACGAACAGCCGCAGTCCGTGCTGCCACGCACAGCGCCGAAATGCCGGCTGGTCGGCGCGCCGGCTGTGGCTCGCTTTGCCGGCGCCGATGAAGGGCTCCTCGCGCAGCCACGCGACGTAGGTCTCCTCCCAGCTGCGCATGAAATCAGCCACGCGCTCGCTGGCCCGCCACGCGAGGACGCCGGTGTTGAACTCGTAGAAGGCCCGCGGCACCTCTGGGTCGGCGAGCCCGCGGTAAGCCGGAGCGTAGGCCACCGCGATGTCGTAGTGGTCGAGCAGCCGCAGCACGTGCGCGATCTCCTCGACCACGTAGGTGTCGCTGTCGAGGTAGATCGTGCGCTCGAACGGCGAGCGCCGGATGTTGGCGATCTTGTCCACGTAGGGATTCGCCGACGGCTCGAAGCGCGTAACCGACAGGCCCTCGGGGGGCTCGACCTCGCCCGAGGCGAACAGCAGGTGGGGCAGCTGGTTGTGCCGCATCGACGAGCGCGCGGATCGCACGGCCTCCGCTATGTAGGAGTCGCCGGAGCAGGAGTAGAGGATCCCCTCCGCGGCGGCCGGCGCGCCGCCCAGCGATGGCTCTCCCCCCGCGTTTACGCTCGCTCCAGGATCAGCCAAGGCGATCGTAGCCCCACAGGCTGACCAGATCGCGCCCGAGGTACTCGCTGACCGCCTCGACCTCCGGCTTGAAGCGGCGTCGCAGCTCGAGCATAAAGACCTCGGAGGGCTCGGCACGGGGACGGTAGATCAGGCGGCGCCACTGCGAGCCGAGGCGTTCGCGCACGGCGGCCGGGAGCAGCGCATCGAGCGTTCGCAGCGCGGGGTTGGCGGCGGCTGGATTGCGGCGCGCTTCCTGAAGCGCGCCGCCCAGCTGATGCAGGTGCCGGAGACGGACGTCCTTCAGCGGTTTGGTGTCCACCTGCTCGATGGCCTGCAGGTCGTCGACGTCGAGGAAGCGCAGCACCTCGCGCACGACCCGCTCGTTCTCGCGCCGGTACTCCTCGTAGATCAGTACCAGCACCTGCTCCGCCCCGAAGACGTCGAAAAAGCTGCGCAACTGCTCGACGTAGCGCACGTGGTTCGAGTACAGCAGCCAGGACGGCCGCCGGCAGCCGCGCGGCAGGCGCTCGCCCCGGCGCCTTGCCTGCTCGAGCGCGATCGCCTTCTGGAAGTCCTTCTGCGACTCGACCCGGTTGTGCAGCATCTGACCGTGAAAGGAGCGCAGGAAGTCGGCGGGCTCCCGCAGGATCGCGATTATGCGCGCATCCGGCTGCACCTCTGCGATCGCTGCGGGCACGCTCGCATATCTGAGGTACTGGGGCGAGGCCTCACCGGCGAGCTGTCCCGGAGCTGCCCCGGCGAACAGCGAAAGGTAACCCTCGAGCGTCGCGGGTCGTTTCGGCAGCTTCCCCTTCACCGGCTGCGGGCGCAGCTCAGGTATGAAGAATCGCGGCTCCTTTTCCGCGGGCATGTAGATTTGCGGATGGCTCTGGAGCATCATGTACAGAGCAGTCGTGCCGCACTTCTGGTGACCGACGATGAAGAAGTCGGGTGCGCGGCCGCTCACCTTGCTCGCGCCTGTCGAACCCACCTCGCGCCGCAACCCCCCGGCCCCGAATCGATCCGCTGACGTCGCGGCACGCTCGATCGCGGTGCCCTCCCCGGACGTCGATCCGTCGACGGCGCCAGCCATCGGGCCATTATACCGGCGGCATTACTCAGCCCGGCTGGGCTCGTCGGCGCCCCCGGCGGGCTTCAGCCGCCGCCTGAGCCCGCGTCCCAGCCGCGCCAGAAGCGGCTCGAGGCTCAGCTCGCGCTCACGCAGGTCGACCGCCTCGAAGCGCCCGTCGGAGGCATACGTGTGTGTCGCACGCGCGCCGCCGAGATCGCTCGGCTCCAGTCGAGCGATCTCGTGCTCGGCGTAGCGCTCGAGGCTGAGCTCGTCGATCTCGCGAAACGAGATTGCCCCGCCGTAGCGGCGGCTGCCGTCCTGGCCGGGGCGCACGAGCCGCGAGCCCCAGCGCTGGATCGCGCCTGCCGGGCGCGCGCAGCGCACGTCGGAGACGACCGGGTTGCGCGGGTGCGGGTGCCACGGCCCCTCAGGAGCGCCGGCGCTGAACAGATGCAGCTCGTCGAGCATCGTCGCGTTCGGCGCGGCGACGCCGACGAACAGCCACAGACGACCGCCGTCCAGCAGGAGCGTCGCGTCGCAGGCGGCGAGCCCGTCGAGCAGGATCTGCTCGCGACGCCACTCGGTCGGGAAATCCGTCGCGCGATATAGCTCCACCCGCCCTTGCGAGGAGCTCTCGGGAATCAGGAACACCTGCCCCTCGTGCTCGAGCACGAATGGATATGACAGGTGATATGTCGCCTCCAGCACGGGGACGGGCGGATCCGCGACGGTCCCGTCCAGGTGCAACTCGGTATGCGATATCACCGCTCGTGTGCTGCCGGGCAGCATCTCCTCGCAGAACAGGTGGTGGCGCCCGTCGTGCTCGAACAGGAACGGGTCCGCATACAGATGTCCCGGCTGCCAGCGCACGAGCGAGCGGGCACCCGCCCATCCCCTGGTCGGCTCCTGCTCGTGCTCGCGCACGCGAATCTGCCACAGGCGACGGAACAGCAATCGTGCCGAGACGACCCGCATCCAGGCCCAGGGCGCGCGCACCAGCAGCTCGACCGTGGACGGTGGGGCGCCCGGCTGCGCGGACGCCGCCGCCGCTGGCCCGCCGTCGCAGGCCCGCTCGGTGGCGCGCACGACGAGCGCGGTGAGCTTCCACAGCGCCTTGTCGCGACTCAGCGTCGTGGAGAACGGACGCGCGCCTGAGGTCGTGCGCTCGAGGAGCACCGTGCGTTCGCCGGTGCGCAGCAGCGCCTCCGTCTCGACGCACTGGCGCCCCCGCAGCGCGGCGCGCCGGAACGCGTCCTCGACCGGCTCGAGCACGCCTCCGTGGCGCAGGTAGAGCACCTCTTTCCGCTCCTCGACCGGCAGCGGGCGCTCCGCGAGCCAGACGACGAGCGCTGCCGTCGCCGAGCCGGCGCGCTCGCCGAGATCCGCTCGCGCGAGCGACACGGGTGCGAGCGACACGGGCGCGAGCGCATCGGGCCCCAGCCCGAACAGGTGGCGCTCGATCGCAGCATGCGCCCTGCGAGCCAGCCCCCTACGCCGGCGCCCGACCAATCGCACGTCGACGATCTCAAGCGTCGAGCAGCGCTCGAGTCCTTCCAGCGCCCGCGCCTGCCACTGCGGCGTAGGCGGCCCGTCGAGTACCACCGCGATCCGCCTGCGTGCGGCGCTCACGCTCGGCGTCGTGAGGCTCGCGACTGCCGGCACGGGCGCGTGGGCTCTGACTGGCCGGCGCACTCGAGCACTCGCCGAACATTAGGGTGCGCGCGTGCGCTTTGCAAGATTCACCGACGCCGTGGCAGCGGCCGAACCGGCGGCTGAGTCGAGTGACGCTCCGCGCGTGCTGATGCTCGGGATGGGCTGGTTTCCCTCGACGCTCGGCGGCCTCGAACGCTACTACCGGTCGCTGTTCGAGCAGCTGCCGGAGGCCGTCGGCGTGGTCATCGGCCCTGCCGATAACGCTCCCGCGAGCATCACGGTCGCGGCTCGTCACGAGCTGGCGCTCCCGCGCCGGCTGCTGAGCTTCTGGATCGCGGCTCAGCGCGCGGCCGGCGCGGGCGTCGACGTGGTCGACGCTCATTTCGCGCTCTACGCCGCCGCGCCGCTGCTGCTCGGACGGCTGCGCAGGACGCCGACGGTGTTCCACTTCCAGGGACCGTGGGCTGATGAGAACGTCGCGACGGACGACAGCTCGCGCGTCAGGTTCGCGCTGCGCAAGGCGCTCGAGCGCCGCGTGCTGGGGAGCGCTGACGCGTACATCGTGCTGTCGAGCGCGTTTCGGCGGGTGCTGCTCGAGCGCTATCGGATGCGCCCCTGGGACGTACACGTGTGGCCCCCCGGCGTGGCGCTCGACGTGTTCACGCCCGGGGACCAAGCAGACGCTCGCAGGCGGCTCGAGCTCGAGCCTGAGGCGTTCGTCGCGGCGTGCGTGCGACGTCTGGTGCCGCGCATGGGAATCGATCGCCTGCTCGATGCGTGGAGTGAGATGGAGGCCGAGCTGCCGCCCGGCTCGACGCTGCTGCTGGCAGGTGACGGGCCGCTCGCGGACGAGCTCGCCGAGCGCGCCGCACAGGCCCAGCTCACCGGCCGGGTGCGGCTGCTGGGGCGCGTCTCCGACGAGGACCTGATCGACGTCTACCGCGCGGCGGATGTCGCCGTCGTACCGACCCTCGCGTTCGAGGGCTTCGGCCTGGTGGTGCTCGAGGCGGCGGCCTGCGGCACGCCGAGCATCGTCAGCGACGTCGGCGGGCTTCCAGATGCGGCGACGCCGCTGGACGCCTCGCTGGTCGTGGCGGCAGCGGACACGACGGCGCTGCGCGCGCGTCTGCGCGCGGCTGCCGGCGGCGCGCTGCCGAGTCGCAGCGCCACACGCAGCTATGCCGAGGGCTACTCCTGGCCGCAGCTCGCCGAGCGCCATCGCGGGCTGTACAGGAGCCTCGCCGCCGGCGAGCGCGACGAGCGCCTGCGGGTCGTGTACGTCGATCACGTCGCCCGGCTGTCAGGCGGGGAGATCGCGATCCTCAGGCTGCTCCCCCATCTGCGCGGCGTGCACGCGCATGTGATCCTCGGCGAGGAGGGCGTCCTCGCCGAGCGTCTGCAGCAAGCGGGGATCTCGGTCGAGGTGCTGCCGTTTGCCGCCGCGGCGCGCGACGTGCGCCGCGATGCGGTGCGCCTTGGAGGCGCCTCGCCAGGCGCCGCGCTGCACACGCTCGCATATGCCGCGCGGCTCTCCCGGCGCCTGCGACAGCTGCGCCCGGATCTCGTGCACACGAACTCGCTGAAGTCGGGGGTCTACGGGAGCATCGCGGCGAGAGCAGCGGGCGTGCCGGTCGTGTGGCACCTGCGCGACCGCATCGCCGAAGACTACCTCCCGAGGCCGGCCGTTCGTCTGCTTGGCGCCTTCGTCGCGCGCATGGCCGACGGCGTGATCGCGAACTCCACGGCCACGCTGGAGACGCTGCCGGCCCGCGCGCGCGAGCGCGGCTTGGTGATCCCCGATTCGGTCGAGCTCTCCACGCGTCCCCCGAACGTCGACGCGAGTGCCATCACGTTCGGGATGCTGGGACGGATCGCGCCGTGGAAGGGCCAGGATCTGTTCCTGCGCGCGTTTGCCGGCGCCTTCCCGGCGGGGAGCGAGCGGGCGGTGCTGGTCGGCACGCCGATGTTTGGCGAGGAGGACTACGAGCGAGAGCTGCACGAGCTCGTGACGCAGCTCGGGCTCACCGGCAGGGTGCAGTTCCGCGGCTTTCGCGAGGACATCTGGGGCGAGCTTGCGTCATTCGACGTGCTCGTGCACGCCTCGGTCATCCCCGAGCCCTTCGGCCAGGTCGTGCTCGAGGGGATGGCCGCCGGGCTTGCGGTGATCGCACCTGACGAGGGCGGTCCCGCCGCCGTGATCGCCGACGGCGAGACCGGACGTCTGTTCGCAAGCCGCGACCGCGAATCGCTCGCGGCAGCGATGGCGGCCCTGAGCGCGGACGCGGCTACGCGCCGGCGCCTCGGAGGGGCCGCGCGGCGTGCGGCCGAGGACTACAAGCCGCAGGCTCTGGCCGAGCGCCTCGAGCGCGCATACGACAGCCTGCTGCAACGTCGCTCTCAAGCAACTCGCGGGGATCGCCGATAGACGAGCGAACCCACTAGTCCCTCGAACCCACTAGTGCCTGCCTCCAGGAGCCCAGTGAACCTGCCGATCAAGCCTCCTCGCCGCTCCGCATGGCTCGCGCTTCTGAGCGCGGCGAGCCTCGCCGCGGGGCTCGTCCTGCCCGCCTACTCGCCCGCCAGCCAGAGCACGGCGCGCAGCGAAGAACGAGCGGTGCGCGCCGAAGAACGCTCCACGCGCCGCGAAGACGAACGGGAAGTCCGCGCGCGAGAACGAGAAGCGGCGCGAAGCACACGCGGTGAGGCACAGTCGGGCGCGGTCGCGAGCGAAACCGGAGCCGGCCAGCCCGCGGGCGAGACCACGCCTCCGGTAGAACCGACGAGCGCTCCGGTCGAACGCAGCTGCCGCGTCAGCATCGAAGCCAGCGCGACCCGGATCACCGCGGGAGAAGCTGTGACCCTGTCCGGAACGCTCGAATGCCCGAACAGCGTGAGCGCCGCCGGCCAGCAGATCCCGATCTACGAGCGCCAGGGCCAGGGCAGCTCCAGCGTCCTCGCGAGCGCCACGACCGAAGCGAACGGCGCCTACGAGATGACCTCGGCTGCGCTGTCCGCCGACACAGTCTTCCAGGTGCGCGAGGGCAGCCACCGCGCGCGGGTCACCGTCAAGGTCACTCCGGGGGTCACCCTCGCCGTCGTCCCCCCGGCCGCACAGGCCTCGGCAGCTCAGTCGCATGGCCAAGCCCGAACTCGGACCACGTTCGCCGGCACGGTCACCCCGGCGGTGACGGGTGCGCTCGTCGCCCTGCAGATCGCCTACCAAGCCTCCGGCGAACGCTGGCACTCGGTCGCCTACACGCACGTTGGCGCCGACGGCGACTATGCGTTCGCGCACAGCTTCAGAACCCCCGGCCTGGTGAGCGTTCGCGCGCTCGTGCACATCGGCAGGCACTATGCGCCAGCGGTCTCAGAAGCGCTGTCCTACGAAGTGCCGCAACCTCAGCGCCCGCAGTTGAGCGTCGCGGCCTCCACTGACCCACCGCTGGGCCTGGCAAGCCAGTTCACCACAACTGCGTTCTCGGCAAAGGCCCGGCGCGTGACGGGTCCCTCGCCGGTCACCGGGAAGGTTTCATAGCCCAGGTCGGCGAGCAGATCCCAGACCGCGCCGGGAGCGGAGCCGTACAACGCCGCGGCGGCCGCGACGTGCTCGAATATCACCACCGGTTTCGCCTCTGCGAGCAGCCTGCGGCCCCCTTCCATCACCTCGAGCTCGGCGCCCTCGACGTCGATCTTGACGACGCGCGGCCTACGCTCCCCCACCTCTGCGTCGAGCGTTGAAACCGTCACCGTTATGTACTCGGGATCGCCCCGCTGGTCGCTGATCTCGGGGCTCCGCCGCAGCCCGCTCCAGCCGGCCAGCTTGCGGAAGTGACAGAACTGCGCGGTGTCCGGACGAGCGCCGAGCGCCAGTCTGACGAGCGTCGACGCTCGGATAGGCTCGCGCCAAGGCAGCCGCGACGGCCGGGATCGGCTCGAAGGCGATGTGCCGCCCGCGCGGCGCCACGCGCACCGCGTCGCTGAGGATCTGACCCTGGTTTGCCCCGACGTCCACGTATGTTCCATCGCCGCCGAGCGTGCTCGCGAGGATCGCCTTGATCGCAATCTCCTCCCGCAGCGCCTGACGCGCGTCCGGATAGCAGGCCGCGAGCAGCTCGGGCCGTCCCAGACGTCGCGCTACGGCGGACAGCGCTCGTCTCCTCAGCGACATCCGCCCATCCTCTCAGACCGTAGGAGACACTGCCGGCCCACAACTGGGCTGGGCTATGATGGCCGGGCCATGGTGGAGAGCGGCGGGCGACGCAGATCATGAGGCGATGCTCTCGCGGGCGCGCCGGACGCCCGGCCAGGTGACGTCGGTTCTGCTGGTCACGCCGCGGTGGATCCGCGATGGCGGTGTCGCCGCACATGTGATGGCAAGCGCGAGCGCTCTCGCGGAGCACGGCGTGAGTGTGAGCGTACTGGCGGCGCGCATCGACGCGGCCGCAGAGATTCCAGGCGTGAGGCTGTTTCACAGCCCGGACCTATTCAACGGACGGGCGACGCCCGCCGAACGATTCGGCGAGGCGCTGTCGATAGGCCCGAGCGTGATCCACCTACACCAATTCGAGGATCCTGACGCCGTTGCGGCGATGCGACGCCACGCGCCCGTGCTACTCAGTGCACACGGCTACCTGGCCTGCACCTCAGGCGTGCATTACTTCCGGCCAGGACAGGAGTGTCAGCGCGCGCACGGGTTGGGATGCATCCCGAACCTCGTGGCGTGCGCACACACGAGCGATCCGCGCCGGCTGCCGTCGGCCTTCAGGCAGGCCGGTCGTTCACTGGTGACACTCAGACGCGCCGATCTTGCTCTGTCATATTCAACTGCCGTCGACCGGCATCTGGCGTTGAACCAGATCGCCAGGCGAAAGGTGATTCCGCTGTTCTCGACGATGGTCCCCGTCGTCGGCTCCGGGCACGCCGATCGTCGTCGGGTCGTCTTCGCGGGACGCGTCGTGCTGCCCAAGGGCATCGCTGTCCTGATCCGCGCCGCGCGCGCCGTCGACGCGGAGTTCGTCGTTTGCGGCGACGGCTGGAGGCTCGAGGAGATGCGCAGGCTCGCGAAACGCACGGGTGTGCACGATCGCGTCCAGTTCAAGGGCTGGCTGGGGAGCGAGGAGCTCGCCGGCGAGCTGGCCAACGCATCGGTGGTGGCCGTGCCGTCGGTTTGGCCCGAGCCCTTCGGTCTCGTGGGGATCGAGGCGTTCGCGGCCGGGCGCCCGGTCGTCGCGAGCGCGACCGGCGGCATGCGTGACTGGCTGGAGCACGACGTCAACGGGCTCGCCGTCGAGCCGGGCGATGCGGATGCCCTCGCGCGCGCGCTGCAGGAGCTGCTGGCCGATCCCGCCAGAGCGCAGGCGCTGGGCGCAGCCGGCAAAGCGATGGCGGAGCGACGTTTCTCCGCCGAGCGCCACGTTGCGGCGCTGCTCGAGGCATACGGGAGCGCCCGCGAGCGTTGGAAGTCATCCAGGGACGGCAGCTCGCGCCTGTCTTTTTGTCAATAGCGAACGTTGTGTACTGTCCTGCGAGCATGCCCGGACCAGCCGCCTCAGCGACATCAGCGCCCGTGCCCGCATCGAGCTCCGCGAAGCCGAAGGTCGTCTATGTGATGGGACAGGGGAAAAGTGGGAGCACGATCCTCGGGGTAGCGCTCGGCAACTGCGACGACGTGTTCTTCGCGGGTGAGTTGAGCAGCTGGCTGATGACCTCCGGCAGGCCGATTCTCGGCGGCTTGGAGCGCAGCCGCTTCTGGCAGGGCGTGAGCGAGGACGTCGGCGGGGAAGATCTGTTCGGCAGCGAGGCCTTTCAGTGCATCGAACGCGCGCTGGCGCCCTTTCGTCTCGACAAGCGCTCGGCTCGCGCCCGGCTGCGCACGCGCTATCGGCGAGTCACCGAGGACCTGTATCTGTCGATCGCCAACCGCGCCGGCGCCACACACGTCGTCGACAGCTCGCACATGCCGATGCGCGCGCGGGAGCTGCAGAGCCTGACCGGCATCGAGCTGTACCTCGTGTTCCTGGTGCGCAACACCGAGGGCATCGTGGCGTCACACACGCGTCACGTCAAACGCAGCGAGCTCGCCGAACGCCGCTGGCGGTTCCTCAAAACCAACGCGCACCTGTGGGTGACGTATCTGCTGTCGGTTTGGATCTTCCTGCGCCAGCGACGCGACCGCCGGTTGCTCGTGCGCCACGAGGACTTCATCACCGACCCTGAGGGCTTTCTGCGCGAGATACTCCAGTTCGCGGGATCCTCCGCTCAGATTCCGGACCTCACCTCGCTCAGCACGGGCATTCCCTTCCAGGGCAACGCGCTGATCCGCTCCGATGTGGTGGCGCTGAAAGCGAAAGCGGCTCCCCCGTATCGCCCGTCGCGACTGATGCGGCTCCTCGAGCGTCCGTGGACGCTGATCCTCGGGCGGCTGGAGCCCACGGCGACAGGCGTGAGCCCGTCCTCCGATTCTCTTTAGATTGGTGCTCGACCCCGATGCTGCTGGGAGGAAGCCCACGTGACCCGAGACGAGCTTGAGCAGCGAATCGCCGAGTTCACTCAATGGCATTACAGATTCGAGTTCGACAACGGCGCGAGGACCTCGGTGCCGGACAGCAGGCTGATCAACCGACAGGAGCAGCGAAGGAGATATTTCTTCGACGCGCTGCTGGGACTCTGCGGAGGATCGCTGCGCGGGCGCCGGGTGCTCGATCTAGGTTGCAGCGCCGGGTTCTGGTCGTTGCAGGCGATCGAGGCGGGGGCCGCTTTCGTGCTTGGCGTCGATGCGCAGGGCACCTCGATCGATCAGGCGAAGCTCGTGTTCGAGGCCAAGGGCATAGACCCCGCGCGCTACAGCTTCGAGCATCGAGACCTGTTCGAGCGCGTTCTCTCGCAGGAGTTCGATGTGGTGCTGTGCCTGTCGCTGATGAGCCACCTGTCCAAGCCTGTGGAGCTGTTCGAGCTGATGGCCGGCACGGGCGCTGCGATCATCGTCGTCGAGACCGAGCTCTCGCGTACCCCCGACAGCGTCTTCGCGGTCTCCAGCAGCGCCGACGGACGCAAATCCGTAGCGCACAAGCTCGTGCTGATTCCGAGCAGGGAGGCGGTCGTGGACCTCGCTGAGGAGTTCGGCTACAAGACCGTGCCCCTGGCGCTGAACATCACCGACTTCACGGGACTGAACGACTACCGCAGGCACCGACGGCTCGCGTTCATCTGCGCGAAAGGCCTGTCGCTGGAGATGCTCGCCGCGGAGGAGCCCGCGACCGCTCCGTGGTGGCTGGGCGGGTTCGATCCGCGACGTGCTTTGCAGCAACTTCGCGGTTGAGCTCCGCGGCTGAGATGGCGCGCGAAGGAGGCCAGCGGCCCGCGCTTCTCTGCATCTCGCCGTCGTACGCGCCCGACACCGCGCCGACGGCGATCCGCGCGAGCAAGCTGCTCGAGCGGCTGAGCGCGAACTGGGATGTCACGGTTCTAACCGAGAGCCGTGGCTCGCGCCCCGACACGGGCGTGCGCGTCGAGGCCGTGCGCGGCTGGCGACCGAGCCGCGCGCTTGCCGCGCTCAGGCGCGCGCGGATGAGCAAGTTGCTGGAGATGCTCATCTGGCCCGACGAGTCGATCTTCTGGGCGGCGCCGGCGATCCTCGCCGCGCGCCGGCTCATCCGCGAGCTGAAGCCTCGCGCGATCGTCGTGTTCATGATGCCCTACTCCGCAGGGCTCGCCGGCATCGTCCTCAGCCGGCTGAGCGGGCTGCCGCTGATTCTCAACCTGGACGATTCGCCAACGTGCACGGACATGCATCCGTACTTCCCGACACGCCTGCACTACCGCCTCGCGCGCGCCCTCGAGGACTTCTACGCGCGCCAGGCCGACGCGGTCGTCTACGTCTCACAGACGAACCTCGACGCCGTCCGATCGCGACAGCCCGCGGACACCCGCGAGAAGCTCCAGCTCGTGCGCTACGGCGCCGACAGCGAGGACTTCCGCGCACGCCGGTCGCCGAGCGAGGACTTCGAGA
Organism: uncultured Solirubrobacteraceae bacterium; assembly: GCA_963714285.1. Lineage (GTDB taxonomy): Bacteria > Actinomycetota > Thermoleophilia > Solirubrobacterales > Solirubrobacteraceae > Palsa-744. The sequence continues at coordinate 1,231,459 of CAVQNS010000004.1, forward strand.
TCGTCTACGTCGGGGCGATGTCGGGCTGGTGGTCGCTGATCGACGAGCGCGCGCCGAGCAGGCGGATGGGACGCGTGTACGACGCTTGGATGCGACTTGGCCGCTATCAGCAGACGAGGCTCGACCAGCGCACCTCCTCGCCGGCGATCATCGGTGGCGCGATCCTCGACGCGATCGGCGCGCATCCGGGCTGGGCAGGTCGGGTCAAGCTCACGATCCATGGCAACCCGTATCCGGCCTCTGTGGTCGCGCAGGCCCTTGCGAGCGCCGGCGTGGAGAGCGTCGTGACCGTTCTCGGTCCGGTTCCCCACGAGCAGGTCGCGGACATCGTCTCGCGTGCCGATCTGCTGTTCATGACGTTGCCGAAGCGACTCGACGGCTCTGCCGGCGGGCGCATCTCCGCCAAGACATACGAGTACCTCGCCACCGACCGGCCGATCCTCGCCGCGCTGCCAGCGGGCGAGAACTGGAGCTACCTGGCGGACAAGCCGGGGGTGTGGCTCGTTTCGCCGGACGACCGCAACGCCATGAAGGAGGTGATCGTCGAGCTCGCCGCCGCCAAGCTCGACGGCAGCCCGCGCACGTTTGCCCGTGAGTCGCTTCAGCGGCAGATCTCCTACGAGAGCAGAGCGAGCGAGTTCGCGGCGGTCCTCAGCGCGGGGATCGCGCGACGGCGCCGTTGAGGAGCTGCTCCAGCAGGCCGGCCACGACCTGCGCGCTGCGCTCGACGCCCATCGCTCGGCCGGCGAACTCGCGGCCGCTTGCCCCGAGCGTCTCACGGCGCCGCCCGTCTTCGAGCAGGCCGGCGATCGCGTCCGCCAGCGCGGTCGCCGACGGCTCGACCACGAGCGCTGCTTCGGACTCGATCAGCTCATCCCACCTGCGGGGACCGTCGATCGCGACGACCGCGCTGCCGGAGGCCAGCGACGCGGCCAGCGTGCCCTTGCGCGAGGTCGGACCCGACGGTTCCGGGTGCAGCAGCACGTCGCAGGCAGCCAGCGCGTCGGCGAGATGCTGAGCGCTGAGCACACCGGAGAACGACAGGGTCCGCTCGATCCCACGCGTGCGAGCGCCGGCGAGCCATGCCTCGGCGGCAGGCGCGTCGCGGCCCGGCGCGCCGAGCAGTCGCAGCTGCACGCGCAGGCCGCGTGCGTGCAGCAGAGCGAGCGCGTCGAGCACCAGTGAGACGGCGGCTCCCTCGTATGCGTAGCCGAACAGGCCCACGACGTCGCCCGCTTGCGCCCCAGGCGAGCGCCCGCGAGCCGGCGCCGGCAGGTTCGAGAAGACGGGTGCGAGCGCGAGCGGCCGCCGCGGCAGCCATCGTCGCGTGGCGAGCCATCGGCCACGAAACGGCGCGGTCACGACGAGCGCCGAGGACGCGTGCACCACGTCGAGCAGCATCGCGCTCTGGCTCAGCGCCCAGGCCCTGCCGCGCAGGCCACCCCGATCCCAGGGGTAGACGAACTCGTGCAGAATCGTGACCAAGGGCACGCCTGAGCCTCGCAGCGCCGACAGGATCGGCCTGACGAACACGGGAAACCCACGGTAGGAGTAGGCGAACACCGAATAGTGGAGGACGACGGCGCTGGGCCGGGTCTCCCCGAGATCGACGACGAGCGCTTTCGCGAATGAGTGAAGCTCCGAGCGAGCGCCCGAGATCGATCGCTCGCTGCGCCACAGCCAATGCAGCGAGCACGATACGTCGAGCTCGCTGAGCGCATCGGCGAGCAGGACGGCATGGTCACGCACGCCGCAGGTGGCGCCTTCGGATACGCCGACGACCGCCACGCGAAGATCCTGTCGTGACCGCGTCGCGACGGCGTCAGTCATGCTCTGCACGCGCACCGCGAGAGCTGAGGATCTCGCCCCGATACGCCGCCTCGATCGCCTGTGTGAGCGCGTCGAGATCGCCGGTCGGCAGGATCACCCCATCGCGGTCGCGATCGATCAGCTCCTTCATGCCGGTGTCCTCGCTGACGATCACCGGCACGCCTGCGGCCAGCGCCTCCGCGGGGGCATAGGCGAATCCGTCCTCGTAGGCGGGATGAACGCAGAGCGCTGCCGCGCGCAGGTGTGGCAGTGGGTCGCCGGGGCAGACGCTGATGCGACGGTCGCCGGCACACGCGCTCTGGACGAAGCGCCGCATGCCCGGCGTTCCCCAGCCGCCGACGAGACGCAGCTCGATGTCCAGATCGGACAGGCGGCGCACGGCGTCGATCAGCAGCGGCACGCCCTTGTGGACGGCGAGGCTTCCCACATAGACGATCTCGAATCGATCCGAGCGCGAGCGCGTCCGATCGCGCCCGTAGCGGGGATCGGGCGTCAACGGAAAGTGTGAGAGTCGCTCCTCGGGGACGCCCTCTTCCAGAAACGACTCATGGATGTAGCGCGAGGCGACGTAGATGCGATCTGCCTGCTCGTACTCGGCGAGGTTGCGCTCGATCAGACGTGTCGTCCACGATCCTTCGAGCGGGTAGTGGCTGCGGGCCAGGGCGTGCTGGCGAGCGACGCGGCGCAGGTGCGAGTTCGCGGAAACCAGCGAGACGGAGCTGTAACCCGCGCGCCGGGCCAGCGCGGAACTGCGTCAGGGCCTGACCGTTGAACGCGATCAGATGCTCGGCTTGCGGCAGCCGCTGGGCAGCGTAGGCGTCGAACTCGACCATCGCGGCGCGCGCGCGGACACCGACGGAGGTGGGGATCGCAAGCGCGCGAAGCACCTTCGTCAGGTAGGGAAGCCCCAAATTGTGGCGCGGCGCGACGTCGCGCCTCCGGCGAGGTGGATGCGCGGCTCGTCGCACAGATGCAGAGCGCCTGCTGCTGCTCGCGTGCGAACGCGTCGACGATCTCCTGCAGGTGGCGGCCAAGACCGCCGGAGCCGAGCGGGGCGCTGCACGAGACGACTGCCGCGCCGGAGGGCAGCGCCGAGCTCTGCGCGCGGGCCGCCGCTTCGCGCCAGCGCGAACCCAGCGCGCTCCTCGGCTGGCTGTCCGACATGCGTGCCTCAGCCGCCGCGCTCATCGAGCCGCATTCTAACCGGGGGTGGAGCCTGCTCCGGGCGCCGCCGAGGTTCTCGCCGCGGGTCTGAGCCGCGAGAACACCGCGGTCCACGGCAGACTCGGCAGCGCCGCCATGCCTGCACCCCGAGGCGGACGCTCCGGTCGGTTTTTCAAGGCCACCACGTCGGAGTGCAGCACTCGATTTCCCTGAAACGCCAAGCCCGTGCTGAGGGCTGTGAGATCAGGGATCGCGGCGGCGGAGCCGACGCAGTCGAGGATGTCCCGCAGCACGCCTTCGGGATCTGCGATGAACGACTCGTAGCGGACGAGCAGGCGCCGCTGACGCGGGTGGCGGAGGAACACGGAGAGCGACAAGAGATAGGTCAACCACAGGTAGGCGTTGGTGGTGAGCGCGTTGAAATGTGGGAATTCGACGTCGTCGCGTCGATAGGACGCGATCACGCTCTGGGGGCTGCGAACGACGAACAGCAGGTACAGCTCGATGCCGGAAAGCGCCTGCAGCTCACGCGCGCGGCGCGGGAAGTGCGAGCTGTCGACGACGTGACTCGCCCCGGCCGTGCGCGCGGTGGCACGGAAGATGTCCTCGGTGATGCGCCGGTAGCGCTCGCGCAGGCTGCGCCGGCCGCGCCGGCCGCGGAGTCGAAACACGGCCGCCGACTGCTCGAACGATCGCGCATCGCGGGGCGGAAGGTCGGGTGTCACCTCGAGCTCGTCGCGAACCGCGCTCCAGAACGCGGCGCGCTCCTCACCAGGCAGCGGCGACTTGCCCTGCTTGGCGAGCCACAGATGCAGCTCCCCCGCGAAGAACACGTCCTGGCAGTTGCCGAGCGTGATGCCGAGGATCGTGCTCCCGCTTCTCCCGGCCCCCATCACGTAGACCACCTTTGGCTGCTCGTCGCTCATCGCTGTTTCACCAAGGCTCAGCGCACTGGGGAGCTGAGCGAGGAGCTGAGGGAGGAGCTGAGCCGATCGACGTGCCCGTTCGATGCTGCATTCGCATCGGGCTGATCGGGCTGGCGGCCGTCGGCCAGCCGCACGAGCGCCGATGAGATCTGCTCGCACACGACTTTCGGCGAGAACAGCCGCTCGGCCTCAGCCCGCGCACGCGCCCGCGTGCCCGCGGGGTCCGCTCGCAGTCGCTCGAGCATCGCGATGATCGCCGCGGCCATGCCCTCGACATCGCCCGGCGCGGTGGCTGCGGCGACCGCACGGTCGACCTGCTCGATTGCGCCAACCTCCGTCGTCGCCACCACCGGAACCCCGGCGGCAAGGGCCTCCGCCACGGTCAGGGCGAACGCCTCGTACTTGCTCGCCTGCAGGAGCATGTCGCTGCGCGCCAGCTCTCCTGGGACCGCATCCGCCTCGACATGCCCCACGTACTCGCGAGTTCTCCGCCGGCAGGTCATCGAGCAGCTTGGTGTAGTTCGACCACACGCTGGTTCCACCGACGATGCGAAAGCGCACGTCGACCTGGCGCTCCAGCAGCAGCTTTGCAAGCGCGACGACGTCCTCCACACCCTTGCCCGTAGCGATTCGGCCGAGCACGATGATCGTGGGAGGCCTCCCCAGCCGCCCGTCGGTGCTGTCGAAGCGATCGATCCGCACCGGGTTGGCAACGACGACGCTCGCGCCCTCGGCGAGTCCGTAGTCGCGCATCAGATGCTCCCGAAAGACTTTGCTGATGCAGATGACCAGCCGCGCGCCGCGAATCTGCCTGCGCTGTACGCGCATGCGCATCCACAGCATCGTCGCCGCGATCGCGAACGCGTAGGCCGGCCGGTTGCGAAAGCTCAGCTGTCGCTCCCTGATCAGGAACCGCAGCGCGTCGGCGCTGCTCTGCCCCGGATGCGCAACCAGTGGCACCGTCCGTCGCAGAGGTCGCGGAATCGACAGGTTTTCCACGTTTGAGAACTGGTAGAAGACGTCATATGGGTCGCGCTCGTGCCTGCTTGTCACCTCGGCGCGCAGGCGCCACGACGCGTAGCCGCGCGCGAGCAGCGAGCTGAGGAAGGCAGTGAGCCTCGTGCGGCTGTACCAGCGGTTCCACTGCCAGGCGCTCGTTCCCCACACGAATGTGAGGTTCTCAACGCCGGTGATGCGCGCGGGCAGCTGATGCTGATGCGAGGGAAAGAAGCAGTCGATCCTGTGACCAAGCGCGGCGAGCCCGTGCAGCACGTCGCTTGCGATGCCCGGGACGCCCCCCATTTCTTCGGCGGGGGCGAACCCGATCCACGCTATGTGAAGCGATCGCTCAGCCGACACGGTCATAACCCCAAAGGCCCACCAGATCGCGGCCCAGGTACTCCGAGAGCGCGACGACCTCGCCCTTGAAGCGGGCACGCAGCTCCGCGATCAGGCGCTCGTCGGCTGGCTGCGGCTTGGTGAACACAAGGCGGCGCTGAATCGCGTACAGGGCGCTACGCCGCAGGCCGTTCGGGGTGAGCGCCTTCACGCTCGCCTTGACAGCCAGCGAGACAGGGCCGCGCCCGACGCCAACAGCGTGGACCAGCTCGTTTAGCCGCTGCGACCGCGGTCGCACCGTCGGGTTGGCCTCGACCGCCGGGATCGACGCGGAGTCGTCGACCTCGAGAAAGCGCAAAACCCTGCGCACCACGGCCTCGTTGTCGCGCCTGAAGTCGTCGTAGATCAGCACCAGGATCTGCTCTTGCGCAAACGCCGAGTAGTAGCGGCGCAGCTGCTCGACATACCTCACGTGATCTGAGTACAGCAGCGCGGTCGGCCAGTAGGAATACGGCGGGATCTGCCTTCCCTGCCGTCGCTCGTCCTCCAGCAGCGAGCGCCCGACCGAGGTCGTGCTCAGTCTCGACGTAGGTCTCGAGGAACTGCAGATGCAGTGAACGCAGGAAGCTCGCGGGCTCACGCAGCAGCAGGACGATACGCGCGTCCGGCTGCACCTCGGCGATCGCCTCGGCGGCGGTTTGGCTCCACAGGTAATGCGCCGTGGCCTCGCCGGCGCGCTGCTCCGGGAGCGCGTCGTCGAACAGCGCCAGGTACTCCTCGAGCGTCTGCGGGGTTCCTTCCGGGCGCGGCGGGGTACGCACGTGCAGCTCCGGTGCGAAAAACCACGGCTCCTTGCAGTCGGGCATGTATATCTGCGGATGGCGCCTGAGGATCTCGTACAGCGCGGTCGTGCCGCACTTGGGATGACCCACGATGAAGAAGTCCGGTAGGCGCCCGCAGCCGGCGCGGGCCGGCTCCGGCTCGGGGGTGGCGCCGAGCGCGACCCCCGCCTGCGCTTCACCCAGGCTCTGGTCCTCGCTCAAGTCCGCACACCGGTCGCGATCGCCGAAGCCGAACGGTAGTAGGCGTCGTGCCGCTGGAGGAACTCGATCGTGTCGAACGCGACCAACCTGCCGTCTTTGATCACCATCACGCGATCGCAGATGTCGAGCGTCGACATGCGGTGGGCGATGATGAACAGAGTCAGCTCCTGTTTGAGTGCGCTCAGCGACTCCTGGATCAGCGCCTCCGAGCTCGGATCGAGCGCGCTTGTCGGCTCGTCGAGCACGAGCACCTCCGGCTTCCCCGCCAGTGCCCGCGCGAGGCACAGCCGCTGCTGCTGGCCGCCGGAGACGGCGTCGGCGCGCGGGCCGACGATCGTGTCATAGCCCTTGGGCCAGCTCATGATCTCCTCGTGGATGTGCGCCAGCTTGGCAGCCCGTTCCACCGCCTCCATGTCCATCTCGCGGTCGAAGCGGATGTTCTCCGCGACGGACGCGTGGAGCAGGCGTGGTTCCTGGGGCACGTACACGACACGCCGGTGCCAATCGTCGCGCGCGAACTCTTCGGCCGACGCGCCGTTGATGAGGTAACGCCCGCTCTGCGGGCTCCTCAGCCGCAGCAGGATCTGAATCAACGTCGACTTGCCCGCGCCCGTCGGGCCGATGATGCCGATGACCTCGCCGCGCGTGACGTCGAAGCTGACCTCGCGCCAGCACCGGGCGATCGGCCCGGTAGGCGTAGGAGACGCTCTCGAACGCGAGCGTCTCCACGCTCTCGCAGCGGCACCTGGCCTTCGACCGGAGCGCTCTGCGCGTAGCGCCGCTCCGCCTCCTGCGTGCGCTCGATGAACGGCAGGCTCTGCGACAGGCCCTGGTAGGTGGACATGCCCTGCTGGCCGCTTCGCGCTGAGCGCACCAGCAGGAGGATGATCGCCCCGAGCGCCGCCGTGTTGTGATGGCCGCCGAGCGCATGCAGAACGCCGAGCCCCACGACGACCAGGATGAAGATCAGGCTCTGGAACAGGTTCGGGACGATTTTGGTCAGCAGCTGCGTCGAGAAGAGCAGGTCGCGCGCACGGGCCACGAGCACGTCGATCCGGCTGCGCTGAGCCTCGGCGACGCCGAACACCTGCGTCTCCTCGGCGACGCGGATCGCCTCGTTGATTCCGCTCGCGTAGCGCACCTGAGCCTTGGACAGCGCGCGCGCGCGCCTGACGCCGAGCGTTTTGAGCGGTCGCAGCACGGCGAAGATCAGCACGGCCACAACCAGGATCGCGGCAGCGGCCGCGACGTTGAGCAGGAACGCCGTGACGATCAACGTGAGGAAGTTCAGCCCACTGGTGAGCAGGCTCGTCGCCCCCATCGCACCGCCGGTCGCTTGCATCGTCTGCGTGGTCATCGTGTCCTGCAGCTGTCCCTCGCGATCACGCGATTGAACTTCCCACGAGGCGGTGGTGAAAGCGTAGAACAGTTTGGTGCGCAGGCTGGCCTGCACGTCGGCGGCGATGCGCGCCGGCAGGATCGAGATCGGTATCTGCATGATGAGACGGACCAGCGCGAGCACGAACGCAATCTCGATGAGCGTTCCGATCCCCGGTGCCAGGTGAAAAATGCCGGCGTTTATGTGTGCTCGCTTCTTGCCGTTGACCAGTCCGGCTGCCACCTCGGCGATCAGCGCGAGCGTTCCGGCTTCGGCGAAGCCGGAGACCAGCGAGGTGAGCGCCAGCCACACGACGGTGCTGCGCCGCTCGCCGAGCAGCACGCTCAGACGCGACGCCATCGACGGACCATCCGACTGCTCCTCGCGACGGCCGATCACAGCGCGACCACGGCGCCACGCGCTGTCGTGCGGCTCGGAGCGAGGGGCTGCGGCCCGGCCTGCGCCCAGCCGGGACCGGCGAACCAATACGCGATCACGCCCGGCACCACCCACAGGAACGCGCCCACGGTGACTGCCAGCGTCGGTCCGGAGAGACCTTGAATCGTGAGCGCGATGAAAGCGGCAAGCAGACCCACGAGGTAGGTGCGCAGCTCGACGTCGCGCAGGCGTCTGCAGCCGGGTGAGGGCGAGACCAATCGCGCTGACTGTGAGACCGATCCACAGGAGCAGCCCAGGCGCCCCCATTTCCTTCATCAGCAGGCTGTAGGCCGAGCCGCCGATCACTCTTTCGCCTTCCACTTCCAGGCGCTTGCTGCCACCGAAGCCGGATACCGAGCCGGTGGTTCCCAGCCCGAAGCCAAAGGGCGCGTCAACGAGGTAGCTGGGGATCTGACCAAGGCTGCGTTCCTTGCCGTTGCCACCGGTTTCTTCTGTCCGCTGCACGCTCGTGAGGCTTTCCTGGCGGGAGAAGATCGCGCTGCCGTCGGCGGCGACCAAGGCGGCGCCGACGCCGATCACGAGGACCGCCATCACAACGAGCGCCGTGAGCTGACGACTCACGCGCAGGCCGGCGAGGAACGACAGCAGAACGAAGCTGACCAGGCCGATCGCGGCGATCACGATCGACGTGCGCGAAGCGGCGGTGGCAATCCCGAGCACAGCGCCCGCGCAGAGGATCAGGATCGGCCATCTTCGGCGCAGCGGATTGGCCGCCAGCAACGCCAGTAGGCACGGCAGCGCAACCGTGCCGATGCCACCGCCGAACCCGGCGTCCGAGCCGAGGGCCGGCGGGCGCACGCGTGCCACCCCTTCCACGGAGTAGGTGCGCGCGGTGATCCCGTTGCCTTCGCCCCCTGTCGCGAGTTCGCGGTACCCCGGGCCCCACGAGGCCAGCTGGCCGGGGCTGAGCCGCGCCTGCACCGCGCCGACGACGCCGTTGGCCAGCGCGATCACACCCAGGATCAGGAAGAACTGGCGGAAGCGCTGCTTGCTGCGAAGCATCAGATAGGCGAAGAAGAAGAACGGAACCCACTCGAGCTGCTGGCGATAGCCGCCGAGGGTCTTCACGAGGCCGTCGGTGTGCGGGTTGAGCGCCCCGATCAGGACGAACGCCACGAACGCGACCACCCAGCCCGACAGCGGCGGCAGGCCCACGTGCTCCCTTCTCACGATCAGGCGCATGACCATCCCGAGGCCGATCGCGATGATCAGGATGTCGCGCACGCCAGACGCGGCGGCACTGGCGGACTCGAGCTTGACCGGCCCGTCGAGCAGGCCCAGGTAGAGGACCAGCAGCGTGAGCGTCAGCTCGTAGCGCGTGCTGATCAGCAGCGAGACGAAGCCGACCGCTCCGATGATGACGCCGAACACCAGGGCAGCGTCTGGGTCTGGATATGCAACGGTGATGGCGAGCCCGATCACCAGCGGTGTCAGCACGGTCAGCGCGAGGATCAACAGGTCGTGGATGCGGCGGTTGAGGACTGCCGGGTGCATTCCCCCGAGGCCAGGGGTCAGCTGCGCGTGACGGGTGCTCATCGCCGGCTGAGCCTGCGTCGCCAGCCGCGGCCGTAGGTCGAGAACCCGAACCGCTCGATGTCCTTCTGCGAGGCGCCGTTTGCCACAACCCCCAGCACGGGCGCGCTTGGCGTCCGCGCGAGCAGCTGCACGAGGCGTCGCGCGGAGATCTCGCGGGTCTGGCCGATGCGAGCGACGATGATGATGCCGTCGACGACGCGCAGCAGCGGCATCACGTCGCTCACCTCCAGCGGCCCCGACGCGTCGATCAGCACGTAGTCGAACTCCTCGGCAAGCGAGCGCAGCAGCTCCGCCATCGCCGGGCCTGCGAGCAGCGCCGCCGGATTGGCGGCCTCCGTCCCTGCGGTGAGGACGGACGCGGAGCCGGTGGCGGGCGCCTCCACGACGGTCGCGGTGGCGCGCGCGGCTGCCTGCATCTCCTCGGAGCCGCCCGCTGAGGGCAGGCTGCCCACGCCCTGGATCGCTTCGCTCGCGCTCAGCCTTCCTTCGAGCACGTCGGTGAGCCCCTCGCGGCCGCTGAGGGCAAGAAGCTGCGACAGCACCGGGCGGCGAAGGTCGGCCTCGACGATCGCGACCGTCTCGCCCGCATCGCGCTGGACCAGGGCCAGGTCTGCGAGGACGGTCGACTGCCCGTCGCCCGCGTCGGCGCTCACGAACAGGATCGTGCGCGGCCGGCCGTGGCCGTCCTGTCGGTTGACGTTGCCAACCTGCAGGCCGGTGTGCAGGCGTTGCAGGGGATCGCGCAGCGTTCTCGCGGGCCGGGGCTGCCCCTCCTCGGTCACGATCGGCCGTCGCACAGCCCGCAGCACGGTCATGATCTCGGTTTCGAATGCAGCTTCGATCTCGGGTAGGGATCGCAGCCGATGATCGAGGCGGGCCAGGGCATAGACGAGCAGCGAGGCCAGCAGCAGGCCGACCGCGAACCCGAAGATCGCGTTCCTCTCCGGCGAGGAGGAGATCGTGATCACGTCCTTCGGTTTCACCGGGTTGAGCTGCCTGACGCTCACGATCCCGAGGTCGGCTTCGAGCTCGTTGATCTTGGTGCTCAGGTTCGTGGCCTGGAGCGTCTCCGCCGCGCTGGGCGCGCCGCTTCTCGCCGAGCTCGATTTCGAGCTCTTCGCCGCGGCGACGCTCGCTTCGCTGCTGCGCAGCGCCGCGCTCGTTTCAATTCTCCGCAGTTGCCTGCGCGTGAGCGACATTGCCGCTTCTACGGCGCGCTGATATTTGCGATTCTGGCGCTTGACGTACGTCTGCGCGGTGAGGTTTGCCAGCAACGCGACGCCATGGACGCTATGCGCTTCCGCGGTGATCGCGATGAACTCGCTTTTTTCGGTCGCCTTCGCCTTCGTCTTGCCGGCGAGCGCGGTGCGCACCGCCTTGGTCTTACGCTGTTTGTGCAGCTGTTCCTTGACGGCCGTCTTGATGATGCTCGAATTGATCAGCGTCGCTTGCGCGGTGGGTTCGAGCGCCGAGGATTTTTTCGTCGCCGCGGCTCCCGTGCCACCGATCTGCGTCTGTTCTTCGGCACCGGCGCCGAGATAGACCTGCGTGATCGCCTGGTAATCCGGGTGTGCCTCGTGCCGGTAGTACAGATAGGTTCCGAGTGCGACCAGAATGCCGACGACCAGAATCAGCCACTTGCGCCTCCAGATCGGCGCGAACATCGCGCTGGCATCAGTAGTCTGGTTCATGGTCAACGCGATCTAGGATCCGTCCCAAGGTCGCCGCATGCAGTCGAGCAGCACCAGCTTAAGGGTACCGGTAAGGCAGCAGTAAAGCGAGGGACGGACCGGCCCCGGCAGCGAACGTGCAGACCCGCGCGCGTCTGCGACGATGCCCCGAATGAGCATATCGCGCGTCGCCACCGCCGGCCCCGGCCGGTCGCTGCTCGTGGTCAGCCATCCAGCCGTCGTAGACGTCAATCAAGAGGTGTATCGAGAGCTCTCGCGACGCGGGTGGCAGGTCACGATCGTCCTACCCAACCGCTGGCGCCACGAGTACTCAGCGGCCGACGTGACGCCGCGGGCGCTGCCAGGGCTCGAGTCGTCTCTGCGTCCGATGCGCATCGCTTTTCCGGGACGCCCGCAGCGGCATCTCTACCTGACCAGCGCCCGCCGCCTGTGTGCTCGAGCGCAGCCCGACGTGGCCTTCATCGAGGCCGAGCCCTATGCGCTCGCGACGGCGCAGTGGGTTCACGCGCTTCGACGTCTGGGCATACCGTTCGGCGTGCAGTGCTATGAGAACATCGATCGGCCCCTTCCTGCGCCCGTGCGCTGGCTGCGCTCACGCGTGCTCCACGAGGCGGCGTTCGTGGCGGCCCGCTCCGACAGCGCCGCTCGGCTGGCGCGTGCATGGGGCGCAACGGGGGAAGTCGAGCTCGCTCCACCTGCGGTTCCCGACTGGGACAGCGTTCCGGAGGTCGCAGAGCATCCTTTCACCGTCGGCTACGCGGGGCGGTTGATCGAGCGCAAGGGCCTGCTGGATCTGCTGGGCGCGGTGCGTCAGCTGGATGTCCCGGTAGAGCTGCTGCTCATCGGCAGCGGCGAGCAGCGGGCGCAGCTCGAGGGCCAAACGATCCCCGGCTCGAGCGTCCGCGTGCTGGATGGGCTCAGCCACGATCAGATGGCCTGCGGCTATGCGCAGCTCGACGTGCTCGTGCTGCCCTCACACACCACCCCGACCTGGAAGGAGCAGTTCGGCCGCGTGATCATCGAGGCATTGTGGTGCGGGGTTCCGGTCGTCGGCTCCGACTCGGGGGAGATCCCTTGGCTGATCGGCCTAACCGGGGGCGGGCTGGTGTTCCCCGAGGGTGACGGCGATGCGCTCGCCAGCCGGCTGGCGGAGTTGCGAGCGAATCCCGAGCTGCGCAAGTCGCTCGCGGCCACCGGGCGAGCCGCCGTCGAGCGGCTGTTCTCGGTACCGGCGGCAACGGATCCGCTGGAGCGAATGCTGGTGTGTGCCACGGAGCCGAAATTGCACTGACTCGATCACCGCCGATCGTCTACTGCTGTCGCGAGCGGTTGCACAGGCGCATGTAGAGGGCGCTGTGCTCGGCCACCATTCGCTCGCGTCCGAACGCGAGCGCCGTCTCGCGCGCGGCGGCGCCGAGGCGCGACCTCAAGCTCGGGTCCGCCCCAAGCCGCCGCAGTCGCTCGGCGATCACACTAGGCTCGGCTGAGATCAGAAAGCCGTTCTCTGCCTCCGCGATCAGCTCACGGACACCGTTGACAGGTGTCGCGAGGATCGGCAGGCCGCTCGCGGCGGCCTCGAAGCTGACGAGCGAGAAGGTCTCATAGCTCGACGGCAGCACGAGTGCGTCCGCCAACTCATAGATCTGCCCGACATCGCTGCTCACCCCGAGCCAGCGAACCGCCGAGGCCACGCCCGCTGCGTCCGCGAGCCCCTGGTAGCGTTGCTCGTCGCCTTCGCCTGCCACCACCAAGATCCAGCCGGGAGCAAGGGCGAGCGCCTCGATCAGCGGGCCGAGGCCCTTGCGCTCCCACTCGCTTCCCACGAATGCGGCCACAAGCTGGTCCTCGCCGATTCGCAGAGCGATCCGCATCGCCTGCGCCTGCTCGCGGCGCAGGCCGGGCGCGAAGCTGGCGGTGTCGACTCCGTTGTAGATCGTGAGCGTCCGACCCGCCACCGCCGGATAGTGCTCACGGACCTCTGCGGCGACGCCTTCGGACACGCACACGAACGCAGCCGCGCGACTCACGCGAAAGCAGACACGCTCGCCAAGGCGCTTGAGAACGCCGCTGAGCTTGATGTGGGCGCGAAAGATCCGATTGTCACGGCTCGGTGTGGCCGTACCCACCTGATGGCAGTAGTGAACCGCGATCACGTCGACTCGATTGAGCACGATCGCGCCGGTCGCGTGCACGACGCCCCGGCGCCATCTGCGCAGCGCGAGCGAAGCGGCCACCATGAACCACGGATAGGCGATCAGAAACGGCCGACTCGGGCCCCTCACGCGATGAAACGCCACGCCCGCATCGACCGGCAGCTCACAGCTCCGCGCGATCACTGTGACGCGATGTCCGAGCTCTCGCAGGCCGATCACCAGCGCGGACAGCTGGCGCTCCATCCCGCGCACCGGGCCGATGTCGTGGGCGACGATCGTCACATCGCACGCTGAGGGCCGCGGCTGTTGCGCCTGTGCTCCGGCACCCGCATACTCAGCGGGAGCGACGGGCGTCATCCGCTCATGCGGGTGCGGCGCCATTCCGGGACGGCCGGTCCCGAGCGTCGAGCACCGCTTGAAGGCTGTCAAAGAAGCGCCTGCGCATCGCCGCGTCCGTGAAGTCGCACATGAAGCTCTCACGCCCCGCCGCCGCGATCGCCTGACGCTGGGCGGCTGAGGCCAGCAGGGGCTCCAGCGCATCGGCGAGCGCGCGCGGCTCGCCCGAGCGCGCGAGCTGACCGGTATGCCCGTTCTCGATGAACTCCGCCGGTCCACCGGAGTCGACGGCTACGACCGCCACTCCTCGGGACATGCCCTCCAACAGGACAATGCCGAAGGGCTCCGGGTCGGATGCGTTGACGAGGATGTCGAACTGCTCGATGTAGGGTCCGGCGTCTGCAACCTGACCGGTCAGCGTGACGTCCTCGCTCAGGCCCAACTCGCTCACGAGCGTCGGCAGCGAGGCCGCATACTCGGCGGAGAGCCCGTAGGCATCGCCCCCGACGATCACGGTGTGCATCCGCTGTCCCCGTTCGCGGAGCAGAACCTGCGCCCTGAGCAGTCGATCCTGGCCCTTCCACGGCTGCAGGCGACCGACCATGCCGACGACCGGGACGTCCGTGGGGAGCTCGAGCGGCGCACGCCGAGCGCTGCTCACCGGCACCGGCGCGCCGGCGCCGACCACGAACGTCGGGCGCAGCGGCGAGAGCTGCGCCTGTGCACGCGCGGACGCGCTCGAATAGCAGCCGATTGCGCTCGCCGGCAGCATCGTCGCGCACCTGTCGAGCCAGCCGCGCCGCGGTGGGATCGCCTGCTGCCACCAGACCACCCGGTCGGCCATCCCGGCGAGCATCGCGCCCGGCGCCCCGTACAGCTGGGTTTTGGCCGCCCAGTTGAGGATCAGATCCGGCTGGCGACGTCGCGCCATCCGCGCGATGCGAAACACCGTAGCCGCCCAGCGGTGTATTTCACGCAGCCGGCCCGCCGCCAGTACATCGACGCGAACCCCCGCATCGGCGAGCGCGGTGGGCCAGCTCCCGGGCTCGAAGAAGACGAGCTCGAGTCGGTGGCCTTCCTCCTGCGCGCCATCGAGCACCGCTTGGAGCATTGCCTCGGCGCCCCCCAACGGCTCTCCCCACGGCACCGTTATGAGAATGTGCATGCAGTGTCCACAACTATCAGCTCGTTCCCGGCCGCACCGCTATCCGTGCAGTGCCTCGCTCGCAGAAGCACATGCTACCGCGCGTGCAAAAGCGCCCGCCCGCGGCGTGTCGCGCAACCATCCCCACAGGGCGGTTACCGCGCATGCTGCGCTGCGCCCCGCGCATGCTGCCCTGCGAGCCTCGAGGAGGGTCGCAGCCGTGCGAGTATCGCCATCAGCGGCGCTTGCGCGAGCGCTGTCGCGCGCGAGCTTCGAGCGGGTGAATCAGCGCTGCGTTTGAGGGAAAGCGTTTGCTCCCTGGTCACGCGATTGCCTTGCAACGGAAAGCCGATCTCGAGTGCCGCGAAATCCGGGAGCGTCATATCCGACGCGTCGCTGAGCTCCAATATCTGACGCACGACTATCCCCGGGTCGGCGACGAAGTCCTCGTGGTAGACGAGCAGCCGCCGATCACGCGGATGCCGCAGAAACACGAACAGCGCAAGCAAGTGTGTCACCCATAGGTAGACGTTGGTGTGCAGCGTGGACTTGGCGTACTCCCCCACGTCGTGACGGTTGAAGGAGGCGACGACGCCCTGCGGGTCTCTCACCAGGTACACCAGATACAGGTTGATCGCGCCGATCCGTTGCAGCTCGCGCGCACGCAACGGGTAGTGCGAGGTGTCGGCGACATGCGTGACCCCAGTCGCTCGCGCGATCGCGCGGTAGAGATCCTCGGCGATCGCGCGGTAGCGATGACGCAGACGATGGCGAGCCCCCCATAGGTGCACGCGGAAGATCGAAAGCGAGCGCTCGATCGCGCGCTGCGCCTCGTTGCCGAACAGCTCTGACGCACCCTCTGCGTCTTCGAGCTGATCGCGCACGCCGCTCCAGAACCTCGCCCTTGGGCCGTCTTCGAGCTGCGGCACACCCGAGCGCACCAGCCAGTTGTCGAGCTCGCCGGCGTAGAACACGTCGGCGCAATTCCCAAGCGTGATGCCCAGCGTGCTGCTGCCGCTGCGCCCGGCCCCCATCACGTAGATCACGTTCGGCTTCTCAGTCGAGGCGGTCATAGCCCCAGAGGCTCACGAGGTCGCGTCCGAGGTAGTCGCTGAGCGCCACGACCTCGCCTTTGAAACGCCGCCGCAGCTCGAGCATGAGCTCCTCATCGGGCGGTTGCGGCTTGCCGTAGACGAGGTTGCGCCGGGTGGCACGTAGCGCTCTGCTGCGCGATCCGCTCGTCGTGAGCAGCTTGACCGCACCCTTGACGGTGCGCGCGAGCGGCCCCGTTCCGACTGAGACGAGATTGACCAGGTCGTCGAGCTGCTGCGAGCGCATGCGCTTGTTCGAGGTGTTCACGTCGATCACCTCGGGCGCGGCCACGTCGTGCACCCCGAGGAACTGCTGCACACGGCGCAGCGTCGCCGCGTTGTCGCGGCGAAAGTCGTCATAGATCAGGACCATCACCTGCTCGGCGGAGAACACGTCGCGGTAGCGGCGCAGCTGCTCGACGTAGCGCACGTGGTCTGAGTAGAGGAGCATCTGCGGCAGATGCGAGCGGCGCGGGATCCTTCTCCCCTCGCGCCTGGCCGCCTCCCGGGCAATCGCGTCCCTCAGATCCTTCTTCGTCTCGATGTGATCTGACAGCAGCTGATGGTGCAGCGAGCGCAGGAAGCTCGCCGGCTCGCGGACGATCGCGATTATGCGGGCATCGGGCCGTAGCTGCGCGATCCGGCTTGCGGCATGACACGATCGCAGATATGAGGACGATGCCTCACCAACACACTGCTCTGCACCTGCAGCCGCGAACAGGCTCACATATTGCTCGAGCGTCTGCGGGACGCTACCCGACCTCGCCGGCTGAAAGCGCGGGCGCATGTCCTCGGCGAAGAACCACGGCTCCTTGAAGTCCGGCATGTATATCTGCGGATGCGCGCGCAGCATCTCATACAGCGCCGTGGTACCGCACTTCGGGTGACCGACTATGAAGAAGTCCGGGATAGGACCAGGGGCGCGCGTGACATCGGTCACCTCAGCTGATGCGCTCATAACCCCACAGGCTGACGAGATCGCGGTCGAGATAATCGCTCAACGCGACGACCTCCGCCTTGAAGCGCTCACGCAACTCGCGCATCAAGGCCTCCTCCGGCGGCGGCGGCTTGCCGAAGATGACGCGCTCGCGCAATGCCCGGAGCCCCTCGTGACGCAGCCTCTGTGAGGTCAGCGTCTTGATCGCGGCCCTTGCGATCCGCGTCCCGGGACTTCGACCGAGATACAGCGAGCGCTGAAGCTCATAGACACGAGGCGAGCGCACGAGCACAGTCTGGTTCGCTTCCGTGACGGCGATCTCCGAGGTCGCATCCACGTCCAGGAAACTCAGAACCCGCCGGATCGTCCCCTCGTTGTCGGCGCGAAAGTCGTCGTAGATGAGAACGAGCACCTGCTGCGATGGGAACAGCGCGTGATAGCGGCGCAGCTGCTTGACATATTCGACACGTTCCAGCGCGTACCAGAGAACCGGCTTCTGCGTGCGCATGAGCTCCTCGCGAGCGATCGCCTTGCGGAAGTCCTTCTCGGTCTCGACGTGGTCCTGCAACAACTGCAGGTGCGCGGAGCGCAGGAAGCTTGCCGGCTCTCGCAGGATCGCGATGATCCGCGCATCGGGTTCGAACTCGGCGATCCGCGCCGCCGTCAGGGGCGAGCGCAGGTATCCCGGCGAGGCCTCGCCGGCCCGCTGGTCGGGCCTCGCGCCCGCGAACAGATCGAGGTACTCCGCGAGCGTGTCCGGATGTGGATCGCTCGCATACTCCGCACTCAGATCGGGGTCGATCGGCGTCATGCCCGGGTGCCACTCGCGATCGAAGAACCGTGTCTCCTTGAGCTCGGGCATATAGATGCCGGGGTGGCTCTTGAGCATCTCGTAGAGCGCGGTGGTGCCACTCTTCGGCTGTCCGACGATGAAGAACTCCGGCAGCTTCCTCCCGGACGCGCGCGCGCCGGCCAGCAGCTCAGTCGACGTTGTTGTCATATTTCCAGAAGCTGAGAAGATCGCGATCCAGATACTCGCTGAGCGCGGCGACCTCGCCCCTGAAGCGACCGCGCAGCTCGAGCATCAGCTCGGCGTCGGGCGGGGGAGGCGCCTGTGACTGCACGCGTTGCACGGCACCGAGCGCTCGGTGACGCAGCTGTCGAGAGGTGAGCGCCTTGATCGCGCCCCTCATCGCGCGCGCCACCGGGGCGCTGCCCAGGTACAGCGAGCGGATCATCTCGTTGACTCGAGGCGATCTGACACCCGCTGCCGTGTTCGCCTCGACGACCTGCACCGGAGACGCATCTTCGATCTTCAGAAATTGCAGTACGCGCCTGACCGTCGCCTCGTTGTCGGCACGAAAATCCTCATATATGAGCACGAGTATCTGATCCGCCGGGAAGACGTCGTAGTAGCGTCGCAGCTGCTCTACATATCGCACATGCTGTGAGTACATGAGCAGTTGCGGACGAGTCGAGTTGCGCGGGATCTGGCTGCCCTGCCCGCGCGGCTGCTCGAGCGCGAGCGCCTTGCGGAAATCAGGCTCCGTCTCGACGTCAGATCGTATGAATTGAAGATGCAGGGAGCGTAGGAAGCTAGCGGGCTCGCGAAGGATCGCGATGATGCGTGCCTGCGGTTGCACCGCCGCGATCCTGCTCGCGGCGGTTTGCGACCACAGGTACCAGGTCGTTGACTCGCCGATCAGCTGCTCTGGTGTGGAGCCGTCGAACAACGCGACGTAGTCCCCGATGCCTCCCGCATATCGATTGGAGCTGAGGAGCTCCGGCACGAAGTAGGACGGCTCCTTGCGAGGCATGTGGATTTGCGGGTATGTACGCAGCATCCGGTAGATCGCGGACGTGCCGCTCTTGGCATGACCGACGATGAAGAAATCGGGGATCCTCCGGGCTGGGGCGTCAGCGGAAACCGACGCGTTCGCGGACGCTGTCATAGCTCGAAGTCTAACGTCTGCAGGCCCCGCATCGCCCACAGCAGCGGGCGCCGCCGGACGGTGCCTCACGCCTCGTCTCGGTGTGTCATTTCTTCACGACTGCCCGCGCGGGCGCGTTCCCTGGGGGCTCGTGCATCCTTCGCCCGGGCGGCTGGTGCACTGACCGCAGCAGACGTCACGGCTCCACGCCGGCCACCGACCCGTGCGCTGGCGCAGGGTGCCGCTGCTCGCGCCTTGGCCGTGCATGGCTAGATGCTCTAAGCTCCCCCTTGAATGGCAGCCGAAAGTGAGTCGTCGTCGGTCGACGAGGAGTTCATGGCTGCGCTGCGCCAAGCGCGCGAGGCCGGCAAGAGGGTGCCTGACTTCTTCGTGGTCGGGCACGCGAAGTGTGGCACGACGGCGCTCTTTGAGATGCTCAAGCAGCATCCTCAGATCTACCTGCCGGTGTTCAAGGAGACGCAGTTCCTCTCACGCGGACCGCACCGGCAATCCGTGCAGCAGAGACGAGCACCGCGGCGGCCGCGGACGCTCGAGGCGTACCTGTCCCTGTACGAGGCGGCGAGCCTCGAGCAGCGAGCCGGCGACGGCTCCACGGAATATCTGAGAACGCCATCGACCGCGGCGCGGATTGCCGCGCTGTGCCCAGACGCGCGGATAGTCGCTGCCTTCCGTGAGCCCGTCAGCTTCCTTCGCTCGCTGCACCTACAGCTGCTCGAGGTTAATCTCGAGGACGAGCCCAGCTTCGAGAAGGCGCTGCGCCTCGAGGAGCCCAGACGCCACGGCAGGCAGCTCCCACGCGGCTGCGCGTGGCCGCAGGCGCTGCAGTACTCCCAGCATGTCCGCTACGTCGAGCAGCTGCGCGCATATCACGAGCGCCTGGGCCGAGAGCGGGTGCTGGTGCTGATATACGACGACTTCCGCGCCGACAACGAGCGGGTCGTTCAAGAGGTGCTCCGCTTCCTCGACGTCGATGACTCGATCGAGCTGGCGCACAGTGAGGCAAACCCGACCGTACGCGTTCGCGCGCCACGCGCCGGTGAGTTCGTTGACGCCCTGTCAACGGGACGGGGTCCCGTTTCACGCGGCGCCGGCAGGGTCGTGAGAGCCGTGACGTCCGAGCGTCTGCGCCGCGGCGCGCTACAGGCGGTCAAACGCGTGGCGCTCGACACCAATCCTCGCGCGCTTGACGAGAAGCTCTCGAGTGAGCTGCGCCGGCGCTTCCGAGGCGAGGTCGTGGCAATCAGTGAGTACCTGAAACGAGATCTCGTCAGCCTCTGGGGATATGACGACGCACCGCCACCGTCCACCGTTGACGCGCGATAGCCTGTTCGCGATGTCGGCCAAACCACTGCGAATCGCATGGCTCGGGCCGACACCAGGTGGGCATGCCGGTGTCAGGGGGGTCGCAGCCGAGCTCCTGGGAGGCCTCGCACGACACGGCCATCAGATCGACTGCTTCTTTCCCGCAGCCGAGGACCAGACTCATGTGCGTATTGCCGGTGATGAGCAAGTCAATTTCGGTGAGGGAAATCTGGCGTTTGGAGACAACGTCGCCTTCGTTTGGGGTACGAGTCGCTGGCAATGGAATCGGTGGTACAGCCGTGGCAAGGTTGCAGCCTTCGCGAGCGGCATGCTCGCACGCGGTGTTGCCTCGCTGCGATTGCGCAAGGAGATCGCCCGCCGCCATCGCCGGCAGCCGTATGACCTGGTCTACCAGTTCTCCAACATCGAGACCCCGGCCCTGCCGGCAAGCGTTGCCCGTGCTGTGCCGCTTGTGATTCACCCCGAGACGCATATCGGCGGCGAGCTGCGATGGCTGATCGCCGAGCGTCGGCTGAGCCTGCGTTGTCAGCCCGGTTACATCTTTGTGATCGTCGCGACAATCATGCTGTTTCGCTCGCTCGCACAACGGCACGCGATTCGACGAGCGAGCCTGCTGATCTGCATCAGCAGCGTCTTTCGCGACCACCTGGTGCACGACTACGGCTTCCCCGCGCGGAACACCGTGGTCGTGGCGAACCCGGTCAGAACCGAGCGGTTCGCGACCGCCGATCGCGGCGCCGGCGAGCCACCGACGGTGCTGGTGCTCGGCCGGATCTCGACTCGCAAGGGCATCGAGGACGTGGTCACCGTGGCGAAGCTGCTGGCGGAGCAGAGGGTCGACGCTCGGGTGCGTGTCGTGGGCGGTCCCAGCCTGTGGTCGGACTACACGAAGCTGCTTGAGGATCTGCCCAGCGCAAACGCCGAATACGCTGGGCACATCTCCGCCGCTGAGATTCCAGCTGAGCTGGCTCGCAGCGACATCCTGTTGCAGGCAAGCAAGTACGAGCCCTTTGGCCTGACGGTCGCGGAGGCGCTGGCCGCGGGCGTGCCCGTGGTGGCTACCAGCGAGGTCGGCGCGATCGAGGGCGTGAGCCGTTCCGTCGTCGCCGAGGTCGAGCCCGGAGACGCCGAGAGCATGGCGGGCGCGATCACGACGATGATCGCGGCGATCGGGCGCCACCGTGGCGAGATCCGTGCCGAGGCACAGGCCGAGGCCGAGCGCCTGTTCGCCCCCGAGGTCATATGCGAGAAGATCTCGCTGGCGCTCGAACGCCTCGTTGACAGTGGGCGGCCTGATAGCTAGGGACACCCGGTTCTAGGCGCTCGCCGGAGCGCCCATCGGATACTCTCAGCGCATGCCTGACATCATGCTGCGGGTTTTTGGGTGGAGATTCCTGCTCGTCACCGGCGACCCGTGCGTGCTGGACCGGTGGCTGTGGCTGCGCGGTCATCTCAGACGCGGCGGCGTGCGAACATTCGACGCCGGTTGCGGCAATGGCGGATTCAGCATTTTTGCCGCCAGCATCGGAAATCAGGTCGTGGCTGCATCGTTCTCGCCCGACGAGCAGGAGAGCGCGCGCCGACGCGCCGACATGCTCGGTGTGACAGGCGTCGACTTCCGGGTAATAGACCTGCGCTACCTCGACGATCACCGCGACGAGCTCGGCCTGTTCGACCAGATCATCTGCCTGGAGACGATTGAGCACGTCAGCGACGATCGGAGGCTGGTCAAGTCCCTCGCCGCAATGCTGAAGCCCGGCGGCCAGCTCCTGCTGAGCACCCCTTATGACCGCCACCGCCCGCTCTACACCGAGGAGCGCGAGCCCAGCCCGATCGAGAACGGCTCACATGTTCGCTACGGATACTCGCGCGAGCAGCTGAGGCAGCTTGTCGGCGACGCGCGCCTGAACGTCGACAGCGAGAGCTTCATCAGCGGCGTGGTCTCGCAGAAGCTGACCGACCTGATGAGGAGGTTGAGCGACAGGATCGGGCTGCTTCCAGCCTGGCTCAGTTTGCTGGTTGTACGCGTGCTCGTGATCTTCGACGCGCCACTCAGCAAGCTCATGCGCTATCCCTATCTCAGTGTCGCGTTGTGCGCAGTCAAGCGTCCCGCGGCAGACGTCACCTGAGACGGTGAGTTTCGCGGCACATAGCTTGAGTCCGCCTAACGGTGAGCGTCCAATGGCTCAGACCCAGAGCTCGCAGAGCGCCTTCCCCTGCGACGGGCGCGTCAGCCTCGTCCACGACTACCTACTCGTGATGCGAGGCGCCGAGCGCACATTTGCGGCGATCGCCGAACTCTACTCCGAGGCTCCTATCTTCACCCTGCTCTACGACGAGCAGGGTACCAACCAGCGCTTCAGAGGGCGCGCGATCACGACCTCGCCGCTCCAGCGCCTGAGCGTGCATCAGTCCACTTTCAGACGCCTGCTTCCACTCTACCCGTGGGCCGTTGAACGGTTGAGGCTTCCGCCTTCACAGCTGGTGCTCAGCAGTAGCAGCGCGTTCGCCCACGGCGTGCGAATCCCACAGGGCTCAATACATGTCTGCTACTGCTACACGCCGTTTCGCTATGCGTGGTACGAGGAAAATCGCGCGCTGGAGGAGATCTCACCGCCGCTGCGCCGGGTGCTGCGCGCTCAGTTGCGGCGAATCCGCCGCTGGGATCTCTCCGCGAGCCGGTCTGTCGACGCCTACTTCGCGATCTCAGAGCTAAGCCGCGCCCGCGTCAAGCGCTACTACCACCGCGACGCCACAATCATCCATCCGCCGGTCGAGACGCATCGCTTCGCACCCGGCGAGCCCGGCGACTCGCTGCTGGTCGTCTCAGAGATAGTCCGCCACAAGCGCCTGCAGGTCGCGCTGGAGGCGGCCCGACGTGCACACGCGCCGATCCGCGTCGTCGGCACCGGACCGGACCACGACGCCCTCAGCGAGGCATATCCCGAGGTCGAGTTCCTGGGCCGCGCGAGCGACGAGGACCTCGCCGAGCTGTACGCAGGCGCCCGCGCGGTCGTCGTGCCGAGCATGGAGGAGTTCGGCATCGCCGCGGTGGAGGCGCAGGCGGCCGGGCGGCCGGTGATCGCGGCCGCCGCCGGCGGCGCGCTTGAGACAGTGCTCGATGGGAGCACCGGACTGCTCGCGAGGCTCGACGACGTCGACTCCTTCCAGCGCGCCATCCAGAGCGTCGATGATCTCGACTTCGACCCGGCGAATGCGGTGCGCAACGCCGAGCGTTTCTCGGTGGCCGCCTTTCAGAAGCGTCTCTCAGAAGAGCTGCAGCGCGTCTTGGAGAGCCATGCTCACAAGCTAGAGGCCGCGTCGTTGTAGGACGTGGGGGATGGTGCGTAGGAGGATCTTGATGTCGGTCCAGAGGGACCAGTTGGCGACGTAGAGGTAGTCGATCGCGACCATCTCTCTGAGTGGCACGCGGGCTGGGCCGAGGATCTGCCAGGGGCCGGTCATGCCCGGCGTCAGCTCCAGCCGCCGGCGGTGCCAGCCCTCGATCCGCCGGTCCTCGTCGAGCACCAGCGGCCGCGGCCCGACAAGGCTCATCTCACCCCGCGCGATGTTCCACAGCTGCGCCAGCTCGTCCAGCCCGCTGCGGCGCAACAGCCGCCCGACGCGCGTGACCCGCGGATCCTCCGCGATCTTGAACAACCCCTCCATCGCCTCGTTGCGATCCCGCAACCCCTCCTTCAACGCCTCCGCGTCAGGCACCATCGTGCGGAACTTCAACATCTGAAAACGATGCCCATGCCGGCCGACCCGCTGCTGACCGAAGAACACCGGCCCACCATCCTCGAGCTTCACCGCCACCGCGATCACAGCCAGAAGCGGCGATACCGCCAACAACCCCACAAACGCGCCGAATAGATCAAACGCACGCTTGAACGCCGCCGAGGAACGCGTCAGATCGAACCGCCTGACCCCCATCAACGTCACCCCATGCAGATCGTCGAACTCAACCGAAGAACCCACCACCTCCAACAGCCGCGGCAACACGCTCACCCGCACCCCAACCGCCTTCAACGTGCGCACCAGGTTCAACATCTCCCCGCCATCGACGCTCCGCGGCGCGATGATCGCCCGGTGCACGTCAAGCGTCTGCGCCAAATCCCTGATCTCCGCCAAACGCGTCTCCGAGAAGCTGTCCGTCGACCACGAAGCGACCTTGTCCAGATCGAGATGCGCGACAACCTCCGCCTTCACCCCACCATGCCCCAGCTTCGAGCGAATCGCCTCCGCCGAGAGCGCATCCCCGATGAACAAACACCGCTCCGCCGGCGCGAGACGCAACGCCACCATCCGCGCCAGCGCCCGCGCCGCGATCAACCCCCCCGACAACGCCAGCCACAAGAACAACGCCTCATGACGATCGAGCGCACCACGAACCAACAACCCGCCCGTCAACCACGCCACCAACGAACACAACGTCGCCAACTGAAACAAGCGTGGCGCCTCATCCAAGGTCGTCTTGCGCAACAACGTCTCATCCCGGTCATACAAACCAGTCAACTTCGCGCCAACCACCAAAATCGGGACCGCTGCAACCCCAGCCCACGTCAACTGCACCGACCTCGCCGACAAGCCAACCGTCAACAAAAACGCACCCACCACCGCAACCACATCCGCTACCAACAACAACCGCCGAAACAACGCATCCCGCCGCAAACACGCAGCCGGCCCACGAACCCCCCCAATACCCCCAACAAACCCCAACCAACCAAGCAAACCCAAAAACCCACGCGAACCGGCAGACAACGAGCCCGCACCAGCCAACGGCGTGCCCGAATCGGCAAGCGACGTCGGCCCCCAGACGATCCCAGCCTCCGCCCCACTTCCCGTCTCCACACTCATAGCGCCTCCCGCCTCCTTGCCCGCCACGAATGGACCCCGCCCGGGATGCCCATCGACCCCGACAGACGTCGAGATTCCGTGACCCCTACTCAGCCGCGCATCATAAACACCATTGGTAGCTAAAGCAAGGCCCCTCCTTCGGAACCCGTGTCAAAATCCGGGCCAATTCCACCCGTAAGCTGAGAAATGATCTAGGATGCTCGGCGCGGCGAGCGATGGACATGCTGCGCTCGGAACGATCCGCGAGGGCCGATGCGCCCCTCGGCCGCACAGCCATCCACGTAGATCCGTCACAGCCATGCACGTAGATCCGTACATCGTCCTCGGAAGCGCCATCATCGGCTTCCTCGTCGGCATGACCGGTGCCGGCGGCGGCGCGCTGATGACGCCGATGCTGATCCTGCTGTTCGGCGTGACTCCGTCCGCGGCGATCTCGAGCGATCTCGTGGCCGCCGTCGTGATGCGCCCGTTCGGGGCGGCGGTGCATCTGCGCAAAGGCACGGTCAACCGACGGCTGGTCGGCTGGATGGTGCTCGGCTCGGTTCCGACGGCGTTCCTCGGCGCGTACCTGTTGCACCTGATGGGGCATGCCAAGACCGCTGAGAAGAACATCGAGATGGTGCTCGGTGCCGCGCTGCTGCTCGGCGCGGCGGCGATGGTCCTGCGCTACATCCTCGATCGCCGCGGCGGCGGCAAGCGCACGGGCAGCGTCAGCGAGGTGACCGTCCATCCGGCGCGCACAGTCGCGATCGGGATGGTCGGCGGCCTGATCGTCGGTATGACCTCTGTGGGCTCTGGCTCGCTGATGATCATCCTGCTGCTGTTCCTCTACCCGATGCTCGGCGCCAAGCAGCTCGTCGGCACCGACCTCACGCAGGCCGTGCCGCTGACGCTCGCGGCGGCTCTCGGCGCGCTCGCGTTCGGGAAAGTCGAACTCGACGTCACGACCTCGTTGATCATCGGCAGCGTTCCGGCTGTACTCGTCGGCTCGATGCTGTCCTCGAGCGCTCCCGACCGCTACATCAGGCCGGCGATCACGTTCGTGATCTTCGCCTCCGGCCTGAAGTATGTAGGCGTCGGCACGACCGCGCTCGGCTGGATCCTGTGTGCGACGCTGCTCGCCTTGGCCGTGGGTTGGGCCGCCTACAAGCGCCCGTGGCAAAGCCCTGGCGCCCTCGCGGAGCTCGCGCAGACCGATGTGGCGCCACGACCGGACCCCGAGTAGCACGCATCGCCGCCGGCAAATCCGCTCGCGCGCTGCTCGCGCTGCTCTAGCCTTCGCTCTGTGGCGATAGCGAGGAGCTTGGAAGCATGAGCGGGGCGGAGACCGCGCTGGCGCTCTCGGTCTTCCTCGCCTGTGCGGTGGAGGCCGTGGAGGCATTGACGATCGTGCTCGCGGTCGGCAGCACGCGCAGCTGGTCTTCCGCGATGAGCGGCGTCGGCGCGGCGACCGTCGCGCTCGCCGCGATCGTGGCGGCGTTCGGGCCGGCGCTCACTTCGCTGCCGATCGACCTACTGCGGGTGCTCGTCGGCGGCCTGCTGCTGATCTTCGGCCTGCAGTGGCTGCGCAAGGCGGTGCTGCGCGCGGGCGGCATAAAGGCCAAGCACGACGAGCTGGGGATCTTCGTGCAGCAGCGCCAGGCGGCCCGCGCGGCTGCCAAGCGCCCCGGCTTCGACGGCTACGCTTTCACGATCGCGTTCAAGGGCGTGTTGCTGGAGGGCCTTGAGGTTGCGTTCATCGTGCTCACCTTCGGCGCCAACCAGCACCGCGTCGCGCTGGCCGCCGCGGCGGCTGGACTCGCCGTGCTGCTGGTCGCCGCCGCCGGCGCGGCCGCGCGGGCGCCGCTGGCGAGGGTCCCGGAGAACACGATGAAGCTTCGCCGTCGGCGTGATGCTCAGCTCATACGGGATGTTCTGGGGCGCCGAGGGGGCCGGAGCGAGCTGGCCGGGCGGCGACGCAGCGCTGCTGGCGATCGTGCCGACGATCCTCGCAAGCGCTGTGACGATGGCCTGGATGTTGCGTCACAGCGTGCGCTCCGCGACAGGAGCAGACGCCCTGCCGGCGCCGGCAGATGCAGGCGAGCGGGCCGCGGTGAGCGCATGAGGCGTGCCCACGCGCTCTTGGCGGGGCTGTGGGAGTTCGTGGTCGGCGACGACTGGCGGACCGCGCTCGGCGTGCTCAGCGCGCTGGCGCTCACGGCTCTGCTCGCCGACGGCGCGATCGCGTCCTGGTGGGTGATGCCGCCGGCCGTGATCGGCCTGCTCGCGATGTCTGTTTGGCGCGCGACACAGTGAGCGCGATCGCGGCGCGCCGCCCCCCACAGACAACGAGCTCGGGCGGCCCCATCCTTGGAGCCACCCGAGCCCTGACTGCCATCAAATCTGTCTTACATCGCGCTATCGTCGCCGACAGCGCGATGAAGACACGCCACTCCGGTGCTTAGATTTCTTCGGCACCCGTGAGGGCGATCGCCGCCACGCTCTTCGACGGATCCGACTTGTCTTCAGGCAGCGCTTCGTAGTCCGTTTCGTCCTTGAACAGCTTCTTGCCTTCCTTGAGCATGAAGCCGAAGTATTCCTTCACCACGCCCACCTGAGCTGACGTCGGCGCGATACCTACCGGCATCGCGGTCCAGCCAGCGGCGGTCAACGACAGGTCGTACGTGAAGCCACACAGACTGTACGCCTTCTCCGTCGTCGTGGCACTCACTTCGTTCCACGCTTCCAGCGTCGTCGCCGGCGGGAATTCTGCGCCCGCCCCGTTGACGTAGATCTCCTTCTTGCAGTTCGAGGTGCCCTCTTTGCCGCCTTTGCCGGCCTTTTCGGGGTTCTCGTACTTCTCTTTGGTCGTGACCAGCCCGTTGTTCTGAACCCAGGCCCAGAACTCCGTGCCGCCTTCGCCACGGAACGACGCGTTGCCGTAGGCGTTGGCGAGGTTCACGTAGCCGATCGAGCCTGCTTCGGCAGCGACCGTGCTGACGATGGCGCCGCTGCCTTCGCCCCGGACGAGGTTTTCGGTTTCGGCCGGCCAGTCGAGGTTTTTGTTTTCTTCAGCCAGGTTGTTCCAGGTCCTGGCCCCGTCAACCCCTTTTTGGTTGATCTGGTAGAAGTACTTCTTTGTGATCGCCGTCGTGCCGGAGCCTTCCTTGCGGACGACGCGGGTGATGGCGCTTTCTTCGTCGGCTTTCGACGCGCACTGCAGCGCGTCGCCGTCGTCTTTGATCTGGCTCCATTTTGTGATCGTGTGCGCGAAGATGCCTTCCAGCGTCAGGTTGTTCAGCATCAGGCGACCAGGAGCTTTCTTGTTGGCGCTAGTCGCCGAGGTGCATCCCGCCGGCAGGTGGATGATGATCGCAACCGCTGCCTGCAGCGTCGGGATCGACTCCAGCGTCGGTTTTGCAGGGAGCGTGCCGCCGTTGGCAGCCTTTTCGATTGTTTCTTTCTGGGCTTCGTTCGGCGGCTGGTCCGTGCCCACGAACTCCCAGGTGTTGAATTCGGCCGCGTGGCCTGCGTTGCCCCATGCTTCCAGGCCGGCACCGCTGCCCGTGCCCTTGTATTCAGTAATTTCGCCGACTTTCGACTTTTCGTTGAACTTCGGAATGAATACTTTCTGCTGCGCGAATTCCTGCAGAGTTGAGCCCTGGCCCTTGATCTGCGTCTTGGCGCTCGCCGTAGCGACGCCAGGTACCATGAACGCGGCAGCCGATGCCGCAGACACGGCACAGGTCGTCGCGAGGCGACGGGCTGAAAGTCCCATCATTGTTTGACTACCTCCGTGATGTAGCAGTTTCCATTGCCTGGAAAGGAGCGTCCGCTCCCAGCAACAGACTCTCAGGCCCGAGGGGCGGCGAGGTTATCAGGCTGTGATACCGCTGGACCCGATGTAACGACAACGTCGCCGGCTTGTGAATCGTGCGTGTAGCACTTGTCAATGCGTCTCCACGCGCCCCGACCGACTTGATGCACCCCCCGCCATCGATCGCGCGGGGTACATCTCAAGCGCCGCGAGTCAGTGCTTCTTCTTGGCCTTGGCGGGGCGCAACGTCAGCACCTTCGTCGTCGTCGCCTTTTCGCCCGCGGGGTCGTGCGAGGCGACCGTGGCACGCGCCTGCAGCAGGTGCGCGTGCCCGAGCAGCGCCCGCGCTGGAGCTGATAGATGCAGCGTGACCGCCTGCGAGCCACCGCCGGCGACGCTGAAGGAGGCCGTCGCGAGCGTGAGGATCGCCTTCTTGCTCTTGGCCTTGGCCGCATGCGCACTCGCGTTCACGGCCGTCAGCGTCCGCAGTGTCACGGTACCGATGCATGTCGTGGCACCGGCTGGGCAACTGACTTTGATCGACACGGCGCCGGACGCGCTCACCGTCACGCCAGCGGCACTCGCGATCGTCGCGTTTGGGGAATGGACGATCGACGGGAGCACGTACGCTTTCGGGTTCGTTTCCGACGGCGCAGGCCCGGGCGTCGTATTGGTAGTGGGTGGCGGCGTCGGCGCGTTGACGGTCAGCGTCGCCACCCCAGTCGTCTGCGGGGCGCCGACGCCGTTGCTGAACACCGCCCGGTACTCCGTGCCGCTCTCGCTCGTCCTAGCGCCCGAGACGATCAGCGTGCCTAGCGTCGCACCGGGGATGGCAGCCCAGGATGAGCCTCCGTTGGTCGAGCTTTCCCACTGCACCGTCGGCTTGGGGCTGCCATTTGCGGCAGCGGAGAAGCTCGCGCTTTCGCCTTCGGTGACGGTCTCGCCGACAGGATTGACAGTGATCGCCGGCTGCGACACCGTCACGCCCGTGACTTCGAGCGACTTCGTCACGGTCACATGCGGGGTGTTGAGGTTGTCGGTCGCGAGTTCCTCGGTGATCTTGTATTTGCCTTCTGTCGTGAACGCGTAGCCCTTGACTTCGGGGGTCTGGTACTCGTCTTCGCTCTGTTCGACGGTGGCGCTGCTGTGCGCCGTTTCGTTCGCGATCGTCCACTTGACCGAGAGCGCGTCACCGTGCTTGACGAACGAAGCCAGCGTCACCGCTTGACCGGTTTTCGCGCTCGTCACTTCTTTGCCGGCGACACGCGCTTCGATCTTTTCGACCGTGGCCGTTGGGCAGCCTTTGCCTCCTTCGCCGAGCTCGATGATCCCGTCGCGCGTCGGGAACGGCGTGTGCTTCTTGGCTGGGAACACGCTCAGGTATTCGGGGTCGAGCACGAAGATGTCGCCGTGCGAGCCGGCCGCGATCTGGACGTGTTCGCCGTTCGTGCCGCCGGGGCTGAGCACGCATTCGTCGCTTGCATCGGCTTCGGCTCCACCTGTCCAGCCGATCGGATCCTGCGTGCTCGATGAGCGCTCAGAGATGCCGAGCGCCTCCTTTGCGACGCCTGCTTCCTCTTCATCGATCGGGGTCAGACCGTAGAGCACGCTCCCGCCTTCGGGCGAGGCGACGAGCGTCCCGCCGACTTCTTCTTCGCCGCCCGCAGAGCCATCTTCGAGACTGAGGTAGCGTTCCGCGCGTTCGGCCCCGGCGAGATCCGGCAGGGATTGGTGCACGAGCGTTCCGCTGAGGCCGGCCGGGAATTCGTCGAGGATCTCTTCTTCGCTGCTCACCCCTGCATTTTCCTGTTCGAGGGAGGCGTTGGCAAGCAGGCGCTCTGACCCTTCGGACCCGACCACGACAGGCGAGGTGGCGGGCGTCAGCCCGACCTTGCCCGACTGTTCCTCGAGTGGGCTCGAGGTGTCGCTGAAGCGTCCTTCGAGTTTCCCGGTTTCGCCGTTGACGCGCTGTGCGACGTAATGTTCGTCAGGGCTTTCGAGTTCTTCGTTTTCGCATTCTTCTTCGCTGTCGACGACACACGTGTCGTCGTGCGCGAGGAGCACGACCTGGTGCGTTGCCGGATCGACCGTGATTCCGTGCGGGCTCAGCAGCGCCTTGCCCGGTTCATCGGAATACGCTTCCAAGGCTTCGGGGCCGTCCAGCACACCGGGTTCTTTCGAGCTCGTTCCGGGGGCGGGTTCGAATTCGAATTCGCCTTTCGAGTTCTTCTTCGTGAGCTTCGTGCTGAACGCGTAGAGCGCACCGGCGACAGTCTCTTCTTCCTCCGGCACGAATTCTTCACGGCGGTTGTTGACGAGGAAGTACAGCCGTTCCTTCTGCGGATCGACCGCAATGCCCTCGAGCCCGTTTTCGCCTTCTGAGTAGTTCTCTTCCGGCGTCTTGTACGTGAATTCGAAGTGTCCCAGCAGTTCGTCTTTGGTGTTGAACTCCTGCAGGCGCAGGTAACGGAGGTATTTTTCGTTTTCGGTTTCCTTGGGCGGCTTGTATTCTTCGACGACGTAAACGTCGTTCGTTTTCGGTTCGACCCCGATGATGTGCCACGGGCGGAACTCGAGCAGGATCGCGCCGGTCCCGCCTTCGGTGTAGACGGTGGGCGCAAGCTCCCCGAGGGGTGTCGCTTCACTGAAGTGTTCGGCCGTCTGCGGGCCGGGGGCGCCAAAGCGCGCGAGCTGGCCGAATGAAGCCTGCGCCACCCCTGCAGTCGCAAGGCTCAGGCTGAGCGCGAGGCCGACAGCCAGAACCAGTTTTCTGCAGCTAGGACATGCGTGACTCATCGGGCTCCGATCTCGAAGGGTTACGTGCGCAGGACACTGCGGTCAGGTTCGTTCATGTCCAGCTCCACGGCTCCCAGCAGGGGCCGCGCACCGATATAGTCGCGGGCGCAATGCCAAGTTGTGTTGCGGAAGTGTGAACGTCGTGTCACATCGTGGACACGACGTCGGCTTCGCCTCAACGCCGCCGGCACCCGTCCTCGTCGGCCATGCGCCGCTGCGAGCGTGTCGCTGTCACCGTGGCCGCAGCGACGCGAATCTCGCGCCGTCCGCGCCGCGGACGGCGTCGCGCACCGGCGGCTCCCGCGAACGCGGCGAGCAGCACGACCCCGAGCAGATAGGGGGCCTCGGGCTCGTGTTCGCTCATGCGATACGCGACAGCTTGATTGCTGACCGACTCAGTCGCCTCCTCCTGCTCTTCTTCCTTCTGGGCGGCCTCGACCGGCGAGGTGACAGCCGAAGTGCCGCTCGGCGGGGTCGGGTTGGCGGGCGCCGGCAGCGGCGGCGGGACGATCGCCGGAATCAGCACGGCCGGCGGCGGCTGCAGGAAGAAGGGAGGCGGAAGCGGCCGCGCCGGCACGGCGGCGACCGGCGGCGAGGAGGGCACGGCCGGCGGCAGCGGCAACGACAGGACCGGCGGGGCCGCGGCGGGCGCCGCGGCCGGAGGCGAGGAGGGTGGTGGCGGCGGCGGCGCGAGCTTCTGCTGCTGTGCCGCGGGATGCTTGACTGGGACCGTCCCGCATGGGCGTCGCACGCTACCCGCCTCGACGGTCACCAGCAGCGTCGCCGACCAGCCTCCGGCTTTGATCGTGATTTTGGTCTGGCCTGCGTTCAACGCGCAGAGCAGGCCTGATTTCGATTCGTAGGGCGTGGTCGAGGAGATCTGCGACCCTCCTTCGAATTCCGGTTCTTCCTTCGCGTTGAACTTCACCGCGTTCGGTTCGTCGGAGGCCAGTTCTGGCTTCACGAACCTCCCAACTTCTTCATTCGAGGAAGTGAACGAGTATTCGGGTCGGATCCCCTCCAGGCAGTCCGCGCCGACACAGTTGGCGGGAATCGGCGTGAAGATGTAGGAGAAATTTTCGCTTTCGTTCTCGCCGCTCGCCTCGTTGCCGGCTCGCGGCCGGCGCGCGAGTCCTGTGAAGGCCGCGGCCTGGCTGCGGCGAAGCAGCGTGCCCTGTTGCGCTTCGAGCGCCAGTTCGCCTTCGCCGTGTTCGCCTTCGCCGACGTTGGGGATCAGCGCGACGCTCACGCGCGCGTTCGGCGCGCCTTTCACCGTCGCTTGGCCCGGTTCGTATGCGCCAACCTGAGCGAGCAGAAAGCCGCTCGCGCCGATGAATTCTGGGACTTCGGAGCTCTGAACGCTCACATAGCCGAGCGTGCCCGAGCCGAACGCTGGGATCGTCGAGCCTCTCAGCTCGAGCTTCGAGGTTCTGTTCGGGCGCGTCAAAGAAGTAGGCGGAGGCTTTGCCGGCGACGAGCGCAGCGACGACAGCCGCCGCGTTGTCTTCACTGTGTTCCTCCTGCGCGTTGAGGTTGGCGTTGCCGAGGACGATCGCCGGCTGCCCGCTCGCGCCGGCTTCGCTCAACTGTGCTCTGAGCCAAGCAAGCTGACTTTCTCCGACCGCTGCACTGTCATCGAGGACGATCACCTTGACTACCACTCCGCCCGCGCCTTGTGAGCGAACGCGTAATAGGCGGCTGCGGCGGGCGCACAGGATTCGATTTCGCCTTCGACGAATTGCAACTGCGAGAACGTTTTCTTGAACAGGCACTCCCCCTGTTCGGAGACATGGTCTGTCGGGGACGGGGCGGCATAGGCGGGTGTTCCTTCCCCGGAGTCCTCCAACAGTTCCGCGTAACGCGAGTACTCCTGCGCATACGGGACTTCGAGCGTCGCTTTGACGAGCGTCGCGCCGCTCGTCACACGCGGCCCGGTGTAGAGGAAGTCGCGCACGCCGATCGCGTGCGCCTGCTTGATCGCGGTGGCAAGCCCGGAATCCGGGCCGATGCGCGCCCGCGCGCGCGCCGCGCATGGCGCTCCGCACTGCGCATCACCGCCAATCGCAAACAGCGCCTTGCCGGCTTCGACCGGTACAGCCGAGCGCGCCACTCCGGCAGGTGCAACGTTTTCCGCCGCCGGGTAGGCGTATCGTGCGACGTCGGCGGTTTCGAAGCCAGCCTCCCCTTCGCCCCTGGGAAAGCCGCCGATCGCCCACCCGTAGGTACCCGTCGGCCCGATCAGCATCGCCCACGTGGGGTCGGGTTCATAGCCCTTGTCGTACTGCTTGTAGTTGCCCTCGGGAGGCCCTGCTTCGTCGTGATCGTGTTCGTCATTCGCTCCAGCCACTTGCCGTCTGGCGGAACATGAACGCGGGGGCCTGCGCGAGCGGATACGGACGGACCAGCGCCGGCGGGAAACCGGCTGGCGGCGGCGTCTGTTCATCCGAGCGGGCCGTCTCGGGCACCGAGCCGGAGCCGATCACGCGCAGTACAGCCGCCTTCGCGGAAGATCGCGAGCGCGCCCGCCGCGCCGAAGCCGGGATATGGCTGGGCGGTCGCTTCCCACGGGGTCTCCAGGAGCGTTGCGCTCGAGCACCCGCGGAACGCCGGCGCCGCTCTCGGCCGACAGCGCAGCGCCGCCGTCGGGAAGCCCGGCGACAGCCCACGGGATGTCCTGCGTTTCGCTGGCGAGGGCCTGTGCCGCGGCTTCATCGACGTGCCAGCCCGAGCCGCTGTTGGCGAGCACCCCGCCGGTGTAGCTGAACGAGCTGGTCTGTCCTTTGAACGCGAAATGCGGCACCCGGTAGGCGAGCCAGCGCTTCGGAGCCGGCGAACGCGATCGAGGTGAAGCTCGCGCCGGCGACTTCGGCGGCAGGCAGGGCTCCGGTACACCTGCTTCGCATGTGGGTTCCTGCGTCCACGTCTTGCCGTAGCGCAGCAGCACTCCGCCCTGTCCGACCGCGTAGCCGCGGCTGGGTTCTTCGGGCTCGAAGGCGATGCCCAGCAGGTCCCCGCGGAAGTTCACCGGCGTCGCTGGGTCTTTTTCCCACAGGTTCGTCTCCGCCCGCCACAGCCACATCTGTCCTTCCGTGCCGACGGCGTATGCGCGCGCCGGCGGGGCCATGCGACCGCACGCAGCTGCGGCGTCTGGCGCACGCCGGCAATGTTGAGCAGGCTTTCCGGCTGCCAGCCGATTTCGGGGCCCTCGTAGCGCGCGACCTCGCCGTCTTCGCCGACGGCGAGCGCCTGGCTGGAGAGCGCGCCGAGCGGCGCGCCCGGCTGCGGCGCAATCGCCAGCAGGGGGTGGCGGAACGGCACGGGGTAGTTGCTGCAGCAGGTTTTCTTCGGGGGTGCTGCGTGAGGTGGACGGGCAGGCGCGCGCTGCCAAGCCAGCCCTCCGTCGGCGTCGAGAAGGCGGCGCCGTGGCTGGCGCCCGACGTCGTAGGCGATCGAGGAGCCGAGCGCGAGCACGCGCTTGAAGCCTTCGCCTTCCAGACGCAGCGAGACGCCTTCGTTCAGACCGGTGATCACGCGTTGGCCGAACGGTTCGGAGGAGTCGAGTTCGCCCACGCGAAGCTGCGCGAACGGCCCGGTCGGCAGCGGAGTTGCTTCGTGTGAGGCCTGACGGTAGCGCTTCGCTGAGCGTGTGGGTGCACGCTTCGAGGCTGGCCGGCGCCGCGCACCAGCTCGCCAGCACGCTGACCGGCGTCTGCGCCTTCGGGCTTGAAGAACATCGTCATCGAGCCCAGCGCGTCCGAGCGCTCGCCGTCGATCCATACACCCTGTGTCGCTGACGGTCAGCGCCTGCCCTCGCCGCTCCTTCGGGTGCCATCGGCGTGCTGCCTCCGCTCGCGAGCGGGACCTGCAGCGGCGCACCCGCCGCTTCGCCGGGCGCGGGCGCGACAGGCTGCCAAACGGCGCCTGGGCGCTCGCTTCGCGACGGAACAGCGCTAGCGAGCTCGAAGAGCCATCGAGTTTGGCGAGCAGCCAAGCGTTCATGGGCGAGCTTGCCGCGATGGCGAGCACGGTGAAGCCGCCGGCTTCGCGGCTCGACTGCGGGACTTCGATCGGCTCCAAGCTCCACGTGTCAGCGCTATCGCTCCAATGCAGCACGCTCGTGACTTCCTTGGCTGAGCCGCTCGCGACCGGGACGACGAGCGCGCCCGCGGATC
The DNA here is from genome assembly GCA_963714285.1 of uncultured Solirubrobacteraceae bacterium. Classification (GTDB taxonomy): domain Bacteria; phylum Actinomycetota; class Thermoleophilia; order Solirubrobacterales; family Solirubrobacteraceae; genus Palsa-744. The sequence continues at coordinate 1,267,384 of CAVQNS010000004.1, forward strand.
CGACCTTCTTCGAGCGCAGCGACCATCGGCGCGAGGCGCTGCTGTGGATCGAACAGGTGAATCCCGCTTTCGAGTGCCGCTTCGCTCGAGGTTTCGGTGAACGCCTGACCCGGTGTCGCGGACGAGCAGAACTTGGCGCCTTTCGGCGCTCCCCGGCACGCTGCCGAGCAACGCGCCGCTGCCGTCCGGCGTGATCGACCCGGCGAGCTGGCTTTCGGCGGGCTCGAAGCCGTCAACACACCGCCGGAGCCGGCCTCGATCGGGGAGGCCAGCGTCCAGCCGGTTTCGCTGCGAGTAGCGCACGATCGCCCAACTCGACTGGCTCTGGGCGCCGACTCTGCCGATGCCCCACGTCTCATCCGGGGCCTCCTGCGGCGACGCGCCGAGCATCACGACTTCGTGTGCGGGGACGGCCGCGTCCGTCTGGGGGATGACTTCCGAGGTGACCGCCTGACCCTGAGCGCTTGGGGTGCCTGCCGACCCGATGCTTGCGACGCCAAGGATCAGCGCAGGCGCAACCGCGGTGATCGCGAGCGTCGCGACGGCGCGCCGGCGACGCCGGCCTTGAGCTCCCCGGCCCGCGGCGCTCACGGCAGCAGTCCCGACAGCCTTGTTACGCCGGAGGAGGGGAACGCCAGGGAGGTGGTTACGGTCGTCTCGTTGCTCTGGTTCAGCGAGACGGTCGGCAGCGGCGCCAGCGGGTGGCTCTGGACCTGGAGCGCCGTCGGCCAGCGCTTGGGGTCCAGGCGCAGCCGCAGGCTGCGGTTGCCGGCCTTGAGCGTGCGCGGCGCCGTGGCGGCCACGACGCGCTTCGCGCGCTTGGCGATCAGCTTCAGACGAGCCTTGACGGCCAGGTGAAAGCTCAGTTCGAGTGTGTTCCCATGCAGGACCTTGCTGTGAACGTGGGAGAGCAGCGGCAGCGTGACGCGCGAGCCTTCCTGTTTGGTCGTCTGTTCGTGCGGCAGGCTCGAGCTGCTCGCCAGTTCGCCGAGCAGCCCGGAGTCGTCCGGCGGCAGTGTGTCGGGGGTCTGTTAGCGGGCAGGCCCAGGTCCCGCGGGCGTTCGCTGATCAGCGTTTCAAACGCGGGATCGGTGTCCCGCATCGGACCGGCCGCTTGCCGTTCATGTTCTGCTTCGGTGGAGAGATGGAACAGCCAGCCGTGGGTGGTGGCCAGCCAGCAGTCGTGCGGGCCGGGGCAGGTCATCGCGAATGCGGCGCCCTTCGGGCCGACCCCCGGTTCGGTGGGGAGCGACTGCTCGTCTTCGGATGAGATCGTGCCGTCGGCATCGATACGAGCTACGTGCGCGTAGGTGGAGGCCGACGGCTGTTCCGCGACGTTCGCGCTCGTCGCCGCGCTGTAGTCCTGCGGTGCGTCGAGCCCGATCCAGGCGCTTTCGCTCCCGGGCTCGGCGGCAATCGAAGTAACGGTTTCTTCGGGGAAGGGTTCCGTACCCGAGCTTTCGCTCGCTTCGGGGCCGATCACCTGTTGCCAGCCGCCGCCTGCGTAGCGCGCGACGGTGACCTGCGCCAGGCTCGTGAGCCTTCGGGCGTGCTCTGCGCGCCGGCTGCTCCCCAGAGGAGCTTCTTCGCCGCTCGACAGGTGCAGGAAGTCGAGCGCCTGAGGGTACTCTTCGAACCCGTACAGCGGCAGTTCGGTCAACGCTTCGAAGACTTCCGGCGACCCTTCCGGGTTGATCGCATGGATGGGCGCCAGTTCAGCTTCGCTTTCATCGCGGTAGCTTTCGCCCAACCGCACGCTCTCGAATAGACGGCCTTCGAATCTCTGCATGCTCTCGACGGGAAAGCCTTCGCCCGGATAAGGCTCCTCGCTCAGCGTTTGCCCGTTCCAGTGCAGGTGAAACGAACCGGCGTCCAGGCTTTCTGAGGGCAGCGGTTCGCCGGCGAACCAGCAGTCGCTCGGGCCGAGACACGCGCCGGCGTTCATCGCCTGATAGGAGTCCGCTGCAAACGCAGGGAACGCAAACGATTCCATCACTCCAGAGGTTCGCCTTTGTGCCCTGGATTGGAGAAACGGCAGAGCGTGTTATCGCGCGTTGGCGGCAACTCGCCGGCCGCGTTCGCCGCCTGTCCAGGACGGGCGTCGGCGATCGTCCAGAATTCTTCCGGCCCCGCCCAGATCACACGCCCGTCGCTGGCGCCGCAGACCTTTGCGAGCTCATGCCATTCGACACCATTGAACTCCCACACCCCGGCGGGGATCGTCGGAGGATTCCCCGATGTGATCAGCGCCCCGCGGTTGGTCATCCCTGGAGCGAACTCGATGTCGCCGATACGTCCAAGGCCAATCGGTGCAGGTGCTTCCGGAACGCCTGCCGGGGCAGGCGGCGGCGCCGGCTGTTCGAGGCGCCAGGAGGCCCCGCCGTCGTCTTCCAACCCCTGCGCGAGCGCGCTTGCGCACAGCCCGCCGGCGCACAGCAGCGCGACGGCGCACAGCAGCGCGACGGCGCACAGCAGCGCGACGGCGATTGGAGTAGGCATGCTCAGAGTCCCACGCATGCTCGGACTCGGGCGCACGCTCGAACTCGGGCGTACGCTCGAAGTCCTGCCCACGTTCATCGTGACCCACTCCCCGTCGCGGGACGCCGTGCACTTGCGCGCCCCTTCGACCTGGCCGCTCGCGCGGTGCGCCGGAACCTCACGGTTAGGCTCATGTGCAGCGACGCGTGGCCAGCCGCGCTGAAGGTCAGCCGAGCGTTCGCCGCCAGCCCTCCCGCTCTGCTAGCGAGCGAGCTGTACGGCGGCGCGAGCGTCAGCAGCACCGCCACGAGCCCTTCGCTTTCGGCTCCGGGGCTCGCTTTGCGCGACGCGACCGTCCGCGTGGCGATTGTTGCGGCCTCCCGGTGCAGCCTCGAGCTTCGGGCCGAGCCCTTGGCGTTCTTCGCGCGCTTCGCGCTTCTGCCCGTGCTCGCGACGAGCACGCTGCTGCTGGCCTGAGCGCTGAGGCTCCCCGCCCCCGGAACCTCGGCGTAGATCAGGACGCTGCCGTCGGCGAGCGAGATCGCCGTCGCATCCAGCTTCCACGGCGCGACGATCGCCGGGCTCGGCGGTGCGCTCGAGATGTACTGCGCAACCACAGCGGGGATCGGCAGCACGCGGTGCACGCAGAACGTGTCGGGTGCGTCGTTGCCGTCACCATAGACGAGGTTGTTGGCGGTGGAGGCGAAGCACAGCGTGTTGCCGTCCGCGGAGAAGGACGGGGCGTAGGCGCCCTGTTCTTCGAGATAGGGATCGCGTCCGGGCAGTTCCACCGTGGGCAGCTCTTCGCTGCGTTCACCTTCGCCGAGAAAGCCGTGGGTGACGCGCGTGAGCGTACCGTCGACAAGGTCGGCATCGAACAGTTCGATCATCCCCGGCGCCGCCGCGGGCGAGCTCACGAACGTGGGTGAGCCGAGCGGGTACTGCGTGCGCCTGGTCGTGAACGCGACCTGAGTACCGTCAGCCGACACGGAGTAGTCGACGATTTCCGAGGATTTTTCCCGATATTCCTCCGTGTTCAGCCCGCCTCCGCCGATAGCCGTGAGCCGCCGTAGCGCCTGCACCCGCGTCAGGCCGCTGCCCATCTCGACAACGTAGAGGTCATCAGTGTTTTCGGCGCCTTCGAACTGCAGTTCGCCGCTGGCCAGTTCGCGGGCGCCCGTCACGAACGCAACCGTCAGGCCGTTGGCGCTGAGCTGTGGCACATAATCCGCTTGCTTGACTTTTGTTCCCCACAACCCGACCCCAGGTTCGTCTATGTAGTGTTCGAACGGTCCGGCGCAAGGGTTGGACTGCGACAGCCGTCCCTGTAGCTGCTGCTCGCCGCTGGCCACACACATGCGGTTCGTCGGGTCCGAGCCACCGGTGATGCGACGTATCGGCGCAGCGGGGCCTTCGCCGACGTCGCGCCACAGCGGTTCGGCGGCCGAGGGTTCCTGCACAGACTGTTCTCCGGGCAGCAACTGCGTCTGCTTTTCGAGCTCCTGGCCCATCCAGGTGACGGCATTGCCTTCAGCGCTGATCGAGGCGCCGAGCCACACGTTCTGGCCGTCGTCCGGCACCGACGGATTCGGCTGCAGCCTGCTGAATCGCGGGGTTTCACCACCGAGGAAGACCGCTCCGAACTGTTCGCCATCGCCCTGGGTGTAGGGTTGCACGGGCCGGTCTTCGCCGTTTGCCGGACGACCCGCCGCCGGTTCGTATTCGGCGCTCACCAGCCGTGTTTCCTCCGTCGCAATATCGCGGAGGAGAACCTCCTTCGCCGGGGTCGGCTGAGCTTCGTCGAGCAGGTTTGATTCAACCGTCGTGACGAACACCACGTAGTTGCCATCGGCGCTGATCGCCGAGCGCGCGCTCGCGAGCGATCCGTATTCGGCTTCCTCGCCGGGTTTCGCAGCGAAGTTGTAGGTGGCGCCAACGTCTGACCCGTTGACCGCCGAGACGAGCGTGTACTCGGGTTCACCTTCGCCCGGTTCCATGTCGCGGACATACACGTCAGGTGATCTGTTCGTGTCTTCGGGGACCAGCTGTTCGTTGGTCGTGAAGCTCACGTAGCGCCCGCTGGCGCTGATCGAGGGCATCGTCGCCTCCCCGGGCGCTACCTGTTCGACCGCGCCCGTCGCAAGGTCGCGCCGCCAGATCCCCGAGCTGCCCGCGAATGAGCCGACGAACGCGACGTAGCGTCCGTCGGCGGAGACGACCGGGAAGATCGCTTCGCCCGCCTGCTCGTGCGGGCCGCCTGCAACGGCGCTGGCTGAGGCGAGTTCGATTGGCCCGAACACATCCGCGGCGGCCGCCGGCACGCCGATCGCGAGCAACCCGAGCAGCGCGCAGACGATGAGCATCAGCAGCGCCTTCATCGGATGCTCACCGGGTCTGTGACCACGCCCTCGTTGCCGATGTTGTCGCGGACGCGAACGGTGACGTAGTAGATGCCGGCATGGGCATAGGTGTGCGAAAGCACCTTGCGACCGCGCCCGCTGTGACCGTCACCGAAGCTGATCGTGATCGCCTTGGCGTCTACGCCGGAGTAGGCGTCGCTGACGCGCACCATCACGGTACGCCCGTTGTGCGACCGGATCAGCCTGACCGTCGGGATGCTCCCGTCGACTTTGAGCGTCGAGGGGGGGCTGAGCGTGGATTGCCCATCGATGTCCGTCGCGAGCAGCGCCACGACGTGCGACCCACTGCCGAGCCGCCGACGGTCCAGGCGCAGTTCGCTCGCCCCTGCCGGAACGGCCAGCTCCCTGCCGTCGAGCACCACGTGGTAGGTCAGCGGCCCAACAGAGCTGAGCGAGGGCGCCCAGCTGACAACCGTCTGGGAGGGTTTGATCCAGCTCTTCGGCGCACTCAGGACGACTTCCGCGGGCGGCGCCGTCGCCTCGGCGGCGACGATCGCCGCGTCGCCGACGGCTCCTTGCTGAAATGCGATCAGCCCATCGCCGAAACCCGAGCGTCCGACCGCCAGTTCGCCGATCGGCCCACCCGCACCGCCGCCCACGAGTGCTGTCTGCACCGCGCCATCGGGAAAGTCCTCGCGAACGGCCACTGCGGGAGTCCCGCTCGACTCGGAGCTGACCCAGGCTGAGACACCCCCCCCAGCCGGGTTCATGACGCTCACCGCGGGCTCTTCTGGGCCGGTGAACGACGGCCCCAATGACAGCGTGCCCAACAGTCCTTTGTCGGTGCCTTCGACGACGCGCGGCGTACCGTTCGCGTCATAGACGAGCCGCACTTCGCGCTGTTCGTCGAGATCGACGCTCGGCGCCCCGATCTTCGCCCCGGCGCCCCCGGGCACGCTCGGGTCGGCGAGCTTTGCGCCCGTGAAGACCGCGCCGTTTTCCGATTCTCCATCCGCCAGGGTATTGAGGAAGATGCGCGGTCCCGGCAGTGGCGATCCGGGGCCACCGGCCTGGCGATAGGCGACCTCGGCCTGTCCGAGCAGCGACATCGCCACGCTCGGCGCATCGGCTTCGGTGTTGAGCGGCGAGCCATTGTAGGTGGTGGCGCTCACGGGCAGCACGTAGTCGAGGCTCGCGCCGAATAGACGCCTCGCCCAGATGCGCGCCACACCGTTGATTTCCGGCTCCTGCCAGACGACGACAGCCGCGCCCTTGGGCGAGATCGCGATCTGCGGCGCATTGGCCGCGGTCGGCGGACGCATCGAGATCCCCGGGTTGCGGTTGATCGCCCCGAGCGGGAGCCATCGCTCGCCGTCATAGTGAGCCACCCGCACTTCCTCGTCGACGTCGCCGGGGTGCAGCAGCGGGATCTTGCCGGTGCTGTCGATCACGCGATAGACGACATCGGCCTGATCGGTGGAGCTCATCGCGATCTCGGGGCTGGTGCCGGTCGCATCACCGATATTTGGGTCGACGATCACCGGTTCCCCGAATTCGGAGGAGCCCGGGTCGAGCGTCGCGCCCAGCAGCTCGTCCACCGGCCGTTCCTTGCCTTCTTCTTTTTCGGTGGCGAACGGCGTCGCCCAAACCACCACCAGCTGACCATCGTCGGAGGCGCCGATGCGCGGCCAGCTCGCCGCGTAGGCATCGCCGCGGTCGACCTGGATCGGCGCCAGCCAATGCCCTTCCACGAAACGCGAGACGAATACGTGATCGACGCCGTTCAAGCGCTGCAGATAGACGACGCCGCCGGTTCCGTCTTCGGCCATCGCGACCCCGCCGAAGCCCACGATTTCCGGGCTGGGGCCGGCGATCGTCACCCCCGGGAGGATCACGGCGCCCGCCGGCTGCGCATAGACCGCCAGCCAGGCCAGCGTGGCAAGCCCGGCCAGCAGCAGCGATGCGAACGGCACGGCCACCCCCGCTCCCGTCCATGTCGGCATCGAACGAGACCGCTTGGCAGTCATCTCCCGCTCACGTTTCCGGTTCGTTCAGCGCACCGGGGCTCGGGTTGAATGCGCAGCGGAAGTTCTCGGAGGTCGAGACCGGCTCGGAGCCAGCGAACCCACCCTGCTGATGGTTGCTGTAGACGGTCACGTACTGCAGCGATTCGGGCAACGGATCGGCGGCCAGGGGAATCGGATTCGGTTGGCCCTGGCGCGGGTTGCCGGTGGCGCCTTCGCTCACCCCCTCCGAGCCCGCGGCTGCCGAGCCGGCTTCGGTCGTCACGAGCGTCGAGCTCATTTCGCGTTCGTCTTTGAGGCCACGGCTCGGATCCTGGTTGATCGTGGCGGTCAGCGGAGAGTCGGTGATCGTCGACTCGAGCTTGACGCGGTTAGCGGCACCGAGCAGCTGCGCGGTTGTTGGCAGCCAGCCGCCTTCGGCGACGCAGGCTTTGCTCGCCCATATGTAGTTGTTCTTGCCGGTGTCGGCCTTGGTCAAGGGGTACGGGGCCGAATCCAGGCACCAGGTGCCAAGGTCGACGGTGTCCGGTGGGCAGGTGCCCGCGAGTTCTGTCGCGGTCTTGCCGTCAACCCGCTCGGCATCCTTGACAGTCGGGATCGCCGAGGCTGGGAATTTCCTGTTCTTGCCGAGCAGCAGCAGCCCGCCTGCGTGCGGCGTTGTGCTGAGCGAATGCCCGTCGATGGCGCTGACGACCGCGCGACGGGCGGCATCGGCGAGCCCCGTCGTCGAGAACACAAGGGCTGTAAGCGCTACGACCATCGCCGGCGATGGCATCCGTCGCCGCAGGCGGGGCGGCCGGAGTCTCATCCGGATTGCTTGGGGTCGCGCGTGGTGAAGCGTGGCGGCGCGGCGCGGCGCACCTGACTCAACTCATCGGGAGTTACCTCAAGGACAGTCGAGAGCACGGCGTCGAGTGCGACGCCCGACAGGGTCTCGTGCTCGAGCAACGCCGCAGCAGTCTCCTCGACGGTGCTCCAGTTGCGATCGAGGACGACCGCAGCGCGCGCCTCGGCGTCACCGACAAGCCGCTCGACCTCGTTGTCGATGATGTTCAGCGTCTCGGGCCCGACCGAGCCAAGATCCTGTAGCGAGGCGCCGAGGAACACCTCGCCGCTCTTCTCGCCGATCGTCACCAGCCCAAGCGCCTCTGACATCCCAAAGGACGTGACCATGCTGCGCGCGAGCGCCGTCGCGGCGTGCAGGTCGTCGTGGACGCTCGTCGAGGTGTGGCCGAACGCGATCCGCTCGCCCGCGAGGCCCGCGGTGATCACGATCAGCTGGCTCTCCAGATCCGGTCTGGTCATGATCGTCTGATCTCGATCGGAGAGCATGTGTGCGGCCGTGCCGAGCTGGCGTCCGCGCGCGACGATCGAGAGCTTGCGCGTCGAGGCCGTGTGGCCGACTGAGTCGGTCACGACCGCGTGGGATGCCTCGTGGATGGCGATCAGCCAGCGCTCCTGCTCGCTGAGAATGTGGTGCTTGGCCGGACCCGCGACGACGCGGTCGATCGCCTCGTCGAGGGTGGCAGCGTCGATCTGTCCACGTCCGTCACGCACGCTCAGCAGCGCCGCCTCGTTGATCACGTTCGCAAGCTCAGCGCCGCTGAAGCCCGGCGTCTGTCGCGCCACCTCCTCGAGCGAGGCGTCGGGCGCCAGCGGTCGCTTACCGCCGTGCAGGCGCAGGATCTCCAGACGGCCGTGGACGTCGGGCACGTCGATCACGACCTGGCGGTCGAAGCGCCCCGGTCGCAGCAGCGCCGGGTCGAGGATGTCGGGGCGGTTGGTGGCACCCATCACCACGAGGCCACCGTCGCCCGCGAACCCGTCCATCTCGACGAGGATCTGGTTGAGCGTCTGCTCGCGCTCGTCGTTGCCCTGGCCGATGCCCGCGCCGCGCTTGCGTCCAGCGGCGTCGAGCTCGTCGATGAAGATAATCGCCGGTGAGGCTTTGCGGGCCTTGCGGAACAGATCTCGCACGCGAGCCGCACCGACCCCCACGAGCGACTCGACGAAGTCCGAGCCCGACAGGGAGAAGAAGGACGCGTCGGCTTCTCCGGCGACGGCCTTGGCGAGCAGCGTCTTGCCGGTGCCGGGCGGCCCGACGAGCAGCACACCCTTCGGCGCAGCCGCGCCCACGGCCAGGTACTTGCTCGGATCTGCCAGGTAGTCGCGGATCTCGCGTAGCTCGGCCAGCGCTTCTCCGGCGCCGGCCACGTCGGCGAAGGTGATCCGATCGCTCATTCCCTTGCCCTTCTTGCGGCCCTTGCCCGTGAATTGCGAGAAGCCAGCGATTCCACCAGCGGCGCCGTCGCCGCCCTGGCGCATGAACAGCGAGAACAGGCACACGAGCAGCAGGATCGGGATCAGGAACTGGACCAGGATCTCCTCAGTCGGCTTGCCAGACTGCTGATCGACCACAACCGACGCGCCGCTGGCCGAGAGTTCCTTCAGCAGCTGCTGAGTCAAGGCACCCGAGGCCGGATATGCTGCCCACAGGCGCTGCGAGCCGGCTGTCCCCGCAGCGGCGGGCGCCGAGACCGCTGGGGAGCTCGGCGTCGTCGTCAGCTCGACGCGATTGTCGTGATCGAGCAGCGTCGCCGTCGCGATGTCATGGTCCTTGGCCAGCGCCTGCACGGTGCTGATCGGCACCGCAACGCCCGAGCTACTCGGCTTGATGTCGCCCAGCAGCGTCGCGAATGTGATCGCAAGCCCGAACGACGCGAGGATCAGGAACACGGACAGCAGGTCGCGCATGATGATCCGCCGCGTCGCCGAGGCGATCTCGCCCAGCCTCACCAGCACCGGATTGCGTCGCTGAGCCAGACCGGAGCGCACCGCTGCTTTGCGCGCGGTCACACTACCGGCGCCGTTGCTGGATGGAGAATCTGTGGGTTGGGTGGGATCGTTTGTCATGTCAGCTCAGCCGCCGGCTCCGGCGAACGCCCGATCGAAGCTCTGGGCAAGATCCTCATCGGCTTCTACAAGGCGGCTAACACCGGAGAGCACAGCGCTGACCGCAGCGCCGATCGACGGGCCGCCAGCGTCACATCAGCGGCAATGGAAATCAAGGCCGTTCACAAAAACGACACATCAAATTGTTTACAAGTTATTCACAACACCTCCCGCGTCCCTCTCCCTGCGTTCCGGACTTGACGGCGTTCACAAAAACGAAACACCTGTCGATCGTGCGATCGACACTCTTCGCCGCGGGGTGACGTCCGTCGCGCAACACCGCATCGATCAGCGCCTCCAGCTGTTCCCCCCACCCGAGCGTCGACGACGCCAACGCAGAACCCAACTCCCGAGTGCAAAGGAGCATCCACCGTGCGCGCGCATCGCACCCTCATCATCTCACTGACCTTGACCCTCGTTCTCGCTCTGCCGGCCGCCGCCATCGCCAAGCGACTGATCATCGGGGGCTCGACGTCCGTCCTACCGCTGGCCCAGAAACTCGCGACCGCCTACCACAAGGCCTACCCGACGATTCCCGCGCCCCAGGTCGAGGGCGGCCAATCCGACATCGGCATCGCCGGCGTCGCGAGCGGGCGCTTCGACATCGGTGACTCCTCTCGCGACCCGCTGGAAACCGACCCCAAGGGCCTCGTCTTCACGAAGATCGCCCGCGACGGCGTGTGCATCATCACGAACCCGTCCAACCCGATCTCGAACCTCTCTCAAGAACAGGTCGAAGGCATCTTCACCGGGCACATCCGCGACTGGAGCGAAGTCGAAGGCGCCAAGACCACGGGGCCGATCGACCTGTTCGACCGCGACGGCGCCTCCGGTACCCAAGACGCGTTCCAGCACATCTTCTTCGGAGAAACGCTGAAGATCTCTCCGAGTGCGACCGAGGAGGCGTCGAACGGCCTCGAGCAGAACGCCGTGAGCGCTGACAAGAACGCGATCGGCTTCGTCTCGTTCGCATTCGTCAAAGGCGTAAACGCGGTCAGCTACGAGGGTGTCGCGTGCAACCTGCGCAACGCGAAGTCCGGACAGTATGCCGGCGTGCGTAACTTCTGGATGGTGACCAAGGGCGCACCGAAAGGCGAAGCGCTCAAGTTCATCAGCTGGGTCACCAGCGGCAACAAGGTGACCAAAGAGATCATCGGCTCCAGCTGGATCACCGTCCACTAGCAGCCGTGCCTCGCGGCAGCAGAAACCGCTCGCTCCCTCAGGCGGCGGCGCGGACCGACAGGCGCGCCGAGCAGATGCTCGGCGCGCTGGCCGTCGCGATGCTGTTGCTGATCGGGTTGATGATCGTGACCGTCGCGATCAACGCCTGGCCGTCGTTCTCAGCCAACGGGCTGAGCTGGTTTGGCAGCGGCGGCGACGTGGTCACGCAGTTCCGGGCAATGCAAGCGGGTGTCCCCCTGCCAGGCCATTCGCTGCTGTACTTCCGCGCCTGGCCGCTGATCTGGGGCACGCTTCTGACCACGGTGCTTGCGGTGCTGATCGCGCTCGCGGTCTCGACACTCGCGGCGATCTTCCTGACCGAGTTCTCACCGCAGCCGATGCGTCGCGTACTCGAGCCGGTGGTGCGGCTGCTGGCCGGAGTGCCGTCGGTCGTCTACGGGCTGATTGGGATTCTCGCGATCGCGCCTTGGATCAACGAACACCTGATCAGCAACGCCCGCAAGCAGTCGGTCGCATACGTGGTGCAGCTCAACGGCGCCAACCTGATGACGGCGACGCTGATACTCACGATCATGATCCTGCCGATCATGGTCGCAATCAGCTCCAGCGCGCTTGCCGCTGTGCCGGTGTCCTGGCGCGAGGGCTCAACGGCCCTCGGCGTCAACCGCTGGCGCACGATCTGGCGAGTGTCGGTGCGCACCGCACGCCCGGCGATCGCGGCGGCCGCGGTGCTCGCCACGGCGCGTGCCCTGGGCGAGGCGATCATGCTCGCGATGGTCGCCGGCGGGCGCCCGTTCTCGGCCAACCCGCTCGACGGAATCACCTTCCTGTTCGAGCCCGTGCAGCCGTTGGCGGCAACGATAGTCAAGGAATTCGGAGGACAGTCGGGAGGTCCGGTGGCCAGCACGATCTACGCGATCGCCGCCGTGCTGCTGTTCTCGGCGGCGCTGCTGTCGCTGGCCGGCTGGGCCGCGAAGCAGCCGCTCAAGCGCTACGGAATCGGCGCGTGATGGCGAGCGTCACGCTCGGCGAGCGGACACAGGCGCCGCCGATCGTCCGTCCGCAGCGTGAAAGCATCTCTGCCTGGCCGCTGGTGGACCGCATGTTCTACGCGCTGTGCTGGGTGGTCGGCCTCGGTCTTTGCGTGATCACTTTCGCGATCGTGACGTTCATGCTCGTCAAGGGCGTCGCCTATCTGCAGCCGCATTTGCTGGTCGAACATCCTGCGCCCTCGCAGATCCAAAGCCAGTCGGGCGGCTTCCTCGACCCGATCATCGGCACGCTCGTCGTGACCGCGATCGGCATCGCGATCGCGGCGCCGCTGGGAATCGCGCTGGCGATCTGGTTGATGGAGTATGGAAGACCGTCGTGGCTCGCGCGCGCGCTCGAGTCAGCGGTCGAAACGATCGCAGGGGTGCCGAGCATCGTGCTCGCGATCTTCGGGCTCGTGATCTTCTCGCGCTCGTTCCTCGAGTTCCTCTCCCAGCCGGCCAACGGCGTCGCCACCGCACAGTCGTTCTTGGTAGCGGGCATCATGCTGGCGCTGCTGGCGGTGCCGCTCGTGTTCGGCGCCACTCGCGAGGCGCTCGCACAGCTGCCGCCGCGCCTGCGCGAGGCCTCCTACGCGCTCGGCAAGACGCGCGCGACGACGATCCGGCGCGTGTTGTTGCCTGCGATCCGCCCCGGGATGGCCAGCGGCATCGTGCTCGGCATGGGGCGCATCATCGGCGACACGGCGATCATCACCGTGCTGCTCGGCAGCACCCTCCGTAACGAAGTTGTCGGGCATGCGCCGATCTACAACTTCCTGCGCGGCGTCGGCTCGACGCTCACCAGCTACGTGTACAACAACTCGCCAGCCGGCGAAGGCAACTCCCCGCAGAAGGCATACGCGGCCGCCTTTGTGCTGTTGATCATCGTGCTCGTGCTCAACGCGACCGTGACCCGGCTGACGAACGCAGGCAGCGCGTCGCCGAGCAGCGGTGCGCGCCGGCGGTGGCTGATCGGAAAACTCGGAGAGCTGTCATGGACCCGCTGATGCCACCGCCGGTCCGGCGCATCGTCCTCGATCGCAAGCCGAGCGTTGCCCCGCCCAAGCCTGCGCCGACTGGTAACGGCATCGCATCGCACACGACCTCGGCACGGCTGCGCACCGCCAGACCGGCCGCGGTCGACGTGCGCGAGCGGATGGCGCTCGAAGTCGGTGTGGTTGGCCTACGGTGAGAGCTGGGTGGTGCGCGACGTCAGCCTGCCTGTGCGCCAGGGCGAGGTGTTGGCGCTGATCGGCGCCTCGGGGTCGGGCAAGACGACGCTGCTGCGCTCGCTCAACCGGCTCACCGAGATCACCGCCGGCGCCGGGCGGGCCGGACGCATCACGCTCGACGACAATGACATCCACGAGATCGAGGTCAACGATCTGCGCCGACGGGTGACGATGGTCTTCCAGCAGCCCAACCCGTTCCCGATGAGCATCTTCGAGAACGTCGCATACGCCCTGCGAGAGAGGCCCGGCGGGCACCGGCGCGGCCGGCGCGCGCAACTCGAGCCGAGCGTACGCGAAGCCCTGCGACGCGCCGGCCTGCACGACGAGGTCGGCGACGACCTCGACCGCTCGGCACTGGCGCTCTCGGGCGGGCAGCAGCAGCGGCTGTGCATCGCGCGAGCGCTCGCCGCGCAGCCGGAGGTGCTGCTGCTCGACGAGCCGTGCTCAGCGCTCGACCCGATCTCCACGGCGGCGATCGAGGAGCTGATCGTCGGGCTGCGCGAGAGTGTCGCCGTCGTGATCGTCACCCACAACCTGCAACAGGCGTTTCGCGTGGCCGACCACGTCGCGTTCATGCACCTCGGCGAGCTCGTCGAGTACGGATCCTCCGAGCGGGTCTTCGACCGGCCGACCGAGCAGCGCACGCGCGACTACATCAGCGGGGCGTTCGGGTGAGACGAGTGGCGCTCGTGCTCCTCGCATTGGCGCTGACGGGCTGCGAGACCTCAGCGGAAAAGAGCGCGAAACTGGAAAAGGCCGCAAAGCGCGCAGCCGCCGCAGCGAAGCGAAGCCCCTCGGCGGCGCAGCGGAGCCTATCCGTTACACGCCAGAGCAACAAGGTCAAGGTCACAGCGACCGCCGTGGTGCACAGCTCCGAAGGCAGCGCCGCGGTCGTGACGCTGCACAACCTCTCGGCCAAGGCGCTGCGTGACGTTCCGATCGAGATCGCCGTGAAGGACGCTACCGGCGCGACTATCTACACGAACGACACGCCCGGCCTAGCGAGCACGCTCGTCGCGGTGCCGCTGCTGCCCGCGCACGGAACCACGACCTGGGTCGACGACCAAGTGCAGTCTGGCCAGACGCCGACGAGCGTCAGCGCAAGGATCGGCGAAGGCGAGCCATCCGACGGTGCAATCCCGCAGCTCGATGTGCAGGGGGCACATATCGTCGACGATCCCACCAGCGGCCTCGAGGCCGAAGGAACCCTCGTCAATCGCTCGAGCGTCGCTCAGCGAGAACTCGTGGTCTATGCGCTCGCCCGACGCTCAGGCCGCGTCCGCGCGGCGGGCCGCGCGGTGATCCCGCAGGCCGAAGCGGGAAGCTCGACGCGCTTCCAGGTCTTCTTCATCGGCAGTCCACAGGGAGCGCAACTCGAAGTCATCGCCCCGCCAAGCACACTGGGCTGATCGCGAGCGCCTCAGCGCGCCGGCCGCCGACGCTGCTTGAGCGTGATGCCCTCAAGCACGTGGGCGACGGTCTCGCACGCGTCGACCGCGGCCTCGAGCGACTCGAAGATGTCCTTCCAGCGGATCACTACCATCGGGTCGATGCCACCGGCGAACAGCGACGCGACGCCATCGCGCTGCAGTCGGTCGCCCTCGTTCTCCAAGCGGTGGATCTCAACCAGGTGCGGCCCAAGCTCGGTGCCTGTGCGCAGGCAACGCAGCGCCTGCGCGATCTGCTCGCCGGCGCCGACCAGCACCTCGGTGAACTCCACCGCCTGCTCCATCGGAGCCTCCACGCCGTAAAGCCCGAGCTGTGCGGCAACCTGCTCGGAGTGGTCGATGACGTCATCGAGGGCCGTTGCCAGCGCATATCCATCGCCGGCGTCGAACGGAGCACGCACACGGCCGCGCCCGGCGAGACGGTGGATGATGTCGTGCGTGATGCGGTCGCCTTCCTGCTCGCACACCTTGAGATCCTGCGCGAGTTGCGCACGCTCGGGATACTCCCGGAGCAGATCGTGCAACAGCAGGCCACAGCGCTGGATGTTGCGCCCGGACTCTTCCACCAGCGCCATCAGGGTAGGGTCGATGCCTGGCCGAAGGAAGCTCATCCGGCCGAGGATATTGGCGAACCGCCGGCCCCGCTGTCGCGAGGGTGTCTCTTCACGGATTTTTCACGATTAGATCACGAGTTTGCAACGCCCTTGCGCGTAGCGCATGCGACGGTGCTGCGTCGTGGCGGTCTATCCGGAGAGCGCGGAGAGCGGGGACGTCTCGATCGACGTCCTCTACGCCGGCGAGCTCAAGATCAGGCCAGAGGAAGGGCTGGTACTCGCGACGGGCCAGCCGCTGATGCTCTCGGTGCGCGAGTTCGAAGTGCTCGTCGCGATGGCCCGACGTCTCGGCTCGATCATCACTCGCGACGAGCTCTACAGGACCGTATGGGGCGGCGAGCAGCGGCCCGGTGATCGTTCCGTCGACGTCTACGTGAGCAAGCTGCGCAGCAAGCTCGAGGCGGCGTTGCCCGACCGGCGCTTCATCCACACCCACCCGGGGTTCGGGTACAGATTTCAACCGCAACCTTCACGAAATGTTCACATGGAGGTTACGAGCGGTTGAAGAGACTGTTCCCCGCACGCCGTTCTCGGCCGACAGCGCGCGTCCTAGCGCGCGGTCAACTGACAATCCAGCCAGAGGAGATGTTGTGATCAAGAACAAGATGGGCGCGCTTGTGAGCTGCGCGGTGCTCACGTTGGGCCTTGCCGCATGCGGGAGCTCGAGTACCTCGAGCTCCACTACCTCCAGCACATCGAGCAGCACATCGGGCGCCTCGGCGACGATCTCCGGAGCCGGCTCGACGTTCGCCGCCCCGGTCTATGAACAGTGGGCCTCGGCGATCTCCGGCCTGACCGTCAACTACCAGGCTGTCGGCTCGGGAGCGGGCATCACCTCGCTGGAGTCAAAGACCGTCGACTTCGGCGCAAGCGATCCGCCGCTGAAGCCCGAAGACGAAGAAGCGCTCGCCAAGAACGGCAGCCCCTCCGTCGAGATCCCGATGTTCCTCGGCGCGATCACCGTGTCCTACAACCTCCCCGGCGTCAAGGCCGGCCTGAAGCTCGACGGCAAGACGATCGCCGACATCTACCTCGGCAAGGTCAAGACCTGGAACGACGCCGAGATCGAGGCGCTGAACCCCGGGGTCAGCCTTCCGAGCACACCGATCACGGTGATTCACCGCTCGGACTCGTCGGGCACGACCGATGGCTTCACCGGCTTCCTGTCGGTCGTCGACCCCGAATGGAAGAGCAAGGTCGGCGAAGGCAAGACCGTGCAGTGGCCGACCGGCACAGGCGCGAAGGGCAACGCCGGCGTCGCCGGCGGCGTCCAGCAGACGGCGGGAGCGATCGGCTATGTCGAGCAAGCGTACGCGCTCGAGCACAAGTTCACCTACGCGGCGGTCAAGAACAAGGCCGGTAACTTCGTCGAACCGACGCTCGCATCGACTAGCGCTGCCGCGGAAGGCGTCACGCTGCCCGCGAACCTCGGCTTCAAAATCTCGAACCCGTCGGCCGCACAGGCATACCCGATCACCTCGCAGACGTTCATCGTCGTCAACAAGGACCTCTGCAAGGCCGGCACCCCCGGCGGCGAAGCAGCCGCCAAGGGCGTGGTCAAGTTCCTCGACTACGGGCTCGGCGAAGGTCAGGCGATCCTCTCGAAGGCCGACTATGCGGCACTGCCCGCCGCGATCCTGTCGAAGTCCAAGGAAGCGGTCGCGAGCCTGCAGTGCAACGGCGCGGCGATCGGCTGATCGTGACACCACGGCCGCATTTCCGATAGACAGGTGGCCGTGGAGGCAGCATCGATTCCCACTGGCGAGCGCTCGATCCTCGAGCGCTCGCCTTTGGCGCGCCTGCCCGATCGCGCGCTCAAGTACGGGCTGACGGCGCTCGCCGCGCTGATCCTGGCGCTGATCGTCTACTTCTTCATTCGCCTGGTCGGGCAGGCTCGCCCCGCGTTTGCCAAGGAAGGCGTGATCGGCTTCGTCTTCGGCAACGACTGGAACGTCAGCGCCGAACACTTCGGCGCGTTGCCGCTGTTGGTCGGGACGCTGATCACGTCTGTGCTCGCACTGCTGATCGGCGTGCCCGTGGCGGTTGCCGCCGCCGTGTATGCGACCGAGCTGTGCCCGCTGCGCCTGCGCGCGCCGCTGACGCTGCTCGTTGAGCTGCTCGCGGCGGTGCCGTCGGTCGTCTACGGGCTATGGGGGATCTTCTTCCTTGCGCCCAAGCTGCAGGGCACGGAGCAGTGGATCGCCGACCGGCTGTCGCTCATCCCATTCATCGGCGGCGGGCTCGTGACGATCCCCAACTACTTCATCACCGGGTTGGTGCTCGCAATCATGATCCTGCCGATCGTAAGCGCGATCAGCCGCGAGGTCATGAGCACGGTGCCCGCCGATCACAAGGAGGCAGCACTCGGTCTCGGCGCGACACGCTGGGAGATGATCCGCTTGGCGGTGCTGCCGTACTGCCGCTCGGGCATCGTCGGCGGCGCGATGCTCGGCCTCGGTCGCGCGATCGGCGAGACGATCGCCGTGACGATCCTGATAGGGGACGCCCCCAAGCTCGGCGCTCATCTGTTCGCGCAGGGGTACAGCCTCGCGGCGGTGATCGCCAACGAGTTCGGCGAAGCGCAGGGCGTGCACCGCTCAGCGCTGTTCGCGGCGGGACTGGTGCTGTTCGTGCTGACGCTGCTCGTCAACGGCGTCGCGCGCCTGCTGGTGGTCAGGGCGGCGCGCGCGAGCAACTCGGGAACGGATAGCCGGACCGGCGCCGGCGGGACCTCGGTCGCGGGCGCAGCGGTGGGCGCGTGAGACGTCTCATAGGGCAACCAGAGGTGGCCCTATGAGCGCGCCCGGCGCATCCGCCGAGCAGCTCGCGCGCTTCGCGATCAGCCCGGCGCGCCGGCGCAAGGACCGTCTCGCGCGCTGGACCATCCTCGCCGGCACCGTGATCGCGTTGATTCCGCTGGCGCTGATCGTCTACTACCTGCTGCGCAAGGGCCTCGGTGCGTGGAGCACGAGCTTCTTCACAACTGATCCGACCGGCAACACGTTCTTCGGAGGCTCGAGCATCGGCGGGATCAAGAGCGCGATCCTCGGCACGATCGAGATCGTCGCGCTCGCCTCCGCGATCGCCGTGCCGATCGGGATCGGCGTCGCCGTGTGGCTCGTCGAGTACGGCCGCGGCAGCTGGTTCGCACACATGGTGCGCTTCTTCGTCGACGTGCTCACCGGCGTGCCATCGATCGTGTTTGGCCTGTTCGTGTACATCGTGCTGGTCGTCGGCACCGGCAGCAGCTACGCCGGCTACAAGGGCTCGATCGCGCTCTCACTGCTGATGCTGCCGGTCGTGATCCGCTCGGCGGAGGTGATCCTGCTGCTCGTGCCCGCCTCCCTGCGCGAGTCGGCGCTGGCGCTCGGCGCGCCGCGCTGGCGGGTGATCTTCAGCATCGTGCTGCCGACGGCGCTGCCTGGGATGGTGACCGGCGTACTGCTGGCCGTCGCGCGCGCCGCGGGCGAGACCGCGCCGCTGCTGTTCACCGCGGCCGCGACGCTGAAGACCAGCTTCAACCTCGGCGGCTTCATGAACTCGCTGCCTGTGCAAATCTACAAGGACGTGACCTCCCCCACGACGGCTGTCGTCAACCGTGCGTGGGGAGCGGCGCTCACGCTTGTCGTGATGATCCTGCTGCTCAACCTAATTGCCCGCCTGATCGCGCGAAGGAGTCGCCTTGCATGACACCCGACGGACGGACCCCAGAGGTGGCTGACGTCGACCCCGAGAGTCGCTCAGAGCTCGACCCGCGCCAACAGAGCTCGAGCGACACCCGCCCGGAGCCAGGGATGCAACGGATCACCGGCTCCGCGAGCGCCTCCTCGCCGATGCCAACCGACGCCGGCCTCCAAGCCAAGCCGGGGCTCCGCGTCAAGCTCGAGCAGCTGCGCGCCTTCTATGGCGATGCCGAACAGGTGAAGGGCATCGACCTCGAGTTCCGCGCCAACGAGGTGACCGCGATCATCGGGCCTTCGGGCTGCGGCAAGTCGACGATGGTGCGCTGCATCAACCGCATGCACGAGGAGATTCCGGGAGCCCGCGCGGAGGGCCGCGTGCTGCTCGAGAGCCTCGACGTGTACGACCCGTCGGTCGATGTCGTCGCGGTGCGCCGTGCCGTCGGCATGGTCTTCCAGAAGCCCAACCCGTTTCCGACAATGTCGATCTTCGACAACGTCGCCGCCGGCCCGCGGCTCAGCTCGCGCCGCGGCGGCGATCTGCACGCCACGGTCGAGGCGGCGCTGCGCGGCGCTGGACTGTGGGACGAGGTCGCCGATCGTCTCGACCAGCCCGGAGCCGGGCTCTCGGGAGGCCAGCAGCAGCGGCTGTGCATCGCGCGCTCGCTCGCGGTCGACCCGGAGGTGATCCTGATGGACGAGCCGTGCTCGGCGCTCGACCCGATCGCGACGCTCAAGATCGAGGAGCTGATCGACCAGCTCAAGCAGCGCGTGACGATCGTGATTGTCACGCACAACATGCAGCAGGCGGCGCGGGTCGCCGACCGCACCGCGTTCATGCTCGGCGGCGAGCTGGTCGAGGTCGGGCCGACGCAGGAGATCTTCACCAAACCCAACGACTCGCGAACCGAGGAATATGTCACCGGCAAGTTCGGCTGACGAGGGCCGGCCACCGGCGAGCTTTCCCGCTGCTGCCAGTGCGGGGCGGACGGAGATGCCGCCCGCAGGCGACGGCGCACATGCACAGGGGCGCTTGCACTTCCAGGCACAGCTGCGCGAGCTCGAGGCCAATGCGCTCGGCGGCCTGGACCTGATCGTCGAGCAGCTCGACCGCGTGCTCGAGGCGCTGCATCATCAGGACGTCGAGCTGGCGCAGATGGTGATCGCCGACGACGATCGCGTCGACGGGCGCTATCTCGAGGTGCACCAGGGCATCCTTTCGCTGCTCGCGCTGCAGGCTCCTGTGGCGGGCGACCTGCGGCTGGTCGCGGCGCTGCTGCACATGATCAAGCACATCGAGCGCATGGGCGACCAATGCGTGAACATCGCCAAGCTGATCCCGCTGTCCGGCTACGAGCCGCCCGTGCATCGCGAGATGCTCGACGCGCTCGCCAGGATGGGCGCGTTCGCGCGCTCAGAGGTGATCCAGTCGAAGGCCGCGTTCGCCGCGCGTGACGTAGCGCTGGCCGAAGACCTCGTGCGTCAGGATCGCGAGATCAACCGCCTCAACCGCGAGATATTCCGCCTTGCGATCGAAATCGGCGACGATCCCGACACGCGCGAGTGGGCGATGCACATGACGCTCGTCGCGCGCGCGCTCGAGCGTATCGGCGACAACGCCGTGGACATCGGCGAGCAGGTCGCATTCGTCGTCACAGGCCTCTTCCGCGAGTTCTCAGACTCGTCGCGCCCACCGAGCTAGGCGGGGGGTCCGTGGAGTCCCGCAAACAGCGGTCGGCTCCTGTGAAGATCCTGTTACATCGACTTGCAGATCGCTCGCGTGTCTCGCTCATCGCTTACACTGCGCCGCGATGAGCGCAAGCGTGAGCGTCGGAGATGCGGGGGGCGCAGCAACCGCACCGAATGCCGCAGGCGCGGCGACGTCCCTGCGGATCGCGATCCTGGACCGTGACAGCGGCTTCATTCAGGTGCTGAGCAAGCGCTTGGACCGCCTCGAGTGGGAGCACCGCGTGCTCGCGAGCCCTGTACCGGCTGACGCGGTCGTCTCGATGCGCCTGAGCGCGCTGGTCGTCGACCTCGCGGTGCTCGGGCCGCAGGCATGGGGCTGGCTGGAGCGCCTGTGCGAGGCGCTACCAGAGCTCGGCATCGTCGTCTGCACAGGCCCCTCCACCGTCGCCCAGCGAGTGCGCGGCCTGCGCCTCGGCGCCGACGACTGGATAACCAAGCCATGCCATCCCGAGGAAGTCATCGCCCGCGTGCAGAGCGTTGTACGTCGTCGCCGGCGCAGCGCGAGCCGCACGGAGACCAAGCCGATCCTCGCCGGCGAGGTGGAGATCCGCTCCGATCACTTCCAGGCATTCGTCGGCGAGCACAGCATCGACCTGACGCGTCGCGAGTTCGAGCTGATCGAGCTACTCGCGGCCGCCGAGGGGCGCGTGCTCGAGCGTGAGGAGATCTACTCGCGCCTATGGGGCTACACGATGGTGCGTGGCGATCGCTCCGTCGACGTGTTCGTCCGCAAGCTGCGCCAGAAGCTCGAGAAGTCCTCGCCGAGCTGGCGCTACATCCACACCCACTTCGGCATCGGCTATCGCTTCGCCGCCGAATCGGTCGAGATCATCGACCCGGGCGCCGTGCCCTCTTCACTCCCCCCCGAGTGGAGCGCCGACAGCGTCGATCGCCGCGTCAGCGATCAGCCCGAGCTCGCGGGGTCGCAAGAGGGCGACGAGCTCACCGCCGGTACTCTCTAGCCGCACGATCACGAGACCGCCCTTCTTGACGTCGGCGCGAGCGCCCGTCAGCTCACCGATCGTGCGCGAGAGGTCGGGCTCATGGCCGACCACCAGCAGGCGCCCGTCGGCCCCCACCGCGCTCAGCGCATCGAGCGCATCGGCTGCGTCGAAGCCGCTCCCCAGCGGCGGATGGACCGTCAGCAACGCGCGCTGCTGCTCGCTCCATCCCTCGGCCGCCAGCTCAGCGGTCTCGCGCGCCCGCACCCGCGGGCTGAACAGCACCGCGTCGAAGTCCCCGCGCAGTCGCTCGATTGCGAGGCCGGCGGCATGCGCCTGCTGACGCCCCCGCTCGGTCAAGCGGCGCTGGGCGTCCGTGCGAGCGCCATGCGGCTCGGCCTCCGCGTGACGAAGTAGCCATAGCTGACGAGCCATTCCTGTACGCTCCAGCCTAGCGGGTCGTGTAGCTTGATGAGCCCATGAACGGTGATCGCGAGCATGATCTGGAGGGCAGTTCGGTGCTCGAGACGGTCCCCATAGACAGCCTCACCGCTGCGGGCATCGATCGGCCGCTGTCGGACCCCTCGCTCTACCTCAACCGCGAGCTATCGTGGCTTGACTTCAACGATCGCGTGCTGCAGCTGGCCGAGGACGAGCGCGTGCCGCTGCTCGAGCGAGTCAAGTTCTGTGCGATCTACACAACCAACCTCGACGAGTACTACATGGTGCGCGTCGCCGGCCTGCGCGATCAGATCGACGCGGGTGTCGAGAACCCCAGCCAGGACGGAAGGATCCCCTCCGAGACGATCGCGCTGATCCGCGAGCGGGTGCTCACCCAGAGCAGCAGGCTGACCGATTGCTTCGAAGGCAGGCTACGCCCGGCGCTCGCCGCGCAGGACATTCGCGTGGTCGGCGTGCGCGAGCTCGACGACGAGCGGCGCGCCGAATTGGCAAGGCACTTCCAGAGGGCGATCTTCCCCGCGCTCACGCCCCTGGCCGTCGCCCCCGGGCGCCCGTTCCCCTACATCTCCAACCTGTCCCTGAGCCTCGCCGTGCTCGTGCGCGACCCGATCAGCGAGCAGACCGTGTTCGCGCGTGTGAAGGTTCCAACCGAGATCCTGCCGCGCTTCGTGACGCTCAAGCAGCCGGCGCCCGAGCCCGCCCTGCTGGTGCCGCTGGAGGACGTGATCGCCAACCACCTCGATGCGCTGTTCCCGGGCATGGAGATCGCCGACTACGACGTTTTCCGCGTCACGCGCGACGCCGACCTCGAGGTCTCCGACGACGCCGCCGACCTGTTGCAGGCGGTCGAGGACGAGCTGCGGCGCAGGCGCTTCGGCGAGGTCGTGCGCGTCGAGGTCGGCGCCCACTGCTCCGAGCAGCTGCGCGAGTCGTTGGCGGGCCTGCTGGGGGTGCAGGACGATGAGGTCTACCCGGTAGACGGCCTGCTCGACATGGGCGCGCTGTGGCAGATCGTCAAGCTGCCCGGACACACCGAGCTACGCGAGGAGCCGATCGTCGGCGTTACCCATCCGCGCCTGTTGCGGCGCGAGGGCGAGCGCCCGGACGTGCTCGGCGCGATGCGCGAAGGCGACCTGCTCGTCCAACACCCGTACGAGTCGTTCGCGACCTCCGTCGAGCGCTTCGTCGAGCAGGCGGTAGCCGACCCCAACGTGCTGGCGATCAAGCAGACGGTCTACCGCACGAGCGACGACTCGCCCCTGGTGCCGGCGCTGATCGACGCCACCGAGCGTGGCAAGCAGGCGGTCGCGCTGGTCGAGCTGCAGGCGCGCTTCGACGAGCGCATGAACATCCATTGGGCCAAGGCGCTCGAGGAGGCGGGCGTGCACGTCGTCTACGGACAGCCGGCGCTCAAGACCCACGCCAAGTGCGTGCTGGTCGTGCGCCGCGAGGGCGAGGGCGTGCGCAACTACGTGCACATCGGCACCGGCAACTACCACTCGACGACTGCGCGACTGTACACCGACTTCGGACTGTTCACCACCGACGAGCAGATCGGCGCGGACGTGGCGGACATGTTCAACTATCTGACCGGCTATGGGCGCCCGCTGCATTACCGCAAGGTGCTGATCGCTCCCGCGCACCTGCGCGAGGGCATCATCGAGCAGATCGAGCAAACGGTCGCCGCACACTCCGAGGAGCACCCGGCGCGGATCGCGATGAAGATGAACTCGCTTGTGGATGGACGCTGCATCCGCGCCCTCTACGCGGCCTCGCAGGCAGGCGTCCGCATCGACCTGAACGTCCGCGGAATCTGCTGCCTGCGCCCGGAACTGCCGGGCATTTCGGAGAACATCAGGGTCGTCTCGATCGTCGGGCGGCTGCTCGAGCACTCGCGCGTTTACGCATTCGAACGCGACGGCGAGCACACGATCTACATCGCTTCCGCCGACCTGATGCCGCGCAACCTCGATCACCGCGTCGAGCTCGCCGTGCCGATCGAGTCGCAGGAACTGCGTGCGGAGCTGCTCGACACGCTCGAGCGGGCTTTCGCCGACAACCAGAGCTCGTGGGATCTCGACGGCGAGGGCACGTGGCATCGACGCGCGGTGGATTCGGATCCCACCCACCCCGAGCCGCGCAACCTGCAGCTCGAGCTGGCCGAGCTGTACGCCGCGCGGGCTGGCAGCGAGCGGCCGGGGAGCGGCGAGCGCGAGCGCGCGGACCGCTCGATGTAGCGGGCGCTCGCCGCTGCGAAGCCTATGCCGCCGACGCTGGGCGCGGCAGCGCGTCCAGCACGGCCTTCAGCTCGTCCACCGACTGGTAGTCCAGCCCGAGCAGGTGGTCATGCCGGTGGCGCACGATGCCCTGCTCGTCGATCACGATCACCGCGCGCTTGACGCCGAGCCGTGGGGAGAAGGCGTCGTACTCGCGCGCGACCCGCTTGTCGACGTCGGCCAGCAGCGGCACGTTCAGCGAGTACTTGGACACGAACCCCTCGTGCGAGGCAAGATCCTGCGCGGATATCCCGACAACGGTCGCGTCCAACGCCTTGAAATCCTCGGCCCGATCGCGGTAAGAGCAGAACTGTTTCGTGCAGACCATCGTGTTGTCTCCCGGGTAGAACAGCAACACGACGCGCTCGCCGCGATGGTCGGAGAGCTTGAACGGCCCCTCGGTGCCGGGGAGCTCGAAATCCGGGGCCTGTTCGCCGACCTGGGGGGTCTTCGCCATCCCCATCAGCCTATAGCAGGATGCGCTCGAACCTGAGCGGTGCGCGCTCGCCGCCTCGTGCATCAGATCCTCGCCGCGGACGCTAGAGGCCGTACGCTTCGAGCAGCCGCAACCACACCTCGCTGCGCGTGGGAAAGCAGGGAACCGCATGCCAGAGGCGCTCGAGCGGAACCTCCGCGATCACCGCGATCGTGGCCGCGTGCAGCGACTCTGCGGCCTCGACGCCGGTGAAAGTCGCGCCGACGATCACGCGGCGATCCTGGTCGACGACGATGCGCACGGTCCCGGGCGCTCCATGGCCGACGAAGCTCCCGCCCGCGTTCGCCTCGAGCGGCTGATCGACGGCGCGCACGTTCAGCCCCGCCTCGCGGGCGCTCGCGAGCGTGTGCCCGACCGCCGCGACCTGCGGCTCGGTGAAGATCACCCGTGGCGAGAGGCGCCCGTCAGAGCGCAGCAGCGAGTCCGGCCCCGCCCGCCCGAGGATCTGCTCCGCGGCCAGCCGCGCCTGATACTTGCCCATGTGCGTGAGCAGCGCGCGTCCGTTTGCGTCGCCCACGACGAACAGCCACCGATGAGCTGCCACCTGCATCGTGTCCTCGACCTCGATCGATTGACCAGGCTGCAGGCCAACGCTCTCCACCCCGAGCGCATCCGTGCGCGCGCGCCGGCCGATCGCGACCAGCAGCTCATCGCCGACGAGCTCACGTCCGTCCTCGAGCTCGACCGATACGGCGCCGCGAGCGCCGTCGTCCCCGAGCTCCCTGCGCACCTCGCTCGCCTTGACGCCGAGGATCACCTCCACCCCGCGCTCGCGCAGCGAAGCGCACACCTGTTCTGCGGCGAAGTCCTCCTCGGCCGCGATCAGCCGCTCGAGCGCCTCGACGATCATCACCCGCACACCCAGCGAGGCGTAGGCCTCGGCCATCTCGACACCGACGACGCCGCCGCCGAGCACGATCAGCGATCGGGGAACCGCAGCCGCCGTGGTCGCCTCGCGGTTCGTCCAGGCGCCGGTCTCGCGCAGGCCCGGGATCGGTGGAACCGAGGCCACGCTGCCTGGAGCCAGCACCACGGCGCGCCGCGCCCGCAAACGCTCCGCCCCGACCTGGACCTCGCGCTCACCCGTCAGGACTCCGTGACCGCGAACGAGCGTGATCGAGCGTTCGGCGAGCCACCCGAGCTGCGCAGCATCGTCGAGGTCATGGATGACCTCATCGCGACGCTCGAGCGCGGCCGCGACGTCGAGCTCGCCTCGCGCGGCCTCGGCGGCGCCGGGCACGCGACGGGCCTCCGCGAGCGCTTGCGCTGGGCGCAACAGGGCCTTCGAGGGCATGCACGCGTAGAACGAGCATTCGCCGCCGACGAGCTCGCGCTCCACGAGCGCCACCGACAGGCCGCCTTCGGCCACACGCCCAGCGCACGCCTCCCCGGCCGGCCCCGCGCCGATCACGATCACGTCGAACTCCCGCGTCTGCTGCATCGTGCCTCCTTGGTCCGCCTGAGTTGATCGTCATTACCCGTTATCCCTTGGCGGCAGGCAGGCCGGGCGCTAGCCTCGATCGGATCATGTCGGAATCGCTCGCCGGCCAGCTGCTGCTCGCCTCGCCCACGCTGCAGGATCCGAACTTCGCGCGCACGGTGGTGCTGATCGGGATCCACAGCGAGGACGGCGCGATGGGCGTCGTCCTCAACCGCCCCTCGACGGCCACGGTGGCCGAGGCGGTGCCGCAGCTGGAAGGCGTGGTGGGTGCGCTGGAGACCGTTTACGTGGGCGGCCCGGTGCAGCCGAGCTCGGTCGTGTTCCTGGCCGAGTTCGTGGAGCCCTCACTGGCGGGCATGCTGGTGGTGGGTCGCATCGGCTTCCCCGCACCGGACGCCGGCATCGAGCAGCTGGCGAAGGCCACCGAGCGCACGCGCGTGTTCGCCGGCCACGCGGGATGGGGCAGCGGACAACTCGACGCGGAGATCGCCAGCGGCGACTGGATCGCGCACCCCGCCGAGCCGCAGGACGTCTTCTCCAACGTTCCCGAAGATCTCTGGAGCAGCGTGCTCACGCGTAAGGGCGGCAGCTACGCGCTGATCGCCCGGATGCCGCCCGACCCCAGCGTCAACTGAGCGCAGACGGCTACGCTTAGCCGCGTGCTGGCGCCGGCAAGACAGGAAGCGCAGCTCTGAGCTCGGCCGACCGGGGGCTCGCGGTGGTCCTTCTTTGCATTGCGGCGCTCGGCGCCTGGCCTCGCGCCGGCGACGCGGCCGAGGTCGTCGAACGGCGCTCCGCGCTGATCGTGTTCGTGGCGAGCGGGGAGCGCGAGCTCGCGAGCATCGGCGGCCTCTCCGTGGGGATGATGTCCGCCAGCCAGGGCCAGTACTCGCCCGAGCAGCTGCTGCTCGACATCTCCCAGGGCGCTCGCGTCGCCACCTCCTCCTATCCGCAGGCGCGACCGCCGGCGCTGTCGCTGAGGCCAGCGGGCAAGGGCGCGACGGTCGCAGGCTGGCAGACGGCTCGCAGGCGCGCCGAAGACGCGCCCCAGCTGCTGCGCCCGGGGCTGCTGGCCAATCAGGTCCCCGGCGGCGCGGGCTACGCAGGGATCGCGGGCGCAGCCGATTCCGACGCCGTGCTCGCCGCTGGACTGAGCGGCCACGTCGCGGCCTTCTCGCTCGGCTCGCCCTCCAGCCTGCTCGCACGGCTGTCCGCGCTTCGACGCAGCGAGGCACTCGTCATCGCCGACCTGCCCGGCGGCGCCGAAGGGCGGGCCGACCTGCGCGCCCTCATTGGACAGCGCAGCTCAGGCGAGCTGGTGATCGTGGTGGCTCGCGAGCAGCAGGCATCCTCGGGCGAGCTGCTGTGGACCGCCGCGGCGGGGCTCGCGGGCGCCGGCGGCAAGGAGCTCAGCTCGCAGAGCACCAACGAGCGCGGACTGATTGCCGCGTTCGACGTCGCACCGACGATCCTCGAGCATCTCGGGCTGACGCCGCTCCCGCCCGACATGCGCGGCAAGCCGATCGAGACCGACGGCGTGCTGCGCTCCGCCAGCCTGCGCGCGCTGATGGCGCGCCTGCACGTCGTCGGCGGGCGACGCTTGACAGCACTCGGGTGCCTGCTGAGCGCATGGGCACTCTTGCTCCTGCTGGCGGCTCCATGGCAGCGCGCACGCTCATGGGCGATGCGCACCGGCGCGCTCGGGGTGCTGTGGGCGCCGGTCGCGGTACTGATCCCCGCGGCGCTCGAGCCGAGCGCCGCGCTGGAATACGCCACGATCGCGCTCGCGTGTATGGCGCTCGGCGCGCTCACGGATGCGCTTCTGCCCTGGCCGCGCGCGCTGCTTGCGCCCGCGATCGCCGCGATCCTCGTGCTGAGCGCCGACGCACTGGCGGGCACGCAGCTGCTGATGCGCTCGCTGCTCGGGCCGGACCCGATCCTCGGCGCACGCTTCTACGGCATTGGCAACGAGCTCAAGTCTGGCTTGGCGGTGCTGGTGCTGGCGGCCGTCGCCGCGGCGCTGCAGCCGGCCGTGCGGGGTCGCCGAGCGGCGCTCGCGATGGCGAGCGCCGGCGTCGTGCTCGCCATCGTCGAGGGCTCGGCGAGGATCGGCGCGGGCGTCGGCGGCGTGATCCTCGTGAGCTTCGGCTTTGCGGTCGCCACGATCATGCTCGTGCCCGGCTCGCTGACGCGCAAGCGCGCGCTGATCGTGCTGATCAGCCCAGTCGCCGGATTGGTTGCGCTCGCGGGCATCGATCTCGCCACCGCCCATGGCGGCGGCCACTTCACGGGCAGCGTCCTGCACGTGCGCTCGGTCGGCGACGTGCGCGACATCATCGTGCGCCGCTACCGCGCCGCATGGGACGAGCTGCACAACCACACGATGCCGGCAGCCACCGCGCTCGCGCTGCTGTGCGGCGTCCTCGCCATCCGTCGGCGCAGCCGCCTGCTCGCCCCCGTCGGCGGCGATCCGGGCTGGCTTGCGGCGCTTGCGGGCGGTCTCGCCGCGGGCGTGGCGGGCTCGCTGGCCGAGGACTCAGGCCCGGTGCTGCTGGTGGTTGCCGTGTTCGCGCTTGGCTGCGTGCTCAGCTACCTGTGGGGTATGCCACGCAGTCCCGGCACGCCCCGTGCAACACGATCTCGTGCTCTGAGACCGTGAGCGGCACCCACTCGCTGAGCGTCTCGATCGCGCGCTCGAGCGCGGGGTCCGAGAACGGCATGACGACGCCACAGGCGTCGCATACGAGGTGATGGTGGTGCTGCTCGTGCTCGCATACGCGCTCGTAGCGAACCATCGCCTGGCCCGTCTCGACGCGCTGCACGAGCGTCAGCGCCTCCAGCTCGTCGAGGATCCGGTAGACGCTCGCGCGCGAGACCGGCCGTGACGAGCGCGCACGCAGCGCGTCCTCGATCTCGAGCGCTGTCAGAGCGCACCGCTGCCCGGCGAGCAGCTCCAGCAGCGCGCGTCTGGCGCCTCCGCGCTTGCGCCCGGCGGCTGCGAGCGCGAGCTCGGCGCGCTCCACCCACTCGTGTGAGACAACGTCAACGCTCATGCCAGGGATGGTAGAGGCGCCGCGGCGCGCTGACGCCACGCCGACCAGCCGCGGCCGAGCGCGTAGGCGCCGGCGCTGATGCTGCCGACGAAGAAGCCGACCGGGTAGTTGGTGGTGTATGAGGCGGCGATCGCGCTCCATACGGTGATCAGCGCGATCGCCACGGACAACGCCATCGCCGCGAGCGGTCGGTCGGTGAACGAGCGCGCGGCGGCGGGCGCGCCGATCATCAGGCTGAAGATCAAAAGTGTGCCGACGACGGGCACGGTCATGGTGGCGGCGAGCGCGACGACCGCAAGCAAGCACAGCTCCATCGTGAAGTTGCGCAGGCCGCGTGCCTCAGCGACCTCGGGGAGCACCGAGGAGAGCAGCAGTGGGCGGTACATCACCGCGATCGCGACTACGCACGCGAGCGCGAGCCCGGCGGTGGGCGCGACCTGGTTGCTCGAGATGCCGAGCACCTCGCCGAACAGCAGCGACTCGACCTCCGGCGCGTACTCGACGCTGAGGCTCAGGAACAGCGAGCCGAGCCCGAGCATCATCACGAGCGCGAGCGCGGTCACGACGTCGTGGCGGCCGCGCCTGCCCAGCAGGCCGATGCCGAGCGCGCCGAGCAGCGAGAAGACGCCGAGTCCGATGAGCGTGTTGACACCGATCAGGAACGCTCCCGCGGCACCCGCGAAGGAGCCGTTGGGCACGGCGTGAGCAACGAACGCCGAGCCGCGCAGCACGACGAAGAACCCGACGAGACCGGCGACGACGGCGACGATGCTCGCCACCTCCCAGGCATTGACCATGAAGCCCGAGAACATCTAGGCGCCACGCTGCCTGCGTCCGCGAATCAGCTCCGGCGCGCCGGAGAGGAGGTAGGCGAGAAAGATCAGCGTGACGACGAAGAAGCTCACCGGCCAGCCGGTGCCGACCGGCGGCCAATAGAAGCTGTCGTAGGCGAGCAGCTCCCCGAGCCACATCGCCGCGATCCCGATCGCGCCCGCCGCCGCGATCGCGACCCCGGGCCGCTTGGTCAGGCGCAGCGCGGTCGCGGCCGGCCCGACGAGCAGCGCCGTCGAGAGGATCGTGCCGATCGTGATCGCCGCCAGTGCGACCGCCAGCGCCAGCGCCAGCAGGTAGGCGGCGCCGAGCAGGCGCACGTGGATCCCCCGCGCCGCCGCCAGCTCAGCGCTGAGCGAGCTGAGCAACAGCGGGCGGTAGAGCGTCGCCACGATCGTGAGCACCACGATGCCAAGCACGAGGATCAGCGGGATCGTCGAGCTCGCGACGGTGAACACCGACCCGAACAGGATCGTGACGGTCGCGCCCGTCGTGCTGTGCAGCGTCGTGTCCACGTACAGCAGCAGCGCAGCCAAGCCAAGGCCGGCACCCAGCACGATCCCGGTCGCCAGGTCGCGTCCGCGCGGACGCTGGATGCCGATCAGCTCCATCGCCGTGGCCGCGGCGACGCCGGCCGCGAGGAAGCCCCACAGCGGACCGACACCAACGAGGAGCGCCCCGGATCCGCCGGTCGTGTTGAGGTCGCCGAGCGCCTCCCCGGCGAACGACTGCCCGCGCATGACCGTGAACACCCCGATGGTGCCCGACACGATCGCCACGATCGCGCCCACGACCAGCGCCACGCGCACGTCTTCGGCCGCGAAGAACCCTGGTTCGACCACCGGCGCCGGCAGCGCGCCGATCGAGAAGGCGCTCACGAGACGATCTCGATGCCCGGGAGCGCGGCCTCGTGCCCGTGAAGGTCGGAGTCGTCGCCGGCGCCGGCGACGACCAGCACGCGCCCGTGGACGTTCAGGACGTCCACGTGGCTGCCGTACAGCTCGCTGAGCACGTCCGCGCGCACGACCTCGGCGGTGGTGCCGCTCGCCGCGCGCCCACCGGCGATGTAGACGATGCGGTCCATCGACGGCAGCAGCGCGTTCATCTCATGCGCGCTGATCAACACGGCGATCTGCTGCTCGGAGGCGATCCGCGTGAGCAGCGCCACGACCTCCTGACCGGCGCGCAGGTCGAGGTTCGCGAGCGGCTCGTCGAGCAGCAGCAGCTTGGGACGGCCAATCAGCGCGTGGGCGATCAGCACGCGCTGCTGCTCGCCTCCAGAGAGGCGCCCCACGCGCGCGTCGGCGAAGCCGCCGGCGTCGACCGCCTGCAGCATCTGCTCGATCAGCTCCCGGCGCGCACGCGAGGGCCGCGGGATGCCGAAGCGGTGCGCGTCGATGCCCAGGCCGACGAGGTCGCGCGCGCGCAGCGGCATGTCGGGGTCGAGCAGGAACTTCTGCGGGACGTAGCCGATCAGCGGGTTGCGCTGCGAACGTGGCCGCCCGTCCAGTAGCACCCGACCGGCACTCGGTGACTGCAAGCCGAGGATCGCCCGCAGCAGGGTGGTCTTGCCGGCGCCGTTCGACCCGATCAGCCCGGTGAACTCGCCCGGCCGGATCGCGAAGCTGACCTCTTGCAGGATCTCGCGCCCGCCGAGCCGCACGCTGATGCCATCGACGGACAGAATCTCCTCGACGCCGTCCATCACAGGTGCCTCGTGGAGCGCTTTTCGACCACCGCTCGGCGCAGCGCGCGCACCTCGGCGAGCATCCACGACTGGTAGTCGTATCTGGGGGTGGGCATCGTCTCGTAGACGCCGACCACGGGCACGCCTGCGCGTTCGGCGGCCCCTAGGAACGATTGCGTCACCGAGTCGGTCACCTGCTCGTTGTAGACGAACACCTTGACCCGGCGCTGGGCGAACAGGCTGTTCTGCAGCGTCACGTCCTGTGGTGCCGGATCGACGCCGTTCATGATGGCGGCCTGCAGCGAGATGGGGGTCAGGTTGACGGTCCCAGCGGCTTCCAGCATGTAGTCGCCGACCGGCTCGGTGGTCGCGACCGGCGTGTGCGGGTATTCGCGCGCGAACTGTTCGAGCGCTTCATGCCACGGCCTCAGCGAGCGCACGAAGGCAGCCGCGTTGGCCTGGAAGTAGACGGCGTGCGCCGGCTGCAGCGCGGACAGCGCGGTTGCGACCGCGCGTGCCACCGCGGGCATCGTCCGCGGCTTGTACCAGAGGTGCGGGTTGGGCGTGGAGTCCGGGAGCCCGAGCAGTTTCTGCACGTCGATCACCTTGCGCGCGGAGCTGGGTACCGAGGCGGACTCGATCCGTTCCATGAACGTGTCGTAGCCGACCCCGTTCTGCACCACCAGACGCGCCCCGGCAACGACCTCGGCGACGCTCGGGCTCGCCTCGAAGCTGTGGGGATCGGTGTTCGGGTTGCTCTCGACCGCAAGCGTCGTCACGTACCGGCCGCCGACCTGCTCGATCACGTTGGCGTACTGGTTCTCCGCACCGACAGCCCCGATTCGACCGCCCGACTCCGAGTTCAGACCGTCACGGGCGCAGCCGGTCGCCGAGGCGGCCAGCACCAGCACGATCGCGACTGCGGGCACATAACGGTGCATCGGATCGCGACCCTATCATAAGACTGATTCTCGTTCTTAGTATTAGCCACCGACGCCGAGAGCCGAGCGCAGCTCGCCCGACTCGACCCCCTCGACGCGCGTCAGGTTCTCGCGCGCGGCGTCAGGCGCACCGGGATCTCGCAGCCGCTAATCGCGCTCGAACCGGCGTTTGCGACTGATGAACAACACGGCTCCGACAATCACGATCACGACGATCACGATCGCCCCGGCGATGTAGCGGAGTTTGTGGTGGACCGCTTTCTTCGGCACTTCGGCCTTGGCTTGCGCCGGCAGCAGCACGGTCACCGGGACGTGCTTCGCCTGCAGCGAGGCGACCGCCTCGGGCTCTCCCTTGGGTTTGTACTTGGCGAGCACATAGCGTCCGTCCTTGAGCGTGACACGCAACGAGCGCAGCCGCTTGTTGACCGTGACCGACGCGATCTGACCGCCGGCGAGCTGCTGTTCGTATGTCGCGAGACTCTCGGGCTGGTAGGCCGGCGGCGTCGCAGCGGCGGCGACCGGGAGCAGCAGCAGCGTGCACACCAACAGCGCTGCGCAGGCGAAGATCTTTGCGGTGATAGACGCTCTTGTCGTCACGACCATCGACGGTACCCTACCGTCGCCGGGCGCCGAATGCTCGGCCGTCGCAGGATCTAAACACGCCCGGTGTCGCGCCGGTATGCACGCGCGGCGAGCGCGCCCAGGACGATCGTCCAGGCGGCGGTTACGATCCACGCCTTCGCCGGCCACGGGTGTCCGCCCAAGGCGATGTGGCCCGCCTGCACGAGCCAGTAGGACGGTATGAACTGCGCCAGCGCGTGCAGGAAGCCATGGCCGCTGATCGGGAACCAGACGCCGCCGAGGAAGGCGAGCAGCGAGACCCCGCCGCCCAGCGCGGGGCCGATCGAGTCGGGCGTGAGCATGTGTCCGAGCACTACGCCGAGGGCGGCGAACGGGATCAGCCCGACGAGGATCAGCCCGGTCATCTTCAACCACTCGCCCGCGCTCAGGCTGACGCCCAGCGACGTGCCGGCGGCGTACAGCGCCAGCAGGCTGATCACCGCCATCATGTACCCGGTCAGGACCTTCACGCGAAAATAGGCGCGGGGGGACAGGGGCGTGACTCGCAGCTGGCGGTTCCAGCCGACGGCGCGCTCGGCGGCGATGCGCGCGCCGCAGGAGAGCATCGCGCTCATCGTCCCGAACGACGCCAGCCCGACCATGTAGTACAGCGGAAGCGAGATGCCGCTCCCGTCGAAGTTGTGCACGTGGCGGTTTGGGCTGGCGATCGCGAAGTACAGGACGAGCGGAAAGCCGAGCGAGAGCAGGAAGAAGCGCCGGTTGCGCAGCGTGCGCAGGAGCTCGTAGCGGGTGTAGAGGAGCGGCATCAGCTGTCGCGGCCGCCCGCGTTTCCAGCGTCCGGCGGGCGCCGACCCGCGGCGCCGGCCTCACCTGCGCCGTCGCCGGTCAACGCGAGGAACGCCTGCTCGAGCCCGGCCGCGTTGATCTCGATGTCGCGCGCCTGCGGATGCGCAGCGAGCAGTGCCCTGATCGCCGCGTCGGAGTCCGCGCAGTGCATCACCACGGCTTCCCCGCGACGCTCCGCGCTGCATCACGCCGGACAGCGCCGTCAGCTCCGCGACCTCGACCGCCGGCAGCGTCGCGCGGATCGTGCGTGTGCCGACCATCGCCCTGATCTCTGTCGGCGACCCGTCGGCGACGATCGCGCCGTGTGCGATCAGCACCGCGCGATCGGCGTACGCGTCGGCCTCCTCTAGGTAGTGCGTGGCGAACACGATCGTCTTGCCGCGCGCGGCGTAGGCGCGCATCGTCGTCCAGAACGCCTGGCGGCTCTCGACGTCGAGCGCGACCGTGGGCTCGTCGAGCACCAGCAGCTCCGCGTCGCTGACGAGCGCGACCGCGAGGCGCACGCGCTGGGTCTGCCCGCCGGAGAGCTTGTTCGTGCGCTGCGCGGCGATCTCGCCGATGCCCGCGAGCTCAAGCGTCTCCTCGACGTCCAGCGGCGCGGGATAGAGCGAGGCCATCATCGTGACCAGCTCGCGGACGGTGAGGTCCCTGATCAGCTGGCCGGTCTGCAGCATCCCGCCGACGGCGCCGCGTGCGACCGCGTCGGCGGGCTTGGCGCCGAATACCGAGACGCTGCCCTCGTCGGGCGCGAGCAGGCCGAGCAGCATGTCGATCGTCGTCGACTTGCCGGCGCCGTTGGGTCCCAGCAGCGCGACGGTCTCGCCGGCGCTGATCGCCACGTCGATGCCACGTACCGCGCGGATCGGGCCGTCGGCGCCGTGGAAGGACTTGACGAGGCCGCGGAGCTGGATCTCGGCAGGCGGCCCGGCTAGCTCGCTTGCGAGCGAGCCCACGCTCATTTGCGGGCGGCCCTCACGGCCTTCAGGCGTTCGACCTTGGGCAGGACGACCTTGCGCATGCGCACCGACACGGGCGTCGCCTCGACCGCCTCGTCCTCGCGCACGAACTCGAGCGCCTCGTCGAGCGTCAGCTTGCGGTGCGCATCGAGGCGCACGAGCACGTCGGAGGTCGAGGAGCGCATGTTCGTCAGGTGCTTCTCCTTGACGGGGTTCACGTCGAGATCCTCCGAGCGCGAGTTCTCGCCGATGATCATGCCCTCGTAGACTTCCTCGCCGGGGCCGACGAACAGCGAGCCGCGCTCCTGCAACGTGAACAGCGAGAAGGTCACGGTCTCGCCGCGGCGATCGGCCACGAGCACGCCGCTCGTGCGCGTCAGGATCTCGCCGGCCCACGGCTCCCAGCGGTCGAATACGTGGTGCATGATGCCGGTGCCGCGCGTCTCGGTCAGGAACTCGGTGCGAAAGCCGATCAGCCCGCGCGCGGGCACCAGGTAGTCCATCCGCACCCAGCCGGTGCCGTGGTTGATCATGTGCTCCATGCGGCCCTTGCGCGCCGCCAGCAGCTGCGTGACCGTGCCGACGTGGTCGTCGGGGACGTCCACCGACAGCCGCTCGACCGGCTCGTGGCGCTTGCCGTCGATCTCGCGCTCGACCACGTGCGGCTGCCCGACGGTCAGCTCGAAGCCCTCCCTGCGCATCATCTCGACGAGCACCGCGAGCTGCAGCTCGCCGCGGCCCTGCACCTCGTAGGTGTCCGGACGCGCGGTCTCCTCGACGCGCAAAGAGACGTTTCCGACCAGCTCCTGGTCAAGGCGCGCACGTATCTGCCTGGCGGTGAGCTTGTCGCCGTCTTTGCCGGCGAGCGGCGAGGTGTTGACGCCAAGCGTGATCGACATCGCCGGCTCGTCGACGGTGATCACCGGCAACGGGCGCGGATCGCCGAGGTCGGCGAGCGTCTCGCCGATCGTGACCTCCGCGATGCCCGCCACCGCGATGATCTCCCCCGGCCCCGCCTCGGGCGCGTCGACGCGGTCGAGCGCGTCGGTGACGTACAGCTCCGCGACGGTCGCGCGCTGGATCGAACCGTTGGCGCGGCACCACGCGATCTGCTGGCCCTTGCGGATCACGCCGTTGCGCACGCGGCAGATCGCAAGGCGCCCGACGTACGGGGAGGCGTCGAGGTTCGTGACGAGCGCCTGCAGCGGGTGCTCGGAATCGTAGGTCGGCGCGGGAATACGCTCGAGCAGCAGGTCGAGCAGCGGCGCGAGGTTCTCCTCCTGGATCGGCTTGCCGGGGTCGTAGTGCAGCGAAGCCACGCCCGCCTTGGCGTTGCAGTAGACGATCGGGAACTCGATCTGATGCTCGTCGGCGTCGAGGTCGAGGAACAGCTCATAGACCTCGTCGACGACCTCCGCCACGCGCGCATCGGGGCGATCGACCTTGTTGATCACGAGGATCACCGGGAGCTTGGACTCGAGTGCCTTGCGCAACACGAAGCGCGTCTGCGGCAGCGGCCCCTCGGAGGCGTCGACGAGCAGCAGCACGCCGTCGACCATCGTCAGGCCGCGCTCCACCTCCCCCCCGAAGTCGGCGTGCCCGGGGGTGTCGATGATGTTGAGCTTGACGTCCTTGTAACGAAGGGAGGTGTTCTTGGCGAGGATCGTGATGCCCTTCTCGCGCTCGAGATCCATCGAGTCGAGCACGCGCGTGGCCACGTCCTGGCCGACGCGAAACGCGCCGGATTGCCACAGCATCGCGTCGACCAACGTCGTCTTGCCGTGGTCGACGTGCGCGACGATCGCCACGTTGCGGATGTCATCTCTGGCTACGAGCACGAGCCCGACAGGCTAGCGGCGCGAGGGGCGCGCACAGGAACGGACGTTCCAAAGCAGCCGTTCACGGGTAGCCGCCGCCAACAGGATCTTCCCGAGTAGCCCGTCTGAGCGAGGCACGATCAGCGCCCGACGCGCGCGGCCCGCAGCCCGGTGCGCAGCCCGAAGCGCGCAAGCGCCGCCGGATAGCGCTCGGCGGCGGCGACCGTCTGCTCGAGTGCGGCGGCGAAGCGGCGGAGCTCCGACTCCTCGATCGTGAGCGCGGGCAGCGCCTTGATCACGTTCATCTGGTGGCCGGCAACCTGGCAGAAGATCTTGTGCTCGTGGAACAGCGGCACCGTGACCAGTTGCGAGAACAGTCCCGGCTGGCGGCGCTCGACCCGCTCCCAAAGGCGTCGCGCGCGGGCGCCGGCGGGCGGCCCGAATTCGATCGCCCACATCAGACCCATGCCGCGCACGTCGGCCACGACCTCGAAGCGCTCGACCAGCGGCCGCGTCAGCTCGAGCAGCAGTGCACCCATGCGCTCCGCGCGCGCGATCAGATCCTCGCGCTCGAGCACTCCGAGCGTCGCCAGCGCGACAGCCGCAGCGAGATCGTTGCCGCCGAACGTGGAGCCGTGGCGGACGGCGCGTTCCATGCCGTCGAACACCTTCTCGAACGCAGCGCGCGAGACGAGTACCGCGCCGATCGGCACGAACCCACCGGACAGCGCCTTGGCGAGGCAGATCATGTCGGGCTCGAGACCCCAGTGCTCGAGCGCGAGGAAGCGGCCCGTGCGCCCGACGCCGGTCTGCACCTCGTCGCACACGAACAGCGCGCCGGCGTCGCGGCACAGCCGCTGGGCCGCTGGCAGGTAGGCCGGCGCGGGCAGGTTGACGCCCTTGCCCTGGATCGGCTCGACGATGAACGCTGCGACGTCGCCGCGGGCGAGCTCGCGCTCGAGCGCTTCGAGGTCGCCGAAGCCGACGGCGTCGCAGCCTGGCAGCAGCGGGCCGAAGCCCTCG
This sequence comes from uncultured Solirubrobacteraceae bacterium, assembly GCA_963714285.1. Classification (GTDB taxonomy): domain Bacteria; phylum Actinomycetota; class Thermoleophilia; order Solirubrobacterales; family Solirubrobacteraceae; genus Palsa-744. The sequence goes on from CAVQNS010000004.1 coordinate 1,305,486, forward strand.
CGGAACTCCGTGCCGCCGTTGAGCGACAGAGAGCCGAGTGTAAGTCCATGGAAGGCGTGCTCGGCATACAGGATGCGCGGGCGCCCGCTGGCTGCGCGCGCGATCTTGATCGCGGCCTCGACCGCCTCGGTGCCGGTGTTCGCGGGGACCATCGCCGCGACGCTCCCGGGGGCGCGCGCGAGCAGCTGCTCGGCAAGCGTCCCGCTCAGCAACGTCACACCAAGCTGCGGCAGGTTCCCGGTCCGCGCCGCCAGCAGCTGCTCGATCGCGGCGATCACGTCAGGATGGTTGCGCCCGACCGCGAACACGCCGTAGCCTCCGAACAGGTCGAGGTAGCGCTCGCCCTCGGCGTCGATCAGGTGCGCCCCCTCTCCCCCCGTCCACACCTTGTCGAAGCCGAGCGTGCGCACGATCCGCCCCATCTGCGGATTCAGGTACCGGTCGTTCAGCGCCAGCTCCTCGCCGGTGCGGGATTCGAGGATCTGCTGCACGCTGGGCACAGGATCGGCTGCCATCGCGCTCCTGAGGCTACTAGCGACGCCGCGCCGCGACGGCGCCTGATCGAGCGGCGGATGACCGTCCGCGACATCGCGTGCTCGAGCGGCGGATGACCGCGCCGCGACAGCGCCTGCCCGAGCGGCGGATGACCGTCCGCGACGGTGGCTGCCGTCGGCAGACGCTTGTCTGCGCTGTGCATCCGGCTGGATGGACCGCTCGCCGCTCAAGGCACGCCCCGAACTAGCCGAAAGCGTCGAATATGCAGGCGAAATCGTGGCTTTGTCCGACTGAGCTCGACCGCAGCCGCGTCGTTGACGCGAATGCGAGAGCTCGCATGATCCGCATGGTCGGGACCGGAGCCGTGGGTCTCGCGCTGCTGCTCGCGGCCCCATGGCTCGGCTGGTGGACGTTCATCCTGCTCGCGGTTGCGGCGCTGAACTTCGCTTACGTCGAGCGGCGCATGGGCACGAGCGCCAGACCGGAGCGGGTGAGCGCTTGTGCGATCGTCGGCACGCTGCTGCTGATCGCGACCGGCGTGGTGTTGAGCGGCGGGCCGCGCAGCCCAGCGCTGCCCTGGCTGGTGCTTCCGGCGGCGATGGCCGCCGCGCGCTTTCGCGCGCAGGTCGTGATCGCCGGGCTCGTGCTCACGATCGTCGTGATCCTCGCCGCGACGCTCGGCATCGAGACGAGCGCCACGATTGCGGACCCTGTGCCGGTGATCGCGACGCTGGCCCTGCTCGCGGCGGTCGTATCGATCGTGCTCGCGCTGCAGGCGGCGGAGCTTCATCACCGTGGCGAGGCGATCCTCGACCCGCTGACCGGCCTGCTCAACCGCCACGCGCTGGCTCCCCGCTTCGCGGAGCTCTCGGTTCAGGCGCGCGTCAACAACCAGCCGGTCTGCCTGCTGCTGTGCGACGTCGACTGCTTCAAGGCCGTCAACGACGAGCACGGCCATGACCAGGGCGATGCCGTGCTGCGCGACGTCGCATACGCGTTGCGCAAGCAGTTGCGCTCGTTCGAGCTCGTCTACCGGCTCGGCGGCGAGGAGTTCCTGGTGGTGCTGGCCGGCGCCGAGCGCAGTGAGGGCGTCGAGGTCGCGGAGCGGCTGCGCATGGCGGTCGAGCGCGCGAGACCCGCGGGGATCCCGGTCACGATCTCGCTGGGCGTGAGCGCGGCGCGCGGCGCCGAGGTGCTCTACGACGCACTGTTCAAGGCCGCAGATACGGCCCTTTATGCAGCTAAGCGCGCGGGGCGCAACCGCACGATCGCGGCGACCGGCGGCGACATCGAGAGCGGCGCGGCGCCCGGCTCGCAACGACTGCCGATCGAAGTCGCGCTCAGAGGGGTTTAGCGGCAGCGAAACGGGGTAGAATGTTGCCATGCGGCGGCCTCGATGCCGAGGTCGCGCCATCCACCAACAGGAAGGGAGCCCCAGATGCCCTCAGTGGCCACGAGACCACAGTCGACATTGCGCACAGCCCCTGCCGCCCCCCGTACAGCCCCTGCCGCCCCCAACGATGTGCGCGAGCTGTTCATGCGCTGGCAGCACGATCGCGATCCCGCCGCGCGCGACGCGCTCGTACGCCAGTTCATGCCGCTTGCCCGCGGTCTCGCTCGACGCTACGGGCGCTCTTCGGAGCCGTTCGAGGATCTTCTGCAGGTCGCGTCGCTGGGGCTGCTGAAGGCGCTCGACCGCTACGACACCGACCGCGGCCCCTTCCCCTCCTTTGCCGTGCCGACGATCCTCGGCGAGATGCGCCGTTACTTCCGCGACTCAGGCTGGGCGGTTCACGTCCCACGCGGCGCCCAGGAGCGCGCCCTGAAGGTGCGCGATGCGCAGGAGCGCCTCGCCAACGAGCACGGTCGCGCGCCAACCGTCAACCAGCTTGCCGAGTACCTCGAGTTCGACCTCGAGGACGTGATCGACGCGCTGCAGGCGGTACAGGCATACGACACGCTGTCGCTCGACGCGCCGCGTCCCCGCGCGGACGGCGAGGTCGTCGCATATGGCGACACGCTCGGCCAGGACGACGAGCGCTACGAGCTTGTCGAGCTCTACGCGACCGTCAGCGCTGTGCTCGGTCATATCCCGGCGCGCGAGCGCACGATTCTGCGCATGCGCTTCGTGGAGGATCTGACGCAGACCGAGATCGCTGAGCGGGTGGGCATCTCCCAGATGCAGGTCTCGCGGCTGCTGCGCCGCTCGCTGGAGCAGCTGCGGACGCTGACGCAACAGTGAGTTGATTCCGAACCTCCGCCTGAGGCTGTCGAACAGGCCGGAGAACGTTCTGGTCGTGCGTCAAGCCCTGAGCGGCGTCGCCGAGTGCCTAGCACTGGATGCGATCGAGACCAACGACGTCAACACCGCCGCCACGGAGGCGTGCAACAACGTCGTCGCGCACGCCTACGAGGACGCGGAGGGGCTGCTCGAGGTCGATGTCTGTGCACGAGCCGATGCGCTGGGTGTGATCGTGCGCGATCACGGCATCGGTATGCCCGCTTCGCTCGAGCGCGAGCATGAGGATGGGCTCGGCGGCTTGGGCCTGACCGTGATCGCCTCGCTCTCGCGCCACGTCGAGTTCGTGGAGCCCCCCGGTGGCGGCACCGAGGTGCGCATGGAGTTCGCTGCGCCGAAGGCTGTGTCGCTGGAGCCGGTCGAAGGCGATGGCCAGGAGCTGTCCGCGACGCTCGCGGGTCCACTGCGCGGCACCGTCGAGCTGAAGCTTGCGCCGAGCACGATCGCACGGGCCGTACTGCCGCGTGTGCTGAGCGTGCTAGCGACCCGCGCGTACTTCTCGACCGACCGCATCTCCGACGTGCAACTGGTCGCCGACGTGCTCGCGGCGAAGGCCGGCGACTCGATCAGCGCCAGCCACCTCGAGGTCGCTGTGAGCATCGCGCCACGGAACCTGGAGCTGCGCATCGGCCCACTGCGGACAGGCCAAGGCGAGAGCCTCCTCGCCGCCGCGGCCGACGGTCTCGCCCCGGTGATCGAGCGGCTGACCGACGAGCGCCATCGCGTGGCGCGAGCCGACGGGACGGCGGAGACACTCGAGCTGCGCCTAGTCGATCAGCAGCGCTGACTCAATGCAGCGCGAGCGACGCCGTGGAGGCGTTGTGGCCCGATTTCGGCTTGAAGCCGACGCGCAGCTTGAGCTTCTTGCCGTGTCCCAGGAGGGCGGCGACCCCGCGTGCGCGGAGCGGCACGCTGAGCTTTAGCTCGCCGGCTTTCTTGGCCTTGGCGCTCACACTCTTCTTGATCCCGCGCCCGGTAACCGTCACACGGCCGGCTTCCGGGGCCCAGATCGTGAGGATCAGTCGCTTGCCGCGGCGCTTGTGCGAGATCACCTCGACGGGGCAGCCGCTGACGGCGATTTTGGTGTTCTGCGTGATTTTGGCGCCGCTCTGGGCGATGATCGTGGTGGGTGCGAGCAGCTTGACATGGCACAGAGCGCCGTTGGCCGAGAGCGCTGAGGTGGGTCCGACCGGCAGGCGCACGACGACGCTGGAGATGGGCACGTCGGGAAGGCTTTCGAAGGTCGAGGTGGTGATGCTCGAGTTGGCGATGTGGGTGTGCCCGACGAGCACGATCGTGACGCCGCCGTCGTGCAGTACGAGCTCGAGGTCGGGGAACGATTCCGCGGCATGGGAGACGAAGTAGGCGTTGCCGCTGAGCTGGCCGGGCAGCACGGGCGTGGTCACGGTGGCGTGGCCGACCATCGAGCTTTCCTTGCAGCCACCGGGCGGCGGTCCGGCTTCGAACGTAGCGACGGGGCACGACTTCTGGATCGTGGAGAAGCGCGCGACGAGCTGCTTGGGCAGCTGCATCTGCAACTCGCGGATGTTCGCCTGGTGGCTGCCCTGGGTGACCTTGACTTCGAGGCTTGCGCCGCCGAGTTTCGAGGTCTTGGCGCCGCTGGACGCGGTGATGCTCGGCTTGAACGCGAGCGCGCCGCAATCGCCGACCTGGAACGGGCTCGACAGGCTTTGGCTGGCGCCCGACGTCGAGGTCAGGACTGTTTCGGTGCCCAGCGGGGCGCAGCTTGTAGGGTTGAACAGGAAGTTGGGGCGGTTGACCGCGAAGCTGACGCTCTGCAGGCGCAGCGACACGCCTTCGAAGACACTCGGAAGCGTGGCCGTAACGGTCACCCTCCCGTTGTAGACGCCGACGGACAGGGCGGCGCGCGTGATGACGTCGCCGAGGTCATAGGGTCCGGCGACCGCGGGCACCACGATCGACAGGCCGTAGGGCGCGCCGTTGTAGGGGCCGGTCAGGTAGGCGCGGCCGGCGAAGCTGTACGGTTCGCGGCCGGCGCCGGCAGCGACTGTCACCGTGCCGATCTGACTCGTCGCGGGACATGTGCCCGCGCTCGCCGCGGGTTCGCCGCACAGCGGCACCGAGGGGATCGCACCTACCAGGCCTGCCGGCAGCGTGGTGGCGATGCTCGACAGGTACTGCTGAGCGCTGGGACGTGTCAGGTTGAAGCTGGCCGGGTCGTATGCGCCGGCCTGCGCCGGGCTGACGGGCGCGAGGCTCTGGGTGAGCGCGAACGGCAGCGGCGAGGCGCACGCGCCGCCGGCGCCGTTGGCGTCGACGACGAACCCATGGGCCGCGGCCGCTTTTGCAGGCTCGCCGCCGAAGGGCGTGATCGCCGCCGAAGGCGCGAGCGCTCCGCACGCGAGCGGGTTTGCGAGGGGCGCGCGGGGACCGCCACGGAAATGCAGCGACAGGTCTTCGAAGGGCACCTGCGGGGCGTTGGGGAATGTCGCCGTCAGGCGCCCGGTCGCGACGTTCGCGCTGACGCGGCCTTCGAGGTGGACGCCGACGTTGTACTGTGTCGCGTCGCCGATCAGGAGGATGCGAAACTCTTCGCCGGATTCGGGCCCCTTGCCGGCGACCGGCGCGGCCACGTAGACCCCGCCTGTGAGCGACCCATTGGGGATGCCGGGCGCATTGACGGCGAACGAGCCGATGTCCGAGGCGGCCGGGCAGGCGTAGCCTTCGAACTGGGCGCTGCTGCAGCCTTCCAGTCCCTGGGCGGCCGCGGGGTTCAGCGTCATGCCTTCGGGCAGCGACACTTCCGCGCTCTGCACGTCGGGAGAGTTGGGCTTGGACGGTTCGTCGGTACCCTGCGGCACGTGCAGGTCGGCGGTGATCCCGTCCGGCTGGTCAGACCCGGACTCGCTGGTTTCCGGCGCGAGCGACAGCGAGGGGTCGAACGCGAGCCCGCCGCAGCCGGTTGCCGCCACTGGGGTTGGGTTGGTATAGCGCTGGTAGTTGCCCGGGTCTTCGTAGGAGTCGACATGCAGAGTCGTGATCGGCTTGCTTGCGCACGTGCTGGGAAGCGTGAGGAAGCTGTGACCATCGACGACGCCGTTGAAGATCAGCCGTGACTCGACGATTTCGGGCTGCTCGGCGATGTCGGGAATCACGAAGTACTCGTGGTAGTCGCCGGACGCTACGCCGCTGTTTTCACTCGTTTCGGCTTCGTGGCGCCAGCTGATCCCGCCTTCCAGGTACACGTGACTCTGCAGGTTGACCGTTTTCAGCAGCGGGCTGTTGACTTCCACGCCGAATCGGGCCGGCTGCCCGGGCTTGCGTTCCATGTCATAGACGGAGAATTCTTCCGGCACCGTTTCCTTGATCCCGAGCGCGACTTCCGCGGTTCCCGTTGCCTGGTCAACCCCGACCTTGCTTGCCGCCGGACACTTTTCTTCGTCGGAGTTGAGCTCTGCTTCGCTACAGAAGGCCGTTGCCGCTTCCGGGTTCACCGCCAGCCCGGGAGGCAGGTCGACGCGAACGTCCTTGACATGGCCTTCGGGCGTTTTCCAAGTTTTGACGACCCCTTCGGTCTTGTATTTGAACTCGAAGTCGGTGAGCCCGAAGTTGGGGTGTCCCGCGGCCTGCGTGTAGAACGCGGATTCGGGGCCTGCGTCGGTGCAGCTCGATTCCTTGCAGGTCCCCGCTTCCCACTTTTCGACGGCGAACGCCTGAGCGGCGGCCGGCAGCGCCCCGAGCAGCGCGGCGATCGCGACAGCAGGCAGCCAGATCCGTGTGAGGCGCCGCTTCATCGTCTGCACCGAGCGCTTGCTAGTGGCTCGAGGCCGTGCGGTGGGCGCGCTCGAAGCGCACTCCCCCACGTCCGACGCGCGCGATCAGACTGGACACGATCGAGCCGACGATCAGGTAGACGATCAGGGCGATGCCCCAGTCGACGGTGATCGCCCGCTTGGGATGGCCGCTGAAATGAATCAGGCCGGTGAACGCGCCGGCGAAGAAGTTTGCGCCTTCGTGGATGCCTTTGACGATTGTGTTGGCGCTGTTGGCGTCCACGTCGCGCAGCACGATCGCGAGCGCGATCAGCAGCGCGATCAGCGAAGCGATGCCCATGACGAGCCGCGCGACCAGCAGCACGCCCGCGCCTGCCGTGCCGATCGCCGCGGCACCCGCTTCGCGGCTGCGCCCCCCGAAAGCCCTGCGCCGCCGAACGTGTTCGACGCTGGCGCCTTCTCGAGGCGCACCTGGCTCTGAAGCTTCGCTTGGTTCTCTCCGTCCTCTCATCCTCACGGCTTGCTCCTTTCTACGAAGGGGGCGACATGCCGGCAGGCAAGTGCGTCGAGAGACGAAAACCATGCCGGCATGCCACCGTGCCGCTCTCCTGGGGCGACAACCGCCGGGGGGTGCGGCTGCCACCGGAACGACACTGCACTAAGGGATTGCCCCCTTCTGAAGATCTCTAAACATGTCTCGCACAAGTTTCTGAAGTCCCCGCTGCGGGGAATAGATACGGCGGATCCACACAAAGGAGACGGCGATGAGCGTCGGCGCTAGCAGTGAGAGCATCGAGACAGGCAGGATCGAGACGGGCACGATCGAGACGGATATCCCGGCGCGCCTGGACCGGCTGCCGTGGTCGCGCTTTCATTGGCGCGTGATCATCGGGCTGGGGACGGTGTGGATTCTCGACGGGCTCGAGGTCACGGTCGTCGGCTCGATCTCCGGGCGGCTCGGGGAAAAGGGCGCGGGCGTGGGCATCTCGGCGGCCGACGTGTCGGGATTGGCGGCCTCGCTGTACGTGGCCGGCGCGTGTGTCGGCGCGCTCATCTTCGGGCAGCTGACCGACCGCTTTGGGCGCAAGCGCCTGTTCATGATCACGCTCGGGCTGTATCTGGCAGCGACGGTGATGACGGCCCTGTCGTTCTCGCCGCTGTGGCTCTACGTGTTTCGCTTCCTCACCGGCATGGGCATCGGTGGCGAGTACAGCGCGATCAACTCGGCGATCGACGAGCTGATCCCGGCGAAGCACCGCGGCCACGCGGACATCACGATCAACGGCAGCTACTGGGGGGGCGCGATCGGCGGCGCGCTGCTCGCGGTCCTGGCGTTGAACACGAGCATCTTCCCTGTCGATCTCGGCTGGCGCCTGTGCTTCGGCTTGGGCGCAGTGCTGGGGCTGGTGATCCTGCTGGTCCGCCGCAGCGTGCCTGAGAGCCCGCGCTGGCTGTTCATCCACGGTCGCGAGGACGAGGCCGAGCAGGTCGTTGCGAAGATCGAGCAGGAAGTGCGCGAGCAGACCGGCGAGGAGCTGCCTGCGCCGGACGAGCGGATCACGGTGCGCCAGCGCAAGACGGTCCCGCTGACGTTGATCGTGCGCTCGGTGCTCACGCTGTATCCCAAGCGCACGGTGCTCGGCCTGGCCCTGTTCATCGGCCAGGCGTTCCTCTACAACTCGCTGCTGTTCAGCCTCGGCTATCTGCTGAAGACGTTCTTCGGGATCGCGAGCGGCGATGTGCCCTATTACATCGCGGTGTTCGCCGTCGGCAATCTGCTTGGCCCGCTGACGCTTGCACGCCTGTTCGACACGGTCGGTCGCAAGCCGATGATCGCGGGAACCTACCTGCTCTCAGGCGGGCTGCTCGTCGCTACAGCGCTGCTGTTCGAGCATGGCGAGTTCTCGGCGACGGGCTTGATCGCGGCCTTGATGGTGATCTTCTTCTTCGCCTCGGCGGGCGCAAGCGCTGCATATCTGACGGTCTCGGAGGTGTTCCCGCTGGAGACGCGCGCGATGTGCATCGCGGTCTTCTACGCGGTTGGCACCGGCGCCGGCGGCATCGCGGGCCCGTTGCTGTTCGCGCATCTGATCGAAAGCGGCAAGACGAGCCACGTGGCGATCGGCTTTCTGATCGGCGCGGGGGCGATGATCCTCGCGGGGCTTGCGGAGCTTGCCTTCGGCGTGCGCGCCGAGCGTGCGAGCCTCGAGAGCATCGCCAAGCCGCTGACCGCGGCGGACGCTGAAAAGCCGGCGGCGCCGACGAGCCCCGCAGTCGCTACGACGTGAGCCTCTTGCCCGCGCAGGCGCTACCTCAACATCAGTCTTTCGCACCTATGCGCGGGTTTGACCGGAGCGCGATTCGGGCAATTAACAAGCAGCAAACGTGGCAAAGTCTCCCATTGACGGCTTGCGCATCGTGCGAAGCCCTTACGAATTGAGGTTGAAGCATGGTGGCTCTACTGGCGCTGGTACTGATTTTGGCGATCTTCGGAGGCCTCGGATTTGCTGCTCACGTGCTCTGGTACATCCTGATCTTTGCCGTGCTGCTGTGGCTGATCGGCTTCTTCGTCGGTGGCGTAGAGGGCGGCGGACGGCGACGCTGGTACGGCCGCTGGTGATTGACGGTCGCTAGGGTTGCGCCGCGTCCGCGGCAGGTGGACGCGGCGCTCGGGCGCGCGAGGCAGCCGTAGAGCTCGCCCACGACAGGGCGGCCTGGACGCGCTTGAAGCGCACCTCGAGCAAGAGGAGTGAGCAAATGCCGATCGACACCCACGCTGTATTGGAGGACCGCGACGGGAGCCACGCGCTGATCTTTGAGCGCGTGCTCGCCGATCCGCCCGCGCGTGTGTGGCGCGCGCTCGTGACGCCCGAGGAGCTGACGGACTGGCATCCGACGCCGTTCGAGCTCGATCCAAGCCCAGAGGCGCCCGGCGGGCGAGTCGCGTTCATCGCCACGGAGGGCGCTCCGGAGATGCCCGACGGCGAGCTGCTCGCATATGACCCGCCGCGCCTGCTCGCCCACACGTGGGGCGAGGATCAGCTCCGCTGGGAGCTCTGCGAGCACGGCGACGGTTGTCTGCTGCGGCTTACGCAGATCTTCCCCGACCGCTTCAAGGCCGCGCGCGACGCCGCCGGCTGGCACCTGTGCCTGCGGGCGTTGACCGACAGCCTGCGACGATCCGCCGCTCCCATGCGTGGCGACTCCGGGGGTCTACCGGACGGTTGGCAGGAGCTCAACCGCGATTACCAAAAGCGCTTCGGAATCGCGCCCGAGCAGGCGACGCCGCCTCCCGTAGCGACAACCTAGCCGAGCCGGCCCCGGCCGCGGCTGGCGCGCGCCGCAAGGGCGGCACCCGGGGCCTTGCTTAGGCGAGCACCCCGTCGGCGGTGGCGATCGTCGGCAGGTGCTCGGCGACACCGGTCACGCTCAGCAGGCGCTGGACCTGCGCCGAGCCTGGGGTGATCGCGAACTCCTGCCCGCGCGCGCGGCAGTGCTCGAGCGTGATCAGGATCGACCGCAGCCCGGTGGAGTCGATGAAGCGCAGCTGCCTGCAGGTCGAGCACGAGCATCGCCTCGCCGCGCAGACCCTCACCCTCGGCCAGCTCCTGCAGAAGCTCGGCGCTGGCCATGTCCAGTTCGCCGTCCAGGGTCAGGATCGCGCGTCCGGCTTCGCGGCGCACGTCTATCTGTAGCTGGTCATTTACCCCCATCGCATCGATTTTATCGGAGAGCTCATAGTTGTCCACCCGCATGACGCGCCGCGACTACCTGGGCCGGCTTGTGTCATTCTTCGGCCGCGACCGGAAGCTCCTGTGAGAGGCGCAGTGCGAGCAGCGCGATGTCGTCGCGCAGCCGGCCGCCGGCATGCTCGAGCGCGGCCCGTTCGATCCGCTCGAGCAGACCCGCGAGCGTGGCCTGCGATGCCTGCGCGCAGAGCGCAAACAAGCGCTCGTCATCGAGCTGCGGACCCGCGCGCCCGGCCTCCGGCAGCCCGTCGGTGTACAGCAGCAGCGTCTGACCGGGGTACAGCTCGAGCTCGACTTCCTTGATGTCGAGGGGATCGAGCACGCCGAGCAGCGTGCCGGGCGTGCCGATCTTGCGGCACTCGCCGTCTGCGTCGATCAGCAGCGGCGGCGGATGCCCGGCGAGCGCGACCCTGAGCTGCGCGTACCCGCCGTGGCGCTCGAGCGTGACCAGGCAGACGGTGCACAGGTCGGCACCGGCGGGCTGGTGGCGCAGCGCCTCGTGCAGCGTGCCGAGCATCGCCGTCGGGCGCAGGCCGAGCGTCGCCGCGGCGCGCAACGTGTGGCGCGCGAGCGCCGTCACACCGGCCGCGCGTGCGCCCTTGCCGCAGACGTCACCGATAACGAGCATCCAGCGGTGGGGGCCGTAGGGCAGCACGTCGTAGAAGTCGCCGCCGACGTCGTTGAGCTCGCCCGCGGCGCGGTATAGGGCCTCGATCTCCACGTCCGGGATCTCCGGCAGCGACTCGGGCAGCAGCGCTGCCTCGAGCACCTTGGCGATACGTGTGCGCTCCGTGTACAGGCGTGCGCTTTCGACGGCGGTGCCAGCCCGGCGACCGAGCCGCTCGGCGAGCGCGAGATCGGCGTGCGTCAGCCGGCGCATCGAGTCCGAGGAGATCAGCGTGATCGCGCCGAGCGTACGCGCGGGAGCGGCCAGCGGCACGATGATCACCGCCTTGGCTTCGATCTCCTGCAGCAGCGCGAGGTGCGCGGGCTCGCGCGCGTAGGCGGCAAGCGCGTCCTGGTCGATGTCGGTGTAGATGCGCGCTCGGCCGCTGCGGATGACCTCGGGCACGCCCAGCGGGTCATCGAGCGTGGGGCGATAGCCGCGATCCAGCTGCTCGGCCAGATCGAGACGGCTCGGATCGCTGTGATGGACCGCGACGCGCTCGATCTCGCCGTGCTCGCCGAGCACGTCGACCGCACACCAGTCGGCAATCTGCGGCACCGCCAGCCGTGCGATCTGCGCGAGCGTCTCGGCGTAGTCCATCGAGGATGCGAGCACGCGGCTGGCCTCCGCCATGAAGCTCTCGGCGAGCTGCGCGTGCTTGACCTCGGTGATGTTCTCGAACACGTTGACCGCGTACAGGACGCGCGTGCTGTCGGGGTCGGTGACGGGCGATGAGCGTACGATCAGCCAGCGCTCCTCGCCGGTCGCGCGCACGACGTTCCTGACGAGCAGCGGCTCGGGCGGCGCGCCGGCGAACAGGCGCCGGCTGGGCATGCTCTCGAGGTCGAGCTCGTGCCCGTGCTCGTCGGTGACCAGAAAGCGTGGCATGACGGTGCCGGGCGCGGCGTCCATCAGCTCGCGGGGGCTGGCCGCGCCGAGCAGGTCGGCGGCGGCCTGGTTGGCGAACACCATCTGCCCCTGCTCGTCGGTCATCGTGATCGCCTCCGCGAGGTTCACCAGGACCGCCTCCAGACGCCGCTCGACGCGGCGCACCTCCGAGAACAGCCGCGCGTTGTCGATCGCCAGCGCGGCGCGCCTGGCGAGCTCGTTGCCGAGGTCGAGGTCGGCGCTCGTATATGGCTTGCTGTCGCCAAGGCGCAACAGCGAGAGCGCGCCGAGCGTGCGGCCGCGCGCCAGCAGCGGCGCCACCACGGCCGAGTGATAACGATGGTCGATCATGAAGCGTGCGTGTTCGGAGCCCTGCGCGAACGAGCGCATCAGCTCCTCGCTCATCCGCGCCTGCAGCTCCGGCTCACCGCTGCGGATCACGCGCGCCACGGGATGCTCTCCGTCCGGGTCGAGTGGATACCGCGCGCGCAGGCTCTCGAGCGCCGGGGCGATCTCCGGGTCCGATGCCGCGACGGCCACCTCCGTGATCGAGCCGTCTTCGTTGCGCAGGTCGATCACACACAGGTCCGCGAGCCGCGGGACCGTCAGTTGCGCCACCTGGCTCATGGTCGTCGTCAGCTTCGAGCGAGCTCGCCAGCACCGCGCCCGCCTCGACCAGCAGCTCCATTGCGACGTCATGGGTCGCGGCGTTCCGCTCGCGCGCCCTCGTTGGCTCACTCATTGCTCGCTCCGATTCCCCGTGTCGCGCACGGGTGCCCCCTTTGTGAGCGCCGGCCGGTTTCCCTGTGCCGCGCACGGGTAGTCCCTTTGTGACCGCCGATTACGAACAGGAGGATCTCGATGGCATCCGAGCTGAGTGGAAAGAAGGTCGCGTTCATCGTCGCGCAGGAGGGTGTCGAGCAGGTGGAGCTGACGGCTCCCTGGGAGGCGGTGCGCGACGCCGGCGCATCCGTCGAGCTGCTGGCGCCGGAGGCGGGAACGGTGCAGGCGTTCAACCACCTCGACAAGGGCTCGACGTTTCCGGTCGACAAGACGCTCGCGGATGTGCAGCCGAGCGAATACGACGGCGTCGTGCTGCCAGGCGGCGTCGCCAACCCCGATCAATTGCGCACCGATGAGCGCGCGGTGCGCTTCCTGCAGGAGCTCTTTGCCGAAGGCAAGCCGGTTGGCGTGATCTGCCACGGGCCATGGACGCTGGTGGAGGCGGACCTTGTGCGCGACCGCACGCTGACCTCGTGGCCATCGCTGCAGACCGACATTCGCAACGCGGGCGGCAATTGGGTCGACAAGGAGGTTGTGGTGGATCAAGGGCTCGTCTCCAGCCGTAAGCCCGACGACCTACCGGCGTTCTGCGCCAAGCTCATCGAGGAGCTCGGCGAGGGCCGCCACGAGGTGGCGAGCGCCGGCGCGACGGCTAGCTCCGTGGCTGGCTCCTGATCTCAAACCACACGCGCGTGCCGCCCTCGCGGTCCACACCCCAGCGGTGAGCCTCCTTAGCGACCAGGAACAGGCCGTAGCCGCCTGCCAGCCGGGAGGGATCGCGGGGGGCGGCGGTGAAGCCGCTGCCGCAGTCGATGACCTCGACGCGGACGGCGCCTCCGCCGAGCAGGCGTGCGCACAGCAGGATGCCGCTCGCCGGTGGCGCGTCGGAGTGCAGCACGGCGTTTGACACGAGCTCTGAGACGAGCAGCGTCAGCTTGTCGAGCTCGGCCGGCGCGAGCTTGCTCTTCTCGGTGAAGTCCGCTACCGCCGCCCGCGCCAGTGACGGCGCTTGCGGGTCGCGCTGCAGGCTCACGCGCAGGCCGGGCGTGTCCTCTGCGTAGGAGGCGTCGTCGGCGAGCGCGATCATGGCGCGGGACGCCCCTCGAACGGCAGCGCCTGATCGGCGCCTGTCATACGCAGCACCAGCGTCGCGGACTGATGCTCCGGGGCTATCAGCGCGAGCTCCCAGCCCTGCCGCTGTGAGCGCTCGTTGAGCTCGATCAGCATTCTCAGCCCTGACGAATCCATGAAGGTGACGCCGCCCAAGTCCAAAGTCAAGGCTCCATCGTCGCTGTCCGTGCGGGCGTCGATATATTGCGCGAGCGCGGCGATCGTGCCGAGATCGAGCTCGCCCTCAACCGACACGGTTAGCTTTTCCCCCTCGCGGGTGTCCCTAATCTCGATTCTCGGTGGGCGTGCCATCGCTCTCCCATGCGCGCGTGGTGCTCGTGTCGGTTCGCTGGAGACCATCTGTCTCCTGCTCGACCGCCGGGGCGAGCGGCTCGTCGAGCCGCCGCACTGCAATCGCGGCGGTGTCGTCGGTATGCGCCCCGGTTTGGAAGCGCTCGAGCTCGCCCGCCAGAGCGTCCATCAGCTCGGCGGGGGTCTCGTCGGCCAGCCGCGTGAGCGTGTCGCGCAGTCGCTTCGATCCGAAGCGCTGTCCGTTGCCCCACGCATCGGTGATCCCGTCGGTGAACGCGACGAGCGTGCTGCCGACGGCGAGGCGCAACTCGAGGTCCTGCCAGCGCGCATGCGGGAAGGCTCCGAGCAGCGGCCCGTGCTCGCCCACCTCGTGTGCCCCCGCGGAGGTGATCAGCAGCGGCAGCGGGTGGCCGCCGACCGCGATCCTCGCCGTGTCGCGCTCGAGTCGAACGCACAGCGCCGTGCACACCGACAGGGTGGTGCGCTTCTTGAGCATCGCGTCGACGAACGCGAGCAGCTGCGCGGGGCTCGTCTGGAACTGTGCGGCGGCGCGCAGCGTGTGCCTCACGAGCGCGGTCAGGGTCGCGGCCTCGATGCCCTTGCCGGTGATGTCGCCGATCACGATCGTCCAGCCGTGCTGCGATGCCCACACGTCGTAGAAGTCGCCGCCAACCATGCTCGCCTGGATCGCGGGCACGTACATGCTGGCGAGCTCGTACCCGGGGATCCTCGGAAGCTGCTCCGGCAAGAGGCTCTGCTGCAGCGTGCGCGCGATCGCCGAGCGCTCGCTGTAGAGCCGCGAGTTCTCAATCGCCACGGCCGCCCGCGCGGCGACCTGTTCGGCGAGTTCCTGGTCGAACTGGTCGAGCGTGCGGATCGACTCCGCGCTGACGAGCGTCATCGCGCCCAGAGTCCGGTCGCCGAGGCGCATCGGCACGATCACGACCGAGCGAAAGCCAAGCTCGCGCAGCAGCTCCAGGTGGCGCTCGTCGATCGCGGCCGCGACGAGCATCTCGTCGGTGATCTCCGGGTACAGCATCGCCTCGCCGGTGTGCAGGACGCGGCCGAGGCCCTCCTCGGGGTCGACGCGGTCGGGTACATAGGCGCGCAGTGTTTCCGCGAGGCTCAGGCGCGCGGGGTCGACGTGCGCCACCGCGACCGTGCGGCGGTCGCCGTCCTCGTCGAGCAGGTCCACAGCGCACCAGTCCGCGATGTCCGGGCACCGCGAGTCGTGCGACGTTGCGGAGTGTCTGCTCGTAGTCGAGCGAGGAGGCGAGCGCGGCGCTCGCCTCGCGCAAGGAATGCTCCGCGTAGCTCCGCGCGCTTGCGTTCGGTGACCTCCTCGATGATCGTGATCGTCGCTTCGACCTCGCCGTGCTCGTCCAGCAGCGGCGCGGACTTGAGCAGGTTCCAGCGCCGCACGCCGCTGTCGCGGTGGATCGTCTGGATCAGCAGCGGCCCGGCTGCTTCGCCCCGCAGGATCCGTACCGAGGGAATGTCCGCCATCGCGAGCTCGTTGCCGTGCTCGTCGCAGACGTAGTAGTCGCTCATGATCGCCGCCGGCGCGGTCTCGCGCAGCTGCTCCCAGGACTCAAAGCCGAGATGCGCCAGCGCCGCGCGGTTGGCGTAGAGGAAGCGATGCTCGCGGTCGCGGATCGTCACCGCGTCGGCGAGCGAGCCGACGACGGCGTCGAAGCGCCGCTCGCTTCCGCGCAGCGCCTCGCGTAGCTCGTCGACAAGGCCCGCAACCTGCGCGCCGCCGGAGCGCTGAGGGTTGGACGCCGTGCGATCGAGGCTGGGCGGGGCCGGATCGGAAGCCATCGGCGTCATTATCCACGCTGTGCAAGCGACTGGACCCGCTGGCGAGCTCGCTATACGCGACGCGGAATACAGCTGATGTGACCGTCGTCCTCGAGGATCGCCCATTGCAGCTCTGCAACCGAGGCGATCTGCGCGCGCCGGGCGGCCTGCTGGATATCCTCGACGGTGATCCGCTCGCGACGCAGGTTGCGCTCGATCGTGTGGCCGTCCTGGACAAGCACGATCGGCTGCCCCTCGGTGATGGCACGCACGCGCCGGAAGCGAAACGACGCCCAGCTGACCGCCACCGACAGCAGCGCGATCGTCGAGATCACCGTCAGGGTCCCGGTGACCGATTGGTCGCTCTGCGTGATCCCCTGCTGTACGAGATCGCCCATAACGACCAGCAGGATCAGGTCGAACGGCTCAAGCTCGGCGATCTCGCGGCGGCCGACCACGCGCGTGATCAGCAGGATGAAGAAGAACACGACGGTTGCACGGATGACGAGGTCCATGGCAGCTCAGGGAAAGACGGTCATCGAGCGATGGATATGTGCCAACGACGTCGAGCCGTCGCGAAGTTCTAGGTTCTCGCTGCGCTCGCCCACGTTCGTCGGGTTCACCTGGAAGTAGATCCAGCTGACCAGCGCCTGACCGGCGGCGAGCTTGCCGTAGGACAACACCACGCGCCCGTCCTCGGAGGACTCTTCGGTGGGTTCGGGAACGATCGAGTTGACGCTCATCGACTCCCACCAGCCCTTGTCGAAGACGAGCTCGACCTGACCGATCCCGCGATGGGCGAAGACCTCGACGCGGACCTGGAAGATCAGGCCGCCGCGCAGCCGCGAGGGGGCGGTTACGCTGAGGCTCGCGACCGGTGTGACGACCGAGCTGGTCGTCGGGTGCTGCCCGAAGACGTTCAGCAGCGCGAGCACAGGAAGCACGGCGATCGAGCACAGCAGCACGCGTCGGATCCACGGTCTGTGCTGTTCGCCGGCGCGGTCGCGGTGGCGTTCGAGGCTGACGCCATCTGGGAGCATCTGCCCGATCCTGCTCGCTAGACCTGCTCGGCTGCGCGGTAGGCGAGCTGCAGGAAGTCGGAGATCGTGTGCGCGGCGAGGATCGAGCCGGCGAAGCGGGTCACGCGCGGAGCCCCCACCAGGCCGATCGTCAATCCTGCGGCGATCCACTGGGACAGGCAGTACGGGCATACGAGCAGCTCGCCGAGTGCGAGCTGTAGCCCACGACCGCAGGGCTGCTCGTCGACCTCCCCCTGCCCCGTCGCTTCCTGAAAGCGCGTGAACGGGGCGCGCAGGAAAGACGTCACCTTGTCCTTGGCGAGTAGCCGGCTGAGCTTATGGCTGGCGACGCCCACGAGCAGCACGTCCACGGCCGAGAGACGCTCGGGGAGCTCT
The DNA here is from genome assembly GCA_963714285.1 of uncultured Solirubrobacteraceae bacterium. Classification (GTDB taxonomy): domain Bacteria; phylum Actinomycetota; class Thermoleophilia; order Solirubrobacterales; family Solirubrobacteraceae; genus Palsa-744. The sequence continues at coordinate 1,322,759 of CAVQNS010000004.1, forward strand.
CGCCCGGATCGCTCCAGTGCGATCAGCGAGCCACCGACGCCTGTGGCAAATGTGCTCGCGAGCAGCGCATATGCGCGCAGCGGACGCTCCTCCTCAGGCGAGTAGTGCGCCGCGAGAGGGCGCATCAGCAATCGGCGGCAGCGAAGGCTCGGAAGCGCTCACTCGGCCGCTGATCGGCGGCCTTCCGAGGATCCTCGGCGGGCAGCGCCTCGCCGGGGTCGGGCTCGAGCTCGAGCTCGGAGTTGACCTGCAGCACCACGCTCTCCAGGAAATGGCGCAGCTCCCCCTCCGAGCCCTCGGAGACCGCCGCGACGGTGACTGCCTGTTTCGTGAGCGTCACCTCGCCCCACTTGCCGTTGCCCTGCGCGAGCAGCGCGAGCACGCCGTCGAAGTGCTCGCTCCAGCGCTTGGCCGCGCTGCCGGCCAGCTCGACGCTGAGCGTGCCGTCGCGAACCGCAGCGCTGCTCCAATCGATCTTTCGGTAAGCGAGCCTGGTCATGGTTGGCTCACGACTGCGGAGCGAACGCGTAGACGCCGTCGGCGTGAGCCTGATGCGCTTGTTGCGCGGTGGGGTGACGGTCGATCTCGAACCAGATGCACGCATCGTCGGCGTCGAGGTCGATCGACCAGCGGTCGGCAAGATCGTCGATCAACAGCACGTCGTCCTGGGGGCACTGCGGCTCCGGCGGGCGGCACACGAGCCCGCGCGCGCCACGCAGCTCCACGCGCACGACGTCAGGGGGCATCCAGATGCGCAGCTCCACCAGCTCGTCGCCAGAGCCGTCGCACAGCATCACCGCCCGCGTGACGAGTTCGCTCGTGAGCAGCACGACCACGTCGCGCAGGTCCGGCGAGGGACGATCGACGCTACCGACGAAGTAGCGCGCCGCACGAGGAGCGTAGCGGTCGGGGTGCAGCGATATCACCGCGTCTGGCTTTAGCGATTCAGGCATCTGCCTATTGAGTTGCCCCGCCCCACGCCGTTCAAACGCCCCGCCGCTCGCCGTGCACGTTCGGGCAGCTGGCTGGCGGTGCCTATTGTCGGTTTCGCGCCGCACCTTCGCGGGGTAGAGGCTGAGCACCGGTGGACAGATGATGAAGCGATTTTCGGGCCTCGAGATCGACGAGCTAATTGACGGGCGGCGATATACGCTGATCCTCGCTGGCGAACTCGACATCGCTTCGGCGGTTGCGCTGCACGGCGCGGTCGCACGTGTTCGCGCGACCGGTGCCGCCACGTCCGCGATAACGCTCGATCTCAGCGGGCTGATCTTCATCGACTCGACGGGCTTGGCCGAGATCATCCTCACGGGCCAGCTGTGCGAGAAGGACGGATACGAGTTCGCGTTGATCCCAGGGCCGCGCGCCGTGCAGCGGCTGTTCGAGCTGACGGGGTTGATCGACGCACTGCCCTTCATCGAGCCGACCCAGGTCGTTTCAAAGCAGGAGATGAGGGGCACATGAGCACAGGTGTCTCCGGTCCTGAGCCTCACGTTCGATGACGGCCCCGACGAGGTGTGGACAAAGCGCGTGCTCGACGTGCTTCACCGCTCGCGGACCCGGGCGACGTTCTTCATGGTCGGAGAGCGCGTGCGGGCCGCCCCGGCGAGCGCTCGCGCGGTGCTCGACGCGGGCCATGACATGCAGCCGCACTGCGACCGTCACCTGCGCCACAGTGAGCGAGCGAAGACTGAGGTCGAGCGTGACGTGCGTGACGGGCTCGCCGCCCTCGCGCGGATCGGCGTGCGGCCGAGCTACTGGCGGACACCGTGGGGGGTGCGCAACACGCGACCGCCCGCGTCGCCGCACGTCACGGGCTGAAGCTGACGGGC
>CAVQNS010000005.1:0-61869 GCA_963714285.1 uncultured Solirubrobacteraceae bacterium
ACCGCTGGCACATCAGTCTCTCCACCTGGCTCCGCGATCACGTGTACATGAGATTTATGTTGGCCGCGACCAAGGGCCGCTGGTTCGCCGGCAAGTACACGGCCTCGTATTTCGGACTCTTCCTCACCTTCGGCCTGATGGGGCTGTGGCACGGAATCGAGCCCTACTACCTGCTTTATGGACTGTACCACGGAACTCTCCTGGTGGGGCATGACCTCTTTACCCGTTGGAACAAATCACGGCAGGTGTGGGGCAACGGGCCGCTGTGGCGGGCAGCGGGGACCCTGGTCACGTTCCACCTGGTCTGTCTGGGCTTCCTCCTCTTCTCCGGGAGGATCGGTCCCACGTGGAAGCCGACCAGCTCCGTCCCGCCTGCGGGCCAGGCGGCTGCGCCCGCGTGTGGCTGTCTACGAGTCGAGTGATGGCCAGGCCATCCGGAATTGGGCGTGGCATGCCGCCCGGCCGGGTCTCCCCGTCAAGTTGGAGTGAACGGACCCGGCGAATACTCGTAACGACCCGCGGTCCTGCCGCACTCATGATGGAATGTTGGGCGACTGTATTGGAGGGATTCTTCCGATGACTATTTCTGATCGCGTCATGGACGTGCTTGTCGGCGTGTCCGAGATCGAGGGTGTACGGCACGACCCCGACGTTCGTCTGTACGACCTCCAGATCCTGGATTCGATGAAGACCGTGGAGCTGATCGTCGCGTTCTCGTCGGAGTTCGGTGTCGAGATCTCGCCTGCGGAGTTCGACCGCGAGGAGTGGGCGACGCCCCGCAAAATCATCTCCTATATGGAACGCAAGCTCGCCGCCTGAGGGCGCCACACCTGCCCCGAGCGCCAACGGCGCTGCTCCGGATCGCCACGGAGCATCGGGAAGCTAACCGTCGTAACTTCAATACCGGCGGTGGGATTCGAACCCACACGCGGGTTCCCCACGAGAGGATTTTAAGTCCTCAGCGTCTGCCATTCCGCCACGCCGGCAATCGGAGTCTCATCGATGAGCGCTGGGAGCGCAAGGCACAAGCATACTGAGGCTTGCGTGTCCGAAGCAATCCGTGCCCGGCCCGAAGAGCGCGAACGATGGATTCGCCAGAGAGAGATGGGAGGATTCGGAGGTGCCTGTGAGCGACGAGTCTGGGCATGTCCGGCAGGTCCGGTCGAACGCCGCAATCGCACATCGGACGTCCAGCGTGAGCTAGAAACTCATCGCCGTCGGGCAACCGGTAGGGCTCATTCCCCCAGAACATTGTCAAGAGCCCTTGGTACCACTCCGCGCGAGGATCATCCGGGGTGATGAGCGCCTGCGCCTTCTCGACGGCCTCGATGGCCGATTCGAAATCACCGGCCTCGGCATGGGCCGCGGCCAGCGAGATCAGGTAGTCGGGATTCGACGACTTGGTCCGCTTGCACGCCTCCTTCGCCGATTCGACCGCGCGCTTTGCGTCGCGAAGTTCCGCTTCGGGACAGGTGGCGCGGAGCCAGGCCCGCCGTCGGCACGCTGTCGGCGTAGGTCGGATCGGGGGGGTTGAGGCGGACGGTTTCATCGTAGTCCGCCAGGGCTCGGCGATAATCCTTCCGCGTCTCGTGGATCCACGCACGGTAACTGATAGGCTTCGACGCAACGGGCATCGTGTTCGATCGCCTTGTCGAAATCCGTCAGGGCCTTGTCGTAGTCCGACTGCTTGATCCGGATGTAACCCCGGAGTGACGAAGCATTGCGGGTCGTTCGGGGCGAGCCGGATCGCCGTCGTCACTCTCGGAGAATGCCTTCTCCAGGTCTCCCGCTCGTAAAGAATCCTGGCCCTGCCGAGATTCACGCGATAATCCTTGACTCCGAGTCCGGACGGCCTCATCGAGATCCGCCAGTGCCTTCTCAGGCTTTCTCCAGTGAGAAAAGCACTGGGCTCGGTTGATCAATCGAGTTCGTATCCCGGGGATTGATCTTGATCAGCTTGTCGTAATCGGCCATGGCCGTTGGGGTAGTCACTCGCCTGGTGATGCAGGGAGGCCGCGGTAGGTCGAGGGCATAGGCATTGTCGGGATCGAGCCGGATCGCCTCGTTCAGGTCGTCCATGGCCTTGCGGAATCCCCGAGTCTCAGGTAGCAGACGCGCGCGAACGGACGAACGTGACGGCATCCTTGGGTCCCGAGCTTGAACGGCCTCGTTCAGGTCCGCGAGCGCCTTGTCGAAATGGCCCATGGTGAAGTGCAATCTCCCCCGCGAGAGGAGCAGTCTCGCGGTTCTTCGGGTCGAGCTGGATCGAGCGATTCAGGTCGGTCAGGGCCTTCTCGAGCTCTCCGGATGGCCATGAGGAGGTCGGCCCGCCTGGCGAGCGCGACGGCATGACGGGGATTGAGCTTGATCGCCTCGTCCAGGTCGGCGAGGGCCTTGGCGCAGGTCTTGCTTCGCGTGGTAGCACGTCGCGCGACAGAGGAGGCGTCGGCATTCTTCGGATCGAGCCGGAGCGACTGGTTCGTGTCGGCGAGGGCTCGGTCGTAACGCCCTTGCATGTAGTAGCAGCCGGCCCGCTCCAGGTAGGCATACGCACTCTTCGGATCGAGCCGGATGGCCGCGTCCAGGTCCGCGAGGGCCTTGTCGTAGATCCCCTGCCGGGCGTAGGCGCCACCCCGGCTGGCGAGCACGTGGTCGTCCTTGGGATCGAGCCGGACCGCGGCATCATAATCGGCGAGCGACCTTCGGGAAGTCCCCGCGAGACGCGTGGAGATCCGCCCTCGTCACCAACGCCTCGGCCGATTTCGGATCCAGCCGGATCGCCTCGTCGTAATCCGAGATCGCCTTGGTCCACTCTTCCTTGAACTGATACGCCTCCCCGCGCAGGACGAACGCCTCGTCGTTCTTGGGATCGAGCCGGATCGCCTCGTTCGCATCGGCGAGCGCCTTGTCGTAGTCGCTTCTCTGGAGCCGGACGCGGCACCGGACGAGGTAGCCATCGGGTTGGGTCGGCGCGATGCGGATCGCCGCCTCGGCATCCGCCAGGGCCTCATCGAGTCGCCTGGCTCTGGCCGAAGAAGTTGCCTCGAGCCGCCAGGGCCGCCCCATCCTTCGGGCTCGCGACGGACGGCCTCATTGAAGTCGGCCAGGGCCTTCTCGTTCTCGTGTTTCCGAGCCCAGCTATATCCCCGCTGAGGTAGATGCTGGCGTCCGTGGGATCGAGCCGGATCGCCTGGTCCAGGTCGGCGAGGGCCTTGTCATACTCGTGCTTCCAATTCCACACGCCGGCCCGGACGATGAAGCCATCGGGGCATTTCGGGTCGAGCCGGATCGACTGCGTCGGCATCCGCCAGGGCCTGTTCGAACTGCTTCTGGTGCACGTAGAGAGTTACCGCGAAACGGCAGGAACTCCGCAGTCCTTGGGGTCCAGGCGGACGGCCTCGTTGATGTCGGCCAACGCCTTTTCGTTCTCGTGCTTCCTCCCCCGGACGCCGCCACGCATCGCAGTAAGCCCAGGCGTTCTTGGGATCGAGTCGGATCGCCTCGTCGCAATCGGCCAGGGCCCCGTCGTAGTCTCGCTTCTCCCGAGGGCGATGGCCCTCGCCAGGAAACCGAAACCGAACGCGGATTCGCCTTGATCGTTGCGTCGAAGTAGGGAACGGCCTGATCGACCGGGACCACGTCAGCGGCCCGGACCTGGCCCTTCTGGGCCCAGTGGAACAGCCAGACCGTGTCGCCCTCGACCCGCTCGACGGTGAAGATCCGCGGGTGCGCCGGGGCGGTGATGCGATCGGTCGCCGTCCTTGAGGACCAGGTTCGGCGACTTGGGGAGGACCTTCATCCCGACCCGCAATTCGGGGCCGTCTGCCCGCGCGGGGCCGGCGAGCAGTCCGAGCAAGAGCACGCCGCTCAGACGGCCGAATTGACGACTCGGCTGACATGGTGGAGATCCTCCTGGTGTGAGCCGGAATCGACCGAGGATACCATCGCTCGTCCGGGCAGGAGAATCAATTGATTTGGTAGCTTATCCGGAAACAAGCCCGGGAATTCGTCCATAGGACTGTTGTAAAGTCTTTCGAGCCGGGTCGGCTAGCCCTCGGTGATTGCCGGACTCGTGATTCAAGATCCCGCCCTGAACGATCTTGACTGCCCGACGGCACGGGAAATGTTATCCCTGGCGGTGGACGCGTTGCCGGCCGAGGCGGATAAGACCTTGCCGCTGGTCGAGGATACGACTCGTGGTGCAGGCGTTCCTCCGCATTCTGCCAGAACGCGGTCCGAACGCATGCACCATATAAGTCTCCTGTCGTCAGGTAGAATCCGGGATGCCTTGTCGCTCGAGGTCCGTATGAATCGTCGCTTCCTCGTCGCCGGATTCTCTGTGTGTGGTTCGTGACCACGCTTGCCAGTTGCAGGCGGGAGGAGGCGGTCGCCACGGCCCCCGAGCTTCCGGTTGTCCCGGTGAGCCGGCCAGTTGCCCGCGAGGTCACGGACTACGTTTATTACACGGGCCGGCTCGACGCCGTCCAGTCGGTGGACATCCGCCTTGATGACCTCGTTCGCCTTCATCCTCGGCGTCGTGCCGCTCGTCATCGCACAAGTGCAGGTGCCGAGATGCGCCAGTCGCTCGGCACCGCCGTCTTCAGCAGCATGCTCGGCGTCACCCTCTTCGGGATTCTCCTGACACCCGTCTTCTACTACGTCCTCCAGCGATTCGGCGAAACCAGGCACGAGACTTCCCATCCAGAAGAGACGTCGTCTCACGAATGAGTCGTCTCGCACGAATTCGCCCGTCGGCTGACCCAGGGGCGGTGACGACACCGTTCAGAAATCCGGTGACGATCCGAGTTCATTAGCCTGCGAATCGGAGTTCGAGAGACTCGCGTCCGGGACGTCTCGGGCAGTCGGAACATCCGCACGAGAAATCGGCTTACGACGAATCTCCCCGAAGCTTTGGGATTCCTTCGTAGAACTCCCGCAATACATTGATACGTGCGGCCACCGTCGTGTACGCCAAACGGCGTATCCGCCGAGTGGATTAACCGCCAACTGGCATATAAATTGCTTAAGATACCTCTCCAAATGTGGTCGGTTATCGTGTCCGATCCGGGAAGGACAACCACTTATGAGTATAAACAAGACGGGATCGAAGTCGAACCAGATGGTCAGTCAGGCCTTGCGCGAAGCGATCAGCGAACAGGGACTGACGGCTTACGCCGCAGCCAAGCGTGCCGGAGTCTCGGTTGATGCCATTCAGCGCTTTCTCAACGAGCAACGCGGGCTGACCCTCTCGACAGTCGATAAGCTGGCCGACTCGCTCGGCTTAACACTCTGCTCGAACGAACCGAAGTGACGCAACCAATAAAGCTCAACACCAGCCGAACGTCCGATCTTGGCCTGGAACTCTCAAATGGATGATGTTGCCGATCTGCTCAACGTCTGGATCGAGACGGTTCGGGATTATGCGATTTTCCTGGTCGATCTCACCGGACGGGTCGCCAGTTGGAATCTCGGCGCCGAGCGTATCCTGGGATACCAGGAAGCAGAGGTAATCGGGCAGTCGCTCGCAATCTTCTTCACGCCGGAGGATCTGGAACGGGGCACTCCCAAGTGGGAGATGGACCACGGCGCTGCGCACGGCCGCGCCTCGGATGACCGCTGGCACCTCCGCAAGGACGGGTCGCGCTTCTGGTGCAGCGGGATGCTCATGGCGGCTCGCGACGCCGAGGGCTCGATCCGCGGTTTCGTCAAGGTGATGCGCGACCTGACCGAGATCAAGCAAATGGAGGAGCAACTCCGGGCGAGGGCCGAGGCGTTGCTGGAAGCGGACCGTCGCAAGAACGAGTTCCTGGCCATGCTCTCCCACGAGCTTCGTAATCCCCTGGCGCCGATCCTCACGTCGCTCTATGTTCTCAAGGGGCAGAAGGCGACCGATGGAACGGTACCTCCTCCTCGGTCGGGCCGTCACTGCGCAGCTCATCGACGATCTCGCGCATGCGCGTGTAGGCCTCGATGCACTTCGCCGACTCGAGGCCCGAGCTCAGCTGCAGGATCGGCACGTCCGCGAACGCATGGTCGATCGCGGAGACCGAGTAGCACAGGCCGCGCTTCTCGCGGATCTCCTCGAACAGCCGCGAGCCCATCGAGCCGCCAAGCAGCGTCGAGTAGATCGACAGCGCCGCGCGTTCGCGCGCGTCTGAGACGGCGATCTGCGGGCGGTAGATCATGCGCAGGTGCGACTGGTTGGTGTCGCGCTGCTCGACCAGCGTCTGCGGCGCGAACTCCGGCGCCGGCACGTACGGCTCGGGCGTCGGCAGCGCAGGGAAGCGCGCGAAGCGCTCCTGCAGCTCGGCCTCCGCCGGCAGGTGGTCGAGGTTGCCCGACCAGGAACGCGCCGCCGCGCGCGCCCGCCCAGCGGCGCTCGCGGAACGCGACGATCGCCCTCGCGCGTGAAGCTGCGCAGGTTCTCCTCCGGGCCCAGCACGGTGCGCCCCAGCGGGTGATCGCCGAACGCCGCCCGGTCGATCAGGTACTCGGCGACCATCGACGGCTGGTCATAGGCGCGGTTGATCTCCTGGATCACCACGCCGCGCTCGCGGTCGAGCTCCTCGGCGTCCAGCCGCGGGCGCCCGACGAAGTCGCTCAGCAGGTCGATCGCCTGCGGCGCGCTCTCCGCGCGCACGGTGATGTGGAAGGCCACCAGGTCGTGGCTGGTGTATGCGTTGAGCACGCCGCCAAGCCGCTCTGCGGTCTCGTTGACGTCCTTGTAGGTCGGGTAGCTTCTCCCCGCCCTTGAACACCAGGTGCTCGAGGAAGTGCGCCATCCCGTTCTCCTCCGGGCGCTCGTTGCGCGCGCCCGCGTCGAACGCCACGAGCACCGTCAGCGCGCGCGTGCCCGGCAGCGCGATGCGGTGGATCGGCAGCCCGTTGCCGGGACAGTGGTCGTGCTCACGTTCGCCATCGCCAACAACCCTAGAACGTTCTCGCCGCGCGCGCCGGAGCCGCAGTCCGCAGCCCGCTGGCTGCACTACGCTAGCGCCGGGCCATGCCACGCTCTCGCTCGACAGCCGCTGACCGCAGTGCTCATGCTGCTGCTGCCGGTCCTGCTGCTCGTCGGCATGTGGCTGGGCGGCCATCCGGAAGACCTGCCCGGGTTCCTGCGCAGCGCGTTCGTCGCCGAACCACGCAGACGCAGCGTCGTCGACGAAGCGATCGAGCGGATCGCCAACGACTACTACCGGCCGATCACCGCACGCGCAAGCTCGACAACGCCTCGATCAGCGGGCGTCGTCGCGAGCCTCGGCGACCGCTTCTCCCACTACCTCAGCCCAGCCGAATTCCGCGAATTCACCGCGCCGCCGCACTTCACCGGCATCGGCGTCGCCGTCGCCACCCAGGTCGCGCCGATCATGGGCTGCTGATCGAGCGCGTGTTCAACTCCTCGCCGGCCGCGCGCGCCGGGCTGAAGGCCGGCGATGTGATCGTCGCCGTCAACGGGCGCAAGCTCGCAGGGCCTGTCCGCCGAAGCCGCCACCGCGCTGATCAAGGGCCTGCCCGGCACCGACGTGCAGCTCGGGATCGAAGCGTCGCCGGCCGCGCACTCGCAGCACGACGCCACTCGCAACGTCAAGATCACGCGCGCCGTCGATCTCCGAGCCGGTCGTCGAATCCGCCACCAAGACCGTCCACGGCGTCAAGCTCGGCGTCGTCGCGCTCGCGAGCTTCAGCCCCGGCGCGCACGTCGAAGTGCGCGAAGCCGTCGAACATCAGCTGCACGCGGGCGCGCGAGGGCATCGTCTTCGACCTGCGCGGCAACGGCGGCGGCCTCGTCGAGGAGGCGCAGCTGATCGCCAGCATCTTCATCGCCAAGGGCGCGATCGTCACGCACGCGCGGGCGCAGCGCAGCCGACGCAGGTGCTCGACGCCACCGGCGACGCGATCTCCGGCCTCGATCCCGATGGTCGTGCTCGTCGACGCGAACACCGCCTCGTCCTCGGAGATCGTCACCGCCGCGCTGCAGGATCACCAGCGCGCGACCGTCGTCGGCACGCATACCTTCGGCAAGGGCGTCTTCCAGGAGGAGGAGCCGCTGTCCAACGGCGGCGCGCTGGACATCACCGTCGGCGAGTACTTCACGCCCAACGGGCGCAACCTCGGCGGCGGCGGCGTCAAACAGGGCGCCGGCGTGATCCCCGAAGTGCTCGTGCCGCAAGAACGGCGTCGACACCAACCGCGGCCTCGACGTCGCGCTGAACACGCTCGCCGCCAAAGTCAAGTGAGCGGTCCAGCTCACGCGGGCGGGGCGGTCGGCGCGCCGGCGGGCGCACCGTCGCCGAGTCTGCAGCGCCCGGCCCCGCGCCAGCCGGCTCGCTCGTCGCGGTGATCGAGCGCCGCGGGCGCTTCCTGACCGCCGAGCCGCTGTTCCCGGCCGCGCGATCGCGACGGTGGCCCGACCGCGAAACCGCGGCGATGCGCGCGCTCACGCTGGGCCCAGCGCGCTCCGGCCGTGGCGGCGCAGATCCAGGTGTCCGCCGGCGACCTCGTGCTCGTGCAGGCCGCGCTCCGCGGCGCCGGCGCAGGCGTGCGCGTCGTGCGCGTGCTCGGGCGCCCCGACGTCGCGCGCGACGTGATCGAGGGGCTGATGCTCGACCGCGGGCTCGCGCGCGGCTTCGACGCCGCACGTCGAGCGCGAGGCCGCGCGACGCCGGCGAGCGCGTCAGCGCGCGCGCCGGTGCACCGGCGCGACCTGCGCGAGCTGCCGACGCTTCACGATCGACCCGGCCAGCGCGCGCGACTTCGACGACGCGATCTCCGCGGAGCGGCTCGGCGACGGCCGCACGGTGCGCGTGTGGGTGCACATCGCCGACGTCGCCGCGCACGTGCCCGAGGGCTCGCCGCTCGACCGCGAGGCGCGCAGCGCGCCACCAGCGTGTACGTGCCCGGCGCGGTCGAGCCGATGCTGCCGCACGCGCTCTCGAGCGACGCCTGCTCGCTCGTGCCCGGGCGCCGACCGCGCGGCGCGTGACCGTCGAGATGGAGCTGCGCGGCGCCGAGCGTCGCGCGCGCCGCCTTCTACCGCTCGCTGATCCGCTCCGACGCGCGCCTGGACTACGAGCGCGTCGACCGCATCTTCGCCGGCAGCGAGTCCGCCGCCGAGCCGTGGGGCGCGCCGCTGCGCGCTCGCGCGCGCGGCCGCCGCCGCGCTGCAGGACGCGCGCGAGCAGCAGCGGCGCGCTCGTCGTCGACTCCGAGGAGCCGGAGTTCGAGTTCGACGAGCACGGCAACGTCAGCGGCATCCGCGCGCGCGCGCAGACCGAGTCCCACCGCCTGATCGAGCACCTGATGATCGCCGCCAACGAGGCCGTCGCCGCGCTGCTCGCGCAGCGCGGCGTGCCGTGCCTGTATCGCGTGCACGAGCGCCCCGAGCCCGAGCGCGTCGAGCGCCTCGCTCGACCAGCTCGCATCGCTCGAGGTGCCGACGCCGCCGCTGCCCGAGCCGATGTCCTCGTCGCAGGCCGCCGAGCTGCTCGGCGAGATCTCACGGCGCGTCGAGCAGCACGTGCGGCGCAGCGGGCCACGGGCGCCAGGCGCTCAGCTCGCTCGTGCTGCGCTCGCTCAAGCAGGCCTACTACTCGCCCAAGAACCTCGGCCACGCCGGCCTGCACTCGGCCGGCTACTGCCACTTCACCTCGCCGATCCGCCGCTATCCCGACCTCGTCTGCCACCGCGCGCTGCTCTCAGCCGTCGGCGGCGGCGAGCGCGCCCCGCGCGCCGGCGAGCTCGTCGAGCTCGGCGTCTGGACCTCCGAGCGCGAGCGCGACGCGATGATGATCGAGCGCGACGCCGACGACGTCGCGCGCTGCTTCGCGCTCGAGCGCGCTGCTCTACGAGCACGGCCACGACGCAGCTGTTCGCCGGCGAGGTCACCGGGCTGATCTCAGCCGGCGCGTTCATCGCGTTCGGCTGCCCGGAGCCGACGGTCCGGCGGCGGGCGCAGGGCGAGCAGCGCGCGGCGCGCGTCGTTCGAGGGCATGCTGCCGGTGAGGCTGCTGCGCGCGCCAGCGCCGCAGCCCGAGCGCCGCACGGCGCGCTCCGCAGCGCTCGACGCCCGCGCTCGCGCACGCGAGGCGCCGCGCGGCGGAACGTCGCCGCGGCGCGCCGAGCAGCGCAGCGCGAGGCGCCGGCACGCAGCGCGAGGCGTCAGCGACGAGCGCGACAGCGGGCGCGAGTGGTGGGAGCTCAACGAGCAGGGCACGATCCTGCAGCGGCGAGCGCACCGGCGCGACGCTGCGCCTGGGCGACCCGATCGAGGTGCGCGTCGCGCGCGTGGACGCGATCCGCGGGCGCGTCGACCTGGTGCCAGCCGCTGACGGTCACTGCGAACGCCGCAGCGGAGCCCGCCAGGGCGGAGCCCATCAACTTTGACCGCTAGGCTCGGACGATGGCAAAGGGCAAGGGCAAGCGCAAGATCGGAGCGGGGGACGTGGCGTCCAACCGCTACGCCTCCTATCGCTACGAGCTGATCGAGCGGCTCGAGTGCGGCATCGTGCTCGAGGGCACCGAGGTCAAGGCGCTGCGCACCTCCGGCGCGCAGCTCAAGGACGGCTACGCGGCGATCCGCGACGGCGAGCTGTGGCTGCACTCGCGTGCACATCCCGCCCTACGCCCCGCCTCGCGCGAAAACCACGACCCCGAGCGCCCGCGCAAGCTGCTGCTGCACCGCCGCGAGCTCGACCGCATCGCCGCGCGCGCCGCAGGAGCGCGGGCTGACGCTCGTGCCCACCCGCATCTACTTCTCCGGCGCCCACGCCAAGGTCGAGATCGCGCTCGCGCGCGGCAAGGACCTCTACGACAAGCGCCAGACGCTCGCGCGAGCGCGAGACCAAGCGCGACATGGAACGCGGCGATGCGCGAAGCGCGACGCTAGGTCGCTAGATCGAGCCGAAGCTGTGCCCGCCGCTGGTGAGGATGTGCGTTTCGTCATGCCGAACACGAGCGCCACGATCAGCCCGACGTACACGCGCGCCACGAGCAGCCGGTTGCGCGGCGCGACGCGGTAGTAGGCCGCCTGCTCCAGCGAGCGCGTTTTGCGCTGCTGCCAGCGGCGCCACGTCTCCATGCCGCCGAACAGCACGATGATCAGCAGGATCGGGTTGCGGGTCGATGAACACCAGCGCCACCAGCGCGCCGAAGCCGACGAACCACATCCACGGCGCCATCGCCGCCATCGCGCGGCCGCCGTCGAGCGGGACCACCGGCAGCAGGTTGAAGAGGTTGATGAAGAAGCCGACGTACGCCAGCGCGAGCAGCAGGTCGCTGCCCGTCAGCTCGCCGACCACCGCCACAGCCGCCGCGCCGAGGCTCCCCAGGATCGGGCCGGCCAGCCCCACGCGTGCCTCCGCCAGCGCGTTGTCGCCCAGCGACTTCGCCATGATCACCGCGCCCATGAACGGGATGAACATCGGTGCGCTCGCCTTGATCCCCTCGCGGCGCAGCGCGATCACGTGGCCCATCTCGTGCACGAACAGCAGCACCACGAAGCCCGCCGCGAACGACCAGCCGAAGAAGAGGCTGTACGCCGCCACCGATACCAGCGCCGTGCCCGCGGTCACGAGCAGCTTCAGGTTCGGCAGCGCCACCAGCAGCGCCTTGATCGCCACGCCGAACTTCGCGATCAGCGCGCCGATCGCCGCCAGCGCGCTGCCGATGCGGCTGCGGATGTTGCGCGCCGTCGCTTCGTCCGCGACGGCCCTGCCAGACGGTCATCGGGCCGGTGCCCAGGTCGCCAGCGACGGGTCGTCAGCGGCGCATGGCTCGGGTACCACGGTGCCCGCGGAGGCGGCGCAACAGGCACCACCGGCGGAGGCGCGACAGCGACAGCTCAGGGTTGTCCATAGCTCCCATTGTGGCAGCAGTTCTAAGCCGTGCCTAACGGTTTCAGCGATACCTCGCGGACGCCTGCATAAAGCTGCCACAGGTGTTGTGTCGATGCTCCCGCGCGCGCGTGCGAGCACCCGCGCGTGCGTGCGAGATTTCTCGGAAGGTGCGGGATCAAACGTCCAGCGAGGCTTGCAAACCGCCATCGCTGCGAGCTACCTTCAATGCAGACGCGGAACCGAGCCGCAAAGAGCGAGGCCACCGAGGTGTGAGGCCGCGCCACCCGCAACGGAAAGGCCTTCGGGCCCGACCGAGCGGGTTCCTCAAAGCGGCTCGGGACCGCGTCGCTTTTGTCTGCATAGGCCGCGTCCTGCGGCTCGCGTCCGTCCAAGCCGCCTTCGATCCGCAAGCTTGGCTACACTGGAGGACGCAGTACATCTCCGGGGACGACAGGCTTCGACGTGGTCGGCTCGTGGGGGTGGTCGCGAGTCGAGGTCCCGGGCGGCCTCGTAAAACACCCGGGAAAACCATAAGTGCGGACTCTCACGAGTACGCCCTCGCCGCTTAGTCAATAGCTAAGCCGTGAGGTCTCGGGCCCCGCTTGCCTGCGGCGGGGAAGGCCGGAATCAGAATAGCAGGCTCACCCGGTGCGGTCCGCCTCCGCCAAGCCGGGGAAATTTAAGGAGGCTGGTCCCCCGCAACCCCGCCGGCGAGGCGAGCGGGGGACGAGATCAGAGCGCCGGCTACGCTCGTAGAAGCCATTCACACGCGATTGCGGACGTGGGTTCGATTCCCACCGTCTCCACTGAATCCTCGTTTCTGCTGCAAATAGGCAGTTTTTGCGGCGGGGACGGGGGAACGATTGCGAATCAGCCGTTTCGTCGTCCTCGTCGGCGGCGAGCACGTCGGCCATCGTGGCGGCGAGCTGGTCGATGTCCCAGTCGGCGTAGATGTCGCCGGTCGTCTGGATCGAGGCATGGCCGAGCAGCTTCTGGACGGCCTTGAGGTTGCCGGTGGCGTCGAGCACGCGCTGGCCGGCTGTGTGGCGGCTCTTGTGCATCTTCTCGCCGCTGGTCGTGCCCGGCGCGACGATGCCGGCGGTGGCAAGGCAGCGATACCACCAGTCGTGCGCGGCGTGGCCGCTCATCGGCTTCTCCGGGTAGCGGCGCACGCCTACGCGGGGGATCGTGCGTTGCGTGCAGAGCAGGTAGTGCGTGGGCTGGGCTTCGATGTCGAGGATGTGGTGTTCGAGGTCGTCTTGCAGCGCAAGCGCCGCCTGGAGCAGAAGGTGCGATCAGCCCACAGCCTGATGCGGGCCGAGGAAGACGGCCGTCCTACGCGCGTTTCCATCATCTGGCTGTGCCAGGTAAGCGGCGTCGCCCGCCAGCCTCAGCACGGCGGGAACGTTGCGTGGGTTAGCTTCAGGCGGTCTCGCCGGGCCGGTCGTCGCTTCGACGGGGCTGGCTCGGCAGTGGAGAGAGAAGGGCGGGCTAATCACTATTCGCTGAGAAGATCTGCGAGATGTCGCGGCGTCCACACCGATACGTCGGTGAGTTCGGCGTCGTGCAGATCTCCGTCGCCACTGACGATTGCATCGGCTTTTGCTGCGCGGGCAAGCGCTATGAGATAGTCGTCCTTCGGGTCGCGGGTTGCGCCCTTGATCGGCGGTGGGTCATCGTCGCATGACGTTCAAGTCGGACGACGAGCTGCTGTGCGCTCGTCTCGTCGAACCAGCGGCGAAACCGGGGTCGCAACAGCACTCGGCGCAGCTCGGCGATCAAATGCGGGCTCGCGACAACCTCGAGCCGGTCATCGATCCAAGCGCTGAAGATCCGATCGGGCGGAGATCCGCGAGAGCCAATCAGAACGGAGACGAAGACCCCGGGATCGACAACGACCCGGATCACGCGCTGCCGCGTCGCTCCTGGCGGGCCGCTGACAGCTCATCGTAAGCCACGCGCTCGGCCTCCTTCTCGCTGAGGCCAGCGGCAAGCTGTGTCGTGTCGACCATACGCCGCAACAGGTAGGCGTTGATCGCCCGCTCGATCACTGCACCATCCCCAAGGCCAGCCACGGGCTCGCCGAGCTGCTCGCGGGCCTGCGCCACGATGGAGGCGTCGAGAGAGACCGTGATCTTGTCCGTGGCAGACATGCCCAAACGGTACCGCGTGGGCCGGGTCGTCGCCGCATGATCGACACTTTCGACCTCCGCATTCGTTGGGTTGAGCACTTTGGCGAGCAGCCTGAAGTCCTGGGCCGCCTGTTGGATCTCGCTGTCGGTGTGTCGGCGCACTGCTTGGCTGTAGCTGTTGGCCGGGCGCTACATGCAGCGCGCCGCGTGTAGCACGGTCTTCAAGGGAGGTTCGATCGCTCACCCTTCGTCCTCCGGCCATGGAGCTGGAACCCATCCCATTGCGCCCAGGGCATCTCGAATGCGTGAGGAACCAGCCCTCGTTGCCGGAGCAGTAGTAGTCGAGGTAGCAGCCTCCCTTGCAGGCGAGGTGTGAGACGACGCCGCCCGCGTGCCGCCAGCTCATCGAGACAGGATCTCTGCCGGAGTCTCGACGGCGCCAGCGCATGTTGCAAAGCGCGCCGTAGAGATCGGGTGCGAAGGCATCATCCGTCCGCACGCGCTCGGACAGCGTGCGTAGCACTATTTCAAATGCCTCGAACTCATCCCTGGGCGCCGTGTCTGTACTCGGTTCGCCGTTGCTTTGATAGGTCCGCATCGAAACGCAATGTAGCGTGTTGTCTACAATGCCTCGGATGCGAACAGGGGGCTTGCTCGAATGGCTGCGATCGTGCCCGGAGCATGACTGGTTCGTGGAGATCGACTCGGGATCGACCGTGGGGCTCGACGCCGCCTGGCAGGAGGCGGCCTATCTGTTCCGCGCTCCAGCGAACGCACGCCGCCTGCTCGATGCCGCCGAGGCGGCGAAGCGCCGCGAGACGGCTGAGCGTCAGCTCGACCGGGAGTGAGGGTCGTCTTTACTGCGCAGGGCTGGGAGGGCTATACCTGCTGGTCAGCGGCCTCATCGACGGCCAACTCGCTTCAGCGAAGGTTGCCACCGTCCGCGACTGGTGCGCGCGACACCGCGATGCACTGCGCTCTGACTGGCAGCGCGCCCAGCGCAATCTCCACCCGACCGGGCGCTACGATCAATAGCTATGGAGCCTCCCATTGCCCCCGAGATGGTCGCCGCGATCGTACGGCCCGAGCATACGGTCCGTATCGTGTTCGCCGACGGCGAGGTCCGCGACGTGGACATCACCCCGCTGCTCGATACCCCAGCCTTCTCGCCGCTACGCGATCTGGCTTTGTTCGAGCAGGTCAAGGTCGATGAGCAGACCGGCACGATCGTTTGGCCCGGGGATGTCGACCTAGATCCAGACGTGATCTACGCTGCGCTCGATCTCGGGCCGGACAAGGCGCGCATCTCCATCCTCGCTCCCAGCGTCGCTGCCTGACGCTCGCAAGGCGCTGAGCAGGCCGGCGTCGCTACGTGGCGTCTAGCGCGGCCGCGCCGAATGTCACGGGGTTTGCGCAACGTACGGTCCTCTCCAACTGCTACCCCCGTTTTGGCTTCACAGAGCCGAACGCGGGTCGCCCGTCGAGGCCGAGGTTCGCCGGCGGTCGGGTGGAAGCTCCGAACCGCTCTATTTGCGGTCGAAGCGTCCGTGGGACGTCAGCGGAGTCTGCTGCGCGACCTCTGGGAGGTACTCGTCCAGAAACACCCGGGCGATCAGCTCTTGGCGCGAGGCGACGCCGACCTTCTCGTAGAGGCTCTTGACGTGGTCCTCGATCGTGTGTGGCGACAGTACGAGGGCCTCGGCCAGCTCGGCGCGGGAGAGCCCGCGTGCGATCAGCGTGGCGACCTCCCTCTCGCGAGCCGTGACGCCAAACGTCTCGAGCCGGAGGGTCGCCGAGCGCGCGCCGCCAGCTCGCTCGAGGACGACGGCGACACGTCCATCGCCCGCCGGGCCGGGCAACGAAGCGTGGAGCGTGATCCATCCATCCCTGCCGGGGACCGTAACAACGTTCCCGCCTCCGTAGACGCCCTGGGGCGGGGCGCGGACGAACGCTGCGAGCGCGAGCACCGGCGTGGCCACCGTGTCATCGGTGTGGCCTGCGCGATCGGGGCGGATCGAGGCCAGCAGCTCGCGTGCGGGCGGTGTGATGAGCTCGATCTCGTCGCCAGGGCCGAGCAGGACGAGCCCCGGCGCCTCGACGCCGGTCTCCCGGCGGGCCGCGTCGAAACGCAACGAGGTGCGGATACCGCGGGCGATCGCGGCGACCACGCCAGCGAGCGCGTCGGCGTCGCGCTTCTCAAACGGGCCGCTGGCCGCGCGGCGCGCGATGTGCACCGCGCCCCAGACACGGCCACGGATGACGAACGCGGCACGCAGCTCGTGAGGGATACCGGCCGGCAGGAGTAGGTCGCGGTAGCGTGCGCTGGCCTCCGGCCCGCCGTGCGTGACATGATCCAGGATGCCGACGGGTACCCGCCGGGTAGCGAGGCCCGCAAAGGTGTTGACGTCCTCGACGATGTACTCGCTGCGCAGCAGCAGCTCGCCGGCGGCCGGGGTCTCGTTCGGCGCAAGGATGCCGAACTCGATGAGCTCATGCGGCGAATCGCTGGTCATCAGGTGGGTGTACGGGTCCAGCGTGTGCCAGCAGCTGGCGTCGTTGTCGATGACCGTGCGGAGCCGGGGGGAGAGCTCAGCGAAGAACTCCTCACGCGGCAGCCCGCGTGAGGAGAGCAGATCGATCTCCTCGACCAAGCGCTCGAGCGACCATCCCATGCCTGTCAGTGTCCCACGCAGTGCAGAAAAGATCCCCGCGTGCGGGGGGATATCCGGCAGGCGGCTCGCTGGTTACCGTCAGCGCATGGACATCAACGACGAAGGAGACGACACGATGACCGCTCCGCAAGGCGCCGTCGCACCAATCGCTCAGGGCCCCGGCGACGGAGAGCACCTCTGGTTCTTCGGGGGGCTGACGACGATCAAGGCCGACGCGCCAATACTGGCGGGCGCGTCCTGGTGACCGAGCAGCTCGCTCCGCGCGGAGGCGGCTCGCCCCTGCACGTCCACCACAAGGAGGACGAGTGGTTCTACGTCCTTGAGGGCGAGCTTACGATCTGGGTCGGGGGCCAGACGGTCGTGGTGGGCGCCGGAGCTTTCGTGTTCGGCCCCCGCGACGTTCCGCACACCTTCGCCGTCAGCTCCGAACAGGCCCGCTTCCTGCTCGTGACCGAGCCCGCCGGCTTCGAGGGCTTCGTCCGGGCGCTGGCCGTCACCGCGACCGCGCCCGAGATTCCGCCCGCGCCCACGGCGCCGCCGGACATGCAACCCGTACTGAGGGCTGCCGCAGAACACGGCCTGGAGATCCTCGGCCCTCCAGGCATTCCCACCTGAGCCGTCGCGAAGACACCCGAAAGGAATGACCACGAGACGCCTGGGTCGAGTTCCTCGGCGTTTTCCTCGAAGGCTTCCCAGACCTCCACCTCGAGGTGCAGGATTCCTCCGCCGACGAGCACATGGTGGCGCAACGGATCCTGTTCACCGGGACGCACACGGGGCCGTTTCGGAGCCTGCCACCGACCGCTCGGCGGGTACGCTTCTCCGGCCTGGAGATCAATCGGATGGTTGATGGGAAGGTCGCCGAGCACTGGTTCCAGATGGTCGTCTGCGGTGAAAGTCACTCCGACGTGTGTGTGGGATGCTCCTGAGCATCACCGGACCTGCTGCGCGGGACGGTAGGTGCGCAGGTCCGTAGCCCAAGAGCTTCTGCGGCAGCGGTCATGCGCGCGTCGTATACATATAGGCAGTCCAGTCGCTCGCCAAGGTCGAGGGCCGTGGCGAGGTGGATGGCGTCGAGCGAGCGCAGCGTATCGGGGTCCAGCACCGATGCTCTCCTGCGGACCTGTGCGGTCAGTGGCAGCAATCGCACGCCGGCCAGCTGTACTCTCGCGTTGTTGGCGACGTCCTGTCCCCTGGCTCTGCGGGCTGCGCGTACTGCCTCAACCTCGAGGATCTCTGAGGCGACCATTCGAGTCTCCGGCGCGAGTGCCGCGATCAGCGACTCGGTCTCGGGCTCGGCTACTACGAGCTTCACGAACGCGGAGGTGTCCATATAGACAAGCTTCGCGTCAGGCACGGCTGGTTCAGACTCGCTCGGCGCGCAGATCCTCGAGCGCTCGGGAGGCGGGGCGCGGCTGAGTGGGATCCGGTGGTCCAAGTTCGGCGGCCGTCGCCATCACGTCTGCAGTAGAGCGCTCGACAGGCGTGGCATCCCGTTCGGTCAGCCAACGATCAAGCTCTCCGCCCTCGTTGGCATATAGCTCGCGCGCTCCGCGCAGGATCAGCTCGCGCGCGAGTGTCGCCGTGGGTTTGCTCTCGCCGAGCAGTGGCTTCGCACGCCGCAAAGCTGCATCAAGCTCCGGGTCTCGGGTCAGTGCTATCCGTGGGTGAGAAGTCGGCACGCCAGAAGTGTAGCACCGCTGTTGCACCGATTTCTATGGAGCGCATGCCTCATCAGGATGCCGTGGCAACCCGGCGGGGTGCCTCCCGTGTATGAGCGGTTGTTGGTCTCAGCGGGTGCGGTCTGGCGTGACGTGGGCGTTCTGTCGCCTGCTCGCGGTACGTGCCGAGCCCGCCGTGAGGGATGTTTTGACCGCGGCTCTGAGTTCGGCTCTGTTTTGGGCTTCTGTGGTCTTGATCGGGGTCGAAGCCGGCCCGCCTCGAGCGCGAGCCGGCTGCCGGTTGAGCCGTCTGGCCCGCACCCGATGGCCGGGTGCGGGCCTTCGCGGTCAGTGATCTAGAGGGGCGACGTACGCATAGCGTTTAGCCGCTGGCGGGTACCCGCAGGGTGGCGGTCCCAACGATCGCCGATTCGTGGTGTGACACGCGTGCTGTGGTTGGGAGACTGTTGTTGAGATATTGGACCTTGAATTCGCCGGAGGTGCAGTTGAACAGCCCTGACGATTCGGTGCGGACCGTTTGACCCTGTTGGATGTCGTGGATGAACGACCAGCTGCTGGCGCGGGCGTGACTGCAGCTCGATTTGGCCTGCACGAAGTATTCGCTGCCGGCGTTCGTTACCGCATAAGGCGCCTTGAATTGGATCTCGGCGCGGTAGCAGGGATCGACTAGGTAGGCCGCGCTGCAGCTGTCATGCGGTTGCGTTCTGAGCGTGACCTGCACGGGCTCGTTCAGGCTGTGGGTCGGCGCGAAGCGGTTCCCGGGTGTCGGGCGGAGCATCGGGCAAGGTGTGGCTACCGGTGCGCCGTGCCCGATCGAGCAGGTGAACGAGCCGAACCGAAAGGTCGTGGCGATCACAGTGCCGCCTACCCCGCCGAGTCGGAGCGCGGCGGCGACCTCGTGTCCCGAGGTCCATCCCAGCACCTCCCCGCCCCCGCCGATCGAGCGGGGTAGGTGGCTGACTTCGCTCACGAGCAGGTAGGCGCCCGTCCCCGGAGCCACCCGACGGGTCCGCACGCCAACGGCGGTGTGGAAGGTGATGCTCACTGCGTGTGGTCCCAGCAACCCCCACGAGATCGATCGCAGATCCGCGGCTGTCGGCTTGACGCTGGAGAGCTCCGGCAAGCTTGGGGCCGCGCTGCGATCCCCGCTTGGCCAATTGCCGATCACGATCGGCGCGGCAACGTTGCAGCTGACATCACCGCTGTCGCTGTATTCGGGGAGGATGTCCGGCGCGAGCGGATGAAAGCGTTCGTCGTCGTGGAATGCGCCATCGATACCGAGCTGGCCGAGCTGGCCGTCGTCGAGGCGGCCGATCTGCACGCAGGTCTCTCCACGGGTCGTGTGCACGAGGCGCATGGCCCACAGCAGGCCGCCCTGTGGGTCGGCTGCCCGCAGCGCCAGCAGACGCGACCCTCCTGGGGCTGGGACGCCAAAGCCCGCGTTCGGGGTCGCCGGCCCCTGTCGCTTCACCGGGCTGCCATTCAGCACACCCGTGGCAGCCACCGCGATCGCTCCGCCCGCCAGCACAAACGCCACCGCGATCACCGCCGCATTCACGCGATGCGATATCCACGACCGCACGCCGGCCGCAGCGTCACGGTTGGCCTCTTGCTTGTGCGCGGTGGCGATCAGCTCGTCGCGCAGCTCCTTCAAGATCTTTAGATGCGCGAACCGATCGGTGGTGTCAGGCATGGTCGGTGCTCCTCTGGAGTGAGTTCTCGGCTGTTGCTGCATCGATGGCGGCGCGAAGCGCCTGTAGTCCGCGACTGACGCGGGCGCGGGCGGTGTCCTGGCTGATGTCCAGCGCTTTGGAGAGCGTCTGGTAGCCCTGTTCCTCGACCACGCGCAGGCGCACCGCTTCGCGTTGGTCGTCGGGCAGCGCCTCGAGCTTCGCGGCAACGTGGTCGCGCAACTCCCGCGAACCCGCGAGGTCCTCGATGCGCTCGTACTCGATGTCCGTCAGCGGGCGGCGCTCGATCCCGAGACGAGCGAGAGCACGTCGCTGGGCGCCGGTTCGCCGAAAGTGGTCGGCCAGATGATGGCGGGCGATGCCATACAGCCACGCCCGAGCAGCGTCGTCGTCATGCCCACGAAAGCGGCGACTGCCCTCGAGCGCCACAGCGAACGTCTCTGCCAGGATGTCCACCGCGACCTCTGGATCCCAGGTGCGGCGGACCAAGAACGCCAGGATCGCCTCCGCGTGACGGTCATAGAGGTCCGCGATTTCGTCAGCGCTCAAAGTCATAAGACATCCAGGCCGGATAACTCGGTCACGCAGGAGAGTCGCACGAGCCTCTTGCTCTGTGACGAGCAGTCTGGTGTGATCGCCGAGCAGGCGCGCGCCGCGCCGATGAGATCGCCACCTGCGCGGTCGTCGTAGGGCCATGGTGATCCAGGCGGACTCGCGCGAACGTCATCTGCACGCGCTGCTTGCCGTGGCCCACGGAAAGCATCCGATCGTCACCATCACAGCGTGCCGCTGTTGGGTGTCCCGACGACGCAGGTGGTGCTGGCCGTTGTTCACAGCGGACAGCACATCGTGCGTCTACATCACGCGCTCCCCAAGAGCCATCTCCCCGGGACCCACCAGGTGCTCCGCATCCACCGCTTCCCACGTGTCCGGGCCGGGGCCGACTATGCGGGCATCTTCCTCGCCGCGGGCGTGAGCTGGGTTGCGCTTCCCGGATTGGGCGAAGCCGCTCTGATCGCTGCTGGCATCTCGGCCAGGCATGGCCACCTCGATCTGACTGCGGTCATCGCCGTTGCCTTCGCCGGCGCGAGCTCGGGCGGGATGGCAGGATGGCTCGTCGGGGTGAAGGGAGGCAGGAGGCTTCTGACCGCGCCGGGGCTACTTCTCCGCGTGCGCCTCGCGATGATCGCGAGGGGCGATCGCTTCTATGAGCGTTTCGGTCCGATCGCGGTGCTGTTCACGCCGTCATGGATGGCCGGCATTCACAACATGCGCTGGTCTCGCTTCCTGATCCTGAACACGCTCTCGGCACTGGTGTGGGCGCTCACGATTGGCGTGGGTGCGGATCTGATCGGACCCTCGATAACAGATCTCGTAGCCGACGCCGGCGTGGCGGGAAGGCTCGTTCTCGCTGGCGTGCTGGTCGTGCTTGCTGTGCTGCTGGTAAGGCGATTCGTTTCAAGGCGCAGGAGCGGATGAGCGATCGCCAACCAGGAGACGCTGTAGCCGGGCCCGTCGTTCCGCTACCGTCGAGCGCATGACGATCCAACGCTTGGATCACGTGGGCATCGTGGTTGACGACCTTGCGGCCGCGACGGCGTTCTTCGTCGAGCTCGGACTCGAGCTGCAGGGCGAGACCGGCACGCACCGGCGAACACCCGGGGCATCCGCCATGTCGCATTCGCAGTCGAGGACATCGGCTGAGGGCTCCCGCCGGCCGTCAACCACTCGCGAGCCGCCGCGCGAGCAGCGGCCTGCTACCGGTGCTTCTTTGGGGCCTTCAGCGTGAGCTTCTCGGTCTTGAGCGAGTGGGTGCTCGCACCCGATTGCTGAGTCAGCTCGAGCTCGACCTGGAGCGTCTTGAACCTGGCGAGCAGCGCCTTTCCTGCCGCGTTGAGGTTCACCTGCAACACCGCCGTCTTGCCGCCTCCGAGCTTTGCCGAGCCTTGGCCGACGACGACGGTGCGCTTGTGCGTGACCTGTCTTCTCGCCTGCACTCCCACTATCCGCGAGCCCTTCCTGGCCTCGACCACCACGAGCTTGCCTGTCACTTCGCACTGGCTCATCGTGGCGCCGGCGCATGCGAGTAGGAGCTTGATGACCGTGCCCTTGACGACGGCCGACTTCAGGTTGCCCGTAGCGGTCGTCGCTGGGGTTTCCTTCGCTCCTTCGGTCGATTTGACCGGGGGCACTTCCGATTTGGCCGGGGGAAGTTCGAAGCTGATCAGTTCAGCTGCCGAACCGGTGAGGAAGCCGGTCATCGACTCGCCCAGCCTGCCGGGCACGTTCACTTCCACGGGCAACTGCGCCGGAGCGAGCCGGAATCCGATCCCGCTTGCGTCGGGATTGGCGACATAGAGCCCTGAGCCGAGCGCGAAGATGTCGTCGTACGCGACGAGGTCGTCGCCATGACCAGGCAACTGGATCGTGCCCTCCGATAGGCCGTCCGGCGAGAACTGCTGCACGAACCAGTCGCCGGCTTCAGTTGCTTCAAAGCCCTGCTGTTCGGCCTCCACGGATTCTTCCGGCACCTCCGTCACCGAGAAGTAGGAGTTGCCGTTGTCGGTGATTTCGCCGAGCCCGACACCCCGCGTCGGATTCGAGCCGAGTTCGGTGAAAGCTCCTCCGGCTTCCAGCCCTACCGCGACCCACTCGCTCGCATGGGAGGGCGAGTTGGGCTTTTCGACGATGTTCGAGCCGAGCATGTGATCGGGATCGAGCATGTGCAGCCGGCTGTCGTAGCAAGAGAACGGCTTGCACGGCACATCGGGTATCTGCGGAAAGACCGGGATACCCGTTTTCGCGTCTATTTCGGCGTACTGGAAGCCGATGCCTTCGCCCGTCTGACCGTTGATCACGAGCCTATTGCCGCTGTGGGCCATGGACAGGGCGAACTTGATTCCTTGAACCTCCACTTCGCCGGCTTCCGTCAGCGTGCCGTTGGCGGGATCGATGTCGAAGATCGACAGCCACGCCTGTTCGCCTTTCGTGCTCAACACATACAGCGCGTTCTGACCAGGCTGCCCGGTCGCTGCAGGATTGAACACTGCGACGGGAGGCCCCTCTTCGTAGCCGACTCCGGGGATCGAGCCGAGCTCGGCAGGGCTCTTTGCGGTCAGCTGGCCGGTGGAGACGTTCACCGAAAACTGGCGGATCGCACTGCCGGCCATCTGGTAAAGGTTCTCGGTGCCTGCGACCTTGGCCATCACGAGCGATCCGGTCGTCGTTGCCCCGCCTTCGTCAAAGGACCCGAGCGCGGACAGGCTGGCGTCCGAGTTCTGGGCGAACTCCGAGATGCCGGCGCCTCCGACCGTGTACAGGAAGCCAACAGGTTCTGCGGCGGCACGTGCGCACACGACGAGCGGCGCTGCGAGCACGAGAGCGCATACGCGAGCTCCCCCGATCAGTCGCAGTGCCTTTGCGGCGCGGCCGCCTGCCTCTCTCATCCCAGGAACGAGATCGCTCATGAACACAGATGTTCTCACAGTGCTCCGACCTACACTGCTCGTGATGCCGCAGCAGCGGACATCGTCAACCCAGCCGACTGGAAGCTTCGGCAGGGCATGATGGGCGGCGATTTGCCGCGCGGTACCGGCCTCGAGGTGGCCGGCGTCGTCGACGAGCTCGGCGACGGCGTCACCGATGTCAGCATCGGCGATCAGGTGTTCGGTTCGGCGGAGGGCGGCAACGGCGCAGCTGATCTGGCTCTGCTCGAGCACTACGCGCGCATCCCGCCGTTGCTCGACTTCAAGCTGCAGCGGCGCTCACGGTCGCGATCGAGACGGCCACGCGCACGCTCGACCTGCTGGACGTCGGCGAGGGGCAAACGGTGCTCGTCAATGGCGCCGCGGGCGCTGTCGGGATCAGCACAGTGCAGCTCGCGCGCGAGCGCGGCGCGAAGGTGATCGGCACCGCCAGTGCAGCCAACCACCACTACCTGCTGTCCTTCGGCGCCGAGCCGACAACCTACGGCGAGGGGCTGGAGCAGCGTGTGCGCGAGCTGTCGCCGGCGGGGGTGGACAGCGCGATCGACGATGCCGGTGGCGGGGCGCTGCCCACCCTTGTCGAGCTCGCGGGCGGACCTGAGCATGTCGTGACGATCGCCGACTACCAGGGTGCGCAGGAGACCGGCGTGAGGATGACCGGAGGTGCAGGCACAGAGCGTGCCTGGTACATCCTCGAGGAGATCGGCACGTTGATCGAGGCCGGAAGGTTCTCGCTGCGAGGGCATACGCCGGGGCGGGACGTTATCCAACCGATAAGTTGATAAACTGTCCAGTTGAATAGCGATGGCGACCGATCAGCTCAGCCTCACCTTTGCAGCCCTTGCCGACCCGACGAGGCGAGCGATCCTCGCTCGCCTCGCCGATGGCGGCGAGGTCACGGTCAACGAGCTTGCGGAGCCCTTCCCGTTCAGCGTGCAGGCTGTCTCCAAGCATCTGAAGGTGCTCGAGCGTGCGGGCCTGATCTCGCGCGGGCGAGCGGCGCAGCTGCGTCCGTCACGGCTGGACGGCGCGCCCTTGCGCGCCGTCGACGACTGGCTGGAGCAGTACCGCGAGACCTGGGATGGGCGCCTCGACCGCCTCGCGCAGCACCTCAGCGACATACAACGAAAGGCAGGCGATGATGAGTGAGCAGTCCGTGATGGTTGAGCGCACGATCACGATCGAGCGCGAGCTCGACGCGCCGCGCGAGCTCGTTTGGAAGGTATGGACCGACCCCGACGAGGTCACGCGCTGGTGGGGGCCGGAGCACTTCACGACGCCTCGGGAGAAAATCGAGTTCGACCTGCGCCCCGGCGGCCTGTGTCGGCTGACGATGGTCGGACCCGACGGCGAGGAGTACCCCAGCGACGGTCACTTCGGCGTGGTCGAGCCGCCCGAGCGGCTGTCGTTCGGGGAGGAGAGCACCGAGCACCCGATGATCGAGTCCGGCGAGACGACCATCGAGTTCGTCGAGCTCGGCGACAGTCGCACGAAGGTCATCGTCACCTCACGCATGATCTGCGCCGAGGAGCTGCTCCCGATGGCTCGGGCCGGATGGGGCAGCCAGCTGAACAAGCTCGAGGCGCTGCTCACGGGTTGAGCCGCTAACCGGCGGGGCCGGCGGAGCCAGCTGGGCCCCGCCGGGCGCGCTGCCCCGCGGAGCATCCGTGCTCCGCGGGGGCGCTTGCCCGCTTGGTACGGCGCCTCCTCCAAGCGCCGTACCTGTCTCCCCCCAAGTCCTACCAGCTTGATTTTTCCGCCCCCGAGCATCCGTTCTTGAGCTTCGGGCTGAAGCAGGTGCGGCTGATCGCGCCGGTGGAAGACCGTGTGATCGTCAGTTCGTCTTCGTCGGTTGCTTTCGCCGTGAGCGAGTATTCGTTCGCACCGGAGGTCGCTTTGCTCAGGTATGCCTGCTTTTTGCTCGCGATGATCGGGATCGCGGGCTCAACCGCGGCCAGTTCGGTCGTCGAGACGTTGGCGTAGCTACCGCCATGGTCGAGTGCGATCGTCTCAGCCGTTGTCTCGGCGTTGCGTACGAGTTCCTTCGGCCTGCACGTCGTTTGCCTTCGACGTCGTCGCTGAGGAACGCCGGGATGGCGATCGGCGGCAAGCATACCGATGATCAGCATCACGACGAGCAGTTCGGGGAGTGTGAAGCCGTCGCTGCTGCTCGCGAGCCGCATGGGGCGCCGGCCAGGAGCGTCGGTCTCTGCTTTGGGGCCTGCGGTGGAGTACACGGGTTCGAGTGGGACAGCAACACGGCGGGGCCTCCTTGCTGGGCTGGCGGTCGGGCTGTCTCCGCGAGACCCCTAACTTTGCGACCCCGCCTCACGACGGGTTTGCCTGTGCAGACGTTTGATCGGGCGCCGAGTGTGCGCGTTTCGATCGCCTGATGGAAGAGAAATACCCTTGTTTGCGATTTTCTGGACGTAGTTCGAGAGCCTGGCTGACCGGGTGCGCCAGACGCCGCCGGCGGTTGGCAGCGGGCCGGATTTTATGCGAACATATGTTCGTATGCGGTCGCCTGGATCGATAGCGTTTGCGCACAACGGTCTGCCAGTCAGTGGGCTGGCATATGGCCGTCCGTCGGTCAGTCAAGTGGCGGACGTGCAAGCGGCACTCGGGCGAGTGGCGGACGGCCATCTGTCGCATTCCTCTCTCTGGCCAGAGAGAGTGGGGCGGTGAGCGCGATGGAGACATACAAGGAGGAGCTCGCCAGATTCCTCGAAGGCTTCGGCGCGAACGTCCGGCGCGTGCGGATGGCGAAGCGTCCGCCCTGCTCGCAGGAATGGCTGTCGCATGCCGCCGGGCTGCATCGCACCGAGATCGGCAAAATCGAGCAGGGGCTCGTCGAGCCGCGGCTGACCACCCTGTTCATCCTCGCCGACGGCCTCAGCGTCAGCATCGACGAGCTGCTCACCGGCCTGTGGGTGCCGACCGAGCGCAGACCCTCGCCGTCGGCCAAGCGCTGGTCCTAGCGTGCCCGTGCTCGCGCGATGACCCGATCCTCCACGCCCGACCCGGCGCTTGCCGCAACTTTGCGTCGGATGCGCGCGGAACGCGGGATCACGCGCGAAGCGCTGGCGTTCCGCTCCGGGATCACCGCCGGCTCGCTCGCGCGGATCGAGCTGGCGCAGGCAGCACCGGGATGGGACACGGTGCGCCTGCTCGCGAACGGGCTCGACGTGAGCATGGTCGAGCTCTGTGCGGCCGTCGAAGGCCAGAGCCTCTCGGCGGTCTCGTTCCGGTACTGAGCGCTACAGTGAGGGGGCCGGCTGCTTGGAGTTGACGGATCTACCAGGCTGGCAGGGAGCCGACCGCCCGCCCAAGGCCGGGAGGAGGGCAAGGCGATGGTTGGCACCCGGCGGATGGAGGAGTTGCAGGCGGAAGCGCGCTATCACCGCGAGCGCTTTGACCTGTACAAGGCGAAGGCCTACGGTCCACAGCTGACGAGCGTGACCCGGCTCAGGGAACTCGAGCGTCGCCACCAGGGCGCCGAGTCGCGGCTGCGCGCGGCGGTGTATGAGAACACCGCTCCCGTGAGCGTTGACGAGGATTCATAGAAGGTGACGTAGGCGCCAGCCGAGCGACGGGCCGGCGAGCGCGTGGGTGGCCACCACGCCGGTGAACTCGACCGCTGCGCCGCCGACGGCCACGGTCGCGAGCCGCTCGCCCGCCCGCAGGCGGGTGCCGGCGGGACGCGTCAGCAATCGCACCGGCAGCCGCAGGCCGCCCCAGGCGACCTCGCGCAGCGGCGAAGCCGTCGACGCGGCGACCCGCTTGCCGTCCGCATTGCTCACGCTGAGCACGCTGGTGCCGGCGGGCAGCACGGTCTGCACCCGCAGTGCGCCCGCGACCGAGTTGCCCAGGCGCTGTCCGCTCGCGAGCGCTGCTTCGATCAGGGCGCCTTCGCGCTGCCCGAGCACGACGCCGAGCACCGTCAGCCGCCGGGCGTCGACAGAGATGTGCTTGGCGAACATGAAACAGCCTCCCGCGGCACGGTCCGAGCCCGTCTTGATCCCCGTGTAGCCGTCGCTGCCGACGAGCGAGTCGTAGTTGCTGACGCTGCCCACGAGCGGCAGTTCGGCTGCCGGCTCGGCGACGATCGGCACGAATGCCGGCTCGCTCATCGCTACGCGCGCCAGCTTCAGCTGGTCGATGGCGGTCGAGACGGTCGTGTCCTCGAAGCCACTCGGGTCGGTGTAGGTCGTTGAGCGCATGCCGAGCGCGCGCGCGGTGGCGTTCATGCGCGACACGAACGCCGCTTGCGTGCCGGCATCGTGGACCGCGAGCAGCGCGGCGATGTTGTTCGCCGAGGGCAGCAGCAGGGCCTGCAGCGCCTGGCGCTCGGTGAGCTGCTCGCCGGCTTTGACCGGCAGCGTCGACTGCAGCTCCTGCGCGCGCTGCGCCTCTTCGGCGACCTCAGCGGCGGTGATCGTGATCGTGAAGCCCTCCTGCCCGGTCGCGAGCGGGTGCTCGCGCAGCGTCAGGTAGGCGGTCATGACCTTGGCGACGCTCGCGATCGGCACCGGGCTGTGCGCTCCCGAGCTGGCGGCGTCGCCGACGCCCACGACCTGCACGGCCGCCTGCCCGGCACGCGGCCATGCGAGCGCGGGGCGGCGGCCCGGAACGCGTACGAACGCGGCGAGCGTACGGCGGACGCTCAGCGGCGGAGCGGTCTCGGTCGCCGCGCGCCAGCTGACCGCGACCAGCAGCAGCACGAGGACGAGCGCGCCCAGCGCGATCTGCCGCGGGAGCCTCTGGGATCGGTGCGTGAGCACTGGCCGTCGGCTCGCTGCCACAGCCTCGAGACGCTAGCGCAGGCGCAGGCGTCCGAGCGCCGGCTGGCCCCACGCCGCGAGCGAGGTTCGTCAGCGTCGTTGAGCCGCGGCCGTCGCGACCGAGCGCGCGCGTGCGCGGATCACCTCGGCGACCGCCGCGGGATCGTCGTAGAACGGCACGTGCCCCGCGCCGAGCGTCACGTGCGTCGCCCACGGCAGCATCGCGCGTGCGCGCGGCGCCTGCAGCCGGTAGGGGAGCAGCCGGTCGCGCTTGCCCCACGCGATCGTCACGGGCGTGTCGCGCAGCTGCTCGGGCGCGCCGAAGCGGTAGTCGTCGAAGGCCGCGAGCGCGCCGGCGAACGCGGGCGAGGCCCACGCGTCCCTGAGCGTCGCGACCGCCTCCTCGCGCGGGCAGCCGCGCGGGGTAGCCGAAGGTCTGCGAGAACAGCGCGACGCGCCCGGCGCGCGTGCGCGCGAGCGCCTCGACCGCCGGGCGCAGCACGCCGCGGCATGCCGCGCGAGCGCCGCGAGCGAGAGCTGGCAGAAGCGCAGTTCGGCCGGCGTCCAGAAGCCCGCGGGGGAGAACGCGGTCACCGAGCGAATCGGCGCGGCCGCGCGCTAGCTCCAGCGCGATCGCGCCGCCCATCGAGTTGCCGGCGACATGCGGGCGCTCGAGGCCCGAGCTCGGCGAAGAACCACTCGAACGCGTCGGCATATGCGGGGATCGTCGGCTCGATGCCCGGCGGCAGCGGCGCGGAGCGGCCGAAGCCGGGGGAGTCGCAGGCGATCACGTCGAACTCGCTCGACGAGCCGATCGATCACCGGCTCCCACGCCTGCCAGTGGTGCCCGACGCCGTGCAGCAGCACCAGCGGCGGGCCTTCGCCCTCGCGGTGGTAGTTGATCGAGAGGCTCACGCGGGTCGGATGCGGCTCGACATCTCGGATCAGATCGGCGCCGCGCTCGGCGATCATGATCGTCGGCGCGTTGGTGTTGCCGCCGGTGATCGTCGGCATGATCGAGGCGTCGATCACGCGCAGGCCCTGCAGGCCGTGCACCCGCAGCTGCGAGTCGACGACCGCCTCGGGATGCGTGTCGCTCATGCTGGCGGTGCCAACGGGGTGGTAGATCAGCATCAGCCGCCGGCGCAGGTCGGCTTCGAGCTCCGCTGCGCTCGATCGTTCGCCGGCGCCCGGCTTGAGCTCCTTGACGACGACCTCCTTCAGCGGCGCCTGCTCGGCGATCTCGCGCGCGAGGCGCACGCCGGCGATCAGCGACTCGACGTCGTCGGGCTCGGACAGCGTGTTGGTGATGATCCGCGGCTTGGCCGTCGGGTCGGCTGAGCGCAGCCACACCTGACCGCGCGCCTTCGGTGAGACGAGCACCGGTGCGATCACCATGCAGTGGCCGTCGTAGGTCTCGGCGCCGTGGTCTTCGTAGTAGGCGGCGCCCATGTGGAACTGGATGTCGGCGGCGGGCAGGCCCGCCGCGCGTGCGCGTGAACGCGACCACCTCGGCGACCGTCGAGCTGAGCTTGCCGGAGCGGCGCAGCAGCCACTCGGCCAGCGGCTTGGGCTTGTCGGCGCCGTACAGCGTGTCGCTGGTCCGAGACTTCCCAGATCACCGTCACGAACGGGTGGTCCTGCAGGTTGCGACCGACGCCCGGAAGCTCGTGGCGCGCCTGCACGCCGGCCGCGCGCAGCTCCTCGGCCGCGCCGATTCCGGACAGCAGCAGCAGCTGCGGCGAGCCGATCGCGCCGGCGCGACAGCAGCACCTCGCGCTCGGCGCGCACGCAGCTCCACGCCGCGGCGGCCCTTGCGCAGCGCGCACGCCGACCGCGCGCTCGCCGTCGAGCTCGACGCCGAGCACGGTGACGCTCGTGCGCACCTCGAGGTTCGGGCGGCTCGAGCGCCGGGCGCAGGTAGGCGTCGGCGGCGCTGAAGCGTCGCCCGTTCCGCTGGGTGACCTGGAACATCGACGCGCCGTCCTGCTCGGGGCCGTTGTAGTCGGCGATGCGGGGGATGCCCGCCGCCTCGCTCGCGGCCAGCAGCCGCCGGCTCAACGGCCGCGGCGAGCGCTGCTCGGTGACGCGCAGCGGACCGCCGGCGCCGTGGTACTCGGACGGCGCCGCGCACGTTGTCCTCGGCCTTGATGAAGTACGGCAGCACGTCCGCATAGCCCCAGCCCGGCGCGCCCTGGGCCTCCCAGCCGTCGTAGTCGAGCGGGCGGCCGCGGACGTAGAGCATCGCGTTCATCGAGCTCGAGCCGCCGAGCATCTTGCCGCGCGGGATGTACAGCGAGCGCCCGTCGACGTGCGGCTCGGGCTCGGTCGCGAAGTCCCAGTCGAGCTTCGTGTGGAACTGTTCGGGGAACGCCGCCGGGATCTTGATCTTCAGCGAGCGGTCCTTGCCGCCGGCCTCCAGCAGCAGCACCCGCACCGAGGGATCCTCCGACAGCCGGTTGGCCAGCACGCAGCCGGCCGAGCCGGCGCCGACGATCACGTAGTCATGCATCGGCTCGCCGTCCTCCGGCACCCTAGGCAGCGTCACCGGCGGTCGCTGGTCCGGGAGCGGCGCGAAGCTGGTAGTCGCCCACATCCAGCTCGCTGTCTGCTCGAGGTACTCGCGCATGTAGCCGGGCCAGTTGGCGACGATCCGGCCGTGCTCGTCGCGGTACCAGGAGTCGCACTGCGGTCCATGCGGTGCCGGCGAAGCGCGCCTGCAGCGCGCGGTCGCTGGCGGCCTCGACCTCGGCACGCACCTCGATCGCGCCGGCCCCGCGGCCGCGCAGCTGCTGCGAGCGCCTGGCGCACGTAGGCGGCCTGCGCCTCGAGGTAGACGAGGATCGAGCCGCCCGAGGTGTTCGTGTTGGGCCCGTACATCACGAACATGTTCGGGAAGCCCGGAACGCACGATGCCGAGGTGCGCGTGCGCGCCGTCTGACCAGTGCTCGCGCAGCTCGACGCCGTCGCTGCCGGTGATCTCCATCGGAAGCATGAAGTCGTTGGTCTTGAAGCCGGTCGCCCAGATCATGCAGTCGACCTCGTGCGCGCGTGCCGTCGGCGGTGACGATGCCGACGTCGGCGTCGATGCTCGCGATCGCGTCAGTTACGAGCTCGACGTTCGGGCGTTGCAGCGCGGCAGGTAGTACGAGCTGAAGAGGATGCGCTTGCAGCCGAACGTGTAGTCCGGCCACGCCTTGCGCGCACCTGCGGGTCCTTGAGCTGGGAGCGCATGAACGCGGCCGAGCGCGAACGCGCCGATGCGTCCGACCGTTCGCGGATGGCGGATCGCGAGCGTCAGCGACTCGGTGTACTCGAACACGAACCTGCGCCGAAAGGCCTGCAGGCCCGGGACGCGCTCGATCGCAGCTTCTGAGCGCCGGGTAGCGGCGGTTCTTGCGCGGCAGGAACCAGTTGCCGGTGCGTTGGAAGATCGTCAGGCGCTGCACCCGCGGCGCGATCTCGGGGATGAACTGGACGGCGCTCGCGCCGGTGCCGATGACCGCCACGCGCTTGCCGGCGAGCGGATAGTCGTGATCCCATTCGGCCGAGTGGAAGCTGTGGCCGGCGAAGGTCTCGGCGCCCTCGATCCGCGGCCGCGAGGGCTGGTGCAGCTGGCCGGTCGCGACGATCAGCGCGGCCGCCTCGTATGACCGTCCCGTCGCGCGGTCTCCACGCTCCAGCGGCAGCGCTCGGCGTCCCAGGAGCAGGAGCTGACGGTCGTGTTCGTGCGCACCAGGCGATCGAGTCGTGGCTGCGGGCGCACGTCGTGCAGGTAGGCGTGGATCTCCGCCTGCGGCGAGCACAGGCGCGACCAGTCGCGTCGCTGCGCGAACGAGAACGAGTACAGATGGCTCGGCACGTCGCACGGCGGCGCCCGGGTAGCTGTTGTAGAACCACGTGCCGCCGAGGTCCGGAGCCTTCTCGAGGATCGTGATCGTCGGTGATCCCGTGCCGGCGCAGCTCGATCGCCGCGGCGATCCCGCCGAAGCCGGCGCCCACGATCAGCGACCTCGAGCTCGCGGCTCGACGGACGGCTGTGGACGCACCGCTGCGGCTGACATGAGACCCCTCCTCCTAGGCCTCGCTCGCGCTGCTGCCGTCAAACCTTATGCGCTTCCGCGGCGAACTGCGCGATTAGGGCCTCGTGCTCGCCTGCTGCGAGCCGGTGGAGCCTCGCGCCTGGCAGCGTCAGCGCGTCACGCCAGCCACGTTCCGCCCCGGCAGCTCCCTTGGGTCGATGTGGTGCGCCGCCTCGGACTCGTGGTAGTCGACCGCGAGCCCCGCCCGCGCGCAGCTGCTCGGCGCGCGGCGCGCGCGAAGCCGACGTCGATCACCTGGTCGCGGCGTGCCATGCGCGATGAACACGGGCAGCCCGCCTGCGGCCGGCGAGATCGGGCTGCCAGCCGCTCGACGGTCGGGGATGAAGCCCGAGAAGGCGAGGATGCCGCCCGGCACGGGACGCCGCGCGTCCGAGCCCGAGCGCGTAGCTCATCACCGCGCCCATCGAGAAGCCGCCGAGGATCGTGCGCTCGGGCGCGATCCCGGTTCGCTGCCCACAGCTCGTCGTGCAGCGTCGCGAGCTCAGCGTAGGCGGCGTCGAACTGTCGGGATCGGGATAGCCGACACGCGGCACCAGGTACCAGTGATAGCCGGGGGAGCCGGGCAGCTGCAGCGGCGCGCGCGGCGTGACCACGTGCAGCCGCCGTTGCGGGATCGAGCACGTCGGCGAGCGTCAGCAGGTCGTGCTCGTCGGCGCCGCGCCCGTGGTGCAGGATCAGCAGCCCCTCCGCGTCGCCTGCGGCCGGGCGCTCGGCGAAGATGAGCGCGCTCAAGCTGCTCGCGCGCCACCCTCGCGGGGCATGTAGGGCGCCAGCTCGCGCCGCGCGATCGAGAGCTTGTGGACCTCGTCGGGGCCGTCGGCGAGGCGCAGCGTGCGCAGGTGCGCGTAGGCGCGACGCGAGCCCGAAGTCCTCGGAGACGCCGCCGCCGCCGTGCACCTGGATCGCGCGGTCGAGCACCTTCAGCGCCACGTTCGGCGCGGCCACCTTGATCGCCGCGATCTCCGTGCGCGCATGGCGGTTGCCGACCGTGTCCATCATCCACGCCGCCTTCAGCGTCAGCAGGCGCGCCATCTCGATCTCGATGCGCGACTCGGCGATCCAGTCCTGGATGTTGCCGCGCGTCGCGATCGGCTGGCCGAAGGTCACACGCGAGACCGCGCGCTTGCACATCGCCTCGAGCGCGCGCTCAGCCGCGCCGATCGCGCGCATGCAGTGGTGGATGCGGCCCGGGCCGAGACGCGCCTGGGCGATCATGAAGCCGTCGCCCTCCTTGGCGATCACGTTCGTGGCCGGCACGCGCACGTCCTCGAAGTCGATTTCCCCGTGGCCGTCCTGGTCGATGTAGCCGAACACCGGCAGGTTGCGCAGCACCGTCACGCCCGGCGTGTCGAGCGGCACGAGGATCTGGCTCTGCTGTGTGTACGTCGGCGCGTCCGGCTGGGTCTTGCCCATCACGATCATGATCCGGCAGTGGGGGTGGAAGACGTTCGTGATCCACCACTTGCGGCCGTTGAGCACGTACTCGTCAGCCGTCGCGCTCGATGCGCAGCGCGACGTTGGTCGCGTCTGAGCTCGCGACGTCGGGCTCGGTCATCGCGAACGCAGAGCGGATCTCTCCATCCAACAGCGGCGTCAGCCAGCGGTCCTTCTGCTCGGGCGTGCCGAACTGGTGCAGCACCTCCATGTTGCCCGTGTCCGGCGCCGAGCAGTTGCATGCCTCCGAGGCGATCCGCGCGCGCCCGAGGATCTCCGCGAGCGGCGCGTAGTCGCTGTTGGACAGGCCCGCGCCGTGCTCCGCGTCGGGCAGGAACATGTTCCACAGCCCCGCCTCGCGCGCGTTGCAGCTTCAGCTCCTCCATGATCGCCGGCTGGTGGTGGGGGTCGCCGGACTCGCGCAGCTGGCGCTCGTAGACCTCCTCCGCCGGGTAGACGTGCTCGTCCATGAACGCCGTCAGGCGCTCCTTGAATTCAGAACAGCGCTGGCTCGGCTCGAAGTCCATCGGTCCTCCCTCGGTGACGGCGGTCGCCTAGGATCATCGCCGATGAGCCGAGACGGCGCCAGCTACCGCGCTGCGGGCGTGGACTACGACGCGCTCGATGCGGGCAAGCGGCTGGCGATGGCCAAGGCGCTGTCGACGTCGCCTTTGCTGGCGGGCAGGGGCGGGCGCGCGCTCGACGCCTCGCGCGGCGAGCCGGCGTTTGTGTTCGAGCTCGGCGGGCAGACGCTCGCGTTCGTCGTCGAGGGGCTCGGCACGAAGTCGATCATCGCCCGCCATGTGCTCGAAAAACAGGGCATCGATCGCTTCGCCGACGTCGCCTACGACACGGTCGCGGCGATCCTCAACGACCTCTCCTGCGTCGGCGCGCTGCCGCTCGTCGCTCAACGCGTACTTCGCGACCGGCGCATCGGAGTGGTACCTGCAGCGCGAGCGCTCCGCGTCGCTGCTCGAGGGCTGGCGCCGTGCGTGCGCGGACGCCGGCTGCGTGTGGGGCGGGGGCGAGTCGCCGTCGCTGCCGGGGATGCTCGCCGAGCAGGACATCGAGCTGGCGGGCGCCGCCGTCGGGGCTGTCCCGGAGGGGCGCGCAGCGATCCTCGGCGAGCGGCTCGGCGCGGGCGATGAGATCGTGCTCGTCGAGTCCAGCGGTCTGCACGCCAACGGCGCTTCGCTCGCGCGCCTCCTCGCCGGGCGCCTGCCCGACGGTTACGCGACCGAGCTTGCCGGCGGCGTGACGTTCGGGGAGGCGCTGCTGGAGCCGTCGCTGATGTACGTGCCGCTGATCGCCGCGGTGCTGGAGGCGGACGTCGAGCTCACCTATCTCAGCCACGTCACCGGCCACGGCCTGCTCAAGCTGATGCGTCCGACCAAGCCGCTGACCTACCGCATCGAGCGCCTGCCGGAGGTGCCGCCGGTGCTGAGCTTCCTCGTCGAGCACGCCGGCATCGACGCGCAGGCGGCGTACTCGACGTTCAACATGGGCGCCGGCTACGCGCTCTACTGCGGTGCCGGTGACGGCGCCAAGATCGTCGCGATCGCTGCGGGCCTCGGCCTCCGCGCGCTCGTCGCGGGACACGTCGAGGAGGGACCCAGGCAGGTGCTCCTGGAGTCCGTCGGCGTGCGCTTCGCCGGCGAGCGGCTCGAGCTGTCCGTCGAGTCAGGCTAAGCCTGAGCTCGAGGGTTAGTATTCGAGGTGGATGGTGAAATGCCAATTTGCGGCAGCGGAATCTCGGTACCGCACACACCAGCCCGATCCCTCGAACTTGAACGCGTCGAGCGAGACGGATAAGGTTTTGGTCAGATAGTCGCCACTGTTCTCCTAGCGTGGGTCGCCGGGAGATCTCGATGTCGCCGGACCGAGATGGTCCGGAGCTACCCGGATCGAGGCGGACCTGTCCATCAAAAGAGGGA
This sequence comes from uncultured Solirubrobacteraceae bacterium, assembly GCA_963714285.1. Classification (GTDB taxonomy): domain Bacteria; phylum Actinomycetota; class Thermoleophilia; order Solirubrobacterales; family Solirubrobacteraceae; genus Palsa-744. The sequence continues at coordinate 35,749 of CAVQNS010000005.1, forward strand.
GAGAATCTGATGCGCAGAGCATCCACCTGTCTTGCCGTGATCGGCTTGGCCCTACTGGCCCTGCCGGGCATCGCCTCGGCCGCGCCGACAGTCACGTTCAAAGCGCTGGCCGTGCCGATCTCGGGCTTCCCGCACACGGGCAACATCCTCGGCGCCGGCACCGCCCTGGAGACCGAATTCCAGATCTCCGGCACCGAATACCAAGGCTCGCCGCCGCCGATCATCGGCGTCAACTTGTTCCTGCCGAAGGGCTCGGAGCTGCACCCGACGGGCTTCCCGACCTGCACCAACTCGACACTCGAACAGTTCGGCCCGATCAAGTGCCCGAAGGGCTCCGCAGCCGGTCCGATCGGCAAGGTCGTCGGCTTCGTGACGTTCGGCGGCGAACGCGTGATCGAGGAAGCGGAACTGAAGTCGTTCTACTCACCTGGCGGAGGGATCGAGTTCTTCGCCGACGGCCACTCGCCGGTGTCGCTGGAAATCCTGTCCAACGGGCACTACGTCAACCTCGGCGGCGCCGGAGGCTTCGGCCCGGAGGCCAAGGTCACGAAGTGCCGCTCGTCGCGAGCGTCCCCGGCGCGCCGTACGCGTCGGTCAAATCGATCAACGTCAAGTTCGGCTCGGCGTACAAGTCGCACGGGAAGACGATCTACTACGGCAGCGTTCCCAAGAAATGCCCGACGGGCGGCTTCCCGATCAAGGCCGAAGTGATCTTCGCTGAAAACGGCGAAGAATCGAAACCGGTGACCGTGACGCCGAATACAAGGCGCCATGCCCAAGGAAGTAGTAAGGGGCGAGGCAGGGTTCGCGCCCTCGAGGGCGTAAGCTCGCAGAGCAGAGTGGGACGGGCGGCCTCATCGCAGACGATGGGGTCGCCCGCTCGCTGTAAAACGCAAGGAAGGATCGGGTTGAGGACGGAGAGCGTGGGCTGGAGGAGACGGGCGGTCGGCGTCGCCGGCGCCGCCTGCGCTGCCGCGCTCGTCGTCCTCGTGCTGCTCGCGACCGCCGCCGGCGGCTCCAACAGCGGCTACACGCGTGCGCGCGATCTTCGACGACGCCGGCAACCTCATCTCCGGCGAGAACGTCAAGATCGACGGCGTCAAGGTCGGGACGGTCGGCTCGGTCCCGCCCACGCCGCAAGCCAAGGCGGCGGTCGTGCTGAAGATCGAAAACCCCGGCTTCAAGAACTTTCGCTCGGACGCCAGCTGCACAGATCCGCCCGCAGGCGCTGATCGGCGAGAAGTACGTCGACTGCCTGCCCACGCAGCCGCGCGTCGAAGGCACGCCGCTGCCGCCGCCGCTGCACAGGATCCCGCGCGGCCACGAAGGCGCGGGCGAGTACCTGCTGCCGGTGGCGCAACACCCCCAGCCCGGTCGACGTCGACCTGCTCGGCGACATCCAGCGCCTGCCCGAACGCCAGCGCTTCACGATCATCCTCAACGAATTCGGCGCCGGCCTGGCCGGGCGCGGCAGCGACCTCAGCGAGGTCATCCGGCGCGCCAATCCCGCGCTGCAGGAACTCGACAAGGTGCTCGAGATCCTCGCCAGCGAGAACCACGTGCTCGCGAAACTCGCAGTCGACTCCGACAAGGCGCTCGCCCCGTTCGCGAAAGTCCGCGATCAGGTCGCGGACTTCATCGTGCAGAGCCAACACGGTCGCGCAGGCGAGCGCCGCCACGCGCGGCTCGCTGGCGCGCAACCTGCAGCTGTTCCCGCCCTTCCTCGAACAGCTCGGGCCGGCGCTGGAACGCGTCCAGCACTTCGCCGAACAGACGACGCCGACGTTCACCGACCTCAAAGCCGCCGCGCCCGGGATCAACAAGGCGTTCACGCAGCCTGCCCGCGTTCTCGAGCAGCTCCGAAAAGTTCTTCACGAACCTCGGCAAGACCGCGAAGGTGTCGGGACCGGCGCTGGACGCTGTGCAGGCCGCTGCTCAAACGCCTGAAGACGCTCGGCAGCGCCGGCGCTGCCGTTCTCGAGCAACTTCTCCGCGCTGTTCGACGAGCCTGCGCAACACGGGCGGCCTCGAGCGGATCATGGACTTCATCTTCCTCGGCACCGGCGCCGCCAACGGCTACGACGCGCTCGGGCACTTCCTGCGCGCCGAAGGCCGCCGCCAACGCGTGCCTCGACCTACGCAATCAAGCTCTCCACGAAGTCGAACTGCCGCCGCAAGCTGTTCAGCAACTCGGGTTCTGCAGCCGAAGCAAGCGCCTCGGCTGCATCGACGCAACGGCTGCGTCGTCTGGATCGGGCTACGACCAGCGTCGTGATGGCGCGGACGCTCGCAGTCATCAAAGGCGCCACACCCGCGCAGGCGCTCGCGAAATACCCGGGCTCGACGACGACGACGACGACCGCCGGCGAAGCTCCGCCGCCGGGCTCGCAGGCGGCCCCACCGCCACGACCGCCCCGGTCGGCGGCTCGACCGTCGGGCACGACCTACTACACGCCCTCGCCAGCGAAGGCTCGGAAGCCGGCGGGCTGCTGCTCAACTACCTGCTCGGAAGCGAATGACGCGATGAGCCCACTGCCAGCACTCCACCGGCTGCTGCTTCCCGCTCTCGCGCTGGGCGCGCTCGCGCTGGCCGCTCCGGCGGCGAGCCTCGCGGAGAACGACGTCCACGACGCACCGCGAGCATCCTCGCCCGGCAGGAGGGACGACGCAGACGCCGGCGCTGAAGCCACCGCCACAGCGAGCGAAGCGCCCGCCGCGCCGAACGCCGCCGACCGACGGTCGAAGCGGCCGCCGCCGCAGTGCAGGCACAGCACACGCAGGGCACGAGCCCCAGCGGCTCGCACGCGACCTCGCGCGCCCAGCGAAGTCAAAGACGCGAACGGCTCCGGAGGCGCAGGCGCCGCGGCCGAAGGCTCCCTCGAGCGCGGGCGCGCGCGCCAAGCACGCCGCGCCGTCGCCGTCGACGCTCACGCCCTCGCTGCCGTCTCGATCTGCGCTCCTCGATCGCCGGCCTGCCGAGCTTCTTCATCGAAAGCTTCCAGATCCCGCCGTTCCTGCTGCCGATCTTCCAGGCCGCCGGGACCGCCTACGGGATCCCGTGGCAGGTGCTCGCCGCGATCAACGAGGTCGAGACCGACTACGGGCGCGACCTCAGCGTCTCCAGCGCCGGCGCCGAGGGCTGGATGCAGTTCCTGCCGTCCGAGTGGGCCCAGTACGGGGTGGACGCCAACGGCGACGGCTTCAAGGACCCATACAACCCCGCCGACGCGATCTTCGCCGCGGCCAAGTACCTGCGCGCGGCCGGCGGCGACACGAACATCAAGGCCGCGATCTTCTCCTACAACCACTCCCAGGCGTACGTCGAATCGGTGATGCTGCGCGCCCAGCTGCTCGGCGGCACGCCCTCGGAACTGCTCGGCGCGATCACAGGCCTCACCGAGGCGCGCTTCCCCGTGCACGCGGCCTCGCACTTCAGCGACGGCTTCCCGACCGCTGCCCGCACACGGAACGACTCCGGCGAAGACGCTCGTCGGCACGACGATCTACTCGCAGGCCGGCGCGCCGGTGATCGCCGTCGCAGGACGGCGAAGTCGTGCAGGTCGGCGACTCGCCCTCGCTCGGGCACTTCATCGCGCTGCGCGACGCCTACGGCAACACCTACGTGTACGCCCAGCTCGGCGAAGTCTCCTCCGTGTACCCGGTGCTCGAGCCGCACGTACACAGCGCGCCCAGCCCGCGCATCGCGCGACACAACGCGCAAGCGTCGAACCAGCGCCGGCGGGGCCCGCGACGGCCGGCGCGCAGCCGCGCTCGCCGCTCAGCGAGGGCGCGACCGTCTCGGGGCTCGCGCTCGGCGCGGCGGCAGGACTGGAATCGACCCCGCCCAGCGTGCCCGCGACCGCCGCCGTCGACAGCCGCACCCGCGTGCCCGGTCCGCGCCAGGTCCACAGCGCATCTGCAGGTGTTCAGCGAAGGCGCCAACGACGTGTACCTGCATCCGCTCGTCGCCGGCGTGCAGGTGATCGCCGGAACGGTCCTCGGCCACGTCGGCGCCGTCACGGGCCCCGCCGGCGCGCGGCGAAGGCCGCCGCACATCCTCTTCCAGATCCGCCCCGGCCGGGGCGGGCGCGCCGCTGATCGACCCCAAGCCGATCCTCGACGGCTGGGTGGCGCTCGAAGAACACCTCGATCTTCAGGGCCAAGGGCGAGAACCCGTTCCTCGCGACCTCGCCGACGGTCGGCCAGGTGCTGCTCGAGTCAAAGCAGCAGCTCGAGCCGCAGGTGCTGCACGACAGCGGCATCCAGCTCGGTGGCTGCGGACGCCAGGACGTGCAGGAGGGACGGGTCGACAAGCGCGTGCTGGCGATGCTCGAGTACCTGTCCGTCTCGGGCCTGGAGCCGACCGTCTCGGGGCTGCCGTGCGCCCCGTCGACCCCGGCGGCGCTCGCCGCCAACGCCGCCCGCGAGCGCGAGCGGCGAGACCGTGGAGATCACCGCCGTCAACGGCATCCCGATCGCCGGCCACCAGGGCACGGGCTCGATCGCCGATGACGACCGTGCGCAAGCTGCTGATGCTCGCAGGGCCTCTCGCGGCCGCGGCGGATCGTCAGCCTGATGAGCTACCCGGGCGCCGCCGGCGCGCTCGCAAGCGCCGAGCGCCGCCGACGCCATCAACGTCACGTTCGGCGCGCTCGCGGGCGGCGCCGCGCGTGCGCACGCCGCGGCGCTCTCCGCATCCGGGCTCACGCCGAGCGAGTGGATCAAGCTGATCGCCGGCTCGGCGAGATTCCGGACCCGACGGTCGGCAGCGGCCACTCGAGCGCGGCGATACCGGACGCCGCTGCCTCTCCGGCCACGACGGGGGAAGGGGAAGCGCAGTGGCAACGACTAGCCCTCCCAGCCGTCCCCGGAAGGGGAGCTCGCCCGCGACGCCCCCGCCACCAGGCGGACCGCAACCGACCCCGAGCGCGCGTGCTCCCCGCACGAGCGCTGTGCGCATGGTCGCCGTCGGCGCGCTCGCGCTCGTCGTGCTGATCGTCGCCTACCTCGCTGTTCGCCGGCGGCGGTGGCGACACCTACAAGCTCGAATTCGCCGAAGCCGACCAGCTCGTCAGAGGCGACCAGGTGCAGGTGGGAGGCGTGCCCGTCGGCAGCGTCACGAACATCGAACTGACGCACGACTACAAAGCGCTGATCACGATCCACGTCGACTCCTCGCTCGTGCCGCTGCACCAGGGCACGACCGCGCAGGTGCGGGTGCCGTCGCTGACGAGCGTCGCCAACCGCTACATCGCGCTGACGCTCGGGCCCAACAACAACCCCGCCTATCCCGCGGGGCGAGGCTGCCGGCGAGCGTCACCGCGGGAAGTCACCGACCTCGACCAGCTGTTCAACACGCTCAACGCGAAGACGCGCAAAGGCCTGCAGGGGTTCATCCAGGGAACCGCCGAACAGTACGTCGGCCAGGGCAAGAACGCTCGGCACCTCGATCGAATACTTCGCGCCCGCGCTGACGGCGACCAACCACTTCTTCTCGGAGCTCGTCCGCGACCAGCCGACTTCACGAGCTTCCTCGTGGAAACGCCAAGGCCGTTACGACGATCGGCGCGCGCAAGGAATCGCTCGCGGACCTGATCGAAAACCAGAACAAGACCTTCCAGGCCGATCGGCTAGCGAGCAGTCCGAGCTCGCGAGCGGACTGAAACAGCTGCCGGTGACGCTGCACCAGGGCAACAAGACGTTCGCCGAACTGCCGGCGACGTTCGCCGCGCTGAGCGAGCTCGTCAAGGAATCCCGGCCGACGACGAAGTCGCTGACGACGCTCGTCGAACGCCTGCGCCCGCTGCTCACCACCGCGACGCCGGTCGTCGCGCAACTTCAGCCAGGCATTCAGCCGCCCAGGGCCGGACAACGACCTCACCGACCTCGTGCGCGCGCTTGCCCGCGCTCGCCAAGCGGCTCGACGACCGACTCGCCGGCCAGCGTCACCGCGCTGAAGGAATCGGTCCCGATCACCGCCTTCTTCGGCCCCTACACGCCCGGACCTCGCCGGCACGCTGCGGAGCTTCGGCGCGGGCGCGGCGCCTACTACGACGCCAACGGCCACTACGCGCGCGTCGACACCGGTCTTCCCCGACTTCAAGCTCGGCGAAAACAACACGCTCACACCGGCGAGCCCGACAGCGGCGCTCGAAGGCCTCGAAGAGCGGGCAGCTGCGCCGCTGTCCCGGCGCCGCGACCCAACCCGCCGCCGACGGCTCCTCGCCGTTCGCCGACGGCGAACTGCTGAGCTGCGACCCCTCGGAGACACCCTGATGAACCGGCGTCGCAGCTCACTGGCCGCGAGCCCGCTGCTGATCGGCGCGATCACGACGCTGATCGTCGTGGTGGCGGTGTTCCTGTCCTACAACGCCAACAACGGCCTGCCGTTCGTGCCGACGTACAACATCAAGGTCGAACTGCCCGAGGCCTCGGGCCTGCAGCCGTCCAACCAGGTGCGGATCGCGGGCACGCGCGTCGGGATCGTCGAGCTCGCTCTCGCCGCGCCAGGACCCGCGCACCGGGCGCGATCACCGCGATCGCCGACCTCAAGCTCGAAAAGAAAGTCGAGCCGCTGCCGGCCGACACGCAAGGCGATCGTGCAGTCGGTCTCGGCGATCGGCCTGAAGTACCTCGAACTCGAAAAGGGCAGCGTCGCGCCAGACGCTGAAGGCGGGGCAGACGATCCCGATCGACGCAGACGCGCGAACCGGTGGACATCGAGGAACTCTTCAACATGTTCGACAAGAAGACGCGGACCGCGATCAAGATCAACACGAACAACTTCGGCGACGGCCTCGCCGGCCGCGGGCTCGGGCTCAACAACACGATCGCCGAACTGCGCCCGCTCGTCACCAACGCGGTCCCCGTGCTGCACAACCTCGCCGCGCCCGGCAACGGGACTGCACGAGCTGTTCGTCGCGCTCGACCGCGCCGCGTCGCAGACGGCTCCGGTCGCCGAGCCGAACGCCGAGCTAGTTCAGCGACCTCGACACGTTCTTCACGGCCTGGGCGCAGCGTCGCGCCGTCGATCGAAGCGGCGACCAGGGGCGGGCCGGCGTCGCTGCGAACAGGCGATCTACTCGCTGCCGCACGAGGCGCCCTTCTATGAAGACGCGACCGAGTTCATGCACCTGCTGCGTCCGAGCGCGCAGCTCGCTGCGTCACGCGTCGCGCCGCAGCTCGGACACGCCTTCAGCGTCGGCGCCGTCAACCTCGCCGCCGCCACGGCGCTGAACACGCGGCTCGCCGAATCCTCGCAGGCGCTCGCAGGAATTCGGCGCAGAACCCGGTCGTCACGCTCGGCCTCGAAGACTTCACGCAGACGCTCGAAATCGGCAACCCGCTGCTCGCCGGGATCGCGCCCGAGCAGGCCAACTGCAACTACTGGACGCTCGCGTTCCGCAACGTCGCGAGCCTGGAGTCGGAGAACATCGGCGTCGGCACGCTCGACCGCGCGAGCTTCGTGCTCGCGCCGACCGGGCCGAACAACGAGGGCTACCCGTCCTCGGCGCCCGCCAACGGGCCGTCGACGAACACGCGGCGAAGGGCAGCACCCGAGATCATCGACAACAACCACCTGCACTACAACCCCTACCCGAACGTGACCGGCCCCGGCCAGCCGGAGGTCTGCGAAGCGGGCAACGAGAACTACGTGCCCGGCAGGCCGTGATCGGCAACCTGCCCGCCGGCGACGTCTCGACGAACCGCGAAATCACGCGCGCGCGAACAGGACCTGTTCGGCGAAAAGTACGCCACGCAGCTCAAAGCGCTGGGATCGTCAAACCGAAGCCGAAAGCGACGACCAAGGCCAAAACCAAGCCAAGGGGAAGAGCAAATGAGCGCCCCGCGCTGGTGGCGCCGCCAGCGAGCGGGTGCCGGTCGTCGAGCTGCAGCGCGCGAACCCGGTGCGCTTCGGGATCGTGCTGATCGTGATCGTCGTGATCGTCGTGTACTTCGGCTTCACCAAGCACGTCCCGTTCAAACACGGCTTCCGCCTGAAGGCCGCAGTTCGCGACCGCCGTCAACATCCAGTCGAAGTCGCCGGTGCGGATCGCGGGCGTCAACGTCGGCAAGGTCAGCTCGATCAAGCGCGAAGGCAACACGGGCCTGGTGACGATGGAAATCGAAACACGCGGGCTGCCGATCCACACCGACGCGACCGTCAAGATCCGCCCGCGGCTGTTCCTCGAAGGCAACTGGTTCGTCGAACTGCAGCCGGGCAGCCCGTCGGCGAAGACGATCTCCTCCGGCTACACGATCCCGGTCGCGCAGACCGCCGACCCGGTGCAGCTCGACCAGGTGCTCGACGCGCTCAACACCGACACGCGCGCCAACCTGCAGAGCTTCCTGATCAACTACGGCGAAGCGCTGACGCGTCAAGCCGAACGCCGCCGAAAACGCCGAACAGGAACCCGAAGTCCACGGGCTGAACGCCGCGCAGGCGCTCAACAAGACCTACACGCGCGGCACCCGCGGCGCTGCGCGGCGGCGCCGTCGTCAACCAGGCGATCACCGGCACCGAACCGCACGACCTCTCCAAACTGATCGCCAGCATCGGCAAGGTCACCGCGGCGCTGAACGTCCACGAGCAGGAGCTGGGCGAACTGATCCCGCAACTTCAACACCTTCTTCGCGGCGCTCGCCGACGCAGTCGGCGAGCCTCACGCGCTCGTCGCCGAGCTGCCGCAGCACGCTGACGAACATCGACCGGGGCCTGGCCGCCTCGACGCCTCGCTTCCCGCCGACGCGCGCCTTCGCGCACGACATCCTGCCGGGCGTCAAGAACACCAACGCGACGGTCGCGGCGGCGCTGCCGTGGATCGAACAGGTGAAGGCCTCGCTCGCGCCGAACGAGCTCGGCGGCGTCGCCGAAGGGCCTCGACGACGTCGATGCCGTCGCTCGCGAAGCTGCAGAGCGAACAGATGCCGCTCTACAAGCGAGACCGAAGAATTCAACAAGTGCCTGACCAAGGTGATCTACCCGGCCGGCAACACCAAGATCCAGGACGGCTCGAGCACCACCGGCGTCGAAGACTACAAGGAGTTCTGGTACAGCCTGGTCGGCCTCGACAGCATCGGCCAAGGCTTCGACGGCAACGGCCCGGTCGCCAAGTTCCTCGTCGGCAACAGCGGGCAGACGCTGCGCTCGCAGCCCGACCTCGATCCTCGGCACCGAAACTCAAAGGCGCACGCTGCTCGGCGCGCTCGCCGTTGACGCCGCTCGGCACGCGGCCCGGCCTATCCCGGCCGAAGAGCCGCCGTACGAGCCGCTCGTGCCGTGCTACACGCAGGCGCTGCCCAACTTCAACGGGCCGCTGTCACAGGGCCCGGCGGACGGGAGCGGCAGGATGAGCCCCGCCGAGAACCACGAAGGCGGGCTCAGCGTCCGCGACCAGATCGAGCGCTACCGCTCGGCGTTCATCGCGGTCGTCGACGATGGTCATGATCGCGGCGGCCGTCGGCGGCTACATCCTCGCCCACGAGAACCTCAAGCTCCCGAGCTGGGTGCCGGTGCTCGGCCGCAACTACTACACGCTCGAGGCCGAATTCCAGACCGCCCAGGCGGTCACCCCCGGCCAGGGCCAGGCGGTCACGATCGCCGGCGCCAAGATCGGGGAAATCGCGACCGTCGACCTGCACAACGGCGTCGCGCGTCGTGACGATGCGGGTGATCCCCAAGTACGCAGTACATCTACCGCAACGCGACGATGCTGCTGCGCCCGAAGACGCAGCTGCAGGACATCACCGTCGAGGTCAACCCGGGCACGCCGTCGGCCGGCAAACTGCAGAGCGGCGAGGTGCTCCCGCTGTCGCAGACCGCGCCGAACATCGACTTCGACGAATTCCTCGCCGGCCTCGACGCTGAAACGCGCGCCTACCTGCAGGAGCTGCTCGCCGGCGCTCGGCGAAGGGCTCAAGGACAACGGCCGCACGCTCGCGGCGGCGCTCAAGCGCTTCGACCCGACCGCGCGCTACGGCGAGGAGATCGCCAAGGCAAGTCGAAGTGCGCCACGCGAACATCGCGCGCTCGATCCACAACTTCCGCCTGCTGACGGAAGCGCTCGGCGGCAAGGACAAGCAGCTCGCCGCAGCTCGTCGACTCCTCCAACGCCGTGTTCGGGACGTTCGCCAAGGAGGACGCGAACTTCCAGAAGACGCTCAAGCTGCTGCCGGGCGCGCTGCACAAGACCGGCGTCGGCCTCGGCAAGCTCGCCACCGCCACGCAACGTGCTCGGGCCCGACGCTGCACAAGCTGCTGCCGTTCGCGCGCGCGCTCGGACCGGCCAACGAAGCGACGCGCAAGCTGGCGCTGACGACGACGCCGATCATCAAGAACGAGATCCGCCCGTTCGCGCGCGAAATCCTGCCCGTCGTCAACGAACTCGGGCCGTCGACCAAGCAGCTCGGCGAAGCGTTCCCGAAGCTCGCCGTCGAGCTTCGCGGTGCTCAACGAATTCTTCAACGAGCTCGCCTACAACCCCGGGGCCGAGCAAGGGCGGCTTCCTGTTCTTCCTCGACTGGGGCAACCACGACCTCAACAGCGTCGTCAGCACCTCCGACGCCAACGGCGCCGCTCGGGCGCAGCCTCGTGTACTTCAACTGCGAAATCCTGCCGATCCTCAAGGCGGTCGCGGAAGTCAACCGAACGGTCAAGCTGCTGGTCGGCCTGCTGAAGCCTCCGACGCGAAGCGGAATGCGTCAGAGCCGTGGCATCCCCACCAGCGCGAGCGAAGCGCGACGAGCGCAAAGCTGCAAGCGTGCGCACGCCAGGCGCAAGGCGCCCAGTCGAGCTGCCCTTCTCGACGCCTCGCGAGCAACACGCCGTTCGGGGGGAAGGAGCTGAGATGCAGAAGCGCGCGCCCACGCTCGGCAACCTGCTCGTGATCGTCCTGTTCGTGCTCAGCTGCTTCGGGCTGCTGATGTTCCTGTGGGAGTCATTCGGCGGCCCGCTGCCGCTGAAACCGAAGGGCTATCGCTTCACGGTCGCGTTCCCGCGCACGTTCGCGCTCGCCGAACAGTCGGACGTGCGCATCAGCGGCGTCGAAGTCGGGCACGTCGTCTCGCTGAAGCTGGGCAAGCGACGGGCGCACCCACGCGACGATCGAAGTCGCCGGCCAGCTACGCGCCGATCCGCGCGAACATGCACGCGATCCTGCGCCAGAAGACGCTGCTCGGGGAGACCTACGTGCAGCTGATCCCCGAGGGCAACGGCGGCCGCTTGCTGCCGGACGGCGGCCAGCTGTCCAACAGCCAGGTCGAACCGTCGGTGACGCTCGACGACATCCTCTCGGCGTTCGACGCCGAAGACCAGGCGCGACTTCCAGATCTGGCAGCAAGTCGCGTCGCGAAGGCATCAACGGCCGCGGCGAACAGATCAACGCCGACTTCGCCCAGCCTCGAACCGTTCGTCGAAAGCGCCAACAAGCTCGTGACGCTGCTCGACGCCCAGGAAGGCGCGGTCAAAGCGCTCGTGCACAACACGGGCGTGGTCTTCAACGCGCTCGCCAGCCGCGACCACCAGCTCGAAGGCGCGATCGTCAACGGCGAGCGCACCTTCCACGCGGCCGCCGAAGCCAGCCAGGCGTTCGCCGCAGGCGTTCCGCGCGCTGCCGACGTTCGAGCACAACTCGAGCGTCGGCGCTTCAAAGAAATCGACAAGTTCGCCGCGATCGCCGACCCGTACTTCGAGGAATTCCAGCCCGACCGAGCGCCAGCTCGCGGCGCTGCTGCACGCGGCCAAGCCGTTCGCGCCCGAATTCAACAGCTTCCTGACGGCGCTCGGGCCGCTGACGAAGGCGGCCAAGACGGGTCTGCCGGACATCAAGAAGTCGCTCAAGCTGACCGTGCCGGTGCTCGAAAACCTGCGGCCGGTGCTGCACAACCTCGACCCGTTCCTGCAGTACACCGGCGAATACGTGCCCGAGCTGCAGGCGTTCTTCGCGAACATCACCGCCGCCTCGGAGGCGAGCCGAAAGCAGCAGCGACCTGCGGCAACAGGCGCCAAAGCGAGCACCTGCTGACGACGATGAAGGTGCTCAGCCCCGAGAGCCTCGCGGTCTACCCGAACCGCATCGGCACCAACCGCTCCAACGCCTACCCGCACTCCGGCACCTATGGCTCGCTCGCCAGCGGGCTGCCGGTGTTCAGCTCGAGCGCGTGCGCCGACTCCGCGCCCGTCGGTCGAGCGGGCCGGCGAGCGAAACGGTCTCCGAAGAACTGCTGCAGCTGCTCACGAACGCAGAACGCAGGCGTTCAAGGTCGCCAACAAGCCGGAAACGCGCCAACGAAGTGCCGGCGCCGGCGTGCATCCAGCAGGGCCCGTTCACGTTCAACGGCGAAACCAGCCAGTTCCCGCACGCCGTCTACAAAGAAGGAAATGATGCCGCCGACGACCGCCACCAGTACCACGCGAGCGACCTCGACCTGGCGGGCGACCCGGACGACGGCAACTGGTCGATCCGCTGCCTCGACGTGCACAAGCGCCTCGGCGGGGTGCCCGTGCTCGACGGGCTCAACGTCGCCTTCCCCGACGACACGATCACCGTCGTGCTGGGTCCCTCGGGCACCGGCAAGAGCGTGCTGATCAAGCACATCATCGGGCTGATGTTCCCCGACTCGGGCGACATCGATCGTCAAGGGCAAAGTCGGTCAAGACGCTGACGATGCCCGACCTGCTCGCGATGCGCCGCAAGATCGGCGTGCTGTTCCAGGACGGCGCGCTGTTCGGCTCGATGTCGGTGTTCGACAACGTCGCCTTCCCGCTGCGCCAGCACACCGACTTCTCCGAGGCGCTGATCGCCGAGCGCGTCGCGCGAGCGGCTCGACGACGTCGGGCTCGCCGACGCGATGGACGATGCGCCCTCGCAGCTCTCCGGGCGGCATGCGCAAGCGCGCGGGGTTCGCGCGCGCGCTGGTGATGGAGCCGGACATCGTGATCTTCGACGAGCCCGACTCGGGCCTTGACCCGGTGCGCACGGCGCTGCTGTGCGACCTGATCCAGGAGATGCACGAACTCTACAGAGGCACCTACATCGTCGTCACCCACAACATCGCCTCCGCGCGGCAGATCGGCGAGTACATCGCGCTGCTGTGGCGGGGACGGATCGTCGAGGCGGGCGACGCGGAGAAGATGTTCTCCTCGGAGAACCCGTTCGTGCGCCAGTTCCTCAGCGGATCGGCCGAGGGCCCGCTGACGATGGACTGACGCGTCCGCGCCCCAGGTCGGGCCGCCGGCACCCTGCGCTCGCTCGCGCAGCTCGATGTAGACGCCTAGCTGGTAGACCCCCAGCTGTTGCGGGTGAGCCACGACTGCACGAACATACGTTCGTATGGTCGTCTGCGTCCATATGCCTCGCTTCGAGCTGGTCGTGGCCGCCGGCGAGGGGTCGGAGGTCGCCCGTCAGACGCTGGCGGGCCGGGCGCTGGCGGTGGCGCCGCTGGTGGGCGGCGAACAGCGCGTGGGGGAGGTCTCGGGCGCCGCGGAGGCCCGCGGCGTGGCCGCGGGATGGTGCTCGGAGAGGCGCTCGCCCGCTGCCCCGACCTGGTGCTCGTGCCGGGCGATCCGGTGCTGGTGGCCGAGGCGTGGGAGACGGCGCTGTGCGCCCTGGAATCGATCGGCGCGGCCGTCGAGCCGGCGCGTCCGGGGCTCGCGTACTTCGAGAGCGACGGGCTGCGCGGCCATCCACGGCACGCGGGAGGCGACGATCGCCGCCGCCCGCGCGCGCTCGCGCGCCCCGTGCGCATCGGCGCCGGGCCGACGCGCTTCTGTGCGCTGGCGGCCGCCCTGGCGGTGCGCTCGCGCCGTCCGCTCGTGCTGGAAGGCCCGCCACGCGCGAGGCCCGGCGCTGGCTCGCCGGTCGCCCGGTCGAGCTGCTCGGCTTCCGGGAGGAGACGGCTGCGCTGCTCGAGCCGCTCTCGCGCCTGGGCGTGCGCACGCTCGGCGAGCTCGTGAGGCTCGGTCGCCCGGCGCTGAGCGACCGCTTCGGGGCTGCCGGCGTGCTCGCCCACAGGCTGGCCTGCGGCGAGGACAGCCCGCTGCAGGCGCGCGCCGTGTCGAGGAGCGCCTGGAGGAGTCGATGGAGGTCGGTGACGCGAGCTCGGGCGAGGCGCTGAAGCGGGTGCTGGGCGTGCTGGTAGACCGGCTGCTGGCCCGCTCCGAGCGCCGCGGACGCACGCTGCGCGCCGCCACGCTCTCCGCGCGTCTGGTCGCGGGCGGCGGCTGGCGCGAGCGCGTGGTCTTCCGCCAGGCGCTGTGCGACCCCGAGCGCATCTGGCTGGCGCTGTCGCTGCGCCTGCTGGCGCTCCCCGCCCCGGCCGCCGTGCTGGGGCTGGCCGTCGAGCGCTTCGGCCCGCCGGCCAGCGAGCAGGGCGCGCTGTTCGAGGATGCCCCGTGGGTCACGTCGCCCGCTCGCGCAGCGCCGCCGGAGCGCCCGGGCGGCCCGCCTGCGCGAGGCCGTCGCCCAGGTGCGCGCGGTGGCGGGGCAGGACGCGGCGCTGCGAGCCGTGTGCGTGGATCCGGACTCGCGCGTGCCCGAGCGGCGGGTGGTGCTCGCGCCGATCCCGGAGTGATGGCCGCATGATCGTGGGCGCGCGACCGATCAACACGCCCCAGCCCGCACGCGTGCGCTGGGCGCGATGAGCATGCCGGCCGCAGGTGAACGGCGAAGCGGTCGAGTCGCTGCGCGAGTCCTGGCTGGTGGAGGACCGCTGGTGGACAGCCGAGCCGCTGCGACGCCGCTACTGGGAGCTGGTGGGCGAGCGCGGACGCAACATGGTCGTCTTCCACGACCTGTGCTCGCGACCGCTGGTTCCTCCAGGACAGCATGAGATGGCCGGGAGCGCTTCGCCATACGTCGAGCTGCACTGCCACTCGGCGTACTCGTTCCTGGACGGCGTCTCGCTGCCGCAGGAGCTGGCGCAGCGCGCGGGCGAGCTGGGCTACCCGGCGCTCGCGCTGACCGACCACAACTCGGTCTCCGGCTCGATGGAGCTGGCCCAGGCCGCGGCGGACCACGGGGTGCAGGGCGATCCACGGCGCGGAGATCGACATCGTCCTCGACCGTCCAGCGGTGGCGCCGCGTCGTCTCGAGCGGCAGCCGGCGGGTGAAGCGGCGGCTGCGGGGGGACGCGTCACATCACGCTGCTCGTGCGCGACGAGCGCGGCTGGAGCAACCTCTGCCGGATCATCACGCTCGCCCACGCAGCACACCCGCGACTCCTCGTCCGCGGCGCGAGCGCACGGAGCCGTGGGTGGACGTGCAGGCGGTGATCGATCACGCCGAGGGCCTCGTCTGCCTGACGGGCTGCGCCGAGCGGTCGGTGCATCGCTCGCGGTGTGCGAGGGCGAGCGCGCTGCCGAGCGGCTGCTCGACGCGTTCGGCCCGGAGGGCCTGTACGTGGAGCTGCAGCGTCCCTATGCTCGCGACGATCGTGCTCGCAACCGGGCGCTGGCGGCGCGCGCCCGGCGTCTGGGGGTCAGGTGCGTGGCCACCGGCAACGTCCATACGCACGCGCGCGCCAGAGCCGAGCTGCAGGATGCGTTCGTGGCGCTCGCGCAACCACGCCACGCTCGATGCATGCGAGCCGCTGCGGCGCGGCAACCACAGCCACGTGATGAGCACGCCTCAGGCGATGGCCAGCCGCTTCGCCGACCATCCCGATGCGGTCCGCCAGACGCTGCTGCTGTCCGAGCAGCTGACGTTCGATTTGACGAAGGATCTCGGCTACCGCTATCCGGGGGCCGAGGACGGGAGCTCCTCGCGCCGCCTGGCGGAGCTGTGCCGGGCGCGGCTGGATGAGCGCTATGGAGAGGATGGCGCCCACGCGCTCGTCCGCCGCGTGGCGCGCGCCCGGCGCGGGGGCGCCGCGCGGAGGCGCAGGCA
Source organism: uncultured Solirubrobacteraceae bacterium (assembly GCA_963714285.1). Taxonomy (GTDB): domain Bacteria; phylum Actinomycetota; class Thermoleophilia; order Solirubrobacterales; family Solirubrobacteraceae; genus Palsa-744. Next base: position 51,633 of record CAVQNS010000005.1, read on the forward strand.
CGGCTGGAGGAGGAGCTGCGCGTGATCGACCGGCTCGGGCTGGCGGGCTTCTTCCTGCTCCACCACGACATGCTCGAGCTGGCGCGCGAGGTCGCGCTGGAGGTTCGCGGGCCGGACTCGGTGCGCGCGCTGCTGGCGCCCGGGCGCGGGCGCGGGTCGTCGGTCTCCTCGATCGTGTGCTACCTGACGGGGCTCTCGCACATCGACCCGATCGCGGGCAAGCTGGCGCTGGGGCGCTTCCTGCACGAGGATCTGCATGGCCTGCCCGACATCGACCTGGACTTCCCGCGCGACATCCGCGAGCGGCTGATCCCGCGCGTGCACGAGCGCTACGGGCACGATCGCGCGGCGCTGGTGGCGGCCTTTCCGACCTTCCGCGCGCGCGGGGCGATCCGCGAGCTGGGCAAGGTGCTCGGCCTGCCCGCCGGCGAGATCGAGCGTGCGGCCCGCGGCGCGGAGCCATGGGGCAGAGATGCAGAGAGCATCGCCCCCAAGGGGCTCCAGCTCCCCCCGCTGGCGCTGGCTGGCGCAGCTGGTCGAGCAGGCCTACGGGCTGCCCCGCCATCTCTCCCAGCACCCGGGCGGGATGGTGATCGCGACCAGGCCGCTGATCGACTGCTGCCCGGTGGTGCCCGCCGCGATGGAGGGCGGCAGATGGTCCAGTGGGACAAGGACTCGTGCGCGGACGCGGGCTTCTTGAAGATCGACCTGCTGGGCCTGGGGATGCTCTCGGCGGTGGAGCGCTGCGTGGAGGAGATCGCGCGCGTGCACGGGGAGCGAGTGGATCTATCCCGCATCCCGTTCGACGATCCGCAGACCTTCAAGGCGATCCGCGCGGCCGACACCGTCGGCGTCTTTCAGATCGAGAGCCGCGCGCAGATGCAGTCGATCCGCCGCACGCAGCCGGAGAACCTCGACGACCTCGTCGTCCAGGTCGCGATCGTGCGGCCCGGGCCGATCCAGGGCGGGGCGATCAACCCGTACATCGAGCGGCGCCGGCGCCTGCGCGAGGACCCTGGATATGAGATCCCCTACCTGCACCCGGCACTTGAGCCGGTGCTGCGCGAGACGCTCGGCACGATCATCTTCCAGGACCAGGTGATGCAGGTGGCGGAAGCGTTTGCCGGCTTCAGCCCCGGCGAGGCGGACGGGCTGCGCCGCGCGATGAGCCGCAAGCGCTCGCACGAGATGATCCAGGGCCATCGCGAGCGCTTCATCACGGGGCGCGGTATGCCACGCGGGCGCCGATCGCCAGACGGCGGAGCGCGTATGGGAGATGGTCGAGGGCTTCGCCGGCTTCGGCTTTCCCAAGGCGCACAGCGCCGCCTTCGGGCTGCTCGCCTACCAGTCGACCTGGCTGCGAGTGCACTACGGCGAGGAGTTCCTGTGTGCGCTGCTTGAACGAGCAGCCGATGGGCTTCTACGCTCCGGACAGCCTCGTCCACGAGGCCGAGAGTCGGGGTATCGCGGTGCTGGGACTCGACGTGAACGCATCGCAGGTGCAGTGCACGGTCGAGCACGGCGGCGTGCGCTTGGGGCTCGGCTACATCAAGGACGCCGCGCGTGCGGAGATGCAGGCGCTGGTGGCCGAGCGCGAGCGGGGCGGGCCGTTCGCCGGCCTCGGGGAGCTTGCGGGACGCGCCGGCTTGCAGGCGCGGGACGCTCGAGCAGCTGGCCTGGTCGGGCGCCTGCGACGGTCTTCTCAGCGGGCTCGACAGAGCGGCGGACGGCGCTGTGGCAGATGGGGGTGACGAGCCCGGCTGAGACGGTGGGGGAGGGCACTCAGCTCGCGCTGCCGCTGGAGCTGCCGGAGCCACCGCGTCTGCGGGCGCTCGGGCGCTGGCAGCGGCTGATCGCCGACTACTCCACCAGCGGGGTGACGATCGGCGAGCACGCGCTGGCGATCCTGCGCGGACGGCTGACCGTGCCGATGCTCGCCACCAGCGCTCAGCTGCCCAGGCTGCCGTCGGGATGCCAGGTGGCGGTGGCGGGGCTGGTAATTGCCAGGCAGCGTCCTGGAACGGCGAAGGGAACGATGTTCCTGCTGTTCGAGGACGAGTTCGGCACGATCAACCTGATCGTGCCCGGCGCGGTCTACGAGCGCCACCGCCACCTGGCGCGAGCGGAGCCGCTGTTGCTCGCCAGAGGCACCCTGGAGCGTGCGCAGGCAGTCGTCAACGTGATCGTCCGCGAGCTGGCGCCGCTCGAGCAGTTCCTGCCCGGCGGCATCGAGCAGGAGCAGGGTGGGGCAGCCCCGGTCCGCGTTCATCGGCTGTCCGATCGTGGGCCACAGGCACAGCGGGACGGCGAGGATGATGTGGGCGGCGGGGAGGTGGGCTCGAGCATGCGCGCCGCGGCGCCGCCGATGCAGAGTTTCGCGCAGGGGCGGCGGAGGTAGATCGGTTGATCTAGGCTCCACGGCGTGCAGCGGCGCGAAGCGGACTGGCGTGGAGCGAGCGTCGTGGGTCTCATCGGGGCGATCGCGCTGGGCGTGCTCAGCGCGCCGATCCGCAAGGAGCAGACGCCGCGCGGCGATGACCTGATCTACGAAGACATCGCCCGGCACCCGTTCGCGGTGCACACCTTCCCGTTCGGCTTTCGCCTGGGGTTGCCGCTGGTAGTGCACGGGTTGCCGTTCGACCACACCGTCTCGTTCAGCGCACTGGCGCTGCTTGCCGCCGGCGGTGCCGCGGCGTTTGCATACCTGCTGATGCGCGAGCTTGGAGGCGGGCGGCGCACGGCGATCGCGCTGGCGTTGTTGCTGAGCATCTCGCCGCCGTTCTTGATCGTGGCGCTGCGCCACGGTCGCAATCCCGACATCGCGACGGTCTTCTTGATGATGGCGGCAACGTACTTCGCGGTCAGGCGCCGGCGCGTGCAGCTCGCGGTGACGCTGCTGCTCGGCGCGGCGGTGCGCGAAGCGGTGCTGTTCGTGGTGCCGCTCGCCTACGCGCTGTGGGCGCTGCGTCCACTCGACCGACGGGCAGCTCTGGACACGCTCGCGGTGGCGGCACCGGCCGTGGCGCTCTACGCCACGATCAGGCTCGGGATCAGCACCGTCGGCGAAACGCAGGTGCCGGGCTATGGCGGCTCGCTCGTGGCCGAGCGCTTCACGGTCATCAAGCTCGGGCTGCAGAGTGCCGTCCAGGAGGCGCGTCGCATGTTCACCGTCTACGGCCCCCTGTGGCTCGTTGCGCCGCTGGCCTTGCGGGACATGCGCTTTGCGCGTCGCGGTCTCGTGCTGGTGGCGCTGGCGCTGGTGTCGATGACCTTCGCGCTCGACTGGGGTCGCATGATCCTGCTCGCCGCCCCCGCCTTCTACCCTGCGGCGGCCCACGTGCTGGCGCGGCACCCGCGCTGGACGCGCCCCGTGCTCGCCGCTTTTCTGCTGCTCGCCGTCGGCTATGCGGTGTACATGGGCGTCTCGGGCGTGAAGAGCGGCATCATCGACAACCCGCCGCCGCCATACCCGGTGCAGTAGCCGGGCTCAAGCCTCGCCGGCTGAGCCCTTGAAGCGCTTGCCCTCGCGCCAGGCCAGCTCGACGCCGGCGCTCTGCAGATACTCCTGGAGATCCTGCCGCGGCACCGTCGCCAGCAGCACCGCAAGGCGCGGAGCCGGCTCGATGAAGCGACGGTAGTCCAGCAACTGGCCCACGGCCATGCGGATCGAGCCGCGCTCGACCGTGCCCTTGGCCTCGAACAGCGTGTTGGTGCTGCGGTCGAACAGATCCGCGAACAGCGGCTTTGCCTCCGCGGAAGGGACGATCTTCAGTCGCACGACCTCATGGCCCTTGCTCAGCAGGTGCTCGCGAAATGCCAACACAAGGTCATGCTCGCGATGCTCGGCCATATCCGCCTTCTGGCTTGGCGCCACGAACGCCTTCTCCGTCCAGCGCTCCTCGATGGGCACATCCTCGACCCTGACCCCGAGCACGGGATCCAGCTTCGATGCGCTCGGGCGGGGGCTTGTGTCCAGCGGGCGCAGACGAAACACGATCACGCTGCGAATCGCTCCGCCCCGAGCCTCCGAGCTGTCGGTCGTGTAGAAGGGCGTATCCGCGTCGAGGCCGAACTGGCCCTCGTAGATGATCTGATCGTGCGTGCCCCGGAACAGCCGCAGCGCGCGACCGTCGGCGACATGGTTGAGGATCGAGGCGTTGCCGGACTTCATCAGCTGATCGCCGCGCAGGCCTTCCCCGGTGTAGTGGAAGCACCCGTCCACACGCCAACCGTCAACAGATCCCGGTGCCTCCGCTGCGAGCGGATCCGGGAAGATCATGATGTTCGGCGAGCTGCGCGACGGCACGATCGCTCCCTGCACACGCCCGCCGTAGCGCTCGTGCAGGGTCGTGCGCTCGATCGCCTCGCCCGGCATCAGCGCCCAGATCGCAGGGTCGCCATACGCTCCGCCACTGGGCGCTGGACCGGCCATGCTGCGCATCATCGCCGCCGCGCCGGACGGTCGTGGGCGGAGAGCGGCTCGTGCCGCTTCGACGGCGCTCTCCGGCGCGGCTCAGATCAGCGGTGAGCGAAGCTCAGCAGCTGCCCGTCTGGATCGCGCAAGGATACGCGCCCATCCTCCTCGCGCACGGCTGCTGAAGCATTCCCCGCATCCGCAAGGCGCGCGATTCCGCGCTGGAGCGCCTCGAGGGCTGTGCCGTCGCTGAGCTCGAGCTCCACGCGGCGCAGGCCCGGCGCGCTGTCGGGCGCACTCGGGGCGCCGCGGCTCTGCCATGAGTTCAGCCCGACGTGGTGGTGGTATCCACCGGCTGAGAGGAACGCCGCGGAGGGGAGCTGCGCTTGCTCCTGCAGTCCGAGCGCGTCGCGATAGAACGCAGCCGCGCGCGGCACGTCCGCGACCTTCAGGTGCACGTGACCGACTCCCGTCCTCGGTGAGACCTCTGGTCCGGGCTCGTCGTCGAACTGCGCGAGCAGGTCATCGAGGTCGAGCGCCAGCGTCACCATCCGTACGCCGTGCCCGTCCGCGGGTCGCTCCCACTGCTCGCGCGGACGGTCGACGTACAGCTCGATCCCAAGCCCGTCGGGGTCGCTCAGGTATAGCGCCTCGGAGACGCCGTGGTCGGCGGCGCCCTCGAACGGCCAGCCCGCCCCGGCGACTCGGCGCACGCTCTCGGCGAGCCGCGCGCGGTCGGGATGCAGCCAGGCCACGTGGTAGAGGCCGCTGGCGCCGGGGGGTAGTGGCGTCGGCGAGGCGATGCCGCGAAGCACGAGCGCTGGGTGCTCGCGGTCGGGCCCGAGCTGTGCGGAGTGCTCGTCGCGGGCGATCAGCGGCAGGCCGAGCACGCGCTCGTAGAAGTCCGCGCTGCGTGACAGGTCGCTGACCGCCAGCTCGACGGCGCGGATGCGAAGACCCGGATCGATCGTGCTCATCGCCGCGCGGGAGCGCTGGTGCTCATCACGTTCCAGGGTAGTCTGATCGCAGATGAACTTCCGCAAGCTCGGCGCGAGCGACATCGAGGTCTCGGAGATCAGCCTTGGCTCGTGGCTCACATACTCCGGGGGAGTGCAGCGCGAGCAGGCGAAGGCGTGCGTCGAGGCTGCATTCGACGCGGGCATCAACTTCATCGACACCGCCAACGTGTACGGGCGCGGCGCGGCCGAGTCGCTGCTGGGCGAAGTGCTCACGGGTCACGAGCGCTCGTCGTATGTGCTTGCAACCAAGGTCTTCTTCCCGATGTCCGACAGCGACCGCGGCCTGTCCTCCGCGCAGATCCACAAGCAGATCGATGCCTCCCTGGAGCGCCTGCAGACCGACTACGTCGACCTCTACCAGTGCCACCGCTACGACGAGCACACGCCGCTCGAGGAGACGATGGCCGCGCTCGGCGAAGTCGTGGCGGCGGGCAAGGCGCGCCACATCGGCTTCAGCGAGTGGCCCGCCGAGAAGATCGACGAGTCGCTGGCGCTGCCCGGCGTCGAGCGCTGGGTATCGAGTCAGCCGCAGTACTCGATGCTGTGGCGGGCGCCCGAGGCGGAGGTGATCCCGCTGTGCGAGCGCGAGGGCATCTCGCAGATCGTGTGGTCGCCGCTGGCGCAAGGCGTGCTGAGCGGCAAGTACCTGCCCGGCGAGCCGCCGCCCACGGACTCGCGTGCGGCCAGCGACAGCATGAGCGCCTTCATCGACCGTCTGATCGAGCCTCGCGTGCTGCAGGCGGTTCAGGGCCTCGTGCCGATCGCGGATGCGGCTGGGCTGACGATGGTGCAGCTGGCGCTCGCGTGGGTTCTGCGCGAGCAGAACGTCGCTTCGGCGATCGTCGGCGCGAGTCGCCCCGAGCAGGTTCACGCGAACGCCTCCGCCTCCGGCGTGACGCTCAGCGACGACACGCTCGCGGCGATCGATGAGGCGCTCGGCGACGTCGTCATACGCTGACGACGCCGCCTGGGCCGCTGCTCAGGAAGCCTTTACGGCTGAGATGTCGAGCTGGATCTTGACCTTGTCACCGACGACGACGTTGCCGGAGCCGAGCGCCATGTTGAACTTCATGTCGTGGTCACCACGGCTGATGCTCGTGGTTGCGGAGACGCCGACACGCTCGTTGCCTTCGTGGTCGGTCTCGGTGCCCTCGAGCGTTGCGGTCAGCTTCAGCGGGCGCGTGATGCCGTGGAGCGTGAAGTCGCCCTCGATCTCGAAGTCCTCGTCGTCGATCGCGCGCACGGAGGTCGACTTGAACGTGATCTGGGGGTTGTTCTCGGCGTCGAAGAAGTCAGCTGAGCGCAGGTGGCCGTCGCGCTGGGGCTCGCGCGTGTCGACGCTTGCGGTCTGCGCGCTGCCGTAGGCGCTGACGCCCTCGGGGGTCACCTCGAGGGTGCCCTCGAACTCCTTGAACTGGCCCTTGACGGTCGCGATACCCAGGTGTTTGACCTGGAATTCGACGCTCGAATGGACCGGGTCGACCTTCCAGGTGCCGGTCGGCAGGGGCGTCTGCTTGATGGTTGCCTCAGGTGTTGACATGGCGGTCTCCTTTACGAAACGGGGTGTGCTCCACGGGATGTGAGCCTCCCCCCGAGCGTAGCAAAGATAATTGCACCGACAACTATCGTGCGCCCGGTGCTCAGCGAGGCTGCACGACGAGCGTCTGGAACGCGCGGCCCACCCGGCCGTGCACGTCGTGCAGGATGCTCTCGGCGAGGCCCGCGCCGCCCTCGTGCAGCAGTGTGCGCGCGTCGATTCCGATCCACTCGCCGCGCGGCTGGCGCTGCAGGTGCAGCGTGAGGTCGGCGTTGATGAACAGAAAGCGCTCGAAGGGAGTGCTGCGCTGATGCCGTTGCCGAAGTCGGCGGTGGCGGCCAGCCGCGCCAGCGACGTCAGCTCTTGATCGGGCAGCAGCGGATGGCGCATGCGCATCCACACGCGCCCCGGACCGAGAGCTCGAGGGTCGGTGAGCCAGCGCATCTCCATCGCGCTGGCCGCGAAGCTGTCGCGCTCGACGTCGTCGAGCGCGAAGCGCACCGGCTTGCCCTGGTCGGGCGGAGGCAGCCGATCCTGCGGGGCAGCGTCTGCTGCTTGCTCGGCTGACGGCGGCGCGGCCGGGTCCGGCGGACGCGCGGCAGCGGCAGCGACGTCGGCTGAGACCTCCTGCACCCGCAGCGCGCCGGCGCGGCAGACCACCTGTGGGCCGTCGCCGAGGTCAGCGCTCAGCTCAGCCGCGAGCTCCTGCACGCGCCTGCCCGGACGCACGATGCGCGTGGTCAACGTCAGCGGTGCGAGCGGGATCGGGCGCAGCAGCTCGAAGCCGAGACGCGCGATGCGCAGCTGCGAGCCGGGCTCGACGCGCTCGAACGCGGCGGTGATCAGCGCTGCCGGCGCGCCGCCGTGCAGCGCTCGCGGGTCCCAAGGACCACTGGCATGCTCTGTCGGCCGTACCACCATGGCTATACGGCTTCCGTGCGACGAAGACATCTGACAGGCCTGGTGCCCGGCGTCCTGATTGGCATGGCCGCCCTGCTGCTCGCCGTCGTAGCCGTCAGGGGGCTCGCCGGCGGCGATGAAGATGCTGTCGGTCATAGTCCGCTCATTCCGGCAGCTGGGCGACGAAGTCGGCGAGCTTGCCGGGGTCGCGCAGCGGCGCTCCATGACCGAAGCATGTGAGCTGCGGGCGCAACGCAGCCAGCCGCTGGGCCGACAGGCGGTTGCGTGCGGGGTCGGGGGTGAAGACGCTCGGCGGCTCGTGCAGGCCGGGGATGCCCGGTCATGACGTTCACGTTGTTGAGCACGTCACCGAGGATCAGCACACGGTCGGACTCGCGCCAGTAGGCGAGGTGTCCGCGCGAGTGCCCCGGTGCCTCGAGCACGGTGAAGCCTGCCACCTCGTCGCCCTCGATCAGCGCCCTGGCGACCGGATGCGGCGGTCCGGTCCAGAAGCGCTGCTGCAGCCGGTTGATCCAGCCTGGCGCTTGCGAGTCGTAGACGCCGCCGGGGGTCTCCATCGCGGGCACGTCGCCCTGGCCGCACCAGAGCGGGATCTGCAGGCGCTCGCAGATCGTGTGGCTCGAGCCCTGATGGTCGGGGTGGGCGTGGGTGAGCGCGTGCGCGCTCAGCCTGTGCCCGGCCAGCTCGCGCATGATCCGCTGCTCGCCCTGACGGGTGGCGGCGTCGATCAGCACGTCGCCGACGAGATACACGTTGATCGCGTTGGGCGGCCAGCCGCGCAGCAGCTCGACGTCGTCCGCCAGTTGCTTCATGCCGCGGCCCCGGCCGCGGCGCCGGCAGTTGTCCGCGGGTCAAGTGCGTGAGCCTCCCAGGAGAAGCCGCGCACCGCGAAGTACAGCCCGAACACGCCCCAGATCGCGATCACGGCGAGCCCGTCGAGATGGCTGCCGAGCCCAGTGCCCGCCACCATCGCTCCCGACAGCCCGTCGATCAAAGGCTTCAGCGGCAGCGCTTCGGCGATCGTGCGCACGAAGCCGGGAGCGCTGGAGGAGTCGAACACGTAGAAGGAGATCGCGACCACCGGCAGGAACACGGCGTTGACATACGCGGCGGTGGACTCGAAGTTGGGGATCACGTGCGCGAAGGCGACGCCGAGCGCAGCGAAGGAGACCACGCCGACCAGCACGAACACCACCAGCGCGCCCCAATGCTGGGGCCAGCCGATCCCGAACAGGACGCGCCCGGAGAGCACGATGATGGCGATCTGCAGGGCGGTGTTGGTGACGGCGTTGGCGGCGACGCCGCCGAAGTAGGAGATCGTCGGCAGCGGTGTGCCGCGGATGCGCTTGAGCACGCCGCGCTCGCGCAGGAACACGATGTTGTAGGCGAGCGCGGTGAACGTCGTCGACATCACGCTCATGCCGGCGATCATCGGCACCAGCCGGTCGAGCTGATGCTGGTTGCCGCTGAGGGTCGCTCCGGCGCCCGCGAGGAACAGCAGCGGCAGCACGAAGTTGAAGAACGCGGCGCTGGGGTTGCGCCAGAACATCCGGCGCTCGAGCCGATACTGGCGCCAGGTGAGGGTCAACGCGTCAGGCACGGCTGGCCTCGCGGCGAGACTTTCCCTGCCTGGGGGCGGCGTCCACATCGGTATCGGCGTCGCCTCGGCCTCCTCCTCCAGGGACGAGGCGGCGGTCAGCTCCAGGTAGACGTCCTCGAGCGTCGGGCGCCCACATATAGCTCCTCCAGGCGCTGCCCGCGCGCGAGCGCCTCGCCGCTGAGCTGATGCAGCAGCGTTGTCGGGTCGTCGGTCTCGCGCTCGACCAGCTCGCCGCCGGCGTCGCGGTAGGCGACGCGATAGTGAGCCGCGCCCACACCGAGCTCGCGCGGCGGCCCGATCGCGAGCACGCGCCCGTCCTTGACGATCGCGACGCGGTCGGCGAGCGCCTGCGCCTCCTCCAGGTAGTGCGTCGTCAGCAGGATCGTCTTGCCCAGCGCGCGCAGCGAGCGCACCGTCTCCCATGCGGCGCGGCGCGCCTCGGGATCGAAGCCGGTGGTCGGCTCGTCGAGGAAGATCAGCTCCGGGTCGCCGACGAGCGCCAACGCGAAGTCCAGCCGTCGCAGCTGTCCGCCGGAGAGCTTGCGGCTGCGCTCGTCGGCCTTCTCCTGCAGCCCGGCGAGCGTCAGCACCTCCTCGGCATCGCGTGGATGCGGATAGAAGCTGGCCCAGTGCCGCAGCGCCTCGCGCGGGGTGATGTGGCTGTAGATGCCGCCGGACTGCAGCACCATGCCGATCCGCCGGCGCAGCTCGATTGAGCGCTCAGCGGGGTCGTATCCGAGGACCGA